>NZ_AWGF01000004.1 GCF_000495855.1 Asticcacaulis sp. YBE204 | reverse complement strand
TTTTTCAATTCCGCGGATGCGGACCTTCATTTGCGTAGGGTTGATTACGTAAGGAGCGGCCCGTAGCACACAAAATGCCACGGGCCAACATCCGATTTTGTTTAGGCGTACTTCTTGATCACTTCGTCGGCGACGTGCTGCGGCACGGGCTCGTAGTGATCGTAGACCATCGAGAACTGCGCACGGCCTTGCGACATACCGCGCAGAGTATTCACGTAGCCGAACATGTTCGCGAGCGGCACGAAGGCGTCGACGACGATGGCGTTACCGCGCATGTCCTGGCCCTGAATCATGCCGCGACGGCCGTTCAGATCGCCGATGACCGAACCCAGATACTCTTCCGGGGTCACGACTTCGACCTTCATGATCGGTTCGAGCAGCTTGGGGCCGCCCTTCTCACGCAGTTCCTTGAACGCGGCGCGGGCCGCGATTTCGAAGGCGAGGACCGAGGAGTCGACGTCGTGGTAAGCGCCGTCGATCAGGGTGGCCTTGAAGTCGATCAGCGGGAAGCCGGCCAGCAGACCGTTTTCCTTGGACGATTCGAGGCCCTTAGTGACGCCCGGGATGTATTCCTTAGGGACCGCGCCGCCGACGATGGCCGACTCGAACACGAAGCCCGTGCCGGGCTCGCCCGGTTCGAAGACCAGCTTGATGCGGGCGAACTGCCCCGTACCACCGGTTTGCTTCTTGTGGGTGTAGTCGATTTCAGCCTTGCGGGTGATCGATTCACGATAGGCCACCTGCGGCGCGCCGATATTGGCTTCGACCTTATAGGTGCGCTTCAGGATGTCGATCTTGATGTCGAGGTGGAGTTCGCCCATGCCCTTCAGGATCGTCTGGCCCGACTCGTGGTCGGTCGAAACGGTGAAGGACGGATCTTCGGACGCCAGCTTGGCCAGAGCAACGCCCAGCTTTTCCTGATCGGCCTTCGACTTGGGTTCCACGGCGATTTCGATAACCGGTGCGGGGAATTCCATGCGTTCCAGGATGACCGGCGACTTCAGCGGGTCACAAAGGGTGTCACCCGTGCGGGTGTCCTTCAGACCGGCCAGAGCGACGATATCGCCGGCATAGGCTTCCTTGATGTCTTCGCGGTTGTTGGAGTGCATGAGCAGCATGCGGCCAACGCGCTCGCGCTTGTCGCGCGTCGAGTTGAGCAGGCCCATGCCGGCTTCCAGCTTGCCCGAGTACAGGCGGCAGAAGGTCAGCGAACCGACGAAGGGGTCGTCCATGATCTTGAACGCCAGAACCGACAGGGGCTCTTCGTCCGAAGCGTGGCGAACCACTTCTTCTTCGGTCTTGTAGTCGATGCCCTTGGTCGGCGGGATGTCCAGCGGCGACGGCAGGTAATCGACGACGGCGTCGAGCAGGGTCTGAACGCCCTTGTTCTTGAAGGCCGAACCGCAGAGGATCGGATAGAAGGCGCCGGTCAGAACCGCCTTACGGATGCACTTCTTGATGGTGGCGACGTCGGGCTCGTTGCCTTCGAGATAGGCTTCCATGGCTTCGTCGTCGAGTTCGACGGCGTTGTCGATGAGGTACTGACGCGCCTCAACGGCCTTGTCCATCAGATCGGCCGGGATTTCGTGTTCGGCATAGTTGGCGCCGAGCGCGTCGTTGTCCCAGATGATCGCCTTCATCTTCACGATGTCGACGAGGCCGGACAGGGTGTTTTCCGAACCGATCGGGAACTGGATCGGCACGGCCTTGGCGCCCAGACGGTCGCGCATGGACTGAACCGACTTGTCGAAATCGGCACCGATCTTGTCCATCTTGTTGACGAACACGATGCGCGGCACCGAGTACTTGTCGGCCTGACGCCAGACGGTTTCGGTCTGGGGCTCAACGCCGGCGTTACCGTCGAGAACGGCGACCGCGCCGTCGAGAACGCGAAGCGAACGCTCCACTTCGATGGTGAAGTCGACGTGGCCCGGGGTGTCGATGATGTTCAGGCGCTTGCCTTCCCAGAAAGCGGTCGTCGCGGCGGACGTAATCGTGATGCCGCGCTCCTGCTCCTGCTCCATCCAGTCCATCGTGGCAGCGCCATCGTGGACTTCGCCGATCTTGTGGCTCTTGCCGGTGTAGTAGAGGATACGTTCCGTAGTCGTGGTCTTCCCGGCGTCGATATGCGCCATGATACCAAAGTTACGGTAGTCCTCGATCTTGTGTATGCGGGGCATGATACGGGCCTCAACAGAAGGTCAAAAAGGGATAGCTAAATAGGGTCGCCAAAAAACTTGGTTTCGCCAGAGACTTTAATGTGTAGATGCGCGGGCGGTTTAACCTAAACCCCCCGCGCGTTAAAGCTCTAATATGACAGGGGCGTGAACCCCTGCCCCGCACTTACCAGCGGTAGTGGGCGAAAGCGCGGTTGGCTTCGGCCATCTTGTGGGTGTCTTCGCGCTTCTTGACCGCGGTGCCGCGGTTGTTGGAAGCGTCGAGAAGCTCACCGGCCAGCTTTTCCGTCATGGTGCTCTCACCACGCTTGCGCGCGGCATTGACCAGCCAGCGGATAGCCAGGGCACGGCGACGGTCCGGACGGACTTCGACGGGGACCTGATAGGTCGCACCGCCGACGCGGCGCGAACGGACTTCGATCGACGGCGAAACGTTGTCGAGGGCCGCGTGGAAGGTTTCGATCGCGGTCGAATCCTTCTTCTTGGCTTCCAGGATGTCGAAGGCGCCGTAGATGATGTTTTCGGCGACGGCTTTTTTGCCTTCGTACATGACGTAGTTCATGAACTTGGTGACGACCAGATCACCGAACTTGGGGTCCGGCAGGACGTCGCGCTTCTCAGCGCGGTGACGACGGGACATACTCGATGCTCCTTACTTAGGACGCTTCGCACCGTAGTGCGAACGGCGTTGCTTACGGTTCTTGACGCCTTGCGTGTCTAGCACGCCGCGCAGGATGTGGTAACGGACGCCCGGAAGGTCCTTCACGCGGCCGCCGCGGATCAGAACCACCGAGTGTTCCTGAAGGTTGTGGCCGACGCCCGGGATGTAGCACACCGATTCGATGCCCGAGGTCAGACGGACCTTGGCGACCTTACGAAGGGCCGAGTTCGGCTTCTTCGGGGTGGTGGTGTAAACGCGGGTGCAAACGCCGCGGCGCTGGGGCGAACCCTTCAGGGCCGGCACCTTGTTGCGCTTCGGCGGGGCCTTGCGCGGCTTACGGATAAGCTGGTTAATCGTGGGCATATCATGCTCTCGTATAGGGAACCTGTGCCGTTTGGCCGGGGGGTTCCGGGTTGAAATACGGCCGTTTGGCCGGTCGTGATCGAGGGGCCATATCGACAAACACAAAAGCCGCAACCTGCGCTATGGAGGTTACGGCGGGCACACAGGCCCTGCATAATTCGACATGGGGAACGGGTCTTGGCAGACCCAACCTCAAAAAGATTGCGCGGCTATACAGGCCAAGCACCGCAAGGTCAAGCGGAGTCCGGAACGTCGTCTATAATAATACGAGCGAGCCAAAGGCTTGACAGAGCGCGCCCATAAATATAACCATTAAGTTATATAACTTTTAGGTTTTAAATATGCTCAGCGCCGCCCAGATGGATGCCGCCTTTACCGCCCTCGCCGATCCGACCCGTCGCGCCATCCTGACACGGCTTAAAACCGGAGACGCGACCGTCAACGAACTGGCCGACCCTTTCGCCATGAGCCAGCCGGCGATTTCCAAGCACCTGATCGTGCTGGAACGGGCGGGCCTGATTACCCGCGGCCGCGATGGGACCCGTCGCCCTTGCCGCCTCAACGCCCAGCCGATGGCGGAGATCAATGCCTGGATCGAAGGCTACCGCGCCCACTGGGAGCAGCGTTTCTCGCGCCTCGATGCGCTGCTTGAAGATCTGAAAACCGAAACCCCCAAAACCACCAAAGGAGAGTAGAATGCCCAGCCTGACCCCCTTCCTCATGTTCAACGCCCCTATGCCGGAGGTCGTTACCTTCTATAAATCGGTATTCAGGGATGACGCCGATATCCTCTCGGACGGTACGGGCGGCGGTGCCGCCTTCAGCCTCTGCGGGCAAAGGTTCAATGCTTTCAACGGCGGCCCACACTTTTCGTTCAGTCAGGGCGTGTCGTTCATGGTTACGGTCGGTACGCAGGACGAAATCGACTATTACTGGACCGCCCTGTCGGCGGACGGCGGCAAACCCCTGCAATGCGGCTGGGTGACCGACAGATTCGGTCTGCCCTGGCAGATCGTGCCGGAGCATCTGGGCCGCTACCTTTCCGACCCCGATCGCGAAAAGGCCGGACGCGCCATGCAGGCCATGATGGGCATGGGGAAGCTGGACATAGCCGGCCTGACAACGGCCTTTGAAGGCACGGCCCAATGACCCGGACCCTCAACGTCACGACACCCGCCCCCACCGACATCGTCGTCATCCGTCATTTCGATGCCCCGCGTCCTCTCGTCTGGCGCGCCCTCACCGAACCGGCCTTGCTGAAACGCTGGCTTATCGGCCCGGATGGCTGGACCATGCCGGTGTGCGAGATCGACCTGCGCGTCGGCGGCACCTATCGCTTCGTCTGGCGGCATCAGGCCAAGGGCGACATGGGTATGAGCGGTGAATACCGCGTTGTCGACGCCCCCGTCACCTTTACCAATACCGAAGTCTTCGACGAGGCATGGTACGATGGCGAATGCGTCGTGACCCAGACGCTCAGCGACGATGGCGATGAGACCGAACTGACGGTGCTGATGCACTTTATATCGGAAAAGGCGCGCGACATGGCGCTGCAATCCGGCATGACCTCCGGCATCGACAGCGGGTATCAGCGGCTGGACGGCATATTGACAGAGCTTTGAACAAAAAGGCGTGGGGTCACGGACCCCACACCCCTTGACCGATGCGCAAACGGTTCATTCTGTTCCCGGTGACGGGTGCAGGGTCTAAGACCCTGCTTCTACCGGTAGGTAGACCTCCGAGCCCAGCGCCTTGAACTTCTTCGACATCTCGCTCATGCCGGAGCTTTGTTCAACAACGGCGGCCTCAAGGTCGGCCTTCTCGTTATCCGTCATGTTCGCCGCATAGTCCCGGACTTCCTGCGTGATCTTCATCGAGCAGAACTTCGGGCCGCACATCGAGCAGAAGTGCGCCGTCTTATGCGCTTCCTTCGGCAGGGTCTCGTCGTGGAAGGCGCGCGCCGTGTCGGGATCGAGGCCGAGATTGAACTGATCCTCCCAGCGGAAATCGAACCGGGCCCGGCTCAGGGCGTCGTCCCAGGCGCGCGCCGCCGGGTGGCCCTTGGCGAGGTCGGCGGCGTGGGCGGCGATCTTGTAGGTGATCACGCCGGTCTTGACGTCGTTGCGATCCGGCAGGCCGAGGTGTTCCTTCGGCGTTACATAACAGAGCATGGCCGTACCGAACCAGCCGATCATGGCCGCACCGATGCCGGAGGTGATGTGATCGTAGCCCGGCGCGATGTCGGTCGTCAGTGGGCCCAAGGTATAGAAGGGCGCTTCGCCGCAGGTGGCGAGTTGCTTGTCCATATTGGCCTTGATCTTGTGCATCGGCACGTGGCCGGGGCCTTCGATCATCACCTGACAGCCCTTGGCCCATGCGATCTGGGTCAGTTCGCCCAAGGTTTCCAACTCGGCGAATTGTGCGCGGTCGTTGGCGTCGGCGATCGAGCCCGGACGCAGACCATCGCCCAGCGAGAAGGTGACATCGTACTCACGCATGATGTCGCAGATTTCATCGAAGTGCGTGTAGAGGAAGTTCTCCTTATGGTGCGCCAGACACCACTTGGCCATGATCGAGCCGCCGCGCGACACGATGCCGGTGACGCGATTGGCGGTCAGGTGGACATAGGCCAGACGCACCCCGGCGTGGATGGTGAAGTAATCGACGCCTTGCTGGGCCTGTTCGATCAGGGTATCGCGATAGACTTCCCAGGTCAGGTCTTCGGCAACGCCATTGACCTTTTCCAGCGCCTGATAGATCGGCACGGTGCCGATAGGGTTCGGCGAATTACGCAGAATCCATTCGCGGATATTGTGGATGTTGCGACCGGTCGAGAGGTCCATGACGTTGTCGGCGCCCCAGCGGATCGCCCACACCATCTTGTCGACCTCTTCTTCCATCGACGAGGTGACGGCGGAATTGCCGATATTGGCGTTGATCTTCACAAGGAAGTTGCGGCCGATGATCATCGGCTCGACTTCGGCATGGTTGATATTGGCCGGGATGACCGCGCGGCCACGGGCCACTTCGTCGCGGACGAATTCCGGGGTGATGAAATCGGGGATAGAGGCGCCGAAGTCCTCGCCGTCGCGGATCACGTCGGCGTCGGCCTTGCGGCGGATGTTTTCGCGGATGGCGATATATTCCATTTCAGCCGTGATGATCCCGGCGCGGGCATATTCGAGCTGGGTGACCATCTTGCCCGGCTTGCCGCGCATCACCTTGGGCAGGTTGGGGAATTCCGGCGCCAGACGATCGGCGGAGACATTGCCGTTGTCTTCGGGTTTGACGGCGCGGCCTTCGATGAATTCGACATCGCCACGATCCAGCACCAGTTGTTCGCGCACGCGCGGCAGGCCTTTGTCGATCTCAGGCACGAAGCCCGCTTCGGTATAGGGGCCGGTCGAATCGTAAAGGCTGACCGGCGGCTCGTTGGCCTCTTTTTGCAGCGCGACTTCGCGGAACGGGACGCGGATGTCGGGGAACAGGACGCCCGGCTCATAGACCTTGATCGAGCCGGGAAACGGCGAGGCCTCGACCCTGATGGGCTTCAGCTCTTTGATGGGCTTGTTCATTGTGTAATCCCTTTAAAACAAAGGGATCATGCGCGTCAGGTGCTATGGTCCACGGGCGGGTTGCTGAAAACGCGGTCGCCCTGGGCTGTACTCACTCCCTTCGCCGGCATGACCCGGATCAGGTTCGGCGGGTGTACGGAAGCTTGTCCGATTCTCAGCCCGCTTTGACGCGCGGACACCCCGGTGAACTACGGCGGAACATAGGGGAAGGTTAAGGTGGGGGCAAGGCAGAAAAGGACTTCCCTTTGCCGTCAGTCGCGTTAAACCTGTGCCACCACATCGCAGGAGCCCGCTCATGTTCGGCAATTCATCCGTCCCCACCACGCACCACGGTCGTCAATCCGGCGTCGCCGACGACATCGACTTCGACATCAAGGGGCAGGAACTGCAATTCGTCGAGATCGAACTCGATCCCGGCGAAAGCGCCATCGCCGAAGCCGGGGCGATGGTTTGGAAAGATGCCAGCGTCGGCATGACCACCGTCTTCGGCGACGGGTCGGGTCAGCAGAAAGGTTTCATGGGCGCGCTGCTCGGTGCGGGCAAGCGTCTGGTCACCGGCGAGAGCCTGTTTACCACCGTCTTCACCCATAATGGCCACGGCAAGGCCCGCGTCGCCTTCGGCGCGCCGGTGCCCGGGGCCATCGTGCCGCTCAAGCTATCGGATGTCGGTGGCCGCCTGATCTGTCAGAAGGACTCGTTCCTCGCCGCCGCGAAAGGTGTGTCGCTCGGCATCGCTTTTCAGAAGCGCATCATGACCGGCCTGTTCGGCGGCGAAGGCTTCATCATGCAGAAGCTCGAAGGTGACGGCTGGGTCTTCGTGCAGTTCGGCGGCATGGTCATCGAGCGCGAGCTGAAGGCCGGTGAGCAGCTTCATGTCGATACGGGCTGTGTCGCGGCCTTTACCGATACGGTCGATTTCGACCTCGTTCAGGCCGGCGGCGTCAAGTCGATGCTGTTTGGCGGCGAAGGCGTCTTCTTCGCGCAACTGACCGGACCGGGCAAGGTGTGGATTCAGTCCCTGCCCTTCTCGCGTCTGGCCGGTCGCATCGTGGCGACGGCGGGCGGCGGCGGTTCCAACCGTGGCGAAGGCTCGGTCTTGGGCGGCCTCGGCGACCTGATCGGCGGAAATAACTAAGCGCTATGTCCCAACCCGACTCCTACGATCCCTTTGTTCCGGCCCAGGCCTCCCAGCGCATCCTGACCACGCGCGATGCGTTTGCCCTATGGTTTTCGCTCGGCATCGGCCTTCTGGTGCTGCAAGCCGGGGCCTATCTGGTGCCCGGCCTGTCCTTGCCTCAGGCGCTGTTAGCCATCGTGGTCGGGAGCGGCATCGGCGCAGTGTTGCTGGGTCTGGCCAGCATGGTCGGGGCGGATACGGGTCTGGCGACTATGGCCGCGCTCAGGCCGACACTGGGCATTCGCGGCGCGCATGTGGCAGCGATCCTCAACATCCTGCAACTGATCGGCTGGGGGGCGTTCGAGATCATCGCCATGCGCGATGCCGCAGGCACCTTGTCGCAAAATGCGTTCGGGGTGGGCTTGCCGATCCTGTGGACCCTCGTGTTCGGCGTCGCGGCCACGGCGCTGGCGGTGATGGGCCCGCTTGGCTTCGTCCGTCGTCTGCTCAGGAAATACGGTCTGTGGGTTCTGCTGGCCGGGGCCGCGTGGATGACCTTCGCGCTCCTGTCGAGCGGCGACCTGAGCGCCGCGTTTGCCCGCCCCGGCGACGGCTCGCTGGCGTTCGGGAGCGCCATTGACCTCGTCATAGCCATGCCACTCAGTTGGCTGCCGCTGATCGCCGACTATGCGCGCTTCGGCAAATCGCCGGGCGCTATGTTCAAGGGCAGCGCCCTGGGCTATGCGCTGGCCAATATCTGGTTCTTTTCGCTCGGGGCAGCTTACGCCCTGAGCGCCGGACAAAGCGCCGACAACATGCTTCTATCGGCTCTGGCGACCACCGGCGGCGGGCTGGCCTTGCTGTTCATTCTGATCGATGAGACCGACAATATCTTCGCCGACATCTTCTCGGCAGCGACCTCATTGGCCAGCCTTATCAAGGCCCATATCCGTCATCTGGTGATCGGCTTCGGCGTCCTGTGTACGGCGATCGCCCTGTTCGTGCCAATGACACAGTTCCTGACCTTCCTCTACATGATCGGCTCGGTCTTCACCCCGCTTTACGGCGTGTTTCTGGTCGATCACTTCATCATCCGCAAACGTCAGGTCGCGGCAACGGAAATCCACGACATCAAAGGCCCGTATGGCTTTACCTTCGGCCTGAGCCTGACGGCGTTTGCCGCGTGGGCGGCCGGGATCGCCACCTATTATGCCGTCTTGAACCTTTCGCCCGCATGGGGTGCCACCCTCCCCGCCTTTGCCGTATCAGCCATCGGTTATTGGGGACTGTCCAAGATAATCCGTCCCATTGACAGGCGCCCGCCAAATTTATCATAATCAACAAACATTCAGGGGGGATGACATCATGAAATTCGTAGCCGTAAACCTGTGCCTGGCTCTGGTGCTATCGGCAGGAAACGCTATCGTCGTGCCGGTGGCTCAGGCTCAGGTTTCTGACGCCTCTGCCGACACCGCCGTAGATATCGCTATGGCCTACCTTAAAGAGAACAAGCTTTTCTCACTGCTGATGCGCACGGAGCCCGGCTTCGAAGCGGAGGCACGGGCAGAATTCCGCCGCATCGCAACCTCGGTGCCCGCCGACAAGGTCCAATCCGAGGCTCAGGCCTATGGCACCAAGGTTGTGCTTCTCCTTATCGAAAAATATACCATCAAGTCGTCGGATGCGGCGATCGAAGGGTTCCTGCAGCAAAACCTTAAAATGGCCATCGGCTTGAAAGACCGGCCCGCAGACTGCGTCGCCTACGTCATGGGTACCGGAAAGATATCGCTTGAGATTATGACACCCGCGATCATCGAAGCTGAAACCGAGATTAAATACCAATTGCTCGAAAGCGCCCTGACGCGCCCTGCGGCCTTTACACCTATGGCGATATCGGACCTGCTCGCATTGGTTGAAAAGCGTTATGCGGCCATCGGCGGCGATATCTCGAACCTGACGCTTCTGGATCAGGCGACATCGCTGCCGCCGGCACAGGGATGTCAGGTGGTAACGCAGTTCAGCCAGATGCTGACCGCAGGTACGCCGACCGAAAACGCCACGCTATACCGGAACTTTTTATATCTGAGCAAACAGTCTCAAGCGCAATAATCAGATCATCAATCAGTCGATCATTGCTGCGACGAGGCGGCGCAAGGCGCGCGGCGAAAAGCCGGGCATGGTAGCCTTGGGTTCGGCCTGACGCGCGGCCTTAGCGGTCAGGGTGCGCGCGTCGTGGTGCGCGGGATTGGCAGTTGCCATGATAAATACTCCTTTGCCGGCGGTTTTATCCGCACGGTCGTCATTTTGAATCGGTGAAACGCGCCGGACTTTCAACAGTGCGGCGATCGAACGGGGATAGTGAGAGAGGTTTCTCAGGCGCGCCGGGTCCCGCTTATGAGGTGCGGACAGACTTCTGGCGCGGCATATCGTCGTTTGACCTCACCCATATAGGGCAAGGCTCACCGAATTACAAGTTGCAATTGTTACCAACCGCCCCAACGGTCCTTATCCCCCACATTCTGCCCTGATACGCACCTCAAGTTTGGCGTGGGTTTCCTGCATCCGGCGCAGGCGTTGTTCGTCCAGTTCACCTGTCCCGCCCGCAGCCTTGTCATAACGGATCATATCGCGCAACGCCTTTTGAACTTCGACCATGCCGTCGCGCGCCCCGCGCCAGTGGGCGCAGGCATAGTCCATATTGCCCTCTTCCTTGTAAACGAGCGCCTTGGTCGCGGTTTCGCTCAGCCATGTCATCAGCCCGGCATACTGGGTTTCGATCTGCTCATAGTTACGCCGGGCACCGGCGGGATCGAGCTCGGCACGGGCCGACGGCGCGGTGACCATCGCAACGGTAAACAGGATAAGAGCAGCACGGCGCATGGCATCCCCGGCAAATGCACTACAAATACCATCGTTTTTCAAAACATGGCGTTACAAATCCTGTGAGGCTTTTCAATTAGAATTGACTAATAAATTAGCGAATGCTAATTTATTTACATGATCGAACTTGCCCCCATAGACACCGTCCTTCGCGCGCTCGCGGACCCCACACGCCGGGCCGTCTATGAACGCGTCATGTCGTCGGAGGAAATCACCGTCACCAGCCTGACCGAAGGCAGCGGCGTCACACAGGGCGCGGTGTCGCAACACCTCAAGGCGCTCAGACTGGCGGGTCTGGTCATCGAACGACCCGAAGGGCGACGGGTATGGTATCGCGCCGCACCCGAAGGCCTCAAGCCCCTGAGCGACTGGATGAGCCACTATGGTGCCTTCTGGACCGAGCGGTTCGGCAATCTTCGCGAACTTTTGAAGGATATGGATAGATGAGCGACTCGCAGAATATCGTCGTCGACGAAATTTTCCCCCACACCCCGGACGCGATCTGGAAAGCCCTCACCGACGGCGAACTGATGAAGCGCTGGCTGATGCCTGCCGAAGGCTTTGCAGCGACCGTGGGCAAGCGTTTTACCTTCAAGACCACGCCCGCCGGGCAATGGGACGGCACCATACATTGCGAAGTGCTTGAAGTCGTGCCTGCCGCCCGCTTCGTCTATAGCTGGCAAGGCGGACATGAGGATAATGTTGGTTACGGGTCGAAGCTGGATACACAGGTCACGTGGACACTAACGGCGGTCGATGGCGGCACACGCGTTCATCTCGTCCATTCGGGCTTTGTCGTTCCACGCAACGATGTAGCCTTCAAAAACATGGGCGACGGCTGGAAAAAGGTCGTGCAGCGCCTCGGCTCCGCGCTGGAGGATCAGGCCTGATTCTCAGACAGCGGTGTTTTTCGACACTTTCGGCTGGTTGGAATCGCTCTTGCCATAGCGGTCATTGCCGAGGCCCTTGCCGTGATCGGTATGCGGTGTGCGACGCTCGTCTTTCGCTTCGGTCTCATCACCATAGGGCTCACCCGGCTCGCCATTTTGCGGATGTTCGCGCTCGAAATGCTCGCGCACATCGCCGGTCTCGGACTTTTTGGTGTCAGGGGATTTGGGCGCGTTACTGGACATTGGAATTCCTGCTTTAAAATACAGAACGGCCCGGTCTGAGCCGGGGGAAACTCAGGCCGGGCCGCTGGTTTACACTCACCCTTCACGGGCCTCGTGTAATTCAAGTTCGCTTTTTCATACCCCTTCAATCTATGCTCAGCCTCGTCAAAAGGCTGTATCCGACACGATGCGTGCGGGTAAAAAAACGATCAGACAATGGCTTTAGAGACTCTTTAAGCGGACTATCGCGCCGCCCGCTGGCCCTCTTATCCACAGGTCAACCTTACGGAATTTGCAACTTTTTTCGTTTTGGCGGGTCTGATAATCTGACGCGGTTCAGAAGGGGTCTGTCCATGAAACTGTTTACATCCGTATGTCTTGCCGTCGCCCTTGGCAGTGCTGCCATAACGTCGGCCTATGCCGCCACACCGCTTGAAGAATCGCGCGCCATCGCCGCTGATCTCAAAGCCTCCATGACCGAAATGGGCGACGCGTCGAAGGCCGGCGATATGAAACGCGCCTGCGCCGCCTCGCGCCGTTCGGTCGATCTGCTCGACCAATATATGGTCAAATTCAAGCAGATCCGCGATTCCAATCCAAGTGCCGACGCCGACAAGCTAGCCGAAGCCGACCTGATCCACGCCAAGTTGTCCAATCAGCGCACCGAGCTCAACACCCTGAGCGGTGAAATCTGCGCTAAGGCAGGTTAGGCATCGATTTTTGACCGGCCGCGGCGGCATACCTCTCCTCATCGGGGGATTAACAGAGGATATGCCGCATGACTCCCGACGACTACCGTAAAGACTACGCCGCCGAGGCGGACCGCACCGCCGACCAGCACCGCGCCATTCAGGACGAGGTGCTGGAAGGCGAAAAGTCGGAGTCCGAATCCAGAAACGTGCCGCAAACCGGCGCGCGCGATTACCCGGCCCCGCCCTTCCCGCATCAGACGCTCGAAAAACCGGGACATGAGGCCGATCTCGACCTGCAACCGATGTACGACGCGCCCTATTACAAGGGCTCCGACAAGCTGAAGGACAAGGCCGCCATCATTACCGGCGGCGATTCCGGCATCGGGCGCGCGGTGGCCATCCTGTTCGCCCGCGAAGGCGCCGACGTCGCTATCGTCTATCTCAACGAACACGAAGACGCGGAGAAAACGAAAGCGCTGATCGAGGCCGAAGGCCGCAAGGCAATCCTGATCCCCGGCGATGTGACCGACCGCGCCTTTTGTTTCGATGCCGTCGAACAGACCGTGAAGGCCTTCGGCAAGCTGGATGTGCTGGTCAATAATGCCGCGTTTCAGATGCACGAAATGGACTTCGAGAAGCTGACGCCAGAGCATTTCGACCTGACGATCAAGACCAATCTGTACGGCTATTTCAACATGACGCAGGCGGCGCTGAAGCATATGAAAAAGGGCGCGGCCATCGTCAATTCGGGTTCGATCACCGGCATCGACGGCTCGAAATCCATCGTCGATTATTCAATGACCAAGGGTGGTATCCACGCCTTTACGCGCGCCCTGTCGGGGCAACTTCTGGCCAAGAGTATCCGCGTCAATGCGGTCGCCCCCGGTCCGGTGTGGACGCCGCTCAACCCCGCCGATAAGCCGGTCGAACAGGTCGAGCAATTCGGCAGCGACACCCCGATGAAGCGCGCCGCCCAGCCCGAAGAACTGGCCCCGGCCTATGTGTTTCTGGCGTCGAACCATTGCTCCAGCTATATCACGGGCGAAATCCTGCCGGTGATCGGCGGTTATTGACGCCCGGGACGGGCGCTGGCAAAATTGCCGCATGTCCCGTCCCACCTCCCCTCTGCGCCGTTTGCGTCTGCTGAAAGGCCTCAAGCAAAGCCATCTGGCCGAGCTGATGGGCGTGGCGCAGACGACCGTCTCGCGCTGGGAAAGCGGCGCGCTCGACCTACCCGACGATCAATGGCGTAAGGCGCAAAGCCTGCTGGCCGACTCGGCACAGGACGCCATCCTGAAACGACTCGTCGAATCCTCGACCCTCAGCCTGCACCTGATCGACGACCGGACACACGACCTGCTGGCGGTGTCGGCATCACGCGAAAACCGCTGGAACGCCGAACCGGGTGCCTTTATCGGCAAGACCCTGATCGGATTCGCCACGCCGGAAATCCTCGCTGCCGAAGCGTCCCTGCGCGAACTTGGCTGGTACGACGACCGCCTGACGCGGCTGGAGGTCGACACCGGCCCCAATCATAATCCCGTCGTGCCGATCATCCGAAGCCGCCTGATCTGGGAGCGCGTCCGCCTGTCCGATGGCCGCGCCGCGCGATTGGTCACTACCTTATAGGATACGCATATCTTATGCGTTGATCCGCACGACGTGACGCCCTATCGAACGCGCATGAACATTCCCGCGCCCCGCCTCGACACTATTTGGCGTCACATTATTCTGCTCTGGCTGATCGGCGTGCTGGCCGCCGCCGAACTCGGCAAGTTCGCGTCCCTGGCCCCGGTCATACGCGAAGACCTCGGCTTGTCGCTGGTGCAGGCCGGGTGGCTGGTCTCGCTGATCGAAACCGGTGGTGCGACGCTGGGCCTGATCGCCGGTTTACTGATCGGACGCTTGGGCAGCCGAAAAGCCCTGATCATCGGCGTGACGCTTTTGACCGTCGCGGGCATCGCCGAAGCCCTGTCATCATCGGTTATGCCCCTGTTCGCCGCGCGCATCGTCGAAAGCGCCGGTTATCTGCTCATCGTTATTGCCGCGCCGTCGCTGATCACCCACGTCGCCCGCCCGCAGGATCAGGCCCACGCCCTGACTCTGTGGAGCACCTTCGTCCCTGCCGGGTTCGCCATCGGCATGATCCTCAGCGGCATCGCGCTTACCTTAAGCCACTGGACCGGTGCCTTGTGGCTGTGGGCCGTGGTGGCGGTCATCGCCCTGATCGCCGCGTGGCGCTCGCCGCCGGTGGAGGTCAAAACCGACACCAAATTCAGCCTGCCGGTTCCGGCGGTGTGGCTCCTGTGCGGCGGGTTCGGGTTCTATACGACCCTGTTCGTCGGGCTGATCGCCATGTTCCCGGCGTTTCTGATCGCGCACGGCCTAACGCCGACGGCGGCGGCAACCGTGACCGGAATAGCCTCAGCCGCGACGCTCGGTGGGGCGTGGGTCGCCGGTCAGGCGCTCCATCGCGGCGAGCGCGCCCGCTGGATCGCGCTGGGCGTCGGACTACTGATCCCTGCCGCCTTGAGCCTGTTGATCTTTGCCGGAGGTCATCCCCTGTGGCTGGCGGTACTGATCGTCGCCCTGAATGCCGTGTCGGGCATTGCGTCGAGCATCGTTTTCGCCCGCCTGCCCAAGATGAGCGTGGTGTTCGACGCGGCTGCGGCCAATGGCGTCCTGACGCAGTTCGGTGCGGGCGGCTCGCTGATCGGCCCGCCTTTGCTGGCCTTTATCGCCGGGCATTGGGGCTGGAGCGCGGTCGGCATCGCGGTGGTCGTGGGTTCGTTCTGCGCGCTGGGCCTGATGGTTCTAGCCGAACGCACGGCAAAGCGTCAGGCTACCTCTTCGACCAGCAACGCCGCGTGATCCGAAAAGGGCTGCGGAATCACCTGCATCGCCAGCCGCCCCTCCAGCGACTTCGAACAGACGCACAGATCCAGCAAATGCCGCCAGCGGTGAAAGCTGAAAGTCGTCATATCCGTCGCATTGAGCAGCATCAGATCGCCGCCCTCCAGCAAGGGCGCCAATTCCTCCAAGCCATTGAAGGTGTTGAAATCGGCGAGGATCATCACCTCGCCGCCCGCCGCGTCGATCCATTCGCGCATCTGCTGGAACTGCTTTTCCCGCACCGGGCGTTGCAGCGAAAAGTGCGTGAAAAACAGGGTCAGCCCTTCGCGCAACACAATCCGATGCACCAGCCGCTTCGAGCCATCGCGGAAATAGAGGTAGTCGAACGCAAAAGGTTGTTTTGCGATAAAGGCATTGCTCTTGCCATGATGGAAGGGCAATCGCGTCAGATGGCTGTCGGGACCGTACTTCCCCTCGATATCATAGACCGTATAGTCCTGACACATCAGGGCCTGAACCTGATTGAAGCCGCCGGAATGAACCGAGCCTTGGTCCAGTTCGACCAGACAGGCGATATCCGGTGCTTCGCGGTCGATGATCTGGCGGAACTGCGCCAGCACGGCCTTTTGCGCTGCCGGGGACTGATAGACGTGACGGAAAGCCTTGGTCACGTGGTGGTAAAGGCTTCCGGAAATCCCGGTCGCATAACCCAGATTGGAAAACAGGATGCGCATCAGGCGATCTCCATCGCTTCCGCTGCCACCGTCTCACCCAGCAAAAGGCAATGCTGACGGTCGGTCTCGAAATGCGAGGCAAGTATTGCCACCACGCCCGGATCGCGCACGACCATATTGGCCTCGCGATTGAGGTGCAGGCTGAGGACGTCGAAATTGCAACTGCCGACCGTACCCCAGTCGCCGTCGATCACCGCGTATTTGGCGTGCAGGGTCGTGTTCTGATAGACCAGCACCTCGAAGCCCAGTTTCAGCCATTTGAATTTCAAGCGCTTCGTCATGAAATCGGCGGACCGTACATCGGTCCTGCCGGACAGCATAAGGTGGATCGACACGCCCCGGTCCTGCGCCGCCAGCAAGGCGTTACGCAGCCGTTTCGGCGGAAAGAAATAGGGCGTGGCGATGCGGATCGAATGACGCGCGCGCTCGACGGCTTGCAATAGCGACTCGTAGATTTGGCCGTAATGGTCTTCGGGGATTTGCACCGCATAGGAGCGCGGCCCGGCAAGGGCTTCCGGCGGCAAGTCGCGGTCGGGCTTGCCACGCGTCAGCCGCGTCCAAAGGCGCTCGAAATCGGCCTCGGCGGCCTTGGAGATGTCGGGGGTCAGGACCACCTGCGTGTCGCGCCAGCCGCGCATATACTCGGCCAGCCCCATACTGCCGAGAAGCGTCAGCCGCCCGTCGACGTGCAGGGTCTTGACGTGGGTGCGGGGGAACCACTTCCACGGCGTAAACACCTGCCAGAAGCGCAAACCGCCGTAAAAGATGACCTGCGCTCCGGCCTGACGCAGGGCGGTAATGGCGTCGGACCCGCGCAGGGTCCGGCTGCCGAAGGCGTCGAGGATGACCCGCACCCGGACGCCTTCGCGGGCCTTGCGGCCCAGGAGGTCGAGGAAATCGCGGCCCATCTCGTCGTCGCGCACGATATATTGCTCGAAGTCGATGGACATCTTCGCTTCGGCGGTGGCGCGCGTCAGATTGTACCACGCCTCTTCGGCGCTCAGATGGAACTGCATAACTCGCAGCCTAACACGGCCTGAAATAAAAATCGCATATGACTGTATGCGCCTCCGGACCACGCCGTTGCATTACAGGTTTTGTCAGTTGAACGGTCACACCTCAAGCCGCATAACGTCGTTTTCAACGAAAGATTCGCCATGAAAACCGCCGCGACGATTGCCCTTCTGACCCTTGGCCTGAGCACACCTCTCATGGCCGCCGAAAGTACGCTAAAGGCGCGCGAGGCCGAAGCCATCGCCCTGCACAAGAAGGATCAGGAACTGGCCTACAGGATCGAGGACGACTTCAAACGCGGCGACAAGGCGACGGCGTGTGCCGGCTTGAAGCAAAGCGTCGAACAGCGCCGCTGGATCGCCACGACGGTCGCCGGGACTCAGGCCGAACTGAAAAGCGGCAAGGCGTCGGCGGCTGACATCGCGGCCTTCCCGCAGATAGACGAAAATGTCGAAGCCACGGCGCTGAACCTCAAACACGTTGAACAGGACCTCGCCTCGAAGTGCAGTTAAGCTCATAGTGTATGGAACCGCCGCACCACGTCGGCGTCCAGCTTCGATATGACGCACTTCTGTCCCACCTTACGGCAGCGTTCGGCCAGCTTGCGAAACTGCGGCAGGCAGGTTTTGAGCGCTGTCTTGCCTTTGTCCGACAGCGTGAAGATTCGCGACCAGCGCGGGTCTTCGCGATGGCGCGGGGCCTGATTGGCGAGGTAGTGCATTAAGGAACACGGATCGTAGTCGGACGCATACCTGACCCGCCCGACAGCTGGAAAAGATAGACGGACATCGCGGCATACCGCCGTCCCCACGCCGCAGGTTTTCAGCAGATCGTTGAGAAAGGGCTCTATCGTCAGATAGGTATCGCGGTCGGGCCGCTGATGCTCGTGCATCAGGCCCAGCACGTGGCCGAACTCGTGCAGCACGCTGCCATAGGGGATGCCGCGCTCGATGGTCACCCGGTTATTGAGCGGCAGGTGCCCGATGGTCGCCGTGGTCGCGTCGCCGTCGCGGATCATCAGCGCATCCAGGCGGCCGCGCGGGTCATGCACAAACCGTACCCCCGATGCGCGGTGCCAGTCGTCCATCGCCTGACAGGCCAGCCGCGCCTGTGCCCCCTTGGGCCAGCGGTCCCAGCCGGTACAGTCCTGTCCCATTGCCCCGGCGCGGGCCAACAGAAGCGGCTCTATACGGTAAGGCACGACACCGTCTTTCCACGGTTGCGCCCAGTCCGGCACGGCAGCCGCCTGCACCAAACCGGCCCACAGCATCATGACCGCAAAAATAAGGTATTTCACGCCTTCCCCCTGCCCGAATTGCCGCCTACCTTACGCGCAATTATGACATTTCAAAGGTTCCCCATGCGCGCCCTTCTGACTGCTGCCCTCGTCCTCGTCGCTGCTCCGGCATTCGCGCAGAACGCCACGCCCAAGACCGAAAAGCCGGTGTGTCCGGCAACGCCCGCCATGACCGGAGAATTTGCCCACTGGACCCATGCCGGACCCGTGACCGCCACCGTCGATGCCAAGGGCGCGCCGCTGCTCAAGGTCGGTACGCCGCTCAAGGTCACGCTAATCGATTCGACGCGAGTGACATACAAGCGCGCCCGCGCCACACCGCCCACGACCCCGGTCTATTCCGGCACGCTGTCGCTCAAGGTGGAGACCGCCGGTCAGTACGGTATCGCCGCCGGGGCCGGGGTATGGATCGACGTCGAAAAGGACGGCAAGACCCTGCAATCGAACAAGCACGGCCACGGCCCGGACTGCTCCGGCGTGCGCAAGATCGTTGAATTCGCGCTGGAGCCGGGCAGCTATACGGTGCATCTGGTCGATAACAAGGAACCGACGATCACCGTGATGGCGGTTGCGCGCTAATCCTTCTTAAGCCTCCCTAGCTTGCTGGGGAGGCTTAAGGTTAAGGTATCCAAACACCTACAAACCTTTGCATTCCTTCCCTTGCGGTAAGGGAAAATACTTTCCGTTCACGTCAATTTTACACTGGCCAAAGTCTTAATCCGGGCTATGCTATCCTTCAAGGAAACGACACAGTTTCCATGAAGAAACAGGGTATTCCGGAGACGTCCCATGAACCTGATGGCCAGGGCCAAGCGCGAGTTCATTTTCCTGAAGCGGCTGCTGCGTCTGCTCAAGCGCGTCAAGACGGTCGACCCGGCCTCCTCCAATCTTGTTTGCGACGATTTCGAAGCCGTCGCCGACCGCTTTGCCGATCAGCCGGCCATCCTGTTCGAAGGCAAGACCCTGACCTATGCCGAGCTTGACGGTATGGCCAACCGCTTTGCGCACTGGGCGCGGGCGCGGGGGCTTAAGGCCGGGGATACGGTCGCGCTTCTGATGCCCAACCGCCCCGAATATATCGCCATCTGGCTGGGCCTGAACAAGCTGGGCGTCGTCACGGCCCTGATCAACAACTCCCTGACCGGTTCGGGCCTGGCCCACTGCATCAACATTTCGGGCGCCAGTCTGACGCTTGTCGACACGTCGACCCAGGGCGCTTTTACCGACATCGAAGCTACCCTTTCGCGCCATCAGGGCTTGTGGAGTCTCGACCTGCCCAAGGAAGAGGAAACCAATAGCCTTCATTCCCTCAGCCATGCCATAAAGGGCCAGAGCAGCGTCCGACCCGACAAGGTTCATCGCGCGCATCTCAAGGCGCACGACCCGGCCATGTATATCTATACGTCCGGCACGACGGGCCTGCCCAAGGCTGCCAAGATCACCAATGCCCGTGCGCAGCTCTATATGAAGGCCTTTGCCGGACTGACCCACATGAAGCCCGGCGAGCGCCTCTATAATACCCTGCCGCTGTATCATTCGACCGGCGGCCTGTGCGGTACGGGCGCGGCCCTGCTCAACGGCGCGTCGATGGTCATCAAGCGCCGCTTCTCGGCCTCGGCCTTCTGGCACGACGTGCGCACGCTCGATTGCACGCACATCGTCTATATCGGTGAGCTGTGCCGCTATCTGATCAATTCGCCGCCCTCCCCCGATCCGGCAGACGAAACCAAGCATAAGATCAAGATGGCCTTCGGCAACGGGATGCGGCCCGAAGTGTGGGATGAATTCAAAAAGCGCTTCAACGTGCCGATCATCGTCGAATTCTACGGCTCGACCGAAGGCAATGTGTCGCTGTTCAATCTCGACGGCCATTCCGGCGCTATTGGTCGCGCTCCGGCGTACCTGCGTAGTTCGTTCAATATCCGGCTGGTCAAGTTCGACATCGAATCCGAGCTGCCCGAACGCCGTGCCAATGGCCTGTGTATCGAATGCAAGCCGGGCGAGATCGGCGAAGCCATCGGCGCCATCGGCACCGATGCCCGCCATGCCTATACGGGCTATGCGGACAAGGCCGCATCGGAAAAGAAAATCCTGCACGACGTGTTCAAGCCCGGCGACGCCTGGTTCCGCACCGGCGACCTGATGAAGATGGACCGCGACGGCTATATCTATTTCGTCGACCGTATCGGCGACACCTTCCGCTTCAAGGGCGAAAACGTCTCGACCTCGGAAGTGTCGGAATGCTGCGCCCGCGCGCAGGGCGTCGATGAAGCCATCGTTTATGGTGTGCCCGTCCCGCACTACGACGGTAAGGCCGGGATGGTGTCGCTGATCGTCGACGACAGTTTCTCCATCGAAGCCTTCGGCCACCACGTCCACACCAATCTGCCGGTCTATGCGCGTCCGCGTTTCGTGCGCCTGCTCCAGCACGTCGAGACGACGGGGACGTTCAAATACAAGAAGATGGATCTGGTCATCGCCGGTTTCGATCCAGCCAAGACCGACGACCCGCTCTATGTGATGAAGATGGACGCCACGGATTACACGCCGATAACCGAGGCCTGTATGCAGCTTATCGAAAGCGGCCAGTACCGGATGTAAAAGAAAACCGCCTCTCATCGAAGAGGCGGTTTTTTGTTTGATCCCGGCTTAATCCCGGCGCAGCAGCAGCCCGACCACAAGGCCCGCCGCCGCCGCGATGGCCAGCGACGCGCCCGGATGACGGCGGATCTGACGACGGACGATCTTAGTCTTGTCCTGCGCCTCGTCACGGGCGTCTTCAAGCAGGTCTTGCAGGCGATCGATGCTGCCATTTATCTTTTCGCGCGTCGCGTCGGACACATGCAGCTTGTTTTCGAGGAATTCCAGAGCATCGGCCAGCGAACGGGTCTTCTTTTCCGTAACCTCGGCAGCGGTATCGATAGCGGCTTTTACATTGTCGGGCATGGGGACCTCCTGTGGGGACACGGCTTTAATATAGCGCCTGCCATATAAATTTTCACCCCTCTATCATTACAAATCAACCTTACAAGGTTTGTAAATTGCTGGTGACGTCAGCAGCGCGTACCCCTGAGCCACATTCAGGGAACGTCGTTATGAAATTTACAAAAGCGCTGGTGGCTGCTGCCTCGTTACTGGCCCTGATGCCGGTGACCGCCTATGCGGCGTGGGGCGCGGCGGACGACGAAGCCAACCGCCAGCGCATGATGAATTCCATGCGTCAGCAGCAGGCCGACAACGACCGCCGGTCGTTCGAGCGCCAGCAGCAGCAACAACAAAGCATGTATAACAAGAATCTGGAGCGCCCCTCCGGCGGCGGGTCGTCGTCTTCCGGCGGGTCGTCGTCGGGCGGCGCATTCAACTCCTATCAGCGCGAAGACCCCGTCGATACCGGCCCGCAAAGCGTCGTCAAATCCTACCGCTTCGTCATCTATGTCAAGGAAACCGAGGCCCAGACCATCGCCCGCCTCGAAAAAGAGGCCACCTCCGGGAATATGCTGTCGCAGTTCAATCTGGGGCGCATCTACTATACCGGCTATGCGACGACGCGCGACGACGCGAAGGCGCGCAAGTGGTTTGGGGCGGCGGCGAAACAGGGCCACATCCCGTCGGCGGCGCAGTACGGCATGATGAACATGAACGCTCAAGGCGGGCCTGCCGACCGCGCCGAAGGTATGAAATATCTGAAAATTGCTACCGACAAAGGCGATACCTACGCCATGTCGCTTTATGGCTTCTTCCTGCTTGACGAGCGTAAGTTCGAAGAGGGCCTGCGTATGCCGGAAGCCGTCGCCTTATTGACCAGGGCGGCCGACGGCGGCGAAGTCATCGCTCAGGCGGCGCTGGGGCGTTTCGTCTATTATCTTGGGGTCGGTGCGCCGCTGGATGCCGATCTGGCGGTCAAGTACCTGAAACTCGCCGCCGAGAACGGCGATCCCGGGTCGATGGACGATCTCGGCGAACTCTATATGGGCGGCTCGAACGGCCTCGTCAAACAGAACACCAAGGAAGGCCTGCGCCTGATCAAGGCCTCCGCTGACGGCGGCTTTGCCCGCGCGCAATATATCTACGGCCTGATGCTGTTGCAGGGAAAGCTGGTGCCGCTCGATGCGCCGACCGGGCTCAGCTACGTCAAAAAAGCCGCCGAAAACGGCCACGCCGACGGGCAGTACATCTATGCCGACTGCCTCTATTTCGGCACCGGCACGGCCAAGAACGTCGTGGAATCGGCCCGCTGGTACGGCAAGGCCGCCGCCCAGGGCCACAAGGAGTCGATCGAGATCATGAAGGAACCCGAAATGATCGAGGCCGCCAAAAAGCTATCCTAACTTTAACAAAGGAACGACCCATGAAACGACTTAGCACCATTGCTGTGGCTACCGCCCTGCTCGTCCTGCCCGCCGTGGCCTCTGCCGCCGACGGCTTTGTCACCTGTCAGGCCCATCAGGCCGACAAGAACCGCGTCCTCTACACCGTCGCCTTCCCCGCCAACAAGGCCGACACCGACGCCCTGTGGACCAAGTTCGTGGCCAAGCTGGCCGACAGCGGCTACACCAAGAGCATGTATTCGACCGAAGCCTCGCCGGTGACCGGCATCTGTAACTGGGAAAAGACGGCTGCTGAGGCCAATACCAAGACCGAGAACTTCAAGGCGGCGTTCGTCGCCAAGGGCGCCAATACGATGGGCGTTTCGGGCTTTCCGGAATAGGCGAATCATGTCCTGCAAAAAAAGCCCCGCTGTCGCCAGCGGGGCTTTTTCATTCTTATACCTCCCCATCAGAGATGGGGAGGTATGTTTCTAGTACTTCACCCGCAGGGTCACGCCGTAGGTACGCGGCTGGCCCATGAAGGCGTCGTAGGTATTGGTGTCCGTCGCGGCATTGTAGTAGGTACCCGGATTGGAACCGCCGGTCTGCACCGTGGTCGTGTTCGGGAAGCCCGTGCCTTGCAGCGGGGCATTGATGACGACCTGCTTATAGGTCTCATCCGTCAGGTTCTGCGCCCAGAACTCCAGCATCCACTTCTGGTTCGTCGCGCCGATACCGATACGACCGTTCACCAGCGTAAAGCTGTCCTGCATCTTGTACGGGATCAGGTCCGAACCGGTGTTGTATTCTGAGGAATACTTGGCCGACAGGTTGCCGCTGAGGCGCAGGTTGGATGCCACATTACCCGCCCAGGTCACCGCCAGCGTGCTGGTCCATTTCGGCGCGAACGACATCTGCGCACCCGGCAACAGCGACAATTGCGGGAAGCGCGCCGGGTTCGACAGGTCCGCCGCCGTGAACGTGCCGTACTTGGTGTCGGCATAGGCGACGCCGCCTTGGACCGACAGGCCGCGGATCGGTGTCGTCCAGTAGATGTCGGCATCGACGCCCTTGGACTTCAACTCCGGGATCGATTCGACCACGAAGGCCGTACCGAGGAAGGTGTTGAGCTGGAAGTCCTCATAGGCCTGATCGAAGGCGGTGATGTTGAACAGCAGCTTGTTGCTGAACAGCGAGGTCTTCAGACCGACTTCGTAAGAGTCGACCGTTTCCGGCTTGAAGTAGAGGTTGGTGTCGGGCGTGATGCCGGTCTGGGCGCGGTCGAGGTTGTAGCCGCCGCCCTTGTAGCCGCGGGCGAACGAGGCATAGGTCATGACGTTGTCATTGAAGCGGTAGGCACCTTTCAGCGTACCCGACCATTCCTTTTCCTCGACCGAATTGGCGACGGTACGGTTATTGAAGGCCGCATTGCCCCAGAAGGTACACATATTGCCGACCACTGTCGGGCGCGACGCCGCCGGAATGCCTGCCCACAGACCGACCGGCGTACCGCCCAGCACGCCTGAGCGCGCGATGGCCGAGGCACAACCGATGCCCGAATCCGAGTTGGAATAGGCCGCCGTCATCTCCTTCTTTTCCTGCGTATAGCGCAGACCGAGGGTGACTTCGAAGGCGTCGGTGAACTTGTAGCTGTTGTTGGTGAACAGGGCCAGCGAGCGCGATTGCTGGGTATAGAGGTCGCGCGCGCCTTCACCCGGCGTATAGGAGGTACCGACCGCACGGCCGGTCAGCAGCGACACCATCGGCAGCGAGGTCGATTGACCCAGCGCCTGCGCCAGCAGGATCGACAGATAGGTCTCATACTGCGTGCCGTAGACGTAGGAGTCCGTGCGGTGCAGGTCTTCGTCGGTGAAGAAGGCGCCGACCAGCCAGTTCAGCTTGTCATCGCCGCCGGCCAGACGCAGTTCCTGCGAGAAGGTATCGAACTGCGCGCGGAAGTCGCCATTGTCGCGGCGGTAGAGGATGTCGGCGCCGGAATAGTCGATGTCCTGACCATTGGTGTTCTTCCACTTGCGCACGCCGGTAACCGAAGTCAGGGTCGAATCAAGCCAGTCGAGTTTCAGATTGGCTTCGACCGAGATACCGCCGTCGGTGATCTGCTGCGTCGTGTCGCGGTTGGCGTAGGCCAGACGCTTTTCAGGGTCGGCGGTCGCGGCGACGCCGTTATTGGCGGTCAGGGTGTTGATGATGGCGCCGGTCGGGCCGGTGCGGGTCTGAACCGTGGCACAGCAATATTCGTCGCGCTTGGTATAGTCGGCGATAACGCGGATCTTGTGCGCGCCCGGCGTGAACAGCAATTGACCGCGGATGGTATAGAAGTCCTGCGTCGCGTCTTCCTTGAGCGTGCGCGGGCCGACGCCGGTATTGACGTCGTAATAGCCGCCGCGTTCGCGCTTGGCGACATAGAGACGACCGGCGACAAGGTCTTCGGCCAGAGGACCGGTGACCGAAGCGGATACGCCCTTGCCGTCATAGTTCGAGACGCTGAGTTCGCCATCGGCCATGAAGACGAACTTCGGCTCCTGGGTGATGATGTTGATCACGCCCGCCGAGGTGTTCTTGCCGAACAGGGTGCCTTGCGGACCTTTCAGGACTTCGATGCGGCCGATTTCGCCAAGGTCGCCGAAGCCGACGCCGTTGCGCGGACGATAGACGCCGTCGATGACCACGCCGACCGAGGATTCCATGCCGGGGTTGTCGCCGACCGTACCGACGCCGCGGATGCGGGCGGTGGTCAGGGTCTCGTTTTGCGTCGAGGTGACCGTCAGGCCGGGGGTCAGGACCTGCATGTCCTTGATGTCACGAACACCGGCGTCCTGAAGCAGCTTGGCCGACAAGGTGGTGACCACGATCGGCACGTCCTGCAGCGACTGCTCGCGCTTCTGGGCCGTGACGGTGATGGTGACCGGCTCGTCCTGAGCCTGAGCCTCCTGTGCGTAGGCCGGGGTCAGCAGGGTGAATCCGATCGCCATGCCGGAGCAGGTGGCCATCAGGGTTCTATTAAAAAACGATGTGGTTTTATGATTTTTAAGTGCGCGCATGCGTTTCCCCTAAGGTAACTTTGATGGCCTCAATACCCTACGTAAAGATTACGAAGGGTTAACGGACGATCTGTGTTCTCACCTGTTGTGCTTTAATTCTATTACGTAAGTCTGACCGGAGCCGATTACTTAAGGGCGATCATATGGCACATTCCTAGACAAAGACAATTTGAAAAACGTCTCGCAAATGCACATGAAAAATCGGCGAAGCCTTGTGAAAACAGGCTTACGCGGCGTTAGCAACGGCAAGGGCCAATTGGAAAAACCAAGGAAATATTGACGGTTACGCAAACGTCAACTTACGCGCCGCGACCGCGAAAGGACTATTGCGCCTGCACATCCCGAAAGTAACGATCCCGTAATTACGCCGAGCTTTATGGCATTTTGGGCACTTTCCGCATGGTCAGCAAAGGCCAATGCGCCCAAAAAGAGGCTCATGGTAAAGCCGATACCGCACAGGAGCGACACCCCGTAAAGCTGCGCGAATCCGCCTTCCGGCAGACGCGCCAGCCCGGTTTTGATGGCCAGCCACGCGATACCGAACACCCCCAGTTGTTTGCCCAGAAACAAGCCCAGCGCCACGCCGAGCATCTTCGGATCGAGCAGCGAGGCGAACGACATGCCTGCAAACGAGAAACCCGACGCCACGAAAGCGAAGAAGGGGACTATGCCATAGGCAACCGGGGTATGCAGGTCGTGCATGATCGACTTCAACAGGCTTTCCTCGCCCCGTGCCGGCGCGTCGAGCGTCACCATGAAGGCCGCCGCCACCGCCGATAGCGAGGTCGACAGTCCGGCCTTCAAACTCAAGGCCCAGATGGCGATGAACAGGATCGTATAGAGGCTTTTCAGACCGTGCGGATATTTGCGCAGGGCAAATTTCGCCAGTCCCATGACAGCGAGAAGGCCCAGAATCCACAGAAACAGCCCGAACTTGAATCCCGTCGAATAGAAGATACCGATCACCATGACCGCGCCGAGGTCATCGACAATGGCCAGCGTCAGAAGAAACACCCGCAGAGCGTCGGGCAGGCCCTTGCCCACCACCGCGAACACCGCCAGCGCAAAGGCGATATCGGTCGCCATCGGCACCGACCAGCCGCGCAGATCACCGCCCGGCAAGGCGCCATTGATCGCCACATAGACCAGCGCCGGGACCGCCATGCCGCCGATCGCCCCCAGCACCGGCAGGGCCAGTTTGCGCGGATTCGACAACTCACCCCGGAAAATTTCGTATTTGATTTCAAGCCCGACCACGAAGAAGAAGACGGCCATAAGGCCCTCCTTCGTCCATTTGAGGATCGACTTGTCTTCGGCCCAGCCGCCGACCATCACCGGCACATGATAGTTGATGAAGTCGAAATAGACCGCCGCCCACGGCGAATTGGCCCAGACGACGGCCATCAGCGCCGCCAGCCCCAGAATGAACCCGGTCCCGGCTTCGGTTTTCAGAAAATCGAGCGTGAACTTCATTGGTGCCTCCGGACGCAATTTGAATCGACAACTTATGCGAAGCGTAGCAAAGCCCTTTCGCTCAACCTAGCAAAACCGGACGCCATGCCCTCTAAATCGACCTATCGCCCTGATCCGCGCATGGAAACCTCCGGCCTGCCGCTGTTCGACCGCGTGGCGGCGGCGGATTTTCCGCAAACGACCCTGCGCTACCGTAACGACCGGGCGGCGACAAGCATCGGGCTCGACCTGAGCGACGCCGAATGGATCGCCCATTTCGGACGCTTTCAACCCTTGCCTGACAATCTGAGCCAGCCGTTAGCCCTGAGGTATCACGGCCATCAGTTCCGCCATTACAACCCTGACCTCGGCGACGGGCGCGGTTTTCTCTTCGCCCAGATGCGCGACGATCAGGGCCGTCTGCTCGATCTCGGCACCAAGGGATCGGGTCAGACGCCGTGGTCGCGCGGCGGCGATGGACGCCTGACGCTCAAAGGTGGGGTACGCGAAGTGCTGGCCTCGGCCTATCTGGAGGCCGTCGGGGTCAATACCTCGAAGAGCTTTTCGCTGATCGAAACCGGCGAGGACCTGCGCCGCCACGACGAGCCCTCGCCGACGCGCTCGGCGGTGTTGGTGCGGCTGTCGCACAGCCATATTCGCTTCGGGACGTTCGAGCGGCTGGCCTATGTCAACGACCGGCTGGCCTTGGGTAATCTGACCCGATATGTGGCGGAACTTTATTACCCCGACCTGACGGCTCTTGAGGGTCCGGCCCTGACCCACGCCCTGTTCGACGTCGTCCTGACCAAGACCGCGCAACTGACGGCACAGTGGATGTGTGCGGGGTTCGTGCATGGCGTCCTCAATACCGACAATATGAGCCTGACCGGCGAAAGCTTCGACTACGGCCCCTATCGGGTCTTGCCGCATTACGAGCCCGGACTGGTCGCCGCCTATTTCGACGAAGGCGGACTCTACGCCTATGCGCGGCAACCGGATGCGGTGTTCTGGAATCTACACCAACTGGCGCGTTGCCTGAGCCTGATCGGCGACAGCGTGCCGCTGATCGACAGCTTGAACGCCTTCACCGACCGCTATCAGGCAGCGATGGCAGAGACCTTCTGTCGCCGCTTGAATATCGTCTCGCAAGGGCTGGCGGCCGACACGACGCTGCTGGCTGCCGGATTCAAGGTGCTGGAGGCGCTCAAGCCGCAACCGCGCAGTTTCGAGGGCTTTTTCTTCGACTGGTTCGGCGGCGCAATGTCCGAGACGCGTGCGCTTGCCGGTTCGCGCGGAGACATTTACACGACCGACGCCGGTCTGACGTGGCGCGAACGGCTAAAAGATTACGCGGCGACCGATCCCGACCGACTCAATCACCGCGTCTTCAAACGCCCGGATCCAGCCACCCTGCTCTATGACGAGATCGAAGCCCTGTGGGCACCGATTGCGGAGCGCGACGACTGGTCGCTGTTCGAGGCGAAACTGGCCGAAATCGAAGATTACCGGGCGGCACTAAAGCTCAATCCGTAAGTATATCGGCGTTTACCAATCGCGCACTGTGCAGGATGCGGCTGATTCTCAGGTCCGCCCCAGCCAGACGGTAAAAGACCGAATAGTTGCCGTAAGGGGCGCGTCTGAATTCACCCAAACCTTCGATTTGAGCATAGCCGCGTGGTCGATCGCCTAAACCCAGACAGAACCCCTTAAGCTCAAGCGCAAAACGAACCGCTTGCACCGGGCTGTCCTGCGCGATGAAGTCCGCGATGTCTTCAAGGTCAGCCAGAGCCTGACGCGTAATGAAAACCATCATGCCGCAGCGTCATCCTTGATCATGGCCCGATATTTGGCGATCAACTTATCGAAGGCTTCTTCGGCAGGCACATAACCGCTCGCCTCGCCCTCGTCGATCAGCGCCTTCAATTCGGCAATCTTCTGCTCGCGCTGCTGCTGCTTGTATTTCCAGTCGCGCAGGGCTTCGCGCACGACCTCGCTGGCCGAGGCGTATTCACCGCCGTCCACCGCCTGACGGATCATGGCGGCCATATCGGCGGTCAGAGCGATGCTGACCTTTTCGACGCGGGGCTTATCATCGGGCATGGCACGTCTCCGGTGGGAATTGGTAGTAATTTATACCACCGATCATAGCACCGAACAATTGGTGATCTGGCTGAACGCCTCCAGCGCCGCAAAGCCCACCACCGACGTGCCGAAACGATCGAGCTCTGGCGACCAGACGGCGACCGTTGCCTGACCGGGAATGACCGCAACAATCCCACCGCCGACGCCGCTCTTGGCCGGCAAGCCGACACGATAGGCAAACGAACCCACCGAATCGTACAAGCCGCATGTCAGCATCAGCGAATTGAGCCGCCGCGCCAGCCGTTCGGGGAACACCGTCTCCTCGACAACGGGCGAGAACCCGCCTGCCGCCAGTGGCAAGGCTGCCCGCGCCAGATCGCGGCAGGAGATGGTGATCGCGCATTGTCGGCAATAGGCCGCAATCACGGCTTCGACGTCGTGGGTAATCGTGCCCGCCCCCTTCATCAGGTTGGCGATGGCGCGGTTCTTATGCGCGGTCTCAATTTCCGACGCCGCCACCTCTTCGTCGATGGTGAGCGACGATTGCGCCAGAAAGCCCATATAGTCGCGCACTAAGGCGTCGGAGCGCTTCGCCACCCGCATCAGCATGTCGGTGACGGCCAACGCTCCGGCATTGATGAAAGGATTGCGCGGCAGACCGCCCTCGTGTTCCAACTGCGACAGGAAGTTGAACGGCGTCCCCGACGGCTCCTTGCCGACGCGGGTCCAGACCTCGTCACCGATGCGGTTGAGCGCGATACCCAGCGCGAAGAGCTTGGTTACCGACTGGGCCGAAAAGGGCTCGTCGGCGTCACCCACCACGTATTCAGTACCGGACACCATCTTGACCGCCATGCCGAACTTGCGCGGATCGACGCGTTGCAGTTCGGGGATATAGTCGGCGGGACGGCCCTTGCCAAAATGCGGCTGCACGGTCTTTTCGACCTGTGACAGGACCTCGCTGATGGACAGTTCGTGTTTCATAAGGCCGTCTTAAGACGAGGCGCTCTCGCTGTCGAGGCTTTCGGCAAAGGCCAGGGCATCGACGACCAGCCGTGTGACATCGGCCACGATGGCATTACGCGCCTTGTCGTCCAGCGTCCCGCCGGTCGTATAGATGGCCAGAAAGATCGGCACGGTTTCACCCGTCGGCCAGATCACCGCCACGTCGTTAACCGCGCCATTGGCGCCGCGTCCGGTCTTATGCCCGACGGTCCAGCCCTGCGGCAGACCGGCGGGGATCATATCCGGCCCGGTCGTTGTCGCCTTCATCCAGTCGGTCAGCAGCGACAGGCTTTTCGGCGTCAGCACCTTGCCCGTAAACACCGTACGCAGCAGACCGCTCATGGCGTCGGGCGTCGTGGTGTCGCGCGCGTCGCCCTCGACATTGCTGTTGAGTTCCGGCTCGGTACGATCCAGCCGCGTCACCGTATCGCCCAGACCTCGCACGAAGGCCGTCAGACCTTCGGGTCCACCGATCAGCGGCAACAACAGGTTGGCCGCCGTATTGTCGGATACGGCCACCGTCGCCGAACACAGATCGCCGATGGTCATGCGGCCCTTTTCAAGGTGCATCGTGGTGACCGGCGCGTGATCGACGATATCGGCCTTGCTGTATTTGACCTCCTGCGCGACGGTCAGCTTGCCCTCGTCGACCGCTTTCAAAATCGCCGCCGCCAGCACCCATTTGAAGGTCGAGCACATGGCGAAGCGCTCAGTCGAATTGAGATTCAGGCTGCCGTCGGCGGCGGTGTCGCCGACCATCCGCGTCGAGCCGGTCAGGGTCGAGACCCCGATCCGGCCGCCGTGACGCGCCTGAATCTCCATCAACCGCTTGCCGAGGTCGATCACGCGATTGACCTTTTCTGAGCAGCCCGCCAGAGCGAGCGCACCCGCTCCGGCCAGTATCCCCCGCCGCGTCAGCATCCTATTTCGCCTTCGTGTTTTCGTTCAGCCAGTCGAACACGGTATTGTGCCACTTGAGCGAATTCTGCGGCTTGAGCACCCAGTGGTTTTCATCCGGGAAGCGCAGGAACTTCGACTTGACGCCGTTCATTTGCAGCGCCGTGAAGGTGCCGATCCCTTGCTCCGGGATGACGCGGAAGTCCTGATCCGAATGGATGACCAGCATCGGCACCGACCAGTCCTTCGAATGGAGCGCCGGGTTGAACTTGTCGTAGTTTTCCGGCTTCTCGTACACCGTGCCGCCGTTTTCCCATTCCGAGAACCACAGCTCTTCGGTCGCGTAGCCCATCGAGCGGTTGTCGAACAGGCCGTCGTGGTTGACCAGGCACTTCCACGGTTCCTTCCACTGCGACGCGATCCAGTTGATCATGAAGCCGCCATAGGAGGCCCCCAGCGCGCAGGCGCGATTCTCGTCGAGGAAACTGTACTTCGACAAGGCGAAGGCGTAACCCTTTTGCAGGTCTTCCAGCGGGCGGTCGCCCCAGTGCTGGCTGATCGCGTCGGTGAAGCCCTGCCCGTAGCCGGTCGAGCCGTGGAAGTCGATCATGATCACCGCGTAACCGGCCCCGGCATAGGTTTCCGGGTTCCAGCGGTACGACCACGACTCGCCGAACGAGCCCTGCGGTCCGCCGTGGATCAGGAAGGCGATCGGGTATGTCTGGCCCTCGACATAGTTGGCAGGTTTCAGAATGTACCCATGTACCGTCTCGTCGTTCCAGCCCTTGAAGGAGAACTGCTCGAAGGCCCCGAAGGCGCGATTGCCGATCACCGCGTCATTGATGGTGGTGAGTTTCGTCGCGCCATCGTCGATCAGCTTGGCTTTCGGCTTCGAGACGAACAGTTGCGACGGCGAATCCAGCCCGCTCTTCATGAAGACGAAGCCGGTTTTCAGCGGCGCGAAGGCATCCAGATGCCCGCCCTTCGACAGCGGCGTCACCTTATTAGTGGCGATATCGACCTGAAACAAAGGCGTCTTGCCGACGTCACCGGCAACGACATAGAGCGACTTGCCGTCCGCGGCCCACGTCAGGCTGTCGGCCGAGCGGTCCCAGTCGGCGGCGATCTGCTTGGTTTCACCGGTCGCCAGATTGCGCAGGAAAATCTCGAACTGATCGGCCTCGAAGCCCGCGCGCTTCATGGCGCGGTAAGCCAGCCACTTGCCGTCCGGCGACACCTCGGCACCCGTATCCCAGGCTTTGTTGGCCTCGGTCAGGTTAGTCTGAACGGTCGGGTTGGCGATATCGACCTTATAGATGTCGAAATTGGTCGAGCGCGGCTCGTCCTTGCCCGCGATGCGCACCGAGTAATAGACGCTCTTGCCGTCGGGCGAGAAGCTGTATTCACTCTCGTCGCCGAAGGGCTTGGACGGCACGTCGCCATCGACCCCGGCGGTCAGCGACACGGCCTCACCCCCGGCCAGCGGCACGTAAAACAGGTGGTTTTGCGTCCCGTCGGCCCACGTATCCCAGTGGCGGACGAACAGACGATCATAGACGACGCCGGTCGATTTTTCGGCCTTCTTGGCTTCGGCGGCTTTCAGGGTGCAGGCGATTTCGTCGGTCTCGCAGGTCTCGGCGATGGCCAGCGCCACGACGACGCCTTTGCCGTCCGGCGACAGCTTATAGGCCCCAACGTCAAGCGCCAGCTTGGTCACCTGCACGGCCTCGGAATCCTTGGCATCGGTCTTCCACACCTGCATCGACCCCGACCGCGCCGACAGGAAATAGAGCGCGCCATCGGCACCCCACTGCGGCGACAGGGCTCCGCCCTTCGAGGCCACGGTGAGGGGCTTTGACGTCTTCGTTTTCAGGTCGGTCAGCCACAGACCGGTGACGCCCTTGGTCTTTTCGGCGTTGAGTACGCGGACCTGAAACGCCGCAAAGCTCTCCGTCTTATCGACCGTCAGACCCGACATGCGGTCGAGCGAGATCAGGTCTTCGTAGGTGAACGGTTTCTTGTCCTGCGCCTGAGCCGACAGACCGGTGAAGAGAACGGCGGCGCCCAGAGCGACGGAAGCGAGCAGACGGTGTTTCATGACGGGCACCTGATAGTTGCAACAGAAAGTGTATCCGTTTTAGACGCCTGTTTCGGAAACCTGTCGAGTCTGCGCCCGCCCCGCGAAGATTAAAAAATGTTAATATACGGGCGTGCGCACTTCGGGTCGCATCCCCGACGGTCCCGGTTCGCCAAGCGCAGGCGGCAGGATATCGGGCGTCGCGGGCACCTTGGGCGCTTTGATGAGGTATTTTTTCAACGGCGTGTTCAAACGCTTGAGACCCTCAACGACCAGGGCCGCATTGAACGCCGCCCCGGCCCAGTTCGGATGAACCTCTTCTTTCGGCGGGAAAAAGTCTGCGGTGACCTTGACTTGCCCCAGTACATCGTACCGATCCGCGATCATGCCGTTGAGCGGAATGAACAGGGCCTTTTCCTGTTCGGCAGCCTGCTGCGCCCACAGGGCATAGTCAGTGGCGTTGCGGTTGACCTTGTCACCGGTCCAGCGATTGCGCGGGATCAGCGAAATAACGATCGGCGTCGCCCCCTTGGCCCGCACCTGCCGGATATATTCGCGCATATACCAGCCGAAGCTGTGGACACCCTCGACCACCTTGCCGTTTTTATCGGTCAAGGTTCCCGTCTCGTCGCCATTGCCTTTCAGCGAGCCCTTGCTGTCGTTATGCCCGAAGGCCATCATGACGTAGTCGCCCGGCCGGATCATCGGCACGACCTTTGCCCACAAATCGGGCGAAGTCTGATAACTGCGCGAAGACGTACCGCCCATCGCATCATTCACCACGTGCAGACGCGACGTGTCGAAATAGTACTTCATCATCCGGCCCCAGCCGAATTGCCCGGCCGTGGCGCCATTGTCTTCGCGGCCGTTACGGACGGTCGAATCGCCGATCAAAAACAAGGCAGGCTTATCCTTGCTGACCGCCAGAGCCGGCGTGGCGGAAACGGCGAAAGCGGCGGTAAGGCTCAGCACATGGCGGCGATCGAAAGATGTCATGGGGGTCCCTCGGATATTGTAGGTTTTGGGGATGAAACGCCGATCAAAGCCACAATCCGGCGATAAGCGGTAAATATTAGTGCTTTTTTATTTGCGAGCCGTTCTTATGGACGGATTATTTCGCTGCGCATCGTCGCGGCCGGTATTTTTGATGGGATTTCTGACCTTGCGCCTGGTGTTTCCAGCCCTTCTGGCTTTGACGTGGCTGACCGGCGAAGCGTCGGCGCAAACGACACCCCCTACCCCCGCTACCGAAACACCGCCCGCCGACGAAACGCCGATCATCACCGACGAGGATTTCGAGAAGGCACTGCCATCGCTGACCGCACCCAAGCCCGTGCCGAAACCCGAACCCGGTCAGGCGAAAGCCGGTGAAAAGCTGCCGGGTAAGACCGTCACCGAAAAGGCCGAGGCGGAAAAGGAAACTCCGCCCCTGTCGGCGCAGGTCGGCGGTCTCGAAGTGCTCGAACTGCCCGATTTTCCGCCCCTAACCGATCCGGAGCTGAAGACCGACCTGGCGCCGCTGGAAACCTTCAACCCGGACGCTGCCCCGGTGGGCGAAGCCATCGCCAACAACGATTCCGAAGTGCCGCCGCCCATCGCCTACGACCTGCACGTCGATGGACTGGCGGCGCTGGGGTTGGAAGCCCGGTTCAAGGACCTCAGCGCGCTGGCGGGCGGCAAGGGCAAGGCCGACAACGCCGCCATGCTGCGCGCCCGCCTGACCGAGGACGAGCAGACGGCGCTCAAACTATTGAAATCCGAAGGCTATTACGACGCCGTGGTCATAGCGCGTGTCGAAAACGCCGACATGGCCTCCAATCAGCCATTAGGCCCCCAAGCGAACGCCGCACCTCAGAATGAGGCGCGGGCCGACGCCAATGCACCGCAACGCCGCCTGTCGGTGCTGGTCAACGCCAATCCGGGCGAGGTCTATAAGCTATCGTCGGTCAAGGTCGTCGCCGACCCGACCGAACCGCCCGATCTGGTGCGCAATGCCTTGCCGCTTAGCCCCGGCGACGTCATCGCCGCCGACCTGATCAAATCGGCCGAGGCCAATGTGGCGCTGGTCCTGCCGCAGGAAGGCTATCCGTTCGCCGAACTGGGCCTGCGCGACATCCTCATCGACCCGCAGACGCGCACCGGCGACTATACCTTGCCGGTCAAGACCGGGCCGCGCGCCCGTTTCGGCGCTATCGTCAACGATACCAGCGGCGGGCGTCAGGCCTTCGGCCCGGACCACGTGCAAATCCTGTCACGGTTTCAGACCGGCGACCTTTACGACAGCCGCGAGGTCGACGACCTGCGTCAGGCCATGACCGCCACCGGCCTGTTTACCTCGGTCGGCGTCGAACCGGTCCTGACCGATCGCAAGAACGATGACGGCACGGCGGTGGTCGATCTCAAGGTCACGCAGAACGCCGGACGCCCGCGGACCCTGGCCGCCGATCTCGGCTTTTCGACGGGCCAGGGCGCGCGCGCCGAAATCAACTGGACGCACCGCAATTTCCGCCCGCCCGAAGGCGCTCTAATCGCCAGCATTATCATCGGCACGCAGGAACAGGGCCTGAGCGGCACCTTCCGTCGCTCGAATGCCAAACGCCGCGACCGCACCTTCCAGTACGGGGCATCGTTCAACCATCAGGCTTACGATTCCTACGAGGCCCAAACGATCTCGCTGGCCACCAGCGTCTCGCGCGTTTCAACGCCCCTGTGGCAAAAGCTGTGGACCTGGTCCTACGGGGCTGAACTTCTGGCCACCCGCGAAACCGGCTTTTCCAAAACGCGCGGCGTAGACGTGCAGGATGACTATTTCTACGCATCACTGCCGCTCAAGCTGAACTACGACCGCACCGACAACCTGCTCAATCCGACAAAGGGCTGGCGCGCGGGTGTCCAATCCACACCCACCCTGACGCTTAATGGTCAGGGCGGCTATTTCGTCTCCAATATCGGCGATGTGTCCTACTACAGGCAGGTCTCGACCAAATGGGTCGTCGCCGCGCGCGGACGCGTCGGCTCGATCTACGGCGCTGAAACCGGCGTCATTGCGCCGTCGCTCAGGCAATATGCGGGCGGCGGCGGTTCGGTGCGCGGCTTCGGCTATCAGGAACTTGGGCCGCGCGACGCCAACAACAACCCGTTCGGCGGCCGCAGCGTCGTCGAAATGGCCGTCGAGGCGCGCTACCGCTTCGGCAATTTCGGCGTCGTGCCGTTCATCGACGCCGGTCAGGTCTATGACAAGGAATTCCCGGAATTCACCAATATCCGTTTCGGTATCGGCGTGGGCGCACGCTACTACACCAATTTCGGCCCGGTGCGCATCGACATCGCCACCCCGATCAGCCGCCGCGACGGTGAATCGCCCGTCTCCCTCTATGTCGGTATCGGGCAGGCCTTCTGATGAGCAAGCCACCTAAAAATACACCCGATACGCCCGTCGAAACGCCGGAAATCGTGCGGCATGACCATGCGCAAACGGAAGCCGATGACCTGCCTCCCCCCGAACGCAAGACGCCCGAAAAAAAGCCCTTCCCGGTTAAAAAAGCCCTGTTGTGGACCGGTGGTGTGCTCGGCGGCCTCATCGTGCTGGCGGGTATGGCCGTCGCCGGATTGGACAGTGATCCGGGCAAGCGGTTTATCGTTTCGCAGATCGTCGGCCTCAAGCCCGACAACGGGCTGAAAATCGGCATCGGTCGCATCGAAGGCTCGATCTACGGCGATATGACGGTACACGACCTGACCGTCGCCGACCCGCAGGGCGTCTTCCTCAAAAGTCCGGCGGTGCGTCTGAACTGGAAGCCCTTCGCGCTCCTCAACACACACGTCGATGTGCGCGAACTGTCGTCGCCGCGCGTCGAGATGCTGCGCCTGCCGACGTTCAAGCCAACCGTTCAGACCGGCCCGTCCGAACCGTTCAAGCTGCCCGACATCAAGATTGATGCCGAGAAAGTCGATTTCAAGTCGATCTATCTGGCCGAGCCCGTCACCGGTCAGGCCCAGACCCTGACGCTCTCAGGCACGGCGCATCTGCTTAAAGGGCGCGCCACGATCGATGCGCGCCTGAACGGGGATAAGGGCGACCGCGCCGAACTGAAACTTGACGCCCAGCCCGACGCCAACAAATTGAGCCTATCGGGCCTGATCGATGCCCCGCAAAAGGGCGCCATCGTCGGCCTGATCGGGCTCGATGCACCGCTCAACGCGACCCTGAGCGGACAAGGCGACTGGAAGAGCTGGACCGGCAAGCTTGTCGGCACGACCGGCGAAAATCAACTCGCCGATCTGACCCTGACGGCGCGCGATGGCCTGTTCGGCGTCAAGGGCACCGCGCGGCCTCAGGCCCTGATCCCGTCTACCGCCGACCTGTTCGCTCCCGCCGTCAGCATCGACCTCTCGACCACGTTCAAGGACCGCGTCGCCGACGGCACGCTCGCCCTCGCCTCGGATGCGCTGTCGCTCGGTGCCAAGGGCCGCATCGACCTCGCCAAAGGCGAATTCGGCAACCTGACCTTGCGCGCCGACCTGTACAAGCCCGCCTCGGTCGCCAAGGGCCTGACCGGTAACGCTATCTCGGCGGATGTGTTGCTTGATGGTCCGTTCAAGCGCCCGCTGATCGATTACAAGCTGAACGCTAAAACCATCGGCTTCAATGATGTGGTCGTGCATCAACTCAAGGCCGAAGGTCGTTCGCGCCTCGACGGCGACCATATCCTGATCCCGGTCAAGGCCTCGGCGAAGCACATCACCGGCCTCGACGCCGCCGCGGAATCGCTGGTCAGCAATATCACCATCAATGGCGATCTGGCGTGGTCGGACGGCATGATCCTGTCCGACAACCTGAAAATTCGCTCGGACAAGATCAACGGCACGGCGATCATCCTCGCCCAGCCCAGCGAAGGCCGTTATGAAGGCGCGCTGAAAGGCAAGGTCAATCAGTATCTTGTCCCCGGCCTCGGCGTGTTTAACCTGACGGTCGATGCCGATCTGAAGCAACTGGCTGTCGGCGGTTTCGGTATCGTCGGCAAGGTCGATGGCGAAAGCGTCCGTCTCGACAATGGCGGCCTGCGCGACTTCATGGGCGGTAATTTCAAATTCTCCGGCGCGATGAATACCACGGGCGGCGGCGATATCGTCCTGCAACGGCTGAGCGTCACCGGTCCCGATTTCCGCGTCACCTCGGCCAGCGGACGCTACGCCAAAAACGGCACGCTGAACTTCAAGCTGACGGCGGACTCCAAAAAATACGGCCCCTTGTCCGCCGATGTCGGTGGCACGATCAAGGCCCCGACGGCCACCCTGCGCGCCGCCAGCCCGGGCCTCGGCCTTGATCTGCAAAACGTTGTCGCGCGCCTGTCCACCACCGAAGCCGGTTACGTCATCAAGGCCGAAGGCGGCTCGAAATACGGCCCCCTGCTGGGTGACGTCATCGTGCGCAAGGGCGACGGCCCCCTGACCATCGATATCAATACCGCTCAGGCCGCCGGTATCACCGCCAAAGGCACGGTCGTGCAATCCGATGCGGGGCCGTTCACCGGCACGATCTCGCTGACCGGCCAGGGGATCAATGGCACGGCGCGCCTGCAAGGCTTCGGCGCAAAGCAAGGGGCGCAGATTTCCGCTCGCGCCAACAATTTCGTTGTCCCAGGCATCGCCGATGTCCGCATCGGGCGCGCCATTATCGAGGCCACGGCCAAGCTGGAAGAGCAGCCCACAATTCAGGGCGATATCCAGATCGCCGACCTGCGCTACGGCACAAACTGGGTGCAAAAGGCCCGCGCGAAGGTCAATCTGACCGGGATGCGCGGCACGGTACAGATGATCGCAAATGGAGACGCGGGCACCTCGTTCAACCTCGCCGCCAATGCCGAGGTCGCGCCCGAAAACATCGTCGTCGCCCTCAGCGGTCGCGCCGGGGCCGTGCCCTTCGCGCTCGAAGCGCCTGCCCGCGTGATCAAACAGGGCGAGGACTGGGTGCTGGCCCCCGCCGTGCTGCTCACCGCGCAAGGCAAGGTCAATCTGGCCGGGCGCTTCGGCAACGTCATCCGGGCGCAGGCGCAGTTCACGCGCTTCGATCTGGCCATCCTCAACATCGTCAATCCGGACCTCGGCATCAACGGCACAGTGTCGGGCGGCCTCGACTATACCCAGCGCGGTCAGGCTTTCCCCGAAGCCAAGATGCAACTTGAGTTCGACAATATCACCCGTTCGACCATCGCCCGCGTCTCGACGCCGCTCGACATCCAGATGGAAGGCACGCTGGGCGGCAACAATACCTCGGCGCGCGGCGTCATCCGTCAGCAGGGCGTCGTCATCGGTCGTTACGACGTCCGCCTCGACCCGCAGGGCGGCGGGGCGTGGACCGAGCAATTGATGAACGGCACAGTGCGTGGCGGTATCCGCTATAACGGCCCTTCCAGCGCCCTGTTCTCTCTGGCCGGTCTGGCCGATCAGCAGATGACCGGTAACGTGGCGCTGGCCGCCGACGTGTCGGGCAGCCTGGGTTCGCCGCGCCTCAACGGTCTGGTCAAGGGTACGGGCCTGACCTACGAACACCTGACCTTCGGTACCCGCATCCGCGATATTGCGCTGGAAGGTCGTTTCTCCAACGACCGGCTGGAGTTGCAGAAGTTCGACGGTCGCGCCGGTTCCGGCACGGTGTCGGCGACCGGCTTCGTCGGCCTTTCGGCGGACGACAAGTTCCCGATGAAGCTCAATGCCAAGCTCGACAATGCCCGTCTGGCGGCCTCGGATGCGGTGTCATCGACCGTCTCCGGCACCATCGACGTCACCAACGACGCCCAGAGCGGCCCGTGGATCAGGGGTGACCTGCGTCTGCCCGAACTGCGCTACGCCGTGGTATTCCAGGGCGCGTCCAAGGTCAACGAACTTGAAGGCGTCCGCATCAAGGGCGTCGAGATCAAACCGCGTCAAGCCGGTAATGCCGCGCCGTCGCTATGGAACCTCGACATCAAGGTCGCCGCTCAGAACCAGATCTTCGTCACCGGCATGGGCCTTGAATCCGAATGGAGTATGAACCTCGCCGTCACCGGCACGACGCAGAGCCCGCGTGTGCTGGGTCGCCTCAACGCCCTGCGCGGCACCTACGCCTTCTCGGGCCGCGAGTTCGAGATCGACAAGGGCCAGATTCTGTTCGACGGCGGCAGCCTGACCAATCCGGAAATCGAACTGACGGCTTCTACGGTGGTCGAGGAAATCACCGGCACGATCAATGTCACTGGTCGCGCCCAGAACCCGCAGATCGCCTTCGGCTCCTCGCCGTCCCTGCCTCAGGACGAGGTCCTGTCGCGCATCCTGTTCGGGGAAAACGTCGCCAACCTGTCGGCAACCCAGGCCCTGCAACTGGCCGGTTCGCTTCAGGCCCTGCAAGGCGGCGGTGGGGGCCTCAACCCGCTCGGCAAGCTGCGTTCGGTGACCGGTATCGACCGTCTCCGCGTGCTGGGGGCCGACGCGACCGCCGGACGTGGCACGGCGCTAGCGGCGGGTCAGTACCTGACCAACGACATCTATGTCGAGATCGTCACCGACACCAAGGGCTTCACGGCGACCCAGATTGAAGTCGCCCTGTCGCGCACCCTGTCGATCCTGACCCAGACCGGCACAACCAGCGGCACCAGCGTCAACCTGAGATATTCAAGGGACTATTAGGCTACCCCCTCCTCCCTGTGCGAAGCATGGGGAGGAGGCACGCCAAGCGTAAGCGACAGCGTGACGGAGGGGGATAACGCCAAACCACTCAATGTGCTGAGAATTTCGGAGTCACCCCCCTCCCGTCAGCCTGCTTCGCAGTCTGCCACCTCCCCATCGATACGCGACAGGGAGGAGAGGTCAAACAAACGTCATGTCGATTCAAAAAATACCACCCGAACGATAGTCCATCTTTCGTTAACTATGCCGATTACAGAAATATTCACCTCTCGCCTATAGATTGAGGCTATTAAGTGTCAGTTGTGTAAAGCGTACCCCATGTCAGCATCCGCCCCGATTGCGTTCCCCACCCCCTTACCCGGACCGGAGGAAATGGCCCTGCTCAAGGGCGTCGCCATCGAGGAAATCGACACGGCGGTGATCATCACCGACGCCAGCGGCCGCTTTCTCTACCTCAATCCCCGTTTCAGCGAACTGACCGGCTATCTCCCCGAAGAGGTGACCGGACGCGCCATTCGCGACCTGTGTTCGCGCCATGCGGCCTCCTGCGGCCATATCGACGACATCCTGTCGCGCGTCCGGCTCAAGCGGCAATATTCCGGCGAAGTCCTGATCCATAACAAGGACGGCCACCCCATGTGGGTGGAGCTCAACGCCACCGCCGTACGCGACGAGCGCAAGCGTCAACGCCTGATCGCGACCGTTACCGACATCACCTACGCCAAGCTGCACGACACGCTTCAACGCAAGGTGCTTGAGGCCCTGCTCGAAGACCGCCCGCTGGTCGATACACTGAACCTGATCTGTCATGAGGTCGAAACGCTTTTGCACGGCGTGACCATGTCGGTCCTGCGCATCGTTGACGACCATCTGGTGCCGCTGGCCGGACCCAACCTGCCCGACTGGTACAATAACGCCATCAACGGCGTGCCCGTCGGTCCCAATCAGGGCTCCTGCGGCACCGCAGCCTTTCGCGGTGAACCGGTTCTGGTCAACGATATCGCCACCGATCCTTTGTGGGCCGAATACCGTAAGGCCGTAGCGCCGCTGGGGTTCCGCGCCTGCTGGTCCACCCCTATCAAGGACAAGACTGGCAAGGTCGTCGGCACCTTCGCCTTCTATGCGCCCAAGCCGCTGGTACTCAATACCTTCACCCAAAGCATGGTCGACATCTGTTCGCGCCTGTGTTCGCTGGCCTTCGAGAAATGCGCCTTTCAGGACCGCATCCAGTTTCTGGCGCACCACGACGCCCTGACCGGCCTGCCCAACCGCGCCTTCTTTCAGGCCCGTCTGGCCGAGGAAGCGGCGCGCGCCACGCGGCAGAAGACGCAACTGGCCCTGCACATCATCGACCTTGACCGTTTCAAGGAGGTCAATGACACGCTGGGTCACCCGGTCGGCGACGAGGTGCTGAAAACCGTTGCGCGGACCCTGCAAACCCACGCCGCGCCGGGCGATGTCACCGCGCGTCTGGGCGGCGACGAATTCGTCTTTTTGCAGGTCGGCGTCACCGACCGAACACAGGCCGAACTTCGCGCCACACAACTGGTCGACGGCATCCGCGAGGCCCTGGCGGCGCAGTTCGACCACCACGGCCCGCAAACCAGCGCCAGCGCCGGTTTCGCCCTGTTCCCCGACGAAGCGCCGTCCTTCGACCATCTGATCCGCCACGCCGACATGGCGCTTTACCGCGCCAAGACCGAGGGCCGCAACCGCTGGCGTGCCTTCGACGCCACCATGGCGCAGGCCCTGCTCTACCGTCGTCGGCTGGAAAGCGACCTGCGCGACGCGCTGGCCGCCGATGGCGAAGGCCTGTCTCTCGTTTATCAGCCGCAGTTCTGCCTGAACGACAGCCGCATCATCGGCTACGAGGTACTGGCGCGCTGGAAACATCCGTCGTTCGGCGCCATCCCACCGTCGGAATTCATCCCCATCGCCGAAGAGGCCGGGATGATCGCCGAGTTGGGCGCGTGGATTTTGAACCACGCCTGCGATGCCGCGAGTACGTGGGCAGATGATCTGACCATCGCCGTCAACCTGTCGCCAGCGCAGATTTTCGAGGGCGACCTGACAGCGTTTGTCAAAGCAACACTGGCGCGCACCGGTCTCGATCCGGCGCGGCTGGAGCTTGAGGTCACCGAAGGCGTCCTGATCGACAATACCGAGCGCGCCCTGCACGTGCTGCACGGCCTGAAAGACCTGGGTGTACGCATTTCGATGGACGATTTCGGCACCGGCTATTCGTCGCTGTCCTACCTGCAAACATTTCCGTTCGACGCCATCAAGATCGACCGCAGCTTCACGCAAGGGCTGGACGGCACGCACTCGAAGCACGGTTTGCACGCCGACGCCATCGTGCGTGCCGTCATCGGTCTGGGTCACGCTATCGGTATCCCGGTCATCGCCGAGGGTGTCGAATCCCAGCCGCAGTTCGACCGGCTCAAGGCACTGAAATGCGATGCGGTTCAGGGTTATCTGATCGGTAAGCCCCTGCCGCACCTGATCGACCCGCTGCCGGAGTTCGATGCGAAAATCGTTCGGATTGCTTAAGCCGCGATCAGCACGAAGCTGGCGTCGTCATGGATCTTGAAGCGCGGATAGGTTACGCCGTCCGGATCGGCGCGTTCGATGGCGCGTAAGCGTTCGGTCAACGCCGCGCCCTCCCCGGCCAGCAGACCGGCGAAGACCTCATCGAACGGCACGCCGTAGGTCTTCCACAGATCGTAAAATCCGTCGGTGGCCATGAGGATATGCGTTACCTCAGCTACTGGCACACGCACGATCTCAAGTCCTTTCAAACAGGCCGGATCGAGGCTCAACACCCAGTAACCGTCTTGCGTATTCATCAGGGCGCGTTTGTCCCGCAAGGTGGGATCGACAAATACCCGTGCCGCCGCAAGCGATAACGGACCATGCTCGGCCTGCACCTGTTGCAGCACCTCAAGCGACTTCGCGTCCAATTCCTCCAAAGCCCCGCCACCGAAAACCCGTTGCGAGCCCTCCGGCGCGATCACCCATGCCTTGACGTCGCCCAGCGTCGCAATTTCCAGCACATCGCCGTCGCGGCGCACCCAACACAGACCCGCCGACGGCATGGCGAAAGCTTCCGCCGCGATCGGCCCGAAACTTTCATAGTCCACTCGCACGGTGGCGATGACCGCGCGCAAACGGTCCTCGATCCCGCCCCTTACGGTCTCCAACGCCGCCGAGACCTTTTCGACCAGCCAACGCGCCTCGCTGACCGCAAACCGCGACGGCCCGAGCGACGTCGCGCCGTCGAGCAGCCACACAGCATCCGCCGATTGACCGATCATGTCTTCGTTTTGCGGGCTCCCGCGATCCGATCCCTGCGCGATGATCTTCATTTGGGCATAAACCGGTCGAAGAATTCGCCGCGCGTCAGCTTGCCGTTGATTTTCGAGATCACCTCGACCTGCGCCCGGATGCACACCGCCTTATCCGACACCCGCACGATACGTTGCGCAAAAATCGCTTTCGCGCCCTTGCGACTGACTGTGCTTTCAACATCGAAGACCTGCCCGCCGCTGAGCGAATTCACGAAGTCTATCTCCATATGCGACACCATCAGAAAGACCTGGTCGCGCACCAGATCGGCGAAGGTCACGCCCTGCGCCTCCATAAATTCGTGCCGCGCATATTCCATATAGACGAGGTAGTTGGCGTTATTGACCACGCCCTGCGCGTCGCATTCGGAGTCGCGCACTTTCAGCGTGGTGACAAAGGTCGTGCCGTCGAAGCGATTGTTCATGAGTATCTCCTGAGCAGCTTTTACCCCAATTCGCTTACAGGGAAATTACAAATTATGGCGAAAATCGGCGCGCATAAAGATCACGAAAATCCTAGCCTTATGCTCAGGTTACAACATTTCAGGAGATTAGTTATGGGCCGTGGAATTTTACTCTGGCTGCTGGGCGTGCCAATTCCCGTCATCATCCTGCTGGCGCTTATTTTCCGCTGATTCAAGAAAGATAACGCCAATGGTTACCGCAACTACCGAAGTCGTCACGCCTGACGACGATTACGAATATATAGACTACACCCCCGGTGCCGGCGCGTGCTGGCCCGCAATCATCGCAGGCGCCGTCGCGGCCACCGCCATCTCGCTCATCCTGCTGATGCTGGGTCAAGGCCTAGGCCTGTCGTCGGTCTCCCCGTGGGAGCCGATCCACGACACGGCGTTCAAGCTGACGGCAGGCATCGCCATCTGGCTGGTCGTCATGCAGTGGGTGTCGTCGGCGCTCGGCGGTTACCTTGCCGGACGTCTGCGCAAGACCTATGTCGGCGTCGATAAGGACGAGGTCTTCTTCCGCGACACCGCTCAGGGCTTTCTGGCGTGGTGCGTGGCGACCCTGTTCACCGCCGCCGTTCTGGCCGGTGTGGCAGGGGCCGTCGTCGGCACCGGTGTTCAGGCCACGGCCACAGTGGCGGCGGGTAACGCCGCCAAGGGAAGCGATTCCGACCCGGCTACGGCCTACTATGTCGATCAGCTCTATCGTCTGAACCCCAATGCGCAGGTCGCCGGTGCCCCTGCCGGTCAAACCCTGCCCGACGTCACGGCGGAAACGGGCCGCATCCTCAGCTATGGGACCGAAACGGGTGAAGTATCTTCCGCCGACAAGGCCTATCTGGCGTCGCTGGTCGCCGCCCGCACGGGCCTCACACAAGCCGAAGCCGCCGCTCGCGTCGACACGACCCTGTCTCAGGCCAAGACGGCTCGCGACATGACGCTCAAGGTCGCTGACGATGCGCGCAAGACGTGGGCCAAGGTCATGCTCTACGCCTTCCTGTCGCTGCTCATCGGGGCGTTTATCGCCGCGGTCGGTGGTGCCATCGGTGGCCGTCAGCGTGATCAGGATTAAACAAAAGGCTGGGCAGTAACCTACCTGCCCAGCCTGCTTTGCTTTAAAATGGCTTTAAGATTGTCACTGTCAGCCTTGTGCCTTAGCTTTGTCCCTTGAACATAGACAAAAACTAGTCGCCCATAAAAAGCCCATCCCACTATGGCTAGAAAGAAACTGGCTAAAAGCGTCGTCAGGTTAACAGAAATGCCAAACGCCCACCCAATAATGGTCAGCGTCGTTCCAACAGGTACGAATAGAAGATAGGCAGAACCCGGCCAAAATTCGGCAATAATAAAGTCGAATATATAGAAAAGCCTCTTCACCCCCAGACACCCTTCTTACGCAATAATATCCGGACGGATGCGGTCTTCCAGCGTCGTGATCTGATCCCGAAGGGCCAGCTTCTTGCGCTTCAGACGCGCGATCAGGATCTGATCCGGCATCGGCATGGTTTCCAGCGCGTGGATCGAATCGTCGAGATCCTTGTGCTCCTGCTTCAGCAGTGCCGCCTGCGCGCGCAAGGCCACGGTCTCGGCATTGATCGGCAGCGACGACACCGGATTATCCAGTTCGCGGTAGGCCGGTTCCAGATCGTCGGGCTGGGTATCGACAATTTCTTCCGACACCAGTTCCAGCGTCACCTTGTCCAGTTCTTCGCGATGACCGACCCGCCGTTCCACGTCGCCATTGGCATCGGCTGGCGTGTTTTTCACCAGTTGCAGCGAATCGGGACGGAAAAGCGCGCGGATGTTGTTGTCATCGTGCATGGGGCTCAGCTCCGGTCATTCTGGACGGTCTGTGGATCATACGGCCCCTGACGTGGTTAATTTCCACACCCGATCAGAGCCTTCTCAATCCGGAGTATAGCTTAAAAAACCGCGCTCCGAAAGGGCATCACTCAAGGCCGTCAAACGATTTCGCGGCACCACCGGCGACCACGCCCGCGCGACGCGCGTCAGGTTGTTCTGCGCCTGTTGAAAACCGGCGGCGGAGCCTGTGGGCAGGATCAGCGCCGCCAGCGACGCCATCTGTTCGCGCTCGGCCAGAAGCTCGGCGGACTTGATCTGTTCGCGCACGCGGTGTTTGGCGTCGGGTTCTATATCGCCGATCGGCCCCTTGATCTGACGGCGGATGGCGCGCAACGGCCCGACGACGTGATCGGCCCAGGCGCGCGAGATATCGGCGGCGGCCTCCGTCGTCTCTTCGTCCAGCGCCACGCCGACCGAGGCCGCCCATTGCGAGAACAGCAGCAGCGGCACGTTCTGCCCGTGATTGTCCTGCAAATCGAGGCACAGCCCGGCGATCCCTTCCGCCGCATAGGCCTTTACCGCCCAATCCCAGAAAGAATTGGTCCAAAAGCTACTCACCCGATAACCCACTCCAACGCGTCATCGGCGCGTCAAGGCCGAACAGATCGAGCGAGCGCGCCACGGTCTGATCGACCATGTCCTGAAGGCTTTGCGGACGCGTATAGAAGGCCGGCATGGGCGGGGCGACGATAGCGCCCATCTCGGTCACCGCCGCCATCGCGCGGATATGGCCCAGATGCAGCGGGCTTTCGCGCACCATCAGCACCAGCCGGCGGCGCTCCTTGAGGACCACATCGGCGGCGCGGCTGATCAGGGTCGAGGTGACGCCGGTGGCGATCTCGCCCATCGTCTTGACCGAACAGGGCGCGATCAGCATCCCCAGCGTCTTGTACGAGCCCGACGCGATGGTCGCCCCGATATCGCCGACCTTATGCACGTGATCGGCCAACGCGTTGACGTCGCCCACCGAAAGATCGGTTTCCGCCGACAGCGACAAAGCGGCGGCGCGCGAGATGACCAGATGGCTTTCGACCTTCAGGGCCTTCAGCATACGGAGTGCGGTGATACCGTAGATCGCTCCCGACGCGCCAGAGATCGCGACGATAAGCCTCTGATTACTCTGGGGGGCGCTCATGGTTACTCCGTAAGAAACCCATAAAATTAAGCTTTTATTTGATTTGAATCTCGCAATTCCGTGAACGGATGTAATGGATTGTGATTACCGCGTCCAGCGTTTTGGGTGTTTGCTGTAGAGGTTCAGACACGGGTCTGGGCTGGACCTCTTACTCAACGTAAAGGAGACTGCCTATGAGCATCGAAGCGAGAGTGCGTGAACTTGATCATCGTCATCAGGTCCTGAAAGACACCATCGCCAAGGAATCGCGTTCGCCGTCGGCGGATGCCCTCTATCTCAAGGAACTCAAGCGTAAGAAGCTCAAGCTTAAGGACGAAATCGACAAGATACGCGCAGATATGCGACAGGAACGGGTGCTTGAGACCCTCCAGTGACGGGGGGTGATGCACCATTCTGAAAAAAAACGCCGGAGGTTGAACCTCCGGCGTTTTTTGTTTTCAAAGCGAAAAAGGGCAGCCTTTTGCAAGACTGCCCTGAAATCACATATACCTAAAATATGGCGGATTGTACAAGATCCGACGGGTTGCCCAAGCACTGCCCTGGGTTGAAAAAATCCCCAAAAATCAATTGCTTTCAAACCTTGACCAGCATTTAATATACGAATTGACAGGATCGTTCCATGTCGATATGTCCAGATTTGACCCCCGTTTCGTCCGGATTTCGGACATTTTTCAGGTAACAGCGTGCCGCGTTTTAACAGTACAACCGGCGCGCCGCCCTTTTCGCGTCCGCTCAATCCCTCGTTCATGTGGGAATTATCGCCGGACACGACCGACCGGGCCTATGAATTCTACCGGCACAGCTACGAAGACCTCACTCAGGTCACCGGCATAGCGCCCGATGCGGTTGCCGGTTTTTATAATCGTATTTCGCATTTCGATCTGAACGGCAGCCATCTCAGCTTCTGCGAGGGCAGCGCCCAGACCCTGACCCGGACGTGGCGGGAGACCCGCCTCAGCGACGCGGAATATATTGTCATTTCCGTACCTCATCAGGGCCTGCTTGGGGCCGATTTCAACGGCCGTACCGGGCCGATAGCGTTGGGGGATATCGTGCTGGCCGAAACCGGCAAGCCCGCCGCGATGGACTTTGACGAACTGAAGATCACCAAGCTGATGGTGCCGCGCGCCCTGATCCCGCGATCGCTTCTCGATCAGGATCTGCACGGTATGGTCATCGGTCAGGACACGCCGACGGGTTTTTTGCTCTCCAGTCACATTCAAAGCCTGTTGCAGGTGGCGCCCTATCTGTCGCCGGACGAAGCGTCCGCGTCAGTTGAGGCCACCTTCACCTTGCTGGCCGCCGGGCTGGACCTCAGCCGCCTGACGCCCCAGAGCATAGATGCCCTGCGCCGCTCGGTGCGTCAGATCGCCCTCGACCATATCGACCGGCATCTGCTCGATCCGGCCCTGACACCGGACAGTATTGCGCGGCATATCGGTGTGTCGCGTTCGACGCTGTATAATGCGTTCCGGATGGACGGCGGCATCGGCCGCCATATCCGCGACAAGCGGCTGGACAGCGTCTATCGCGTCCTGCGCCGCCGCCGGGGCCATCGCCCCAGCATTCAGGACATCGCCTACGCGCACGGTTTCAACGCCGACACGCACTTCAATCGCGCCTTCACTCAGCGTTTCGGACTAAGACCCGGCGAAGTCTCCGGTCGTGAAATGACGGTCCACGCCACCGCCGATGCGGGCGATCTTCAAACCAATCTCCGCCGGTATCTGGACGTCTGGCAGGCCGGCTAAGTAAAAAGGCGGACCATGAGGCCCGCCTTTTTCTATTCCTGTGACCGCGGACGATCAGTAATCGTCGTCGTCTTCCGGGGCCGATTTCGTCGAGGTGCCGAACACGTCCTCGACCGTCAGGTCGGCCTTGCGGGCGTAAGGGTCTTCGTCCTCGTAGGCGTGAACCACCGGCGCGGCCGGCTTGAGCGACGGATCGTCGAGCGGAATGCCCAGCTTCTCGGCCTGCTTGCGCTTGACGTCGGCGGCCTTGCGCACGGCGGCGTCGAGTTCGATCTGCGAGATGAGACCCAGCGTCACCGGATCGACGGCCTTGAGGTTAGCCGAGTTCCAGTGCGTGCGGTTGCGGACCTGCTCAATGGTAGTCTTGGTCGTGCCGAGCAGCTTGGAAATCTGCGCGTCGGTGACTTCAGGGTGGTGTTTGACGAACCAGGCGATGGCGTCCGGGCGATCCTGACGGCGCGACACCGGCGTATAGCGCGGGGCCTTCTTCTGCGGCTTGAGGAGTTCCGCGTGGCGGCTCTTAAGCGCTTGCATGCGGTAAGCCGGGGTCTTTTCGGCCTTGTCCAGCTCTTCGCGGGTCAGCTGCCCGTTGGCGATCGGGTCGGAGCCGCGAATGTCGCGCGCCACTTCGCCGTCGGCGATGCCCTTCACTTCCAGAAGGTGCAGGCCGCAGAAGGCGGCGATCTGCTCGAACGAGAGGCTCGTATTGTCGACCAGCCACACGGCGGTCGCTTTCGGCATAAGGATGTCGGACATTATACAGTCTTTCGTAACGGGGTACGGAAACGAATTTCCGCGAACCACAAATAGCTACGCCCGGCCTTTGCGACCGGGCGTGGATGTTCCTGAGTTTGATATAAGACGATTTGCGCGCGAAAGAAACCCTCTTTTACGCTTTCGTCTGACACAGACCCTTGGCCGCCGCGATCCCCTTGCTGTCGCGCATGATCGAAACCTCGAACGGACGATCCTGCGTCGTGGACGACGACAGGGTGGCCAGATAGACGGCGCCACGCGAGCGGAAGCAATAGGTTTCCTGCACCCGTGTCCATTCGCCCGACGTATAGGGGTGATAGACGCCGAACGGGCTCAGCTTGTAACCGCGCGCGTCGAGGCTTTGCAGCAGGGCCGCGCGCAACTGCGCGCCATCCCCTTTGGCGGCGCTGATCGTGCAGCCGCCGTTCGACGTCGTGACACTGAGGCCGATATCGCCGTGCGGCGGCCGGGAATCGGTCATTTCCGCCTCGGCCTTGACCGCGCCCTTGCTGAGGCTTTTCAGGCAACCTTGCTCCAGTGCGTGGTTCATGGCTCCGTTCAGGTCGGCGTCAGGCTGCGCCTGAGCGCTCGACGCCAGCGCCGAAAGCGCGATGCCGCCGATGCACAGTCTTACAGTAAATTGTTTCCACATGACCCGAACCCTTCTGAAATCAGCCTTTGCGCCAATTGTCAGAGGTCGGACGTAAGGAGTCGCAAGGGAATGATCAGCAAAAAATCAGAAACCCGTAACGGCGTTTTCAAGCTATACACAGCCCTTTTTTGGCGGCATCGCCGGCGCGATCGGTCCAGATCGACACCTGTAAGGGCGTCCGGCTGCGATTGGCGGAACTGGAAATCAGGATTATCCGCACGGCCTCGCCGTCGCGGACGCAATAACTTTCCTGTACATAGCTCCAGTCGCGGTCGCGCGTCGCCGGGCCGTAGTCGGCAAACGGCACCGGCTCCAGACCCATAGTGCGCAGGGTCTCCAGCACCGTATCGCGCATGTCCGCCCCGTTACCGAGCGTACCGCGAATGTAGCAACCGCCCCGCCCGTCGCTTTTCACAGTGACCCGCCCGCCGCCATAAAGTTTTTCCGCCTTATCGTCGCCCTCGTCCAGAACACCCTTCTGCGTGACCGTGCGGCCATTGCGTTTGGAGTAGTCCTTCAGATTACCGCCGTAACGCAGCCAGGTCAGACAACTCTGTTCGACCGCATAGGCGACGGTCTCTTCACTGGAAGAAAACGGATTGAGCCCGCGTGCCTGAACCGGCGCCGCCAGACTCAGGGCAAATATTACCGCTGCCGCTGTTTTAAATAGGTGCATTATCAACCCACGAATTAGAGCGATATGCCAAAAAGTGCCAAGAAGCGTTCTTGGGGTTTTTGGCTACAATATCGCGAGAATAATCGTCCCCAAGAGACTTAATAATCGAGAATTGAACATTGTTCAATGCTAAAGTTCCAGCACGACCTTGCCGCTGTGCGCACCGGAGTCGAGGAACTCATGCGCCGCCCCAACCTCGGCGAACGGAAACACCTTTGCTACCACGGGCCGGATCGCGCCCGCCTCGATCAATGGCCAGACCCTCGCCCGCACTTCCGACGTCAGACGCGCCTTTTCTTCCGGTGAGCGCGGCCTGAGCATCGACCCCGTAATGATCGCTTGCTTCTGCATGAGGCGCGTCACGTCGATTTCCGCCGTGTTGCCGCGTGCCATGCCGACCTGCACCAGCCGCCCTTTCGGCTTGAGGCACAGGATGTTCTTCGCCACATAATCCCCCGCCACGATATCGAGGATCACGTCGGCCCCGCCTTCCGCCTTGACCGCCTCGACGAAATCGCCCGTCGTGGTGTCGATGACGACATCGGCCCCCAGCGCCCTGACCCAGTCGATGCGGTCCGCCCCACGCACCGTGGTGATGACCTTGGCGCCAAACGACTTACCCAGCATTACCGTCATCGAGCCGATACCGGAATTAGCCCCGTGCACCAGCACCGCCTCCCCGGCCTTCAGCCCACCGTGCTCAATGAGGTTGGCATAGACGGTCAGGCTAACCTCCGGCAGGCTGGCGGCCTCAGCCAGCGACAGACCCTGCGGCACCGGCAGCAGATGGCGAATGTCGACGCTGACATAGTCGGCATAGCCGCCGCCATTGACCAGAGCGCAAACCCGGTCGCCGATGTTCCACGCGACGTCATCGCCCCAGTCGGGATGCGGTACGATTGACTCAATGATGCCCGCCACCTCAAGGCCCATGATCGGTGACGCACCTGCCGGTGGCGGATAGAGCCCGCGCCGCTGCAAAATGTCCGGACGGTTGACGCCGGCATGAGTGACCCGAATTAACACATGTCCGCGCCCCACATCGGGACGGGGGACGTCGATTATGCACAAATCGGCGGCGGTTTTCCCGCCTTCACGCACAGCTACGGCTCTCATGATGATTCGTTTTCCTTGCTTTTCTCGCGCCTTAAGCGTTTTATGACCCCAGCTTAAGGGCATTTGCGAAGCGCGCACAATGCCCCCTTTTGGATGCTCCGGAGGTGCCCGATGTCCGAAGACGAAACCGTGCCCGCGTTCAAGACCGGCAGCGCACCGGCCTCGGCCCTGTTCGCCTTGGTCCACGAAGACCTGAGTGACTATGCCGTCACCGATCTCAAGGAACGCATCAAGGCGCTGGAAGACGAAATCGTCCGTGCAAAGGCTATGGTCGAGCGCAAGCAAAGCGGCCGCAGCGCGGCGGACGCCCTGTTCTCCTTCAAGGGGAATTAAGACTTTTTTATCCACACCCGTGGCACACAAAAGGTGGGCCTGAGGGTGGAAATGGCACGCCGGTTGCAGATGTGACCTGCATATAAGTGGGCCGGAATATGGCCCCTGTTTCGAGTTTGAAGAAAGATACGTTCCCATGTCCGATGCCGGAATCGCACCGTTTGCCCAACGCGTTGATATTGTCCGCGATTTCGCCCGCTCGGACCTGTTCGACCGCACCTTCCGCGAAGGCATGGCCCTGGTCGAAGAAACCGCCGCCTATCTCGATGGCGACGGCCGCCGCGACTCGCGCATCCTGAGCCGCGAAGACGCGCTTCTGTACGCCGGTGAATCGATGCGTCTGACGACGCGCCTGATGCAGATCGCCTCGTGGCTGCTGGTGCAGCGCGCCGTCCGCGAAGGCGATATGGAAGCCGCCGACGCCTGCGACGACAAATACCGCCTGTCGCCCGCCAATGCAGTGGAACTCAACGAGCAGCACACCATCCTGCCCGAAGGCCTGCTGACCCTGCTCGATCGCTCGAACCGCCTCTACGACCGGATTTCGCACATGGACAAGCGCATGTTCGTCGAAGCCGAAGCCGACCTGCCGATGGCCAATCCGGTGCTGGACCAGATGGCCCGCCTGCAAAGCGCGTTCGGAGTGTCGCTGTAAACCTTTTTATACCTCCCCAGTTTACTGGGGAGGGGGACCGCACGAGATCGCGTAGCGAGCGAGATGTAGTGGTGGGGTATCTTAAATGCAGACACCCTTCTTGTTTTATCTACCCAGCCACCCCACCCGTCATCGCTCCGCGATGCCACCCTCCCCGCCAGCGGGGAGGTATATGTTACGACGTACGAAATCCTTGCCCTCTCCCCCCATTTCAGGCATTCCCTGCGCATGACCTGTCAGCTCTATCTCATCACCCCGCCGCAAATCGCCGACCACTCCGTCTTCGCGAAGACGCTGGACGACGCCCTGTCGGCGGGTCCGGTCGCGGCCCTGCAAATCCGCCTCAAGGACGTGTCGCTCGACGAAATCCGCGCCCTGACGAAGCTGATCACGCCGGTGGCCCACAAACACGGCACGGCGGTGCTGATGAACGATCACGTCCAACTGGCCAAAGAACTGAAGCTCGACGGCGTCCACGTCGGGCAATCGGACACCTCCTACAAAGACGCGCGCAAGACGCTGGGCCTTGAGGCCATGATCGGCGTCACTTGCCACGACAGCCGTCATCTGGCCATGGAAGCCGCCGAGTCCGGCGCGGATTACGTGGCCTTCGGCGCGTTTTTCCCGACCTCGACCAAGGTGGTCGAGCACATGGCGCACCTGGACACCCTGACCATCTGGCAGGAAACCATGGAAGTGCCCTGTGTCGCCATCGGCGGCATTACGGCTGACAATGCCGCTCAGGTCGCCGCCGCAGGCGCGGATTTCATCGCCGTGTCGGGCGCGGTCTGGAACCACCCCGATGGCGCGGCCACCGGGGTCAAAAAACTCCTTGCCGCTATTGCGGGTTAGCGGTCGCCGCCTCCGGCGACGGCCAGCCGACCGACAGGCGCGACACCACCGGCTGAAGCGCCTGAAGATTGGCATTGGTCGAGGGGATTTGCTGGTCGCCGACTATATCGCTGGTCAGGGCCTCATTATGCCCTTTGGGCGGCGAGAAACGCAGACTCAGAACACAGCCACCATCGAGCGTGTTCAGCTTGCCGCCCTGAAAATCAGACGCGTAACCGCCGTAGTCCCACTCGAAGCCGTACATGGTCAACGGTCCGCCATTGGCGGTCTCAACGTCTTTCAGCTTCGAGCCGACGCGGATATTGCCGGGGCCGTACCACTGCACGGCCTCGTCGCCAATGCTGACGTCGGCCACCTTGGTCTGGGCGGCATCCCAGAAGGTGACGATGACCTTGCGCGCCGGATCGTCCGGATAGATGACGACCGCGTTTTCGGTCGAGCCTTCCGGCCCCGGCACGGCTTCCTTTTTCGCATTGCCGGGAAAGGCTTTCAGGATCATGTCGGCGGTCATGTCCTTCGTCACCGGCACGCCGCACGACAGGGCCTGAACGCCCTTGTCGGCCACGGCCTCGGTCGAGGCGCCATAGCCTGCGCCCTGCGACTGGCCCTCGTCCTTTTTCGAACAGGCGGTCAGGGCCAGCAGGGCCAGTCCGCTTACAGCGATGGTTTTGAACACGTCTCGCTCCTTGATCGTTTCGATTGGCGGCCAAGATGCGGGCCGTGAAATAAAAAGTCTATCGCCCTTTGGCGCTCTTTGCGAGCCCTTGCCTTTGGACGCCGTTACGGGTAGTAACGCGCGCAAGCTTTTCAGCTATCCTTTTCCGGGTCTCCGCGGCCCCTACTCTTTGACAAGTCATATCCTTATGCCCAAAATTAACGCCAATACGATCAAACCCGGCATGGTTCTGGAATATCAGGGCGGCCTGTGGTCGGTCGTCAAGACCGCCCACGTGAAGCCCGGCAAGGGCGGCGCCTTCGCTCAGGTCGAACTGAAGAACCTGATCACCGGTACCAAGCTCAACGAGCGCCTGCGTTCGGAAGACACGGTCGACCGCGTTACGCTGGAGCAAAAGGATCACCTGTATCTATTCGAAGACGGCGACATGCTGGTCTTCATGGATCAGGAAAACTACGAACAGATCAGCCTGCACAAGGACTGGGTCGGCGAAGACCAGATCCAGTACCTGCACGACGGCATGGTCGTCATCCTCGAATTCCACGACGAGCGTCCGATCTCGATCACCCTGCCCGATACCGTGATCCTTGAGGTCATGGAAACCGAACCCACCATCAAGGGCCAGACCGCTTCGTCGTCCTATAAACCCGCCAAGGCCTCCAACGGCATGCGCGTTATGATCCCGCCGTTCATGGGCGTGGGCGAGCGTATCGTCGTCTCGACCGCCGACGGCGAATACATGAAGCGCGCGGATTAGTGCTCACGAAAAAGTTCGGCGCAAGCGCCGATACATTTTTCGTGGTTTTATAATGTCACTTCAGGGCTTGAAGCGGTTCTTCGCCCTGAAGTGGCTTTTTTCATTTAGCTGCCTTCGGCAGCGTAAAGGATCAAGACAATGGTTCTTCAATCCGCCCTCATTCAGGCCATGGTGTCCGCCATCCGCAAGTCCTGCAAAGGCGTGGCGCGCGATTTCGGCGAAGTCTCCGAACTTCAGGTTTCGCGCAAGGGCCCCGGCGACTTTGTCACCGCTGCCGACAAGCGCGTCGAAGCCGCCCTGTTCGAAGAGCTTCTACGTCTGCGTCCCGGCTACGGCTTCCTCGGTGAGGAACAGGGCGCCCACGAAGGCACCGACAAGACGCACCGCTGGATCGTCGATCCCATCGACGGCACGACCAACTTCATGCACGGCATCCCGGTGTTTTCCTGCACGGTCGCCCTGGAACGCGACGGCGAAATCGTCGCGGGCGTCACCTTCAACCCGGTGACCAACGACCTTTACTGGGCCGAAAAGGGCAAGGGTGCCTATCACAACGACAAGCGCCTGCGCGTCTCGGCGCGTCGCAACCTCGACGAATGCCTGATCGCCACCGGCGCGCCGTTCATCGGCAAAACCGGCCACGCGCAGTTCCTGAAAGACCTGCACCAGATCATGCAACGCACGGTCGGCATCCGCCGTCTGGGGGCCTGCTCGCTCGATCTGGCGATGGTTGCCGCCGGTCGCGTGGACGGCTACTGGGAACGCGGGCTGAAGCCGTGGGACATGGCCGCGGGCATCCTGCTGATCACCGAAGCGGGCGGCAAGGTCACTTCGATCGACTCGGACCAGTCGCCGATGATCACCGGCGAGATGATCGCCTGCAACCTCGACCTCTATCCTGAGTTCCTCGACAAGCTGCATATGGCGAAGTAATGCGCGCCAGCGCCAAACAAAAAACCCTCCGGATCACACCGGAGGGTTTTTTGTTAAGCCTCGATCCAGACCTCGTCGTCGGTGACGCGCATGTTCGGCGCAAAACCCCGGAAGGCCGTCCTGACCAGTTTCTCGGCCTCTTCGGCGTTCATCATATTGAACCGGCCAGACAGGAAGCGGAACATCATCGTCCCATACAGAATATCGAGGCCCATCTGACGGTCGATATTGGCGCAGATATCGCCGCGATCGACGCCGCGCTGCCACATGACGGCGACCTCTTCGCGACGCTGAGTCAGGAAGCGTTCCAGCAACACCTCGTGGAAATTAGCGTCGCCCTGCCCTTCGGCCAGAAGCTGCGCCAGAGTCCGGCCTGCCGGTGACGAATAGAACGCCATGGCTTCGCGCACCTGAATCAGGAAGTCGCGCTCGGCCGAACCGGTGTCGGGCGTGGCGACTTCCATCTTGACCCGCGCCATGAAGGCGTCGAACGCGATATAGGTCTTGTTCGGCCACCATTTATACAACGTCGCCTTCGACACGCCTGCTTTTTTGGCGATGGCCTCGGCGGTCATGTCGCGTAGCGTGCCCTGCTCCAGCAACTCCATCGTCGCCTTGAGGATAGTGTCGCGCGCGCTTTCGGACCGCGGGCGCCCACGCGGACGCTTGACGGGGACGATGGATTCAGAAACGGCGGCAACATCGCCGGTATAGGTAGTCATGGTTACGCGGCCTTATCGGTCGAAAAGCTTACAGTACGCCAGGCCTTGAGTTCAGCCTGAAGGGTTTCCAGTTTCTTCACCGCCCGCTCATAAGCGCCCTGCCCCAGCACGAGGTGCAACGGTGGATTGGCGGAGGTCACGGCATTGAACATGGCCTCGGCACCCAAAGCGGGATCACCGGCCTGAACGCCGTGGTTGGTGTCGCGGTACAGGCGGGCCTGACCGGCGGAAACTTCGTAATCGTCGATGATGCGCTGAGTCGCCCCCAGCGAGCCACCGAGGAAATCGGTGCGGAACGGGCCGGGTTCGATGACCGTGACACCGATGCCGAGCGGACGCAGTTCCTGCGCCAGAGCTTCGGACAGGCCTTCGACGGCAAACTTGCTGGCATTATAGAGGCCCCAGCCCGCGCTGCCGACCAGACCGGCGATCGACGACAGGTTGACGATATGGCCCTGACGACGGGCGCGCATGTGCGGCAGGATGGCGCGCGTCACGCCCAGCAGGCCGAACAGATTAATGTCGAACAGGGCGCGCGTTTCCGCGTCCGTGGCTTCTTCAATAGCGCCCAGCAGACCGAAACCGGCATTGTTGACGAGGATATCGATATGACCGAAGCAGTGCAGCGCCGTAGCGACGGCGGCCTGAATGGCGGTCGCGTCATTGACGTCCATCTCCAGCGCCACGAGTGCGTGGGCATGGTCGGCAAACGCCGCGCGCACGGCGTCGGGGGTGCGCGAGGTGGCAACGACAAAATCGCCGCGTTCCAGTGCGATGCGGGTCAGCTCATGGCCGAAGCCCTGAGACGTTCCGGTGATGAACCAGACGCGATGCGCCTGATCCTCCGGTTCGAGAAGATCATGTGACAAGGTGCAGTGTCCTGAACAGGCCTTTATGCGGGGGGGAGGAAAAGGCCATGAAAAACCGGCCCTTACGCCACTCGCCGGATGAGGACGATATAATACGGAACGTTCAGTATTTCAATTATGCGCAGGCCAAAAAGATGATTTATTTTGCAACCACCTGTTTTTATTAACGATAAAAATGCACGTTAGAGTTATATTTTACCAAACGATGTTCCGTATACGGTAATATAAAACCGATGCGCCTGATATCGCTAACGGAGAACGCGTTTAATTCGCCGCTCAGGCGAATCGAACCGCACCTAGCTGTTGAATTGCAACTCCGCCAGACGCGCATAAAGCCCGCCTTTTGCGACCAGTTCGTCATGCGTCCCCTGCTCGACCACGTGGCCTTCGTCGATCACCACGATGCGGTCGGCCTTAAGCACGGTCGCCAGACGGTGGGCGATGACCAGCGTCGTGCGCTCGCTCATCGCCTCGTTGAGCGCATCCTGCACCAGACGCTCATTCTCGGCATCGAGCGCCGAGGTCGCCTCATCGAGCAGCAGGACCGGCGCGCGGCGAACCAAGGCGCGCGCGATCGACAGGCGTTGCTTTTGCCCGCCCGACAAGGATTTGGCGCGTTCGCCGAGGGCCGTGCCGAACTTCTCCGGCAAGGCCTCGATGAAGCCGAGCGCCTGCGCCTTCTGAGCGGCGGCGCGGATGTCATCGTCGCTGGCGTCGGCGCGCCCAAATCGGATATTGTCCGCCGCCGAGGCGGAAAACAGCGCCGCATCCTGCGCCACCAGCGACAGGCGCTCACGTACGGCCTTGGGATCGGCCTTCGTGATATCGACGCCATCGAGCGTGATCGTGCCGCCGCTCAGTTCGTAGTAGCGCAGCAGAAGCTTGAATACGGTGGATTTGCCCGCCCCCGATGGCCCGACCAGCGCCACGGTCTCCCCCGCCTTCACATCGAGGCTGAAGCCTTTCAGCACACGCTGATCAGGACGCGCCGGATAGGCGAAGTCGACATCCCTGAACACGATCTCGCCGCGCGCCGGGTCCGGCAGGGCTTGCGGATACGCCGGCGCGATAATAGTGGGCTTTGAGCCCAGAAGCTCATCGATGCGCGCCATGGCCCCTGCGGCCTTTTGCACATCGCCCCATGTCTCGGACAAAGAGCCGACAGAACCGGCGACCAGCACCGACAGCATGACGAACTGGATCAGCGTGCCTTCGGACATGTCCCCGGCGATGACCGCGCGCGACCCCAGCCACAGGACGAAGGCCACGCCGCCGAAGACCAGCGAGATAACCAGGGCCGTCATGAAGGCCCGCGCCCCCATGCGCTTCAACGACAGCTTGAACGCGGTCTCGACGCCTTCCGCGAACCTACCGCGGGCATAGTCTTCGCGCACGAAAGCCTGCACGGTTTCCAGCGCGTCCAGCGTCTCGCCCGCCGTGCCGACGGCATTGGCGAAGCTGTCCTGCGTCTGCCGCGTCAGCTTACCCACGCGTTTGCCGAAGGTGAACAGCGGCACCAGCACGACCGGGAAGATGCACAGCACGAACAGGGTCAGTTTCGGACTGACGAACATCAGCAAAATCAGGCCGCCGATGAACGAAATGCCGTTGCGCAACGCCACGGAGATCGAGGTCGAAACCAGCGTATCGACGATCTGCAAGTCGGTCGTCAAGCGCGACACAACTTCACCCGTGCGGATTTTCAGGAAGAAGCCGGGATCGAGGCTCAGGATATGGCTGAACACGTCCTTGCGCAGATTGGCGACGACGCGCTCGCCCAGCTTGGTGATATAGAAGTAGCGCAGCGCCGTCGCCAGAGCGAGGACCAACGCCACCACGGCGACAATCAGGAACCAGAAGTTCAGTTGCGAGGCGTTACGCGACCCGAACCCGTTGTCGATCAGGAACCGCGACGCCCCGGTCAGGGCAAAGGTGGCCCCCGACGACAGGAGCAGAAACACCACCGCTCCCAGCGCATCGACCTTTTGCGCCGTGATATAGGGCCAGAGATGAATCAGAGGCTTGAGGTCGCGGGTTTTCTCACGTCCTCCGGCGGCGGTATTGAGTTGCCCCACCAGTTCGGCACCCGATCCGGGGCGGTCTTTGTGGGCGTCTGCGGCGGCGGGCTGTGTCTGATCGGTCATAATGCGACCCATAAAGCTTAAATCCTTGCGCCGCAACGCCGCTTCCTGTAAGGAGCGCCCTTCGCTATTCCCGGCATCACCTTTCTTTGCGTCCGCATCCCTGCTGGCCGGACGTTTTTAAGGACTTAAAGACATGAAAAAAGACGGTCACCCCGACTATCACTGGATCACGGTCACCCTGACGGACGGTTCGTCCTATCAGACGCGTTCGACCTACGGCAAAGAAGGCGCCGTCCTGAACCTCGACATCGACCCCCGCACGCACCCGGCGTGGACCGGCGGCAACGGCACCCTGCTCGACCGCGCCGGTCGCGTGTCGCGCTTCAACAACAAGTTCGGCGGCTTCCTTAAGAAGTAAGGCCTGCGACTTTCGTTGCGCGTTTCAAATCCGGCTCAGGGAACTGGGCCGGATTTTTCTATTCCCTTCTGCGTTTACGGGGAGAACCGGGCCGCCGGTGCGGGTAGTCCGAAGGGCCGGATGAGGGGCGAGTCGCGCAAAGAAAGAGGCCCCTCGCCCCGCAAGCAGGGAGAGGGAGTTAAAGGTAAAAACCGCATGACAGTTGCGCCCATATCCTGTATGCGCCGCGACATATAGCTGTCACCCTTTGCTGATACGCCGAACGGCGTAGTCCCGAGGCACATTACTCCGAAATGATCAAGCAGACCCAATCCGACGCGCAACTCGAAGAAAAAGGCTGGGCTACCGCCCGCACCCTGGCCGAGGCCCTGCCCTTCATCCAGATCTACGACCGCGAAATCGTCACCATTAAATACGGCGGCCACGCCATGGGCGACGAAGCGGTAGCCAAGCTGTTCGCTTCGGATATCGTGCTGCTCAAGCTGCTGGGCATCCACCCGGTCGTCGTCCACGGCGGCGGACCACAGATTTCGGCCATGCTCAACCGCGCAGGCGTCAAATCGACCTTCATCGACGGCCTGCGCGTCACCGACGAAGCGACGATGGAAATCGCCGAGATGGTCCTGTCGGGCGCGGTGAACAAGGAAATCGCCAACTGGATCACGCAGGCCGGGCGCGAAGCCGATGTGCGCGGCGTCGGCCTGTCGGGCAAGGACGCCGGTCTGTTGCTGGTCGACAAGGCTACCCGCACCAAGAAAGACCCCGACTCGATGATCGAACAGGTCGTCGATCTCGGTTACGTCGGCGAACCCAAGGTCGTCGATGACAAACTGATCCGCACCCTGATCGGCGACGCCGAACATGACTACGTGCCGGTCATCGCTCCCATCGGCGTCAGCGAAGAAGGCCACACCTACAATATCAACGCCGATACCGTCGCCGGGGCGGTCGCGGGCAAGCTCAACGCCAAACGCATGCTGCTGCTGACCGATATCGCGGGCGTGCTGGACGGCGACAAGGATCTGATCCGTCAGATGACGGTCTCCGAAGCGCGTCAGCTGATCGAGGACGGCGTCGCCGTTGGCGGCATGATCCCGAAGCTGGAAACCGCCATCGGCGCGATCGAAGCCGGGGTCGAGGCCGTGGTTATCCTCGATGGCCGCCGCCCGCACGCCATGCTGGTCGAACTGTTCACCGAACACGGCGCGGGCACGCTGATCACGCGGGACTAAGGTCCACCTCCCTACGCTTGCATAGGGAGGAGAAGAGACTTGAATCTCCCCCAAAAAAAACCGAAGCTGGCGGGATGACCGTTACCTCTCCCGCCGCTTTGCCGCACGTTTCGACCTGGCTGTTCGACCTCGACAATACGCTCTACCCGCCCGAGGCCGAGGTCATGGCGCTGGTCGAAGGCAAGATGACGGCCTTCGTCATGCGTCAGACCGGTCTGGCGCGGCAGGACGCTTTTGAGCTTCAGAAGAAATACCTCTACGAACACGGCACGACACTGGCCGGATTGATGGCCTACCACAGCATCGATCCCTACGCTTTCATGAACGAGGTGCATGACGTCTCGCTCGACGCCCTCCTGCCCGATCCCGATCTGAACGCGGCGATTACCGCGCTGGAAGGCCGCAAGCTGGTCTTCACTAACGGCGACGAAAACCACGCCTATCGCATCCTCGACAAGCTGGAGATGACCCACCTGTTCGAGGACGTGTTTCACCTCGGTCACGCCGACCTGATCCCCAAGCCGAACCTCGCTACCTTCCATCGCATGATGCAGAAACACGCGGTCACCGGCCCGGAAACAGCCTTTTTCGAGGACAGCCCCAAGAACCTCAAACCCGCGCACGAACTGGGCATGACGACTATCCTCGTCGGGCCGCACGCCGAAACCAATACGGACACGTTCGTCCATGTCCGCGCGCCGTCACTGAAAGCGTTTCTGCTTCAAAATTGAACGTCGTTCAAAATTAACTTGACACCCGCCTATATGCGTGAACAATGTTCACTATATAGCCTCGGGAGTCATGCTCATGTTCAGAATCATCAGCCTTGCCTGTCTCATCGCCGCCTTCGCCCTGCCCGCCTCGGCGCAGGATAGCCTTGAGAACACCTCGCGCGCGTCGGGCAATTCTGCCGAAGCCACGGCGCAACTGTCGGGCGCGGGTGTTCTGGTCGCCGTCGGCAGCGTCGCCTTGCCGGTCATCATGGTCGGTGCCTCCGCCGAAAGCGCCGGTGAAGCGATCCGCGATTCCGGTGAAACCGCGTGGGATGAGGCCAACAAACCCCTGCCCGTCTCAAAGGAAGTTGTTGTCGCGCAAGCTGCGCCCGATGTGCCTTACGACGTGCAGAAGCCCGCTAAGCCTGCGCCGAAGAAAGCCCAGTGAACCGGTTCGCGGCAGGACTGGCCGCGGCCTTGCTCGTGACGACGCCCGTTTTCGCCGGTGATGAATCCGGCGACAGCGCCGCCACGGCTGCCGGTCACCTGACGCCCACACAAATCGCCAGTTTCGCCAAGCAGATCGAAACCGATCTTGCCGCCAAAGGGGCGCGCGTCGCCATCGTCTTCCGCACCAGCCGCCCGCACGACAAGCTGCCACCCGGCATCGCCTATACGCACGGCGCCTTCTGGGTCTATCGCGATATCAAGACGTCCGACGGACGCGTGCTGAAAGGCTATGCGGTCTATAACCTCTATCACGGCGACGGAAAGACCCTGCCGGTCAGCCAGTCCTATCTCAAGCAGGATTTCCCGCTCAATTTCACCTCGACCACGGCGGAAAGCGACGTCGGCATCATTATCCCGACGCCTGAAATGCAGCGCCGCTTGTATGGCCTGATCGGTACCCCGGCCTACGACGCCCTGCATGTCCGTGACTATTCGCTCGTCTCGAACCCGTGGGACCCGCGCTATCAGAACTGCGTCGAATTCCTGCTCGATGTGGTAGCGTCAGCCGCATGGGAGACGACCTCCTACCCACAGATCAAGGCTAATCTGAAGGCGCATTTCACGCCGACCCGCGTCAAGGCCGGGTTTCTGCAACGCACCTTCGGCCCCATGGCCGACCCGCGTCTCCAGACCGATGACCAGCCCGGCCCCATCGCCACGGCGACGTTCGAAAGCCTTGCCGACTTCATGCTGACGCGAAAGCTTGCCTCGCAGAGCTACGTGCTCAAACGGGCTGATTAGAGCGCATTCCGAAAAGTGTGCAGCGGTTTTCGGATCAAATGCGCGCCAGAAAAAAACTTAGGGCACGATTTCGATCTGACAGATCGGAATCGTGCCCTAAACACTTGATCCCCCGCGCCTGAGCGCTTAAGGCCTCTCTCATTCTGTTTTGACCTGATGAGAGAGCCGCCATGTCCGACCTCGCCGCCTTCCACGACGATATCGAAGCCGCCTGGGAAATCCGCGACACCCTGTCGCCGTCCACCACCGGTTCGGTGCGCGACGCCGTCGAAAAGGCGCTCGGCCTGCTCGACAACGGCCGCTTCCGCGTCGCCGAGAAGGTCGATGGCGAATGGGTCGTGCACCAGTGGCTGAAAAAGGCCGTCCTGCTATCGTTCCGTCTCAACGCCAACGAACTGATGCACACGGGCCGCGGCCTGTTCGAGCAAGCCCCGATCGGGCCGTTCTGGGACAAGGTGCCGAACAAGTTCGCCAAGTGGAGCGCCGAAGACTATCAGGACGCCGGTTTCCGCTCGGTGCCGGGCGCCATCGTCCGCCACGGTGCGCACGTCGCCAAGAACGTCGTCCTCATGCCGTCCTTCGTCAATATCGGTGCCTATGTCGGCGAAGGTACGATGGTCGATACCTGGGCCACGGTCGGTTCCTGCGCCCAGATCGGCAAGCACGTCCACCTGAGCGGCGGCGTCGGCATCGGCGGCGTGCTTGAGCCGCTGCAAGCCAATCCGACGATCATCGAGGACAACTGCTTCATCGGCGCGCGTTCCGAAGTCGTCGAAGGCGTCATCGTCCGCGAAGGCTCGGTGCTGGGCATGGGCGTCTATATCGGTCAATCGACCCGCATCGTCGACCGCGCCACCGGTGAGGTTTTCTATGGCGAGGTCCCGCCCTATTCGGTGGTGGTCGCCGGCTCCATGCCGTCGTCGAACGACAAGAACCCGAACGCGCCGCATCTTTACTGCGCCGTCATCGTCAAGCGCGTCGACGCCCAGACGCGCAGCAAGACCGGCATCAACGAGCTGCTGCGGGACTAGGCCGTAAACTCATAAATATGACCGCCATGGTGCGAGACCATTTGTGCGGATACCAGGAGAAAAACGAAGGGAAATGCTAACATTTTCGAGATTTTTCGACGCCGTAGCCCGTGCAAATGGGCCGCACGCTCTGCGCGGCGAAATAGCTTCATCCTGCGGCGTCGATGCGCTTGGCCGTAGGTCAACTACGGCCTGCGCCCATCTCCTGGCATTATTTTGCTATTTCTGCCGCCATGGCGGCCATATTTATGAGTTTACGGCCTAGTATGTACGGACGGGGGATGGCGCTCTGTCTGGCGTTTGCCGTGGGCGGCGGCGCACAGGCCGATCAGACGGTGCAGGTGCCTGTGCCGTCCGCTGTGACCCGTCCCCTGCCCGACTTTATCGCCTATGATGCGGATAAGGACGGTTTCCTGACCATAGGCGAGTATGCCAAGGCACGCTGGCCGCTGACGCTCAGACATTTCGACCGCGATCATGACGGGCGTATCGCCTCGCTCGAATGGGTGGATGGCACCTGCTATGACGAGGTGTCGAAAGACCCCGAAACGATCCGCAAATTCCGCAACCAGTGCATAGCGGACATGAAGGTGGAATTTGCCCCGTCGGGCTTCTGGGACTCCGGCAACGACTTCCCCGACATCCGCTTCCAGTTCCGGCTTTGGGACTGCAACCGAGATGGCCGTGTCAGCGCACAGGAACACGCGATCGCGACACAGAGCGTGTGTCCGGCGATCAAACCGGAATAGAGCCACGTCCTTTATAGGAGATAGTTGGAATAGATTTTCCGCACATCGGCGTCACGGGCGATGCTGACCGGTGTGACGAGTTCCCGTAACATGACACGCGCGATACAGGCGTCGGAGGATAAGCCTTTGCAATCCGGGTCCTTGGCGGCGCGTTTCGCGATAAGTTTACGTGCCGCACCTTCACCTACGCCCAGTTCGCCGATGCGCTGCCGCTGCCCCAGTTCGATGCCCGCCGGTTTGAACGCCAGATAAGCCAGTTCGCTGCAATAGATGCTGCGATTATCAAACGAGAAATAGATATCGTAAGGGCGACCGTACAGTGCCTTGGCCGCGGCAAAGACCTTTCGCGTTTGAGTCTCGGTCAGGTTTTTGGGCCGATAAACCGCGTAACGAGCAAACTTGCCGCGCGCGGCCCATGCCTTGAGCGGCGTTTCCTTGACCGGCCCGACGGCCTCGACAACGACCCAGCCATCGGGCGTGCGTTTGACGATGCCCATGTGGGTGTAAAGACTGCGACTGGCCAGCAGAATGGCCTTCGATTGCTGACTGCGCGAAGTCTGGAAAATCAGATCGCCGTCACGCCATTCCGGCGCAGGCGCATGCCAGCGCCAGACACTGACGGCCAGTCCGATACACAAAATCAGTCCGACGATTTTCCAGATTTTACCCATGTCTCCCCCTAACCGACGTTATCGTTCGCCGCTGCCGCCACCCCGTCCAGATAGCGCTTCGTATCATCCAACGCATTGTCCGCCAGAGCCGCGCGACGGCGCTTCAGGTCCACCGCGCCTGCATCGTAATCGGCCATCAGGGTGCGTACAAAATTACCCGACTGCACGTCTTTCAGCACCGCGTCCATCGCCGCTTTCGACGCCGCGCCGATGACGCGCGGGCCGGTCAGATAAGCCCCATATTCCGCCGTATTGGAAATCTTCTCGAAGCCGCCCGACATGCCGCGCTCCCACAACAGATCGACGACCAGTTTCAATTCATAACAGGTCTCGAACCACGCCACTTCGCGCGGATAACCCGCTGCGACCAGCGTATCGAACGCCGTCGTCACCAGTTCGCGCGTCCCACCGCACAGCACGACCTGCTCGCCGAACAGGTCGCTTTCGCACTCGGCCTTCATGGTGGTTTCCAGTATCCCCTTGCGCCCGCAGCCCAGCGCCGCCGCGAAGGACAGGCCGATGGATTTAGCCGCCCCCGTCGCGTCCTGATGCACGGCAAACAGACAGAAAACCCCCTCGCCCGCCTCGTAGATGTCGCGAATGCGCGGCCCGATACCCTTGGGCGAAACCAGCAGCACATCGACACCTTCCGGCGGCGTGACCAGCCCGAAATTGACCGACAGACCATGCGCGAAGATCAGGGCCTGACCGGCGCGCAGGTGCGGATTGATCTGATCGCGGAACAGGGCCTGATGCGCCTCGTCGGACGTCAGGACGACGATGACCTCGGCCCATTGCACGCCCTCTTCGACCGTCACGACGCTGAGACCGTCGGCCCAGACCTTGGCCCGCGTATCGCTGTCGGGTTTCAGCGCCACCCTGATCTCGGCCACGCCGGAATCGCGGGCATTGAGCGCCTGGGTCCGCCCCTGCGAGCCATAGCCGACGATGAGCAGCCGCTTGCCCCGGATGACGCTGAGGTCGCAATCGCGGTCGTAATAGACGGGCAATGACATGGGGCGAACTCCTCACTATAATCGTCGCAGAATCGTATCCCCTATAGAGTAGCGCGCCATGGCCCGACACCCCGAATATCAGTATCTCGATCTCGTGCGCGACCTCATGGACAGCGGCGTGACGCGCATGGACCGTACGGGCACGGGCACGACCGGTGCGTTCGGACGGCAGATTCGTTTCGATCTTTCAAAGGGTTTTCCGCTCCTGACCACCAAGCGGGTGCATTTCAAATCCGTGGCGGTCGAGCTTCTGTGGTTCCTGCGCGGTGACACCAATGTGAAGTACCTCAAGGACCACGGGGTTTCCATCTGGGACGAGTGGGCCGACGAGAACGGTGATCTCGGCCCCGTCTATGGCAAGCAGTGGCGCTCGTGGGCCGCCCCCGATGGTCGCGTCATCGACCAGATGGCGCAGCTGATCGAGAACCTGAAGACCAATCCCTATTCGCGCCGCCACGTCATTTCGGCGTGGAACCCGTCAGAGGTCGAGGACATGGCCCTGCCGCCGTGCCATTGCCTGTTCCAGTTTTTTGTCGCTGAAGGCAAACTGTCGTGCCAATTGTATCAGCGTTCGGCGGATGTGTTTCTGGGCGTGCCGTTCAACATCGCCTCCTATGCCCTGCTAACGCATATGGTGGCGCAGGCCGTAGGGCTTGAGGTCGGCGATTTCGTGCACAGCTTCGGCGACGTGCATCTGTATTCGAACCATATGGAACAGGCGACGACGCAACTGACCCGCGATCCGCTGCCGTTCCCGACGCTGAAACTGGCCCCTAAGACGGATTTGTTCGGGTTCGACTATGCCGATATCGAACTGATCGATTATCAGTCGCATGGCGCACTGAAAGCGCCGGTGGCGGTTTAAAAACATACCTCCCCAGCTTGCTGGGGAGGGGGACCGCACGACGCGCGAAGCGCTAGATGCGGTGGTGGGGGCTCGCGTAAGTGATGCAGATGCGCTGTTTCCATTTTCCCGAGCCCCCTCCGTCTCACTGCCTTCGGCAGCGATCCACCTCCCCCAGTAAACTGGGGGAGTATGAAAGAAGATCATGCCCCGTCCCAAACTCTCCCTTATCGTCGCTATGAGCGAAAACCGCGTCATCGGGCGCGACAACAGCCTGCCGTGGCATCTGCGCTCTGACCTGAAGATGTTCAAGGCCATCACCCAGTCCAAGCCAATCATCATGGGCTCGAAGACCTGGGACTCGCTGCCGCGCAAACCGCTGCCGGGACGGCTGAACCTCGTCTGCTCGCGCGATCTCAAGTTCGAAGCCGAGGGCGCGGTCATCTGCGAAACCCTGTTCGAGGCGTTGGAGATCGCGCGCGAACACGCGGCGGATGAAGGCGGCGATGAAGTCGTGGTCATCGGCGGGGCCAATATCTACGCCCAGACGATCGCCAAGGCCGACCGGCTATATGTGACGCTGGTTCACACGACGCTGGAGGGCGATGCGCTGTTTCCGGAAATCGATCCGGCGGTGTGGGCGGAAACCAAATCGGAATTCGTCGAAAAAGGCGAAGGCGACGACTTCGATTTTACGTTGAAGGTGTTTGAGCGGATAAGACCATAATCATACCTCCCCACTTGTGGGGAGGGGGACCATGAGCGGAGCGAATGGTGGTGGGGGCCTTACCGAACAAACTAAGGCCCCCTCCGTCAGCCCTATGGGCTGCCACCTCCCCCGCGTGGCGGGGGAGTATGTATCTTTCTAAAACCCGATTTTGGACTTGACGCCTTCCTTGATCATGTCGCCCAGCATCGACTTCTTCTTTTTCTTTTCTTCCGGCTTGGCCGACGAAGACGCTTCGGAGTCGGTGTCCGCCTGAGCGCCGCCCATCATACTTTCCATCGATTGCCCCAGCAGACCGCCGGTCGAGGAACGATAGCGCACCTTGACCGTCCATTGGATATTCCACGGCACCTTCACGTCGGTTGGGCGCGGCGGATAGCTGATATTGGTCTCGCCGCCGAACGCTGTCAGGCTCAACAGAGACTGCGGGGCCGCCTTGTAAACCTCGGACGGCACGGCGCAGGTCGTGGTCTGCGGCGACAGCAGCACCTTCTGCGTCACCAGACGCTGAGCCTCCGCCGGCGGCAGGTAATCGGCCATCAGGCTCATCGCCATCAGACCGGCCTGCGCCTCCGACGAACTCCAGAAGACAAACGTGTTGCCGTCGCCGCCGATGGTCGAGGCGAAATAGCCCGTCGAATTGCCGACCACGTTCCACGCCAGATTGACCGCACCCGACGGCAGCGGCGCATTGGCCGTCAGCTCCAGTGGCGCCATGAAATCCTGCTGCGGCGTCAGGTTGAAGGCAATGTCCGGGCTGTAATTACCCTTGATCGTATGCGCCCCGGCGATCGAGCTCTGTCCCGGCAGACCCTTGTTGTGCTTGACGTTCGGCCACTCGCCATAGGTCGTCGAGGTGGAGGGCAACGGCCCGACGACGGTATTGATCTTCACCGTCGAGGCGGTCAGCTTCTGGAATTCCGCCAGACGGGCATCGGTCGCCGTCAGTTTCGACAGATCGACCACCACCGGCTGACCGGGACGCGCCTTTTCGCCGCAGCCCCAGTAGATCAGGATTTTCCCTTTAGGCGGGTCGTAGGTGTTGGTGCCCGGACCTTCCTCGACCTTCCCCGGTGTGTTCGGCGTGGTCTTGAAATAGAGCGGAAGGCTGGCCCCCATGCCGAGCGTCGACGGCACGAAATGGTCGGCCTTCGCCTCACCCGTGGCCGCCTTTTTCGAGGACAGTTCAAGCTTGAGGTCGTGATGGACCTTGTCGCCACCGCCCATCATAGTGCTCATCATCGAGCCCATGCTCGGCTTGCCGCCACCCAGCGAAAAGCCGGTTCGAGTCGTCGTATCCATCCAGTATTCGGCCACCGGTCCGGTAACCACCTGCTTCGGCTGCGTCGCCGAATGAGCCGTCGTCAGGGCAAGGCCTGAGCTTGCCACGATCATGGCTGCGGTTCTGATACGCATGAAACAACCCTCCTTAAGATTTCACCTGAACGGCGTTATCCTAAGAAGGGTTGATGACAGCTACAATACCTGTTTGGCGAAATTAAACCAGAGTCGCGAGCGCCGAACGGTCGAACGGCTTCAATTCCTCGTGACGACCGGCGCTGATCTTGGTCAGCCACGCCGGATCGCCCAGAATAGCGCGGCCTACGGCCACCAAGTCGAAGTCGCCGCGATCGAGACGGCGCAGCAGTTCCTCGATCCCCTGCGGGCTGGAGTGCTCGCCGCCGAAGGCTCCGATGAAGTCGCCGCTCAGGCCGACGCTGCCGACGGTGATCACCGGCGCGCCGGTCAGCTTCTTGACCCAGCCCGCAAAATTGAGGTCCGAACCTTCGAATTCCGGCTCCCAGAAACGGCGCTGCGAGGCATGGATAATGTCGGCCCCGGCGTCGAGCAGCGGGCGGACCCAGGCCTCGAGATCAGCCTCGGTCGTGACGACGCGGGCGTCGTACACCCCGCCCTTGAACTGCGAGATGCGGATGATGATCGGATAGTCCGGCCCGACTTCGGCGCGGGCAGCCTTGATGACTTCGGCCGCGAACTTGGTGCGCTCGCCGATGGTCGGCCCGCCCCACTGATCGCCGCGGCGGTTGGTCTGGTCCCAGAAGAACTCGTCGATCAGGTAGCCGTGCGCGCCGTGCAGTTCGATGGCGTCGAAACCCAATCGCTTGGCGTCGCCCGCCGCGCGCCCGAAGGCGGCGATCGAGTCGGCAATCGCCGCATCGGTCATAGGCTCCCATTGTTTTTCACCCGTAAGCGTCAGACCCGACGGCGTGTCTTTAGGAGTTGGATCGTAGCCGGTGTTCGACGCCGCCGCGCCCGTGTGCCAGAGCTGCGGCGCAATGCGACCGCCCTTGGCGTGAACCGCTTCGACGACCTTGCCCCACGCGGGCAGTGCGTCGCCGAAGAAGTTCGGGATATTGGGTTCGTTCTTCGAGGCCGGACGCTCGATCACCGTGCCTTCGGTCAGGATCAGGCCGATGCCGTCCTCGGCACGGCGCTCGTAATATCGGGCCACGTCGTCGGTCGGTACGCCGCCGGGCGAAAACTGCCGCGTCATGGGGGCCATGACCACACGATTGGGCAGGTTCAGCGATTTAAGGGCATAGGGCGACAGAAGGGTGTTCAGCGACATGGTTCGGCTCCGGCGAATAAGTAACCGCTCCTGATATGGTTACGCTTCTCGCACTCGCAAGAAACGACACTCCGTCGCCTGTGAAAAACCTTAGCCGATGACCTTGGGATAGGCGGCAATCAGACTGGTTTCCGCGCTTTCGGCGGCTTTCAGCAGATTGTCCGGCAACTGGCCCTTTAACGCATCGCGTGCAGTGACCGCTGCCGGATGCCCGTTACGCGCCGCCACATCCAGCCAGACATAAGCATTGGCCTGATCGTTAGGCGTCTTGGCCGTGTCGTTCAGGAAATACTGGCCCAGAGCATATTGGGCTCCCGCGTGTCCCTGCTTGGCTGCTTCCAGCCACCTGGCCTTGGCCGTCGGCAAATCCTTTCCGGCATAAGCCCGTTTGCCCAGCAGATGGTGCGCGGCTGGACTGTCGGCCTGCACGGCTTGATCCAGCCAGGCCGAAGCCTTGGCCTTGTCGGCGGCGACACCCTCACCCCGATCATAGATGTCGGCCAGAAACACCATCGCGTCCACCTGGCCCGCGGTCGCGGCTTTTTCAAGGAGGTCGATGGCACGGGTCGTATCCTTCGGTCCCGCCCCACCGCTGTGGAGCAGGCGTCCGGCCTGATACTGGGCCTGAGCCAGATATCGGGGTTCGGTTTGGCCTTTGGATCTGTTGACGCGTTCCGAAATAGCCAGGGCTTCCGGCAGGTTACGGATTTTCGGGTCATCCCGGGTATAGAGGTCGATCAGGCTGAGGGCGCCGTTCAGAACATATCCCGGAAGAACTGTATCGATGGTTGCACCGGCACTGTCGTAGCACAGCCGGTGCCATTTGACGGTTTGCGACAGGTCTTTTTCTACACCATTCCCCTTGGCGTACATCTCGGCCACCTTGCGCGTGGCAAAACAGCGATTGTCGAACCCCAGTTGAGGATCATTGGCCATGCCGTTAATAACGGAAATACGCGAAGGCGTATCCGCCGCCAGACCGATCAGGGCGTCCTGAGAGTTGGTAATCCCAAGATGCATGGAGTCGGTGTAGAGTTCCGCGGCACGGGCCTTGTCGATCGGTACGCCCAGTCCGTTATGATACATTTCCGCCAGTGCATGGCAGGCCCGCGCGACCTGAGGCGTGCGGTTCAGCGCCGTTGCCCGCTCCGGCAGCGCCTTACTTCTGGCAAGGTCTGCCTTGGCCCTGGTGCAGTCCCTATCGTAGCGTTTCAGCAGATAGGGATAATCCTTCGTCTCAATGGCCTTGGTCAGGGCCGCATCGGCCTGCAAGGCAGCGGCGGCTTTTTCGGCATCCCGACGCTCTTTGGCATCCGATGTCCGGCGATCGAGGGAAGATGTGCCCGACCGATAATCGGACGAACGATAAGTAGAATTGCGCGGATTGGTCGGCGGCGGCGTCATGGTTTGCGCCGCCAGTTGGCTCGCCATCAACCACAGGCACAGTCCGCCCGCAAAAGCGGTAATGATCGTTTTACGCATCGTATTCCCCCTCGGTCACGCCTCCCCGGCGCGTATTATGCCCTTACACAAGCATAAAGCGGCTCACGACGTCAACTGTCCCCACAAGGCTTTCGCCATCTCGTCGAAGCGTTCGGCCATGACGCCAGTTTGCAACGGCGCGGCGTCGTCCGATGCCTGACGCAGGGCCGGGTCCAGCGGCACCTCACCCAGGAACGGCAGGTTCAGACCTTCGGCCATCTTCCGTGCGCCGCCACGGCCGAAAATCTCGATCGCCGTGCCGTCAGCGCCCAAGAAATAGGCCATGTTCTCGACCACACCCAACACCTTCGTTCCGGTCTTGCCGAACAGGGTCACGGCGCGGCGCGCGTCGATCAGCGCCATGTCCTGCGGCGTCGAAACCACCACCGCCCCGTCGATCAGCGTCTTTTGCGTCAGGGTCAGTTGCACGTCGCCGGTTCCCGGCGGCAGATCGACGATCAGCACGTCGAGCGGCGTCTCGTCGCTGCCCCACGCCGTCTGGGTCAGGAGTTGCGTCAGGGCCTGCGACGCCATCGGTCCGCGCCAGATCATTGCCTGATCGGCATCGACGAGGAAGCCGACCGAATTGACCTTCAACCCGAAGGCCACCGGCGGCACCATGTGTTTGTTGTCGTCAAAGGTCGGCGGTGTGGTGATCCCCAGCATGACCGGGGCGGAGGGTCCGTAAATATCGGCATCGAGCCAGCCGACGCGCAGACCGAGACGTTTCAGGCCTAGGGCCAGATTGAGCGACACGGTCGACTTGCCGACCCCGCCCTTGCCGGACCCGACGACGACGACGTGCCGGACGTGATCGGGCCGCGCGGTGGCGACGGGGGCTTTCGGCTTGCCCTGATCGGCGGCCTGCGGCGACAGCTTGGCCTTGGTTTCCGGACGCACATGGCCAGAAGCTTCAGATTTGGGGGCCTCGGTTTCGGCGGTCAGTACGACCTGCGCCTTCTCGATACCGGGCAAACCGGCCAGCAGGGCCTCCGCCGCTACGCGCACGGGACCGAAGCGCGTCACGTCCGCGTGCGGCACCTCCAGCATGAAGCCGACGCGCCCTGACGACAGGACCAGACCGCGCACCAGACCTGCCGCCGTCAGACCCTTGCCCGTCACCGGATCGGCAATCGTATCGAGGGCGTCGAGGACGATCTGTTTGTCGAGGTTGGCCATTTTGTCTATTCCCATTACGTTGAGGGGCGTATAGGCCGAAACAGGATCGACACAACCTTTTTTCACGGATCATGACCGACAAAGCGCCTCACATTCTGTTGCTGGGTGGCCCGACGGCCTCGGGCAAGTCGGCGCGCGCGCTCGACTGGGCGGCGCAGACCGGCGGCGTGATCCTCAATGCCGACTCGATGCAGCTCTATCGCGACGTGCCGATCCTGACGGCGCGACCCGATGCCGCCGATGAGTCGAAAGCGCCCCATGTACTTTACGGGGTGCTGGGCCCGGATCAGTTGTGGTCCACCGGCGACTGGGTCCGCGCCGCGACGCCCTATATCGAGGCCGCCCTGCGTGGCGATCAGTCCCTGTGCATCGTCGGCGGCACCGGTTTATACTTTCTCAGTCTGACGCGCGGTCTGGCCGAGATTCCCGACATCGACGACGCGGTGCGTCAGCGCGCGCGCCAGACCTACGAAAATGAAGGGGAAACCGCCGTGCGTGACCTGCTGCGCACGCTCGACCCCGAAGCGGCCACGCGGATCGCGCCTAACGACCGTCAGCGCCTGACCCGCGCGCTGGAGGTCGTCTGGCAGACCGGTACGGCCCTCAGCGACTGGCAAAAGCGCAATGTGCCGCTGCTACCGGAAGGATCGTACAGTCTGGAAATCCTCCGGCCCGACCGCGACTGGCTCTACGACCGCTGCGACCGACGCTTCGATCTGATGCTGGGACAGGGCGCCTTGAACGAGGTCGAAACCCTTATCGTGCAAGGCTTACAGAGTGATTGGCCGATCCTGCGCGTACTGGGTCTGGCCGAGCTCTGGGCCTATGTGCGCCGCGAGATGACACTGGCCGCCGCGCGCGATCTGGCCAAACAAAAAACCCGCAACTATGCCAAGCGCCAGACGACCTTTTTCGGCAATCAGTTCCAGACCGCCCCTTCCCACGGCGCGTGATTTTGTCATATAATTTTGCCAGACGCATTTTTCTATTGTCTGACTAAAAACCAAGGTCTAATCATCACCCTAAGCCGCGACAAGACGCGGCATGGTGTTCAGGAAACGCAATCCCCTACGGAAAGGCCTCAGGCATGACATTCTCCAACTCCACGGCGCTGGCTGCCGGTCTCGTTCTGGCTGGACTCAGCCTGACGTCGGGCGCGTTAGCCGCGACGGCGACCAGCGAATCGTTCGGCAAGCTGGCCGACGGGACCGAAGTGAAGGCCGTCGTGCTGAAAAACGCCAAGGGCGTCACCGCCAAGGTCATTTCCTATGGCGCCACCCTGCAATCGCTGAAGACTCCGGATCGCGCCGGTAAGGTTGCCGACGTCGTCATCGGCTACGACACGATCACCGGCTATGTCGAAACGCCGCAATATACCGGTGTCACCGTCGGCCGCTATGCCAACCGCATCGCCAAGGGCAAGTTCTCGCTCGACGGCAAGGAATATACGCTGGCGACCAACAATAATGGCAACCACCTCCACGGTGGTCTCAAAGGCTGGGACAAGGTCAACTGGACCGTCAAGGACATGAAGTCCGGCGGCGCGGCGGGTACCGCCTCGGTGACGCTCGCCTATACCTCGCCCGACGGCGAAGAAGGCTATCCCGGCACGGTCAAGGTCGAGGTGACCTACACCCTCAGCGAGGCCAACGACCTGACCGTCAGCTACAAGGCGACGACCGACAAGCCGACCGTCATCAACCTGACCAACCACTCGCTGTTCAACCTCGGCGGCGTCAATTCCGGTCGTTCGGCGCTCGACGCCACGCTGCAACTGGAATCGGACGGCTATCTGCCGACATCGGACACCGCCATCCCGTCGGGCGAAATCACCCCGGTCAAGGGCACGCCGTTCGACTTCACCAAGCCGACGCTGATCGATAGCCGCGTCCGCGACGCCCGCGACCCTCAAATCCTCGTCGGCCTCGGCATCGACCACAACTACGTGCTGCGCGGCGGCGTGACCAAGACGCCGAAGCTGGCCGTCACCCTCACCGACGCCAAATCCGGCCGCGGCCTGAAAATCCTGACGACGGAACCGGGCATCCAGATGTACACCGGCAACTTCCTTGACGGCAAGGTCCCCGGCAAGGGTGGTCAGGTGACCCGTATGGGCGACGCCGTGGCCTTCGAGGCCCAGCACTTCCCCGACAGCCCGAACCAGCCGAAGTTCCCGACCACGCGTCTGAACCCCGGCGAAACCTACACCCAGACGACGGTCCACCACCTGTTCGTCAGCAAGTAATTCGTCTCTCTCGTCTATAAAAAAGATCCCCACACCGATGTCTCAGAACTCCGTACCCCGCTCCAAGACCAAGCTGCGTTCGCGCGAATGGTTCGACAATCCCGGCAACGCCGACATGACCGCGCTCTATCTGGAGCGCTACATGAACTTCGGTCTGTCGCTGGAGGAGCTTCAGTCTGACAAGCCGATCATCGGCATTGCCCAGACGGGGTCGGACCTGAGCCCGTGTAACCGCCACCACCTCGAACTGGCCAAGCGCATCCGCGACGGCATCATCGAGGCCGGCGGCATCCCGCTGGAATTCCCGGTCCACCCGATTCAGGAAACCGGCAAGCGTCCGACCGCCGGTCTCGACCGCAACCTGGCCTATCTCGGACTCGTCGAGGTCATCTACGGTTATCCGCTGGACGGTGTCGTCCTGACCATCGGCTGCGACAAAACGACCCCGGCCTGCCTGATGGCTGCCGCCACGGTGAACATCCCCTCGATTGCTTTGTCGGTCGGCCCCATGCTCAACGGCTGGTACAAGGGCGAGCGCACCGGCTCCGGCACCATCGTGTGGAAGGCCCGCGAACTGCTGGCCGCCGGTGAAATCGACTATCAGGGCTTCATCAAGCTGGTCGCGTCGTCGGCCCCGTCCACCGGCTACTGCAACACCATGGGCACGGCGACGACGATGAACTCGCTCGCCGAAGCGCTGGGCATGCAGCTCCCCTATTCGGCCGCCATCCCCGCACCGCACCGCGACCGTCAGGAATGCGCCTACCGCACCGGTCAGCGCATCGTCGACATGGTGCACGAAGACCTCAAGCCGTCGGACATCCTGACCAAGGAAGCCTTCATCAACGCCATCCGCGTCAACTCGGCCATCGGCGGCTCGACCAACGCCCCGATCCACCTCAACGCGCTGGCTCGCCACATCGGCGTCGAGCTGACCGTCGAGGAATGGCAGGAGTACGGCGAAGAGGTGCCGTTGCTGGTCAATCTGATGCCCGCCGGTGAGTATCTCGGCGAAGACTACCACCACGCCGGCGGCGTCCCCGCCGTCGTGGGTCAGCTCATCAAGCAGGGCCTGATCTATGAAGACGCCCTGACCGTCAATGGCAAGACCATCGGCGACAACTGCCGCGATGCTATTATCGAAGACGAGAAGGTCATCCGTCCGTTTGAGCAGCCGCTGAAACTGGCCGCCGGGTTCCGCGTCCTTAGCGGCAACCTATTCGACAGCGCCGTCATGAAGGTCTCGGTCATTTCGCCGGAATTCCGCGAGCGTTACCTGTCCGATCCGACCTCGCCCAACGCCTTCACCGGTCGCGCCATAGTTTTCGACGGTCCGGAAGACTATCACCACCGCATCGACGACGAGAGCCTCGCCATCGACGAACACTGCATCTTGTTCATGCGTGGCGCCGGTCCCATCGGTTATCCGGGTGCGGCCGAAGTCGTCAATATGCGCGCGCCGAACTACCTGCTTAAGCGCGGCATCACCTCGCTGGCCTGTATCGGCGACGGGCGTCAGTCGGGAACGTCGGGTTCGCCCTCGATCCTCAACGCCTCGCCGGAAGCCGCCGCGGGCGGCAACCTCGCCATCCTGCAAACGGGCGATAAGGTGCGCGTCGATCTCAATGCCAACACCGTCAACGTCCTGATCTCCGACGGAGAGATCGCCGATCGCCGCACGGCGCTTGAGGCCGCTGGCGGCTTCCAATACCCGGCGCACCAGACGCCGTGGCAGGAAATGCAGCGCGGCGTCGTCGGTCAGATGGGCTCCGGCATGGTACTCGAAAACGCCGTGAAGTATCAGCGCATCGCCCAGATCGGCATCGGTGTCCCCCGCGACAACCACTAGGCCACGGGCCTAGGACCGTTACCTGGAACAGAAAGAGCCGTCGGAGTTTCAACCTCCGGCGGCTTTTTTGTGCAACAAATTTCTTACATTCCGGATATTGAGACAAATTGTCTTAAATATCCTTTTTACAATTTTCCTCTTACACTCAACTTGCTCCGCAGAACGGGCGATCGTGCAAAGTCACGAACCATAGCTACCGAGAGGAACCGCCATGTCTATCCGCGCCCGCATCTTCGCGCTGGTTGCCGTCTTCGCGACCATGGCACTCGCCATCACCGCGCTGGGACTGGTGACCATCGCCCAGTATCGCGACATGATCGGCGAATATGGCCGCGCCTACGAACATACCTACGATATCGAGCGCCTGAACCACCTCGTCAGCAACGTCGTCATGGAATCGCGCGGCATCTATGCCGCCCGCGATCAGGTCGAAGTCAATGAATTCGCCAATAAGCTGACCGGTAATCTGGATACGATGGAGCTGCTGCTGGCCGATTGGCGCACCTCAAAGGATCCGGACGACCGCGCGCGCTTGAAAACCACCGAACCGCTGGTCGGCAAGTTCATCGGCGTCCGCCGCAACCTCGCCGCCCTGGCCACACAAGGACACATCGAAGAGGCCCGCGCTCTGGGACTGACCGACAGGCCCGATCGTATCCGTTTTCAGTCGCACCTTGATGGTCTGGTGACCGCATCGCGTCAGGAATTGATCGATAGTCAGAACAGGACCGCCGCCTTCAACGCTGACCGGGCCATCACCTTCCTGCTGGCGGCAGTTCTGGCCATCGTGGTCATCGGGCTGGTGTCGCTGTGGCTGATCGTCAATTTCATCAACAAGCCGCTGCTGAGCCTCGCCGGAACGATCATCGGCCTGTCGGAAGGCAAACTCGACACGCCGGTCCCGGAGGCTGACGGAAAGGACGAATTGGCGCAGGTGTGGCGCGCGGTGGCGAAACTCAAGGCCAACGCCATCGAAGCCGAGGCGGTGATGGAGGCTCAACGCGAGGCCGACCGCCAAATCCTGCTGGATTAGAGCGCATTGGCTTCGCCGAACTCCGTTTCCAAAAAGTGTGCAGCGGTTTTTGGAATCAAATGCGCGACAAAAAATTACAATCCCGCCTTGCGATAAATCGTCGAGCGGTGAATGCCCAGTGCCCGCGCAGCCGCGCTGACATTCCCGCCGTGAGCCTCAAGCGCCCGGCGGATGGCGGCGGTTTCGACATCCTCCAGCCGGTTTGCCGTCACCAGCGTTCCGCGCCCATTGTCGTCGCAGCGGCTGAAATAGTCGCGACCGTCATGACCCCTGAGCCGTCCCGTGCCATTCGGCGCACCGTCGAACAGGTCGCTCAAACGCACCTGATCGAGGTCGTCCCAGTTGCGCCCGATCAGCGACAGGCCGCGCCGGTTGGCCCCCACCACCACGTCGTCGCGCAACACCAGAATGCCTTCGCGCGCCGCCCCCAGCAGACTGGCGTCGCTGTGGAAGCGCAGGGTGCGGCAATCCTCGAAGCCGTCACGGAACAGCCGGTGTTCGATCTGCTCCGCCGCCAGTCGCATCAGGCCCAGCATATGCGATCCCTGCGGGCTGGCCGGGGTCGAAATATCGAGCACCCCCAGCACTGCCCCGCGCGGGTCAATGATCGGCGTCGCGGCACAGCTCAAAACCCCGTGCGCCTGAAAATAGTGTTCCGCGCCATTGACCGCGACGCTGCGCCGTTCGGCGATGGCCGTGCCGATAGCGTTGGTGCCCGTGCCGTCCTCGCTCCACAGGACACCGGGTCGCAACGCTACTTCGGCGGCCTTACCGGCAAAGGTCGCGTCGCCCACCGCATCGAGGATTTCGCCCTTCGCGTTGGTCAGGATGACGATGCCCGACAGGTCGCGCGCCTCGCTGTAGAGCGCATCGAGTTCAGGCCGTGAAATGCGGCGCAGGGCTTCGTGGCGTTCGTGCAGATGACGGATATCCGACGCGCTGGGGGCCTCGGCGGGCGGTGCGCGGCGGGCATCGAGCCCCATATCGGCGCAACGCATCCACGAGCGCAGAATGGCGTGATTGACCTGATCGACAGGCAGACTGCGCTGCTCGAAAAACACCTTGCGCGCCGCTTCGACGCGGGCGGTATCCATGACAGTCATGAGCGTCTCCCGGTAGGTTCGGTCCATTCTTACGACCGATTTGCGGCCATTATGCGCCCTCTTTCTTACCCTGTCACCTGTCGCAATTTGCGACACTGGCGACACCTCTGACGCAGGGCGCGACACCGCGCAAACCCTTACGATCACAAGGCGCGTGATGCCGCGCCGCAACATCGCGGCTTGGCCTTGCCGGGGGGTTTCAGGCGGGCGCAGACTGGAACTCTCAGGGGGCCTGAGCGCATTTCGAAAAGTGTGAAACGGTTTTCGGATCAGATGCGCGACCAGTAAACAAGCCCGGATATAAGGACAGACAAAATGACCAAGCATGAACGCGATATTTCCGCCGCTACGCCGTTCAAGGCGCGCTACGGCAACCTGATCGGCGGCGACTGGATCGAGCCGGTCAATGGCCGTTACATGGACAATATTTCGCCGGTCAACGGCCAGAAGTTGTGCGAAGTGCCGCGCTCCGACGCGCAGGATATCGAACGCGCGCTCGACGCCGCGCACAAGGCGAAGGCCGCATGGGGCCGGACCTCGGTCACCGAACGCTCGAACATCCTGCTGAAGATCGCCGACCGGATCGAAAGCCACCTCGCCGCCATCGCCGAGGCCGAGACCTGGGACAACGGCAAGCCGCTGCGTGAAACCACCGCCGCCGACATCCCGCTGGCCATCGACCATTTCCGCTACTTCGCCGGTTGTATACGGGCGCAGGAAGGCTCGATCGGCGAGATCGACCATGATACCGTCGCCTACCATTTCCATGAGCCGCTGGGCGTGGTCGGTCAGATCATCCCGTGGAACTTCCCCATCCTGATGGCCGCGTGGAAGCTGGCGCCCGCTCTGGCCGCCGGAAACTGCGTCATCCTCAAACCCGCCGAACAGACCCCGGCCTCGATCCTCGTCGTCGCTGAACTGATCCACGACCTGCTGCCGCCGGGCGTACTGAACATCGTCAACGGCACCGGCATCGAGGCGGGCGCGCCGCTGGCCAAGAGCCCGCGCATCGCCAAGATCGCCTTCACCGGCTCGACCGCCGTCGGCAAGGAAATCATGCGCTCCGCCGCCGACAATGTGACCAACATCACGCTGGAACTGGGCGGCAAATCGCCGAATGTCTTCTTCGCCGACGTGATGAACGAAGACGACGCCTTCCTCGACAAGGCGCTGGAAGGCTTCGCTTTCTTCGCGCTCAATCAGGGCGAAATCTGCACCTGTCCGTCGCGCGCTCTGGTCCACGAGTCGATCTATGACCGGTTCATGGAAAAGGCCATTGCCCGCGTCGAGGCCATAACGCAGGGCGACCCGCTCGATATGGGCACGATGATCGGCGCTCAGGCTTCTCTGGAACAATATACCAAGATCCAGCGCTATCTCGATATCGGCAAGGCGGAAGGCGCAAAGGTCCTGACCGGCGGCGAGGCCAATCACCTCAGCGGCGATCTGAAGGACGGTTTCTACATCAAGCCGACCATCTTTGAAGGCCACAACAAGATGCGGGTGTTTCAGGAGGAAATTTTCGGCCCCGTGGTGTCGGTGACGACCTTCAAGACCGTCGAGGAAGCCATCGAGATCGCCAACGATACGGTCTACGGCCTCGGCGCGGGCGTGTGGTCGCGCGATCAGAACATCGCCTATCGCGCTGGCCGCGGCATCGAAGCGGGCCGCGTGTGGACCAACTGCTACCACGCCTATCCGGCCCACGCGGCATTCGGTGGTTACAAGCAGTCGGGCATCGGTCGTGAGACGCACAAGATGATGCTCGATCATTATCAGCAGACGAAGAACATCCTCGTCTCCTACGCGCCGGCGAAGCTCGGCTTCTTTTAATTCGGATACAGGGCGTCTCTCCCGGACGCCCTGACGCACGACGCTTTGTCCCGAAGCGGGTAGTCCCCCCACAAGCCCCTGAGGTCGTGCTATTGGCCGTCCGCTTAACTGCGGACGGCTTTTTTATGTGCATGAGCCCCCGCCCCTCTTTCTTAATAACCGCAGAGCGCCTATATTCAGACTGTTCCTTCGGGATCTATGGGGATAAACGCCCACGTAATAAGCGGACTGGACCCGGGTGCGATTCCCGGCGGCTCCACCATCTCTCCCTTACGGGACATCATGGGGCCGATCAGCATCGACAGACGTGTAAAGGTGTAGCCTTCTCCAGGTTTGGGCCGCCTTGATCAGCCCAAAATTCTAGTTGCGAACGATAACTTCGCTTCGGATGTCGCTCTTGCTGCGTAATGCGGCGGAGTAAATCCACCTAAACTCCTGGGGAATAAGCCCTCCAGGCGGGGCCCGATGGGGGCCTGGCAACAGAACCCCATCACTTTTCCATTTCATTTTTTTCCAGAACCTTGACCCTCCATTTTCGCGGGGACAGGGGCATTTTTGCTGTTTTGTTTCGCCTGCGACGTGCTAAGTCTTTTGGCTATTCCTCCGTTGCCGAAGTTACCGTCATGTCCGAAGCCCCGCCCGTGATCGACCATATGGATTACGCCAACCTGACTCAGGAGGCCCTGCGCGGTGTCATACGTCAGGCGCTTTTGCGAGCGGCGCAACCCGGCGGCCTGCCCGGCGACCACCACTTCTACGTGACCTTTCTGACCCGCGCCGAAGGCGTGTCGATCCCCGACGATCTGTTGCTGCGCTATCCAAAGGACATCACCATCGTCCTCCAGCATCAGTTTCGCGACCTCAAGGTCGAACAGGACCGAGTCAGTGTCACCCTTAGCTTCGGCGGCATGCCCAAGGTTCTGCGTTTTCCCTATGCCGCGATCACGCGCTTCTACGACCCCAGCGTCCAGTTCATCCTCGAATTCGAGGTCGAGGAAGCCGAAGAGGCCAATGACGACCTCGCCGCCGAGATCGAAGATACTCCGGTCGCCACCCCTGAAAAGATCGACAGCGACGATGCACCCAAGGTCGTGTCGCTCGATCAGTTCCGCAAAAAATAACGGCCCTCCCGCGGAAAGCCAACAATGTCCGGGTTTCACGCTTCGCTCATTAAATTAACCAAACATCACTTGCCCCTTATCGCGGGCGTGATCACTGCCCTGTGGCCCGTCGGGGCCTTTACAGCTGCCATGCCGCCGCCGGTCGACGTGCCGGTGGCCGCTGTCGAAACCCCGCCGGCACCGGTCAATCCGACACCCAGACGCCGCATCGCGCCACGCGTGACCGTTGCGCCTGCGCCGCCGCTGGTCGTCAATCGCATCACCGGCACACCGGTCAGCGCAGAAGACATCGAGAACTTCACCGATGCCCTGATCCCGGCGCTCATGCAGCGCGACCACGTCATGGGCGTCACCGTCGCCGTGGTGCAAGGTGACGCGCCCGTCCTGATCAAGGGCTACGGCTACGACCGCCTGTCGCCGCGTCATGCGGTCGACGGCAATGCCAGCCTGTTTCGCATCGGCTCTATCACCAAGACCTTCAGTTGGATCGTCGCGCGGCAGGAGATCGAAGCCGGACGATTGAAACTCGACGGCCCCGTCTCCGCCTACCTTCCGCCCGATATTTTCCGCGACGACCGCCGCTATACGAAGCCGCTCCGGATGCGAGACCTGATGGCCCATACCGGCGGGTTCGAAGACTCCGCACTTGGCCATCTGTTCCGCCTCGATCAGGGGCGCATCGAATCGACCGACACCTATTTCCGCCGCCATGCCCCGGACCGGGTGCGCGAACCGGGCGATTTCGCCAGCTATTCCAACTACGGCGCGGCGCTCGCCGCCCGCGCTGCCGCCCACACCGCCAAGGCTGCCGATGTCCCGACCCTGATGGAGGCCCGGATTTTCCGGCCACTGGGCCTCAATTCGACCACCCTGCGCGAACCCTACGACCCCGCTCTGATCAACGCCTCCGCCTCGGCCGAAGGCCTGCCCGCGCCGATGCCGGCGTCGCTGTCGGGCCGCCTTTCGCAAGGCTACAGCTGGGACGGCGCGACGTGGAAAACCCAGCCGTTCGACTTCGCCCTGCCGCTGGCCGGGGCCCTGAGCGGGTCATCGACCGCCGCCGACATGGGCCGCTACATGTCGCTGCTGCTCGGCGACGGGCAACTGAACGGCGTCCAGCTGTTCGACGCCGGTTCGACCAAGGCCTTCCGATCGCCCCTGCTGCGCATGCCCAATGGTTATAACGGCTGGGCGTCCGGCTTCCGCATCGGCGAAACCGCGCAGGGCCGCCAGACCTACGGTCATTCCGGCGCGACCTTGTGGTTCAACGCCAATATGATCCTCGTGCCGGAACTGGGCATCGGAATCTTCATCGCCGCCAATACCGAAACCGGCGATACCCTGACGCGCGCCTATCCGGAACTTCTGATCCGTCATTTGGAAGGCGCGGGTTCTGGTGGCCCACGCCTGCCCGCGCAAACCTATGCCCAGAACCCGGCCTATTTCGACGCTGTCAGCGGCACCTATGTCTCGTCTCGTCGGGCGTTCGGCGGGCTTGAGGGCGCGGTAACCCGCCTGATCAACACGGTCGAGGTCGATGTCGACAATGACGGCCGCCTGATCGTAGCGGCGCAGGATGGAGCCTCGGCCTTCGTCACCACCTCGGCGCGCGGCTTCTTCATCCCGCAGGAAATGAACCCGCTGGGGCCGCAGATCGGCTTCGAGAACCTGCATTTCCTGTTCAAGCCACAGGGCGGCAAGGCCACCGCGTTCGAGACCTCGGCCAATATGGCGCGGTTCGAGCGCGTCGCCTGGTATCATACCCCCGATTTTCTCTATTCCATGACCGGCCTGATGCTGGGGTCGTGCGTCATGGTGCTGATGGGCCTCAGCCGCATCGGTCAGCGCGAGCACCCGACCGATCCTCAGATCATGGCGACTTGGATATCCTACGCCACCGCTGCTGTGTGGATTCTGGCCATCGCCATGTTCCAAAGCTGGAAATCGAGCCTCGATGGCGACCCCAGCGCCCTGTTCACGCGCTGGCCTAGCGGTCAGTTGCAGATGGCGTCGGGCATGGCGGTGCTGGCGTCTCTGGCGACCCTGTTTCAGTTGGGCAACCTCTATCGCGTCTATGAAGAAGCCAATTACCACGCCGACGGCTGGGCCCTATGGCAAAAGGCGGCGCATACGGCGCTCAATCTTGGTTGGCTCTGTTATGCGATTCTGCTGATGGCTTGGGGTGCACTAACGCCGTGGGGTTAGGTCTTTACTCCCCCGGCGTGCCGGGGGAGGTGGATCGGAGCGAAAGCGACGAAACGGAGGGGGGCTCGGAACAGAGGAAACACCATATCTGCTTCCGCTTCGCGAGCCCCCACCACCGCATCTAGCGCTTCGCGCGTCGTGCGGTCCCCGGCACCGGCCGCCCGGCTCCCCAGTAAACTGGGGAGGTAAAGGTGCTACCGCTTCAACGCATAGACCCGGATATGGATTTGTTCGCGTTCGCCCTCGAAGCGTTCGACCAGTAATCGCGCCACCTGACTGTCGTCGTGAAACACGAACCCCTTGATCGCATCGAGCAAAGCCTTGGCCAGATTGTCGAGGTCCATCCACGGCGGATCGCCGATATGCTCCATTCGGATTTCCACCGCATGATCGCCCCACGCCGGACGCGACCCGCGCCATTCCTTACGGAAAAACTCATAGACTAAGGGCTTGTAATACTTGGCCTGCGTCGTCAGACCGTCGATATACAGTTCCAGCCCTTCGGCTGTCTCCCGCGCCCGCACCTTGCCCCAGACGGTCCATTCACCGCTCATGGCAGTTTCCTAACCGGCACATCGAGGTCGCACACCGAAAAATCAGCGCCCTTTTCGGTCCACTTCGCAGCGACCAGAGCCGCAAACGCCGGACCGCTGACGTCCATGATCTCAAGTTCCGGACGCTCGCTCGCGGGTACGTCGGCCAGCACACGCACGCGTTTCATGGCGTCGGGTTGCGTTGGGGGGGCACCGATAGCCAGCGCACCAAGCGCCTCGAAACCTTCGACAACCCGCCCGACCACCGTATAGTCGCGGTCGAGCCGCGGCACGGTATCGCGCATGATATAGAGTTCGCTGTTGGCAGAGTCCTTGGGCATATCATCACGCCCCATGCCTATCACGCCCCGACAGTGCGTTCCCCACGCCCGCACGCTGCCCGGCGGCATGTGACGGTCGGTCATCGCCACATAGGGCGTCGCCCCGATAAAGCCTGTCGTCGCCCCTTGTGGTCGAGCCACCACCGTATGCGGCACGGCGTCGCTCAGCTTGAAAATCGCTTCCAGTGGCAGGTTGGGCAGATCGCTCTTGCCGCCGTCCTTATTGTTCGGATTACCGGTTTGCGCCACGAAATGATCGACCACACGATGGAATAACAGCCCGTCATAGAACCCGCGCCGCGTCAGGGTTTTGATACGCGCGACCGCCTGAGGCGCCATATCGGGCCGCAATTCGATCAGCACCCGGCCCTTGGTCGTTTCGACGATCAGCGTATTATCCGTATCGAGCGGCTTCCAGTCCTGCGCCGCCACCGGACCGGCAGCGATCATCAAGCCCACAATCAATCCCCCCAAAGCTTTCATGATCACGCCTTTTCCACGAAGCTATCGATGACCTTCTTCTCGCCCGAGATATCGAAATCGACGATCAGCTTGTTGCCCTCGGTCGCCATCACCTCGCCATAGCCGAACTTGCTGTGGAAGACGCGTGTGCCGATGGTGAACCCCTTCGATGGCTGCGGTTTCGAGGGCGCGATGCGGTGCGGGGTAGGCTTGCGCTCCAGCCGGCTCATATCCACACCCGACAGGCGATCGCTGAAGCTGTCGGCCTTCTTCTCGTGGTTCGGCTGATAGCCCGCGCGATCCCAGCGCGATTCCTGCGATTGCCAGCCGGCCTGATTATAGCCGGTCTGCGACGAAGCCTCGACGTGGTCGATCGGCATTTCATCGACGAAGCGCGACGGTATCTGGTTTGTCCAGCGCCCGAAGACCTGCCGGTTGGCGACGAAACTGACCTTGGCCAGTTCGCGTGCCCGCGTCAGACCGACATAGGCCAGCCGCCGCTCTTCCTCCAGACTCTTCAACCCACCCTCGTCCAGCGCGCGCTGCGACGGAAACACGCCCTCCTCCCACCCCGGCAGGAAGACGACGGGGAATTCCAGCCCCTTGGCCGCGTGCAGGGTCGAGATGCGCACCGTGTCGTCGCCGCCCTTGCCCTCTATGTCCATGACCAGCGACACGTGTTCCAGATAGGATTCGAGATTATCGAAATCCTGCATGGAGTTCATCATTTCCTTGAGGTTGTCGATGCGCGTGGCCCCCGATACCTTGTCGGCGCGCTGCATGTCGTAATAGCCGCTGTCGGTCAGGACCACGTCGAGCAGGTTGTCGTGCGATGTCGTCGCGACCAGACCGGCCCACTTGCTGTAGTCGCGCAAAAAGGCGATCAGCGGCGTCTTTGTCCGCGTCGGCAATTCGTCCGTCTGCACCAGATCGCGCACGGCGGCCATGACGCTCTGCCCGGCCAGCCGCGCCTGCATCAGAAGCTTCTGCACCGTGGCGTCGCCGATCCCGCGTTTGGGGACATTGACGATGCGCTCGAAGGCCAGATCGTCGTCCGGCGACTGGATCAGGCGCAGATAGGCCAGGGCGTCGCGGATTTCGGCACGCTCGAAAAAGCGCGGGCCGCCAACCACCGTGTAGGGGATTTGCAGCATCAAAAACCGCTCTTCAAACGCCCGCATCTGGAAAGAAGCGCGTACCAGCACGGCCATGTCCTGATATTTACGGCCCTGCTTTTTCAGGCGCTCGATGTCCTCGGCGACGTTCTGGGCCTCGGCAGCCCCGTCCCACAAACCGTTGACGCGGACCTTTTCGCCACCCTGCTGATCGGTGAACAGCGTCTTACCCAGACGCGCGCTGTTCGACATGATCAGGCCCGAGGCCGCCGACAGGATATGCTGGGTCGAGCGGTAATTGCGCTCCAGCCGGATGACCTTGGCCCCCGGATAGTCGCGCTCGAATTTCAGGATATTATCGACCTCAGCCCCGCGCCAGCCATAGATCGACTGATCGTCGTCACCGACGCAGCACAGGTTGCGGTCGGCATTGGTCAGCAGCCTGAGCCACAGATACTGCGCGACATTGGTGTCCTGATATTCGTCGACCAGCACATATTTGAAGCGCCGGTGGTACTGCGCCAGAATGTCCGGATGTTCGGTCAGGATTTTCAGCGTGTGCAGCAACAAATCGCCGAAATCGCAGGCGTTGAGCACCCGCATCCGCTCCTGATACTCGGCATAGATTTGCGCGCCCGTATTGGAGGCGAATTGCGCGCCTTCGTCCGCGGTCATTTTCAGGACCTTGTCCGGCGTCAGGCCCTTGTTCTTCCACTGATCGAGGAAGTGCGCCATGACCTTGGGCGGGAAGCGCTTCACGTCGATGCGGCGCGCCTCCATGATCTGCTTGAGGAGGCGCGTCTGGTCGTCGTCGTCGATGATGTTGAAGCTCGATTTCAGCCCGACCAGATCGGCGTGACGGCGCAAGATTTGCGCGGCGATCGAGTGGAAGGTACCGAGGTTCGACAGGTCGCTGGCCGACGGGCCGATCAGGCGCTCGGCCCGCTCGCGCATCTCCCGTGCCGCCTTGTTGGTGAAGGTGACGCAGAGGATTTCCCACGGCTTCGCCAGACCCTGATTGAGGATATGGGCGATTCGCGTGGTCAGCACCCGCGTCTTGCCCGTCCCGGCCCCGGCCAGAACCAGCACCGGCCCTTGCGTCGAGCGCACGGCGTCAGCCTGTTCGGCATTAAGACCCTGAAAATAGTCGGCTGGGCGGCCAGCGCCGTTAACCGAGGCTTGCTGGCTGATCGACAGGCGTGAGGTTTGGGTTTCGTCTGACTGCATGATCGCAGTTTAGCCCGATCCGAAGATAGAACCAAACGGAAACAGAGAGGTCGCCGGTTTTGGAGGCGCTTATTCACAGGGCCCCGCGTCCGGCCCTCGCTAAACCTTCTTGCGTTTGACCGCCGCCCCCTTGCTCTGCACGAAGGCGAGCGCCGACAGGCGGCAGAACGAGGCCAGCAGACTTTCGCCGCGCCGCGAATCAAGATCGGCGATCAGCGCCGCCAGACTGATTCGCTTGTCCTGCGCCATGCTTTCCAGCACCGCCCAGAACTCCGGCTCCAGCGCCACGGAGGTCGCGTGTCCCGCAAGATTAACCGATCTCTTTTTCAATCCTGGCATAGTGTCCCTCCTGATCCCAGGTTGCCCCCGAAGAGCATGAGTCCCGTCATGCCCGCCCTAGTGTATGCGTTAGAGATACATTTACTTCAAATGTACTTGCGGTATCATTAAACCACTGACATATCTAAGATAATCGAGAGTTCTTTGTTTGATGTGAAACGTCAACTCTTTTTATCCGCGTCGTTTTTTTCAACGCGCAACTGATCCAGTTTACGTCCTTCCAGACGTTGGTTTTCAATAGCGGTTCGCCGTTCCCGCGCCGGAATGCCATAAGTCACCCGGTTTTGCGCCGCTGTCGCCGCCTTTTGATCTTTCCGACGTGCCTTGCGCGCCTTGTTGAGATTGATGATTTCACTCATCCTTACGCCCAAACCCTGATACAGCTTGACGCAACGCCCCCGCGTCGCAACAATTACAAAACGTTTTTTTGCAGATGGTTTTCGTTATACGCCAATACCGTTGCTTATGAAAGAAATTTAACGTGATCACAGCGCTAAACCCTTTATAATCTTGATTAAAACGACGTTACGTCAATGAAATCAACCCTTAAATGCGCGCCCACCGTCCGCTTTCGGAAAGAAAACCAATGACCTTTGTGCTGAACATATTGTGGTTCATTTTCGGCGGCTTCCTGACCGGGCTGGCCTGGTGTCTGGGCGGCTGTCTTCTGGCCATCACCATCGTCGGCCTGCCGTGGGCGGGCGCCGCCTTTCGTATCGCGGGCTTCAGCTTCTTCCCGTTCGGCAAGGCGATCGCCGACCGCGACCTGCACCTGGGTCGCGACGACCTCGGCACCGGTGTGTCGGGCGGCATCCTCAATATCGTGTGGATCCTGCTGGGCGGCTGGTACATCGCGCTGGGGCATCTGACGCTCGCTGTAGCGCAGGCCGTGACGATCATCGGCATTCCATTCGCCGTCAAAAACGTGCAACTGGCGTGGCTGGCGCTCGCCCCCATCGGCAAGATCGTCGTTGAAAAGCCGTAGTCATCCGGTTAGAGCCCGATCCGATTGGATCGAGCTCTAAGTTTTGCCTTGTCGCACATTTGAATCCGAAAACCGTTGCACACTTTTCGGAATGCGCTTTAAGCTTTCTCTAAATATACAGGGAAACGCCATGACCATTGATCGTCGCACGCTTTTGTCCGCAGGCCTGATCACGGCCGCTGCCGCGGGATCGGCCCGCGCCGTGACGCCGCAGGAGGTCATGCCCCTGCCCGACACGACCGAATATATCGACCTGTGGCCCAAGGGACCGGCGGGACGGCTCAACCCGGCCCTCAGCGAAACCTCCCCGGCTTCGGGCGAGCCGCCCATGCGCCGCACCTCCGGCATCGTAAATCCACGCATGGCGGTGTACCGACCGAAGAATCCGAACGGCGGTGCCATGCTGATCATTCCTGGCGGCGGCTACCGCATCGTCTCGATCGACAACGAAGGCCACTATATCGCCCGTTATCTCGCCGCCGCCGGTATCACCGCCTTCGTGCTGTTCTACCGTATGCCTGCCGAAGGCTGGGCCAATCAGGCCGATGCCCCTTTAGCCGACGCCCAGCGCGCCATCCGTCTGATCCGCGCCCATGCCAGGACCTACGGCGTGGACCCGGTCAGGGTCGGCGCTATGGGGTTCAGCGCCGGCGGGCACCTGTGCTGTTCACTGGCCACGCGCTACGCCGCCAATGTCTATCCGGCAGGCGACGCCGCCGATGCGCTGGATGCCCGTCCGGCCCTGTTTGCACCGATCTACCCGGTGGTTTCCATGCGCCCCGGCATCACCCACACCGGTTCGCGCGACAATCTGATCGGCGCCAATGCCGACGAGGCGAAACTGGCCCTTTATTCGACCGACGAGCAGGTCACGGCCGAGACCCCACCCGCCTTCATCGTCCATGCCGAGGACGACAAGACCGTACCGGTCGAGAACAGTCTGCGTCTGCGTGCCGCCCTGCGCAAGGCAGGCGTGGCCGTCGAAACCCATCTTTATCCCGACGGCGGCCACGGATTCGGCCTCAGATACCCCAAGGCTCAATGGGGCGACCTGTTCCTCGCCTTCGCCAAAAATCGCGGTTTGTACAACGGATAAGACGGTTCCGTGCGTACAGAAAACATCTCCGCATGACTCAAATGTAACAATGTTAAATACGCTTCATGACAGAGGTTTAATTTGACCCACAGGCTCAGTTGCGTGATTTTACGGGCAATGATTGGTGGATAAACTATAACCATGCGCGTATCCCTGCCCTTTTTTGCTCTGCTGACCCTGCCGCTGGCGGCTCAGGCCGGTGAGGATCGCGTCGAGTTGAAAAACGTCGCCGCGCGCGTCATCGTCATCGCGCAACCTCGTACCGACGTCGATGTCCGCGTCAAGGCTGGCGCGCGCGCCATGCCGCAGGTGACCATCGCGCGTCAGAACAACACCGTCCGCATCAACGGCAATGTGCCGGCCCGCAATCAGTCCTGCGGTGAGACGACCAATATCTTCGCCTTCAATTTTGCCGACAAGAACGTCACCACGGTAAGGGTTTCGGGGATGGGGCAGGTCAATCTCGGCGACCTTCCGATCATCTATGTCTATACGCCTGAAAACGTCGAAATCGTCAGTCACGGCGCCGTCTACGGCACCCTCAATGAGACCGGTAATCTGAAACTCAGCGTCCACGGTTGCGGCGACTGGCGTCTGGGGCCGGTGCGCGGTGATCTCAAGCTCCTGTCCACCGGATCGGGCAATATCTTCCTGCCCAATGCCGGACGCACCGAAATCGTCAGCGGCGGGTCGGGCGACATCGCCACCGGACCTTTACGCAGCCTCAAGGTCTCGCAGTCGGGATCGGGCGATATTTCCACGGGCCCTATCGCCGAAGGCCTGTCGGCAGCCCAGGCCGGTTCCGGCGACATGGCCATCGCCTCGGTCAACGGGCCCGTCGAGATCAGTCTGGCCGGGTCCGGAGACGTGACCATCGCGCGCGGTCGCGCCCAGAAGCTCGAGATCGCCATTGCCGGATCGGGCGACGTCCATTTTGGCGGCGAAGCTCAGCGGGTCGAAGCCGCCATCGTCGGTTCCGGCGACATCTATGTCGCCCGCGCCACGGGCTCGGTACAGAAAAAGGTGCTGGGGTCCGGCGAAGTCAACGTCGGCGGGCGCTAGAGACCGAGCTTAAATAATATCGTCGTCGTCCTTGAGGCGCTTGCGCAGCGAGGCGCGCAGCACCGACACTCCGATGATCAGCGGTGCCAGCGCCCAGACATAGGTCTTTCGCCACACCGTATCCGCGCGCTTGCGGAAGTAGTAGACCAGCCCCAGCCCCTTGTTCATCTCAACGAAGATCGGCTCGACGCGCGAGGTGTGACCTTCGTGGACAACCTCGGCCTTGGGATGGAACAAGACCGTGCCGCCCTGCTTGCGGATACGCCAGCACAGGTCGATATCCTCGACGTGCAGGAAGAAACGCGTATCGAACCCGCCCATATGCAGGAAATCGGCCCGCGCCATGGTAAAACAGGCACCCGAAATCGCCGGCACGGGGATCGGGTTTTCGGGCAAGTCCTGACCTTCCTGATGGATTTCGTAAGCCTTGAGGAACGGCAAAAAGCGTGACAGTTTCAATAATGACACCAGCGTGGTTACCGGTGTCACTTCACCGCGCCGTGCGCCGCGTTGCTCGGTCAGGTCCGTGTTGAGCACGCGCGCCCCCACCAGACAGGGCCGGGGGTGGTTCAGCGCCGTTTCGACCATCGCCTCGACCGCCCCGTCGCAGAGGCGCGCATCGGGGTTGAGGAACACCAGCCAGGGCTGCGCGGCCAGTTGCGCCCCCAGATTGGCGGCGCGCGCAAAACCGATATTGCCATGCCCCTGCACCAGCAGGAACCGCTCGTAGGACTGATCCAGTTCGCGCAGCATTTCCGCCGTGCGTTCGGGCGAGCCGTTATCGATGAGGATCAGCTGCTGGACGCTGGGCTCGGCCATGACACGATCGATGCTGTCGAACAGCACCTTGCCGGTGTGATAGGCGATCATGATAACCGTCACGCCACGGGTATGCCTCGGCGCGATCGTCGTCTCGATTCCCTTAACCAGATCAACCGCTTCTTCCGACGCCAATCGTTGCGCCTTGAGCAAATCACGGATAGAGGGCGGAAGGGAATGCTGCATCAAAATCGACTTTTTAAAATGGCATCAGGTCTTCAGATCGGGGGGTAAGCACTCGTCACTCAATCGGGCGACCGCTTCGGCGATCGTCAGTACACTCTGTCCCTCTTGACCCAGATAACGCAGGGCCACCTCGCCACTTTCCGCTTCTTTTCGTCCGACGACGGCGATCACCGGCACCTTGGCCAGCGAATGTTCCCGGATCTTATAATTTATCTTCTCATTCCGCAGGTCGGTGTCAACCCTGATACCGCTGGCGCGCAATTTTGCCGCAACCTGTTGTGCATAATCATTAGCATCTGAGGTGATCGGCGCAACCACAACCTGCACCGGAGCCAACCAAAGCGGGAACTTACCCCCATAATTTTCGATCATGATGCCGATAAAGCGCTCGAACGAGCCTAAAATGGCGCGGTGTAGCATTACCGGACGCTGACGCGAGCCGTCTTCGGCGACATATTCCGCATTGAGACGTTCCGGCAGGACGTAGTCGAGCTGGATCGTGCCGCACGTCCACTGTCGGCCGATGGCGTCGCGCACGACGAAATCGAGCTTCGGCGCATAGAAGGCCCCGTCGCCCTCGGCGATGACGGGTTCGACCCCGGCGGCGCGGGCGGCCTCCAGCATCTGAGTCTCAGCCTTGTCCCAGAACTCGTCGGAGCCCGCGCGCTGTTCCGGGCGGGTGGCCAACGCCACATATTCGGCCTGCATGTCGAGATCGGCATGGACCTGACGGCACAGGCGAATGAAGGCCGCCGTCTCTTCGACGATCTGGTCTTCGCGGCAGAAGATGTGGGCGTCGTCCTGCGTGAAGCCGCGCACACGCATCAGGCCGTGCAGGGATCCCGACGGTTCGTAGCGGTGACAGGCACCGAATTCGGCCATGCGGATCGGCAGTTCCTTATAGGAGCGCAGACCGACCTTGAATATCTGCACGTGACCGGGGCAGTTCATCGGCTTGAGCGACAGGGTTTCGCCCTCGACCGTCTCGCAGACGAACATGTTCGGACGGTACTTGTCCCAGTGGCCGGACTTTTCCCAGAAGGTGCGGTCCAGCACCTGCGGCGTCTTGACTTCAGTATAGCCGGCGGCGTCGAGACGGCGGCGCATATAGGCCTCCAGCGTCCGCCACAGCGTCCAGCCGTGCGGGTGCCAGAAGACCATGCCCCGGCCCTCTTCCTGCATATGGAACAGGTTCATCTGGCGGCCCAGCTTGCGGTGGTCGCGCTTTTCGGCCTCTTCCAGACGCGTCACATAGGCCTGCAAATCCTCTTCCGAGGCCCAGGCCGTGCCGTAGATGCGCTGAAGCTGCGCATTGTTCTGATCGCCACGCCAGTAGGCCCCGGCCAGCTTGGTCAGTTTGAACGCCTTGCCCACAAAGCGCGAGGACGGCAGGTGCGGCCCGCGGCACAGGTCTTTCCACGTGTCGCCGTGGCGGTAGACGGTGATGGTTTCCGTGCCCGGCAGGTCGCGTATGATCTCGGCCTTGTAGTGCTCGCCGATTTCCTCGAAATGTTTGATGGCCTCGGCGCGGTCCCAGACCTCACGCACGATCTTCTCGTCGCGGTCGACGATTTCCTTCATCTTCTTTTCGATCTTCGGCAGATCGTCGAGCGAGAACGGCTCGTCGCGGGCGAAGTCGTAATAGAAGCCGTCTTCGATCGCCGGACCGATGGTCACCTGCGTGCCGGGAAACAGCTCCTGCACGGCCTCGGCCAGCAGGTGCGCGGCGTCATGGCGGATGACCTCAAGCATTTCCGGCGCGTCGCGCGTCAGGATTTCGATGGCGGCGCTTTGGTCGATCGGGCGGTCGTAGTCGTAAAGTTCGCCGTCGAGCTTGATCAGCACGGCCTTCTTGGCCAGCGATTTCGACAGACCCTCCGCCACAGCCCGGCCGGTGGTCCCCGGCTCATAGGATCGAACAGCGCCGTCGGGGAACGTAAGGTCTATCATGTTACTTCTCTCGGTTTGCTCAGCCCCTACAACAGGCCAGAGCGTTTATGTAAGCCGCGCCCCTACGACAGGCGCCGGCGGTTTATTTCGCGTCTTTTGGTGGGACCGGATCGTATCCGTGACCGCCGCCGGGACGACACCGGCAAATCCGTTTAACGCCCATCCATGACCCTTTTACCGGGCCGTGGACGATCATGGCCTGTGCCGTATATTCCGAACAGGTCGGTAAAAACCGGCAGGCCTGCCCGATAAACGGCGACAGGGTCAGCTTATAGGCCCTGAGCCCCGTCATGACGGCCTTGGCATAGATGCCGCTCATCGCGCAATACCTTTTGGCGTAAACTACGACAGTGTTTGGGATATTTGCGCGCCCAAGGCAATCGAAAAAGTATGCCACAAAAAAGACATCACGTCATTATCACATCGAAATCACAGAAACGTGAAATCAAGAGGGGTAATATGAAACGTTTGATTATCGTGGCGGGCCTACTGGCCCTGACGGCCTGCTCAAAACCTGTAGAAGAAGCCGCCATGGACAGGTCGGTCGTCGGGCCGGATATGGAAAAGGCCGGACCGTTCGGAAATTTCAAACATATCACCTTCGCTGCCGTCCGGGCCGAAGACACACCCACCGACTCTCAACTGATGCGTATAGAACTGGTCAAGGGCGCAGGCGAAAACGTGGCCACCCTCTATAATCTGTTGTCAGACAGCAAATCCTATATGGCCGGCGTGACCTATCACGCCTTCGTACCCGTCATTGCCGAGACCAATGCCGAGCGTCATGACTACTGGATCGTCGGCATGAACCTGTCGCGTACGCCCGACAGGTCCGTCTATTCCGTCATCCGCTTTGCGCACGGCGCGACCTTTACGCCGGGCCAGACGGTAAAGGTCGATTATCTGAGCCTCGATTGCGACGACCTTGAGGTCGCGCGCCGCCCCGTCAGCTATTTCGAGCCGCAACCGGTCGATGCCGGCACGGACACCAGCGCGTCGGCCAGCGAAGACATCGAACCTCTGGAATTGCCTGAATTCAAACCCGAAGCGGGAGAATGTGAATTCAATAGCCTGACCGAGGCTTACCGCCTTACGCCAGAAATCCTGCGCCGTTACGATCAGATCAAACGCTTCGAAGACGCCCCGACCCCGCGCTGGCTGCCGCTGGTCGCGACGGTGGAATAGTCAGTTTGCCTTGCTCATCGCTTCGACCGTAGCTTCCAGCGCCAGTAGCGTCGAGGCGTGGCGGGCCGGGAAATCCTTGACCGATTTAAGGATGGCGAAGTCGGCGAAGCGCTCCGGATAGGCGTAATCCTCGCCCTTGAGCATGTGTTTCATACTATCGCGCGCAGCGACAATCTCGGCGCGCGAGGCACCGACGACCGACTGGCTGAGAATGGCGGCGGCGGCCTGACCCAGGGCACAGGCCTCGACCTCCTGCGCGAAGTCAGTGACGATATCGTCGGTGAGTTTGACCGCGACGTGGATGGTCGAACCACACAGCTTGGCCGTACGGTCAGCGCTGCCGTCGGGCGTTTCGAGCCGCCCGACGTGCTGAAGCTGCGTCGTCCGGCGCAGAATTTCACGGGAATAGAGTTCGTCGATCATGGCCCACTTTCCCTTCGCCCCTCCGGGGAGAAGGTGCCGTCCAATCCGCAGGGTTGGCGGCGGATGAGGGGGAGTCGCAGGCACCGTTGCCCCCTCACCCCAACCCTCTCCCCGTAAACGGGGCGAGGGGATTTAGCGTTATATCGCCCCTTCGGCCTTCGCCTTCAAGGCCTCGGCGAATTTCTCGAAACCCTCGCGCAGGAACTTGCGATAGCGCTTGCCTTCGCGTTCGGACAGAAAGCCCGAAAACTGCGCGCCGATGGTGAAGTGACAGGCCGTATCCGACAGGATTTCAAACTCGTAGAAGCGGATTAGCGACCCTTCGTAGAACTTTTTCGGCACGCCGATATGGATGTGCGACAGCGGCGTCCAGTCATCGACAAAACCGGCGACTTCCCACGTCCCCAGCCCTTCATAATATTCCTCGAACTTTACCGGCGCGCCGAAACCCAGCGTCCCTTCGGCGGACTTATGGATCGGGCTCCACGACGGCCAGCTATTGATATCGGCCATGATCTCATACGGCACGTCCACCGCCGTCGAAATCCCGATGCGTTTTTCAATCTTCAAGGCCATGCTACACCCCTGCCTTTAGTTTCCCTAGTTCTTCAACTTCCATGTGGCGCCGGTCGGGCCGTCCATGACCTCGACATTCAGCGCGTTCAGTTCATCGCGGATGCGATCGGCCTCGGCCCAGTTTTTCGCCGCCCGCGCATCCTTGCGCGCCACTAGCAGCGCCTCGACCTTTGCCGTCAGGTCGTCGTCGGCCCCGGCCTTGAACCACGCATCGGCATCGCCTTGCAGCACCCCAAGTAACGCTCCCGCCGCCAGCAATTCCGCCTTCAGACGCGGCTTATCCGCCGCCTCCGCCGTTTCCAGCGCATTGGCCAGCGCCGACAGTTCCGCCAGAGCGCGCGGCGTCGCCAGATCATCGCACAGAGCCTCAAGTACCGCTTCCGGCACCTCGGCCTCGACGGTTTCCACATCCGCCGTGCGGCGCAAGGCCCCGTACAAACCATCCAACCGCTTATGCGTCTGGGTCAGCAGGTCATGCGTCCAGTCGAGCGGCGCGCGGTAATGGGCCGATAACAAGGCCACGCGCAGCACCTCGCCGGGGAAGTGCTTGATCAGCTCATGCACCAGTTGCACATTGCCGATCGATTTCGACATCTTCTCGGAATCCATCGTCAGGAAGCCGTTGTGCATCCAGTAGCGCGCATAGGTCTCTTCCTTATGGGAATGACCGTGTTGCGCGCAAACGCCCTGCGCGATTTCGTTCTCATGGTGCGGGAAGACCAGATCGTGGCCGCCGCCGTGGATATCGATCGGCAGGCCGAGATTGGCCTCGATCATGGCCGAGCATTCGATATGCCAGCCCGGACGCCCCTCACCCCACGGGCTTGGCCAGCGCGGCTCGCCGGGTTTCGACGGCTTCCACAGCACGAAGTCCTGCGGGTTCTTTTTGTAGGGTGCCACCTCGACGCGCGCCCCGGCGATCATGTCGTCGAGCGAGCGGTTCGACAGCGAGCCATAGGCCTTGTAGCTTTCGACGTCGAACAGCACATGGCCTTCCGCCGCATAGGCGTGGCCGTTGCGCATCAGCGCCGCGATCTGCGCCACGATGGCGTTCATGTTCTGCGTCACGCGCGGCTGAATCGTCGGCTCCAGAGCCCCGAGCGCCTTCATGTCGGCATTATAGATGTCGGCGAATTTCGAGGTAATGATGTCGATATCGACGCCCTCAGTAATGGCCTTCTGATTGATCTTGTCGTCGACGTCGGTGATGTTGCGCGCATAAACGACATGCTGTTCACCATACAAGGCGCGCAGCAACCGGAACAGCACGTCGAACACCACGACAGGTCGCGCATTACCGATGTGGGCGTAATTATAGACGGTCGGGCCGCAGACATACATCGTCACGCGTTCGGGGTTTTTCGGAACGAATTCCGTCTTTTCGCGCTTCAGCGTGTCGTTGATCTTCAGTTTCATGACGATTTCGGTTGAACTCTTAAGGCTTTGCCCCATATAGACGCTGCGGCGGCTTACCACCAAGCGAATATGCACCGGAACACGTCCAAAAACGTGTTATATTCGTAAGCTGTTCACGAATTAAGGGCCCGGTCTCGCCCCATATACAAGAGGCCAAAGAGGGATGCCACGCGTCATTCCGGAGCCTTCGCTTCGGCGCCACTCGGCCCTCCGGAGAAGAGTAGAGAATTATGGACAGTTTCGAACCCGAACACCGCGAATCCAACGATCCGCTAGTTGCCGCCCTCAACGCCAGCCGCTCCAAAGGCTTTTCCGAAAGCCTGAACGTCGAGCGCCCGACCAAGGCACAGGCCATGGAAGCGGTAAAGACCCTGCTCGCCTGGGCCGGTGACGACCCGTCGCGCGAAGGGCTGATCGACACCCCCAAGCGCGTCGTCGAAGCCTACGAAGAATGGTTCCAGGGTTATCAGGCCGATCCGGCCAAGGAACTGTCGCGCACGTTTGAGGACGTGCAGGGCTATGACGACATGGTCATGCTGCGCCAGATCGACGTCGAATCGCATTGCGAACACCATATGGCGGCGTTCCTCGGCAAGGCCTATGTCGCCTATATGCCGACCTCGAAGGTCGTCGGTATTTCCAAAATCGCGCGTGTGGTCGAAATCTTCTCCAAGCGTCTGCAAACGCAGGAAACCCTGACCAAGCAGATCGCCGACGCTCTGGTCGATTCGCTCAGCCCTCTTGGTGTGGCCGTCCTGATCGACGCCGAGCATCAGTGCATGTCGACCCGTGGCGTCCATCATAAGAACGTCACCACCGTCACCACGCGCTTTACCGGTGTCTTCAAAACCGATCTGGCTTTACAGGACCGCTTCATGCGCTTCTGCCAATCGTAAACAGAGGCACGGCCCGCGTTTCGGATTACCCCAGACGCGGGAAATGTCGTAAACTCGTCATGAAGAATTTGTAATCTTGTGTGACCGAGGGGTTTACATTTGCGTTTGAGTTAGCCTAAATCGGGCATCTTATTTTTAGTGCCCGCTTCTGGCAGGGCCTCTAAGGGAGTTAAACATGGGCGCTAAGCTCGGTGGCGGTGGCGGTTCGCGCTACAATGTCGAACAGAATTCCGAAATCAACGTCACGCCGTTCGTTGATATCATGCTCGTGCTGCTGATCATCTTCATGGTGTCGGCCCCGATGGCAACCGTGTCGATCAAACTCGACCTGCCGCCCGCGGTGCCCAGCCAGGATACGAAGCCGCCGAAGGAGCCGGTGTTCATCTCGATCCAGGGCACCGACGACATCTATATCGGCCCGAACAAGACCTCACTGGCCACCCTGCCGGGCGATCTGGCGGTGGCTCTGGCGGTTGCCAACCCGACCGAAGAACGCGTTCTGGTCCGTGGCGACGCCGACATCGAATATAACGACTTCATGTCGGTGCTGAACGTCCTTCAGGACAACGGCTACTTCAAGGTCGGCCTAATCAACGAAGACATCGAGTAGTCTTTCTGATCCGACGAAAATCCGAACACGCCGGAAGTACCGCTTCCGGCGTGTTTTTCGTTATTCCCTTCGCCCCCCAATTCTTACTTTCGTGGGGGAGAAGGTGGTCCGAAGGACTGGATGAGGGGGCTTCTTTTTTTTAGCTTACTCAGTCTTTTAGCCCTCTCAGCCTCGCCGGCTGGCAACCCAACCCTCTCCCCCAATGGGGAGAGGGGGAATTGGCGAATGACCCCAATCTTTACCCCAACTGACGACGACATCGATGATGACCTGCCGCTCGCCGATACTGGTGAGGTGCTCGAACTCGTCCTGACACCCGATCTGTCGGGCGACCGGCTCGATCGCGCCCTGCTGCCGTTGCTGGGAGAGATGTCGCGCGCGCGTCTGCAAGCTCTCATCGCAGAAGGACGGTTGAGCCTTGACGGGCAGCCCGTCACCGACGGCAAGCACAAGGCCAAGGCGGGAACCTACACACTCACCATCCCTGCTCCCATCGCCGCGATCCCTGAACCGCAAGATATGAAACTGGAGGTGCTGTTCGAGGACGCCCACCTGATCGTCATCAACAAACCCGCCGGCATGGCCGCGCATCCCGCCCCCGGTACGCCTGACGGCACGCTGGTCAACGCCCTGCTGTTCCACTGCGGCGACACCCTGTCCGGCATCGGCGGCGTTTTGCGTCCGGGCATCGTCCACCGCCTCGACAAGGACACGTCCGGTGTCATGGTCGCCGCCAAGTCCGACGCCGCCCACCGTGGCCTGAGCGAACTGTTTTCCCGCCACGATATAGACCGCGCCTATGAAGCGCTGGTTCGTGGCTCACCGAAAAGCCCAAGCGCTACCGTCACCACGCGCATCGGGCGATCCCCGCACGACCGCAAGAAGATGGCTGTGCTGAAAACCGGCGGCCGCGAAGCTATCACCCACTATCGCGTGCTGGAAAGCTTCGGCACCGCTGCGACGCGCGTCCGCTGCACGCTGGAAACCGGGCGTACCCATCAAATTCGCGTGCATATGGCGCATCTGGGCTGTCCGTGTCTGGGCGATCCGGTCTATGGTTCAGGGGCCCCCGCCAAACCGGTCGCCGAGGCCTTACGCGAACAGGGCTTCACCCGTCAGGCCTTGCACGCGGCGCATCTCGGCTTCGTGCATCCCATTACCGGGGAGAAACTGAGCTTCGAAGCGCCTTTGCCGGAGGATATGTCGGCCCTTTATTCCGCCCTCAAAGGGCTCAATTAGAATTACCAACCGGTTCGCATAAAATTTTTTGCTGACGGGGTCTTTATTTCCGAAAAGGAGTCCCTACATGGAAATAGAAGACAAGAGCGTATCTTTTGCCGCGTCTCTGAAGACCCCAAGCGCATTCCAAAAAGTGTGCAGCGGTTTTTGGATCAAATGCGCGACTCTTTAAAAGAGGATATGCCGATGCCGAAAACATCAGGAGCGCCGGGGTCACCCCCGACCCTCGAAGGGGACACTCACATGGCCAGCAACGCCTTATCCATTCCCAATCCTTCGGCCCTGTCGCCCGATGGCGGCCTGAACCGTTACCTGTCGGAAATCCGCAAGTTCCCGATGCTGGCCAAGGACGAAGAGTTCATGCTGGCCAAGCGTTGGTCCGAACACGAAGACCCCAAAGCCGCGCATAAGCTGGTCACCTCGCACCTGCGCCTCGTGGCCAAGATCGCTATGGGCTACCGCGGCTACGGCCTGCCGATCGGCGAAGTGATCAGTGAAGGCAATGTCGGCCTGATGCAGGCCGTCAAGAAATTCGACCCGGACAAGGGCTTCCGTCTGGCCACCTACGCCATGTGGTGGATCAAGGCCTCGATCCAGGAATACGTCCTGCGCTCGTGGTCGCTGGTCAAGATGGGCACCACCGCCGCGCAGAAGAAGCTGTTCTTCAACCTGCGCAAGGTGAAGTCGGAAATCTCGGCCCTCGAAGAAGGCGACCTCCACCACGAACACGTGGAACAGATCGCCACCAAGCTGGGCGTGACCGAGGACGAGGTCATCAGCATGAACCGCCGCATGTCGGCGGGCGATTCGTCCCTCAACGCGCCGCTGCGCGCCGCCGAGGGCGATTCGGAATGGCAGGACTGGCTGGTCGACGACTCGACGCCGTCTCAGGAAAGCGTGCTGGCCGATTCGGAAGAATACAGCCTGCGCATGAGCCTGCTAGAAGAAGCCATGGGCGAACTGAACGACCGCGAAAAGGAAATCCTCAAGGCCCGTCGTTTGCAGGAAAGCCCGACCACGCTCGAAGAACTGGCCGACCGTTTCGGCGTGTCGCGCGAACGCGTCCGTCAGATCGAGGTCCGTGCGTTTGAAAAGCTGCAAAAGGCGATGATGGCCTCGGCCCAGGCCTAAGGCCTAAATGCCTAACAATAAAAAGCCCCGGTGTTTCACCGGGGCTTTTTTCATGCTTTTGCCGGTAGACTTTTAGCCGTGTAATCGAACAACGCGTTCGGCTTGAGCCACACCGCCCCTTGCGCATCGATCACCATATCGAAACGGCGAATAACGCCGATCCCGACCCAGCCCCCGTGGCTATCCGCGTCCGTATCCGGATTTGCTGCCGGATCGACCATGGTCACCGGTGCTGGATCGATGCGAAATACCCCGATCTCCAGCGGACTGAGCCCGCCGAACCGCGCCTTGGCGACCGCATCGCCATTGCGCACCGACCGCTCTTCGGGCTTCACCGCCGCATCCCAGAAGGCGTGGGCCTTGACCGTCTGCGCCGGCAGATAGGCGCCATAGGCCACGCTGGTATCGTAGATAAGCGACATGTTCTTGCCCGCAACCCGAGACGGCACGGTCAGGCGTCCCGACGCGTCGCGCGTCATCGCCGTTTTCTCATAGCCGGTCGTATCGGGCGTCGCGCCCACGAACAGGGTCATGTATCGGTGCTCGAAATTCAGCGCGCACGGCATCGACGTCAGAAAATCCGCACCGAGCATGATGGCGGCTTTCGGCACCTTCGCCGCCTTGAGCACCAGCCCCGGCCGCTTCGTACCGGCAAAATCGATCACGGAACCATCGTAACCGCCCGCGACCTTTTTCAGACCCAAGGCCGACGCGGTGTCCTCACCGACGGTGCTGACGCCCTGCCCGGTTTTCAGAAAGGCCAATACCGGCTTGTCCCCGACCTGCCCCCGGAAAATCAGACGGCGATCCTCACCCAACTGGAACGGTATGACCGGTTTTTCCACCGTCGAGGCCGGGATATGGCCGGATTCGACGGGTTTTTCCGGCGGTGCCAAAGCGGCCATCTGCCCGCTCGACTTGACCAGCATCGTCCGTTCCGGCGTCACAGCCAGCACGAATCCGCTCAGGAACGGCGACCCCAGCAGACCCTGATAGGGGGCATCCTTGGCATGACCGGCGCGGTCGTCGGGATCGCCGAGCGTGACCGCCATGCGCGGCACCCAGACGCCGCCGATCTGGATATCCTTCACCTCGACGACGCGCGTTCTGAGCGATTTACCATTGACGCCGATGACGCTGCTCTCATGCAGGGTCGGATACTTGTCCCACAGCTTGTGCTGACGCACATAGTCGCCGTGAACGAACAAGGGCGTCGCGGCCCCGGTATCGAGCAGGCACGACAGGGCGTGACCGGCAAACCCGATATCGACGATCACCGAGTCGGAAAAGCCGCGGATATTGGTGCGGAAATAGCTTTTCAGCGGCGCAAAACCCTCCAGCGGCATGGCGCTGTTCAGGTAGTAACGGATCTCCCGTGCCTGATAGTCCAACTGACACGGCAGACGCAGCAGCAGATCGGCCGCCAGCAGGCCGTCGAAGCCGAACTTTTCGATCCCTTCCGATGCATAGACTTCCCACTCACGCATCTTCAGCGCCGAACCGATAATGACTTCAGGGACGACATAGCGCACGACGCGCTCGGACCCCTTGACGCTGCGGGCATAGGCATCCCCACCGGGCACCAGCCCAAGCTCCGCCCCCAGCGAACGGCGCATGACCGTCATGCTGGCGCCGGTATCCAGCATAAAGCGATACGGCCCCTTGCCGTTGAGCATCACCTGAATGATCGGTTTGAGATCTTTCGACAGTTCGAACGGTACGCGGATGACCTTGCCCTGAGCAAAGGCATTCCCGGCCAGCAGCCCGACGGCGGACGCACCGATGCATATGTCGCGACGTGTTATCATGATTTCCCCCTCTTTTTCAGAAGAGGTAACATGCGCCCATCGCAACTGTCACGCGTATATTTTGTGAAATTATCAGGCCGCTGAGGGCGGCTTGCGGTCCTCGATCTTCATGAACTTGACGAGGCTGTAGATGGCCGGGCGGATGGCCTCAAGGTTCGGCACATCCATGCGCAGTTGCGTCAGGATGACCTTCACGTCTTCGCGAAATTGCTGGCTGGCGATCGTTTTGCAGGCAGGCACCAGCACTTCCAGCTGCGCATACATGGCGCGTCGGGCCTGGGCCGGATCGCTGGCATATTGCTCGTAGGACGCCTTGAGGATGCGCACGCCCTGCTCGATCGCCTGAAGCTTTTCGTCCCCCAGATCGGCGGCGCGCTTGCGCGGCCCGCTATAGTCGCCGGAGTTGAAGCGCCGCCGGTCGGGGCCGACATAGCCGACGGCCTCGATCCACGGACGCGCCTTCAACGACACGTGCTCGACGCGTTTTTGCAGGTCGCCCCAGGTGAACGGCTTGCGCATGAACTCGTCGGCGCCGCAGTCGCGCACCTCGTTCAGGAGGCTGAGCGTCGCCTCACCGGCGATCATGATGACAGGGGATTTGCGGCAGGCGGCGTTCGACCGGCGCAGCTTCTTCACCAGATTGAGGCTCTCGCATTCCTGCGGCTGATAGGCACAGACGATCAGGCTGTAATTATCGCCGACGACCTTGTCTTCGGCTTCCAGCGGGTCCTTATAGAGCGTGATATGTTCCGCCCCCAGCATCCGCAGCATGTCGGCCAGCATCCGCGCATAGTTCGGATTCGTCTCCAGCAGCATGACCTGCTTGAGCGTCCGTTTCAGCTTTTGCGCCGTGGCTGGGTTTTGCCCGTACACACCTTACCTCTTTGTTATTTCGGGATAACCCTAACAGAGAGGCGTAAACAGGCGATTTACGGCGGGTGCGAAATCACAATCTTATCCCCCTCTCCCTGAGGGAGAGGGGAAATTCAACCTAGTCCTGAAACGGATCGCGCATCAGGATCGTATCTTCACGTTCTGGGGACGTCGACAGAAGCGCGACCGGCGCACCGATCAGTTCCTCGATGCGGCGAACATATTTAACCGCATTGCCCGGCAGGTCTTTCCACGAGCGCGCGCCCTGAGTCGATTCCGACCAGCCTTCCAGCTCTTCGTAAACCGGCTCGATCCCGGCCTGCGCCTTGAACCCGGCAGGCAGGTAATCCAGCACCTTGTCGCCGACCTTGTAACCGACGCAGATCTTCAGCGTCTCGATACCGTCCAGCACGTCGAGCTTGGTCAGGGCCACGCCGTCGATGCCGTTGATGGCGATCGACTGACGCGCCAGTACCGCATCGAGCCAGCCGCAGCGGCGGGCGCGACCGGTGACCGTACCGAATTCATGACCGACGCGCGAGATACGCTCGCCGATTTCATCGAACAGTTCGGTCGGGAACGGGCCGGAGCCGACCCGCGTCGTATAGGCTTTCAGAATCCCCAGCACGTAACCCGCCGAGCGCGGCCCCATGCCCGAACCGGCGGCGGCCTGACCGGCGACCGTGTTGGACGAGGTGACGAACGGATAGGTGCCGTGGTCGATGTCGAGCAGCGCGCCTTGCGCCCCTTCGAACAGGATGCGCTTGCCTTCCTGTTTCGCCTTGTCGAGCACGTACCAGACGGGCTTGGCAAACGCCAGCAGACGCGGTGCGATCTCTTTCAGCGAGGCGACCAAGGCCGCCGTATCGACTTCGGGCAGGCCCAGACCCTTGCGCAGGGCATTGTGGTGGGTCAGCAGGCGCTCGATCTTGGCATCCAGCGCGTCGAAATCTTCGAGGTCGGCGACGCGGATGGCGCGACGGCCCACCTTGTCTTCGTAGGCCGGGCCGATGCCGCGACCGGTGGTGCCGATCTTGCCGGCCCCGGCGGCGGCTTCGCGCGCGGTGTCCAGTTCGCGGTGAATCGGCAGGATCAGGCAGGCATTGTCGGCCAGCACCAGCAGGTCGTTGGTAATCTTCAGGCCCAGCGCCTCGACGCGGCCGATCTCGTCGAACAGCGCCCACGGATCGACGACGACGCCGTTGCCGATGACCGACAGCTTGCCCTGCACGACGCCCGACGGCAGCAGCGACAGCTTATAGACCTTGCCGTCGACGACCAGGGTGTGACCGGCATTGTGGCCGCCCTGAAACCGCACCACCACGTCGGCGCGATTGGACAGCCAGTCCACCAGCTTACCCTTACCTTCGTCGCCCCACTGGGCGCCTACAACGGTCACATTGGCCAAGACTATATTCTCCGCAAGACGAAACGCCTCTCCCGCAAATTGGGAGGGGTTCGGACATAAAAATTTCAGGCGGTTGCAGCCTATAGACCACTCACTCGCCGTTGGTAACCCATAAAAGGGCGTCACACCCAATTAACTTTTCATACCTCCCCAGCTTGCTGGGGTATAGCGCCAGCGCAAGTATAGCTTGCGCAAGCGATGGGACCGCACGACGCTTGCGCAGCAAGCTAGATGCGGTGGTGGGGGCCTTCGCCGTAGATACATCGCCCTCGTCGGGCAAACCAATTTATGCGCGGTATTTACGCGAGCCCCCCCTCCGTCAGCCCTAACGGGCTGCCCATCGCTTGCGAAAGCTATACTTTCGCTGGCGCTATACCCGCCAGTAAACTGGGGGCGTAAAGTCAGGCCAGCACACCCTCACCCTTCAACGCTTCAACCGCCGCCGCATAGGCCCATTCCAGCCACGGCAGTAGCGCCTCGATATCATCGGCCTCGACAGTGCAGCCGCACCACAGACGCAGGCCCGGAGGGGCGGCGCGATAGCCCGTCACGTCGAAGGCCACGCCTTCCAGTTCCAGCAAAGTGCCGACCTTTGTCGCCAGTTTCGCCTGCACGTCGGCGGGCTGGACGCCGATCGCCGGATCGGTAAATTTCAGACAGACCGAGGTCGTCGAACGCGTTTCCGGCACCTCGGCGACGAAATCGACCCATTCAGTCTTTTCAATCCAATCGAACAGCACCTGCGCATTGCGCTCACAACGCCCGATCAGGCCGTCGAGCCCGCCTTCGCGCTGCCCCCAGCGCAGGGCGTCGAGATAGTCCTCGATGACCAGAAACGAGAAGGTATTGATCGCGTCGCCACCCATGATCGCAGGATCGGCAACGTCTTTTTTCTTCAGACGCAGCACCTTGGGGATCGGACGGCCCGAATCGAACGTATTCAGCCGCTCGATGGCCTTGGGCGACAGGACCAGCACACCGATACCGGCTTCGCCGCCGAGCGCCTTCTGGAACGAGAAGGTCGCGACATCGAGCTTATCCCACGGCAAATCCATGCAGAACGCCGCCGAGGTCGCATCGCAAAGTACAAGCCCCTGATGCCCTTCGAGGAAGTCGGCGTTCGGCACCTTGACGCCCGACGTCGTGCCGTTCCACGGAAAGACCAAATCGGCGGCAGGGTCGATCTGCGACAAATCCGGCAATTGGCCGTAGGGCGCGCTGAGCACCTCGCAGTCGAGTTTCAAATGCTGGGTGGCATCATCGGCCCAAAGCTGACCGAAATTTTCAAAGGCCAGAAGCTGCACCTTGCGCGGGCCCAGCAGATTCCACATGGCCGCTTCGAACGCGCCGGTGTCGGAGCCCGGCATCATGAACAGCTTATAGTCCGCCGGGATACCGAGGATTTCGCGCGTCATATCCAGCGCCTGCCGGATGCGGCCCACCGTCACCTTGGAACGGTTCGAACGCCCCACCGGCGCGCCGGACAGGGCCTGCGGCGTCCAGCCGGGACGCTTGGCCGTCGGGCCTGACGAGAACCACGGACGTTCAGGGGTGGTGGCGGGTTTGGCGCTCATGGACATGCCCTTTTCGGCGGCAAAAACTTTCGCGGCTTGTGCGACCAAATCCGTTTCAACACAAGTCCGGGGACTAAAAAAACATGAACTGAGAATGAACCGCACCGTTCAGGTTCGGTTCGAGTCGGGCGGTCTATAAAGGTCTCAACGCTGATCAACAGCGTCAACACGGAGCGCAATCCGAAAAGTGGATACCGGTTTTCGGATCAATTGCGCGACATTGAAAATGACCTAAAGGAGCCATACCATGCAAACCAAGTTCAAGATGTTCGCCATCGCCGCCATCGCCACCGTTTCGGCTTCGGCCCTCACCGTCCCCGCCATGGCCGCCGGTCAATACGACCGTCATGACCGCCGCGAAGACGTCCGCGACCGCCGCGACAACCAGGTCGACGCCCGCATCGACCGCCTCGAAGACCGTCTGGACCAAGGCCGCCGTTCGGGCCGTCTGAGCCGCGCCGAGTTCGTCCGCCTGAACAGCGAACTGAACGGCATCGACAACCTGTCGCGTCAGTACGAGCGTTCGGGCCGCGGCATCGACAGCCGTGAAATGGCCAATCTCGACTACCGCCTCGACCGTTTCGAAACCAAGCTGCGCTGGGAACGTAACGACCGCGACTACGGCATGCGCCGCTAGGACCGTCATGGGTTCGGCCGGAGCCTGATCAAACCGGCACCTCATGGCTCTGAAGGGTGTTCTCCCTCTTTTCCCTCCCCATCGGAGGGAGGACACCTCAGAGTTCACGAGCGCGTTCCAAAAAGTGTGCAGCGTTTTTGGAGTCAAACGCGCGACAAAAAATTCAAAGCACCCAGTTATGCCGCAACGGGCCATGCCCGTGCCCCAGATTCGGGGCCATCAGAATCGCCCCCAAGACATAGTCGCGCGCCATGCCGACGCTCTCGCTCAGAGGGCGCTCACTGGTAATCAAGGTTGCGCAGGCGCTGGCCAGAGTGCAACCCGTGCCGTGCGTATGCCGGGTTTCGACGCGCTTGGCGCTGTAGCGTTCGCCGCCGTCCGGTGTCATCAGCCAGTCCACCACCTCATCGCCATCGATATGCCCGCCCTTCATCAGCACGGCCTTCGCGCCGAGCTTGAGCAGGGCCTCGCCCGCTTTACGTTGCGAGTTTTCGTCAACGACCTCGATCCCCGTCAGCACCGCCGCTTCCGGCGCATTGGGCGTCAGTAAACCCGCGCGCGGGATCAGCACCGACCGGATGGCCGAAATCGCTTCCGACGGCAGCAGCGGGTGTCCGCCCTTTGCCACCATCACCGGATCGACCACGATGAAGGCGTCGGGCGCTTCGTCGATCAGCGCCGCTACGGTCTCGACCACCGGAATCGTCCCCAGCATCCCGGTCTTGATCGCGTCCGCGCCGATATCGCTGAGACAGGCACGGCCTTGCGCCGTGATGATCGCTTCCGGCACCGGCATCACGTCGGTCACCCCCAACGTGTTCTGCACCGTCAGGGCCGTGATCGCCGTCATGCCGTAGCCGCCCAGGCATGTCACGGCCTTCAGGTCGGCCTGAATCCCCGCCCCGCCCGAAGGGTCCGAACCCGCGATGATCAGCACACGACGCATAGCTATGCCTCCTAAGGAATTGACTTTCATTAGTCACGACGGCTCGCTAAGGAAAGACGCAAATGGAGGCCTTTGCCATGAGCCGTGCGATTTCCGACTACGACAGCGCCTTACCGACCGGGCTTTATCAGCATTACAAGGGCAAGACCTATGTGGTCTACGGCTCGGTCACCCACTCGGAAACCGAAGAGGTGCTGGTCCTGTATGCGCCCGTCGATCAGCCGTCCGGGGCGCGGTTATGGGTGCGCCCGCTGGCTATGTTCTGCGAATCCGTCGAAACTGAAGGTGGACCGGTGCCCCGGTTTTTGAAGATTTAAGCTGATATCCCCTCTCCCCTTCGGGGAGAGGGTTAGGGTGAGGGGGAAGTCCCCGCGCTCTTCTGTTTCCCCCTCACCCGGCGCTCACGCGCCGCCCTCTCCCCATAGGGGCGAGGGGATTTATTGACATGCCCTGTAAAAAAACACCGCCTGCCCGTTGGAACGAACTGGAACCCGATGCCTTTGGCGAGGCGGGCGATCCGCTGGTGCGCGTCATGCTGGGCAAGCTGGTCATCATTCGCCTGAACCAGATCGACGCCCGCGACGAGATGATCGGCTCGGAAATCATCGCCGGCAAGGTCGTACGCGCCAACCGCGCCGAAGGATTTGTGCTGTCTCTGGTCGGGCAGCGCAAGGGCGAGGAGTTTTACCTGCCGCTGGTCCCGCAGGCCTTCAAGCTCATCGATCCGGGGGACTACGGCTTAAGCTGCGGCACACCGATCCGTGACCCTGATTTTCAGGCCGCCTTCGATATTTATGCTAATCCGAATTAGAAGCGCATCCCAAAAAGGGTGAAGCGGTTTTTTGATGAGATGCGCGACAAGATTAGAAACGCGACGCGATGAATGCCCAGTCGTAGTCGCTGGACTTGGCCAGAGCTGCAATCGTGAGCCCCAGAACCAGAAACCCAATCGCTGGCAATAAAATGGTCAGAATATGCGTGCCGACGGATTTGGCAGGCTTATTTACCGTCCTGACCGGCGTCACGACGGTCTCTGCGGTCGTCCATTCGTAAGCCGGGGTTTCCAACTCTGCCACACCGACGGTCACCGGCGCTATCGTCACCGGCTCTGGCGTGGCGGGCGTTTCGACGGCGGTATGCGAGAACTTCAGATTCCGCTTGGGCCGCTCGGTCAGAACGGTTTTCTCGAACTGAGGTTTTTTCGTCAGCACCCGCTTCATCAGATAATCCCGTATCCGCCCCACCTGAGCGCCGCTCCCGCAGCGCACCCCAAAGGTTAACACGAGGCGGGCGGCGTCTGTAAATAGGCTTAATCGCGCCACTTCGTTTTTTTAAGCCGAAACTATCGGAGTGTTACATTTCAAAGACATATGACTCGCCTGTCAGGTGAGCGCCTGCCACAGGCGCAGGGCCTGCTTCATCGCCGCGACATCATGGACGCGCAGCATCCGCGCCCCGTTTTGCGCCGCATAAAGGTGCACGGCCATCGTCCCACCGATCCGCTGAGTGGCATCGGACGCCGCATCGCCATCACGTTCTTCCAGCGCCGCGATGAAACGCTTGCGCGATGCGGCCATCAGCAGCGGAAAGCCATGCGAGGCCAACCGTTCCGTCGCACGGATCAAAGCGAGATTATGCTCCAGCGCCTTGCCGAAGCCGATGCCCGGATCGAGCCAGATCCTGTCGCGCGCGATACCTGCGGCAATGGCGGCTTTGGCGCGGTCGAGCAGCCAGGCTTCGACCTCGACCACCACGTCCGTGTAGTGCGGCGCGGTCTGCATGGTACGCGGCTCACCCTGCATGTGCATCAGGATGACGTCGGCGTTCAGTTCGGCGGCGGTGCTCAGGCTATCCGGCGCATAGGTCAGCGCGGTGACATCGTTCCAGATCGTCGCTCCGGCATTGAAGGCGGCCCGCGCGACCTCCGGTTTGAGCGTGTCGATGCTGATCGGTCCGGACCATTCGGCGCGGATCGCTTCGATCAAGGGCGCGACTCGCGCGATCTCATCCTCGATGGACACCGGCGCGGCACCGGGACGCGTCGATTCGCCGCCGATATCGAGAACGTCCGCGCCTTCGGCAATCAGCTGGCGCGCACGGCTCAGCGGGTCATAACTCCCGCCGTCGGAAAACGAATCCGGCGTGGCATTGACGATGCCCATAATGAGGGGAAGGGATGTATGTGACGTCAAAGCGCCTCCTTCCCTTCGCCCCTGCGGGGAGAAGGTGGCCGATAGGCCGGATGAGGGGGAGTCAAAGGCACCGACGGCGGCCCCCTCACCCCAACCCTCTCCCCACAGGGAGAGGGGGTTAAGTTATTTGCGCCCGATGCGCTTGATTTCCCAATGCAGATCAATGCCGAACCTGTCTTTCACCTCGGCGCGCACCGTGTCGCCCAGACCTTCAAGGTCCGCCGCCGTCGCGTTGTCGGCATTGATCATGAAATTAGAATGCAGGTCCGAGAACTTGGCGCCGCCAAACAGCTTGCCACGCCAGCCCGCTTCGTCGACCAGCTTCCACGCCGAATGACCTTCGGGATTCTTGAACGTCGAGCCGCCGGTCTTTTCGCGGATCGGCTGGGTCGTTTCGCGGCGCGTGGTGATGGCTTCCATGCGTTCGGTCACGGCCTCGACACTGTCCGCCGTACCCTGATAGAGTGCCCCGACATAGATCAGATTTTCCGGTTCCGAATGCCGGTAGCTATAACCCATATCGGCGTTGGAAATGGTGATGCGCTCGCCGGCCCGCGTCAGGGCATAGGCTTCGACCAGAATGTCCTTGGTCTCCGAGCCATAGCACCCGGCATTCATCACCAGCGCCCCGCCGATGGTGCCCGGCACGCCGCGATAGAACTCAAGACCCGCGATACCGTTTTGCGCCGCGACCTTGGCCACGTTCGCATCGAGCGCCGCCGCCCCGGCATAGATGCGGTTATCGCCGCGCGCCTCGACCTGCGCGAAGTTGCGCCCGAGACGCACGACCACACCATCCAGCCCGCCGTCGCGGACCAGCAGGTTCGAGCCCACCCCGATCGGCGTCACCGGAATGGCCGGGTCGATCTTTTGCAAAAACGCCGCCAGATCGGCCTCGTCTTCAGGCAGGAAGATGACGTCCGCCGGGCCGCCGACGCGGAACCAGGTGAACGGCGCCAGTTCGGCGTTCTTCACGATCTTGCCGCGCACGGCAGGCAGGTTATCGATCCAGTTTTCAGGCAAGCTCAGGGTAAACGCTCCTGCAAATTCACAAAGCCCTCCGCGCGCTCATCAAGCTGCGTCGGTTCTTCCAGCGCACCGTCGCACAGTTTAAGCGACGGCCATTTCGATTCGATGCCGTGGTGCTGATCGAACGACACTGCGTTCGGATCATCGAGCGACCCCAGCGTCACATTGCACCACGTGCCCTTATTATAAGCGAAACTCAGCGGCGTCCCGCAGTCCCGGCAAAAGCCGCGCGTCGCGACCGTCGAGGACGCGTAAAAAACGGGTTCGCCCTTCGTCCACGCGAATTCGTCCTTGTGCGCGCCGCTGAACGCCCCGAAGACGTTGCCGACCGCGCGCTGACACATACGGCAGTGGCAGAAGCTGGCCGCGCCGGGCGCTACGGTAAAGCCGTAACGCACCGCGCCGCACTGGCATCCGCCCTCGGCCACATAGTGGCTCATCCCAAACTCTCTAGTTGCGCCGGCAGGGCATAGGCCCACTGCGTGATGTCGCCCGCGCCAAGCAGGACGACGATATCGCCGGACTTGGCCTCGCCGGCGACGATTTCCGCCAGCGCCGCCGGGCTTTCCAGCGCCACGGCGTTGCGGTGACCGAAGCGATGCAGAGCCTCGACCAGATCCTGTTTCGAGACGCCCTCGATCGGCTGTTCACCCGCCGAATAGACATCGGCGACGATGACCATGTCGGCGTCGTGGAAGCAGGTCGAAAACTCGGTCATCAGGTCGCGCAAACGCGTATAACGGTGCGGCTGAACGACCGCGAGGACACGGCCGGAACTGACCTGACGCGCGGCCTTGAGCACGGCGGCGATTTCGACCGGGTGGTGGCCGTAGTCGTCGATGACGCGGATGCCGTTGACCACGCCCGTAGTGGTGAAGCGACGCTTGACGCCGCCGAAACCTTCGAGGCCCTTGCGCACATCGGCTTCCGATACGCCCAGTTCGCGGGCGATGGCGATGGCCGCCGTGGCGTTCGACACATTGTGGTTGCCGGTCATCGGCAGCTTGAGGCCGGCCCAGGTAAACGGCTCGACGCCTGTGGGCGAAAAGACTACATCGAACACCGCGCCTTCTGGGCCGAAGTCAATATTGGTGCAGCGGACCTCGGCCTGAGGTGAGACACCGTAGGGTATCAGGCGGCGGTTCTCGACCTTGGCGGTCAGGGCCAGCACTTCCGGATGATCGACGCAGACGGCGGCGAAGCCATAGAACGGAATATTCTCGACGAAATCGACGAAGCCCTTTTTGACCGCTTCGAAATCACCCCAGTGATCGAGATGTTCGGCGTCGATATTGGTGACGATGGCCAGCGTCGATTTCAGACGCAGGAACGAGCCGTCGGACTCGTCGGCCTCGACCACGATCCAGTCACCGTCGCCGACCTTGGCATTGGTGCCGTAGGCGTTGATGATGCCGCCATTGACCACCGTCGGATCGAGCCCGCCCGCATCGAGCAGGGCCGCCACCATCGAGGTCGTCGTCGTCTTGCCGTGGGTGCCGCCGACCGCGATCGAAAATTGCAGACGCATCAGTTCGGCCAGCATCTCGGCGCGACGCACCAGCGGGATGCGGCGCGACCGCGCGGCCACCATTTCCGGATTGTCTTGCTTCACCGCCGTCGAATAGACCAGCGCCGAGACATCGTCGGTGACGTGGGCGGCTTCGTGGCCGATAAAGATCGTCGCGCCCAGCTTTTGCAGGCGCTCGGTATTGGCGGAGGCCTTGGCGTCGGAGCCCTGCACCTTGTAGCCGATCTTGATCATGATTTCGGCGATGCCGCTCATGCCGATGCCGCCGATGCCGACGAAATGCACGGGACCGAGATCGAAGGGCGTCGGGCGAAGCTTGGAAGGCGAAATCATGCGGGAATCTTCGTAAATCACAGAGGGATATTTGCTTTAATCCATCCGATTCCGCCTGTCACGGAGGATTTTGAGCGCAGTCTATAATCGGAATATTTGCGATCAGATCGGATTTAATGCTACTATGTCGGCATTCACAGGAGCATCGCTATGGCCAAGTTTTCCATTTCTATGACTGATCGCATGGCCGCCACCGTTCAGGCCCGCGTCGAGGCCGGCGACTATAACAATGTCAGCGAATATTTCCGCGATCTGATCCGCCGGGATGCTGAAAAGCGTGAGGCTGAAGACCGTCTGCGCGTCATCTTCGACGAAGCTGAAGCGAGCGGCGTCAGCGACAAGAGTTTCGATGAAATCTGGGACGAAGCCGAAGCCAACTACCTGAAACAGCAGGACGTCAAGCGCCATGCCTGAGTTCAGCCTCAGCGCTCAGGCGGGCCGCGACCTGATCGACATTTCACGATATACGTTCGAAACCTTCGGCCTGTCTCAGGCGCGTATCTATCGTCAGGAACTCTACGAAACTTTTACATCGATAGCCAATCATCCGCTGATGGGTGCACCATGCGACCACATACGCCCCGGCTTTCGTCGTCTGACGCACGGCTCACATACAGTCTATTACAGGGGCTTGCGTGGCAGTATCCGGATCATGCGGGTCCTGCACCAATCGCAGGACCCGCTCAAACATCTCTAACCCTTGGGCGACTCACCCGCCGCCTGAGCCTCGGCGCCGTGGTCGCCCAGCACTTCGCCGATATAGAACTTCATCACCAGCGTGTGCAGCACCACCGTCAGCGGCGTGGCGAACAGCACGCCTAAAGGCCCCAGCAAAGCACCGAAGCCCAGAACCGCAAACAGGGTAATCACCGTCGGGATCGAGGCGACGTGCTTTTGCACCATCGGCGTGATGACGTTCGACTCAAGTTGCGACACACCGATATAGATGACCAGAGCCGCAATGAAGGTCGTCGAGCTTTCCGAGGCCGCCAGAAGCAGGCCGGGTCCCGCCGACACGACCGGCCCGACGATCGGCACGAATTGCGCCAGACCCGACATCAGCCCCAGAGCCCCTGCCGACGGCACGCCCGCCGCATAAAGCCCGATGGCAGTCAGCGACCCCACCAGCACCATCGAGAACAACTGGCCCAGCAGCCACAGGCGCAGGGCCTTGCCGCTGAGGTTCAGACCTTCGCGCACCCGGTCTTTCTGCGATTTGGGAAAAAGGCGGACGATGCCGTCGCGATAGCTGAGGGGCTGCATAGCGATAAAGATACCGGCGACGATGACTACCACCAGATTGGCAATGGATGAAGCGACCTCCCCTGCGATCTTCGGTACCAGCGACAGAACGCCCGACGCCTTCTGACCCAGTTGATTGACCTGATCGAGGATCATGGCCCCGATATCGGATGTCCGAAGCTGCGCCTGAATGCGCTCCCAGGCCACCGGCAATTGCTCGGACAGATTGTTGGTTTGCAGGACGATCTCGCGTCCGAAGAAGAACCCGGCACCGACGATCAGCAGAATCAGGATCACCAGCCCCAGCAGGACGGCCCAGCTTTCCTTGAACTTCAGATATTTGATGAAGGGTTCCGCCGTGGCGCGTAACACGGTTGCTACGACGATGGCACCGAACACCAACAGCCACAGGCTGATCAACTTGACCGCCAGCAGGCTCAACGCCACCACCATCAGCAGGAACAGCGTCTTTTGCAGGAATGCGGTGTCGATCTTGTCGCGTTTGAAGAACATGGCGGCCCCCGTAATCACATCAATCTAATCCGATTTGAGGGCAGCACCATCAGGAATCAATGTTGTAAAGTTATTCCTGTGCCTTTTTCTTGATCGTGCGCTCGACCAGATCGGCCAAAAGCTCGGCGGCATCCGGGCGCGCGACCGACTTGGCGGCATCCGAGCGTTTTTTGAGCCCTGCCCCGCCCTCTTCGATCAGGCCGCGAATGGCGTAGGACAGGCTTTGCGCCGTGACATCATCTTCGCGCAGGACTACGGCGGCCCCGGCTTCTTTCAGGACGGCGGCGTTGTGGGTCTGGTGGTCATCGGCGGCGATTTTCAGCGGGATCAGGATCGACGGCTTGCCCGCCACGGCCAGTTCGGAACAGGTCGAGGCCCCCGACCGCCCGATGACGATGTGGGCGCGGCCCAGACGCTCGGCCATATTGTCGAAGAAGGGCGCGACCTCGGCATCGATTTCCGCATCGGCATAGGTTTTGGTGGCGAACTCGATCTGTTCGGCGCGGGTCTGCTGCTCGACTTTCAACAGGATACGCAAGCTGACCGGCAACAAGGCCAGAGCCTGAGGCACGGTTTCGGACAGGATCTTCGCGCCCTGCGACCCGCCCGTGATCAACAGGCGAATCTCCTTGTCGACCGCCGGATAGGGTGCCTCATAGAGGGCGCGGATATCAGGCCGAACCGGATTGCCGACGACCTGCACCTGACCTTCGAGCGCCGCCGGGGCCATTTTCAGCACCGGAAACGCGCAGGCCACCGCATCGACCTTGGCACAGACCTGGCGGTTGGAGCGGCCCAACACCGAGTTCTGTTCGTGCAGCAGAGTTACATCTTTACGCCCCAGCGCCGCCATCAGCGCCGGATAGGAGGGGTAACCGCCGAAACCGATCACCGCCCACGGCTTGAGGCGCTTGAAGGCTTTCGTCGCTTGCCGCGTACCGGCGAAGATTTTCAGCGCGGCCTTGGCCATGCCGACGACATCGCCTTTTTTGAAGGTCGCCGCTTCCAGCGATAGACGTTCGATGGCCGGGAATTTCTCGGCATAGGCCGCGCCGCGCGCATCGGACGCCAGCACCACCTGCCAGCCGCGAGAGATCAGTTCCCGCGCCAAGGCCTCTGCGGGGAACATGTGCCCGCCGGTTCCGCCTGCGGCGACGACGGCCAACGGCGTTTCGGAACGGGGTTTGGGTTTCTTGGTTTTGGGCATTCGGACCTCGCATTCTTCCCTTCTCCCGGCTTGCGGGAAGAAGGTGGTCCGAAGGACCGGATGAGGGGCGAGTCCCACGAAAGAAAGTGGCCCCTCACCCGACGCTTCGCGTCACCCTCTTCCCGTAAACGGGGCGAGGGAATTTGTCACCACTTCGTGTGATCGTCGGGCACGACTTCCGCCGGGCGTTTGCGCGTCAGGGCCAGAATCAACCCCATGCACAGCCCCATGGCCAGCAGCGACGACCCGCCATAGGAGATGAACGGCAGGGTCATGCCCTTGGGCGGAATGACCTGCAAATTGACGCTGACATTGATCAGAACCTGCATCCCCAGCATGATGTAAAGGCCCGACGTGGCGATCTGACGGAAGGCGTCCGGCATGGCCATCGCTTTCCACAGGCCACGAATGACCACGAAGGCGAAGATCGAAATCAGCAGCAGCGACAGCCACAGGCCATACTCTTCCGCCGCTACCGAATAGATGAAGTCGGTGTGCATGTCGGGGATCATGCGCTTCATGGTGCCTTCGCCGACGCCGGTCCCGGTCAGACCGCCATTGGCGATCGCCGCCGCCGCGCGTTCGACCTGAAAGCGATCGCCGGCGGGGTCGATGAAGTCCTTGATGCGGTCGCGAAAGTGCGGAAGGATGAAATAGAGACTGACCAGACCGGCGGCTCCGGCCCCTGACAGTCCTACGATCCACCGCGTCGGCACGCCCGATATATAGAAGCAGGCCCCGAAGGCGATGGTGATCAGGATCGACTGCCCCACATCCGGCTGAATCAGCAGCAAAGCGATACACAGGCCGTAGAGGCAGAAGGCGATGGTCACGCCGGGGACGCCCTTGCCCTTTTGCCCTTCGGCGAACATCCACGACACCAGCACGATCAGGGCGGGCTTGATGAATTCCGACGGCTGGAGGCTGAAAAAGCCGAGATCGAGCCAGCGACGACCGCCCTTTGAGGTGTGTCCGATTAGCGGCAACAGCGCCATGACGGTGATCGCCCCGCCATAGATGGCGACCGAGGCCCGGCGCACGCCCTTGAGCGAGAACATTGAAATGGCCAGCATCAGCCCGATCGAGGCTGCGGCAAACAGGAAGTGGCGCTGGGTGAAATAGAACTCATTGGCAATGCCGACCTTGGGCGCGGCAACCGGCGACGATGAAAATGAGAAGACCAGCCCGGCCATGATCAGCAACATCACGAAGGCGAGTGTCAGTTTATCGACCGTCCACCACCACATCGCCAACGGCGAGCGGTCGGTACGCGTGAACGGATGGGCAAAGCCGGTAGCCATAAGCAAGCCACTTTCACAAAGGATTGGGCACAGATTTACAGGAAGGTGCGCCAGTGACGCCAAGCGAGGAGAATCGCCGCAACACGGTTAATATGACGTTAAATCCGCGCATCTCACGTACTCGACACACAGCTTTTCGGCCTTATACTACAGCCCCATTAAGGGGAACAGGTCATGCGCACATTCATATTCTTGCTGGCCATCAGCCTGTCATTAATCTCTCCGGCAGCCGGGCATGCCGATGTCGTCAAGTGGGACAGCCGGACCCTGTGCAGCGCCAGCTATGCGCAATGGGCGTGGCGCAATCCCAATCTGGATGTCGATACCGAACCTTCAACGACTGACGTAAAAGGTCTCTATACGAATATTCTGACCTGTACGGTCGGCGGTCATCATGTCCGCATCAACTGGCGTGCGGAACCTAACCCCTTTTACCGCTGTGGCGCGACCGAAAACGGGATACTGAGCGCCTGGGTCGATGGCGTAAAGGTCGTCGATAAGGCCGCCTATGGTGATTATCAGGCCTGTCAGGGTGGAGATACCAAGACTCTGGTCAAGCTCATTATCAACAAACAGCTTAATCTGACCCTATGCGTCGGCGACCCTTTCGATAGCGATACGAAACCGGACTGCGCCCTTACGCCGCTTGATCTGAAAGACAAGCCGCGTGAGGCGCTGTATGCCGCTCCCTTAAAAGCGACACCACCAGCTCTAATCCTGCATACGATTCGGGAGTCGATCTGTGATGCCCTGACGCCCGATCTGAACCGTCAAACGGAAGACCCGATTGCGCTCAAAGTCCTGATCGGAACAACCTCTAATTTCGGCAAGGATATAGATCTTTTCGACCTCGATAAGCCGATCGACCGCACGTTTACCGCCGATATCGACAATGACAACAAGACCGACCATTTGCGGCTGCATTTCGAACCGACCCGGCGCAATATCCCCGGTATTTTTTCATGGCAAAGCGGCGCTCAGGGCCGGGAAATCGTCATCGACGGTCGCGCGCTGGGCGATAAAAACCCTGATACCGAATTGATCGATGACCTGCGCTTTGTGAAGCTGAACGGACGCGTTTACCTTTATCGCCTGACGCTCAGCCTGACCAATGGCTTTGTCGGCATCGAAACCGGTGAAGTCGAAGCCTATTTCGCCACCTTACCTGATCTGTCCGCCGTCGAAACGCGCCAGCTTTACGAACTGAGTCCCGATGGAAAGATCAAACCGCTCTGCGGCTGGTCACCCCGTCAGCGCCCGGAAGAGTATCTGTAAGGCATATCTGTAAAGACTCCGCTTGCACGGATAAATCTTTTCCTGTATCAGCCCCACCTTCCTACGGACTCGCCGGGCCAATGACATGCCTTGGCGGGTTTTCACCCCTTCCAAGAGGGCGACCCTAACCCGGTCGTACAGCAAATGTCAAAACTGAAGACCAAATCGGGCGCCAAAAAGCGTTTCCGTTTCACGGCCTCGGGCAAGGTAAAGGCCGGCGTCGCCGGTAAGCGCCACCGTCTGATCTCGCACAACAGCAAGTACATCCGTCAGAACCGCGGCACCTCGGTCATGTCGGCGGCTGATACCGTGAAGATCAAATCCTACATGCCCTACGCCTAAGGAGAACGTGAACCATGGCACGCGTTAAAAGAGGCGTAGTTTCCCACGCCCGTCACAAAAAAGTTCTGAAGCAGGCAAAAGGCTTTTACGGCCGCCGCAAGAACACCATCCGTACCGCCAAGGCGGCCGTCGATAAAGCCGGCCAATACGCCTACCGCGACCGCCGCGTCAACAAGCGCAACTTCCGCGCTCTGTGGATTCAGCGTATCAACGCTGCGGCCCGTCTGGAAGGCTTCACCTACTCGCAGTTCATCCACGGCCTGAACCTGGCCGGTATCGAACTGGACCGCAAGTCGCTCTCGAACATCGCGATGGACGACGCCGTGGCCTTCAAGGCCATTGCCGATCAGGTCCGCGCCGCGCTCGACGCCGCTCCGGTCGCCGCTTAAGTTTTTAAGCGACTGACGATAAGAAAACCCCGCGCTGGCAATAGCGCGGGGTTTTTCGTTTATCTCTCTTCTCTGACGCATAGCGGAGATAGAAAACGCTTCACTCGACGGCGATTGCGCACTAAACAGGCGCGACCAAAGTTAAAAGTGATCCGTGATGAGCAACTATTCCGACCTGGCTGCCGAAATCGAAGCCGAAATCCTGACCGCGCAAGACCTTGCGGCGCTCGACGCCGTGCGCGTGTCGGCGCTGGGCAAGACCGGGCGCATTTCCGGCCTGCTGAAAACGCTGGGCACCCTGCCGCCCGAAGAGCGCAAGGCGACCGGCGCGGCCATCAACGCCGTCCGCGACAGCGTTCAGGCGACGCTCGACGCCCGCAAGGACGTACTGGAAGCCGAGCATCTGGCCAAGCGCCTGCAATCCGAGCGCATCGACCTCTCCCTGCCCTCGGCCCCGCGTCCCAAAGGCGGCGTTCACCCGACCATGCAGGTCATGGACGAGATGGTCGCCATCTTCGCCGAGATGGGCTTCGAGGTCGCCGAAGGCCCGGATATCGAAGACGATTTCCACAACTTCACCGCCCTGAACTTCCCCGAGAAGCACCCGGCGCGCGAAATGCACGACACCTTCTTCTTTAATCCTGACGAACAGGGCGTGCGCAAGCTGCTGCGCACCCACACCTCGCCGGTCCAGATCCGCACCATGATTTCGGGCACCCCGCCGTTCCGCCTGATCGTACCGGGCCGCGTCTTCCGCTGCGACTCGGACCAGACCCACACGCCGATGTTCCATCAGATCGAAGGACTCGTCATCGACAAGGGTGCCCATATGGGCCACCTGAAGTGGGTGCTGGAAACCTTTATCTCGCGCTTCTTCGAGACGAACGACGTCACGACGCAGTTCCGCCCGCACCACTTCCCCTTCACCGAGCCCTCCGCCGAGCTGGACGTGCGCTGTTCGTGGGAAAAGGGCGAGCTCAAGGTGGGCTCCGGCGACTCGTGGCTCGAAGTGCTCGGCTGCGGCATGGTCCACCCGAACGTGCTCAAAGCCTGCGGCCTCGATCCCGAAGAATATCAGGGCTTTGCCTGGGGCATGGGCGTCGATCGCCTCGCCATGCTGAAATACGGCGTGCCGGACCTGCGCGACATGTTCGCCGCCGATACGCGCTGGCTCTCGCACTACGGGTTTAGCGGCTTCAACGCCCCGAACCCGGCTTCTGGCCTAAGCTAATTCATACTCCCCCGTGCTACGGGGGAGATGTCACGAAGTGACAGAGGGGGGCCTTTACGCTCTTGCAAAGGCCCCCCACCGTCTTTTACTTCGCAAAATCCACCTCCCCCGCGTGGCGGGGGAGTATTTCGAAGAAAACGCCATGAAATTCTCCCTGAGCTGGCTCAAAGATCACCTCGACACCGCCGCCGACATCCATGCGGTGGCTGCCGCCATGACCGCCGCAGGCCTTGAGGTCGAAGACGTCACCGATCCCTCGGCGAAGCTGAAACCCTTCACCGTCGCCAAGGTCGTTGAGGCCGCGCGCCACCCCAATGCCGACAAGCTTCAGGTGCTTCAGGTCGACACCGTCGACGGGCGCAAGGAAATCGTCTGCGGCGCGCCCAATGCCCGCGCCGGTCTGACCACTGTCTATGCCCCCATCGGTGCCTATGTGCCCGGCCTCGGTGTGACGCTGGTCGAAAAGCCCGTGCGCGGCGTCGTGTCGAACGGCATGATGTGTTCCGCCGCCGAGCTGGAACTCGACAGCGACTCCGACGGCATCATGGAGCTCTCCGACGACCTCGCCGTCGGCACGCCGGTCACCGAGGTCTTCGGCACCGAGCCCGTCATCGACTTCGAAGTCACCCCCAACCGTCCCGACTGGCTGGGCGTCCACGGCATCGCCCGCGACCTCGCCGCCACAGGCCTTGGCGCGTTCACTGAGAAAGCCATCGCACCGGTCGCAGGCACCTTCCCTTGCCCGATCACCGTCAAGGTCGATGGCGATGCCTGCCCGCTGTTCTCCGGTCGCGTCATTCGCGGTGTGAAAAACGGCCCGTCGCCCAAGTGGTTGCAGGACAAGCTGACCTCGATCGGCCTCAAGCCGATTTCGGCACTGGTCGACATCACCAACTATATGTCGTTCGACCGCGCCCGCCCGCTGCACGTCTATGATGTGGCGAAGCTGGTCGGCACCGTCATCGAAGCCCGCCTCGGCCACGACAACGCGCAGGCAGAGGGCGAACACGCCCATGCGCACGAACAACTGATCGCGCTCGATGGCAAGACCTACAGCCTGACGCCCGACATGTGCGTCATCGCCGACGCCAATGGCGAGCGCCCTATCGGCCTCGGCGGCGTCATGGGCGGCGAGTCCACCGGCGTCGACGTCGACACCGTGGACGTGTTCCTTGAATCGGCATGGTTCGACCCGATCCGCACAGCGCAGACGGGCCGCACCACGACCATCACGTCAGACGCGCAATACCGCTTCGCGCGCGGCGTCGATCCGGAATTCGTCGTCCCCGGCCTTGAACTGGCGACGCAACTGATCCTCGATCTGTGCGGCGGCGAGCCGTCGGAGATCGTGGTCGCGGGCGAAGCGCCGAAAGGCCGACCGGATATCATCTTCAAGTTGAATCACGTCGAGAAACTGACCGGCCTGAAAATCTCGCAGGACGAGATCAAGGACATACTGACCAGACTCGGCTTCGGCATCAAAGACCACACGGCGGCCGAAGAGACCTATCTCAACGCCGACAGCTATTACGAGCAGTTTATCAATGTCTCGGTACCGTCGTTCCGCCGCGACGTCGAAGGCAAGGCCGATCTGGTCGAGGAAATCGCCCGTATCTACGGCTTCAACCACATCCCTTCGACACCGCTGCCGGTCGTAGCCCCCAAAAACGGCGGCGTCCTCACCGCGTCGCAGGCCAGGGCCCGCGTTGCCCGCCGCGCGCTGGCCGCCTTCGGTTACTCCGAGGCCGTGACCTGGTCGTTCATGCGGCAGGACTGGGCCAGGCTGTTCGGCGGTGGCGACGATAAACTGCTGCTGGCCAATCCGATCGCCTCGGAACTGAACTGCATGCGCCCGTCGGCCTTGCCGAACCTGCTTGAAGCCGCCGGTCGCAACGCGGCCAAAGGCTTTGCCGGGTCGTACCTGTTCGAAATCGGCCCGGTCTATCAGGGGCTTGAACCCAACGACCAGAAAACGGTCATCACGGCGCTCCGCGCACCCGACAAGGCGCGTCACTGGGGTTCAACGGGCGAAGACGCCCTGTTCGGCCTGAAATCCGACCTGCTGCGTTTGTTGGAAGAATTGAACGTGCCGGTGGCGTCCTTGCAACTGGTGCAGGGGTCGAACAGTGCGCACTGGCATCCGGGTCGTTCGGCACGCCTGCAACTGGGCCCTAAGCAGGTTCTGGCCGAGTTCGGTGAACTGCATCCGTCGGTGCTCAAGGCGCTGGACCTGGATGGCGCTTATGCCGCGTTCGAGGTGCGCCTCGACCTCCTGCCCTCGCCGAAGGCAAAAAGCGGCAAGTCAAAGGGCGCGTTGAGCCTGTCGAACCTGATGCCGCTGACGCGCGACTTCGCCTTCCTTATGGACGCCAATGCCGTGTCGGGCGATCTGGTCAAGGCGATTAAGGGTGCGGACAAGGCGTTGATCACCGACGCCCGCGTGTTCGACGTCTATCGCGGTCAGGGCGTGCCGGAGGGTCAGGTGTCTCTGGCCATCGAAGTGACCCTGCAACCGACGGACAAGACCCTGACCGAGCCGGAAATTGACGCCGTGTCGCAAAAGATCGTCGCTGCCGCGAATAAGGCTGGGGCGACATTGCGTTCGTAACGCTTATACCTCCCTGCACTTGTGCGGGGAGGAGGGAGGCCGAAGGCCGGAAGGTGGGGTGTTTTTCTGACTTTCCGCGACCGCCGCTTTAAGAAAGTAAGAACCCCACCACCGCATCTAGCGCTTCGCGCGTCGTGCGGTCCCCCTTCCCGGCACGCCGGAGAGGTATGATTTAGAGTTAACCTCCCTTAACCCTCTCTTTACGCACGCTTTTAAGCTTTCGCGCGCATTATCCACAGACCGGCCCTCTCGGCCGACTCAGTGGATCGCGTACCATGATTGCTTTCAACACCGCCGCGATGGGCGCCCTCAACGCCGCTCAGCGGTTCGACAAGGCCGCCGTCAGATCCGTCAGCGAGACCGCGACGACGTCCGGCGCCCGCGACGTGGTCAGCGCCTTTGTCGAGCAGAAAGACGCGCGCACCGCCTTCGAGGCCAGCCTTCAGGTACTGAAAACCAGCGACGAAATGACCGGGCGTCTCCTGAACATCAAGGTATAAGAAAAAATAGTTCCTGCCGCAGGTTAATCGATGGCGCGCGCGTACAAGTGATACCGTTGCCTGAGGCGACGGGCGTTCACTTTGGAAACACCCACGGAATCCCCTCTCAGGACTCCTTGCCAGGAATCTCTCATGAAAAAATTGCTTATCGCTTCGGCGCTGCTGCTCATCGCGCCGGTCGCTGCCCTTGCGCAAGACGCTCCGCCCCCGCCGCCCGGCGGCGGCATGGGTCAAGGTGGCGGTCAAGGCCCGCGCATGACCCCCGAAGAGCGCTTCGCCCAGCAGGACGCCAACAAGGACGGCTTCATCACGAAAGACGAATATAAGGGCCGTCGCCCGGAAATGTTCGACGAGATGGACGCCGACAAGGACGGCAAGGTGTCGAAGGACGAAATGGTCGCGGCCTTCAAGGCCCGCATGGCTCAAGGCGGCGGTCAGCGCGGCCAGGGCGGTCAGGGCGGCGAGCAAAAGCCGAAGACCAACTAAACCCTATACCGGAAGGCTGGCGTTCCCAACCGCCTTCCCCCTTATCTTCCCTAAGGAATACCTCATGTCCCCTGCTTTTGTCAGGACTACCCTGATCGTCGCGGGTCTGCTGGTTGCGGCGGCCCCCGCTGTGGCTCAGAAACAAAACCCCGTCCCGACACAAACGCCGGATGGCCCGTGGCAGAAAAAAGACCGACCGCCCGAAGCCCTGCGCGAACGGTTCGAGCAACGCTTTTTCGAGAAGCTCGATGCCAACCGCGATGGCGTGGTGTCGCGCGACGAATTCCGCCGTCAGGCCGACGAGCGCTTCGACAAGCTGGACGCCAATAAGGACGGCAAGCTGTCGCGCGAAGAAATCCGCGCCGAAGTTCACAAGGGTCCCGATAAAAACCCGCCAAAGCCTCAATAACGGCGCGATGCTGGAACGCACCGCAGACAACGACCTGGTCAGACGCATGGCGGCGGGCGATACCGCGGCCTTCCGTCACCTCGTTGACCTGCATATGCCCAAAGCCCATGCCGTTGCCTATCGGGTGCTGCTCAACCGCGAAGACGCCGAAGATGCGGTTCAGGCAGCCTTCACCAAGGTGTGGACCCACGCCAAACGCTTCGATCCGGCAAAATCGGCCTTTTCGACCTGGCTCTACACCATCGTCACGCGCACTTGTCTCGACCGGTTGCGACGGGCAAAACCGGTCAGCCAGCCGATCGAGGACTGGACAGAACGCCTGAGCGACGACAGCCCCGATGCCCATACGGCGATGGAAACCCGGCAAAAGGCGCAGGCCGTGCGCGATGCCGTGGCCACCTTGCCGCCCAATCAGCGGATGGCCGTGGTCCTGTGTTATTTCGAGGGCTTCAGCAATGCCGAGGCGGCGCAAAGCCTGAAACTGAATGTAAAAGCGCTGGAATCCCTGCTGGTCAGGGCGCGCAAAAGCCTGAAAACTGTGTTAGGGTCCGATCATGGATGAATTCGTCAACAAGCTGAAAGTCTGGACCGCCCCCGCGCCGTCAACGGGTCTGAGCGAGCGGATCGTGGCCCGCGCCACCGCCCGAAGCGTGCGTCCTGCGATGCTCGATATCTGGCGCGAAGAACTCATGCTGTCCCTGACCGACTGGCGCTACGGCCTGACCTATAAGGCCGCGGCTTTGGCCGCCTGCGCCCTGATCGGCGTCGGCCTGACGATGAACCTCAACGACCCGGTACACGAAGACAGCAATCTGGAAGAAATCGCGTTTATTGTGGGGATTTAACCCATCTTCACGGTGCGGATCGAAAACTGCGACACCAGTTTCGACACCCCCGGCATGGACGACAGCACGTCGCGGTGGACGTCCTCGTACGACAGGCTTTCGCGCAGGACGATCTTGAGCAGGTAATCGGCCTCCCCCGACATCAGGTGGCATTCCTCGATCGCGGCGATCTGCACCACCGCCTTTTCGAACTTCTCGAAGGTCTCGCGCCGCTGGTCCTGAAGCGTGACATGTACGAAGACCATGCCCTGCTTGCCCTGCACGCTTTCGGCGATGACCGCTCGATAGCCGGCGATGATCCCGCGCTGCTCCAGCAGCTTGACACGACGGTGCGCGGCCGAGGGGCTGAGGCCGACCTTTTCCCCCAGTTCCGCCGCCGTCGCACGGGCATCGTTGCGCAGAACCTTGATCAGTTCGCGGTCGAAGGAATCGAGATCGGAAAATTTATCGGAATTGACCATGGAATTGAGAATATATCCCGCAAATCCGCAAGACAAGCCGCATAATTGCGAAAAAATCTCGTTAAATTTGATACGATTGCCCGTGAGGCCTGCGATACCTCACGAATTCCCCTTTATATCGCCTTTGCTTGACTCCGCCCGGTGAGCGCGTTTAGCTGCGCCAGACGACAGGTGGGGTCGTTTTGGGGGGACATCATGCGCAATCTTATAACCGGCCTTGGCATTCTGGCCTTGTCGCTTGCCGTGCCGGCGGGGGCTTACGCTGCCGAGGCGCCGAAGCCTGCCGCCAAAACCGCCAGTGTCGACTGGGCGAAGAAATCCTTCGATGAGATTCAGCAGGGCGCCTTCAAGGGCGATGCCGACGCCCAGTATCAACTCGGCCTCAGCTATATGTATGAGAGCCCGATTCAGGACTATTTCACGGCGCTGCGCTGGTTCCAGAGCGCCGCCGATCAGGGTCATGGTCTGGCCACCTATACGGCCGCCATCATGTATGCGCTGGGTCAGGGCACGCCGGTGGACTTCGGCCGCGCTATGGCCCTGTACAAGCTGGCCGCCGAACGCGGCGTCGTGCGCGCCTATTCCGACATCGGCATCGCCTATCGCGAAGGCGAGGCCGTGACCAAAGACCCGGTCGAGGCCGTCAAATGGTTCCGCAAGGGCGCCGACCTCAAGGATCCGCAGTCGATCATGCTGTTGGGGCGCAGCTATATCGACGGGATCGGCGTGGAAAAGGATATCGCCAAGGGTCTGGTCCTGATGGAAGCGGCAGCGACCCTGGGTGACATTCGCGCGCAGCAGTCGCTGGCCGCCTATTACTACTTCGGCAATCTGGGTATCACAGACTACACCAAGGCGTTCCAATGGGCCGAAAAAGCCGCCGAAAACGGCAGCGTATGGGGCCATTTCTATGCCGGGATGATGCACGAACTGGGCCGCGGCACGACGATCGATTACATCGCCGCGCTCCAGCACTATGCCATCGCCGTCAAGCAGAAGCACGCTCAGTCGCTGGTGCGCATGGCCGGCATGGCCTGCCGCGGTCAGGGCCTGAAACAGGATATCCCCGGCTGCACCAAAATTCTTTCCGGTCTGGCCGGTCAGGGCATGCCGGACGCCTTCTTCATGATGGGCGAACTTTACGAGACCGGCGGCGGCCTGCCGAAGGACCTGCCGCGCGCCTATGTGTGGAAACATTTCGGTATCATCCTGCGCGACGGCAAGGCGGACGAATGGCCGAAGGAACTGAACTATCTCAGCGACGGTTTCACGCTTGCCGAACGCGCCCGCTTGCCGGGTCTGCGCACCGAGGTCGCCAAGGCCGTCGGCATCCGCATCGAAGGCGCGGCCGACGGCAAGGTGTCGTGGAATGAGGTGCGACCGTCCGATTTCCACTTCTCGAACCTGCGTCAGCCTGTCGCACCGCTCGATGCGTCGTTTTCACAGCCGGTGATCTGGAAATCCGAAAACGAGCCCCTACATACACCTTACCAGCCGGGCTGACGTCCCCCCCTGAACGGTTCGGCTGAAGACCAGACGCTTAAGGCCCTCCCCCTGGCCTTAGGCGTCTTTTTTTGGCTATAAGACCGGCATGACCTTCACCATTACCCGCATCGACACCGCCGACCTGCCCCGTGTGACCGCCCTGGCCGAACGCATCTGGCCGGAATGCTTTGCCGGGATCATCGACGCCGACCGCATCCCGCACATGGTCGCTGAAATCTACGCGCCCGACACCCTGCGCGCCGATGTCGAGCAGCGCGGCCACGTCTATTGGCTGGCGCAGGTCGATGGCGAGGACGCCGGGTACGTGTCCGGTTTTACCGACGGCGACCGATTGTGGCTGAAGAAGCTCTACACGCTCGACAGCATGCGCGGACGCGGTCTCGGCAAGGCCCTGATGCAAACCGTGCGTACGCATTTCACCGGCGCGAAAACCCTCTCGCTCTATGTCTATTCGCTCAACGCCCCGGCCATTGCCTTTTATCAATCGCGCGGATTCACTGTCGAAGCCAAGGTGCCCGTGCAGATGGGACCGTACCGTTTCGAAGACTACATCATGAATCTGGACCTGAGGCAGTCGCTCACGAAAAGTGACAAGGGTTGAAATAAAAGATCGACTTTCGTGATTTCTGTGGCAACTTATTAACAGGCCATGTCCCGATGGCCCCTGAGGAAATGCCCTGGAAGACGTCAGAATGGCGCTCCGGATCGACCATGCCGCTACTTGCCCCAACCCGGAGGTCCGCCATGTCCCATACCGCGAAAATCCGCCGCATCAGCGTCGATGAACTGCCGATCGTGCGCGAACTGGCCATGCTCATCTGGCCGCGTCTGTACCGCAGCGTCGTGTCGCCGGTGCAGATGGACGCCATCCTCAGCGACCTGTTCGACCTCGACACCCTCGAAGAAGACATGGAGACGCGCGGCCACGTCTACTGGTTGGCCGAGGTGCATGGCAAGCCGGTCGGCTTCCTGTCGGCCAGTGCCGAACAGCGTCACGTCAGCATATACAAGGTCTATGTTCTGGCGGACTATCGCGGCGCCGGGATCGGCAAGGCGATGATGCAGTCCGCGCTCGACCATTTCGACGACGCCCGCACCCTGTCGCTGATCGTGCCGAAGGACCATGACCACGGCATGGGATTTTCGCTGAAATCGGGTTTCAGCTTCGACAAGGAGGTGCCGACCCGCGTCGGCGGCTACGACCTGACCAATTACGTGATGCAGAAGTCGCTGGTCGAAACGGTGGCCTAACCCATCAGGTCGGCCAGAGACGGCCCGCCCAGATAGGCTTTCCATGCCCAGACCAGCCCGGCGTGGAACACCACGGCGGGCCACAGTGAGCCTGTACAATATCGCAATAGCGCGCACCCCAGTCCGATCAGGCCCGCACATAGTAAAAAGGCGGGCTTGAGAAACAGGGTCGCGCCCGGAAGAAACAGTTTCGCTTCGGCGATATGCCACAGCACGAACATCACCAGTCCGCCAGCTATGACGATCATGGGGCGTTGCGTCTCATCGCGATCCGGCACCAGCAGACCGCGAAAAAACAGTTCCTCCGTGAAGGCCGGAACCATTAACACGCTCAGAAACAACAGAGGCAAGTTACCAGCCACAGGCTGCCATTTCAGGATGCCTGAGACGAAACCGGCCACTGACACTGTGGCGGCCACGCCGATCCCGATCAGCCCACATAGCGCCCACGCCCGCAGGTCAGGCCAGCGCGTCAGCGACCGCCCCAAGCTCAGAAATCGTTTGCGTGTCTCAGCCGCGACGTTCATCCGGTACAATTCCCATTCTGTCGAATAAGTAATCCTCATCGCCTCTTTTGCACAGGCGGATTTTATCCTATGTATAGGGTCTGTGTGCAGCCCTGAAGCGCCTGATGGCAGGCGACGGCGCACCCATTCGAGGGAGCTTCATTGCGATGAACCTTAAGCGTATTACCGGTCTGCTGGCCGTTGCCGGCGTGGCCCTGTCTCTGGTCGCCTGCGACGTCAACCGCATCCCGACCCAGGAAGAAGCCGCCAAGGCCTCGTGGTCCGAGGTCCAGAACCAGTATCAGCGCCGCAGCGATCTGGTCGGTAATCTGGTCGCCACGGTTCAGGGCGCGGCGATCGCCGAACGCGGCACGCTGACCGAAGTCGTCGAGGCGCGCGCCAAGGCGACCAGCGTCAATGTCGATGCCTCCACCATCAGCGATCCGGCCAAGTTCCAGCAGTTCCAGCAGGCGCAGGACGGCATGTCCTCGGCGCTGGGCCGCCTGATGGTCGTGGTCGAAAAATATCCTGAGCTCAAGAGCCAGCAGGGCTTCATCACCTTGCAATCGCAGCTCGAAGGCACGGAAAACCGCATCGCCATCGCGCGCAAGGACTATAACGCCTCGGCCCAGACCTATAACACCACCCTGCGCTCGTTCCCGCAGAATATCCTGGCCGGAACCATCCATTCGGGTTCCAAGCCGATGGAATATTTCAAGGCCGCGCCGGGTTCTGATCAGGCCCCCAAGGTCGATTTTTCGGGCGTCGCCCCCCAAAGCGACACCAAATCTGACACCGCTGCTTCGCAGTAATATCAACTGAAAAGACCGCCCATGTCCCTGTCTCTTCCCATTCTGAAGATCAGGGCCGCATGGGCGGTTTTGCTATTATCCTGTCTGGCCCTGTGGGCGTGCAGTGCATCGCCAGCCACTTTCCCAAAATTGACGGGGCGGGTCGTGGACGAGGCCGGTTTGTTGTCGCCACAGGCGGAAAAGGGGCTCGACCAGAAACTGAAAGCGCTTGAAACGGAAACCAGCGATCAGGTCGTCGTAGTGACCGTCAACAGCCTCAACGAACAAGATATCGCGGATTTTAGCCTCGCCCTGGCCAATCGCTGGGGCATCGGACAATCCGGCAAGGTTCGCGATGCCTACGGTCATTTGCACAAGGACAACGGCGTCATTCTGCTTGTGGCACCCCAAGAGAAAAGAGTGCGTATCGAGGTCGGTCGGGGGCTCGAAAAGATCATCAGCAATGAAAAGGCCGACGCCATACTGCAAGTGGATGTGCTTCCTCTTTTCCAGCAAAACCAGTACGAAAACGGTATTCTCTCCGGCAGCAATGCCATTATCGAAACCCTCAGGGAAAATCACGCCATGGCGCGCGACTATAAGGAGACACGGCTGTGAATATGAGGGCCGTCCCATCGCCAGAGCGTTCGCTGTGGTCCAAAGCGGGCCTTTTCGGCCTTATGGTCGCTACGCTTCTGATCGCGTTCCTGTCGGTATCGCACGCAGCCGAGCCGCAGTTCCCCGCCTTGACCGGACGCGTCATCGATCAGGCCAATCTGCTGACGCCCGAGGTCGAGGCCGCCCTTACGGCCAAGCTCAAAGCGCTTGAGGACGCCACCACCGATCAGGTCGTCGTCGTCACGCTCAACAGCCTGAATGATTACGAGATCGCCGACTACGGCTATCAGTTGGGGCGCCACTGGGGTATCGGTCAGAAGACGGCACAGGCCTCGGCCACATCAGGCTCAGAAGCCTTAGGTCAGTTCAAAAACAATGGCGTCATCCTCATCGTCGCGCCGAATGAGCGCAAGGTGCGCATCGAGGTCGGCTACGGCCTCGAACCGGTCCTGACCGACGCCTATAGCTCGCTGATCATCCAGAACGGTATTCTGCCGTCGTTCCGCGACGGCGACTATCAAGCTGGTATTGTCAGCGGCACTGACCTGATCATCGCGCAACTGGCGCAGGATCGCGGCACGGCGATCCAGAAGGCACAGGCGGCCGCCGAACCGGCGCAGCATGGCAAGCAACAGCGCATTCCGGCCTGGGTCGTGATCATCGTCATCCTGTTCATCATACTGTTCGCCCGCGGTTGGCTGCCGTTCATCCTCCTCGACGCCCTGTTCCGGGGCGGCGGTGGCGGTGGCTGGAGCGGCGGAGGCGGCGGCGGTTTCGGCGGCGGTGGATTCAGTGGCGGTGGTGGCGGCTTCGGCGGCGGCGGCTCTTCAGGAAGTTGGTAAGCACATGGCCTTGAACATCGACCACGCGCGCATCAATGCCGCCATCGCCCGCGCCGAAGAACATACCTCCGGCGAGATCACCTGCGTTATCAAGAAACGCGCTCTCGACTATCCCGAAACGCCGCTGATGTGGGCGGCGGGTACAGCCTTTATCCTGCCGCTCATTTTGCTGGGGCTGGGCGTATGGCCGCACGACTGGCTGGGACCGGTCCTGAGCGCCGTCGCCGGGTGGAATGCACCTAATGTCACGGGTGAATTGATGGCGGCCGAAGCGATTATCTTCTATGCCCTGATGCAGCTTATTCTGTTCGCAGCGGTATATCTCGTGGTGTCGCTGCCCAAGGTGAAACTGTGGCTGACGCCGCGATTCATCACCCGCCGCCGTGCGCACAAGAAGGCGATGGAGCAGTTTCTGGCCCGCGGTCTGCACCTGACCGCCGGACGCACTGGGGTCATGATCTTCTGCGCGCTGGAGGAACACTTCGTTGACGTCATCGCCGACGAAGGCATTTATTCGCGCGTCGACAAGAGCGTGTGGAACGAGACGGTCGCCGTGCTGATCGAGCACATCAAGACCAACGACCTGACCACTGGTTTCGAAGAAGCCGTGGCCAAGTGCGGCACGACCTTAAGCGCGCACTTCCCGCCGGATGCGGTCAATCTCAACGAACTGCCCGATGTGCTAATCGAAATTTAAGGCCTCACCTGAATGAACCGCACTCTGAAATGGCTTATGCTTATGTGCGGCTCGGTAGGATTGGCATCCTGCGCTCATGCCGGAAATACCGAGAGCAGCCCGAAGTGCGATTATTACGCAATCGCCAGAGCCGAAATTATCAAGCACAGCCCTAACTATCCTTTGGATGCCCGGACCATGGCGCACAAAAATCGCCTGACGATTGTTGAGGTGTTTTACCTCTTGCCGGAAGATGCGATGGGCGGCGGCCCCATCGTCAAAATCAGGAAGTCCGATTGCACGGTTAAGGACATTACGTTCTGGGAGTGAAGAACGCGCACTTTCCGCCGGACGCCATCACCCTCAAGGAGCTGCCCGACGTGCCGATCAAGATATGACTCCCTCCTCCCTACGCAGTGGGGAGGTGGCATTCGAGCTTTAGCGAGAATGACGGAGGGGTCCGACACCGAATATCCGACCGCCGCGCTTTGGGTTAACTATGGCGCTATACCCCTCCGTCACGCCTTCGGCGCGCCACCTCCCCACTACGTAGGAAGGAGGGAGTTTAACGCCAGCGCGTCTTGAGCAGCGACAAGGCAATCAGGACCAAAAACACGCCCACGATACCGCCCCTGAGATATCCATCCCACGGGGCCAGCAGGTGTTTGAACAGGGGATTTTGATTCAACAGAATGAAAATACCAATCTGAACCAGAAGGACGAGATAGCCCTGCCATTTCACAGGCACCCAATACCCCAACGGCCCAAATTTAAAGACAAACCAGGGATCGCCGAATACCGACGCCTCGCGCGTTTGCCATAGGGGTGTGCGTCCGTTCATCCCGCCCTCTGCTGATGTTCGCAACGTCTAAGAGTATGAGCCTCTGTCCTACGCGACACAAGCCCCTCTTCTACCTCCCTGGCACGCCGGGGAGGTAGAAGAAACCCATAGCCATCTCCGTCATTCCCGTGTAAACGCCGCGATCCTTTTTTGTGTGCATCGCGGTAAAGTCATGTCTCCCCGTCCCTATTGCGGTATCGATTTCGGCACCTCCAACTCCGCCGTCTGCGTCGGGCGCGGCGACGACCTGCATCTGGTGCCGATCGAAGGCGCCTCGGTGACCCTGCCGTCGGCGCTGTTTTTCAATACCGAGACCGAGCGCCTGACCTTTGGCCGCGAAGCCATCGCCGAATATCTCGACGGCTACGAAGGCCGGTTGATGCGGGCGTTGAAATCGGTGCTGGGCAGCCGCCTGATCGGGGAAACCACGCAGATCGGCAGCAAGCGCAAGGACTTCCGCGAGATCATCGGCAACTATATCGCGCACCTCAAACGCGCCGCCGAAGCCCATATCGGCGAGCCGCTCGAAGACGTGGTGCTGGGCCGTCCCGTCCACTTCGTCGACGACGATATCGAGGCCGACAACCGCGCCGAAGCCGAACTGCGCGGCATCGCCGAAGCCCAGGGCTTCAAGAACATCAGCTTCGAATACGAACCGCTGGCCGCCGCCCGCGACTATGCCAGTACGCTCAACCGCGAAGAAACCGTGCTGGTCGTCGATATCGGCGGCGGTACGTCGGACTTTTCCGTCCTGCGCCTGAGCCCGACCACGTCCGAGATTCTGGCCAATGCCGGGGTCCATATCGGCGGCACCGACTTCGACCGTAGCTTAAGCCTCAATACGGCGATGGTCGATATGGGCTATCAGTCGAAGCTGAAAAGCGGGCTCGACATGCCGCTGCTCAACTACCATCAGCTTTCGACCTGGCACCTGATCAACTTTCTCTATACGCAGAAGGCGATGCTGGGCATCCGCGAACTGCACTATCTGGCCGAACGCCGCGACCTGACCCAGCGCCTGATCACCGTGGTCGAGGAACGCAAGGGCCACAGCGTCGCCAACCGCATCGAAGCCGCCAAGATCGCCCTGTCCGAACACGACCTGACCTCGGTCGACTATACCGACATCGAAAAAGGCTGGGTGTCGGAAATCCACCGCGATACCCTGATGCAGGCGACCGGCAGCGACGTCGAAAAGATCGTCATCACGGCGGGCGATACCGTGGCGCAGGCCGGGCTTAAAGGCTCCGACATCCATACCCTGTTCATGACGGGGGGCTCGACCGCCATGCCGGGGTTCGAAGCCGCCATGCGCGCCGCCTTCCCTGAGGCGCAGGTCAATTACGGCGACCGTTTCTCGTCGGTGGCCTCGGGTCTGGGGCTGGCGGCCAAGGCGCGCTTCGCGGCTTGACAAAGGGCCACGTGTCCTTGCAATTCGCGGCATGACCGAAACACACCTCAGCACCGAACCTTACCGCCTTAAAGCCGGTGATATCGCCAGCTTCTGCGGCGTATGGGCTCAACGTAACCGTTTCAACCGCATTAGCCTGATCCGGTTTGGTGTAGTCTTTGTCGTGCTGATCATCATTTTCGCGGCAGGCCGAAGCGTCATGCCAGAGACCTATCCATCCGACCCTGTCCTGATCGGCGTCTTTTATCTTTTAGCCGCTGCCTTTTGGGCCGCCCTGATCAGCTTTTTCCTTCAACCTTTGTTGATTGGCGGCCTCCAGATCGTCAGCCATCTGCTGAAAGCCGCGCCGCCGGAGCAATCTGTCAGTCTGGATGAAACCGGCTTCACCAAACATCAGAATGGCGCGGTAAAAACCACCGAATGGACCGAAGTTCACGACGTGAAAGAAACCGCGCGCACGTTGCTGATATTCACCCGCCCCAACAGCGCGCTGATCGTGCCCAAGCGTGCCTTTGCAGCACCGGAAAACGAACACCGCTTCGTCCTCGCGGCCCAGCAATACCGGGACCATGCCCGCACGACCCCGACGGCATCGAAAAGCGCCGTGCCCGCCGACGCCGAGCAGGTGTTTTAGCACTAGCCCCGCCGGGTCTTTAAAAGGCCTGTGACAAACAGCACGGCAAACACGGCGACACTACCCATGCTCACATATAGCCCGAGTTGATCGCCGCGTTCGGATAGTGTCTCGCCATATTCCAATCCGCCGACAAGACAAATAAGTTCCGCCACGAGCAATAACAGGCCCTGCCAACTCGCCGGATAGATATAGGGCAACGGGGCGAATTTGATCAAAAACCACGCACCGCGCCCCCCCGGAATTCGACGTTTTTGATCCCATACGGGCTTGGGTGCCAAGGGTTCTGTTATATTCTGGCTGTCTGCCCAAACGCCCATGCTGGAGAGAAACAGATCGACGGCCTGCGCTTCGCCGGTCACGGTTATGCCTATATAGGTTTCGCTCTCGAAGGTGAGTTTCTGCCCCTTCACGGTATAGGTGCTGTTCGCGATATCCTGCGATCCGGCCAGACCTGACCAGAGCCCGATACGCCTTGCCTTAAGTGCCTTGAGTGCCTGCCTGATCCGTGCCTGTAACACCGGATCGTATTCCGCCCCCAGAACCATCGTTTTCTTCGGCATCCTGCTTCCCCCTGCGCAGACGGAACTTGCTCTGCCCTATGCATTACGGCAAGAGGGTAACGGCTTAAGAAATTCGTCGAAACCTCTTGCCTTCCCTTCCGTGCCGCTGTATTAGCGCGCTAACACATTAAAACAGACCCTCATGACCGACACATCGCCCGAGAGATACGCCGCCGACGAGGCCGAACTGGTGAAAGCCCTGCTGACGCTGGAAACGGCGGAAGAGATGCGCGCCTTTCTCGACGACCTGTGTACCCCATCGGAACTGAGGGCCTTTGCCGAACGGTTCAAGGTGGCACGGCTGCTGGCGGAAAACCAGTTGTCCTACCGCGACATCTCCGAAAAGACCGGGGCCTCGACCACCACGGTGACCCGCGTGGCGCGTTTCCTGCGCGACATGCCGCATAAGGGTTACCGGCTGGTGATCGATCGCCTCAAAAGCCAATAAGAAAGTACGACTATGTCCACCCGCCTCCGCATTGCCGTTCAGAAATCGGGCCGTCTGGCCGACCGCTCGCTGGAGCTGATCTCCGGCGCGGGCCTGCGCGTCATGAAGGGCGCCAACGAACTGCTCTATCGCGTCGAAAACCAGCCCATCGACCTGCTGCGCGTGCGCGACGACGACATCCCGACCTTCGTCGCCGACGGCGTGGCGGAACTGGGCATCGTCGGTTACAACGTGCTGGCCGAACACTTCCCGGATGACGACCTCGAAGAGCGCATCGTCATGCGCCTCGGCTTCGGCAAATGTACGCTGAAGATCGCCGTGCCGGAAGCCTTCGACTATCAGGGGCCGCAAAGCCTCGAAGGCAAGCGTCTGGCGACCTCCTATCCGAACATTCTGGGCAAGTGGCTGGCCGACAAGGGCATCACCGTGACCATCGTCGAGATGCGCGGCGCCGTCGAGGTCGCGCCCCGCATGAAGATCGCTCACGCCATCTGTGATCTGGTCTCGACCGGTGCGACGCTGGAAGCCAATGGCATGAAGGCCGTCGATCTGGTGCTGGCGTCCGAAGCCGTGCTGATCAAGGCCCCCCACGCCCCGCCGGCCGATCTGGAACACGTCTATGACATGCTGCTGCGCCGCTTCGATGGTGTGACGGCTTCGACGGGGGCGAAGTATGTGATGCTGAACGCCCCGCGCGAGCATCTGGACGAGATCATCGAACTGATCCCCGGCGCGGATTCCCCGACCATCATGCCGCTGGCGCACCGCGAAGACGCGGTCGCCGTCCACGCGGTGTGTCAGGAAAACGTGTTCTGGGACACGCTGGACAAACTCAAGGCGGCGGGCGCTTCGGCGATCCTGGTCCTGCCGATCGAAAAGATGATGAAATAGAGTAGTAAGGCCCCCCTCCGGCGCTACGCGCCACCTCCCCCACAAGTGGGGGGAGTATTACTTAAAAATACCTCCCCACTCGTGGGGAGGGGGACCGCGAGCGTAAGCGAGTGGTGGTGGGGGCCTTAAGGACAACGCACCGATGAAGACCTTTATCTGGAACGATCTCAGCGCAGCGGAACGCAAAACCGCCCTCGCCCGCCCGGAAAACCGGCGCGACGAGCGCGTGCTCGACACCGTGCGCACGATCTTCGACGACGTGGAATCGCGCGGCTTCACCGCCGTCAGCGACTGGGCCGTGCGTCTGGACGGTCACGCCCCGGTGCGCGTCGAACTGAACCCGTCGCTGGTCGACGAAGCCCGTGCCCTGCTCACCGCCGACGACCTCGAAGCCATGGAACTGGCGGTCGAACACGTCCGCGCCTTCCACGCCGCCGAACTGCCCACCACTGGCCCGATCATCGCGCCCGCCGAAGGCCTGAGCCTGCAACGCGTTTTCCGCCCGATTTCGACGGCCGGTCTGTATGTCCCCGGCGGCACCGCGCCGCTGTTTTCGACCCTGATCATGACCGCCGTTCCAGCCCTCGTTGCGGGCGTCCCCAACCGCGTCTGCGTCACCCCGCCCGCCAAGGATGGCTCGCTGCACCCGATGATGATCGCCGCCGGGGCCGCGGCCGGTCTCGACGCCATCTGGCGCGTCGGCGGCGCGCACGCCATAGCTGCCATGGCGCTCGGCGCGCTGCCGGATGTCCCTGCCGCCGACAAGCTGTTCGGCCCGGGCAACAAGTACGTCGCCGAAGCCAAGCGCTACGCTACCGAACGCCTGTCGGGCATCGCCATCGACATGCCCGCCGGTCCGTCCGAGCTGATGGTTATCGCCGATGCGACCGCCAATGCCAAGCTGATCGCCGCCGACCTGCTCAGTCAGGCCGAACACGACGCCGACGCGCAGGTCGTGCTGGTGACGCTCGACCGCGACCTGATCGAGACGGTTTCCGCCGAACTGGAGGCGCAACTGGCGACCCTGCCGCGCGCCGCGATCGCCCGCGCCTCGCTGGAACAGGCGCGCCTGTTTATCGTCGACTCGCTGGAAACCGCTGCCGAGGTCGCCAATCTCTATGGCCCCGAACACCTCGCCTTGCAGGTCGAAGACCTCGACGCCCTGATCCCGCAACTGACCGCCGCCGGCACTGTGTTTGCGGGCACCTATGCGGCGGAAACCTTCGGCGATTACGCCGCCGGCCCCAGCCACGTCCTGCCGACCGACGGCGCGGCGCGGGCGTGGGACGGCATCACCGTGCGGTCGTACCTGACCAGCTTCGTCGTTCAGCGCGCCACCCGTCAGGGCGCGGCCACCATCGCGCCCGCCGCCGCCCGTCTGGCCCGGCTGGAGGGTCTCGAAGCCCACGCGCTGGCGGCAGACTTCAGGCTGGAGGTCTGAGTGAGTAAGGCCCCCCTCCGGCGCTCTGCGCCACCTCCCCCGCAAGCGGGGGAGTATGAAATTAAGAGTGCTCTCTCTTCATACCTCCCCACTTGTGGGGAGGGGGACCGCGCCAGCTTGCTGGCGGGGTGGTGGGGGCCTTCGCAATCGATCCAAAGGTTCGAGGTGTAATCATGTTCGCGTCCCCTTTCACCGCCCTGAACGCTCAGGGCTCCGGCCTCGAAGCCTCGCCGCCGTCGCTTGAGCCGCTGCGCGAGCGCATGGCCGAGATCTACGGCGTTGAGCCCTATCAGCTCATGGTCACGCGCGGCGCGTCGCATGCGACCGAGATCCTGATGCGCCGCCTCAAAGTCAACGGCTACGAGAACGTCTTCACCGACCCCTGCTATTCCGAGCGCCAGTACCACCTGCAAAGCCTCGCCGACGCCTACGGCTTGTCACTGAAACAGGCGACCAAGCCGCTGATGACGCTCAAGGGCGCGGGCATGTACCTGATCGACAACCCCAACATGCCCGACGGCAAGGTGTGGGATCTGATCGCGGCGCGGACGTTGGCCGTCGAGGTTTTCCCGGCCCTGCTGGTGATCGACGAGAGCTATTTCGACGCCTGCGACGGGGTGAGCCTCGTCGAGCTGACGAAATCCGAGTCGAACGTCGTGGTGCTCAAAAGCCTGTCGTTCCTCTACGGCCTGTCGGGTGCCCGTGTCGGTGCGCTGATTTCGTCGCCCAAGACGCTCAACGGTCTGAGTCGGTTCTGCGAGCCCGCACCCCTGCCGACGCCCTCGATCAAGGCCGCCGAAGCCGCGCTGGCCCCGTCGCGCGCCCTGAACGTGCAGTCGCGCGTCGATCTGATCCGCACGGAACAGGCCCGCTTGCGCGAGGCTCTGACCGACGCGCCGTCGATCCTGCAAAGCCACCTCAATGACGGGCCGTTCCTGTTCATCAAGCCGAAGGACCTGATCCGCACGCAAACCGCGCTCAAGCGCTTCGGCGTCGTGGCCAAGAACGCCTATGAAGGCCTGATCATGGCCATCGGCGACAAGCCGTACAATGACCGCCTGCTCAATGCGCTGGGCGTCTCGACCGATGCCGGACGTCCGGCGCGGCGCGGTGAAACCCTGCGCGACACCAAGGAAACGAAGATTTCGGCCATCGTCGATCTCGACAATCCGAAGCCGGTGAAGATCCACACCGGGGTCGGCTTCTTCGATCACATGCTCGATCAGGTCGCCACGCACGGCGGCTTCTCGCTGCAACTGTCGTGTGAAGGCGATCTGGAAATCGACGCCCACCACACGATCGAGGACTGTATGCTGGCCTTTGGCGCGGCGCTGAAAAGCGCTTTGGGCGACCGTATCGGCATGGCGCGCTTCGGTTTCGTCCTGCCGATGGACGAGACGGAAGCCAAGGTCAGCGTCGATATTTCCGGCCGTGCCTACTGCGTGTTCAAAGGTGAGTTCGACGCTTCGCACATCGGCGACTACCCGACCGAGATGACCGGCCACGCGTTCCGCTCGCTGTCCGAAGCGTTAGGGGCCTCGATCCATATCGAAGTCACCGGCGAGAACGACCACCACAAGGTCGAGGCCTGTTTCAAGGCCCTGGGCCGCGCCCTGCGCATGGCCACGCGCATCGAAGGCGACGCCCTGCCCTCGACCAAGGGCATGTTAGCGTGAGCCGCGTCGCCGTTATCGAAATCGGCTGCGCCAATACGGCGTCGGTGCTGTTCGCGCTCGAACGTCTGGGCGCGGAGGCCGTGCTGTCGTCGGACGCCAATGAGATCGCCGCAGCCGAGCGCGTGGTGCTGCCGGGCGTCGGCGCGGCAGGTTTCGCCATGAGCCGTATCCGCGAGCTTGGCCTCTACGATACGATCCGCGCGTTGAAACAACCGCTGCTCGGCGTCTGTCTGGGCCAGCAACTGCTGTTCGACTCGTCCGAAGAAGGCGATGTCGACTGCCTCGGTCTGATCCCCGGCAAGGTCGTAAAGATGGACGCACCCAAACCGCTCGTCGTACCGCATATGGGCTGGAACCAGTTGGAAGCCGTCGCCGAAGACCCGCTGACCCAAGGGCTGAACGCGGGCGACTACGCCTATTTCGTGCACAGCTTCGTCTGTCCGGTCACCGAACATACGCTGGTGCAATCGACCTACGGCCAGCCATTCGCGGCCATGGTGCGCAAGGACAATGTCTGGGGCTGTCAGTTCCACCCCGAACGCTCGTCTGCCGCCGGTGCGAAGATACTGGAGAATTTTCTCCGCGTTTAATTTAATCCCCTCGCCCCCCAAAAACTAAGAATGGGGGGAGAGGGTTAGGGTGAGGGGGAAAGTCCCGCGCTCTTCTGTTGACACCCCCTCACCCGGCCCTAACGGGCCACCCTCTCCCCTCTGGGAGAGGGGGAGATTACCGACCATGATCCTCTACCCCGCTATCGACCTGATCAACGGAGACTGCGTCCGCCTCGCGCAGGGCCGCTTCGACGCCGTGACCAAGTACGACTCCGATCCGTTCAAGCGCCTTGCCTTGTTCAATGACGAATTCGCGCAATGGGTCCACATCGTCGATCTCGACGGGGCCAAGGCCGGATCACCGCAGCAGCATGAATTGATCGGCCGTCTGGCGCAGGCGTCGCGCGCGAAAATCCAGACCGGCGGCGGCGTCCGTACCCGCGAACACGTGCAGACCCTGCTCGATCAGGGCGTCTCGGCGGTCGTGGTCGGTTCTGCCGCCGTCAAGAACCCTGAAGAGGTGCGCGGCTGGCTGCGCGATTTCGGCAAGGACAAGATCACGCTGGCGCTGGACGTCCTGCCCACCAAGGACGGTGATTTCGACGCCGCCCTGCACGGCTGGGTCGAAGGCTCCGGTATCTCGCTGTGGGACGTGCTCGACTACTATCCGGTCGGGGTGGCGCAGCGCATCCTCGTGACCGATGTGTCGCGCGACGGGATGCTGATGGGTCCGAACATGGACCTGATGCGCGCCCTGCGTCAGAAGCGTCCCGACCTTGAAATTCAGGCCTCGGGCGGCGTGAAATCGATCGAAGACCTGTACGATCTCAAAGCCTTGGGCGTCCACGGGGCCATCGTCGGCAAGGCGATCTACGAAGGCCTGATCGACCTTAAAGCCGCACTGAATGTGGGATAAGACATGTTAGCCAGACGCATCATCCCCTGTCTCGATGTCAAGGACGGCAAGGTCGTCAAGGGCGTGCAGTTCGTCGGCCACGAAGTGCTGGGCGACGCCGTCGACATGGCGCTCCGGTACCGCGACGAAGGCGCCGACGAACTGGTCCTGTACGACATCACCGCCTCGGCTGAGGGGCGCACCGTCGATTATAACTGGGTGCGCGACATCGCCCGCGCGCTCGATATACCGTTCTGCGTGGCGGGCGGCATCCGGTCGGGCGAACAGGCGGTCAAGTGCCTCAATTCGGGCGCCGACAAGGTGTCGATCAACTCGCCCGCACTGGAACGGCCCGACCTGATCAACGAACTGGCCGAAATGGCCGGGTCGCAATGCGTGGTCGTCGGTGTGGACTCACGCGAACTGGACGGGGACTATTATGTCCACCAATACAGCGGTGATCCGGACAAGATCCGCGCCGCCGGCCGCCGGACCCTCGACTGGGTGGTCGAAGCGCGCGACCGCGGGGCCGGTGAAATCGTGCTCAACTGCATGAATCAGGACGGCGTGCGCAAGGGTTATGACATCCGCCAACTGAAGCTGGTCCGCGACCTTATCGACATTCCGCTGGTGGCGTCCGGCGGCGCGGGCGCGGTCGAACACTTCACCAAGGTCTTCGAGCAGGCGGATGTGTCCGGCGCGCTTGCGGCCAGCGTCTTTCACAAGAAGATCATCCATATCCCCGATCTAAAACGCGACCTGCAAACGGCGGGAATCGCGGTTAGACTGTAAAGCAAGATACCCCACCACCACGCCCTTCGGGCGCGGTCCCCCTCCCCGCCAAAGGCAGGGAGGAATAAGAAAGATACAGACCTTCATTCCTCCCCAACTTGTTGGGGTATAGCGTCAGCAAAAGTATATCTTTTGCAAGCGTTGAGACCGCACGAATTTGCGAAGCAAATGAGATGTGGTGGTGGGGTTCTTACTTGCAGCAGGAACGTAGACATGTGGCGAAAGCTGATATTCTGGCTGATCGGTCTGGCAGGTTTTCTGCTGTTTGCCGTAAGCGGATTAGTGCTTTATGCCGTTGTCCTCGACCGGTTAGCCGTCGGTAATCCCGAAGGCACCAACCTGCTGACCTTCCTGTCTCTTCTGGCGGCCATGTGCCTCGGCGCGTTTATGGCCCGCCCCACCTTCCTGAAACTGATCGCCCTCATAAAGTCGCAGACCCGATAATGCCCGAATCCCACAAACTACCCAACCCGCTCACCCTCGCCGATATCGACGCGCTCGATTTCACCAAGGGCGACGGCCTGATTCCCGCCATCGTGCAGGACGCCGACACGCTTCAGGTTCTGATGCTGGGCTATATGGACAAGGCCGCCTTGACCGAGACGCTGACCGCGCGTCAGGTGACCTTCTTCTCGCGCTCCAAGGGTGGGCGCTGGCGCAAAGGCGAGACCTCCGGCGATTTTCTCAATCTCGACCACGTCCTGACCGACTGCGACGAAGACGCCCTGCTGGTCATGGCGCGCCCGGTCGGCCCGACGTGCCACACCAAGACGACCTCGTGCTTCGGGCACGAGACCGCGCCGGGCATCGGCTTTATGGGACACCTCGCTCACGTCGTGGCCGAACGCGCCAAGGCCCCGCCCGCCGACAGCTACACCGCTCGCCTGATGCAGAAGGGCGTCGCCAAGATCGCCCAGAAGGTCGGCGAGGAAGGCTTAGAGACCGCTCTGGCCGGACGTGCGGGCGACCTCGACGAATTGCATGCCGAAGCGGGCGATCTGCTCTATCACCTGTCGGTGTTGCTCATGGCGCGCGAAACGACGCTGGAGGCCGTCCTCGATGTCCTGCGTGAGCGGCACAACGGGCGCTGAGCTTTACAAACGGTTGCGTCCATGGTGAGTTGACCTCGCTAAAGGGGGACTTCACATCATGGCCAAGCCGCGCTTTTTCCTGACACCCGCCGAATATCTATCGACCGCCGGTCGTATGAGCCGGATGCAGTATTTTGTACACGGTCTTTTGTTCGCCGCCGTCATGTTCAGCGGTTTTATGCTCATGGGGGCCAGCGGACTTGTCGATGAAGGTATCAGCACGCCTCAGGCGGCCCTGATCTATCTGGCGGTGATGCTCCCGTTCTTGTATCTGCTGGTGTGTCTATATGCCAAGCGGTTGCACGATCTCGGCTGGACGGCGTGGTGGTGCGTTCTGGCCTTGTTCGACCTGCCGTTCGATCTGGGCGTCACGGTGGCCAACGCTTTCATGGTTGTGCCTGAGACCATCATAAGCGCCAACAATATTATCGGCATGGTGGGCAATGTGACGGGCCTCGGCCTGGGGCTGGTTCTAACCTTCAAAGCCGGAGATCGCGGCCCGAATAAATACGGCCCTGACCCGTTGCGGCCGCCGCAACTCGACACCACCGTGTTTTAGTTTTTAAGGTTCGCCAAAGACCGAAGCGATGTTAACCTTTGCAAACAGACCCTAGCCAGAGCCACAGATGACGACGACCGCCGATTCTCCGCTGCATACCGGACGCCTGACGCGGCGCGGGTTTATCATGTGTGTGGTCATCCTGCTGGTCCTGTCCTATGCGCCGGATGTGATCGCGATGATGGTCGAGACGCCGCAATGGCTGATCGAGTTGCCGGTGTTTGCGGTGCTGGCCATCATCCTCCTGCTATTCGTTTCGCGGCGACTGCGCGACAGCGGCAAGTCTGCCGGCCTTCTGTGGCTGGCTCTGATGATCATCGTGCCGATCTATCTCCTCTTCGCCTCGCCACTGGCCGGGTTTCTGCCGGTGCCAAGCCAGTTGTCGACGCTGGCCCTGATCGGTGCCAATGGCATCGTCTTCGGTGGGTTGCTGTATCTTAGCCTGCAACCGTCTTACGCACCGCCCGCCCCGCACGTTCTGGAACCGGAGCCCGATACCGGCCCCTCCGTGCCGGTCCTGAACGATCCGGATATCGTCAGCGCGCCTGCGTCCCCAGACGTTGCCACAGATGCCGACACCGTGCCGGACGCACCTGACGCGCCGTCGTCTGACGCCTCTTCGTCAGACTCTTCCTCGTCGTCGGACTAGTATCGGCAGGCGCTTATCTATCGGCCCCAATCGGCAAACGTCACAGCTTTGCCGCAATTGGCGTAACGTAGCCGTGGCCGTTTTATCGCATGGTGACACCTATCGTCAGGCTCTGCGACGGATTTGCGGTTTTGGTTGCACGGGTGACCGATTTCAGGCATGATCCGCCCATATTTGTGACCGTCCGACATAGGCAGCTGTACCTGCCTGGCTGGCTGGACGAGCGAGCGCGTATGGCTCGTAAGATTTGGGTTGGACCGGAAACGACCGGTCGGGGAAATTTGGACGCGCACGCCTATGTCATCCTTGATTGACATCATTGTCGGCTTTATTGCCGCGCTCGTTTCGGCGGCGTTCCTGCATTTCGGTGCCGGCGGCGGATCTGCGCCCGCCCATAAGACGCCTGCGCCCGAACCCCGCACGGAACTTCAGGTCCCGGCAGACATCGAGGACAAGGTTGCCGAACCCGAAGCGCCGGCCGAAATGGCACCGGTCGCCGAAGTGGCGCCGGTCAAGGCCGTCGCTGCGGTGAAGGCGAAAGCGGTCGCCGAGATAGCGCCTGCGCCGCGTCCCAAACCCGCCCCGCGTCCGCATGTTCTGGCCCCCCAAATCCTGGCCCCATTACCGCCGCTGGCGCCGCCCGCTGCCCCCAAACCGCCGGTCATGCATTTTTCGCTGATCGTCGATCAGGATGTACGCACCGAGATCGAACAGCGCCTCGAAGCCGATATCGAGCGTGAAATGGCCCGGCATCAACAACGTATCGAGCGTGATGCCGAACGCGCCGCCCGCGTCGAGATGCACAAGGCCGAGCTGAACAAGGATCGCGCCATCGAAGCCGCTGCCCGGATCATGCACAAGGTCGTGGTCAAGGCGCAGGTCGCCGTCACCGCCGAACCCGTCGTCTCAGGCCCCGATTGCCCGCAGAACGACGAGGGCCGCGATCGCCCGCAAAATATCCGTACCTTTACCGGTCACTAAGCCTTATGGGCCTATGACGGACGTCGTGCGGCTATCCCCCGGAAAAACCGTCAAATTCTAAATTCTCCGCGCAACAAATATTTGCGTTAAGGACGATCTGCGTCTAGCGTTTCGCCTAACGGGAGAAACCCCTGCCCTTCGGACCGCGAAGGGTGACGGCGCAGGACAAGTATCGATGAAATCACGCATTCGCCCCCCTCTGAATCTGACGTCTTCGGAGATTCGCGGCCGCGTCCGGTCTCGCCGCCCCGTCGAAGGGGATGAGGCCTTGCCTGAAATCGACCCGGAGTTTGACGGAGAAGACGATCTCGATATTCCTGAAACGCGTGGGCCTGAAACGCATGGGTCCGAAACACACGTGATTGCCGACACATCGGACGAAAGCACAGCAGAACCTGCGCCCGAAGCGACCCTGATCGCCGAGCCCGCCGACGCGTCAGACTACGCGTCAGAACCTCACATTCCGGAACCTGAGGCCCCTACCGCGTTCGATGCCGTACCGGAACCGGAACGCGTTTATGCACCTGAACCGGCAGCGGTGGAAGCGGCGATCGCGCCCGAACCGGACGTCATGACCATCACCCCGCCGCCGGAACCTTCCGCACCTATAACGCAAAAACCCGGTGCCTATCGTCCGCAGGTCAGGACCGAGACGCCGACCGACGTTGCCGCCATCAAGGTCAAGCCCGAAGGCGTGATGAAGGTCTCGGGCGGTTCGGGCGGTCTGTTCTGGGGCGGCGTCACGGTCATTAGTCTGGGCTGGGCCCTGTGCCTGACGGCTTTCGTACTGGGGGCCGAAAGCAATCTTGCCGCCTTTACGACGCAGCCCTTCCGTCTGGTTATCCTCGGCGCGCTGGCCCTCTTCCCCATCGGGTTGATCGTCGCCACGGCCTTTGCGCTGCGCCACGCCGCTGCCCTGTCGCGTGAGGCCCGCCGCACCGCCGCTTTGGCGGATGCGATGGTCGCCCCCGCCTCGATGGCCGCGTCACAAACGACCGCTCTGGTCGATTCGCTGCGTCAGCAGGTCGAACAGGCCGTGCGCGCCGTGCGTCTGGCGCATGGCGACCTCGACGACCTCAGCCAGCGCCTGAAAGGCGAGACCGAGGCGCTTCTGGCCGCCGCCGAACACGCGCGCGGCTCGACCCAGCATATCACCGGCACCCTCGCCCACGAGCGTCAGGCCGTCATCGCTATGGGCCAGCAGCTCGACGTGCAGGCGCAGGGCGTCATCGAGGCCGTCGACCGTCAGGCGCGCATGGTTGCCGATGCGTCGGACCTCGCGCAAACCCAGCTTCGCGAAGCCGAAGCGGCTCTGGCCGCCCGTGCCGCCGATCTGGCCACCGCCGCATCCGACGCCCACAATACCGCCCGCGTCATCACCGAAGACCTCGACCGTCAGACCTTGCGTCTGGAAACCGCCGGGGCCGGTGTCGCCGATCAGATCCGCAGCGTCGAGGAAGGCCTGTCGCAGCAACGCGCCGGGCTGGTCTCGGCCGCGCTTTCCCTGCGCGCCGATCAGGAGGACTTCGCCGTCCATCTGGAAAACCAGCGCGCGCAATTGAGCGAGGCCCTGACCGTCACGCGCACCGCCACCGTCGAACTGGGGGAAACCTCGTCGCGCGGCGTCGATGTCCTGCGCGATCTGGTGCTGCACGCGCAGGAGCAGTTCCGTCAGGTGCTCAACGGCGCCGAAAACGAGCGCACGGCGTTCGAGACGCGCATCCATTCGACCCTGTCGAACATCTCGGTCATGGCCGCCGATGCGCGCGACGAACTGATCGGCGAGACGCGCCACGCGCTTGAGCAACTTAACCTCGCCGCCGAAGACGCCCGCCGCGCCGCCGATGCCGCCGCCCTCACCGCGCAAGGCCGCGTCGATCGCCTCAATGAATCGCTGTTCGAAGCCGGAAAAAAGGCCGACGAAGCCTTCGATTCGCGGTTCGTCGCCGCGCGACGCCTCATCGAGGATTCGGCCAATCTGATCGATGAAGCCGGGACCGTGGCCGCCGACCGGCTGGACCGCTCCTTCGCCCACGCCCGCGAAGGCATCAAGCAGGTCGATGCCGCGCTCAACGAACTCAATGCCCGCGCCGACGAACTGCCGATTCAGGCCAAGTCGCGCCTTGAAGAAATCCGCCGCGCAGTCGAAGACGGCCTGATCGCCATGACCGAAGCCGCCAAGAAGGCTGCGCAGGAAACCGAAAGCGTCGATCAGGCGTTCCAGGACCGCGTCAAGCGCAACTACGAAATGCTGACCGAGGCCGTGCGCCTGATGGGGGTTCTGGGCTCGCAGCCCCTGCCGACCGCCCCTACTGCGCCTAATCCTTATGTCGAGCGCTTCGACCGCCCGAAAGAGACGCCCAGAGACGCTTTAAGACCGGAACGTCGCAATCTGGCTACCGAGCGTCCGATCGAACGGTCGCGCCCCCGCGTCGGCCTCGATCCGCTCGAAACGCCGCTCACCCCTGCCCCCACGCCTCCGTCGGCGCGCCCGTCCGTGGCCCGTCCGGCCAGCGTGCAGGAAGGCTGGTCGTGGCGTGACCTGCTCAACGGCATGGAAGGCCGCGAAGGCGGAACCCCACAACCTCAACCGGCTTCGCGTCGCGCGCCGCCGATCCCCGATCCGGAACCGGTCGCACCCGAAGGCGATTATGACAATCTCGATGACCTGATGATCGGCGAAGTGGCGGCCATGGGCGTCGATACCCACGCCCTGCTCAATCGCGCGCGCGTCGATGAAATCATCGCCGCCATCGTCGCCGACGACAACGAAGGCGCGCGTCTGGTCATCCGCCGCATCGCGCCCGCCGCCATCCGCCGCCTGAGCCGCCGCCTGACCACCGACATTCCCCTGCGCGAACAGGCGCAGGAATTCGTCACCTTCTACGACCGTCAGATCAATATCGCGCTCCTGACGCGCGACCCACGCACGGCGCTGGGTGAGGTTCTGGCCACCGATGTCGGCCGCACCTACCTGCTGTTCGACGCGGCCATCAGCGACCTGATCTGATGAAACTCAGCTATCGCGCCGAGGCCTGGCCCATTGCCGGACGATTTAGCATCGCCCGCGGCTCCAAGACCGAGGCTCACGTCCTCTATGTCGAGGTGACCGACGGTGTATATACCGGACGCGGCGAAGCCGTGCCCTATGCCCGCTACGGCGAGACGATGGACGGCGAAATGGCGCAGCTTGAAGACGCCCGCGCCCAGATCGAAGCCGGGTTCGAGCCGGCTATCTGCCCCGGCGCGGCCTGTAATGCGCTCGACTGCGCCCTGTGGGATCTGCGCGCCAAGCAGTCCGGTGTTCCGGCCTACAGGGCCGCAGGTCTGCGGGCATTATCGCCGCTGAAAACCGCCTTTACCCTGAGCCTCGATACCCCCGAAGCCATGGGCGCGCAGGCCCTGGCCAATGCCCGCCGCCCGCTGCTGAAGCTGAAAATCGGCGGGCCAGACGACCTTGCCCGCGTCGAAGCCGTGCGCGTAAATGCCCCCAATACGCGCCTTATCGTCGATGCCAATGAAGGCCTGACGCTCGCCGATCTGAAAGCCATTGCGCCGGAACTGAAACGCCTCGGCGTCGTGCTGATCGAACAGCCGCTCAAGGCCGGTGAGGACGAGACGCTCTACGGTTACGACTGCCCCGTGCCTCTGTGCGCAGATGAGAGCCTGCATACGCGCGCCGAACTCGATCACTGCGCCGGGCTCTATGCCTGCGTCAATATCAAGCTCGACAAGACCGGCGGCCTGACCGAGGCGCTGGCCCTGAAACAAGCCGCCAAGGATAGGGGCCTGATGGTCATGGTCGGCTGCATGGTGGCGACGTCGCTGTCGATGGCCCCGGCGATGATCGTGGCTCAGGGCGCGGACTTCGTCGACCTCGACGGTCCGCTGCTGCTGGCCCGCGACCGCGACCACGGGCTGAAGATCACCGGCTCGATCCTGTCGCCGCCGGAACCGGCGTTGTGGGGTTAGGGTTTAAAGCCAAGGGTTCGCGCGAATACGCCCGTAGAAACCGGTCCAGCCCTCAGGCTCCGGAGATGTTTGCTCGTACGCATCCTTCTCGTTGTCTGGCAATTTGCTGAACCATTTCCAGAAGGCATTCATATAGTCTTCGCCATATCCCATGCGCCAGCCGATACGGCCTTTGGGCAGCTCCGGATACTTTTCCCACGGCGGCAACACGGTTATTGATACTCGGCTATAATTTCGTCCAGAACGCTTGCAGAATGCACCTCTCCTCGCTCTGCTTCATCTAAGCTACGCAGAATCGATTGATAAACCTCGATATATTCCATTTCATTTTGCAGAGAGGCGGATGGAGCGACGGGCATAGCAATGCTTCCTTTTAGGACACCAAATTTCTGCTTAAATCCGGCTCATGTCAATCTATCGCCCAATGCCTGAGGCCGCTGAAAGTCCGAGTTGCCCCCTCCGTCATTTGCTTTGCAAATGCCACCTCCCCACTGCGTAGGGAGGAGGGAGTCACGCCGTCATGACCTGCTTGCGATAGAGCCAGATCGCAATCGCGAAACCGCACGCTGCCAGCCCGCCCATCACGAAATAGCCGCCACCGCCCAGCACGTCGTAGATTGGCCCGGAACTGAGCGTCGACAGGCCCATCATCACCCCCATCACATAGGCGGCGTTGAGCGTTTGCGCGAGGCTTTCCGACCCCTTGGGGGCCATGCGATTGACGAGGTCGAGCCCCGCCAGGTAGCAGGCCGCGAACGACGCCGCGTGCAGGGTCTGCAACGGCCACAAGACCCATAACGGCGGCGCGAAGCCCATCACCAACCAGCGCAGGGTGCTCAAGGCCCCCGCCACGACCAGCAGGGTCCACGAGCCGAAGCGGTTGCGGATGCGGAACCCCAGCGTCAAAAAAATGACTTCCGCCGCCACGCCCGTCCCCCACAGATAGCCGCAGGTCGCCCCGTCGAGCCCCTGCCCTTTCCAGATGATCGTCGAAAACCCGTAGTAAAAGCCGTGCGCCGCCTGAATGCAGCCCATGGCGATCAGCAGCAAAACGAAAACAGGATTGCCGACCAGAACCCTGATCTTGGCCCAGCCCGAACCTGTCGGCACGGGCGCGGCTTCGGTGACAGGGACGTCGATATGGCGCACGGCTTTCGGCAGAACATAGCCCGCCGCCAGCGTGGCCGCGAAGCAAAGACAGACCACCCAGACATGGATCAGATCGACACCGAGCCAGTTCAGCCCATAACCGACCGCAATATTGGCGGCGATGAACGAGGCCGAGCCAATCGCACGCGGCCGCGTATAGTTGAAACCCTCGCGCTTCGACATCTGGATCGTCATCACGTCCAGCAAGGGGCTGATCGAGGTAATGCAGCTATAGCCGAGGCACCAGACGAGGGCGAAAACCACAAACCGCCACTCCTGAAACAGCGGCCACGCCCCTAAAAGCCCATAGAAAATTCCGCCCAGCGCCGCCAGATAGATCAGCGGCGTGCGGAACAAGGGGAACGTTTCGGCCCATATCCCCATGATCGGCCCGGTCACCGCGCGCAGCAGCAACGGCAGGGCGAGGATAAAGCCGATCTGCGCCCCGGTCATGCCCTTGTCGGCGAACCACAGCGGCATATAGGGCAGGCTGGCGCCCGATCCGATGAAGATGAGGGCGTAAAAAATTCCCTGCCGTTGCAGGGTGGTCAGGGGAAAAAGGGTTGAATCCTTGCGCATAATAAGTCTTTGATCGCCCGACTGTCTTACCTATTTGAAGCGCGCCTTATGACCGATCAAGCCCTCACCGCCCAGACCCGTGGCCTCTATCCGGAGATAGAGCCCTACGATTACGGCTATATGCCCGCGGGGGGCAAACATCAAATCTATTATGAGCAAAGCGGTAATCCGCAAGGGATTCCGGTCGTCGTCGTCCACGGCGGCCCCGGCGGTGGGACCAGCCCGAACCTGCGCTGCTATTTCAACCCCGACGCCTACCGCATCATCCTCTTCGATCAGCGCGGCTGCGGTAAGTCGCGCCCACACGCGTCGCAGGACATGTCGCTTGAGGACAATACGACCTGGCATCTGGTCGCCGATATGGAGGCTTTGCGAGAAAAACTGGGCATCGACACATGGGTCGTCTTCGGCGGTTCGTGGGGCTCGACCCTGTCGCTGGCCTATGCCCTGACCCATACGGATCGCGTCAAGGCTTTGATCCTGCGTGGGATTTTTCTGGTGCGCAAGGCCGAGCTCGACTGGTTCTATCAGGGCGGTGCCGGGCAGATATTCCCCGATGTGTGGGAGCGCTTCGTCGCCCCCATCCCAGACGCCGAGCGTGGCGACATGATGGCCGCCTATATCAAACGTCTCAACGGCGACGACCGCAACGAACAGATGCGCTGCGCGCTGGCCTGGGCCGGCTGGGAAGGCGACACGCTGTCGATCGAAGGGCCGTCTGAAAACCCGACCAAGTTCGCCGAACCCGACTTCGCGGTGGCTTTTGCGCGCATCGAGTCGTGGTATTTCAAAAACGGCGGCTTCTTCGAGACCGATAACTGGCTGCTGGAGAACGTGCATAAACTCAAGCACATCCCGGCGTGGATCGTTCAGGGCCGCTACGACGTGGTGACGCCGATGGCCTCGGCGTGGGATCTGCACAAGGCGTGGCCTGAGGCGCGGTTCAATCTGGTCAAGAAGGCCGGACACTCATCGTCCGATCCGGGGATTCTCGACGGTCTGGTCCGCGCGGCGGACGAGGCGATTACGGCTCTCTCTTAACATACCTCCCCAGTTTACTGGGGAGGGGGACCGCACGAACCTGCTGAAAGCAGGTGAGATGTGGTGGTGGGGGTTCTTGCTTTCTTATGATGGTGGCTGTGGAAACAAAGTAAGAAACCCCACCACCCCGCCCTACGGGCGCGGTCCCCCTCCCCGGCATAGCCAGGAAGGAGTGAGAAGAGGTCACCCCTTCTGAGGGATGCGTATCTCGAACGACGTGCCTTGCGGGCCGGTTTCGGTCAGGCGCACATCGCCGCCGTGGGTCTGCGCAAGCTCGCGCGCGATGGCCAGCCCCAGCCCCGAACCGCCCGGCGTCACCGAACCTGAGAACGGCTGGAACAGTTTGTCGCGGATACGCTCCGGTATCCCCGGCCCGTTGTCGCTTAGCACCAGAATCACCTCGTCCGCCGTCTTGACCGCGCTCAGGGTCACGCGCCCCACCGTCTTGCGATTAGGCTGGCCTTCGATCGCCTGACGGGCATTGCGCATCAGATTGACCAGCAGCCGGTGCAAGTGATCGGGATCGGCCTCGAAATAGAAACCCTGCGCCGCTTTGAGCGAGAAGCGCACGCGCTCCGGCGTCTTGTTATTCAAACTCAGCCCCGCATCCTCGGCAGCGGCTTCGGCGAGGTCTTTCAGACGGATGATCTGAATCCGCGCCGGGATTTCGTCGGTCTTGCCGTAGTTCAGCACATTCTGCGCCAGGGTCAGGGCGCGATCCAGAGCCCGCTCCAGACGCGGCAGGGCCTTGGTCACATTGGGATCGCCGGAATAGGCCAGACGCTCCGACGCCATCTGCGCGGCGGTGAGCATATTGCGCAGATCGTGATTGATCTTCGACACCGCCTGCCCCAGCGCCGCCAGCCGCGCCTGCGACTTGAGCGCATGGCGGACCTCGGCCTGCATGGCGAACAGCTCTTCCTCGATCTGCCCGATCTCGTCGCGACGGCCGGACAGTTTCGGCGACACGGTGACGTCTTCGGGGTTTTCCTTGAAGCGCGACACCGACTTGGTCAGGGTGCGGATCGGGCGCACGATAAAGAACGACAGGGCGGCAAAGACCAGCGCACCGGCGACGAGCGAAATGGCGATCGACATGCGCAGGATCGAGCCCAGATGCGCCTTGAGTTCGTGTTTCAAAGGCTCCGCCGGGACATCGATCTGGATCAGGTCGGTGGCCTTACGCACCTTGGGTGTCGCTTCGGTGCGGATGACGCGGTCGGGGCGCGAGAAAAAGGTCTTCCACGGTCCCCACAGATAGGCGGCATCGTCGCTCAGGCCGCGATCGATGTGGCGGATATCGACCGTGTCGGGCTCGACCGTGACGTCCGGGTCGCGCAGGACGAACTGGATGCCGTTGCTTTGCAGGGCCAGATACGACGCCCCGACGCTTTCCAATAGTTGCGACGACAGGTCCTTCGACACGGCCCCTTCGGCGGACGCATCGAGCGCCAGAGACGCGATCTCGGCCTGACGCACGCGGTCGATCAGCCAGCGTTCCTGATACGACGCCAGAGACGGGACGAGGATGATCATCACCATCACCGCCACGAACAGGGCCGTCAGCAGCAGCAGATGCCCCGACAGGCCGCCGAAATAGGATTGCAGGCTCTTTATCCCGCGTCGGAAATCGGGCCCTGAGGGTTTCAGGTGTTCAAACAGGCCGCGCCGCCAGTCCTTGAAGCTCTTGCGTCGCTTGCCGCCACCCGCCGCCGCCGGCACGTCCTCGCGCGCAGCGACCCGCACCCTTAGCCTGACGGGCGGGCGTTTCAGATCGACAGGCGCGATGTCAGACAGGTCCATAAATTCAGTCGGCGGAGGTGTTTTCAGATTATTGGAAATATTGTAACACGCATTCGTGAAGCCGCGTGCGGGAAATTGCACGCAGCGCATAAGATTCCGATGCGCGGGTGCGAATCCCGGCATACAGCCATTGACAAGCGTGCGTCGGCGGTTTATCGACGCGCCTCTTTTTAAACGATAGCTCGTCAGTTAGGGCTATTGCACCTAACCCCGGAGTTCAACCGTGAAACGTACATTCCAGCCGAGCCGCCTTGTTCGCGCCCGTCGCCACGGCTTCCGCGCCCGTATGGCAACCAAGAACGGCCAAAAGGTCGTCGCCCGTCGCCGCGCCAAGGGCCGCAAGCGCCTGACCGCCTAATCGCGTCTGCGCTATAAGCTTTAAAAGAGGTCCTTGAAGTGATTCGAGGGCCTCTTTTGCTGTTCGGTATCCTTCATACTCCCCCAGTTTACTGGGGGAGGTGGATTTTGCCGTGAAGCGGCAAAAGACGGTGGGGGCTCGCGTAGAATTTGCGTCTGATCTGTTACCCATTTATCCGCTATAGCGACAACGCAGGCCCCCACCACCACATCTCGCCAGCAAGCTGGCTCGTGCGGTCCCATCGCTTGCGAAAGCTGTACTTTCGCTGGCGCTACACCCCAAACAAGTTGGGGAGGTATAAGAACAAAACCATGTCCCTGCCTCACCTCAAAAAGCGCAAAGAGTTCCTGGCGGCCAACAAGGCCCCCTATCAGGCCCGTCCCTCCGTCGTGGTCCAGTGCCGCGCGCGTAACGATGAGACCGACGACATGCGCATCGGCTTCACCGCCACCAAAAAGACCGGCAATGCCGTCGCCCGCAACCGCGCCAAGCGCCGGATGCGCGAGGCCGCCCGCGCGCTTTTGCCGCAACACGGACGCCCCGGCCACGACTACGTCTTCATCGCCCGCGACGCGACCAAATCCTGCGACTGGCAAGGTTTGCTTGACGATGTCAAACGCGCCCTGATAAGGCTGTCGCCCAAAGTTTAACCGCTATCTCTCCATAGCCCTATCTACAAAGTGCAGCCGTCCATGAAGCGCGACGACAACCGCAATATGTTCATCTTCCTCGCCCTGTCGCTGGCGATCCTGTTCGGATACCAGTACTTCGTGCAGGGTCCGAAGCTGGAGAAGGAACGCGCCGCCGCCGCTGCGGCGAAAAAGGCCGAGGCCGCCAAGCCCGCTGTCGTCGCCACGCCGGAAAGCCTCTATGTCGAGGGCCGCTTGCCGCGCGATCAGGCGCTGAAACAAACCCCGCGCATCCAGATCGACTCGCCCGCCCTGAAGGGTTCGCTGTCTCTGGCGGGCGCGCGCGTCGACGACCTGTACCTCAAGCAATATAAAGAGACGCTGGCGAAAGACTCGCCGCTGGTCGAGCTGTTCAAGCCGCAGGGCGCCGAACACGCCTATTACGCCGAATCGGGCTGGGTCGGGCAAAACGTCGCCGGTGTCCCCGCGGGCAACAGCGTGTGGACGGTCCTGTCCGGCACCGTGCTCAGCCCTGGCAAAAATGTCGTGCTGGGCTTCAACGCCGGTACGGGCCTGACCTTCGAGCGCACCCTTAGCCTCGACGATAAATATATGATCACCGTGACGGACAAGGTCGTCAACGGCACGGCCAATGCCGTGACGCTGGCGCCTTACGCCAATATCATCCGTCAGGGCGCCCCCAAGGAACTCGGCAAGAACATGATCCTGCACGAAGGCGGCATCGGCGCCTTCTCGAAGGACAAGGGCTATATGGTCCCGGAGTTCAAGTTCCATAACTGGGAAAAGGACGACAAGAAGAAGGCCTATAAGGTCGATTCGACCGGCGGCTGGATGGGCCTGACCGACAAATACTGGATGGCCGCGGTCATCCCGGATCAGACGACGAGGATCCACGCCGCCATGAAGGCGACCGATCAGACCCCCGCCGACGAGAAGGATTTCAACTTCCTTTATCAGGCCGGCTACATCGCCGAACCCGTCACGATCCAGCCGGGTCAGCCGGTTCAGATCAGCTACAAGATCTATTCCGGCGCCAAGCAGGCCTCGATCCTGTCGGCCTATCAGGACCAGTACAAGCTGCCCGCCTTCGACAAGGCGATCGACTGGGGCATGTTCTGGTTCCTGACGCGCCCGATGTTCTGGGTGCTCGACCACCTGTTCGGCTTCCTCGGCAATTTCGGCCTCGCCATCCTCGGCCTGACCGTCATCGTGAAGCTCATCTTCTTCCCACTGGCGCATAAGTCCTACGAGTCGATGACCAAGATGAAACTCCTCCAGCCCAAGGTCGAGGAGCTTAAGAAGAAGCACGAGGGCAATGCCCAGCAGATGCAGATCGAGATGATGAACCTTTACCAGAAGGAAAAGGTCAATCCGATGTCGGGCTGTCTGCCGATCTTCGTGCAGATCCCTGTCTTCTACGCCCTGTACAAGGTGCTGTTCGTCACCATCGAAATGCGCCACGCGCCGTTCTTCGGCTGGATTCAGGATCTGTCGGGCCGCGACCCGTCGACCCTGTTCAACCTCTTCGGCCTGCTGCCCTACGACCCGGCGACGGTGCCGCTGATCGGCGGCCTGATGGCGACCTCGCTGCATATTGGTATCCTGCCGATCCTGTATGGCGCCTCGATGGCGCTGTCGCAGAGCATGAACCCGCCGATGCCGGACCCGATGCAACGCCGCATCTTCCAGCTTATGCCGATCATGTTCACCTTCATCATGGCGCCGTTCGCGTCGGGCCTGCTGATCTACTGGATATGGAACAACGTCCTGACGGTCGCCCAGCAATACGCCCTGATGCGTCAGATGGGCGTCGAAAACCCGATCGATACCTTCCTCGGCAAGGTCGCCAAGACCAAGCCGAAATCGGAAGCCGAACACACCATCGAGGTCGCCGAAGAGGTGATCCACGAAGGCGAAGTGATCCAACCGGCGAAACCGAAAACGGCTGGCGGCACCAAGCGCGCCCGCCAGACGCCGAAGAAAGACTAAGACGCGGCACGTTCATACCTCCCCAGCTTGCTGGGGAGGGGGACCGCACGAAGACCGAAGGTCTGAGATGTGGTGGTGGGGGCTCTTGCTTTTACAAAACCTCTGCTTGCTGAACTTCCGCAAGACACCCCACCACCACGCCTTTCAGGCGCGGTCCCCCTCCTCGCACTATGTGCAGGGAGGTATGATTTTTTTCAGGAGACTCTCTCCATGACCGACGAACCCCTTTATTCCGAAGAGACCCTCGAATCCGGGCGCGTGCTGTTTGCCCGTCAGGCGCGCTTCATGATGGGCGCGGCCAAGATCGAGCAACTGCCGCCCGACGACCTGCCCGAAGTCGCCTTCGCCGGGCGGTCCAATGTCGGCAAGTCGAGCCTGATCAACGCCCTGACCGGTCACAATCATCTGGCGCGTGCCTCGAACGAGCCGGGCCGCACGCGCGAAGTCAATTTCTTCGTGCTGGACGAAAAGCTGCGTCTGGTGGATTTGCCCGGCTACGGATGGGCCCGCGCGTCGAAAACCACCGTGAAATCGTTCCAGAACCTCGGCCGCGACTATCTGCGCGGTCGTCCGGGCCTGAAGCGTGCCTATCTGCTGATCGACGCCCGCCACGGCCTGAAAGAGGTCGACAACGAGCCGATGGACGCACTGGACAAGGCCGCCGTCAGCTATCAGATCGTCCTGACCAAGGCCGACAAGATCAAGCCGCACGAGCTTGAGGCCGTCATCGAGAAGACGCAGGCCCAGATCAAGAAGCGCCCCGCCGCCCACCCGGTCGTGCTGGCGACCTCGTCGGAAAAAGGTTTCGGCATCCCCGAACTGCGCGCCGAGATCATGACGACCTGCGAGGTTGTGCCGTGAGATTGAGCACGTCCCCTGATTTCAGGGGAGGTGGGGCGGCCCGTGCCGTGGCCTGAAAGGTCGGGTGGGGTTAATGCATAGGTGTTAACCCCACCGTCGTTTTTCGCTTGCGCTCAAACGCCACCTCCCCTGAAATCAGGGGAGGAGCTTATTCATGCACACACCCTTCGATGGTTCGCAGCCCCTGTTTCGCATCGGCCTGTCGCCGCTGGGCGATACGCCGTGGCTGGAGCAGGACGAGCGGTTGCCGGTCTATCTGGCAGAGAAGGCACGGCTGTTTGCTGAGACGCGCGGCACGGTATGGGGGGCGGAACCGGGATCGGAGGCCGCGCAAACCGAGGCGCACGATCTAATCCGCACCCTGCTCGGTCTGCCGCCGGAAACGCCCGCCGAACCGTCCCTGCTGGCCGCCGCGCGTCTGGTGGCCGAAGACCTCGCCATCCTGCAAAAGTCGCCCGAAGGCTGGCGACTGACGGCGGGGGCGATCTGCTTTCCCTCTTCGTGGTTGATCGCCGAAAAGCTCGGCAAAGCCCTGCACGAGGTCCACGCGCCGGTGCCGGATTTCAGCGAAGGCACGCGCAACGCCGCCGTCATCGAGCGCATCTTCGACAACCTCAGACCCGATGAACCGGTGATCCGCTGGAACTGGTCGCTTTATGGCAACGACACCCTGCACCATCCGCACGTCGCGCCACCACAACGCTTCGGCAACGGCCCGGACGCCGACAGCGTATTCATCCGCGTCGAGCGCCAGACCCTTCGCAAGCTGCCAGACAGCGGCGCGGTGCTGTTCAGCATCGGCATCCAGTTGACGCCGCTGGATGCGCTCGCGACACACCCGGACGGTAAAATATGGCTCCGGGAACTTATATTTCAGGTTGAAAATCTTACCCCCTTGCAACTCGAATACAAGGGATTAAGCTTCGAATGTAACCGGCTGCTGAACCGCCTGATAACCCTGAGGGACGCCCTATGAAACGCATCGTCATGACCGCTCTGTTCGCCCTCGCCGCCAGCCACACACAGGCTGCGGAAATCGGCCGCGTCACCACTAACGAGATAAAGGCCGCTAGCATCGACGGGTGCAGCGCCTATCTCTACCGGTCGGAAAGCGATATCGGCAAGGACTCTACCGCCGTGTGGGTCGACGATTTCGAAAAAGGCCTGATCCGCGTGGATGGTAAACTGATCCCCCTCACCCTGACCGGCGCGTCGAAATCGATGCAAACGCCCGAAAGCCGCTTCGCCAGCGCCGATGGCGCGGTCGTGGTCACGCAGTCCCTCAAGGTCACCAAAACGATCAGTGACGAGGTGTTCCGCATCGCGGGCACCCTGACCGTCGAACAGGGCGCACACCGCGACACGATAAAGGTCGTGGGCGAAACCGGCTGCTAATATCTTTGTATTAGCGCGCATTTGATTCCAAAAACCGCTGCACACTTTTTGGAAACAACGTTCGGCGCAGCCAATGCGCTTACTTTTTGAGATCGCAGGTCATCTGATAGAAATTGGCGGCGGGATTGGACGTCAGGCCCACCTTGGTCGGGCCGATGACCTTGGCATAGAACCCGGCCCACGGTCCGTTGGTGAAGGTCATCAGACCGTCTTTCGACACGGTGTATTTACCCGCCTTGCCCTGCTCGTTGCTATAGCTGTTACCGGCCGCAAAGTTCAGCTTCATATTGCCGCCCGCGCCGCTGTAGCACTGATACTTGCCGTTGGGCGGGGTCATGGCGGCGGCCTTGACGCCCGGTTGCGTCTTTTGCTGCGCGATGGCCGAATGGGACAGTAAAATGCCGCCGGCAAGGACAGCGGCGGTGATAAGGCTTTGACGGATCATGGCTTCCTCCGGGGGTGCGGTTTTGGCTAAACCTAAACCCGCACCACGGGAATGACAACACGACGTTATGTTAAAAGGACTGTTAGAGGTCTTCCTTGAGGATGGCGACCTCGAACATGTAGGAGCCTTCCTCGTCTTCGTCGACATAGATGACGCCGATGAATTCTTCACCGATATAGACCTCGGCCGAGTCCTTCTGCTTGCGTGCGCGGACATCGAGGCCCTTGGTGCCGAAGGTCTTGGTCAGGTAGTTTTGCACCTTGGTCAGTTCAACGGGGTTCATGGGTGGCCCTTCTGTGTATGGTTCCTGAGCGCCGCGATCAAAGCACGAAAACGCCCTGTAGGGGATAAATTCTGCGTGTGGTCTTACCCGCTTAAGCCCTTAAGCGCAAACGCGAAGGGCGGTCTTCTCCACAATAACGGACTTGCAAATCGGACAGGGAGCGGCCTTAATTCCGTACCCATACCGGTGCACCCTGCGCGCCATCGGAGTCTTGTCATGAACATGTCGCGTCTGCCTGTTGTCGCCCTTGCCGTTGCCCTGTTGTCGGGCGGCGTCGCAGCCCATGCGGCGGACGACGAGACGGTGGTGACCAATACGCGCGCGCCGCTCCCGACCGAAGCCGAGATCGCCGAATCGAAGGCCAGGACCCCCGTCGCCCCGGTCAGCATCGAATCCCAGATCATCGACAAGGTCGAAACCCTGTCGCGCCCGGAACGGCGCGTGCGTACCGAGGTGAGCGCCAGCATCGGCACCGGCGGCTATCGCAGCGGTTATGTGGCGACGGAGATTCCCGTCGGTGAAACCGGCACGCTGGGTATCGCTATCGGTCAGACCGACTACGGCAAGAATAACGTCCTCGTCTATGACCGTTACGGATATGGCTATGACGGCTATGGTTACGACGACTATGGGTATCCCTATGACGGTGCCGGTTATGGCCGTTATGGGGCGTCTTACGCGGGTGGGTACGGTTACAGCTATGGCCGTCCCCGCGTGGTGCGCGGCGGCAAGACGCAATCTATCGCCATTTCGCTCGATTTCAGCGGCGACAAAACGAACCGCAGCGCACGCAAGGACTGCGAAGGCTTTTACGACGGCGGACGCTATATCGAACCGGTCTGGGCGACGCAGATGCGCGGCCCGGGCAAATGCGCAACAGACGAGAAGCCATAGTCTTTCGAGTGGGGATTATGACTAAGCAACACAATACTGTCTGGCCGTGGTGTATTCTGGCGTTTGCTATTGGAGTTATAGCCACACTTGTTATGGCGATATTGTCATTTAATTTCTATATCGGCTTTAACCCATACATAATCGCAAGTATCATTACAGCCTCAGTGGCAGCCATTACATGGGCATGGCGCAATCGTAGTGCCCTCAAACCCAACCTGAGAACAAACCTGCTCACTTTTGGCGGGCAGGTCATCTGTATGGTCATTGCGTTTGATGGGACCGCGCGGGGCCTGATGGCGATTTATCCGCCAAACTTTAACTGACAAAGGTCAGATCACGTAGTCGTACACCACGTCCGACAGGGTCTGGTCCATCGACTTGGCCGGATCGGCGCAGGTCTGGCAGTTGACCAGGCGCGCCGGCACGCCCGCCGCCGTGCAGTGCGACGGCACGGGCTTGAGCACCACAGAGCCCGCTGCGATCTTGGCGAATTCGCCGATCTCGATATTGCCGAGCACCTTGGCCCCGGCGCCCAGCAGCACACCCTTGCCGATCTTGGGGTGGCGGTCGCCCGAATCCGAGCCCGTCCCGCCCAGCGTCACGCCGTGCAGCAGTGACACGTCGTCGCCGACCACCGCCGTTTCGCCGATGACGATGCCGGTGCCGTGGTCCATGAAGATGCCCTTGCCCAGACGCGCCGCCGGGTGGATGTCGATCTGGAACAGTTCCGATACCCGGCTTTGCAACAGGTGCGCCATAGTGATGCGGTTGTCCTGCCACAGGCTGTGGGCGATGCGATAGACCTGAATCGCCAGATAGCCCTTGAAGAACATGAAGGCCTGCAAGTAGCCCTTGGCCGCCGGATCGCGCTCGTAAATGGCTTGAAGATCGGCTTCGGCGGCATCGACCAGCGAATGGTCGCGCTCATAATAACGCTGGACCATCTCGCGCACGGTCATACCGCGCATGGTGTCGTCGCCCATCTTGCGCGCCACGTGGTACGACAGGGCAGACGCCAGGTCGTCGTGCGACAGGATGGTCGAATGCAGCAGCGAGGCCAGCCCCGGCTCCGCCGCAATGGCGTCGGACGCTTCCTGACGCAGGCACAGCCAGATCGGCGTGTCGGCGGGGGTGATGACTTCGAACGGTTGCGCCATGAGGGTATCTCGCACTAACTTCTGATCAGGCGCGCCAACGCTTCCGGCAGCGCCCCTGTGACAGCCATATGGTACACCCGTAATACCGTCGCAACGGTTAAGGCGTCCCTTATCTGTCCTTTTATAACAGCTTCGAGCACGTCTTTGAAGGGAACCCGTGCGATTTCGAGATTTTCGGTGTCGTCCGGCTCGGTCTCGGTGGCCGTCAAACCGGTCGCCAGATAGCAGACCGCAACCTCGTCGGTGATGGAATTCGACATATCCATCTGCAATATTTCCCGCAGATTAGCCGCGATAAGCCCCGTTTCCTCACGCAGTTCGCGTCGGGCGCCGTCCGGCATATGCTCATTGAAAGGCACCCCGCCTTCGGGCATTTCCCAACTCCAGGCGTCAAAGGCAAAGCGCATCTGCCCGACCAGCGTCACCGTGCCGTCATCGTGCAAGGGCAAGACCCCGACAGCGCGATTGCCGAAGCGCACCACCCCATATTCGGTGCGACGTCCCGTAGGCGCGATCGCCGGGGAAACCTCCAGTCGCATCCACGGCGAATCGTGATCCACCCGGATGTCATCGGCACGCCACCGGGGGCGCTTGGCATCGCGTTCGGCTGAGTCCCACGGCGGCAGAGGGCGTTCGACGGTCATGAGAAAGGCTCCTTTATACTTATCATTTTCGATAGCACGTCCTATATGTCGATCATCCTTTTTCTTACACGGAACCACCCTATGACCGCCAAAGCCGACCTTAGCGCCCTTAACCTCGCCCGCATCGACTTCGGCACCCCCTTACCGGCCAAGGTCTCGACGGAAACCCTCGATCTGCTGCTCAATCGCCGCTCGGCCCCCGCCCCGACTCTGGGTCTGCCCGCGCCGTCCGAAGACGAAATCGAGGTACTGATCAAGATCGGCTTCCGCGTCCCCGACCACGGCAAGATCGGGCCGTGGCGCATCGTGCGTTTTACGTCGGAGTCCAAGGCGTCATTGGTGGACAAACTGCGCGCCCTCGCCGAGTCGCGCGGCGACAAACCCGCGGCAGGTGCCCTGCTTAAACTGTCCACGCCGCCCGCAGCGCTTTTGGTGGTTTATTCCCCCGTCCAGCCACATAAAATCCCCCTGTGGGAACAGATCGGTTCGGCCATGGCCGTCTGTCAGAATCTGCTGATTGCCGCCGGGGCGATGGGCTATGGTGCCAACTGGATCACCGACTGGTATTCATACGACGCCGAGGCCAAGGCGATCCTCGGTCTGAAGGACGGCGAAGAGGTCGCGGGCTTTATCTATCTCGGTACGCCGACCGAAGCGCCGCTGGAACGCGACCGCCCGGACTTTGCCGAGCGCGTGAGTTTCTGGGAAGGGTGATGCCTCAATAGAAGGGGCCTCCGGCGGGCAGGGTCCCAAGTCTTGTTTTGGCCCTGCACCCAGATTGTCACCCGTCACACGGCATGGTGCATATTTCGGCAAACGCCCGACACACCAAAGGCAATGGCACCAGAGACGACGGCCATACCTATGTATATGACCGTCGCGCGTACGAGATCGTTGGGTACGAGTTCATTCAAACGTTCGACCGGGATCGCCAAAATCCATTCCACAAAAGGGATGAAAAAGAAGACGATAGCGTAAACCGCATAGGTCAGCGGTTTGAAGGACTTGCGCCGGTATGCGCCGATCGCCTCAGCAACGATAAAACTGGGTAGCAAGGCTATAGGCCAAATCAATGCGGCCAGTATCTGGGCGCGCAAATCGTAGAGTATGGGCGTATCCCACCATGCCTTGAAAAGGTCAGCCGCCACCAGCGCGCTTTCAATCTGGACGGTGACGAAGACGGATACCGCCCCGCAAAGATAGACTACTAATCCTCGCTTCCACCAACGATTCCAGACTGACATAATATCTTCCCCTTCAGATCAGTTATCGCTCGCAAATGCCGTCCGTCAAGCGCTCGTCAAATCATACCTCCCCGGTGTACCGGGGAGGGGGACCGCACGAGCGAACGCAGTGAGTGAGATGTGGTGGTGGGGGTTTTTGCTTACTTGCGGACAGTAGCCGCTGAAACTTCAAGACACCCCACCACCATAGGCTTCGCCCATGGTCCGGCACCGGCCGCCCGGCCCTCCCAGCTCGCTGGGGAGGTATATGGCATTTTATCCCCTTCGTTCAAACTTGCCCCATGCTTGTCCGCATGACGCCAGAACCCGCCACGCCCGATGAACGGACCATCCGCGATCTGCGAAGAGCGCGGTTGCGCGCCTTCGGCGACCGGATGCTCGATCGCCTCGAAACCCTGGCCGATCCGAAAAAGATGGATGAGTTGGACCACGCCATCCGCATGGCCATGTGCATCGAACGCCTGTTCGCGCGCTGCGACGCGGCCGAGGCCCTCGCGCCGAAACTGGCAGCCGAGACGATCGTGGGTCGGGTTTCCTATCACGCCAAACGCCAGTGGGAAGACCGGCTGGAAGCCAAGGGGGAACTGCCGCCCTTGCCAAAGATCACCCTGCCCGTCGTGATGCCCCGGCCCGCGCCGGAGGTTCGGCCCGCCGCCGAAATCGACGCGAACGAGGCTGGCGCGTATGGCGACGATGAAGACGAGGCGCGCGCAAAGGTCGGCTTTGTGTCGCCCGCCCGCTTCGGTCCGGTCGATCTGATCCCCCTTGAGCGGATGGACGAGTTTCTGGCGCATCCCCGTATGCAGACCAGCCTCGCCAAGGGCTGTACGCGCGAAGGCCTGACCGCCGTGCTGCGGGCCCTGCCCCTATGCGATTTGCAGACCTGGTTCCCGGACAAGTTCCCGGCCCCGCCTCCGTAAGGCGTCACAACGGGTCGGAACCCGTATAGGTCGGCGAGATCAACAGCGTCTGCTGTCGTTTGGCGAGATACCCAATTACAAACGCGAGAATAATCGTGCTTATGGCACAAGTCAGCGGCACCAAGATCGGCGCCATATAAACGGGCGTCCACGTCGCATTGCGGGTCAGGGCCACGACTTTGTATATCAGGGCATAGGCGAGGCCGAACCCTGCGCCGCAACCGGTTATCATCGCATAGGGCAAATTTATCCGGCGCTTCGCTTCAAGCAGAGCGGCGATAATGCACGTGGGCATAACCAGAACCGGCGCATGGACGGTAAACCACCGGATCAGATTCATCGCCCACATGGCGCCGGTCAAAACCTGAGTCGTCGCATGAACGACGATGGCTGCCAACGTCGCCAACCCATATCCCAAGGCGAAGCGGATCAACCGTTTGGACCATTCCCCCCGCATGAACTCTTACCCCCGCCCGCGATAGGTCGCGACGCCGAAGTCCGGCACCAGCACGCCCTTCGGCGGCTCGGTCGTCTGCCAGAAGACGTCGATCGGGATGCCGCCGCGCGGATACCAGAAGCCGCCGATGCGCAGCCAGCGCGGCTCAAGCAAATCGCGCAGGCGCTTGGCAATATAGATGGTGCAGTCTTCGTGGAACGCCCCGTGATTGCGGAAGGCCGTCAGGAACAGTTTCAGCGACTTCGATTCGACCAGCCACTCCCCCGGCACGTAATCGATGGCGATGTGCGCGAAGTCGGGCTGACCGGTCACCGGACACAACGAGGTGAATTCCGGCGCGGTGAAGCGCGCCACATAGTCGATATCGGTGTGCGGATTGGGCACGCGTTCCAGCACCGCGCTTTCGGGGTCCGTCGGTGCGCCGAGCTGCTGACCGAGCTGCGTCAGATTATCCGTATAATGCGCCATAAAACGCCCTTTCAATCTCGCTCAAACTGAGCAATACTCAAACAATAACAATAATTTACCTAAGGGCAAGAACGACCATGGCCATTCCCGACAGCCTCAAGACCGGCCTGACCTTTCCCGCCATCGCCGCGCCGATGTTCCTCGTCTCCGGTCCGGAGCTGGTCATCGAGACGTGCAAGGCCGGCATGATCGGCACCTTCCCGGCGCTGAACCAGCGCACCACCGAAGGCTATGCGCAATGGCTCGACCAAATTCAAGAGGCCCTGACGCCCGATGACGTCCGTTTCGGGGTGAATCTCATTGTCCACCCTACCAATTCGAGATTGATGGCCGATATGGTGGTCACGGTCGACAAGAAGGTGCCGCTGGTCATCACCTCGCTGGGGGCCGTGCGCGACGTGGTCGATGCCGTCCACAGCTACGGCGGCGTGGTCTTTCACGACATCGTCAATGTCCGCCATGCCGAAAAGGCCGCTGAAGCCGGGGTCGATGGCCTGATCCTGGTCTGCAACGGCGCGGGCGGCCATGCCGGGACGCTCAATCCGTTCGCGCTGCTGGGTGAAGTCCGTAAAATATTCAGCGGTACGATCATCCTGTCTGGGTGTCTGTCGACCGGTTCCGACGTCGCGGCTGCCCTCATGATGGGGGCTGATCTCGGCTATATGGGCACGCGCTTTATCGCCACGAAAGAAGCGATGGCCAGTGACGGTTACAAGACCATGCTGACCCAATCCTCGGCCAAGGACATCGTCTATACCCCGGCCATTTCCGGTGTCCCGGCGTCGTTCCTGCTGCCGTCGCTGGAACAGAACGGCCTGACGAAAGACATGCTGAAAGACATGACGACCAAGATCGACATGGATCACGAACTGAATGCCGAAGCCAAGGCGTGGAAAACCATCTGGTCGGCCGGTCAGGGCACGGGCAGCGTCCGCGACGTCTTGCCCACGGCGGAACTGGTCACACGCTTGAAAGCCGAATTCGCCCAAGCGCAAACCGCATTTACCCAAAGGTTTGCATAGGGGTGATATGCCGAAAAGTGTCAGCGGTTTTCAGCTACAATATCGCGATCCAACACATAGTCTTGCCACAATCCGGACACAAAGCGTCGTTATCGCGCAATTGTGACACTTTTATTACAACGCCTGATCCCGTCGTGTTTAATGCTCATCGCTGCGCCCTTCGCAGTGAAGGCAGAGCCCCGCGCCTATTATTTCGCCGACTGGACCGACGAGTGGGGCGAGGCGCTGGAAGGCTGGAAGCTGTCCGGGCAACTGACCGCCGCGACCGACTCGACCAGCAAGGGTATCTCGGAAACGCAAGGCAACGGTCAGATCGGCGGCGCGATCATGGCTACGCGCGGATGGTTTTACGCCGCCGCCCGCTACAAGAATTACAAGGGTTCCGACGGCAGCGACCATCAGTCGGGCGTGTCGGTCGGCAGCAAGTTGAAGTTGGGACCGGTTAGCGTCAACAGTCAGCTCATCTATAAGGTCAATACCGGCGCGCGCGCCGGCAGCGATAACGCGTTCTACGAATGGCAGACCGAGGCGTCGCGCACCTGGGGCAAGACGACGCTGAAAGGCCTGTCGATCTGGTCGCCGGATTCGTCGGGAACGACGAAACGGGCCGGTTATTACGAGATTGGTGTGGCGCAGAAAGTCTCGGACAAATGGACCGTATCGGGGGGCATCGGTATCCGCCGCCTCCAGCCCGCACGGGACTACACAGCGTTTAACCTTGGCGCGGCCTATGCACTGACGGAGAAAGCCGGTCTGGACCTGCGGTATTACACCACCGACAAGCCGGACTATTCAAAGGCGCATGGCGACCGTCTGGTGCTGTCTTTGACACAGAAGTTCTAACCTTTCCGCGACTTAACCATATGTTTGAGGTTTTAGCCTAACCTCATGGTCAAGGGGACGACCCCTGAATTTAGTGAGTTAAGTCTGAAATGTTGAAATACCTGCTGATCGGCGCCTGCGCCCTCGTCACCACCGCCGCGCACGCCGAAGGCCTCAAACTATCCGGAAGTCTGGGTGTCGCCTCCGAAGGCACCTCGAAGGGCCTCGGCCAGACCGACGGCGACCCGCAATATACCGCCAGCGTCGAAGCTTCGGTCAAGTCGGGCTTTTACGCCGGGCTGAAGAGCTTCAATATCTACGTCAACAAAGGCCACACCTTCGAGAACCACTCTTACGTCGGTTACAAGGGCAAAAAGGGCGACTACAGCTATAATGTCTACGTCCTCTACCGCGTTCAGGACAATGCCCCGGCCGGCTACGACAACGATGTCTACGAATTCGACGCGACGGTGAGCCGCAAGTTCGGCAATACCACGCTCAAGGCCCGCGCCATCCTGTCGCCGGACGGTTTCGGTACGGCGGAACGCGCCGACTGGTACGAGTTAGGCGTTGCGCACAAGCTGAACGGCAAATGGAATGCCTCGCTCAATCTGGCGACGCGCCAGACCGAGGACGCGCCGGACTATCTGGCGTGGAACTACGGCGTGACCTATGCGGTGACGGAAAAGCTGTCGGCGGATCTGCGCTATTACGACACCGACCACCATGAACGCGGCGAACGCTACGAAGGCCGCACGATCTTTGGTCTGGTGCATAAGTTCTAAATCTCTACTCCTCCCTAGCTTTGCTGGGGAGGGGAACCGCACGAGCGAACGCAGTGAGTGAGATGTGGTGGTGGGGGTTCTTGCTTTCTTGAATCGCAAGGCTTGCGCCGAACCTCCGCAAGATACCCCACCACCCCTTTGCTTCGCAAAGCGATCCCTGGCACCGGCTCCCCGGCTCCCCGGCATAGCCAGGGAGAAATAGATTATGCGATCTCGTTCAACGCCTGTTCGATGTCGGCGATCAGGTCGTCCGGGTCTTCCAGCCCTACATAGAGCCGCACATAGCTGCCTTCCAGAGGGGCGTGATCCTCAGGCGTGATCTTGTGCCGCCCCAGAAACTGCGGCTCGCAATTGACGGCCAGACTCTCGAAACCGCCCCACGAAAAGCCGAGCCCGAAGAGCTTCAGCGCGTTCAGAAACCTGTGCGAGGTCGCCTCGCCGTCGCCTTTCAGCACGACGAGAAACAGGCCGTTCGGCCCGGTGAAGTCGCGGTTGAAGACGTCAGACCCTTTGTGACTATCCAACGCCGGATGCACGACGCGCAGCACTTCCGGGCGGCCTTCCAGCCACCTGGCGACCTTGAGCCCCGACTCGCCTGACCGCTGCAAACGCAGGTGCAGCGTCCGCAAACCACGGATCGCCAGATAGGATTCGTCGGCGCTGGTAAAGAACCCCCACGCCTTGATCGCGTCGTAGATCTGCTTGGCCAGCTTCGGGTCATTGACCGCCACCGACCCCATCAGCACATCGGAATGCCCGCCCGCGTATTTGGTCAGGGCCTGCATCGAGACGTCGCAGCCGTGCGCCAGCGGCTTGAACAGCACCCCCGCGCCATAGGTATTGTCGCACAGGGTCAGGATGCCGCGTGCCCTGGCCAAGGCCGCGATCGCCGGAATATCCTGAATTTCAAACGTCAGCGACCCCGGGCTTTCCACATAGATCAGGCGGGTGTTATCCTGCGCGAGATCGAGCACGGCTTCCGGCGACAGCGACGGCGCATACCAGGTGATCGAGATACCATAGCGCTGCATCTGGGTATTGAGGAAGCGGCGCACCGGGGCGTAGGCCGAGTTGACCGCCAGCACGTGATCTCCGGCCTTCAGGGCCGCGAAGATCGGCAGGGTCTGCGCCGCCAGCCCCGTCGGCAGGATGAACGCCTTATACGCCCCTTCAAGATCGGCGATCAGGCGGCACAGCTCGGCCTGCGTCGACAAACCATCGGTGCCGTAGGTCGGTTTGATGTCGTCATTATAGAGAAACTCGGCGCTTTCCATCAGCACCGTCGAACCGCGCTCCACGCCGACATTCACCGCGCGGCGGGACTTCGGCTTGTCGAGGGTGGCGGAGGTCAGTCGGGTGATTTCGCGCATGAGGGTCTCATCCAGAAAAGCTTACAAGGCTGCTTGCCGCCAAACGCCGGGACTGGCAAGCGCTTATTGGAACCACTGCACTTTAGCGCCGCTAATCGATGATCCGAGAAATCGTCGCATGACCTGAGGCGCGGGTTTGGCATATGAGGGAAAATAGGTTAGTTTCCGCTCGCGTGAGCGTGAGCTTAATTCCTACTGTTTTGCGTTTATAACCGCCTAATTCAACGACGGGGAACTTTGATGACCGACCGCACTACGCTTTCGCGCCGCTGGCTGCTCAAGGGCGCCGCCGCCACGGGTCTGGCCGGTCAGGCCCTGTCGCTCGTCGCCTGCGGCAATACGGGCAAGGCAACGGCGACAACGCTGCTCAACGTCTCCTACGACCCGACGCGCGAATTCTACGTCGCCTATAACAAGCTGTTCGCCGCGACGGCCGAGAGCCCCGTTACCGTCAACCAAAGCCACGGCGGTTCGGGCAAGCAGACCACCGCCGTCATTGAGGGCCTTGAGGCCGACGTGGTATCGCTGGCGCTGGCTCACGATATCGACGCGATCGCCGAAAAGGGCCTGATCGCCGCCGACTGGGCCACGCGTCTGCCGTACAATTCGACGCCCTACTATTCGACCATCGTGTTCCTCGTCCGCAAGGGCAACCCCAAGGCCATCAAGGACTGGAGCGATCTGGTCAAGCCGGGCGTCGGCGTCATCACGCCGAATCCCAAGACCTCGGGCGGGGCGCGCTGGAACTATCTGGCGGCCTATGGCTGGGCGCTTAAGGCCAATGCCGGCGACACCGCCAAGGCCGACGCCTATATCGAACAGCTTTACCGTAACGTGCCGGTACTGGACACCGGAGCGCGCGGTTCGACGACCACCTTCGTGCAGCGCGGTCAGGGCGATGTCCTGCTCGCCTGGGAAAACGAGGCCCTGCTGGCCCTGAAGGACAGTGCCGCGGAAGGCTTCGAGGTCGTCTATCCGTCGTGGTCGATCCGCGCCGAACCGCCGGTCGCCGTGGTAGACAAGAACGTCGAGAAGAAGGGTACGAAAGAACTGGCCACCGCCTATCTGGAAGGCCTGTTCTCGGACGAGGCGCAGAAGCTGGTCGCCGAATACCACTACCGCCCGGCCAATCCCGAAATCGGCAAGGGCTTCACGGATAAGTTCCCGACCCTGCCGCTTTTGTCAGTGGACACCGACTTCGGCGGCTGGAAGAAAGCCCATGCGGACTTCTTCGCGGCGGGCGCGGCGTTCGACAAGTTGCAAGCGCGCATCAACAAGTAACCCAGAGTGACAATGACGACCGACGCTACCCCTGACGCGGGCGCGCCTCCGTTTGTGACGGAAGGGTACAAGCCACCGAAAGCGACGCACAAGGCCCGGGTCCTGCCCGGGTTTCGTTTGTCGCTGGGCATCACCCTCACCTATCTGTCGCTGATCGTCCTGATCCCGCTGGCCGCCCTGCTGGCGCGGCCGTGGGAGCACGGCCTCGACGGCGTATGGCAAGCCGTCAGCGATCCGCGCGTCGTCGCCTCGCTGAAACTGACCTTCGGTACGGCCTTTGCCGCCGCCGTGGTCAATCTGTTCGCCGGGTTGGTCGTCGCGTGGGTCCTGACGCGTTATGAGTTCCCCGGCAAGAGCCTGCTCGATGCGCTGGTCGACCTGCCGTTCGCCCTGCCGACCGCCGTGGCCGGTGTGTCGCTCTGTTCGATGTATGCGGCCAATGGCTGGATCGGCAGCCTGTTCGCGCCGCTCGGTATCAAGATCGCCTATACGCCGCTCGGCATCTTCGTCGCCCTGATCTTCGTCGGTTTACCCTTCATCGTCCGCTCGGTGCAGCCCGTTCTGGCCGAATTCGACGCCGAGGTCGAGGAAGCCGCCCAAACGCTCGGGGCCTCGCCCATGCAGACCGCTGTCCGCGTCATCCTGCCGTCGCTGCTGCCCGCGCTGCTGACCGGTTTCTCGCTGGCCTTTGCCCGCGCCGTCGGCGAATACGGTTCGGTCATCTTCATCGCCGGGAACATGCCCTTCGTGTCGGAAATCACGCCGCTGCTCATCGTCATCAAGCTGGAAGAGTTCGACTATGCCGGGGCCGCCGCCGTCGCCGTCGCCATGCTGGCCCTGTCCTTCCTCAGCTTGCTGGTCATCAACGGCGTACAACTGCTGCTGTCGAAACGAGGCCGCGCATGAAGGTTCGTGCTCCCGAAGCCCCCAAGTCCTTCCCTGCCCTCGTCCTGCTGGCGTTTGCGGTCCTGTGGATGGCGCTGGTCATCCTGCTGCCGCTGGTCAATGTGCTGGCCGAAGCCTTCAAGCAGGGTGTTCAGCCTTACCTCTCGTCGATCGTTCAGCCCGACGCCCTGAGCGCCATCCGCCTGACCTTGCTGGTCGCGGGCATCGCCGTGCCGCTCAATGCGGTGTTCGGTATCGCCGCAGCGTGGTGTTTTACGCGTTTCGACTTCCCGTTGAAGGGCCTGCTGCTGTCGATCCTCGACCTGCCCTTCACCATTTCACCGGTCATTTCCGGCATCGTCTGGGTGCTGCTGTTCGGGGCGCACGGCTGGTTCGGCGCGTTTCTGCAAGCCCATGACATCAAGATCATCTACGCCCTGCCGGGGCTGGTCATCGCCACCATCCTCGTCACCCTGCCCTTCGTGGCGCGCGAACTGATCCCGCTGATGCAGGATCAGGGCACCGATGAGGAAGTCGCCGCTGTGACGCTCGGGGCCTCGGGCTGGGACGTCTTCTTCCGCGTCACCCTGCCCAACATCAAATGGGCCCTGACCTACGGTGTCCTGCTCTGTACGGCCCGTGCCATGGGCGAGTTTGGTGCCGTCAGCGTCGTGTCCGGCCACATCCGCGGCCTGACCAACACTTTGCCCCTGCATATCGAGGTGCTGTATAACGAATACGATAGCGTGGGGGCCTTCGCCGCCGCCACCCTGCTCGCCGGTCTCGCCCTCGTCACCCTTGTTCTGAAATCGCTGCTCGAATGGCGCTTCGCCGACGAACTGGCCGCCCATCGCAGGCACTGAGATAGATATGTCCCTCGTCGTCAACAATATCACCAAATGCTTCAGCGACTTCGCCGCGCTCAACGACGTGTCGTTTCAGGCCGAGCCGGGAGAGTTCCTCGCCCTTCTGGGCCCATCGGGCTCCGGCAAGACGACGCTGCTTCGGCTCCTCGCGGGCCTCGATCAGCCCGACACCGGCACGGTCGAATTCGACGGCGCGGACTATCTGAAGCTGTCGGCGCGCGATCGCCGCATCGGCATGGTGTTTCAGTCCTACGCCCTGTTCCGCCACATGACGGTGGCCCAGAACATCGCTTTCGGTCTTAACGTGCGCCCCGCCAAGGACCGCCCGTCGAAAGCCGAAATCGCCGCGACCGTGCAGCGTCTGCTGAAACTGATCCAGTTGGAAGACCTCGGCAAACGCTACCCCAGCCAGTTGTCCGGCGGCCAGCGTCAACGCGTGGCGCTGGCCCGCGCGCTGGCCATTTCACCGCGGATACTGCTGCTCGATGAGCCCTTCGGTGCGCTCGACGCCCTGGTGCGTAAGGATCTGCGCCGCTGGCTGCGCAAGATCCACGACGAGACCGGCGTCACCACCATCTTCGTCACCCACGATCAGGAAGAGGCGCTCGACCTTGCCGACCGCGTGGTGGTGTTGAAAGACGGGAAGATCGAGCAGATCGGCAAGCCGCTGGAGCTTTACCGCCACCCGCAGTCGGCCTTCGTGTTCGAGTTTCTCGGCACGTCCAACGAAGTGCCTGCCACCGTCACAGATGGCGTGGCGTCATTCGACGGTTTCACCGCTCCCGCCGTCAGCCCCAAGGCGCTGTCGGGCGCGCAAACCGTGCGCTTCCGCCCGTTCGACGCACAACTGTCGCCGACCGGACCCGGATTTGAAGCCAAGGTTCTGTCGCTGCTGCCCGCCGGATCGAGCCTGCGTCTGGAACTGCAAACCCCTGACGGTAAGGTCTTCGAGACCCAGCACGCACACGAGTCCGAAGCCTCGGACCTCAAGCTGGGCGACACGGTCTTCGTGCGCCCGTCAAAAGTGTATGTGTTTTAGTCAGAATATGCACCGTCGATATCCTGTCCACCGTAATAGATGCCTTCGATCAGCAGCGTATCATTCATAACCAAGTAAGCGATCGTAACCCGGCGCTCGAACCCGATGGTGCGCAATCCAGGCAGCAGGTCATCCCGCAATCGGCCCCGTTCCGGAAACAATTCCAGACCGAGGCAGTATTCAACGATACGTACGATATAGCGGTCAGCGCCGGTCTCGAAACCTGATGCTTCAGTGATGTAACGATGCAGGTCACCGATCTGACGTTCGGCCAGCGGCGTGAAGATTACCTTCATTCCGCCGCATCCGTACCTCGCCGCGCTTTCAGGCGCTTCATGATCTGGTCGGCGGGCACGCCTTTTGACGGATCGGCCATATATTCACGGTGCCCCGGCACGACCTCTTCCCGCAGCCATTTGTCGATGGCGGCGTCACGTTCGATCAAAGCCCGCAAGCCATCGCGCAAAACCTCGCTGACCGAGGCATAGCTGCCGGAACTGACCTTTTCCGCCACGACGTCCGCCATGTCGTTCGGCAAGGTGATGCTGAATTGCTGGGTTGTGCGCATGAAGACCTCCACGCCGCAGTCTATCACGAATAGGATTAAATCCTATCGGGAATGCGGCGTGGAGCGTTACTTTACTCCGCCCCCGACATAGCGGCTTCGAGGCCCGGCGCATTGTTCCGCCAGGTATGACCGATGTGGTCGGAGACCGGATCGGTGAAGATATATTCCTCTCCCGCTTCAAGCCCCGCGACGATGCGTTTGGCAGCGGTTTCCGGCGTTGCCTTTTCCAGCGGAATATCACGCGCCAGATCGGTGTCGATCGGGCCGGGGAAGATGCCCAGTACCTTGACGCCCTTGTCTTTCAGCCCGGCGCGCGCCGATTGCGTCACGGAGAGAAGCGCGGCTTTCGAGGCCGAATAGCCACCCAACGAGGCCACGGCGACAAGACCGACGACGCTGATGACATTGGCGATGGTGCCGGAACCCCTGGCGACCAGCTTCGGCGCGAAGGCCTGCATGACGCGCAGCGTGCCATAGAAATTGGCGTTGAAATCGCTGCCGATCTCTTCGAGCGGGCTGTTCAGCACGTCGGTGAAGATAGCCGTGCCGGCGTTGTTCAGGATGACGTCTGCGTCGGCGGCGGTCTCGGCGGCGGCCTTGACCTGAGCGTCATTGGTGATGTCGAGCGTCAACGCCACGACGCGCGGGTCGTTGAAGTCCGGCAGCGAGGCCGTGTTGCGCGCGGCGGCGTAGATTTTCTTGACGTCGCGGGTCAACAGTTCGCGGACGGTGGCGGCACCGATGCCGCGATTGGCGCCGGTAACGACGATAACTTGATTGGAAAGCGACATGGGAGCCTCCTTGGGGCTAAGTTTGCAGTACAAAAAAGTAAACTGATCTGTTTACATAACCTCGATGTAAACCGTTCTGTTTACTTTTGCAAGCGCACGTGTTAAATTATTTTCGAATTCAGACCAATGCGCGTCCCGAACCTTGCCGTCAGAGTGATCCGTAATGAGTAAAATGCAGAAGAAACAGGATATTATCGACCACGCCTTCGAGCTCTTTTACGATCAGGGCTTCAATACCGGCGTCGACGCGATCATGGCCGATACGGGCATTTCCAAGCGTACGCTTTATAAGTACTTCCCGTCGAAGGAGGTTCTGATCGCCGAACTGGTCGAACATTACCGGGTGAACGTTATCCCGCTGCTGCGCGCTGAGGTCGAACGCCTCAGCCCCGATCCCAAGGGTCGGCTAATCGCTTTGTTCGATGTGCGGCAGGCGAAATTCGCCGAGGGTTGTTTCCGTGGCTGTTTTGCCGTGTCGGCCAAGCTGGAATATGCCTGCCGAAATCCGCAGATCGAGGCGGCATCCGAGGCCATGATGGCCGATATGACCGGACTGATGCGCGAATTTTGTGTGCTGACCGGACATTCCGATCCTGACACTCTGACAGCGCAGGCCATGGTGCTGTTCAACGGCGCGGTCGTCGCCGCTCAGGCCAGCCGCAGCGCCGCGCCATTTGATACGGCGAAAGGGATATTGCGGGCGTTGCTATCTTTCCCTCGCCCCCGCGGGGAGAGGGTGGCGGAGCAAAGCGAAGCCGGGTGAGGGGGAGTTACACGCACCCCAAGCCCCCTCACCCTCGCCGGGCCGCGCCTAACCCTCTCCCCACGGGGAGAGGGGATATGATGTCACACTTGACGCCTATCCCCGGATAACCACAGACAACCGCTTGACGCCGCGCCCGGCCCGCCCTACCTCCGCCGCGTGCAACCGGTGCCGCAGCAATGCGGCTTAAAAGGGAAGCGGATGTAACTTCCGCACTGTCCCCGCAACTGTAAGCGTCGAGTATTCTTCACATGCCACTGGATCAACCGGGAAGGCGAAGGATGCGCCCGAGACGCGAGTCAGGAGACCTGCCGCTGCTGTCGTCCTTCGCGTGGTCGGGGTTTGCCACAAGAGCGGATAAGCCTTCCCCCAAAGGCCTTCCTCAGAGACGATCTATTGTGCGTATGGGTCAACGACCAATGCGCTCGTTTGTCATGACGAAGGTTGATACCTTGCTGAAATCCCTCCTCACCGGCGTCTCGTTAGCCGCCCTCCTCGCTTCGCCGGTTCTGGCCGACGACACCGAAAACCCCAAAGACATCATCATCACCGCTACGCGCGCGCCTACCCCCGTGATCAAGTCCGGTGTCAGCGTCGATGTGCTCGATGCCGAGACCATCCGCAACAAGCAATCCCTGTCGGTCGTCGACCTGATCGCGACCACCCCGTCGGCGACGATCTCGCAGAACGGTGGGCTCGGCACCGTCGCCACCCTGCGCGTCCGTGGTGCCGAAGGCGACCACACGCTGTACATCCTCGACGGCATCCGTCTGGCCGATCCGACCCAGATCGGCGGCGGACTGAACGCCGGTCTGTTGACCACCGGCGACATCAGCCGCATCGAGGTCGTGCGCGGCCCGTTATCGACCCTGTGGGGCTCGCGCGCGCTGGGTGCCACGGTCAACCTGACCACGGTGCAGGCGACCGACTCCCTTTCCGGTGATGTTTCGGTCGAAGGCGGCGACGCCTATGGCGCCATCCGCGCCGGGATCGGCGGCACATATGACAAGCTGTCTTGGCGCGTCTTCGCTGCCTATCTGGGCGACGATAACGTGTCGGCCTACAAATACGGCTCGGAAACCGACAAATTCACGCAGAACCACCTCCGTGTCACGCTCGACTACAAGATCAGCGACGCCCACAGCCTGAAGTTCCGCGCGGCGAAAACCCGCAGCCACAACGATTACGACGGCTTCGCGCCGCCGACCTATGCGTTCGGCGACACGAAGGACTACGGCAACACTAACGAAGGCCTCTACAGCCTCGGCTATCAGTATAAGGGCGAGACCGTCACCCACGCCGTATCGGTGAGCCGCACGGATACCGAGCGCCACGATTACGACGGCACGAACTTTGAAACGCTGAACGGCGAAGGCAAGGTCACCACGTTCGACTATACCGGCACCGCCAAACTGTCGGACGCGACGCGCTTCGTCTTCGGCGCGACGCATGAAAAGGCCGAGATCGACTATTCGTCGTTCGGCGGCCCGGTCCTGTCGCGCGACGCCACGCTCGACAGCGCCTTCGTGCAAATTTCGCACGATTTCACCGAAGCGTTCAACGTCACCGGCAGCGTCCGTTATGACGACCATTCGCGCTTCGGCGGTCAAACCATCGGCCACCTGTCGGCAAGCTTCCGCGCCTCGGACAACCTTGTCCTGCGCGGCAGCGTCGGTCAGGGCTTCAAGGCCCCGAGCCTGTACCAACTCTACAGCGAATACGGCAACACCAACCTGAAGGCCGAAAAAGCCGATAGTGCGGAAATCGGCCTCGACTACTTCCTGCCGGCGCAAAACGCCCGCCTGAGCCTGACGGCCTTTGCGCGCAAGACGGAAAACCAGATCGACTTCGCGTCTTGCTTCGGCTCGACGCATCCTCTGTGCCCGACGCGTCCGTTCGGTTTCTACGACAATATCGCGCAAACCAAGGCCGAAGGCGTCGAGCTGGAATATGTCGGCGACCTGACCGCATCGACGCACCTCCGCGCCAACTATAGCCACGTCACGTCGAAAAACGACCTAACCGGGGCAAAGCTGCCGCGTCGTCCGCGCGATCTGGCCAATATCGATGTCACACAGGATATCACCCCGGCGATCACTCTCAGCCTGGGTCTGCGCTATGCGGGCAAGACGACGGAATCAGCCTTCTCGACGCGTCAGCTGGAGAGCTACACCCTGGCCGATCTGCGCGGGTCATGGACGATCAATGAGCGTGTCACGGTGTTCGGCCGCGTTGAAAACCTGATCGATGAAGACTATGAAACGGCCGCCGATTACGGCACGCCGGGCCGCCGCCTCTGGGTCGGCGTCCGGGCGAACTTTTTTTAGAAGCGGGACAAATCCCCCTGATCGGGGGTTGTGATAGATTGGGATAAACCTATTTTCTATCCCCTATTGCACGACCAATTTTACCTTGAACCGCAGCCTCTCCCCATGAGGTTGCGGTTTTCTTTTCAAAATCGACACAAAAATCAACTCAGGATGATCCCATTAACTCCGGATTCACGAATTACGCTTAGGTTGTATTTTGACGGTGCGTTCCTTCCGTCTCCTCCGCAGCGTCGTTGGCCCGACCGTTGCGTAGCTCCCGCCTCCGCCGGTTTTCGCATTCCGGCTTGAGGCTTAGTAAACTGTAAAAATGGGCCGCGTTGTACAATCCTCACCCCAAGCGTACCGCGGCCCTCTCTTTTCAAAAGAGAAATGCTGCAAGGCAGCTTAGCCGAAATCGGCCTTCCCACCCCGCTTGGCGATGACCTCGACCCCCTCGATCCGCATGGTTTTATCGACGGCCTTGAGCATGTCATAGAGCGTCAATCCCGCCACCGACACCGCCGTCAGGGCTTCCATCTCAACCCCCGTCTGGCCCGTCGTCTTTACCTCGGCGACGATATTGAAACCCGGTAGAGCCTCGTCCGCCTCGATCGTCAAAGACACCTTCGACAGGCTCAAAGGATGGCACAACGGAATGAGTTCTGCCGTCTTCTTCGCCGCCATGATACCGGCGATTTCCGCGGTCGCCACCACCGCGCCCTTGGGGGCCTTGCCGTCCCGGACGATGGCCAGCGTCTCAGGCAAGCAGACCAGTCGTCCGACGGCCTTCGCCACGCGCTGCGTCACGGCCTTGTCGCCGACATCGACCATATGGGCGCGGCCGTCGTGACCGACGTGCGAGAGCGATTTTTCCGTCACGGGTTCCACCTTTTCAAATCAGCACTGTCCTTTGCGGTCGGCTCGATCCAGTCGTCGAAACCTTTCCCCACTTCGCGCTTCCACAGCGCGGCCTCGGACTTCAAACGATCCATCAGATAATCAGCCGCTTCGAACGCCGCCCGCCGATGCGCCGAGGCCGCCGCGACAAACACGATCTCCTCGCCCGCCCGCACCTCGCCGCAGCGATGCGCCACCAGCAGGGCCTCCACCTCGAAACGATTGGCCGCCGCAGCGGCGATGTCGGCGAGACTCCGTTCCGTCATACCGGGATACCAGTCGAGATAGAGGTGCGACACGGTTCCCGAAGCGCTTCTGTCACGCACCCGCCCGGAAAAGCTGACCAGCGCCCCGCACAGGCGATTGGCCTCGACGAACCGCGCGTAAAGCGCCTGACCATCCAGCGTCTCCGGCAACAGCAGGGTTTCGATCCGGGCCATGCTCAGCCCCCGGAAAAGGCGGAAAAGAAGGCCACCTCGTCCCCGTCGGACAAGGTTGTATCCCCGGTCACACGCACCTGATTTACACTCATCTGCACCAGAGCCGCATCCAGCCCCCCTTCCTCGAACAGGGCGCCCAGTACCGCATCGCGCAAGGCGAACAAGCGACCGCCCGTCTCCATCAGGTCAATTTGCATACGGCGCGATCCGGTTTTGTCGGCGATCTTGCCGAAAAAGAGTATGTCGACGGTCATCGCGGTCTTATAAAACTCTGGAGCGAAATCTGTGCAGGAAAACCCGGCATCACGAAATTACCTTATTTCTTTTTGACAAAAAGCTGTAAACTGTAGGTCAGACATCTGACAAACAGAGTCCGATCGCACGGGGGGCGTGCATGACTTTTTTTGAGACCCTGTACAGGGGCGGTTTTAAACTGAATGGCCATTTTTAACTATCGTATTTTACGTTTTATGGCCAAGTCGGGATTGCTGGGGCGCAAGAACGTCAAGCTGTCGCTGGCCGATCCCAATGATCAGATTTCCTACAAATCCCTGCTGCACCGGCCTCAGGTCCATCTGGATCACGACGCTCTGCGCGGTTTTTACGCCGGGAAGCGCGTTCTGATCACCGGCGGCGGCGGCTCGATCGGCTCGGAAATCGCCCGTCAGGCCCTGCAACTGGGTGCCGCGCACGTCATCCTGATCGATCACTCGGAACTGGCACTGTATGAGGTCGAGCAGGCCCTGCGCTATGAGTTCGGCACCCCGCCGGTCACCCCGATCCTCTGCTCCATCCGGCGCAAGGCCCGCCTCGAAGCCATCTTCGTCGATCAGGCGCCCGACGTCATCTTCCACGCGGCGGCGCTCAAGCACGTGCCGATGGTCGAGATCAACCCGTCCGAAGGCGTCCTGACCAATGTCATGGGCACGCAGTACGTCATCGACGCGGCCCAGGCCGCCAATGTCAAGCAACTGGTGCTGATTTCGTCGGACAAGGCGGTGGCCCCGGCCTCGATGATGGGGGCGACCAAGCGTCTGGCGGAGCATCTTATCTCGTCGCAGATGGGGCATCTGAATCAGGCCTGCGTCGTGCGCTTCGGCAATGTGCTGGGTTCGACCGGTTCGGTGGTACCTTTGTTCCGCACGCAGATCGAGCGCGGCGGGCCGATCACGCTCACGGACGCGGCGGTCGAGCGCTTCTTCATGACGATCTACGAGGCCGTGCAACTGGTCATGACCGCGGCCATGCACAACGCCACCAACGCCACGGAAAAATCGAGCCTGTACATCCTTGAGATGGGCTCGCCGATCAAGATCTACGATCTGGCGCGCAACATGATCGAGATGTACGGCCTCAAGGTCGACAAGGATATCAAGATCGTCCTGACCGGACTGCGCGACGGCGAGAAGATCACAGAGGCTCTGCTGGACGACAACGAAATCCGCGAGCCGCTAAGGCCCGGCATCTTCAAGGTCGTCAACCAGCATATGGACCTGCACCTGCCCGCCGCCGCGATGAGCGAACTGTTCACCCTGGCCGAACAGGGCGAGGACCTCTTCGTCAAGGCGCAGGTCTTCCGTTTCGTGAAGACCCTGCGCGACCACCCGGCCCGCGCTCCCCAACCGGAAGGGGTGTGACTCCCTCCTCCCTACACAGTGGGGAGGTGGATTTTTGCCAAGGGCAAAAAGACGGAGGGGGCGGCGAAGCCGCTAACTACGTACCGGTGCGCAGCTTAAGCAAGATACCCCACCACCACGCCCTTCGGGCGCGGTCCCCCTCCCCGACAAGTCAGGGAGGAGTAAGATTTTTTACTGATACGGGTCTTCCGCGTCGGCGTCGTCTTCGGTCAGAAACTCGAACCAGATGCCGTTCAGAATGCCGAAGGTCACCGCAAGGCCTAAGCCCAGAACCCACGTAAAATACCACATTTTCAACTCCTTGCCTGACATTGTCAGGCTCAAGAAAGATGTGAAAAATTTCGACGGGCCGCCCCGAGAAATTTTTCTCCGTATTGAGGAAGGGTGCCCATGAGGGAAACCAAGGTTTCCCTCATGAACCTTAATAGAGGTCCGGATTGGTCTTCAGCGCCTTGATCTCGATCCGGCCGAACAGCACCTTATAGACCCACGCCGTGTAGAGCCCGATGAGCGGCAGGAAGACCACCGTCACCAGCAACATCGTGAACAGGGTCGAATGCGAGGAGGACGCGTTCCACACCAGAAGGCTGGAATGCGCATCGATCGACGACGGCAGGATGATCGGGAACATCGATAGGCCAACGCTGCTGATGATGCCGAATACCGCCAGCGACGAGGCGATGAAGGCCCACGGATCGGCCTTGAAGCGCAGGGCGATCAGCGTCAGGACCGTACCGGCAAACCCAAGCATGGGTGCAGCGATCATCCACGGATACTTGCCGTAATTGGCCAGCCACGCGCCCGCTTCGCGCACCACTTCGCTACGCGTCGGGTTCGAAGGACCGTCGACGGCCACCGCGTTCACGACCTTGTAGCCCAAGTCACCAAACGCGAGGAACAGGCCCCCCAGTGCATAGAGGACGATGACGCCGATACCGGCAAAGGTCGCCCAGCGGATGGCGCGGTCGCGGACCTCGCTCTTTTCGATCTTCAGCGACACCCAGGTCAGGCCCTGCGTCAGCAGCATGGCCACCGAGGTCAGGCCACATAGTACGGTGAAGGGACTGAACAGGCCAAGCAGACCGCCGAGGAAGAGGTCGTGATAGGTAATGCGCAGGTCGCTGTCGAGGCTAAACGGCGCGCCTTGCAGGACGTTACCGACCGCCACGCCGAAGACCAGCGCCGGAACGAAGCCGCCGACGAACAGCGCCCAGTCCCAGTTGCGCCGCCACGCCTTGCCCGGACGCTTGGAGCGGTATTTGAAACCGACGGGGCGCAAAATCAGAGCCGACAGGACAAGGAACATGGCCAGATAGAAGCCGGAGAAGGACACGGCGTAGACGAAGGGCCATGCGGCAAAAATCGCGCCGCCGCCGAGGATGAACCACACCTGATTGCCTTCCCAAGTGGCCGAGACGGTGTTGATAACCGCCCGGCGTTCTTCGTCGGTCTTGGCGAGGAACGGCAGGCTGGCCAGGGTGCCCAGCGCATAGCCGTCCATGATGGCGAACCCGATCAGCAAGACGCCGATCAGCCCCCACCAGATTACGCGTAACGTCATATAGTCGATTGGGAGTTCCATAGTTTTTACTCCTTATTCCGCCGGACCGGAAAGGGTAGCGGTCTCCAGCGGGCTGGCCTCTTCGGCGTCATGCATGCGTCCGAATTTCGACGCATAGGGGCCGGTTTTGATCGTCTTGAGCAACAGCTTGACCTCGATGACCGCCAGCGTCCCGTAGAGCGCCGTAAAGCCCGCTATTGTCAGCCATATCTGGCCTTTGGTCAGGCTCGACGCCCCCATGAAGGTCGGCAGGACGCCTTCGACGGCCCACGGCTGACGCCCGATTTCGGCCAGTATCCACCCGGCTTCGATGGCGATCCACGGCATGGGCAGGGACAGTACGCAGAGCCGCAGGAACCAGCGGTTATCGGTCTTGCGCAGCGTCACCAGCAGGAAGGCCAGCGCGAAGACCCCGATCATGAACAGGCCGAGACCCGCCATCAAACGGAAGACCCAGAACATCACCGGGACATTGGGGATGGTGTCGAGCGCGGCCTTCTGGATCAGGGCGGCGTCGGCGGTGCGCGGATCGGCGACGTAACGCTTCAGCAGATAGCCGTAGCCAAGGTCGCGCTTGTGCGCCTCGAACTGGGCCCGCGCCGCGAGGTCGTTCTCGTTGACCTTCAGCTTTTCGACCGCGTCATAGGCGGCGATGCCCGAGACGATGCGGTGTTCCGCCGTCTCGACCAGCTCAAGGATGCCGATGACCGGACGATCAAGCGACCGCGTCGAGATCAGGCCCAGCACGTAAGGAATCTTGACCTCGAAATCGGTATGCTGGGTCTTGAGGTTCGGGATACCGAACAAAGTCAGGCCCGCCGGGGCCGGCTCGGTTTCCCACATGGCCTCCAGCGCCGCCAGCTTCATCTTCTGGTTATCGGTGAGCGCGTAACCGGACTCGTCACCCAGCACCACGACCGACAGCGAAGACGCTAAGCCGAAGGCCGCAGCGACCGCCATCGAGCGCTTGGCGACGGAGACCCACTTGCCTTTGAGCAGATAGATAGCCGACACCGCCAGCACGAAGACGGCGGCGCAGACATAGCCCGCCGAGACGGTGTGAACAAATTTGGCCTGAGCGACCGGGTTGAACAGCACGGCCATGAAGTCGGTGACTTCCATGCGCATGGTGGCCGGGTTGAAGTCCGAGCCCACCGGGTTCTGCATCCAGCCGTTGGCGATCAGAATCCACAGCGCCGACAGGTTGGTCCCCAGCGCCACGAGGAAGGTGACCATCAGGTGCGCCGGCCGCGACAGCTTGTCCCAGCCGAAAAACATCAGGCCGACGAAAGTGGCCTCAAGGAAGAACGCCATCAGGCCTTCGATGGCCAGGGGCGCGCCGAAGATGTCGCCGACGAAGTGCGAATAGTAGGACCAGTTCGTGCCGAACTGAAATTCCATGGTCAGGCCCGTGGCCACGCCCAGCACGAAATTGATGCCGAACAGCGTGCCCCAGAACCGGGTGATGGTGCGCCATATTTCGCGCCGCGTGAGGACATAGACGCTTTCCATGATGACCAGCATGAAGGAAAGGCCAAGCGTCAGCGGGACGAACAGAAAGTGGTACAGCGCGGTCAAGGCGAATTGCAGCCTCGACAGGTCGACTGTGCTCATATCCATTGAGATATATCCCTCGGGTTAATAGGGTCTTTTGATCGCGAGTATCTGCGACATGCTGTCCCGGACACTCAGATTTTTAGACCCCTTGTTTCCGAAATCGGTTAGAAGCCCCCGATCCCGGCTTACTTGCGAAATAGCTAAGTGAAGCTGAGCGCTCTATACGCCTGTGAAGACTGAGACCCTATCGTACCAAATGTCGCACCCTGCCCCTGCCTCGAATGAGACCGCCACCTATGCCGCCAAAGCGTTGCGTCAGGCCGTGGGCGCGCGCCTGAAACTATGGGCGATACCGGCCAAAAGACAAGTCACACTTGTGCTATGCCTGGAAATTGTTGCGGTATTATGTGCCGCCGGTTTCGCTATCGGACTGGCTTTGACGCTGGGTGATGTGCGCAATGGCGCGCTCCCGGTTTTGGGTCTGTTGCTGATCGTGATAAGCGTCGGTCTGCGCGCCGGAATTTCCTATTTTAGTCAGTTTGTTACAGCATCTGCCGCGCGCACGATCATCGAGGCCTTGCGCCTTGCTCTGATCGAAAAAGCCCTGTCCGGGCGCGGCCTGAGCGGGTCGCAGATGCACCGCATGACGCCCTTTTTCGAGCATAGCGAGGCGCTGGAAGGCTATTATGCGCGCTTTTTACCAGCGCGACGCGCGTCGAGCCTGACGCCGCTGATCGTCATCCTGATGGTCGCCATCGTGTCGCCCGCCGCCGCTCTGATCCTGCTGTTCACCCTGTGTCCCTTTGTCACACTGATGGCCCTGTCCGGCATGGCGACGGCGGCGGAATCGCGGCGGCAACTGGATGCCCTGACGCGTCTGTCGGCCCTGTTCGCCGACCGCCTGAAGCACCTGCCGCTGATCACCGCCTTCGCACAGGGCGAGGCCCAGACCAAAAAGGTCCGCTTTGCTGCCCGCGACGTGTCGGAACGTACGCTGTCCGTGTTGCGCATGGCCTTCAGCGGTTCGTCGGTGCTGGAGTTTTTCGCGGCGATTTCGGTGGCGCTGGTCGCCGTCTATTGCGGCTTTTCGCTGCTGGGCTTGCTGCCGTTCGCCGTCCCCGTCGCGCTCGATTTCCGCTACGATCCGTTCGTGTCCGCGTTCATCGCGCTTACCCTAGCCCCGGAAGTCTATGCGCCGCTGCGCCGCCTCAGCGCCGCCTATCACGAAGAACAACAGGCGCGCGCCGCCACAGAAGCGATCATGCAGATGGAATCGGCGCTGGAAACACCCGTCCTGACGTCGGTGACGCTAGACGGCGCGCCAGAGATAGGTTTCGACGCCGTCAGCGCCGCGTTTGATCAGGATACCATCTTCGCACCGGTCAGCTTCACCGCGCCTGCCGGATCGGTCACAGCCTTGCTGGGGGAGTCAGGGTCCGGTAAATCGACCCTGCTGCGTCTGTTGTTGGGGGCCTCCCCGGCATCCGGTCTGCGTTACGACGGCAAGATCACCGTCGGCGGACAGGGGCTGACACCCGCGCACGACCTGTCGCCGTCGCTGGCGTGGATGTCGCAGCATACGCCGATCCTCACCGGCACATTGAGCGACAATCTGCGCCTGTCGCATCCGACCGCCACCGATGCCGAGGTCGCCACCGTCATTGACCTGTGCGGCCTGAACGACCTCGTCACAGCGCGCGGCAATACGCCGTTCAACGACCGCGGCTCCGGCCTGTCGGGCGGCGAGCGGCGGCGCATCGGTCTGGCCCGCGCCCTGCTCAAGCCCGCGCCCCTATTGCTGCTCGATGAACCCACGGCCGACCTCGACGAGGCCGCCGAAGACGCCCTGATCGAGGCTCTGTTCAGCGCCATAGCCGGCCGCACGGTGATCGTCGCCACCCACTCGGAAAAACTGGCGGCGCGCGCCGCTCAGGTGGTGCGGTTATGAGCGCGTTCAAGACCTTCTTCGGCGGCGTCAAGGCGTCGTTCCGTACCACCCTGATCGTCGCCTCGCTGTGCGCGGCGGGCGTGTCGGTCGCCGCCGTCACGCTGCTGGGCCTGTCCGGCTGGTTCCTGGCCGGAGCCGCCATCGCCGGGGCGGCGGGCAGCGCGGTCATGCAGGCCTTCAACTATTTGCTGCCGTCGACGGCGATCCGGGCGTTAGCCATCGCCCGCACGGCGCTGCGTTATTTCGAACGCTATCTCGGCCATGCGGCGGCCTTGCGGGCGCTCGCCGATCTGCGCCCGTGGCTGTTCGAGCGCCTGACCCGCGCCGATCCCAAGCTCGCCCTGTCGCTCAGTCGCGGCGAGGCGTCGGCGCGGCTGGTGCAGGACGTCGGGCAGTTAGAAGGCGCGCTGGTCGCCCAAAGCAACTGGGCCTCGGCGCTGGGCGGGCTGATCGCAGCAGTGCTGCTGAACCTGTTTCTGTCGCCGCTAGCCGCCGTGATCTGCATCGCCGGACTGACGGCTTTGGTGGCCGTGACCCACTATCGTTTCCGCCCGCAAACCGGCGCGGGTCAGGCCGAACTGGGGCAGCTTAAACAGGGCCTGTTCGACACCCTCCCTTTCCTGCCCGATATCGCGGCCTATAATCTTAAAGGGCGCTTTCTCGACGGGTTACGCCCGCAGGAAACCGCGCTGAAAGCCGCCCGCGTGGCGCAGGCCCGACGCGAAGGCGTCCCCGCTGCCCTGACCCTGCTGATCATGGCCGCGACCCTGATCCTGATCGTCGTGACACACGTCGCATCGCCCATGCCGATGCTGGCCCTGAGCCTGCTGGTGACGACGGTGGCGTTTGAGTCCACAGGGCCGCTGCTGCGCGCCATGACGCAACAAACCCTGTTCGGTGAAGCCGAAACGCGGGTGGCCGAACTGGGCGATTTACCGGAAGCCGCGCCCCTGCCCAACACCGATCCGGTGCTGGTCTATGACGGGCAGGTCATCGCCCTGGATCGCACCCTGCGTCTGCGTATCGACGGACGCTCCGGCGGCGGCAAGACGCGGCTGATCGAAGCCCTGATCGGTCTGCGCCCTGTCGACGACGTGCCGTATCTGGGGGCCGCGACCACCGCCGACGCACGCCTGTTCGCGCTTTACCCGCAAGACGCGCCGGTGCTGAACAGCACGGTCGGCGACAACCTGCTGATGGGGGTGACGGCGGAAGAGATCGCCGATACCTCGCCCAACGACCTGACGGCGCGCGTCTGGGCGGCATTGGAAGCCGCGCAGTTGAAGACGCGTGTTGCGGCGATGAAAGACGGCTTGCACACCTGGATCGGCGATGGTGGGATCACACTGTCGGGCGGCGAGCGCAAGCGATTAAGCCTCGCCCGTGCCCTGTTGCGGACCGCGCCCATCCTGGTGCTGGATGAACCGACCGAGGGGCTCGATCCGGCAACCGAAGCCGCTGTAGTGACGGCGATTGAGGCGCATCTGAGTGCGACCGGTCAGGGGTTGATCCTGATCAGCCATCGAATGGCTCCCCGCAAACTCTGCCCGAATGTGTTGGTCATCAAGTAAGATACCCCACCACCCCGGCATAGCCAGGGAGGAGTAAGAATCTCCCTCCTCCCTATCGAGCATTAGCGAGATGGGGAGGTGGCGGCGAAGCCGACGGAGGGGTATCTTTCTTTTTTCGTTTCAATTAAAACCGCCGACGAAATAAGGAGCCCTCCCATGATCGCCTTTGCTCTGCACGGCGGCGCCGGTGCCAAGGCCGGGCGCGACTACGGCGTTGAGATCGCCCATATGCGCGGTCTGGCCAAGATCGCCCGCCACAACCTGCAAAACGGTGCGACCGCGCTCGACGTGGTCACTGAGACCGTGCGCGCCCTGGAAGATTCCGGCCTCTATGTCGCGGGCAAGGGCGCGTCGCCGAACGCGGCTGGCGTCTACGAACTCGACGCCAGCCTGATGAACGGCGCGGATCAGCGCGCCGGTTCGGTCGCGGCTCTGGAAGGATTCAAAAACCCTATCGACGTCGCCCGGGCGGTGATGGAACGCACCCCGCACGTCATGCTGGCCGGGTCAGGCGCGCGCGATTTCGGCCTCAGCCACGGGTTCGAGACGGTCGGCGACGACTATTTCACCCGCGCAGGTGCCTTCGAGTCGAACTATCCGCCGGGGACGCTGGCGCACGGCACCGTCGGTTGCGTCTGCCTCGATTCGCACGGCCATCTGGCAGCGGGTACCTCGACCGCGGGCGTGTTCGGTAAGCTGCCCGGTCGCGTTGGCGACACCCCGGTCATCGGTGCAGGGACCTGGGCCGATGGCAATGCGGCGGTGTCCTGCACCGGTCAGGGCGAGTATTTCCTACGCGTTCAGGCAGCAGCGCAGGCGGCCTTCCGTTTCGGTGCGGGTCAAATCCCCGAACAGGCCTCGGATCAGGTTCTGGCGCAGATGGCCGATATGGGCGGCGAAGGCGGGCTGATCATGGTCACCCGCACCGGCGAAGTCCTGACACCGTTCCGCTCGGCGGGGATGAAGCGCGCGTGGTTCCGGGGTGATGGGGATATTGTGAGCGAGGCGTTTTAGGTTGAAAGCATCACCCCTGATATCAGGGGGGAAACCGGCTTTAGCCGGAGGGGGGTTATACGGTGGTTATTAACCCCACCGTCATTCTCGCAAAAGCTCGAATGCCACCTCCCCTGAAATCAGGGGAGGACCTACTTATCCCGCCGCGACGATGCTCTTGGAAATTTCGGCCACGGCGTCCTTGAACGCATTGCCGCGCGCTTCGAAATCCGTGAACTGGTCCTGCGACGCGCAAGCTGGAGACAACAGCACGATCTCCTCGCGGCCCGACTTTTCCGCCTCGGCATAGGCCTGAGCCACCGCCGTGAACAGATGCCGCGACTGCGTGCAGACCGCCGCCCCGCCGATGGTTTTCTCGAACAGTTCCGCCGCCTCACCGATCAGGAAGGCATGCTTGACGCGCGGGAACAGGTCGGTCAGCTCCTCTATGCCGCCCGCCTTGGCGCGCCCCCCGGCGATCCAGTAAAACGACTCGAAACTCGACATGGCCTGACGCGCGGCGTCGGCATTGGTCGCCTTGGAATCGTTGATGAAGCGCACATTGCGGATGCGCCCGATCTCCTGCATCCGGTGATCGAGACCGGGGAAGCTGTGCAGCCCCGCGACTATGGCCTCATTGCTCAGGCCCAACGCCTTGCACGCCGAAAACGCCGCGCAGGCGTTTTGCCAGTTGTGCCGTCCGGTCAGGGTCCGCACGGTCTTCAGGTCGATGATCTGCCGCGCGCGTTCCGCCGTTGCGTCGTAGATGACGCCGTTCAGCGCATAGACTCCGCGCCCCAGCGTCCGGCGCGACGAAATCGGCACCAGCTTCATCGGGCTGTGGGCGGTCATCTCCGTCACCAGACCCTGCGACCAGTGGTCGTCGGTGCCGATCACCGCCGTCTGCTCCGCCGTCTGGTTCATAAAGATGCGCTTCTTGGCGGCGATATAGCCGTCCATATCGCCGTGCCGGTCGAGGTGGTCGGGCGAGAAGTTCATCAGTACCGCCACGTCCGGACGGAACGACTGCGTCAGGTCAAGCTGATAGCTGGAGGTCTCGATGACGTAGATCGTGCCCGCGTGCATGTCGGGCAAATCGAGGATACCGATGCCGATATTGCCGCCGACATGGACGTCCTTGCCCGCCGCCTTGAGGATGTGGCCGATCAGGGCCGTCGTCGTCGACTTGCCGTTGGTGCCGGTGATGGCGACCGTCTTCGGGCGGCGCGCATCGGGGATAGCGTTGATCGTGCGGGCAAACAACTCGATATCGCCGAGCACCGGGACACCGGCCCCTTGAGCGGCTTTAACCGTCCAGTGCGGCTCGGGATGCGTCAGCGGCACGCCCGGCGACAGCAACAGGGCGTCGATCTCGGACCAGTCGGCGACCTTGAGGTTCTCGATGGTGAAGCCTTCCTTGGAGGCGGCCAGCATCGACTGCGGCTTGTCGTCCCACAGGAGCGGCTCGGCCCCGCCGGCCTTGAGCGCGCGCGCCGCCGTGAGCCCGGACTTGCCCAGACCGAAGATGGCGACACGCTTGCCAGCGAAGCTTTTTACCGGGATCAAACTCGTTCTCCGTGCACTTAAGCACCTCCCCTGATTTCAGGGGAGGGTGGCGCGCAGCGCCGGGTGGGGTTAATCTGACGGTAGTTCCCCCACCCACCGCTTCGCGGTCCCCCCTCCCCGTAAACAGGGAGGGATGATTTTATCTCAACTTCAACGTCGCCAGACCGATCATGGCCAGCATGGCCGCGACGATCCAGAAGCGGATGACGACCGTCGATTCGGCCCAGCCGAGCTTTTCGAAATGGTGGTGGATCGGCGCCATCAGGAAGACCCGCTTGCCGGTCAGCTTGAAATAGCCGATCTGGATCATGACCGACAGAGCTTCGACGACGAACAGGCCGCCGACAATGGCCAGGACGATCTCGTGCTTGGTGGCGACCGCCGCCGCGCCCAGACCGCCGCCCAGAGCCAGCGAACCGGTGTCGCCCATGAAGATCTTAGCCGGCGGGGCGTTATACCACAAAAAGCCCATGCCGCCGCCGATAATGGTGGCGAGGAAGACCGCGACCTCGCCCGAACCCGGCACGAAGTGGACGTTCAGATAGTTGGCGAAAACGTAGTTGCCGACCGCGTAGGCGATGATGCCGAAGGTGCCCGCCGCAATCATCACCGGCACGATGGCCAGCCCGTCGAGGCCGTCGGTCATGTTGACGGCGTTCGACGCCCCCACGATCACGACCGCCGCAAACACGATGTAGAAATAACCCAGATCGAACAGGACGTTCTTGAAGATCGGCACGGCCAGAGAGGTCGACAGACCCGACGAGGTCGGCGACTGCGGCGCGAAAAAGATCAGCAGGGCCACAGCGATGCCCGCCACGATGAACTGCACGATAAGCTTCTGCGGCCCGGTGATCCCGGCGGAGGACTGCTTGGTCACCTTGGCGTAGTCGTCGGCAAAGCCCAGAAGACCGAAGATCATGGTGACCCCCAGCACGACCCAGACGGTGACGCTGCGCAGGTCGCACCACAGGAGCGTCCCCACCAGAATCCCGGCCAGGATCATCAGGCCGCCCATGGTCGGCGTGCCCTTCTTGGTCAGCAGGTGGCTTTGCGGGCCATCTTCGCGGATCGGCTGGCCCTTGCCCTGACGGGCGCGCATCCAGCGGATGAAGCGCGACCCCATGGCGACCGCGACGATATAGGAGGTCACCAGTGCGAGGCCGACCCGGACGGTCTGATACTTCAGCAGGTTGAGCAGCGGCCAGTGTTCGACGCCCGCAAGCTGCTCATAGAGAAAATAAAACATCCGGAACCTTATATACCCAGTAGCGTTTTGGCGATCAGCCCGGCTTTCGAGCCGTTGGACCCCTTTATCATAACAAGATCGCCCGTGCGCAAGGCCGATTTGAGCGGATCGATCAATTCCGCCGCACTTTGCGCATAGGCACCGCGCACTGACTCCGGGAGGACGGCCCACAGATGCGCCATGCGCGGTCCGGCGAGGAAAACTTTGTCGATACCGTTGGCGGCGATGACGTGGGCGAGACCGGCGTGCAGAGCAGCTTCGTCGGGGCCCAGTTCCAGCATGTCGGTCAGGACGACGACCTTGCGCCCGCCGACGGGGATGTCGCGCGCGCCGAGAGCCCCAAGCGTCGCCGCCATCGACATAGGATTGGCGTTATAGCTTTCGTCGATCAGGGTGATCTCGCCGCCGGTATCGAGGCGCAACGAATGGCTGGCCCCGCGCCCGTCGAGCACGGCGAAGGCCTCCAGCGCTTGCAGGGTCGTGGCGGTCTCGACATCGAGCGCCTCGGCCATCAGCAGAACGGCCATGGCGTTGAGCGCCTGATGCTTGCCGGTGTGAGCCAGCGTAAAGCGGATATCGTGGCCACGGAAATGGGCGGTGACCTGCGCCTTGCCGTCGATCAGGCGATGGTCGAGCAACCGCGCGTCCGAGCCTTCCGCTTCACCGAAGGCGGCGACTTTCGCACCCGACTCTTCGGCGCGGGCTTTTAACTCGTCGAACCACGCATTGTCGGCATTGAGGATGGCCAGACCGCCGTATTTCAGACCATCGAAGATCTCGGCCTTGGCCTTCATGACCCCCAGTTCACCGTCGGGGAAGTTTTCGGTATGGACCGCGCCCACCGTGGTGATGATCACCGCGTCGGGCTCGACAAACTCAGCCAGAGGCGTGATCTCGTCGGCGTGGTTCATGCCGATTTCGAACACGGCGCGCATCGTATCGGCGGGCATCCGGGCCAGAGTCAGCGGCACACCGATATGGTTGTTGAAGCTCTTGACCGCCGAATGGGCCTTACCCGCCTGTTTCAGCGCCGCCATGACCATCTGGGTGACGGAGGTCTTGCCGACGCTGCCGGTCACCGCGCCGCGTTTGGCAGGCGCACGGTTGCGGGCATAGACACCAAGCTGTTCCAGCGCTTTCAGCACGTCGGGGACCAGCAGGCACGGCCCGCCCTCGACGGGTTTGCGCGTGATGGCGGCGACCGCGCCCTGCGCGAAGGCCTGCGGCACGAAGTCGTGGCCGTCGCGCTCGCCGCTCAGGGCGAGGAACAGGTCGCCGGGCTGAACTTGACGGCTGTCGAAGGTGATGCCGGTGATGCGCAACGCACCCGGTTCGTCGGTCAAACCCGTAAAGGTTCCGCCGGTGGCCTGAAGCAGTTCGTATCCGGTCCAGAGTGGTGTCATTTGAGCTCCTCCCCTCTCCCGAGGGGGAGAGGGTGGCGCAAAGCGCCGGGTGAGGGGGAGTCACGGGCACCTATGCAGGCCCCCTCACCCCAACCCTCTCCCCACAGGGAGAGGGGGTTATTGGTTCAATGCTTCCTGCACTACACCGGCGTCGTCGAAAGGCAAGACCTTTCCCGCGACGATCTGGCCCTGTTCGTGGCCCTTGCCCGCCACGACCAGCACGTCGCCCGTCTTGAGCGAGGCCACGGCCTCGAAGATCGCCGCGCGGCGATCGCCGATCTCCAGCACGTTCGACGATTGCGTCCCGGCCAGACCGGCCATGATCTGGGCGCGGATCGTCGCCGGGTCTTCGGAGCGCGGATTATCGTCGGTGACGATGACACGGTCGGACAGGCGCTCGGCGATACCGCCCATCTGAGGCCGCTTGCCGGTATCACGGTCGCCGCCGCAGCCGAAGACGCAGACCAGACGGCCCTGCGTGTGCGGGCGCAGCGCCTTGAGCACCGTTTCCAGACCGTCCGGCGTGTGGGCGTAGTCGACATAGACCTCGGCGCCGTTCGATTTCGCGCCAACACGCTCCAGCCGCCCCCGCGCCCCCTTGAGATCGGCCAGCGCATGGATCACCGCGTCGATATTCTCGCCCGCCGCCAGACACAGGCCCGCCGCGACCAGCGCGTTCGACGCTTGAAACAGACCGGCAAGACCGAGTTTCACCTCGAACGACCGGCCCTGATAGTCGAGATAGAGGATCTGCCCGTCCACGGTCAGGTCGCGGTGCGTCAGGGTCAGGTGCTGCCCGCGCTCGCCGACGCTCATCACCGACGCGCCCGACGTGATCGCCGAGGCCGCAAAGGCGTTATAGGCATCTGAGTCGGCGTTCAAAACCGCCGTGCGGCCGCGTGGCAGAAGCTGCTCGAACAGGCGCAGCTTGGCGACCTTATAGGCCTCCATCGTCGCGTGGTAGTCGAGGTGGTCCTGCGTCAGGTTGGTGAAGCCCGCCGCCGCCAGCGTCACCCCGTCCAGACGCCGCTGATCGATGCCGTGCGAGGAGGCTTCCAGCGCCACGTGGGTCACGCCCTGATGCGCCAGATCGGCCATATATTTCGCCACGTCCGCCGCGTCCGGCGTGGTCAGGCCCGGCGGGGTGATGGCGTGTTCGGCGGCCCCGTTCTGGGTGACGATCCCCAGCGTCCCCATGCTGGCCGAGACGTAACCCATATGGGCGAACATCTGACGGCAGAAGGTGGCGACGCTCGTCTTCCCATTGGTGCCGGTGATCGCGACGCAGGTCTTGGGCTGCGCGCCGTAGAAGGTCTTGGCCGCCAGCGCATAGGCGCGACGCACGTCGTAAGCGGTCAGGATATTGTTGGCGGTGCCGAGCGGCGTGTCTTCGGGCGCGAGGATGGCGGCGGCCCCGGCGCTCAGGGCTTGCGGGATGAACTCACGACCGTCGCGCGCCGACCCCGGCAGGGCGCAGAACAGCGTGCCTTTGCCCACCTTGCGGCTGTCGGCGGTCACGCCGGTTACTTCCGGATCGAAGTCCAGATCGCGCCGCAAAATGTCCGATAAGCGTAAGCCGCCCATAGCACCCGATTCCTGTCCCGATACGCTCATTTACTAATGCCCCGCCGCCACCGGCACGGCATGGCCCGCCACGACCCCGCCGGTCTGTTCTTCCGGCATGACCTGGGCCTTGACCCATTCGTTGTCGGAAAACTTGTCTTCCTTACGCGCCACATTGAGGAAGGGCGCGATGCGGTCGATGACCCGGCCCACCACGGGGGCGGCGACCCAGCCACCGGTGCGCAGACCGTGGGTCTCCGTATTGCCCTTCGGCTCGTCGACCATGATCATGACCATGTAGCGGTCGTCCTCGATATTGCCGTCGGTCGGGAAGACCGCGACGAAGGACGACAAAAGTTTGGAACGGTCGTAGCGGCCGCCGATGACCTTTTCCGCCGAACCGGTCTTGCCGCCGACGCGCAGACCGGGCGCATTGGCCTTGCCGCCCGTCCCCTTGAGGACGTTGACGCGCATCAGGTCGAGCATCTGCCGCGACGTATTGGCCGAGAAGACGCGCTCGCCTCTCAGCGGCGAGGTGCCGTCGTACTTGCGCAGCGTGAAGGGCCGCAGATAGCCGCCGTTCATCGTCGCCGCCGCCGCCTGAGCGTAGGACAGGGGCGAAATCGACATGCCGTGCCCGAACGAGCTGGAGGCCAGCGAATCTTTGGACCACTTCTTCGGCACTAGCGGCGACGCCGTTTCGGCCAGTTCGATGTCGGCGGCGCGGAACAGGCCGAGCGAATTGTAGAACTTGGTCATGGTTTCGACGCCGACGCTTTCGGCCATCAGGGTCGTGCCGATGTTCGACGAAACAAGGAAGACGTCTTCCAGCGTCATCAGGCGGTTTTCGGCGTGATAGTCCGAAATCTTGCGCTTGCCGATGCTGTAGGGCGTGCGCGCGTCATAGACCGAGTTGAGCGAGGCGCTGCCGGACTCAAGCCCGATGGCGACCGACAGGACCTTGAACACCGAACCGACCTCGAAGACCGAATTAGTGACGCGGTTGAGCTTGTTATTATCGGCATAGCGGCCCGCGGCGTTCGGATCGAATTCCGGCCACGACGCCATGGCGATCACCTCGCCCGTGCGGACATTGGTGACCAGGCCGATGGCGCCCTTGGCTTCCTGGGCCATCGCTACACCACGCAGTTCATTCTCCAGCGCGCCCTGCACCCTCAGGTCCATCGCCAGCATGAAGGGCGTGCCGGAACCGGCGATCTGATCCTGGAAGGCGCGCTCTGCCCCGGCGAGGCCTTTGCCCGCGCGCTCGGTCATGCCGATGTAGAAGCCGCCCGTTTCGCCGAGCGGATAACCGCGCACACGCTGCGGCTCGAAACCGATGCCCGGCAGGCCGTAGCTGAGGATGCGCGCCTTGTCCGACGGCTTGAGCCAGCGCATGACCATGGTGCGGCTGTCGCCATTGATCGCCGCTTCCAGCGTGTCGCGCGGCACGTCGGGCAGAAGCTGGATCAGGGCGCGCTTCACCAGAGGCCGGTCGGCGGCCATGATGTCGGTCGGGTCGATGAACAGGTCGAAATTGGAAATGTCGGTGGCCAGCATCTGGCCGTTACGATCGACGATATCGGCGCGCGCATCGGCGGGCAGGCCCAGATCAACGCCGCCATGCCCGCCGGACACCGCCGCCTTGATGGCGAACCCGGCCAGCACGACGTAGATCACCCCCATGACCATGAGGATGAAGAAGATGCGCATCCGCGCGCTCGACAGGCGCTCGCCGGTGACGGCATTGGCGCGCTCAAAGGCGTGTTCGACCTTCCACATGCGGTCGGCGACCCACTGAACGCCCGAGGCGGTCGAGTCGAGGAAGGACATGCGGTAGGCTTTCTGACCGTATTTCATCGGGCACCCTCCGTCATGGAATCCCCTCGCCCCATTGGGGAGAGGGTGGCGCAAAGCGCCGGGTGAGGGGGAGTCTCACAAACGACAAGAGTTACGTGGGGCCGCGCCCCCCTCACCCTAGCCCTCTCCCCCACGGGGAGAGGGGACAATAGTGCGGCCTCAAAAACACTCATTCCCCGGCTCCCTTCGCGACAGGGACCTCGACCGGTGCGGTGGCTTCTTCGGCGACCACAGGCGCGGCCACAACCTCGGTCTTCTTACCGACGACCTCAGGCCTCGACACCGAACGCGAAATCTCGACCAGATTGTCGAGCTTGGCTTCGCGTTCCGGCGACCCCGGCTTCATGCCCAGATAGGCCTTGGCCAAAGCCTCGATGCGCGCGGGCTGCTCCAGCGCGGCGACCTTCACCTTGAGCGACTTGATGGCCTCTTCCTGCGCCGCGATATTCTTGTTGATATCGTTGAGACGCGCGACCTCCTGCCCTTCCTTGACCTTGGACAGGCAGACCCAGAAGATCATGCCGAGCGCCAGAGCCAGACCAATGGCTTCGACAAGACGGAAGCCGCGCACGCGGCGATCGAACAGACGCATCAGTTTATTCATCTGACGGACCTCCGGGAGGTTGGGGACGCTTTACTATTTGCCAGAAGTGGCGGGTTCTCGGTACGGCGAGCGGCCCGTAACTTGGCCGACCGCGCGCGGGGATTGGTTTTCAGTTCCTCGTCCGACGGCGCGATGGCTTTGGTCGAGATCAGCTTGTAGGTCGGTTCCGGCCCTTTCTGGACCTGCGGGGCGTAGCGCGATCCCGCCGGCAGGCGTCCGGCCCGCTCGGTCAGGAAGGTCTTGACCATGCGGTCTTCCAGCGAATGGAAGGTCACCACGGCCAGTACGCCCTCGGGCTTCAGAAGCGTCTCCGACACCTCCAGCGCCGTTTCCAGTTCGCCAAGCTCATCGTTCACCGCGATGCGCAGAGCCTGAAAGGTCTTGGTCGCCGGATGGACCTTGTCACCCCGGCGGCCGCCGACGGCCTTTTCGACCACGGCGGCGAGATCGAGCGTCCGCTCGAACAGGGCCTCGGCCCGGCGGCGAACGATGGCGGCGGCGATGGCGCGCGAGCGGTGCTCTTCGCCATAAAGCCAGATGACGTGGGCGATATCGACCTCGGCCCAGTCATTGACGATGTCCGCCGCGCTCAGGCCGTCAACCGCCATGCGCATGTCCAGCGGACCGTCGCGCATGAACGAGAAGCCGCGGTCGGCCTCATCGAGCTGCATCGACGACACGCCGATATCGGCCACGATCCCGTCGACGACATCGACACCCAGATCGGCCAGACCGTCCTTCATTTCCGAGAAGGGACGATTGACGAAGCGGAAAGCCTCGGGGAATTCGGCAGACACCGATTCCACATAAGGCCCGACCCGTGCGTCGCGGTCAAAAGCGATAACCTGCGCCCCCGCGTTCAGGAAGGCGCGCGTATAACCGCCTGCCCCGAAGGTGGCATCGACAATCAACTTCCCGTTAAGGTTACCGAAAACGGTTAACACCTCGTTTAAAAGAACCGAGATATGCGGCGCTGCACTCATAGGCCCAACTCCGCGAACAGACCCGATAAATCGCCGTCCTGCTGAGCCAGATGAGCGGCATAGGCGTCGGGGTTCCATATCTGGAAACGATCGTAAAGCCCGGTCAGCAAGACGGCCTCGCGGATATTGAACTGCTCGCACAGGGCGTCCGGCAGGGTCACCCGCCCCGCCGTATCGAACGACAGGCGTGACATGCCTGAATAGATGCGTGCTTCAAGACCGCGGCGCGCCGCTGATCCGAAGGGCTGCGCGTCGATCAGCGTCTTATAATGACTGAAAAATTCCGCCCCGCCGCACTCCAGGCAACCGAGCGTCTTCATGGCGAAACAATAGACGCCGTCGAAGCTGTCGATACCCTCGAACGGAACCAGTGCGGCCGCACGGAAGTCCTGCGGGACCAGAAGTCTCCGCTTCGCATCAAGCTGCTTCTCATGCGTCGAGAGAAACACCTCTTCGCTCCGGGCCGAAACCCGCTCCCTGTGTTACCGAAAAAAGCCGAACCGGACCGCCCGGTGCGCCACCGCTGAACGGCAATAGGGTTAACACGGGATGAATTGGGACGCAATGACTCTGACCGACACTTTACGCCTCTATAGCGATAATTAATCGAATTTAAACAAGGGGATGGAACATAGGCGGAACATGTTAATATAGCGGTAACAGACCCTAACGAAGGGTTACCTAAGTCCTTTCAAATGATTAACGAAATCGTTGCTGACAGGACCTGTCCGGGCGGGTGATAAGTCTGTGGACAAGCGATTCGTTATCCACATATTTATCCACAAACGCTTTTTCCGGGACAAAATCCCACGGAGACCATCCATGTACGGACTGATCGGCAATTTCACCGCGCAACCGGGCCAGCGTAACGAATTGATAAGCCTGATGACGGCCAGCGTCAGCGCCCTGCCCGGCTGCCTGAGCTATGTCGTGGCCAAGGACCCGAACGACGCCGACAAAATCTGGATCACCGAGGTGTGGGATAGTGCCGACAGCCACAAGGCGTCGCTGCATATCCCCGCCGTGGCCGAAACGATCAAGAAGGCCATGCCGCTGATCGCGGGCTTCGGCGACCATATCGTGACCGAACCGGTCGGCGGATTTGGGATATGATCAGCGGCTTTGCACGCCGTGCCAGATGCGGAGAATATCTACCCGCTCCGCAGAATGACGATAGACAATGACATAAGGCCAGACGCTGGTCAGTTCGCGCGTACCCGCCACCAGACCGGGACGCCCGCGCTCCGGCATGATTTAGGCGGCAATCAACTCAACAGCCATGCGCGAGGCCGCGTAAGGATTATCTTGCCCGATATAATCGCGAATAACCTGAAGATCGTCGATGGCCTCATCGGAAAAAATAACCTGCATCATTAGATGCTTTTGGGCACGGGCTTTTCGTTGTCGGTGCCCCAGGAAAGCAACCAATCCCTCACCTGCTCATAAGGCACGGAGCGCCCGTCATCTATGGATTGCACACCGGCTTTTACCGCCTCGATGAATTCAGCGTCTTCGGCAACAATGATTTGTACTTCGGCTTTCGGCATAACCAAAGCCTAACATATTTATCGGCAAGTGCCAATTGGATCAGATGGCCTGTAAGCCGGGTTCTGTTCGGGGCTTTCGCCCTCTGGCGATCATTCATCTTGGCCGCACATCGCTGTGCGGCTCACGCAACCTACCCGAACGTGCTGGGGCGGTAATACCCTGTCGGTTGCCCGACGCGCCGTTCCTATTTGGTCTTGCTTCTGGCGAGGCTTGCCGTGCCGCTTCCGTTACCGGTCGCGCGGTGCGCTCTTACCGCACCGTTTCACCCTTACCGGGCTGACGCCCGGCGGTCTGTTTTCTGTGGCGCTATCTCTGGGGTCGCCCCCGGCGGGCATTACCCGCCGCCATATTACCGTGAAGCCCGGACTTTCCTCAGGATATCGAAATATCCCGCGACCGCCCGGCCATCTGATCCGCGCCCCTTGTGCGCAGAAAGCGGCGTGAAATCAAGCCTTAGAGCGATATGCCGAAAAGTGTGAGCGGTTTTCGGCTATAATATCGCGACAAAACAAAAAATTAGAGCGGAATGACGATTCTATCTAACGTCATTCCGCTCTAGGTTTGGCGAACAGCTTCAAGCCTGCCGCCAGCGATATCCCCAGCCAGCCGAGCATGGTCAGTACACCGCCTGTCGGTGCCAGTTGCGGCAGGAGCGGCGCCCCGCGCATCACCCGCGAACAGATGTCGGCGGCAAAGATGCCGCTGCCGACGACCAGCAGCAAAAGCGTATTGAGCTTGAACGTCGGGCTCATGAACGTCGATTGCACCAAAGCGATGGTCACCGCCGCATGGAACAGCAGCATCAGGCCCGCCGAACCGAGGCGCGGATCGGCATGGCTGCCTGCCGCCAGCAGGGTCACCCCGACAAAGCCCCACAGGCCCGACAGCAGAAGAAAAACCAAATCCCAACGCTCAGATTTCATAACCCTACTCCTCGAAAGGCACGTTCATCGCTCGCAAACCGTCACGTGCGCGTTGCGCATAAAGTTCGGCCTCCGCCTCAGACAAGGCCTTTCCTTCCGGAAAGTTCACCGTATAGGTTGTCGGAAAAAACTGAATACCCGCGTCGCCATCCAGAAGTTCGCCGCCGAACGCCACGGTAATGTCAGGACCGATGTAGATCACCGCGCCCAGCCCCTTGACATAGACCTGCCAACCTTCGGGGCTTTCGTAGTGGTGTGCGTTTGGTTTGCGCGTTTTGGCTCGGGACATGATCACCCCGGTAAATACAACAAACAGCGAACATGCCACGGCAAATAGCGCAATAATCAAGGCCGTATTCATTACTTACCCCTCCAGTAATGTGACATGACGTAGCAGAGCCATCAGGCGCACCCGTGTCAAGGCGTCCGCCAGACCGTCCACACGCGATTGCACCCAATGCCGCTGAAACGCCGTGACGATAGCCTTGGTTTCCGCGTCGTACGGTCCGCCAGGCAGGATATCGTAACCGAGCTTGCCCAGCGCCCCTTGCAAGGCGAACACGCCCGGCCCGGTATCACCGATATCGAGCGGCGGCCCCATGACGCCTTCCGGCGGCAAGGTTGGCTCGACCCACAGACCATGCCCGGCCTCGGCCAGCACCGCCCACGGAAAACGCTCTCCGGGGTCTTGTTTGCGCGCCGGGGCGACGTCGGAATGACCCAAGATGCGGTGGTCGGGGATATCCCAGCGTTGACGGATGCCGTCGAGCAGCTCGATCACCGCGTCGATCTGAGCCGCCGGAAAGTCGCGATAGCCGAATTCATGCCCCGGATTGACGATCTCGATGCCGATCGAGGCGCTGTTGATATCGCGCTCGCCTTTCCAGACCGAGACACCGGCGTGCCACGCGCGGCGCTCTTCCTCGACGAGCTGATAGACCGTCCCGTCCTCGTCGACGCAGTAGTGGGCCGAAACCTCCGCCGCCGGATCGCACATCCGGTCGAGCGCCGCCTTGGCCGTTTCCATGCCGGTATAGTGCAGCACCGCCATGTCTGGCGGCGATTTGCGCGCATTGAAATTCGGCGACGGCAGGGCAATCATTAGGGCATCCGGAAACAAAAAAGCCCCGGCGTCATAGCAGGGGCTTTTGCAGAATCAAAGCGTTAAGAAGGCTTAATAGACTTCCCACGTCGAACCATTCTTGCGCGCTTCCAGCACACCGTCATCTTTTTTGGCTTGCTTGTCGCGGTTGATGACCACGCGGATCGGCTTGCGCGTAAAGATCGCCGTCAGGGCCATCAGGCCGACGCCGATCGCGGCCAGCACCGCCATGATTCCGGCGAATACCACCGCCAGCGCGATACCGGCCAGCGAGACGAGACCGATCACGGTCATTATGAAAACGTGCTTGAGTCTGGCCATAGCGTTTCTCCTGCGAAGACGCGCCCACGGATGCGGGCTGGAAAAGCTTCCGAAAAGGGTTTTCAAATCGGTCATGGCCGAATGCCTCTACTAACGCCATGCGGTTACTGCACTGCACTACATCAGATTGTCACGAATAAGGCATTCGTCAACCGGCGACACCCTGTTAAGACAACTTTTTTATCTTTTATTAAGCCTGTTATCGTTTGCAGCCGATTTACGCGGCTCGCTCACGACGTATCTGATCATAGGCCTCGTTAATTTTTGCCGCCTTCGCCGTATAGATTTCGACATATTCCGGCGGCAAGCCGCGCGCGACGATGCGGTCCGGGTGGAACTCGCTTAGTTGCGCGTTGCGGGCGACGCGGATTTCATGGTCCGCCGCCGCCGGGCTCAGCCCCAGAATATGGTACGGATCATCGGCATCCGGCGCGACATAACCCGCGCGAATGCGGCGATAGGTGGCGCGCTTGATCTCGAACAGGTCCGACACGGTCTCCAGATAGGTCTCTTCCTGATCGGTCAGATGCCCGTCGGACACGGCGATGTGGAACAGGCCTTCCAGCACGTCCTCAAGGATTTGTGGACACTGCGAATAACGCTTGGCCAGACGGCGGGCATAGGATTCGAAGCCGAGGCTGGTCTGACGCGCCAGATCGTAGAGCCGCAGCACATTGTCGTAGGCCCCGCGTTCGGGCTGAAAGACGTCGAAAAAGGCCTGCTGCTCCGTATCGTCGGCCAGGCCGTCGGCCATGGCCAATTTCGCACCCAAGGCCGTCACCGCCGTTGCAAACGCAGGATCGCGGCCCGGCGGCCCCTTGGGGCAGTCAGGACAGTCGGCCGGGTCGAAAGACTTCACCGCCATCTGGGCCAGATTTTTCCAGAAAGACATTCTCTACCTCTGCCATGCAGCTTAGACGAAATCATGGCGGTTTTCCCTTTAAGTTTTTGTAAGGCGCGTAAAAATTAGATAAAACGCCATTTTGCCGCATTTCCCTGTATGATCAGCAAGGATTTTACTTTTGACGGAACCTGCACCTTGAAAATGTCTTCGGCGATTTCGACCCTTCTGATCTCCGGTCTTGTGGCCGCTCCTGTTTTTGCGCAGACCGACGACGGCCCGATTTCGACCAATGTCACCGGCATCAAGGAGCAGCTGATCCGCACCCCGGTCATCGCCGATGCGCCCGCCGACGACTTCAACCGCGTCGCCTGGTGCCACGGCGCCTTGTCCGGACATATGGACCTCGCCGAAAAGATCACCTCGGTCGAGCCGCTCAGCGAGGACATGCAGAAGATCGGCGCGTCTTATCTGCGCGCCTATGAGGCCTCGCTGACCCTGTCAAAAAAGGGCGAAGCCAAGGAAGGCCGCGACAGCGCCGAGGCCGCCCGTGAAAAGGGCTTCGACGGCTGGGAAGAAGCCCGTCAGGCCGCCGCCGACAAGGAAGGACGCGGCAAGGCGGCAGGTGCCTATGTCAACTGGTCGCTGCCCGGCGATTGCGAACGGGCCGCCATCGCACTTTCGGGGCATCCGGACATCTTCAAGGAAATGCAGACCGAGGAAGAGGCCAAGATCATCGCCGAGGCGCTGAAACCCTCAGCCGAGCGTCAGAAGCTGGACGTCCATAAGGAAAAGACCGCCACGGTCGCGCCCACAGACGACAAGGAAGCCATCGGTCGCGCCGTCGCCAAGGCCGAGCCCAAGGAAAAAGGCAACTGGGCGTCGGGGCTGATGAGCAAGATCGGCTGGGGCAAGAAGGATGGCGAGTAGGTTAGCGGTTTTCGCGCACATGCCAGATACGTAGGATCACGATCGTGTCCGCCATGACTTCATAGTGCAATTCATAATCGCCGACGAGCAAGGCCCGCACTTCCCGTGAGCCGTACCTTTCCACACGCGGGGCGATGTTCGGAAATTCGATTAGTCGTTCTACCGCCGCTATAATGGCGCGAATGCGACGGCTTGCTGTATCCGGGGCGGCATCTTTAAGGAAATCATGCAAGCGTGACAGGTCACGTTGAGAGGACGAGAGCCAACGAATCCGCATCAGTCGAGGCCATCTGCCCAGCGTTTAATATCTTCGTGTTCAACGAACCGACCCTCGTCAACTTCTTTCAAAGCCTCAAGAATCATCTGGTGGCGACGCTCTTCCAGACGAAGCCAATCGTGCAGCGCCTGTTTGACGATCCAACCGCGTGGACGCTCCAGCCTCTCGGCAGCGGCATCAACGGCCTCGGCCATTTCCGTAGGAAGGTGGGTCGTTACAACGCGCGTACTCATGATCTTCCTGTGGTTAATTCTACAACCGAGCTGGTTTAAAATATCACCAGTTCGGTTTAAATCAAACTGATTTAAACCGATTAAACCATATAAACTCCGATTACGTATCCGTTTGAACGTCGTCCCAGTCGTCGTCTTCGTAACAGATCAGCCAGTTGAGCGCGTGGTGGCGTTCACGAACCACGCCGCCGTGCAGCCCGTTGGAGGCCCCTTCCCGCACTGCCCAGTGTGCGCGATAGATCAGGTCGGCCTGATCGAGGATATCCGCCGCCTCTCGATGCCCGATGCGCGTCAGGTCCGGATGGCTGAACGACTCCCAGTACTCCAGCACGTCTTCGGCATGAGTTTCCTCTTCGGGAAACCACAGATCGGCGTAAAGCCCGATCGCCCAGGCCAGCGGCACGATAGCCTCGATCCGCCAACTAAACTTTATGCCGTCAGTTTCCACCACCTTGCCCGATTGCAGAAATTCGCGCTCATCCGGTGTCAGATGCGGATCGAGTTTCCAGCGCGCCACGAACGGCAGGACCGGATCGGTCTGCCCGACAAACGCCGCCCGCGCCACGGCGGTCAGGCACAGGATGCGCCGAACGATGGCTTCGCCTGAGCGGATGGTGGTGTCTTCGACGGTCTCGATTTCCGGCAGGCTGTCGAGGACGGGCAGCCCCCTCGCCTTCAGGATTTTGATCGAGCGTTGTTTGCGGTCTTCGGCTTCGTTCATTAAATCCCTTCCCTTCGCCCCTACGGGGTATAGCGTTAACGAAAGTATAGCTTTCGCAAGCGTTGGGTGCCGCGAAGCGGCGGATGAGGGGGCTGCGGCCTTTCCCCCTCACCCCAGCCCTCTCCCCGCAGGGGAGAGGGGGTTATTGAGGAATATAATTCAATATCGGCGAAAGCCACCGCTCGGCCTCATCGACGGTCCAGCCCTTGCGGCGGGCATAGTCCTCGACCTGATCCTTTTCGATCTTGCCGACTCCGAAATAGTGCGCCTTCGGATGGGCGAAATACATACCCGACACAGACGCCGGGGGCGTCATAGCCAAGCTTTCGGTCAGTTCCATACCCGTGCGGTCGCGCGCATCGAGCAGGTCGAACAGAGTCCATTTTTCCGTATGATCCGGCTGGGCCGGATAGCCGGGTGCCGGGCGGATGCCCTTGTACTGTTCGGCGATCAGGCCCGCCACGTCGAGGTCTTCGTCTGCCGCATAGCCCCACAGTTCGCGCCGGACCTTTTTGTGCAGCGCTTCGGCGAAGGCCTCGGCCAGACGGTCGGCCAGAGCCGTCGACAGGATGGCGTTATAATCGTCACCCGCCGCCTTGAACTTGTGCGCGATTTCCATCTCACCGTGGCCTGCGGTGACGGCGAAACCGCCGATCCAGTCGAGCGTGCCTTTCGGCGCGATGAAGTCGCTCAGCGCCGTATTGTTCTGGCCTTCGCGGGTCTTCTTCATCTGCTGACGCAGGGTGTGGAACTTGGCGATGACCTCGGTCCGCGTCTCGTCGGCATAGACCTCGATATCGTCGTGTTCGTCGGCATTGGCGGGCCAGAAGCCGACGACGCCGCGCGCCTCGAACCACTTTTCCTCAAGGATCTGCGCCAGCATTTCGCGGGCGTCCTTGTACAGGCCCCGCGCCGCCTCGCCGACGATCTCATCGTCGAGAATATCGGGGAAACGCCCGGCCAGCTCCCACGTCGCGAAGAACGGCGTCCAGTCGATATGGTCGGCCAGATCGTGCAAATCATACGGCGAGAATGTCTTCAAACCCAGGAAGGACGGCGCGACGGGCGCTTCGGCATCCCAGTCGATGACGAACTTCTTCGAACGCGCCTCAGGCAGATCCGAGCGCGGCTTGGTGTCGCCCTTGCCGTAGGCAATGCGCACCTTGTCGTAATCGGCCTTGGTATCGGCGACGAACTGCGTCTTGTCAGTCTCGCTGAGGAGTTGCGACACGACGCCCACGGCGCGCGAGGCATCCAGCACATAAACGACCTGATCGTTATGATAGCCGGGCTCGATCTTGACCGCCGTATGGGTTTTAGAGGTCGTCGCCCCGCCGATCAGCAGCGGGATATCGAAGCCCTGACGCTGCATTTCACGCGCCACAAAGACCATCTCGTCGAGCGACGGCGTGATCAGGCCGCTGAGGCCGATCATATCGACCTTGTGTTCTTTCGCTTCGGCTAAAATACGGTCGGCAGGCACCATGACCCCAAGGTCGATGACCTCGTAATTGTTACATTGCAGAACCACGCCGACGATGTTCTTGCCGATATCGTGGACATCGCCCTTGACGGTGGCCATCAGGATCTTGCCCGCCGCCTGATAGGTGCCGCCGGCGGCGACGTGCGCCTCCTTTTCGGCCTCCATATAGGGCATTAGCCAGGCCACGGCCTGCTTCATGACGCGGGCGGATTTAACCACCTGCGGCAGGAACATCTTGCCCGCCCCGAACAGGTCGCCGACGACGTTCATCCCGGCCATCAGCGGCCCTTCGATGACGTGCAGCGGGCGTTCGGCCTGCAAACGGGCCTCTTCGGTATCGACGTCAATGAATTCGGTGATGCCGTTGACCAGTGCGTGTTTCAGGCGCTCCTCGACCGTGCCTTCGCGCCAGACGAGGTTGACCACCGGCGCCTCGCCCTTGACGCCCTTATATTTGGGTGCCAGATCGACCAGCCATTCGGTGTTCGAGACATTATGCCGCTGCGGCCGATTGAGGATGACGTCCTCGACCGCCTGACGCAGTTCCGGGTCGATATCGTCATAAACCGGCAGGTCGCCCGCGTTGACGATGCCCATGTCCATGCCCGCCTTGATGGCGTAGTAGAGGAACACGCTGTGGATCGCCCGGCGCACGGGTTCATTGCCGCGGAACGAGAACGAAACGTTCGACACCCCGCCCGAAATGCGCGCGTAAGGCAGGGTTTCCTTGATCTTGCGCGTACCTTCGATGAAATCGACGGCGTAGTTGTCGTGTTCCTCGATCCCCGTCGCCACCGCGAAGATGTTGGGGTCGAAGATGATGTCTTCCGGCGGGAAACCGACCTCATTGACGAGGATATTGTAGGCGCGCGTGCAGATTTCGATCTTGCGCGCCGCCGTGTCCGCCTGCCCCACCTCGTCGAAGGCCATGACCACCACCGCCGCGCCGTATTTCAGGCATTCGCGGGCATGGTGCTTGAAGGCGGCGATCCCTTCCTTCATCGAGATCGAATTGACGATGGCCTTGCCCTGAACGCACTTCAGACCGGCCTCGATGACTTCCCATTTCGACGAATCGATCATCACCGGCACGCGGGCGATATCGGGCTCGGCCGCCAGCAGGTTCAGGAACGTCGTCATGGCCTTGACCGCGTCGAGCAGGCCTTCGTCCATATTGATGTCGATGACCTGCGCCCCGGCCTCGACCTGCTGACGCGCGACGTCGAGCGCGGCGGTATAGTTGCCCTCGACGATCAGCTTTTTGAACCTGGCGGAACCGGTGACGTTAGTGCGTTCGCCGATATTGATAAATGTAGGAAGCATGACGTTCTATTCGTCTTTTACAGCCACAATATCAAGTGCGGAAACGTGGGCGGCCAGACGCTTTAACGCCGGTTCGAGGAGGCCTGCTTCGTGAACGCGTACCAGCGGCGCCTCGATCCACCGGCCCTGCGACACCCAGCCGAGAATGTGCAGCAGCAGTTCGTTGGGCGTCGAGCCGTTGACAGCGGCGGAAAGCTGCTCCCACTGCGGTGGATAGGGTACGTTCGGTTCGGCGGCTTTGTAAGCCGTGTCGGTCAGTTCGTACTCGGTCAGGACCAGTGTCATTTCGTCATAAAACGGCTGATCGACGCGGAACTCGTCCGGCGTCACGTCTTTCAGTACGTCAGCGGCCATGAGGAGGCGTTCGGCCCAGTTATCGCTCATGCCAAGGCCTTGTCGATATAGCGCACGGTCGCGATCCATTCGTCATAGGCCGCACCCTGATAGAGTTCATCGATCTCGGAATCCGCGGCGCAGATGCGCGTCAGGGCCTTGCGCGCGAGCGCCGCCAGATCGTCGGGCACAGCCCCCAGATCGTCGATGATCATGTGATAGTCCTGCGCCGAAATCTCGCTTTTGCCCAGCGCCACGCTCAGAAACGCCGCTGCCGCATAGACCCGCGCCCCTTCGGTCAGGCCGAGATAGTCCGTCGTTTCCAACGCTTGCGTGAAGGCCTTGCGCACGGCCTCCCACGCGGGTGTCTCCTCCAGATCGATCATGAAGTCGGCGGCGTCATCGTTATCGAACGGGCCATTGCCCCAGGCGGTCATATGGAACTCCGTGAATCCCCTCTCCCCTACGGGGAGAGGGTGGCGCGAAGCGCCGGTGAGGGGGTGTAACAGACTGAGTAGAGCCCCCTCACCCCAGCCCTCTCCCCGTAGGGGAGAGGGGGTTAATGTTTCTCTCGCCCCACCGCGATGTCGATCTGTCCGTGCAGGAAATCCGCAAACGCGATCCCCTGCGCCGCCAGTTCCTTCGGATAGAGCGACGAGGCCGTCATGCCCGGCAGGGTGTTGGTCTCGATATAGACGGGACCATTTTGTGTCACGATAAAGTCCGTCCGCGTATAGCCCCGGCACGACAGCGCCTTGTGCGCGCGGATGGCCATGTCCTGAATGGCGGCGGTCTCGGCCTCGGTGAAGCGGCCCGGACAGATTTCCTCGGTCTTGTTCGACAGGTATTTCGACTCATAATCGAAGGCGCCGCGATCGGGGATGATCTCCACCGGCGGCAAGGCGATCAGCGAGCCGTCGGCCTGTTCCAGCACGCCGCAGGTCGCCTCGCGCCCCTCGATAAACGGCTCGATCAGATAGGCGGTCGTCTTCGCCGCTTCGCGCACGGCAGCGATATCGTTGGTCGAATTGACGAAGATCAGGCCGAAGCTCGACCCGTCCTGCGCCGGCTTGGCGACCAGCTTTCCGTATTGCGCGAAGGCGTCGTCGATGTCAGCCAGGGCCACGCCCGATGGCGAGACCACCCCCGCGAAACCGGCGAACAGCTTGGCCGAGGCCTTGTCGAAGGCCAGATGCGACGCCGCCGAGCCGGAGCCCGTGAAGGGGACGCCGCGCGATTCGCACATGACCTGAAACTGACCGTTTTCGGCGATGCCGCCGTGCAGGCCCAGCACCAGCACCCGGCCTTCGGCAGCGGCCTTGTCCAGCGCCTCGCCGATCAAGCCCAAAGAATGACCGTCGGCCCTGAACGTAATCTCGAACGGCCGCGAATGCCCCAGCAGGGCCAGAGGCGACGCCTCGTGCACACTGTTATCTTCGTCCCAGAACCACAGATCGGCCTCGGGCAGCGCCTTGTGCAGCGATTGCGCCGAGGCGACGGAGACAAGGCGTTCGCGGCTCAGGCCGCCAAAGAGGATCGTGATGCGCATAGTAAGGTCTCGAAGTTGTCCCTCACCTATAGGACAGCCGTCCGCGCATCGGCAATGAAAATTACTTCGCCGGGATCGCTGCCGTGACCTCGATTTCCACAAGGAAATAGGGCGAGGCAAGCGCCGCGACCTGCGCCGTGACGCGCGACGGCTTGTTCGGCTGCTCGGTCGTGCCGAAATATTTGGTGTAGGTCTTCATCATCCCGGCAAAGTCCATCTTGCCACCCAGCTTCGGGTCGCCGACCAGATAGACCTTCATATTGACGACGTCACCGAACCCGGCCCCTTCGGCTTTCAGCGCCGTCTCGATGCGCTTGAGCACCGATTCGGTCTGTGCCGCCGTGTCGCCATAGGCCTCGAAGCTCTCAGTCGGCGCGTCCGGATTGATGATCGCCGGGACCATGCCGCTGACATAGATGGTCTTGTAACCCGGCGGCACGGTGACCGACTGCGCGATGGGAAAGCTGCCCGTATAGGTGCGCTTGATGCCCTCTTCGGCAGTTGCAGCGGTGGCGGTCAGCGCGAGCGCAGCGATAATGGCGGTACGGATCATGACGTGTCCTATGCTTTCAAAGATTTCTGACGGTCTGCGATCATATTGACGACGCGATGAGCCGAACAGAAGGCCCCCTGCTGCCACGCCGTAACGTAGCTCATATAGTCGCCCGCGAAGTAGATCGGCCCGTCGGGCTGGCTGAGCAAATCGTAACCCGTCGGATCGTCGAAAGCAATCTGACTGGCCAGACCCTGACTGTAGGGCGCCCGGCCCCAGTGCATCGAGATCGGCGCGCGCAAAAGCCCCGACCGACCCGGATGCAGCCGCTCGATGGTGTCGCGCGCATAGGCGACCTGATCCGGGAAGGACCGCTTACCCATATCGCCGTTGAAATTATAGCCCGCCACCAGCACGCCTTCAGGCTGATGGAAGCCGTTCGACGGATACCAGGTGATGAAGGTTTCGCGGTCGGTGAAGCTCAGCCCGCCATAGATATGGGCCTCGGTTTCCCAGAAGCGCGGCCCCTGAAAGGCGATCTTGTAGCCGTCGCCGATGACGGCGTTGCGCGCGATCGCCGCCTTGACCGGCTTCGACAGGTCGCTGTCGATCCGGTTCATCACCGGCAGCGGCAGGGTCGAGATGCAGTAGTCGGCGACCGCCACCTGCGGGGTACCTGCGGCCTTGTCCAGATAATAGACCTCGACGCCCTTGCCCTTTTTGCGGAGGCGCTTCACCTCGCAGCCGAAGCGGATAACACCGGGCAGGTGCGCTTCGAACGCCGCCGGGATGCGGTCCATGCCGCCGACGGGCTGCTGCATGGTCGCCTGCATGTCGATCAGGTCGGCAAAGCCCGCCATACCTTGCACGAAGGGGTCGCCGACCACCGACATCGGCAGGGGCTTGCGGTGCTGACCGCGCACCTTGCCCGCCGCCGGTTCGATCTCGAAGCCCGCCCCTTCGCAGCCGTCATAGGTGAGCGTTTCGCCTAAGCCTCCCCACTGCCCCAGACCGGCGATAAGCTGATCGCGGTCGGTGGAGGAAAACTTGTCGTCGAGCGCGCCCTTCTTGGCGACCTTGGCCAGCAGTTCGGCCATGTGACCGCGAAAATCGAAGATGGCCTGACGCATCTCGAAGGCCTTGCCGCCGTTCAGGCGATCGGTCTGGATGCGCGCCGTGCCGGACCAGTTGACCTCGGTTTCCATGGCAATGCCGAATTCACGGCAGTAGCCGAGCGTCGCCTGATGATGACTGGGGATACGCGCCGGTCCAGCGTTGAAATAGTGCCCCTCATCGAAGGCGCAGGTCTGGGTCGTGCCGTCGCCGTAATCGATGACCGTGCCTTTGCGGACCGTAAAATTGCGCCCGCCCGCACGGGTCCGCGCTTCAAGGATCAGGCAGTCGTAACCGGCCTTGCGCAATTCATAGGCCGCCGACATCCCGGCCACCCCGGCCCCAAGGATGATGACCCGGACGCCCTTGCCCGAACCCGGTTGCAGGTCCGGCGTCCCGGCCCAGGCTTCGCTGCCCGACAGCCCCAGAGCGTGCATGGCCGCATAGGCACCCGCCGTTCCCGCCACCGCGCCGAAGCGCATCAGAATATCGCGTCGTGTCGTCACGTCCAGCCCCATTCGTTACACCTGAAACCGGACGCTAACGCAGTTGCGAAAGCTTGGCTATAGTTAAAAATAACAATGTTGGCTGGATTTTTGCGCCGATATGTGGTGCTTTCCGGAGCGAGATAAAACGGCATTCAGGGAGACGACGATGTTGGCGCGTGTACGAACTTATGCAGTGGCCGCCGGAGCGGCTGCGATGACCTTGGTAGGGCTGGCGGCCTATGCACAGCAAAGCGGTGCGCAGTGGGGGGCGCGTAATCCGGTAACCAAGTGCGCCGACATCACCTCGAAAACCCTGCCACCGGTTGCGGCGCTTCAGGGGTTGGTCCGCTGCGAGCGTGAAACGATCAATGCCAGCGACGAACTCTGGCTGGTCGAAGACCTTGTCATCAAGGCCAGCAAGCCGCGTCCGCATATGGGTCGCGGCGAATATATGACCATGCCGGATTCCGACGTCAAAAAACCCGTTCATTCCTTGCAGGGGTCATTCACCTGGGTCGTCTGCCGCGATCCGAAGGCCGTCAAAATCGGTGGCGGCAATCCGGCGCTCAACTGCTCACGTTCGCGCGTCGAGAAGGCGCAAGGTGCGTGCTGGATGACGGTATTCGGCACGTGGCGCTGTAACATGACCGGACCGTCGGGCCCGGCGCAGACTAATCTCCCGCCTCCGCCGAAAGGTTAGGTCAGCTCGAACGGCTCAAGCCCGGCCAGACGCAGGGCCTTGGGCCGCTCGGGCGGGACGCGCGGCGCGAAGCCGCGCACCTCGTCGGCGACGTGTTTGATGTGGTCCGGTGTCGTGCCGCAACACCCGCCGAGGATATTGACCAGCCCGTCCTTGGCCCATTCGTGCAGTTCGTGCGCCATTTCGTGCGGCTGCTCGTCGTACTGCCCCATGGCGTTCGGCAGGCCTGCATTGGGATAGGCGGCGACCAGCGTATCGGCGACGCGGGCCAGTTCGGCGATGTGTGGGCGCATCAGGTCGGCCCCCAGAGCGCAGTTGAAGCCGATGGCGAACGGCTTGGCGTGCTTGACTGAGTTCCAGAAGGCTTCGGCGGTCTGGCCTGACAATGTGCGACCCGAACGGTCGGTGATCGTGCCCGAAATCCAGATCGGCAGCGTGTCCATCCCCTCATCTTCGAGGTCCATGATGGCTTTCAGCGCCGCCTTGCAATTCAGCGTGTCGGTGATGGTTTCGATCAGATAGAGATCGACCCCGCCTTCGTTCAGCGCCTTGACCTGCTGTTTATAGGCTTCATAGACCTGATCGAAGGTCACCAGACGCGCGCCGGGATCGTTGACGTCCGACGACATGCTAAGCATCTTGTTCAACGGCCCGATCGAGCCCGCCACGAAGCGCGGCTTTTCAGGCTCCTTCGCGGTCCAGGCATCGGCGGCGGCGCGCGCCAGTTTTGCGCCTTCGTAGTTGATGTCCCAGCAGGCCTGCGCGTCGAGATGATAGTCGTCCATGGCGATGGTCGTCGCCGAAAAGGTATTGGTCTCGGAAATATCCGCACCCGCGGCATAGTACTGATTATGCAGGTCGGTGATGATGTCCGGCCGCGTCAGGCACAGGATATCGTTATTGCCCTTCATCTGGCCCCTGTGGCCCTTGAAACGCTCGCCGAGGAAGTCGTGTTCCTCAAGGCCGCGGCGCTGGATCATCACGCCCCACGACCCGTCGAGGATCAGGATGCGTTCCTTCGCGGCGGCTTTGAGCTGGTCGATACGGTCTTGACGGGTCATTGCGTTTCTCTTTCATCCTTCCCCGTTTACGGGGAAGGTGGCATTTGCGAAGCAAATGACGGAAGGGGGAATGCCCCCTGCACCGCTTCGCGGTCCCCCTCCCCCGCTAACAGGGGAGGATATTCAGGTTCGCTTCGTCAGAAGCAGATTCAGTTCGGAGTTCACCTCCGGCGGCAGCCAGCCGAACGGGCTGGACTGGCGTTTGCGTACCACGAACCGGCTATCGACCGCCCGCAGCAGATCGCGGTAATCGAAACCCAGATGGTGCGGGTAATAGCCCCCGCCATTGCCGAGGTCCATGCGAAAGCGCTCGAACCGGATATCCCCGCGCGCCGCCTGAGCGATGCGGTCGGGATCGGTATCAAAATCGTTACGCCTCAACCCGCGGAACCAGCCCTTGAGCCGCGCCACCGGCCCCGTTTCGACCGGTACCCCGACGATCAGAACGCCATCGTGTTTCAGGATGCGCGCGATATGATGCAGAGCCGTCTCAATCTCTTCCGCTGGCAGATGCTCGAACACCTCTAGGCAAAATATCGCATCGGCGAACCCGTCCGGCACATCATCAGCCGTTTCAACCAGCGTCGTCGCACTCAGGTCTTCGATATTGTGACGACAGGCATGCGACAACAATGACCAAGGCTCGAAACATATCGTGACTGCCTCGGGCCGACGGTGTTTCAAATGCCGGACCAGTTCGCCGTCACCAGCCCCGTAATCGACGAATTGCCGTCCGTGGCGATGACCCAGCAGGTCGAGCGCGTCCTTCAGACGGCGCGCCTGAAGATAGCGTTTCACCGGGTTCGGATCGTTGCGCGTCAGGGCGGCGTAGTCGAACGACTCGGTCATCAGATGGCGGTCCGTGATTTTCCTGTCGTTTCCTTTAACCCCAGCACGCGACAGATGGAATAGACCAGTTCGGCGCGATTGAGCGTGTAGAAGTGGAAATTGGCCACCCCTTCACGTTCCAGCCCCAGAACCTGCTCGACCGCCACCGCCGACGCCAGCAGCTTGCGGGTTTCGGCATCGTCGTCGAGGCCCGCGAACAGCTCCGCCAGCCAGTCAGGGACAGCCGCTTCACAGGCGGCAGCCATGCGACGCAGGCCCTTGAAATTGGTCACCGGCATGATCCCCGGCATCAGGTCGATCCTGATATCGGCAGCGGCGACCGCATCCCTGAACCGCAGGAAAGTTTCCGGCTCGAAGAAGAACTGGCTGATGCCCCGCGTGGCGCCCGCATCGACCTTCTGACGCAGGACGTCGAGGTCGAAATCGAGCGACGGCGACTGCGGATGCTTTTCCGGATAGACCCCGACGCTGACCTCGAAATCGCCGATACGCTTGATGGCGGCGGTCAGCTCCGTGGCGTTCTGATAGCCGTCGGCGCGCGGCACATATTGCCCGTCGTGCAGACCTGTCGGCGGATCACCGCGCAGGGCCACGATGTGGCGCACCCCGGCGTCCCAATAGGCCTGGATCACCTCGTCCACCTCCTCGCGCGAGGCTTCGACGCAGGTCAGGTGTGCGGCGGGCCGCAAACCGGTTTCATCGAGGATACGCTTGACCGTGCGGTGGGTGCGTTCGCGTGTCGAGCCGCCCGCGCCGTAGGTCACCGACACGAAGGACGGATTGAGCGGCTCCAGCCGGCGGATGGCGCTCCACAGGGTCTGCTCCATCTCCTCCGACTTGGGCGGGAAGAACTCGAACGAGACGTTGAGGTGCGCGGCGCCCGCGCGAACCGAGCGGGCGATGGCGGATTGCACGAAGGCGGGTGGCGGGGACATAAGGCGTTTCTCAGGTATCAGTTATCTTTATGCATCAACCAGATGCGGACGGTCAGGCCAGGTTCGGCGTGCGGCGGCAGGGACAGGCTCTGCATGAGTTTCAGCCCCGCAGCGCTATGCCAGTGGCCCATATCGTCGTCGCCGATACCGAGCCGTCGGTGCTGGTATTCGTCGCGCATGACCTCAAGCCGGTGCGGCGCGAAATCGACGATCAGCAATCGCCCACCGGGGCGCAACAGCCGCGCCGCCTCTTTCAGCGCCTGACCGGGATCCGACAGGAAGTGCAGCACCTGATGGATGATGACCAGATCGGCGCTTTGCCCGTTCAGCCTTGTCGAGGTGATGTCGCCGTGGCGGAACTCGATACCCGTCAAACCGCTATCGCGGGTCCGGGCACGCGCGATATTGAGCATCTGCTGCGACAGGTCGAGCCCGATGGCGTACTGCGCTTTCGGGGCTAAAAGACTGAGCATCCGACCGGAGCCGGTCCCCAGATCGACGACGGTTTCGACCGGCGTATCCCCTAGTACCCGCAACAGCGCCGCTTCGACCTCGTGGTCGTCGACATAGTGCGAGCGAATCTGATCCCAGACCGGGGCGATATTTTCGAAATAGCCCTGCGCCGTTTCCAGCCGCTGCGCCCGCACCGCTTCCAGCTCCCGCAGATCGCCCGCGTCCTCGTCGCCGATCGCCGCCAGAATAGCGTCGACCAGCGGCGTCAGGGCGGCGTTTTCGCTGAGGCGGTAAAAGACCCAGGCCCCGTCCGGGAACCGGTCGATCAGGCCCGCCTCGCTCATCAGCTTCAGGTGACGCGAAATGCGCGGCTGGCTTTGGTTGAGGATGCGCACCAATTCCATGACAGACAGCTCTTCATGCGCTAAAAGACGCAGGAGCCGCAGGCGCGTGGGTTCTCCCACCGCCTTCAGCGCCTCCAGCAGCGCTGCCTGCCCCAGAATGGTTTCGCTCGTTTTCATATAATGATATAAAGATATCTTTATGTGATTTTGCAAGCCTTAAATGCGTTTTATCACCTTAAAACAGCCTGCGACACGATCACGCATGGCGAAAAGCGTTTGAAACGACTAAATACTGTACAGAATTGGAGCGATATGCCGAAAAGTGTAAGCGGTTTTCGGCTACAATATCGCGACCCGGCAAAAATAGAGTGGAATGACTTTATCTAAAGTCATTCCACTCTCAGGTATTTCACCTGTGGAACGTCATTATGCTGCCTGAAAAATCCACGCTCTGGACCGCCGTCAAGCGCGGCCTGCACCGCAAATGTCCTGCCTGCGGTGAGGGCCAGGCCTTTCGCGGCTACCTGAAAGTCGTCGATACCTGCGACCATTGCCAGACGCCGCTGGGCCTCTATCCCTGCGACGACGGCCCGGCCTATATCACCATGCTGCTGGTCGGCCACATCGTCGTCGGCCCGCTGTTCGCCTTCGAATTTTTCTGGAAATACCCGCTGGAAATCCTGATCCCGGTGACGCTTGTCGCGCTGGGGGCGCTGACGCTGGCCGTCCTGCCCTATGTGAAAGGCGGGTTTCTGGGGTTGGTCTGGCATCATGGACTCAAGCAACGGCGATAAGTCTTCAGGTCAAAAACTTTCACGATCAAGCTTGACAGTTGACCGTCACGGCGCGAACCCTTGGCCCGGCGGCGCGAAAAGCCCGCCCTACCCAGAGAGAACGGAGGCCCCACATGGCGCACAAGTTTGAAATCAAGAAGAACAAGGCCGGCGAGTTCGTCGCCTACTTCAAGTACAATTCCGAAACCATCTTCTGGACCGAGGGCTATGCCTCGAAGGCCTCGGCGAAAAACGCCATCGAGTCGATCAAGAAGAACGGCCCGCCCGCCGAAACCGAAGACAATTCGGATCAGTAATATCCCTGCGTTCTCATAAAGAAAAAGCGGCCGGAACCGGGTTCCGTGCCGCTTTTTTTGTGGTCACCGGTTCGGGCGCGTCAAACCATGTTGAGGGTTTCGCGCACGATGGCGATCGTGCCTTCGGACTCTTCGGTGCAATCGAGCGACAGGCGGTCGATCTCTTCCTGTGCAAAGCTTTTGAACAGAAGCGCCGCCTGAGGCGACAGGGCCATCAGGGTGCGCGCCGACGCCCGCGCCAGAGCGAGCGATGCGTCGAGATCGACAAGATTGGCGGTATCGCGCGCGACAGCCAGGGCATAGAGGCGCGATGCCGCATTCGGGGAGGAATCGGGCATATCTTCAGCTTTTGGATAGGGGAAATTCGTTACACGCAGTAGCCACTGCACAAACACAGACGCGGCCACCGTACACATTCAGAACGCTCTATATAGCGTCAAAGCCTTGAAAATCCAGACCGGGCAAAGGCTACCGCAAAGCAGTCGTGACTACCCAACACTTTGGATTTATTTGGAAAACAGGGACCGCCTTGCAATTTTATGCGCAGACGGCCGCGCAATAGGGACCATTTCCGATAAGGAGGGCCTCAATCGGGAAAATATACGCGTCTTTGCATATTTATAGCGCATAAAAAGCGCAAAAATCCGCCTCTCAACCTGAGGGCAGATCCATAAGCGTGAACCACACGCGATGTTTCAGATTTCGCACGCGGTTCACGCCCGGTCAAGCCATATTGTGAGATTGGCTGCGACCTTTAATCGTCATCTTCATTTGCCGCCTCAATCGAGGCCCACTCACTGAATGACGCGTAAATGTCGGTAAAGGGCCACCTTGGGTCGCTTTCGACAGCCCACGTCAGATGAACCCTCGCCACTTGGAGGTCATCCAGTTGAAAAAGAAAATCGTCCCGTCGCTGACTTCGCCCAAGCGATTGTACGCTTTTTTGAAAAAGCGGATGCCCTTCGGGCACTTCGCGTGCAAGCTCCAGCGTCAGGTGATTTTTCTCTGCCTCATCCTCTATCCCCGACCAGCCGGACGGCCAGGTTAGATTTTCCATGAGCTTCATCTAACGCTCACAGACCAGTTCAGCTTTTGAACAGGCCGCCCAGCATACCGCTGACCGCATCGCCCACACCGTCCGGCAGCTTGCCGCCCGGAGTCAGCTGATCGATAAAGCCCGGCAGCATGTCGGCGATCTGAGACGGATCGACACCGATGGCCGCCGCGATGCCCTTGACCTGCTCCGACCCCAGCACGCCCTGAAGCTGATCGAGCGAGATCGGCAGGTTCTGACCGTTGCCGACCCATGACTGCACGACGTCGCCAAGGCCGCCCTGCGACAACTGCCCGACAAGGCCCTCAAGGCCGCCGTCACCGAAGCTTGAGGTCAGCTTGCCGATATCCAGCCCGCCGACACCCTCACCGCCCAGGCCACCCAGAATTCCGTTCAACAGGCTCATCATGCCCTCCATCAAATCCACGCCACGAGATTAGCAGATTTGGCTGAGATACAAGCCTAAAAACAAAAAACCTGCCTCGTCCGAGGCAGGTTTAATATTACAGTCACGAAAGTTCGGATTTAGCCGATCTTCTTGGCCAGACGTTCCTGACCTTCGCGGATCAGTTGCGCCGCCTTGTCCGGGTCGCCCCAGCCGATGACCGTCGTCGTCTTGTTCTTTTCCAGATCCTTGTAGTGCTGGAAGAAATGCTGAATCTGCTCGATCAGGATGGTCGGCATCTGGCGATAGCTCGACACGTCCGTGTAGAAGGGGTGCAGCTTGTCGACCGGCACGGCGAGTATCTTTTCATCCATACCCGCTTCGTCTTCCATCAGAAGCACGCCGATCGGACGCGAACGGATGACGACGCCCGGATAGACCGGCACAGGACCGACGACGAGCACGTCGCAGGGGTCGCCGTCGTCGGCCAGGGTGTGCGGGATGAAGCCGTAGTTACCCGGATAGTACATCGAGGTGTACAGGAAGCGGTCGACGAACAGCGCGCCGGAATCTTTGTCCAGTTCGTACTTGACCGGCATGCCGCCGGCCGGAATTTCGATGACGGCGTGGAAATCCCACGGAGCGTTCGGGCCGATGGAAATCTTGTCGAGATTCATGAGATATCTTTTTAAAGGCTTTTTCGTTGAAACTTGGGGGCTGTCATAAGCGTTCAGCGCTTTTCGCACAAGCGAAGACTGTCCCCTTTTCTTCGCACTTTGCTACAATTCGTTTCAAACCGGGCATTTAGGTCCGATATTAAGGCTTGTCAGGCGTCGCGGTGCGATTAAAACTCCCGTGAAAATACAGAAATAAGGGGCGCCGATTCATGGAAACGATCATCAGACTGTTCGGCAGCTGGCAGGATTTTGCCGCGCTTCTGGTCTTTCTCTGCTGCTGGATGGGCTATGAACCCGTCGTCAAAAGAGTGTCCCAAAAATCCGGCGTCATCTTCAAGGATCTGACCATCGTGCGCCGCGCCTGGATGAAGGAAATGGTCATCCGGTCGTTCAAGCTCTACGACTCCAACCTGATCGGCCACGGCGTCAATTCGATGAGCTTCTTCGCCTCGGCCAACCTGATCCTGATCGCGGCGGTGGCCGGGGCGATCTTTACCGAAGACCTGTCCTACACCAGCGTCCATGCTCTGGGGATCGACACCTCGTCCTCGGCCCTGTTCCTGATGAAGTTCGGCCTCGTCATCGTCTGTCTGGCGCGCGGCCTGCTGAACTTCATCTGGGCCTTGCGTCAGACCAACTATGCCGTCGCGGCTATGGGGGCCATTCCAGAAAACGTCGATGAAAAGACCGGTCAGGAGTTCAGTGCCGCCGTCTCCGATATCTTCGAGCCCGCCATGTCCAACTTCTCGCAGGGGGTGCGCGGATATTACTTCTCGCTCGCCGCCGGGGCGTGGCTGTTCGGCCCCCTGCCTCTGGCTATCGCCAGCGTCGGCGCGACCATTCTTCTGGCATGGCGGCAATCGCGCTCGCAGGCGGCACGCGGTCTTCGTCGGATGCGCGAATTACTTGAAGACCACCCCTACCCCACGCGGACACGCCCGATCTATGACGGCATCGTGGAACCGGAACCCGATACCGCGCCGCAAACGGCGGCTACGGATAATCAAAACGCAAGGTCTCAAAACGTTTGATAAAATAAACAAAGGATTCTCACGAAAATAATGGTTCCATACGGAACGATTGTAACGATACGTGATCATACAATTCCGTTTTCGCACTTGCTAAATTTCGCACCGCAAACTAAATTGAAGTTGTTCGATGTTCGCATCGATTGCCCTTCCTGGGCGTTTCCTCCCTGTAGACTTTAGCCGCGCTCGTGTAGCGCGGCTTTTTTTTAGCCGAAATTCAGAGACGCGCTTTCAACACCGCGATCAGGGCCATCAGCGCGGCCTTCACCGTCGCCGCTTTCGGCAGCAGGGTCAGGGCAGCCTCGTCCATATAGAGGCCGCGATTGATCTCGATCTGCAAAGCCTCGACGCCCTTGTGCCGGTCGGCATAGTGTTCCAGCACATACCCTCCCGCGAAAGGATGGTTGAGCGCTACGCGAAACCCCTGCCCTTCCAGATGCCGCTTCACGAAGGCGGTCAGTTCCGGCGCACAGGCTTCGCCGTGCAGGTCGCCCAGCACGATGTCAGCCAAAGCTCCAGGCGTATTGCGCAGCGTCCCCGACGGCATCGAGTGCCAGTCGATGAGGGTCACGTGCCCATGCGCCGCCCTGGCCTCGCTCAGGGCCGTCTGCAAGGCCCGGTGATAGGGGGCGTGTACGCGCGTCAGACGCGTCAGGGCCTCGGCATAGGTCAGGGGCTGGTTGTGGATCTCGACCTGACCCGTCAGGCAGCGCGGTATCACGCCGTAGCCCGACTTGACGCGCAGGGTATGGCTGAGGCTGCCCTTCGGCAAAGGCCCCTTGATCAGCTTGGGGTCCAGTTCCAGTGGGTGCCGGTTCACGTCGACATAGGCGCGCCCGTAATTTCCGCGCACCGCCCAGATATCGTCCTGCGTCTCGAAGCCGATCAGCTGATCGACGAAGGCGTCCTCGGTCGAACGCAGGCGCGCGACCTCGAACGGCGACGCGGCGACGAAATCGTCGGGCAGATAGGTACCGGAATGCGGGACGCCGAACACCAGCGCGCGGCTTTCCCTTACCGGTCGGCGCAGGTCGGCGGCGGGGGGCGCATCGCTAAAGCTGTGGAGACTGTCGGACGGCATTAAAGGTTTGATAGGACATATCTGCGCTTTCTTCACCCCTAATTTACACTCCGTCCATAATGATCTAGTCTGAAACGACGGGGCTGGCGGTTCCGCAGCGCTTTTTTGAAAGCGCTCCGACAATCGCAAACATTTTCACGACGACCGTGCAGATAACCGAGGGCTTATGACCAAGATTCTTCTGGCCGAAGACGAAGATTCCGTGCGCAGCTTCCTGACGCGGGCCCTGCAACGCGCAGGCTACGACGTCATCAGCTGTCCCGACGGCGACACCGCCATCGAAGCTCTGGATCAGGGGCCCTTCGACCTCTTGCTGACCGACATCGTCATGCCCGGCGCCGACGGCATCGAGGTTGCCAAGATCGCCTCGCAACGCCAGCCGGGCCTGAAGATCATGTTCATCACCGGCTTTGCCGCCGTGGCGCTCAACGCGCAAAAGGCCTCGCCGGAAGCCAAGGTGCTGGAAAAGCCCGTGCATCTGCGCGAAATCGTCACCGAAGTCGAACGCCTGATCGCGGCTTGAGTCGCCGCGTACCTGTCACGCGCAGATGTTTTTTAAGTGGCGCTACCGCTGCGCTGCTTGAGCGCGGGCGCGAAATCGTCACCAAAGTCGAACGCCCGATCGCGGCTTAAGCCTTACGCTGGAATCGTATAGGCACTTTCAGCGGCACCGTTCTGAGCCGGTCGATATATGCACGCACCGCTGTCCGGGCAACGCCATTCGCTTGCCACAGACGCCAGCCGATAATCAGCGTCAGGACCGAAAACGCGAACATGGCGACGTGGGTCCGCTGATACGGATTGACGTGGAACAGATAGGCCAGGGCCCCTGCGGCAAGCGGCAGAACCAACCCCCACGACAGGTTGAATCGCAGAATACGCCCCCTGAGCCCACCGATCGACTGCCCCAGAAGCGCCGCATAGGGTACCAGCAGCACCATGTCGTAATCCATCAGGCGCGGATTGCATAAGACCGCTACCCCCATCCCCAATATAAGGCGATGGTCTTCGCTGCGGTTCCCGGTACGAGCTATGACCACGCCCGCCATGATCATTGCCGCGATGAAGATCAAACCGATCCCCAGAGCCGCCGGACTTCCGGTGTCTATGCCCAGCCATGACAAGCGGGCAAACAGACCAAGACCCGGCTGCGCTTCGATTGCGACGCCGTTCAGGGCCTGCCGCCATGCTGCGCGCGACTCTCCGGCCCCGTGGATCGTCAGCAGGACCGTTGAGACGCCCGCCACACAGGCGAAGACAAAACGGCGCATACAGGCCCCCAGAGGGCGGTTCTCCATCAGCAGAACGACGAAATAGCCCATGAAGGTCGGCTTGATATAGGTGCAAATCAGAACCACCAGTACGAACGGCCAGCGCTGCCGGAACAGAAGGAGACTGGCCAGAACACTCCCATGCATGACAATGCCGATATTGGCGCAAACGAAGGTCATGGGCGACAGGGCGGCAAAGGCCAGCCAGCGATAATGACGCGGCAGATCCGGATTGGCTCTGAACAGAGCGAACCAGATCAGAAAGAGCGTTGTGGGCAACAGCAACGCACACAGGTAAAGGTTACGCGCTTCCAATGCGCCCAAGGCGTCCACCAGCGGGGCCAGCGCGTGGGCGATCTGGGGCGCATAGACGAAAGGCGCCGGCGCCAGCCCTGGACAGGCCACACCCTCGGCATAGGGCGAATACCCCGCCGCCACGGCCTGAGCCGCGCAGATCACCGCATCGGCATCCATGAATACCCACCGGCGTCGTGTGAATTTTTCCAGAACGCTGGCCACCACAGGCAGCGCACACAAGGCGACAAACACGCTGTATTTCCAGCCGGACGCGACATGCGTCCTCAGAAATCTTAAAGCTTCCATTTTTTTCCTACCCTGAGCGTCATTCACAGACGCAATGGGGCGGAAATAAGAAACCCGCGTTTCACAGTTGAAAAACGGCGTTACTTTAAGGGACGCCGAGTCAAAACGCGGCTTTGAATTCCAGGGTTCGTCCTTACACAGCCATAAATTGCGCGCGCCGTCGTACATCCACTCTTTTCCACATTTTTGATGGTAAAGGCTCTTGCCACCGCCACATTGGGCAGTTATACACCCGCTCCTCGCAGACACGCATCGCCCTCGCGGCAAGCGTGGCACAGAAGTGGACTCGTAGCTCAGCGGGAGAGCACTACGTTGACATCGTAGGGGTCACAGGTTCAATCCCTGTCGGGTCCACCATTTCCTTTTTCTATTCAGATAGTTAAGTTCGCGCGGCGCCCGAAAGCGGACATCACCGATGCCAGGCGCGGAACTCCCTACTATCAGGTTAGATTTTGGGGCAACGTCGCGACTATATAAAGCAAAAAACGCAGGTCGCGACCGCTTTGAGCTGTCGCATGTTGGCTATCACGCAACCTGAGGCCTGTTAAATGGCCATTCGATTTTTTCGGGCGCTTCGAAAGATCATTTTATTTAACTCGATCTACAGAAATGCGCCCAATGCGGACGAACGCCTTCATGTTCGATCCCGGATAAAACGCTAAATAAAAAATCTGACACCACATCTTTTTTCGATGCTGTGCCGTAGTGCCTCTGACTTCATTTATTTCAGCCATTCAGGGGCGCTATATGATACGTTTTGCGATAACCGGCCTTCTCGCTGCATCCGCCGTGCTGGGCGCGTCAGGCGCCACCGCTCAGACCTGGTCAGGGCCCTATATGGGCGTGGCCATCGGCGACACAAAAGTCAAGGAAAGCGACGAGACCGTCGTTTTCGACACCAATCTCGATGGCAATTATGGCGACACCGTCAATACGACGGCTAATGTCAACGCCTTCTCGCCGGGCTTTTGCGACGGCAAATATGTCGGCACGGCACCGGCGGCGGGATGCACCGAGGACGGCAGCGAGGAAAACCTCAGCGTCCGTCTGGGCTATGACTGGCAGATGGGCTCCTTCGTCTTCGGCCTCGTGGGCGAAGTCAGCGCCATCGACGCCTCAGACAGCGTTTCGGCCTTCTCGACGACGCCCGCCGGCTACAGCTTTACGCGCGAGATCAGATCGCTGAACTCTGTCCGCGCCCGCGCCGGTTACGATCTCGGCACATGGCTGCCCTATGTCACCGCCGGTTATGCTCAGGCCGATCTGCATCGGACGTTCAGCACGACCAACGGGCTCAACAGCTTCACCGCCACCAATGGCGACGATGGCAAGGGCTATCAGGTCGGACTGGGTATCGAAAAGCGTTTCGGCGACCACTGGAGCGTCGGGCTGGAATATCTGCATACCTCGCTGGACGACGACGGCATCACCGTCCGCGCCGGTCCGGGCAATGCCTTGCCGACCAATCCCTTCATCATTGTCAATAAGTCGGGCACCGACATGCGTCGCACCGAAGACACCTTCAAGCTCGACTCGGTCATGCTGACCGTCAATTTCCGCTTCGGCGCGATGTAGTCCGGCCTGCGCTCGGCCGCCAAAACCGGCCGAGCGCATCAAATACACAACAATTTATCGTAAGTATTTAATAAGTATAAAAATAAATCAAATCAGAAATCTAAAAGCACATTCCAGTCGTATTTAAATATGCGTGATTAATTTAATTATGGAAGTGCCAATATGACCGACCCAAGTGAAGTAATGGGCGCACTTGACGCCAGAGTGGAACGCCGAAACGAAAGACGAGACTTCTTCAAGGCCATGACCGGGGCAGCGGCGTTTGCTGCGGGTGCGGCGGCCATCCCCCAAATGGCAGCGGCTCAGTCGACCATAACCGATGTCGATGTGCTGAACTTCGCCCTCAATCTCGAATATCTTGAGGCGCAGTTTTACTCCTATGCCGCCACTGGCGCGGGCCTGCCGAACAGCATGCTGACCGGCACAGGGACGCAGGGCGCCGTCATCGGCGGTCGCAAAGTCAATTTCACCGATCCCGTCGTTGCCGCCTACGCCAAGGAAATCGCCGCAGACGAAATCGCCCACGTGCAGTTCCTGCGCACGGCGCTGGGCGCCGGTGCGGTCGCCAGCCCGGCCATCGATGTCGGTGCCAGCGCCACGGGCGCCTTTTCGGCTGCCGCCCGTGCCGCCGGTCTGGTCGGTCCGGGTGTCGCCTTCGACCCCTATGCCAATGACGAGAATTTCCTTCTGGGAGCCTTCATTTTCGAAGACGTCGGCGTCACCGCCTATAAGGGCGCATCGCCGATCGTCCAGAGCAAGGCCTATCTCGAAGCCGCTGCGGGCCTTCTGGCCGCCGAAGCCTACCACGCCGGACTGGTCCGCACGGTCCTGTATGGCAAGGGGATCGACACCCCGGCGCTGATCGCGTCCGCCGACAAGATCTCCAATGCCCGGGACTCACTCGACGGCGCGTCGGACATCGATCAGGGCCTGACCGGCACCGGCGGCGCCTCGAACGTCGTGCCGCTGGACGCCAACGGCATCGCCTACAGCCGTTCGCCGGGACAGGTGCTCAACATCGTCTATCTCAACAATCTGGCTATCGGTCGCGGTGGCTTTTTCCCGAACGGGGTCAACGGCAGCATCAATATGAGCGCCGCCAATTAACCCCATTCTTGCCCCTGGAGGCCCCAATGACCGATAGACAAACCTTTATGGCCGCCCTCGACGCCCGCGTGGCGCGTCGGGAAAGCCGTCGCGACCTGTTCAAACTGGGCGGCACCGCTGCCGTGGCGGCCGCCGGTGCGTCCCTGCTCGCCTCGTGCGGCGGCGATGACAGTTCGCCGACCGTAATCAGCAAGCCCGATCCCGCGCCTACCCCGGCCCTGACCGACGTCGACGTGCTGAACTTCGCGCTCAATCTCGAATATCTGGAAGCGCAGTTCTATTCCTACGCCGCGTTCGGGGTGGGGCTGGACAACAGCATCCTTGGCGGCACCGGTACGCAAGGCGCCGTGACGGGCGGCCGCAAGGTGAACTTCACCGACAAGGTCGTCGAACAATATGCCCGCGAAATCGCCCAGGACGAGGTCGCCCACGTCCGCTTCCTGCGCACCGCGCTGGGTAGCTCCGCCGTCGCCCAACCCGCCATCGACGTCGGGGCCGGTGTCGACGGTGCCTTCTCCGCTGCCGCCCGCGCCTCGGGTCTGGTGGGGGCAGGCGTCGCCTTCGATCCTTACGCCACGGATGAGAACTTTCTCCTCGGCGCCTATATCTTCGAGGACGTCGGCGTCACCGCCTACAAAGGCGCAGCCCCGCTGATCACCAACAAGACCTATCTCGAAGCCGCCGCCGGTATCCTGGCCGCCGAAGCCTATCACGCCGCCATCGTGCGGACGGTGCTGTACCGCAAGGGCATCGCCGCTCCGTCGCTGGCCACGGGCACCGTCCGTATTTCTGACGCCCGCGACAGCCTCGATGGTTCGTCGGATCTTGATCAGGGCATTCTGGGCGCGGATTCGACGATCTCCAACATCGTGCCCACCGACGCCAGCGGCCTGACCTACAGCCGCTCGACCGGTCAGGTGCTCAACATCGTCTATCTGAACAAGCTGGCCGTCGCCAAGGGCGGCTTCTTCCCCAATGGTGTGAATGGAAACATTATAACCAGTACGGCAAACTAACCTTCAGAAAGCAGCGAGGTCTTCGGGCCTCGCTGTTCCTGCGCTTTTTCGCTCTTCGAGACGCACACCATGAGCCCACCCCCGCCCTCTGAGGCCGCCGACGCCAGCGCATTCGAATCCGAATACCGCCCGGCGCATTTTGCGCCGAGCCTGCCGGAATCGCACCGTACCGTAAAAGTGCCCGCCGCGCCGGGCTTCTGGCGCAAGCTGTTCGCTTTTGCTGGTCCGGGTTTCATGGTCGCCGTGGGTTATATGGACCCCGGCAACTGGGCCACCGACATCGCCGGGGGATCGCAATTCGGCTACACCCTCCTCAGCGTCATCCTGCTGTCGAACCTGATGGCCATGGTCCTGCAATCGCTCGCCGCCAGGCTCGGCATCGTCACCGGCATGGACCTCGCTCAAGCCTGCCGCGCCCATTATGGCCCAAAGACTCGCATCGGCCTGTGGTTGGCCTGCGAAGTCGCCATCATCGCCTGCGATCTGGCCGAGGTCATCGGCACCGCCATCGCCTTGCAGCTTCTGTTCGGCATCCCGCTGGTCTTCGGGGTGTGCCTGACGGCGCTCGATGTTTTCCTCATTCTGGCGCTTCAGAAACACGGCTTCCGCAAGCTGGAGGCCTTCATCGTCGCCCTGCTGATCATTATCGCCACCTGTTTCATCTTCGAACTGGCCCTCGCCCAGCCCAGCATCGCCGAAGTCGCCGCCGGTTTCATCCCCACGACTCAGATCGTCACTAATCCGGCCATGCTGTTCATCGCCATCGGCATCATCGGTGCAACGGTTATGCCGCATAATCTCTATCTGCACTCCTCAATCGTCCAGACCCGCCAGTACGAGCGCACGGAGAAGGGCAAGCGCGAGGCGGTGAAATTCGCCACGATCGACAGCACGGTCGCCCTGTCGCTGGCCCTGTTCATCAATGGTGCAATCCTGATCCTCGCCGCTGCCGTGTTCCATAAATCCGGCCACACCGGCATTGTCGAGATCGGTCAGGCGCATCAGTTCCTGTCGCCGCTGCTGGGCGCCGGGGCTGCCAGCGTCGTCTTCGCCATCGCGCTTCTGGCGTCCGGGCAGAACTCGACCGTGACGGCGACACTGGCCGGTCAGATCGTCATGGAAGGCTTTATCAATCTGCGCATCTCACCGTGGTTGCGCCGTATCGTCACGCGGCTTCTGGCGATCATTCCCGCCGTCGCCGTCGCCATCCTCTACGGCAGCGAAGGCACGACGAAGCTGCTGATCCTCAGTCAGGTCATCCTCAGCCTGCAACTGCCCTTTGCGGTCGTGCCGCTGGTGCGCTTCACCAGCAACCACAAGATGATGGGTAAATTCGTCAATCCGACATGGCTCAAGGTCATTGCCTGGACCATCGCCGCCCTGATTATCGCCCTCAATATAAAAATGCTGACCGACTTAATCTGAACAGCCAAGGAAACGACCATGACACGGAAACGCAAGATCTACTGGGCCCGCAAGCTCTATATGCCGCTGATTTTCATGATCTGCCTGTCCTACGCCGTAATCAGCGAGGCCTCGATCTTCTAAGGCTGGATGTGGGCATCGCCGCGCAGATAGACCAGAGCCCCGCGCGCGCTGCGTAACAAACCATGCCGCGCGCCCGGCGGCGCAATGTGCATATCCCCGGCGCGAACGACGACGCCGTCGATCTCAAGCTCGCCCTCAAGCACCAGACATTCTTCGGTAATACCGTGCCCGTGACTGCCGACCTCGGCCCCGGCGCTGACGCGATAGAGGCAGCCGCTGGCAATGCCCGAACGATCCGTGAAAATGATCTTACGCTCGACGCCGGGCAGGAAGGGTTCCCAGGCAAGGGAATCGGCCCGGATCGTATGGGCCTGCGGCGGTTTGGCCAGATCGTCGATCGCATCCTCGATTCGCGCCCACATATCCGGAGGTGGTACCACGGCGTCGCTGGTCTGATCGATCGTCAGAAACACTGCCTCGATGGCCGCAAGATGCTGGGAAAAGGCGCCGTCGACGTCGCGACGAGCCTTAACCGTCTTGATTTCCTCAGCCGTCGCCACTCCAAGAGCATAGCGCATCGCCAGAAAATCGTCGTTATGGGTCATCGTTCTTTCAGACAGTCTCTTAGTTGCGCCAGTCCACGACGGACCCATGTCTTGGCCGTACCCAAGGGTATCTGCATGACCTGCGCGAGTTCCTCGTGGGTTAAGCCATAGATATAGCATAAATGCAAAGCGCGTCTAATATCCGGTGAAAGGGTTTGCAACCCGGCTTTCAAGGCTATATGGGTTTCCGCCGTCAGCCATGTCTTGTCCGACGACACGGTAGTCCCATTCATATCCCATTCCGCCTGCGGCAATTCCCGCCGCGATATGCGCAGCTTGTCGATGGCCTTGCGCCGCGTAATCGAAAACAGCCACGCATAGGCGTTGCCGCGGGTGACATCGAACTGCCCCGCCTTTTGCCAGATCGTGACGAAGATATCCTGAAGCAGATCTTCGGCCACATCCGGCTTGCGCACCATCCGCAGAAGCATCCCATAGAGGCGCGGGCCGATCAGCTCATACAGGGACCGCAATGCGGGTCGGTCCCCGACAGACACTCGCTCGATCAGAAAATTGAGGCTTAAGGTATTTTCTTCCTGTGCTGGCTGGGTCGGTTCCGTCCGGGCAGCTTCGAGCGTTGCAACAAGCATTCCTGCCCTCCAGATTATCTACGCAGTTGAGACGCCCGGCCATAAGAAAACAATGTGATACCAAACGTACGTTTAATCCCGAGGCATGGATTAGTCGGCTATGAGAAGCTCTGTTCGCCACGCCTGGCAGGGATCGTTTGCATAACCTCGATTTACCGGTCTATGAATATGGAAAGCGCAACGGTGCGCCAACTGAATTCCGGTGTAACCTTTTCCGTCATGGCAACGTATAGTGCAGAGGAATGGCGATCCCTGATGCGTGACGCGCAAGGCGGGGACGCGCGGGCTTATCGGGCGCTGCTCCTGTCTTTACGTCCCTGGTTGTTGTCTTATTTCAAGCGCCGACTGAGAGGGGGCGATGTCGAAGATCTGGTACAAATGACTTTGTTGAGTTTACATGAAAAGCGTCATACCTACGATCCGCAGGCCGCCTTCATGCCGTGGATCGCGGCGGTCGCCCGCCACAAGCTGATCGACTATGTCCGCAAGGCCGAACGGCGCGTACATATCGAACTGACCGAGGATCTGGGTCTGGCCGATGGCCTGTCGACAGAACTGGCCCATCGCGATGTCAGCGTGCTGCTCGCTCAGTTGCCAGCCGAACAGGCGCGGTTCATATCGCTGCAAAGGATCGAGGGGCTAACGACCGACGAAATCGCGACCAGAACCGGGAAAAACCCGTCCGCCGTGAAAGTCTCCATCCATCGCGGCCTGAAGAAATTGCAGGCATTGGTCGGCATCAAAAACAGCGGAGTGGCCGATGAGTGATTCGCACGACGACCTTATCGATTCGCTTGCCGCCCGGTTGACGCCGACGCGACCGTTGGTGGACTCGCGCCTGTGGCTGGGGACAACGTTCGGTCTGGTGCTGGCGATCCTCTATGTGTCCACTATCTTCGGCATCCGGCCCGAACTCAAAGGACTATGGGTCGGTCAATGGCCGGATGCCTTTACACCCATAGGCAAGCCGCTGTTGTTTCTGATGCTGGGCCTGACCTCGGTGTGGACCGTCACCCGGCTGTCGCGCCCCGATGGCGAAATGAAAATCGTGTATTGGCTTCCGGTCTTCGCTGCTCTCGGCCTCACCGTGTTCAACATGACGATGGAACTGGCGCGCGACGGCTGGCAGGTATCAACCCAGCAACTGAATGGCGGCGTGGTCGCCTGTTTTTCGACCATACTATGCGGCGGTCTGGCAGGTTTAGCGGTGCTGTGGCGCTTCTGGCTACGCCGGGCTGCGACCAGCTACCCCACAACTCTGGCCGCGATGAGCGGCCTGATGTGCGCCTCCCTGATGGCATCGGCCTATGCCCTGCACTGTAATATGGATGCCCCGGTCTACATCGTGCTGATCTATGGCGCGGCAGTGGCTTTATTTACCGGCTTCAGCACCGTCGCCGGTCGCCGTCTCCTGAGTTGGTAACGGCACCCCCCAAAAATCTTTCTCCATCGATGTAACCCGCAGCGCACCTGCGGCGTAATCCTCAGCATGGCCGCCCGAGGGGCGAGACCATTCAACCGCTGCAAGGAGATCGATAATGACCCATCTGAAAACCGGCCTTAAGACGGGCATGGCCGCCGCTGCCGTTCTGGCGCTCGTATCGGGCGCCGCCATCGCCGCCGACAAGAAGCCGATGGAAACCGAAAAGTGCTACGGCATCGCCAAGGCGGGCCAGAACGACTGTAAGGCAGGTGCCGGGACCACCTGCGCCGGCACGTCCAAGGTCGATTACGACGGCAAGGCGTTCAAGTCCGTCGCCAAGGGTACCTGCGTCACGATCAAGACGCCGAAGGGCATGGGCTCGCTGACGCCCAAGGCTTAAACCTTACCCGGAGCCTCGACATGCCCCCTTACCCGACCGCCGGTATCGGCCTGAAGCCCGAGCATTATGCCGACGCTGCCGACGACCGGCGGGACGGGCTGTGGTTCGAGGTGCATCCGGAAAACTACATGGTGGATGGCGGGCCGCGTCTGGCCTGGCTGGAACGCATACGCGCCTGTCATCCCCTGTCTCTGCACGGCGTCGGCATGTCGCTGGCCGCCGATGAACGCCCCGATACAGGGCACCTCGGGGCCCTGAAACGACTGATCGACCGCTTCCAGCCGTTTGTGGTGTCCGAGCATCTGGCCTGGTCGAAGCGGCGGGGGACCTATGCCCCCGATCTTTTGCCGTTCCCCAGAACCAGAGCCGCCCTCGACCGCATCGCCCGGAATATCGATCAGGCCCAGTCCGTTCTGAAGGTTCGCCTGCTGATCGAAAACCCTTCGCTCTACATGCCCTTATCCGGGCATGAGATGGACGAAGTCGAGTTCCTGACCGCGCTTGTGCAAAGCACCGGCTGCGGGCTTCTGGTCGATGTCAACAATGCCTGTATCAGCGGTTATAATCTGGAGTACGACGCGGCGCAGTATCTCGATCGGCTACCGGCGAAAGCTATCGGCGAAATCCATCTCGCCGGGCACGACGCCGATCCAGGTCGCAGCCGGATGCTGATCGATACCCACGCCTCGCCCGTGTCAGAAGGCGTATGGTGCCTCTATGACCGGCTGATCCGCCGCATCGGCCCGCGCCCGACCCTGATAGAGCGCGATGACCATATTCCCGCCTACGACGTTTTGATGACCGAGCGCGACCGCGCCCACCGGCGTCTGATCGATGAATACGTACAGGGTCCGGCCCATGCCTGAACCGGATCTCTTTCTTGACGCCTTTACGCAAGCCCTGTCCGGCAATGACGATGCCTTGTTGCCGTGGTGGCCCGACCGCACGCGGGGTCGGGAAGGCCTGCGTGTCTATCGCAATACGGTGGCCAAGGGGCTGTCGGACGCCATCATCGCATCCTACCCCACCGTCGAGAACGTCGTGGGTGCGGAGTGGCTGCGCGAAGCCGCCCACCGGTTTGCACGAGATGCCCCGCCGGTGTCCGGCGTCCTTGTCGATTACGGGGCAGCCTTCCCGGACTGGCTGGACGATTTTGCGCCGGCGCAGCCGATGCCGTTTCTACCCGGTCTGGCGCGGCTCGACCGGATGTGGACCGAAGCGCATCTGGCGGCGGATGCCCCTCCATTCGATCCGGAAGCTTTACTGGCCCTGTCGGCGGAACGCTTCGATGAAGTCCGGCTGTCGCTTGCGCCTTCGGCCCGGCTGGCCCGTTTCGCTACGTCCCTGCCGGACCTCTGGCAGACTTTGCGCTTTCAGGCGCCTGCCGACGCGCTGGAACTGGACGATGACCCGCAGTCCATCCTGATCTGGAGGCCTTTCAACGGGGTCAGGGCCAAGGTTCTCTGTCCGGCGGCGGCGGCCTTCCTTGACGCCTGCCACTGCGGCGACAGTCTCGCGCAGGCGGCGGCATCGGCCCAGACCTGCAACCCGACCAGTGACCTGTCTCAGCTATTTGCCGACCTGATCTCGCTCAGCGTCTTTACCACACTCACTCCCCTTGAGGACACGCATAATGACCGCGCCCGCTTCGTCTAAGCCCACAGCAATGGCCCCTGTAAATGCCTTGGGCCTCGCATTTCAACGCCGTATTCCGGATGATTTCATTTTGCTGACGAGCCGGATCGCCGCCGCCAGCATCTTTTTCCTATCCGGACGAAGCAAGGTCGATGGCGTCCTGCATATTACCGACGGCACCTATGCCCTGTTCCGGGACGACTATCGCCTTCCTCTGATTCCGCCGGACATCGCGGCGCATCTGGCGACCTACGCCGAACACGTGTTTTCGATTATGCTCGTGCTTGGGCTATTCACCCGGTTTTCGGCGCTGGTCTTTCTCGGCATAACCGCGGTTATCGAAATCTTCGTCTATCCCGACGCCTGGCCGACACATCTGAGCTGGGCGGCTCTATTGCTGCTGCTGATAGCTCGTGGCGGCGGATACTGGAGCCTTGATCGAAAATTCGGAATCGTCTGAAGTAACCGAAAACCTAGTCATACAGCCAACCTGACGGGCGGCTTCGGATGGCATCCGCCACCATTCTTCCCTATGAAAATATACAAACTTTCCCGTACTTGGGATCAGTTTCACGCGAATGGGCTATCCGGCGTCGGTCAGCCTGACCCAGTGGCGGTTGCAGCGGGCCTCGTAGATATCGGAATGGCCGAGGCGGATTTCCTCGTCGTCCTGCACCTTCTTGAACGACTTGAACGCCGGTTGACCGCAGACCGAACAATGCGCCGTGAGCTTGATCACCTCGTCCGCCATGGCCATCAGCATGGCCGTGGCGGGAAAGGGTTCGCCCTTCCAGTTGGTGTCGAGCCCCGCCACCACCACGTCGCGACCATTGTGCAGCAGGTCCGACACGAAGACCACCACATCGATATCCATACCGGCAAAGAACTGTACCTCATCGAGGCAGACCATCTGTGCCTCGTGCGCCAGACCGGTCACGTCGGAAAAACGGGAAATGGCCTTGGCCCCGGCCGACAGACCGTCGTGCGAGACCAGTTCGGTGTCGGAATAGCGGTTGTCGAAGGCGGTTTTAAGGACCAGCACCTCCTTGCCTTCGCCATTGCGCGCCCACAGGATGCGCTTGAGCAGTTCCGTGGTCTTGCCGGCGAACATCGGCCCGCAAATCGCCGTCAGCTTTCCATACATGTGAATCACGCCCCGTGTTTACAGGTTTGGCGTGCCCCATTTCAAAGCTGAGTTCAAGTCACCCGCGCGGGAGCGGATCGGCCAGGGTCGAATTTTCCAGCACACGCGCCAGCGCATCACGCGCCGCCAGCAGGATCAGGCGCAACTGGCAATCGTCAGGCGTCGGGCAGTCTTCGCAGCGCGCATAGGCGGTACGGCTGGCGCATGGCGTCAGGGCCAGAGGCCCGTCGATCAGGCGGATCAGGTCGGCGATGGAAATCATGTCGGTCGGCTTGGCCAGAGTGTAGCCACCCGAACGTCCGCGCTTGGATTGCAGCAGACCTTCGCGACGCAGTTCCAGCAGGATGCCTTCGAGGAAGTGCAGCGGCGCGCGGATGCGTTCGGCCAGTTCACCGGCCTGAATCGTCTGGCCCAAAGGCAGGCGAGCCATTTCCTGCATGGCGCGAATGGCATATTTGGCGCGCTGGGACAGCATGGGCGTAAGGCGTAATCCGGTGATTATGGCGCGGGTTCGCGCCCGCACAGCTTGTTATGACCTCATGAATACACGGAGTCTGTTATAAAATCTATAAATCTTGACCTTGTGATGTGTCTTTGAAGTCGTAGACGCGGATGCCGTCCTTTTCCGGCGGCGGTTCGCGCCACACCTTGTGCGTCATGGCCCGGTCCGCATCGGCCTGACCGGCGGCCCAGTGCTCGTTCATCGTCACGCGTGAAAATTCGTAGTCTTTCGATTGTCCATGATCGCCGGATTCGCTGTTGATCAGATGGACGATACTGACACGAAAATGCGCCGCACGGGCATAGCAGCGGGCAATGGCCGGATCGACGCGGACCTCCGGCGGCAGGTGCTCGTACATGGCCCGGATAGCCTGCCGCAGCCGGTAGCGTTCCAGAAAGGCGTCGGTATTGAGTCGCGTGCGGCTGGAATAGGTGATGTCCTTCACCCGGCCATAGACCTCGTCCAGCGTCTTCGGCATCTCGCCGCGCGCCGAGAACAGGTCCATCTGAAAGACCAGCGTGTCGCCGTCCAGGCCCGCCGGGGCTTCGTGCAGGACATAGGTCAAAGGCGTGTTCGATACCACGCCGCCATCCCAGTAGGGTTCGCCGTCGATGGTCACTGCCGGAAAGCCGGGCGGCAGGGCCCCGGACGCCATGATGTGTTCGGGCGTGATCGTCCGGTCGTGCGTATCGAAATAGACCGAATTGCCGGTCAGAACATTGACCGCCCCCACGCTCAGGCGAATCTCGCCATTGTTCAGGCGATCAAAATCGACATGCCTGAGCAGGGTCTCGCGCAGGGGCGAAATGTCGTAGAAGCTGGTTTCCGACGGCATCGACCACGGCGCGAAAAACGGCGATATCGCCGCAGGCCGGAAAAAACCCGGCACGCCGTTGATGGCGCTCAGATAGCCGCTCCATTGCCGGAACCCGGCCTTGAGCCACGGATTGAGGTCGGAAAAGGAATCGCTGGGGAAGGCCGCGGTTATCTGAGTCCAGAAGGATTTCAGCTTCGCCGCCCGCTGTTCCGGCGGATTGCCTGCGATGATCGCCGCATTGATCGCCCCGATGGAGACGCCGGCGACCCAGTCAGGCTCGATCCCGTGTGCCTGAAGCCGCTCATAGGCCCCGCCCTGATAGGACCCCAGTGCGCCGCCGCCCTGAAGCACCAGAACCGTCTGGTCGTAGGCGATGGCCGGACCCGTTGTGTCGCGCGTTTGACGTTTCGGCTTTGCGGCGTGGGTATCCATCGGGCTTAAACTCCGTACTGTATCATAAAACCCACACTAATGCTGCCCTTACAAGCCGCAAACGCTTGCGACGCATATTTTTTATAAGGGTAGGCCTAGTTTCGGCCTTAGTACGTACCAGCGTTCGCCTGGATTAATCTTTTGATCAGGCTTTTGCCCGAAAGTGGCCCCGCTCGCTTCTTACCTGAAATTTTCCCCTCTCTGGAGAGACCCCGCATGCAAATCCGTACCCTCGTCCTCACCGCGGCCCTGACCGGCCTGATGGCGACCGCCGCTTCGGCTCAGGACAGCGCCATCGCCGTCGACGTCCACGGCGGCACGACCGGCATCGGTATCGGTGCCCGCTATCAGGTGTCGGACTCGATCGTCCTGCGCGCCGATTACGACAGCCTGAAGCACTCGGACGGCTTCTCGTCGGACGGCGTCAACTATAATGGCGAAATCGAATTCAAGCCGTTCACCTTCGCCGTCGACGCCCACCCGTTCAAGAACTCGTTCTTCCTGTCGGCGGGCTACGTCATGGGTGACCGTAATATCAAGATGGATGCCCGTCCGGCCAACAACACCCAGATCGGTACCGTGACCTATACCCCGGCTCAGATCGGCACCCTGCGCGCCAATGCGGATATGGGCGACGGTGCGCCGTTCATCGGCCTCGGCTTCGACAATACCTTCCACAGCAATAGCCGCATCACCTTCCGCTTCCTGGCGGGCGCGGTGCTGGGTGACGAGCCCTCGGTGACCCTGACCTCGGACGGTGCCTTTGCGACTCAGGCCGCCTATCAGGCCCAACTCGAAATCGAGCGCAAGGAACTGGAGCAGGACGTCAAGGACGTGAAAACCTGGCCGGTGTTGCAGGTCGGCCTGAGCTACAAGTTCTAATCAGGCGTCTGTCTGAACGGATAAACCCCGCCTCACCGGCGGGGTTTTTTCATTTCAGGCCGTAGACGACGCAGGTCTGGGTCGTGATGCGATAAAGCGGCGGCGTTTGCAGGAAGACGTTGGTATCCGCCTTCATCTCCAGACCGGCCACGCGGCTTTCCGCCACGCTGGCGTCGGGGAAGGCTCCGACGTCCTCAGCTACGGCGCTATCCATCACACCGCGATACCCGGCCCGCGCCCCGGTCACGACCACTTCACTGGCACCAGGGACGTACTCGGCTTCGGGCTTTTGCCGTCCCAGCAAACTACCCTGACAGGCGCGGCCCGTCGGGTCAATCATCCGCACCGCCCCCACCTCTACCCCCAAGGCCTGCGCCGCTCCCTGTGCGCGCTCTAAGGCATCGCGTCCGGCTTCGGACAGCAGCGTCGTCTTCACCGCATTGTCGGCCTCAAGCCGGAAATTCAGTCGGCTGACCTGAGTCGGCGACGCGGCCAGAGCCAGCGCATAGACGCGCTCCAGCACACTCAGGTCGCGCACCTCGACTTCGATCGACAGATTGGCCTCGTAGCCGCGAATCTTGTCGCCGCGTTCGTTGTCGACCATTTCGCCATCGACCTTGTACTGCTGGTACAGCGCCTGCATGTCGAAGCCGGTGGTAATGCGCACCACGCCCACGCCCTGCTTTCGCAAGGATGTCATCAGCGGCGTCGCCTGAGCGATAGCCAGATTTTGCGCGTCCGCCGCCGTCTTGCCCACACCGCGGAAGGTGGCGGTAAAGGTGGCACGATTGGCCTCGACCTCGCGCTCGGCATAGCCGATCTGCGGCAGGACCGGGCTGGTCGCCCACCACGGCGCGGCGTCGAAGCGCGGATCGGCGGTTTGGGCTGTTGCAGCCCCGGCCATCAGGCCAAGTGCCATCGTCAGGACCGCATAGCGCATGTCCGTCTCCCTGTTTGTCTATTTGAGATCGTAGATGACGCAGGCCTTTGTCGTCACCCGGATCAACGGCGGTGACTGGATGAAGGCATTCTCGGCAGCACGGGCTTCCAGCGACGGTCCCATGCCCGGCGGCGATGCGTCGGCGGCAGATTTTTTGCGCGCCATCGAGGTTTGCAATTTCGGGCCTTCGTCCTCATCGTCACCGACCGGTGTCGCCCGTCCGAGAATATTGGCCGTACAGGCGCGCCCCGTCGAATCGATCAGGCGCACCGGCCCCAGACTAAGCCCGTTGATCTGCGCCGCCACATCCGCCCGCGCCCGGGCATCGGCCATAGCCGCGCTGAACAGACGCGCCTTGGTCGCATTATCCGTTTGCAGGCGGAACAGTACGGGCGTCGATCCGCTCGGCCCGGCCGCCAGCACCAGCGCATAGGCGCGTTCCAGCACACTCAGATCGGTCACATCGACCGTCAGGCTCAGGGTCGCGTCATAAGCTTCGATCTTGTCGCCGCGCTGATCCTCGACCTTCGTACCGTCCTTGTTCTTATACTGCTGATAGCGCGCGCGCATGTAGAACGAGGTTGTCACCTTGACCTTGTCCGCCCCCAGTTTGCGCAGAGCTTCGGTCAGGGGGGCGACCGGCTTCATGGCCAGGGCCTGCGCCTGCTCGACCGTCTTCGCCGTGCCAAGAAACGCGCCGGTAAAGCTGGCGCGGTTGGCCTCGATCTCTTCCTGCACAAAGCCGGTTTGCGGGATGATCGGATGATCGACCCACCACGGTGCGCTTTCGGTCTTCGGCTGAGGCGTCAGCTTGATATCGGGGATGACCGTCTCGACAGGCACGACGATGGCAGGCTTCGGTTTGGGTTTCGGCTTAGGCCGCGCGGCAGCCTCCGCCCCGCCGGCCACAAGGACCAGCGGGATCAGGAAAAGCGCTTTCATATCAGTTCAGGCCATAGACGACACAGGCCTGCGCCGTGAGCTGGCTCAGCGGCGGGGCCTGAATGAAGGCGTTCTGCGCCGCCTTGGCTTCCAGCATCTCGACCGGCGAGGCACTGGCGGGCGGCGGCGGGGGTGGCGGTGCCGGAGGGGGCGGCGCATAGGCGGCATTGCCGCGGACGACTGTATAGGCGTCGGCGTCCTGACCGTCGGAGGGATAACCGCGCGCCAGAATATCGGTCTGACAGGCCCGGCCGGTCGGGTCGATGACCTTGACCTTGCCCAGCGTCGCGCCCGCCGCATCGGTGGCCAGCTTCGCCCGCCGCGCCGCGTCCTTGACCGCTTCGTTATAGAGCCAGGTCTTGGTGGCGTTATCCGGCTCCAGCGTAAAATAGATCTGCTGCGACGAGGTCGGCGACGCCGCCAGCACCAAGGCATAGGCGCGTTCCAGCACGCTCAGGTCGGTGACCTTGATCGAGAGTGTCATGGTCACCTGATAGGATTCGATCTTGTCGCCGCGCTGATTCTCGATGCGGTTGCCGTCCTTGTCGCGGTACTGTTCATAGAGCGCGCGCATCGAGAAAGACGTATTGACGCGCACGGCATCCTTGCCCAGCTTTTTGAGCGCATCGGTCAGGGCCTTGGTTTGCCCGACGGCCTTGGTTTGGGCTTCGTCGGCGGTCTTACCCACCGCCAGGAACGAGGCCGAGAACGAAGCGCGGTTGGCTTCGATTTCGGTGCGCACGAAGCCCGTCTGGGTGATGACGGCGTCCTTCATCCACCACGGGGCCTTGTCATAGGCAGAGGCATTGTAATTATTGGTGGTCTGGGCCAGCACCGGCTGCGCCAAAAGACCAAGACCAGCGACGGCCAGAATGGCGAATGATGTACGCATGTTACCCCTCCTGAAAATCATCGTTATAGGTTAGGCTGACCGCGCATTGCGGCGCTACTATGACTTCACCGGCTTAAAAGCGTCGGCGCGTTTTTTACCCTCGGCGATCTGGTCCGGGGTGAGCTGACGTTCGAGATAGAATACCGCGTCCTGACCGTCGCGCTGGCCCAGACCGCCCTTATCCTTCGCGGCTAGCGATGCCCATTTATAGGCCTCCGCCGGGTCTTTTTCCACGCCGCGGCCAGCGAAATAGAGGAAGCTCAGGCGCGCCTGCCCCTGCGAATTGCCAGTTTCCGCCGAGCGCGTATAGTAGTCGCGCGCCTTGGACAGGTCGCGGTACTGCTCGCTGAACAGATAGTGCAACTCGCCCAGATAGTAGAGCGCCTCGCCGTCACCCTTCGCCGCCGCTTTTTCCAGCCAGTGTACGGCCAGCGCCGGTTCGAAGCCGGTGAAATACATGATGCCGATCTGTTTCTCCGCCGCCGTATCGCCGCGCTCGGCGGCCTTGAGAAGGCCCTCGCGCGCCTTGTCGAGGTCCGGCTCCGTGCTGCCGCGCCCGGTCAGGTAGAACAGCGCCGCCTTGCGCTGGGCCTCCGGCGACTTGGCCGAGGCCTGTTCGTACAGTTTCAGGGCCTTATCGCGATCGGCTTCGCCCTTGCGCGTATTATAGAGATCGCCTAGCGCCAGCTGCGCCTCGGTATGGCCGCCCGTCGCGGCCTTCGCGTACCATTCGATGGCACGCGCCTCGTCATCGACGCCGCCGCGCCGCTTATCATAGGCGACGCCGGCATAGTACTGCGCGGTGGCATCGCCCGTGCGCGCCTTGACGTAGGTGATCCATTCATTTTCGCCGGACGGCCCGGTCTTGCCCGTAAAGAACACGACGGCCAGCGCACCGATGATCAGGACCAGCGGTACGATGATGGCCAGATACAGACCGGCGGACTTTGGTTTACGACGCATGGTATCCCCCCATAAATTCCCTTTCGGAGTCATACCTTACCCTCAGCCGGATGCAAGCCTAGAGCTTGATGATGTTGGGTAGCAACATCATCAAGCTCTAGTTTTGTTTATCGCGCATTTGATTCCAAAACAGCGTTCGGCGTAGCCAAAACCGCTGCACACTTTTCGGAAACGAAGTTCGGCGCAAGCCAATGCGCTCTATTGCAGCATCCCTTCGGCCCTCGCCCGATCTTTAGCGGCGATGCGGCCTTTGAGGTTTTCCAGCCCCAAGGTTGCCGCGCTATCCTGCTGACGGGCGGCACGGCTATACCAGACGTAGGCCTGCGCCGGATCGGCCTTCACCCCCATACCGTGCTCATAGGCATAGCCCATGCGGAACTGCCCGATGGAGCTGCCGGCTTCGGCGGCGCGGCGGTTGTAGACGAAGGCCCCTTTCGACGCATTGTCGTCGTCATAGCCTTCGCCGAGCACCAGAAGCGCAGGGACATGGTTCTGATCGGCGGCTTTACGGTAATAGAGGTAGGCGGCGGCGGGGTCGCGCGGCCCGCCCTCGCCGCGGTCGCACATCCCGGCAAGGCGAAACTGCGCCGCCGCATCCCCCGCATCAGCGGCGATCTGCGCCGTCAGTCGCGTGGCTTGCAGGTCTTCGGGACGGACTTCGGCGGGCAGATCGTCCATTAGCGGCGCACTTTGCGCCATCGCGCCGCCGCTCATGAACAGGCACAGGCCGGTGACAAGGATCAAACGCATGGCTTCCCTCCCCTTTTCAGGCCTTGAAGCTAACACGCGTTACGCGAAATCCATTCTTACAAAGGTTGTAAGCGTTTATAAGTTTAAGTCGCGCATTTAATCCAAAAACCGCTTCGCACGGATTGGCATGCGCTTATACCTTCCGCCGCAAATCCAGCGTCATCGGATAGTCGGGATTAAGGATAAGCGGCGGCGGGCGCAGCTTGCCCGGCGTATGGGTCGGGCTCTCAAAGCGCGACAGACGGCGGCCCTCGGCTTCGTTGGCATTGAGCGGCAGGGTGTCGTAGTTGCGCCCGCCCGGATGCATGACGTGGTACTTGCACCCGCCGATCGACCGCTCCAGCCGCGTATCGATGACGTCGAAGCGCAGGGGCGTATCGACCGGCAATTGCGGATGCAGGGCGCTGTACGGCGCCCAGGCCTTATAGCGGACGCCAGCGACCTGAATGTGGGCTTCGCGCGTCGGATGCAGCGGCAGGCGACGGCCGTTGCAGGTGACGATGTGCTGATCGCCGACCGCGCCGGAGAGAATCACCTCCAGCCGCTCGACCGAGGAATCGACGCCGCGCGACGTGCCGCCCGCGCTTTGTTCTTCGCCCATCACCGGCCACGGCTCCAGACCGGCCCGCAACTCCAGCTTGACCGAGCCAATCTGCACCGTCCCCAGCGACGGGAAGCGGAAGTCGAAGAAGGGAATGAACCAGTCGGGGCTGAAGGCGTACCCGTTGCTTTTCAGGAAGCTTAAGACCTCATGCAGGTCTTCGCGGACGTGATGCCCCAGCATGAAACGGTCGTGCAGTTGCGTCCCCCAGCGGACCAGCTTGCCGGTATAGGGCTTTTTCCAGAACACGGCGATCAGGGCGCGGATCAAAAGCGTCTGGATCAGGTTCATCTGCGGGTGCGGCGACATTTCGAAGCCGCGCATTTCCAGCAGCCCCAGACGCCCGCGATCGGAATCGGGGCTGTACAGCTTGTCGATGCAGAACTCGGCGCGGTGCGTATTGCCGGTCAGGTCGATCAGCAGGTTGCGCAGCAGCCGGTCGACCAGCCACGGCGCGGCCTCGGATTGCCCGTCCGGCAGGTTGTCGAGCGCGATTTCCAGTTCGTAGAGCGACTCGTGGCGCGCTTCGTCGATACGCGGGGCCTGCGACGTGGCGCCGATATAGAGGCCGGAAAACAGGTAGGACAGGGCCGGGTGGTTCTGCCAGAAGCGGATCATCGAGCCCAGCACGTCCGGGCGTCTTAAAAACGGCGAATCGACTGGCTTTTGCGCGCCCATGACGATGTGATTGCCGCCACCGGTCGCCACGCGCTTGCCGTCGATCATGAACTTGTCGGCGACCAGACGGGATTGCGTAGCCTCGTCATAGACCGTGGTGATGATGTTTTTCAGCTCGTCCCAGTCGCGCGCCGGCTGGATATTGACCTCGATGACGCCGGGGTCCGGCGTGACGCTGAGGGACTCGACGCGGTGGTCGCGCGGCGGGCCGTAACCTTCGATAACCACCGGCATTTTCAGATGCGCGGCGACGGCTTCGATGGCGTGGATCAGGTCGAAATAGTGCTCGGCATAGACCATCGGCGGCAGGAAGAGGAACAGTTTGCCGTGGCGGACTTCGGCGCACAGGGCCGATTTGAACAGGCCGTTGTCCCCCGCCGAAGCCGCCGCCACGGGTTTCGGCTTGGCGATTTTCGCGGCATAGGCGCTCACCGCTTCGGCGGCATTCGGCAGGGCTTCGGTCGGGGCGAACGGCGAGCGCGGCGGGAAGAAGTGCGGGGCCTGAAGCGCCGGATCGACCGTCGGCAAGGCCCCCAGCGGCAGGCGCAGACCGACCGGCGAATCGCCGGGGATCAGCATCATCTTGTCGGTGCGGAATTTCCACGCGTTCGACATCCAGCCGTTGCGTTTCGCCGAATAACCGAGCGGCAGGACGTAGCCCGTGGGCGTGCCGACATTCTTGTCCAGTTGCGCCTGAAGCCGCTTGCGCTCGGTCGCCTCGTAGAGGTCGGCCTTGAGCATCTCGCCTTCCAGCGGTATGCGCTGCTCCTTCCACAGAAGGTAGGGAATGTCCTCATAGGCGTCGATGACGAGGTCTTCCGAGAGGCCCAACGCCTTAGTCAGGGTCGTCAGAAAGGTCTTCGCCGCATCGGATTTCAACTCTGCCTTAGCTTCCGGGTCCGCCAGCAAACCGGCATCAAGCCACAGGGGCTGTTTGTCGAGCCGCCAGAAACAGTTCATCGCCCAGCGCGGCAGGATTTCACCGGGATACCACTTGCCCTGCGCGTGCTGTGCCAGAGCTCCGATCGCAAATTTCGACGACAACCGCTTGAACAGATCGTAGCCGAGTTTCTTCTTGTTGTCCGACAGGGCGGTAAAGTGCCACTCGTCGCCAGTTCGGTCGTCGAGGCTGACAAAGGTCGGCTCACCTCCCATGGTCAGGCGCACATCCTGCTTGACCAGAGCCTCATCGACCTTGTGACCCAGCGCGTCGATGCGCTTCCATTCGCCGTCGGTATAGGGCTTGGTAACGCGGCGCGATTCGTAGATGCGCGTCACCGACATGTCGAAATCGAAGGTCGAATCGCACGGTTCGCGCGCCCCGGTGATCGGCGCCGCCGAGGTCGGGTTGGGCGCGGCACACAGCGGGATATGACCCTCGCCGGTGAACATCCCCGATGTCGGGTCGAGCCCGATCCACCCGGCCCCCGGCAGATAGACCTCGTACCAGGCGTGCAGGTCGGTTACGTCTTCGGCCACTCCCGACGGACCGTCGAGCGATTCGACGTCCTGCTTGAGCTGGATCGAATAGCCCGACACGAAGCGCGTCGCGAATCCCTTGTGGCGCAGGGCCTGACAGGCCAGCCACGCCATGTCGCGGCACGAGCCCTGAAGCAGGTTCAGCGTCTGGGCCGAGGTCTGGATACCCGGCTCCATGCGCAGCGTGTAGCCGAGGTCGCCGTTGAGTTTCTGATTGAAGGCAACGAGGTAATCGACCGTCCCCCATTTCTCACCGTTCGGCTTCACGTCGGGAACCGAAGAGACGTACTGCATCAGCACGTCGTCGAATTCCTTGATCTCCAGATAGGGGGCCAGTTCGTCCTTCAGCGCGTCCGAATAGCCGAACGGATAGAAGCTGGCGCTGTCCTCAAGGAAGAAGTCGAACGGGTTGAAGACGCGGATCTCCAGCACCAGATCGACCTCGACCTTGAAATGGTTAACTTTTTCCGGAAAGACGATACGCGCCAGCCAATTACCGAACGGGTCCTGCTGCCAGTTGATGAAGTGGTTTTCCGGCGAAACCTTGAGCGAATAGGACTGAACATGCGCCCGCGTATGCGGGGCGGGACGCAGCCGGATCACCTGCGGCCCCAGCGTAATCGACCGGTCGTAACGGTATTCGGTAACGTGGTTCTGCGCCGCCAGAATGGTCATTTAGTATTCGCCTTGAACTTGCTTATACCTCCCTGCCTTTGGCGAGGAGGGGGACCGCGCCCGTCAGGGCGTGGTGGTGGGGTGTACCTTTACACGATCCGCGCATGTTGCAAGCGGCGATAAGGCACCCCACCACCATTTGCTCCGCAAATGGTCCCCCTCCCCGCGCAATGCGCAGGGAGGTATGAAATAAAACGAACTTAGGACCGGTTTCTCCACAAAATCACGTCACAGAGCTGTAACGAACGTGAAAAAAATGTGTAACCTTGTGATGAGCGTTATGATGGACATGGCCCCATGAGGGCTTAGTCTGGAGTTGAGTGAAAGGACGCACCTTGTTCAGCGATATTTCGAGCGATATCTTTGCCTTCTCGTTCGACGGCCTCTCGTCACCGGTCATCGACCTGAAGTTCCGCACGGGACCGCAGAAGGGCGACCACACACTGGGCTGGGGTCTGGCCTGGTATCCCGCCGACAACAAGGCCGCCATGGTCGCCAAGGACCCCGCAGCCAAGGACACCACCTCCCTCAAAGGCGCGATGAGCGACTGGGAAGGCTTCCGTTCGACCGTCTTCTTCTGCAAGGTGCGCGGCGCGGCGTCGGGCTATACCCACCTCGAAACCCAGCCCTTTACCCGGTCGTTTGCCGGTCAGGACTGGGTCTTCATGCACAATGGCAACCTCGACAAGGAAGCCATCAAGAAGCTGCATCACAATACCTCGATCTTCCTCGAACCGCTGGGACGCACCGATTCGGAGCTGGCGCTGGTCTTCCTGCTGGGCAAGATTCAGGATTACGGCGCGCGGACCCTGGCCGAAATCGATCACAACATCCTTTTGAGCTGGTTCCTGCAATTGGACGACCTCGGTTCCGCCGACATGTCGATCTCGGATGGGGTGACGGTCGCGGTCTTTTACGGCACCAATTCGCAGGCGAGCCTCTACTACAGCCGCCTCAAGCCGCCGCACGACACCGCCGGTTTCCAATCCGATGCGGCTTCGTTTTCGCTGAACAATCCGCGCGACACATTCCGCACGGCCTTCGTCTTTGCCTCCTCGCCCTTCAAAAGCGGCGACTGGACCCCGATGCAGGGTGGCCAGCTGATTATCGCCCGACGCGGCGCCATGGTGTGGACCAACAAGAAAGACCCGCTGCCGAAGCTGCCGTTGCCGCCGACGCAGCGTCCCGAATCCACCGCTGCCGGATCGCCGATCCTGCAAGGCGGACCGCTGGAAAAGATCACCGAACGCTCGGCCCTGTTCGCCAGCGTGCAGGCCCAAAGCCAGCAGGCATCGATCGTCGCCAAGCTGTCGCAGATGAGCCACGTCCAGCAGAACGTGATCAATGCCAAGTCGATCACCCACGCCGCCGACGGCACGGCCCTCACCTACCGGCTTTACGATCTGGTCCATTCGACCGAATATACCTACGAAGAAGCGGTCGAACACTCGACCCACACCTTCCGTCTGCTGCCGGTCGAGGATCAGGTGCAGGAGGTCATCCACTCGACCCTGACCATCTCCTCCGAGGGCGAAGACGTGCGCTTCGAGGACGTCTTCGGCAACCAGAATATCCACTATTCGATCATCAAGCCGTACAGGCAACTGACCGTCTCGTGTCGCTCGCTGGTCAAGATCTTCGGTCAGGCGCCCGACGACTACGCCTCGACGCGGCGTCAGGCCAAGCTGCCCATGTCGTGGATGCCGTGGCAGCTTCAGGTCATGGAACCCTATCTGCTGCTGCTGGAAATGCCGGAAACCCAGATTTCGGAGTTGCTGCTCTATGCGCGGTCGTTCGCCGAACGCAACGGGCAGCACCTGATCGACACGCTGAACGACATCAACCTGACCATCTATCGCGACTATCAGTACGTGCCGGGCTCGACCTCGTTTTCGACCACGCCGTTCGACGTCTATGCCTCGCGCAAGGGGGTCTGTCAGGACTTCGCCAACCTGTTCATCACGCTGGCCCGCCTGCTCGGCGTCCCGGCGCGTTACCGGATGGGCTACATCTATACCGGCGCCAATTACGAGAACAAGATCCAGTCCGACGCCAGCCACGCCTGGGCCGAGGTCTATATCCCGTATATCGGCTGGCGCGGCTTCGATCCGACCAATGGCTGTCAGGTGGCGCAGGACCATATCCGCGTCGCCTGCGGCCGCAACTATCGCGATGCCACTCCCACGTCGGGGACCATCTACCGCGGCGGCGGCAAGGAAGGTTTGCGCGTTCAAGTGACGATGAACGAGGTCTTCCTGTGACCGCGCTTCTCTTTTCATACTCCCCCGGCGTGCCGGGGGAGGTGGATTTTTCACCAAAGGTGAAAAAGACGGTGGGGGGCTCGCATAGGAGCTTACTGAACCGTGCCTACGGCGTCTTGCGCATATCGAACGGTCCCACGGACCCTTCGATTGCTCACCCCACCACCGCATCTAGCGCTTCGCGCGTCGTGCGGTCCCCCTCCCCGGCACGCCGGGGAGGTATAAGAATGTAACGAATTTACCGAGGGGATAGCACCGTGAGCCTGGAAAATTATAAAACCGACGGGTTCTTTGACGAATTGTTCGAAAGCGACGGCACGCCCCACACGGCGGCGGCGGCCCTGATCGAGCAGCTTGACGCCCTCAGTCGCGCCGATCTGAAACGGCGGCAAAAGACGGCGGAGGACATCCTCTATCAGTCCGGCAACACCTTCAACGTCTATGGCGACAAGAAGGGCACCGAGAAGATCCTGCCCTTCGACATCATCCCGCGGCTGGTCTCGTCCGCCGACTGGGAGCGTCTGGAAAAGGGCATCGCCCAGCGCATCCACGCGCTGAACCTGTTCATTCAGGACATCTATAACGACCAGAAGATCATCAAGGACAAGGTCGTCCCGGCTGACATGATCTTCTCCTCGGCCTGCTATCTGAAGCCCTGCGAAGGCCTCAAGCCGCCGAAAGGCGTGTGGACGCACATTTCCGGCACCGACTTCGTGCGCGCCGGCGATGGCGAGTTCTACGTGCTGGAGGACAATCTGCGTTGCCCGTCGGGGATTTCCTACGTGCTGGAAAACCGCGCCGTGCTGAAGCGCATCCTGCCCAAGGCGTTCCAGACGCTCAAGGTCCGTCCGGTGTCGCACTATGGCGACCACCTGTACAAGACGCTGAAACACATCGCGCCGGATGGCAAGGACGATCCCGTCATCGTCGTCCTGACGCCCGGCATTTATAATTCCGCCTATTTTGAACACGCCTATCTGGCGCAGCAAATGGGCGTGCCGCTCTGTCAGAATTCCGATCTGCTGGTCGAGGACGACATCGTCTATATGCGCACCACGCGCGGGCTCAAGCAGGTCGACGTCATCTACCGCCGCATCGATGACGAGTTCATCGACCCCACCGTCTTCCGCAAAGACTCGCTGCTGGGCGTCCCCGGTATCATGAACGCCTACCGCAAGGGCAATGTGGCGCTGGCCAATGCGCCGGGCACCGGCATCGCCGACGACAAGGCGATCTATACCTACGTGCCGAAGATCATCAAATACTACCTCGGCGAAGAGGCCATCGCCCAGAACGTCCCGACCTATATTTGCGAGGACGACAAGGAGCGCGAATACGTGCTGGCCAATCTCGACAAGCTGGTCGTCAAGGCGGTGAACCTGTCGGGCGGCTACGGAATGCTGATCGGGCCGAAATCGACCAAGGCCGAGCAGAAGGAATTCGCTGCCCTGATCAAGGCCGCGCCGCGCGACTATATCGCCCAGCCGACCCTGTCGCTGTCGCGCGCGCCGACCCTGATCGGCAACGGCATCGAAGGCCGCCACGTCGATTTCCGCCCCTACTCGCTCTATGGCGAAGAAATATTCACCCTGCCCGGCGGTCTGACGCGCGTGGCGCTGAAAAAAGGCTCGCTGGTGGTCAATAGTTCTCAGGGCGGCGGCTCGAAAGACACCTGGGTTTTGGGCGAAGGCGAAGAGTTCGGGGGTGAGGCATGAGACCGTTTTGCTTGGCCCCCTCTCCCCGTGGGGGAGAGGGTTGGGGTGAGGGGGGCGATGCTCTGTCCGCCCATGCCCCCTCATCCGCCTTGACGGCTTACGCCGTCGCGGCACCTTCTCCCCGTAGGGGCGAAGGGGAAAGGTTTTCCCAATGATGCTGTCCCGCGTTGCCAATTCCATCTACTGGATGTCGCGTTATCTCGAACGCGCCGAAAACGTCGCGCGCTTCATCGACGTCAATACCCACCTGATGCTCGACATGGGCCTCAGCGTCGAAGAGACCCAGTGGTATCCGCTGATCGCCACCTCCGGCGACGACGAAGGCTTCACCAAGCGCTACGGCCCCGCCGATGAAAAGTCGGTCGTGCGCTTCCTGACCTTCGACGACAAGAACCCCAATTCGATCCTGTCGTCGATCTATCGCGCGCGTGAAAACGCCCGCACGGTGCGTGAAATCATCCCGGTCGAGGTGTGGGAAAAGATCAACGAACTGTACCACCTGACCCAGGCCCACAGCCGCAAGCGTTCGGTCGAGGCCTTGGCCGACTACTATACGCAGGTACGGCAATCGGGGAACCTGTTCTCCGGCATGATGATCAACGCCATGTCGCGCGGCGATGGCTGGCACTTCGCCCGCATGGGGCAGTTGCTGGAACGCGCCGACAAGACCGCGCGCCTGCTCGACGTGAAGTATTTTCTGCTCCTGCCGCGCGGCGAACAGGTCGACAGCCCCTACGACAACGTCCAGTGGGGCGCGGTGCTGAAATCTGTCAATGCGCTGGAAATGTACCGTCAGGAATATCATTCGATCAACTATCGCGACGTGACCGAGTTCCTGCTGTTCTCGAAGCTGTTCCCGCGCTCGCTGCGCTTCAGCCTCGACTACGCCTCTCTGGCCCTGTCGAACATCTGCGCCGATCAGCCCGCGACCTGTCCGGCCCTGACCGAGATGGGACTGCTGACGCAAAGCCTGCAACGGGCCGATGCCGACAGCATCATCGCATCCGGCCTGCACGAATTCATCGACGTGTTTCAGGCCAATCTCAATCTGGTCGATCAGTCGATCTATGAGAGCTTTTTCGAGAACTAGGGTTGCGCCACACCCTGATCCTTTTAAACTCCCTCGAAATTTCGGGGGAGTTTTTTCATGCGTTTATCCGTGTCCATCGTCGCGTCCGCGCTCATCGCTACATTGTTCGCCCCCATTTTTGGAACTGGGGCTATGGCGGCCGACCTCCCCGATCCCAAATCGCCGAACTACCGTGAACTAGCGCTGAGAATCGGCAACAAGGGCACGATCTATCAGACGGTGCGGCTGACCAGGACCGAAAACAAGAACGGCAAGGTTACGACCACGAGCAGCACCAGCGCCTATCGCAACGATTTCACTGCCATCGAAGGGGGATATAAAGTCAAAAAAACCCTGACGGCCTTTACCGTTACCGGGCCGGATGGAAAGACCATCGACAAAGACGCCCATACTCAGGACGCCGTCCTGCTGAGAACCATGACCGGCACCTTGGGCGACCTGACCTTCATCGGCGACGAGAGCCTGGCGCCGCAACGTCTGGAAAACTGGCCGGCCCTGTGGGCCAATACCCGTGCCCTGATTGCCGCCGGTCTGCGGGAAGGCGGAAGGCCTTCCCTCGAAGAGGAGGTCAAGGTAATGAACATGATGGACGGCATGTTCGGTAAATTGACACCGGAACAGGCCGCCGGGAGTTTTCTGCAAGCCGACACGATCATCGCCGTACCGCACAATCTGGCGCTGGAGATTGAAAAGCCCCTCACCGCCGACAGCGAAATCATCGTACCGATTGGCAACTTTCCTCTGCAAGTCAGCGAAACCGTAATCATCACGCATTGGAATGCGGCAGGCAATACGGCTCAGGTTATTTATGACTATCGCCCCAAGTCAGACTCTCTGAAAGCCTTCTTCTACGATTTCCTGCCCAAATTCATGAAGGATGCCGGAGCGCCAGCGGAGGCTCTGGCGGAAATGATGTCGGCCATGAAAGCCAACCCCGGCAATGTCTTCGACATGTCGACCCATTGCGACTACGATATGGCCATCGATACCGGTCTGGTCCGTCAGGGCAAATGCACGCGCATCACTACGGTGAGCCTGATGGGGCAAACCTCCGGCAAGACCGAGATTTACGACGTTACGGAAAGTTTTGTTCCGTAGATGGCCACAGAGTTGACCAAAAGTCGCGCCACAAAGACCTTTCTGTAACAGGATGTTGGGCAAACATAGGGACATGGGTAATCGCATATTGACCGCGATCGTCATCGCCGGCACGGGCCTGAGCGGTGCCGTGTACGCCGAGACGACAACGGCAACCCCACCCGCGCCCGAAGCGCGTTACCTCCAGATCCATCTGAACCTTCCAGCGGGCGCCAAGATCCGTCAGTCGATCCGCAAGACGACCCGCAGCGACCACAACGGCCAGGTCAAGACGGCCGTCTATACCGGCGAATTCCTCAACAGCCTGACTCCCGTCAAGGACGGCTATCGCGTCGTCAAGGCTATCCTGAAATCGGACTTTCAGGTCACCGGCGCCACCCTGTCCGACGACGATACCGGACTTGAGAAACTGATGGGCGTCATGGCCGATGTCGGCGGCGTCACCTATCAGACAGACGTCAATCTGACGCCTCTTTCCCTGTACGAATGGCCGAAATTTCGCGCCCGTCTAAAGGTAGCCATGCGCAAGGCCGGGCTGATGAAGGCGCGACAGGCCGATGCCTTCGACGCCCTCTATGGGCAGGTGACGCCGGAAATGGCCGCCGAGATGTTCCTGCCCGAAGACGCCATGCTGGCCATCCCGCACAATCTGGGGCTCAGTCTCAATAATCCCTACCGTCTCGATTCGAAGATCCCCGGCCCGCTCGGCGATACGCTCAGCGCCAGCGAGACCCTGACCCTGACCAAGTGGGACGAAGCCGCGCGCACCGCGCAGATCACCTACGAGTCCGGCCCGACGCGCAAGGCGCTCGACCTCTATGCGGTCAGCGTGCGCCCCCGCCTCGAACAGGTCGCCCGCGACGAGGCCCGGCGCAAACGGACTGCGATACAGCCCGTCGGCGAGGTGCGCTTCACCCTGTCGACGCGGTGCCTATATACGGTCAGCCTCGATACCGGACTGGTCCGGCAGGCCGAATGCCAGTCGGTGCGTGATATCGCGATCGGGACGGACGTGCGTTCGCAGCGCGAGGACTGGGTAATGAGCGAGTCTCTATCTAAATAGGGTTAGTCCCACAGATACGCCGCGCCACGCACGCCTGAGGAATCGCCCCATTTCGCCGGAACCAGCCGCGCCTTCCAGATATCGGTGAAGACATAGGGCGAGATCACCTCCGGCAACTGATCGTAGATTTCGCTGACATTCGACAGGCCGCCGCCGAAAACGAACACGTCCGGATCGAAGAGATTGACGACGACCGCCAGACTGCGCCCCAGCCGCGACACAAGGCGTCCGAAGGCAGCGGTGGCGTCGGGATCGCCGGCGCGCATGGCCTCGATGATCGCCTCGCCCTTCCGGTCGCGCCCGGTCGCCTCGCGATAGTCGCGGGCAAAGCCGGAGCCGGAAACCCAGGTTTCCAGACAGCCGTGCAGACCGCACCAGCAGACCGGGCCGGGATATTCCTCAGGCTGCGGCCACGGTAAGGGCATGTGTCCCCATTCGCCGGCCACGCCATTGGCGCCTTCGACCAGCCGCCCGTTCACCACGACGCCACCGCCGCAGCCCGTGCCGACAATGACGGCGAAGACCGACGCCGCGCCCCTGGCCGCGCCGTCGCGGGCCTCGGACAGGGCCAGACAGTTGGCGTCGTTGGCCAGTCGGACCGGACGCTGCAAAACCTCTTCGAGATCGGCCTGAAAGGTGCGTCCGTTGAGATAGACGGAATTGGCATTACGCATCAGACCCGTGTGCGGCGATGCCGAACCGGGCGAGCCTATGCCGATGCTGGCAGGGGCTGTACCTAGATCGGGCGCTATGCTGCGGGCCTCGCGCTCGACATGGCCGATCAGGTCGCGGACCAGCCGCAGCGCGTCGTCATAATTGCCGGGATTGGGCTGACGATGACGCGCCAAAAACGCCCCGTCGGGCGACAGGGCCGCCGCCTCGATCTTGGTGCCGCCGAAATCGACGCCGATGCGCAACATGCTGAACCCTCAGGATAAAACAAAAGCGGCCCCGTCGATGACGAGGCCGCTCAGTATAGCGTCATTTTATAATGCCGCAGTGTGTTTTAAAGCGATACCGCGACAAAACAAACGCTTAGTGACCGCCCGACACACCTTCTTCGATGGCATGGGTCGGGGCTTTCTTCGCCACGATAGCGAACCACAGGACGTAGAGGTAGCACGCCAGCGGCACGATGAATGCCAGCGAACGGGCGCTGAACGCGTCCATCGCGGTAAAGTGGTCGATGGCCCAGGCGAACAGCAGGCTGATGAAGCCGCCGCCGCAGATTGCCATACACATCAGGCCAGACGAGGCCGAAGCCGGTGCCGTCGAACGCTCCAGCGTCAGGGTGAAGATCGTCGGGAACATGATCGAGTTGAAGAAGCCGATCAGAACCGCGGCGAAGCCCGGAATGAAGCCCGTGGTGACCGGCGTGTCATGGCCGAAGAAGTTGAACGTGCCGCCCATCGTCGCCGCCTGCATGTCCTTGGTGGCGATGATGATCAGGCAGAGCGCCGACGCCCCGATCGCAAAGATCGCCAGCATGGTGGTGGCCTTGATGTAGCGCATGATCACCGAACCGCCGAAGCGACCGATCATCGCCGCCAGCATGAAGAACGGCATCAACTGCCCGGCTTCGCGGGTGGGCAGGCCGAGAATTTGCCCCTGTTCGAGGAAGCCAATCAGGTTCGAGATGACGCAGACTTCGGCACCGACATAGACGAAGATAGCGATGGCGCCCAGATTGGCCCACTTGGAGGTGAGGGCGGTGAACGGCGACGGCGCGTGTTCGGACGTCTGGGGCGAATGGGCCGCGACCGTATTGCGCACCAGGAAGACCGCCAGCGTAAAGACGGCCAGCACGGCAGCGATGCCGAGATAGATGGTGGTGATATCGACCAGACCGGACGCTTTCAGCGCTTCGGTAACCACGACGTCCTTTTCGAACAGCGGTCCCTTGAACATGTAGGTCGAACCGAAGAAGCCGCCGACGAAGGCGCCCAGCGAGTTGAAGGCTTGCGACAGGTTCAGACGGAAGTGCGAATTCTTAGCGTCACCCATCGAGGCGATCAGCGGGTTGGCCGCCACCTGAAGCAGCGTAATACCCGACGCCGCGACGAACAGACCGACGAGGATCGTCTCATAAACGTGCGTGAACAGGGTCGCATAGGCGATCAGACAGCCGACGATGATACCGCCGAGGCCGATCAGAATGGATTTGGCATAGCCGAACTTGGACAGCACCCAGGCCGAGGGAATCGACATGACGCCATAGGCGATGAAGAACGCGAACTGCGTCAGATTGGATTCGAGCGTATTGAGCGAATAGATCTTGCCAACGGCGCGGATCAGCGGATCGACCAGATTGGTAACGAACGCCCAGATGAAGAAAAGCGCCGTGACATAGACGACGGCCAGAGCGAGGCCGCTGCCACCGCGCTTGGCGGTGCTTGACGGTTCAGACATATACCCTACCTGTAGGTTTGAGGTGACTTCGAAAAGGTTTCCTTGAGGAGACTTCTGTGTGGCCCGTATCGATCCCCTCTTTCATTTGTCAGACAACGCACTTCGGTCGTCCTTGGCAAATGAAAAATGCAATCGCCGTCCCATCGCCTTGTCCTTATCAACAAATCCCCGCCTTTGCACGTGCATTTGTCAGACAAGATTGCAATAATTAAAATCAATGCGACGCCGACGTCACGTGCTTTCGCCTGTTGCGTTATCTGGCACGCTACATGGCCATAGCGCGGCGCAGATCCTCCATCGAATAGGCCTTGCAGGTGCGCTCGATGAACTGAGCCTGGGTCGGCATGCGTTGAACTGTGTCACGTATGACCTCGCGCATCTTGAACAGGCGCTCTTTGACATCCTCCGTCTCCAGCACATTGGCCAGCGGGTCGTAACCCTGCGGCACGATGCCCTGCCCCATGAAAACTGCCACGTAGCTGGCCTCACCGAACAGTTCGTCGGCATGACTGACCACCCGGCCGCGCGCCCGGAACAGGTCGATGCGCCGCTTGAGCGTTTCGGGGAGGGTCATGTTGCGGCAATAGCGCCAGAAGTCGGAATCGTCGCGTTCGGTGGCATTGTAGTGCAGCACGAGGAAATCGCGGATTTCGACAAATTCCTCCAGCATCAGGCGGTTATATTCATCAAGACTGACCGTGTCGTGGCGGTGCGTCGGCAGGAACCCGACCGCACGCGCCATGGCCTTTTGCACCAGATGGATCGAGGTCGATTCGAGCGGCTCCATGAAGCCCGATGCCAGTCCCACCGCGATACAGTTCTTTTCCCAGAACTTTTTCCGTTTGCCCGTTTTAAAGCGGATGACGCGCGGCTCGGCCATAGGCTTGCCGTCGAGATTGTTCATCACGGTCGAAATTGCCTCGTCCTCGCTGATGAAGTCGGCGCAGAAGACATGGCCGTTGCCCGTGCGATGCTGCAAGGGGATGCGCCACTGCCAGCCGGCTTTATGGGCGGTCGAGCGCGTATAGGGCGTCAGCGGCGCGGCGCTTTCGCACGGCACCGCCACCGCGCGGTTGCACGGCAGGAAGGCCGACCAGTCGTCGTAGCCGACGCCCAGCGCCTCGCCGATCAGCAGGCCGCGGAAACCGGAGCAGTCGATGAACAGGTCGCCTTCGATGGTTTCGCCGCGATCCAGAGTCACGCTGTCGATAAAACCGTCTTCGGGATTGAGATTGACCCTGGTGATCTTGCCTTCGACGCGCTTGACGCCACGCTGTTCGCAGTGGTCGCGCAGAAACCGTGCATAGAGTCCGGCATCGAAGTGGAAGGCGTAGGAATAGGTCGAAAACACCGACTCCGGGTCGTTCGGCCCGACCAGAAACTTGTTGTTGCGCGCGGCCATGATCGGCAGCGAATAGGCATCGAGCGGCACATCCTCGCCCGCTGCCTTCATCCGCAGCCAGTAGTGGTGGAACGAGATCAGGTCGATCGGCTTGCCGAAATGGCCGAAGGGGTGGATGTAGCTGTGGCCCTGACGCGTCCAGTTGACGAACTCAATCCCCAGCTTGAACGTCGCCTGGGTGCGTTTGACGAACTCGACCTCGTCGATCCCGGCCAGCGAATTGAAGCGCCGGATCGGCGGGATGGTCGCCTCGCCTACCCCGACGGTGCCGATTTCGTCGGATTCGATGAGGGTGATCCTGACCCGCTTGCCCTGAAAGGCCTGCCACAGGGTCGTGGCCGACATCCAGCCTGCCGTGCCGCCGCCGACAATGACGATGTGTTTGATATGTTCGCCCGACATGCGCGCTCCCCGTCCTGAAGATATGTCCGAATCTGCGTTCGGTTGATGTCACTGTAAAACCGAAAACCCGCCCGGTCACGCAGAACCGGGCGGGCTTCGGATATCGACGACCAGCTTTTAGAACTGACCGCGCAGGGTGATCGCCACGCGGCGGTCCGTGTCGAACCACGCATAGCGCGCCAGACGATCCGGGTTGCCGACCTTGAGATAGGTCTTTTCGCGGCCCAGATTGGTCACCTGAAGCCCCAGCTTGAGCTTCGGCGTGACCGAATAGAGGATCGAGCCGTCCCACTGACCGTAGTCTTCCGACCACACCGGCGCCTTGATATTGGCCGCCGAGGTCGTCATCAGATATTCCGAGCGCCAGTTATAGGCCAGACGCGCCGAAATGCCGTACTTTTCGTAGATGAAGGCGACATTGTAGGATTTTTCCGACAGACCCTCCAGCGGCAGGTCGGCCTGCGCCCCGGAGCGTTGTTCCGGCTCGGAGATATTGACCGCCGTATTCTTGCCGCCCGACGAATTGACGATCGTGTAGTTGGCCTGAAGCCCCAGACCGGACAAGGGTCCCGGCAGGAAGTCGTAGAACTGCGAATAGGCCAGTTCCAGACCGTCGATGGTCCCCTTGTCGCCGTTGCGCGTACGGAAGACGCTATAGGCCTTGGTCTTGCCGCCGATGGTATAGCTTTCGTTCTCGGTCGAACCGAAGAAGTAGTTCTTCAGGTCTTTCCTGAACACCGCCAGGGTCAGGCTGCCCGTTGGGGCAAAGTACCATTCCGCCGAAAAGTCGTAGGCATTGGCTTCCATCGGTTGCAGGTTCGGATTGCCGCCGGACCCGTTATATTCGATGGCGCTGACATATTGCAGTGTCGCCGTCGGATCGGCCTGGGTCGGTGCCGGAATCGGCTGACCGTTGGGACCGAGCGCCTGCACCAGCGTCGCCGACACGCCCAGCGTCGTATAGGGCTGCATCTGACCGAAGCTCGGCCGGACGATGGCCTTGGACAGCGACAGGCGCAACTGCACCTGATCCGTGGCCTTGAGGCGCAGGTTCAGGCTGGGCAGGACGTCGGTATATTCGTTCTCGATCTGGATGCCCTTGACCGTGCCGCCGACCGCCGTGATGGCGATGGCGTCGAGGACTTCCTGACGTAGCGCCGCCGACGAATTCGGGTTGATATTGGCCGCCGTCACATTGGCCAGCGCCCCCGGATTGCCGCGCAGGCCAGTGCCGTTGCTCAGTTCGGTCTTGATCACCCGCACGCCGACATTGCCGTCGAAGCCCTGCATGATCGTGTCGTTGCCGAAGCGCAGGACACCGTAGACCGCGCTGGTCTTTTCGTTCTGTGTGATCGTGCCCGACGTCGGGTTATCGGCGCGGCCCGGTTCGACGGCGTCGTAATTGCCGTTGAACGGCACCCAGCCCCAGCCGAGATCGGCGGCGGCTGTGGCGATCTTGTCGCGCGAACCGTAATAGTCGGCCAGTTGCACCGACGGGAAGACCCCGCCCGCGGGCGCCTGCGCGTCGCCGCGGAAGAAGTTGGCGAAGTTGTAGTAGTCGATCATGCCGGAAATCGGCGGGTCCTTGGTGACGTTGTTGCCGTTCCAGGCGGCGTCCTGCGATACGGCACCCCAGTTATAGCCGTTCTCACGCGTCGTCGCGGTCTTGTCGGCGACACGGATGCCGCCTTTCAGCGAGCGCAGCCAGTCGGAATCGAACTCATAGAGCGCATCGACGCGATAGGCGGACTGCTCGGCGTCATTGTCCTCAAGGTGGTCCATCGCGAAATTATACAGGTAACGCGTCGGGTCGTTGACATTGGCCACCGTCGGGATAGTCGGCGTACAGTCGCGGTAACAGGCATTATAGGTCGTGAAGACCGGCGTCTTGCTGCCGTAAAGGTCAAGCTTGACGTCGACCTGATCCATCAGTTCGGTGCCGACGGTGAAACTGATGACCTTCGAGGTCGATTTCACCTTCTGGTATTCGGCGTTCAGCGTCAGCTTGTCGCTGACGCGCCACTTGGCCCCCAGCGAGATGTCCGAGGTTTCCTTGTTATCGACGCCCGAACGAGTGACGTTGCGGTGGATGGTGTTGTTGAACACCCCGCCGGTGAACTGTCCTTGCGAATCGTAGGTGTAGCTGCTGTTCGGCGACAGCAGATTGTCGGAATAACCGGTCGAATGTTCGAGGCTCTTCGGCGTCGCCTTGGTGTTCAGATATTGCAGGGTGAATTCCAGCGTATCCAGCGGACGCCACTGAACCGCGGCGGCTACGGCCTCGCGCTTCTGTTCCCAGTCGATGGTGCGGTAGCCCGCCGCCTTCGGGGCAAAGCGGTCGTCCGCCGTCGAGGTCGTGCCGACGCCGGCCACCTGATCGAAGCGGTCGGTCGTGAAGGCGTTCGAGCGCGTGCCCACGTTCGACACCGAAGCGTTGAGCAGCAGGCCGACTTCGCCGATCGGCGTGTCCCAGCGGTCGGAATAGGTGATGCCGCCGGACACGAAAGCCTGGTCGCGCAGATCGCCGTAGTTGCGATCCGCCGTGAAGGCGATGATGCGATTTTTCGAGTCGAACGGCAGGCGGGTGCGCAGATTGACCGTGCCGCCGAGCGCACCTTCGATCTGTTCGGCGACCGTGCTCTTATAGACGTCGACCCCGGCCATCAGGTCGGCGGAGACGTCTTCGAAACCGATCGAGCGGCCGTTCTTGGCCGAGAAGACTTCGCGCCCGTTGAGCAGCGTCGTCACATAGCTGAGGCCACGCACGAAGATCGCGCCGCCTTCGCCGGACAGGCGCGCCGGATCGCGGGCCGCGTCGGTGCGTTGCAGGGTGACGCCCGCCACGCGTTGCAGGGCCTCGGACACCGAACGGTCCGGCAGAGCGCCGATATCGGTCGCGGTAATGGAATCGACGACGCTTTCGGCATCGCGTTTGAGCTTCTGCGCGGTCTTGACCTGCGCGCGCTGCCCGGTAACGACAACCTCGGTGACGTCCTCTGTTGTCTTGGCTTCCTGAGCCATGACCGGTGCGGCCAGACCTAAGGCCACCGCACTCAGGGCCGCACTCCTCAGGGCCAGCGCCGAGACGCTTCCCGTCAGGCGGCCGGATTTGGATAGTTTCATGTAACGCTCCCTCTCAACCCCGCCGCCGGGATTCCTCCATCCCTACGGCGCCTTGGCACAATGCCGACGGCAAGAGACGGGTATCCCGTCCCTGCCCGCATTCCGGCGGCACGACATGCGTTACGGCCTTTTTCGCAGGATGACGTCCACGCGTGCGCCGAACCTTGTGCCGGTTCTGTGCGCGATGAGTGGAAGAGCCTCCTCCCCGTTTTTGCAGTTTCGCACCTGTAGAATGCTGGTCCGTGACTTTTGCGCGCTTTTTTTATCGTGGCGGCGCGATGAAAATCCGGACTCTTGGTGATACCGTTATCACATAAATCGACAAATTCCAGCGATTTATGACAGCGCTGCCATTTTAACGACAAATCCATGCGCAAACAGCACAGTTTTAGCCTTTCGCGGGCAAATCGCGTGGAAATTTTTGACCTAATTGTCAAAATAAGGGGCGTTGTCCGACATATAATTCAAGAGCCGCCCGTTCTAAAATTCAAACGCCTTAACAGCTTATGCCTGAAACGTCGCGGATTCTTTTATGCAAGAATTTGGAAAGCCCTCGCATATCAAATTTGAAAATAAACGCCGCCTTTCCGGGGACGCAGAACCGAAAGGGATACACAAATCTCATATGTGATATGCAGCCTGATTTAGATAAGATCCGTAAGATAAATCTGCATAAAGACAAATATAATCGGTGTTATAATACCTTATTTTTAATCTTCGATTCTTTTAAATGACAACGGTGTCCGGTTTTTTAGCGCCTGGCGTCAAAAATCACGCAATTGTTTCGGAAAATGTGACTTGACCCAAGGGAGGGAACAGGACTTTTGTCACCCTTGCCAAAAATACCGCTCCAACAAATCCGGGAACCCGGCCACGCAAGGCCCTTTCGCCTCAGGCGGATATCCCCAAAGCACAAGAGTTCGATCCTTTGAAAATACTTCGCCGCCGCCGCACGAAACTGGTTGCCACTCTGGGCCCCGCGTCTTCCAACGCCGATATGCTGGCGCAACTGTTTCAGGCCGGTGCCGACGTCTTCCGGTTGAACTTCTCGCACGGCTCGCACGAAGATCACGGGCGCAATATCGACCTGATCCGCGATCTGGAGGCGAAGACCAAACGCCCGATCGGCATTCTGGCCGACGTGCAGGGTCCGAAATTGCGTGTGGGCCGTTTCATGGGCGGCGCCATCGTCCTCAGCCCCGGCCAGACGTTTCGCCTCGACCTCAACCCGACGCCCGGCGACCTGACGCGCGCCAACCTGCCGCACCCGGAAATCATCGGCGCGGCGCAAATCGGCTCGCACCTTCTGCTCGACGACGGCAAGCTGAAGCTACGCGTCACCCACGTTCGCGAAGACCATGTGGAAACCGTCGTCGTCACCGGCGGGCGCCTGTCTGATCGTAAAGGCGTCAACGTCCCCGACGTGGTGCTACCGATCCCGGCCCTGACCAAGAAGGACCGCGAGGACATGGCCTTCGCTTTGGAGCGCGGCGTCGAATATATCGGTCTCAGCTTCGTCCAGCGTCCCGAAGACGTCATGGAAGCGCAGGAGATCATCAAGGGCCGCGCCTGGGTCTTGTCCAAACTCGAAAAGCCGCAGGCGCTGGACAATCTCGAATCGATCATGGCGCTCTCGGACGCCGTCATGGTGGCGCGCGGCGACCTCGGGGTCGAACTGCCGCCCGAAGAGGTGCCGCTGGCGCAAAAGCGTATCATCCGCGCCGCTCGCGAACTGGGCAAGCCGGTGATCGTCGCGACCCAGATGCTCGAATCGATGATCTCGGCCCCTACCCCTACCCGCGCCGAAGCGTCCGACGTCGCCACCGCCGTCTATGACGGGGCCGATGCCGTCATGCTGTCGGCTGAAACCGCTGCGGGTCAATATCCGGTCGAGGCCGTGACCATCATGGACCGCATCGTCGCCCGCGTCGAAAAGGACGCCGACTGGCGGATGCAAACCGATCGCCGCCGTCCGGAAACCGAAAAGTCGGTATCGGGCGCGATCGCTACTGCGGCGCGTCAGGTGGCGCAAACCATAGAGGCGTCGGCCATCGCCGCCCTGACCAATTCCGGTCCGACGGCCTTGCGCGTCGCCCGCGAACGCCCGACCGCGCCGATTATCGGTCTGACGCCGAACATGGAAACCGCGCGCCGTCTGGCCCTGACCTGGGGGGTGCACGCCGTCCCGGCGCCGGTGACACACTCGATGTCGGAAACCGTGCAGGTGGCGGTACAGATCGCCCGCACCGAAGGCATTTCCGAACCCGGTCAGGACATCGTCATCGTGGCAGGGATGCCCTTCGGCAAGTCGGGCTCGACCAACGCTCTGCGCGTCGCCAAGGTCACCCGGACGCAAATAACCGAACCGGAATTCGAAGAGTAATCAGGTCAGATCCGCGTTGAAATTCATCGGCAGCAGGTCGCCTAATGCTGCCGTCTTCACGCTGCCGTCTTCGGCGTACATGTGTATCTGCGCCGAAGCGTCGGCGAACTCGGCCAGTTTCTGACGACAGCCGCCGCACGGCGGGCAGTGCGGATGACGCGGGGCAAAGACGGCGATTTCGAGCACCTTTTTGCCGCCGCCCATGATCATGTGCGACAAAGCCGTGGTTTCCGCGCACCAGCCCTGCGGGAAGGCGATATTCTCGATATTGGCACCGCTATAGACCTTGCCGTCGTCGGCCAGGATCGCCGCCCCCACCGGGAACTTTGAATAAGGGGAATGGCTGAACGCGGTGGCGGCCTTTGCGGCCTTAAACAGATCGTGAGACACATCTGGTTCCTGAATAACTGAACCGGCAGGCTGCCATTGGCCGACGGCTTTGGCCATAAAAAAATTCACGAATGGCGGCTCAAGCCTCACTTGCCTTACAACCCAAAGATGATAAAATAACTTCGTTATTATAAAGGGGGCAAAAAAAATGCGGCTGGCAGCTTATAATGTCGAGAACCTGTTTGATCGCGCCAAGGTGATGAATCAGGATAGCTGGGACGACGGTCGGCAGGTTCTGGAAGACTTCGCCGCCTTGAACGCATTGCTCGGCGAAATCAACTACACCGTTGCCCGCAAGGCGAGTATGGTCACCTTGATGAAAAAGCTGGGCCTCGAAAAATCGGATACGGGGCCATTCGTATTGCTCAGACGCAATTGCGGCGGGCTTCTGCGCCGCCCCAAGACCGGTGGCATCGTCATCGATGCCAATGGCAGGGCCGACTGGACCGGATCGCTGGAACTGCGCGACGAACCGGTCAACGAACACGCCATGCGCAATACGGCGCGTGTCCTGATCGATATCAAGGCGGACGTCATAGGCGTCGTCGAAGCCGAAAACCGCCCCGTCCTGTCGGCTTTCAACCGCGAAATCATAACCGCCCTTGGCGGCACACCCTTCCGGCACGTCATGGTCATCGACGGTAATGATGAACGCGGTATCGATGTCGGCCTGATGAGCCGTGAGGGGTTTCCCATCGGCGTTCTGCGCAGCCATGTCGATGACTGCACGGCGAATGGCGAGCCCATTTTCTCGCGCGATTGTGCGGAATATGAGATCACCACGCCGAACAACAACAAGCTCCTTGTGATGGTCAACCACCTGAAGAGCAAGGGTTATGGTACGCCCGCCGAGTCCAATGCCCGCCGCAAAACCCAGGCCGAGCGCATCGCGACCATATATCAGGAACGGCTGGCGCAGGGGATGACCTATGTTGCCGTCATTGGCGACCTCAACGACACGCCGGACAGCGACCCCCTGAAACCGTTATTTCAGGCAGGCCTGAAGGACATCTCCCAGCATCCGGACTTCGACAATGGGGGCTTTGTCGGTACCTATGGATCGTGCGGCAAAGGCAACAAGATTGACTATCTGTTATTATCACCCGACCTGTTTGCCGAAGTCGAAAAGGGCGGCGTCTTCCGTAAAGGCATGTGGCCGGGTGTACGGCCGCCCAAGTGGGAGGCCTATGCCGAGGTCAGGAAAGAGACCGAAGCCGCCTCCGATCACGCGGCGATCTGGGCCGACCTAAAAATCTAACGCTGTTATTCAATATATTCCGGGGCGGCGATGCGCTTGCCCAGCAGCATGGCGTCGGCGACGACGCGCAGCGGCGAAAAGTCGGCATCCGACTGTCCGGCGCGCACCAGTTTCTCGAAGTGTGCATAGAGGCCCGGATATTCGGCTTCCTTTTCCTTCATGATCTCTGTGCCGTTGATGATCAGGCCGGTACCGCCCATGTTCAGTTCAAGCTTTTCGCCGGTGTCGCTTTCGACGAAGATCGACCAGGTCTGGATGCCCGTTTGCAGGAAGTCGTAGTCGGCGCGGATACTGATCCCGCTTTCGGTCGTCATGTCCATCTCGACCTGAATCGGGGCTTCGCAATTGACCGGAATATGCAGATCGGCCTTCTTGACGATGACCTTTTCCGGCACGATGCGCGTCAGGATCGACAGCGAATTGATGCCCGGATCGAAGACGCCCATGCCGCCGGCCTCGAAGATCCACTTCTGCCCCGGGTGCCATTGACGTACGTTTTCCTTCCACACGACGTGGATGGATTTTATCGTACGAGCGGCGATCCATTGACGGGTCGTCTCCACCGCCGGGGCAAAGCGCGAGTGCCACGAGGCCAGCACGGTCACGCCCCTGGCTTTTGCCAGATCGGCAATCGCCTCGGCCTCGCCCAGCGTCGCCGCCGGGGGTTTTTCGAGGAAGACGTGTTTGCCCGCCGCGATGACCTGTTTGGCGATCGTGTGACGTATCTGCGGCGGCGTACAGATGGCGACCGCTTCGATTTCGGGGTGCGCGGCCAGCATGTCTTCGAGGTAATTATAGGCATCGATGCCTTCCGGACGCGCGTTCGGCGAGCAGCCCGCCACCAGTTCCAGCGCCGGATTAGCGCGGATCGAGGGGATATGCTGATCCACCGCGATCTTGCCCAGACCGACGAGGCCGATTTTCAGCGGCTTAGGCTTCTTCTTACCAAACATGAACGCTTCCCTTTAGCTATGCGCTTTTTCGACCGGTTATCAGGCCGCGCTTATCGTCGCAACAATTATCACACAATTGGCGAAATTAACCCTGACAAATAGAGGGCTTGACATAGCACAGGGGGAGAGGCTGTCAATTACGCCCTACTGCTCGGACAGGGCGTAAATCCGCTCCATCGCGACCCATTTTTCGCCCTCGCGTGCCTGAGGTAACGGCTTTTGAAACTGCCACATCAGGCGTTCCCACGCCTGCACGTCGGCATCGGCCAGATCGGCAGCGGCCTTGGCGTCCGGCGAGAAATCCGGTCCGACCTCCATGATCATGAACATGCGGTCGTGGATCTGCCAGATTTCGAGCTCGCGGATATCGGCGACGCGAATCGACTGCGTCACAGCGGCCGGGACGGCACCGGGTGCGTGCCAGGCGGTATAGGCGGCAATCAGCTCGGCGTCGTCGTTAAGGTCGAGCGCGAAGCAAAAGCGTCGTATATTGGTCATTGAAGCGTTTCCTTTTTGCCGATTTCTGAACGATTTTGCGCGCGTTGTAAATTTCATATTTGACAACGGGTTTCAAAATGCTGTTTCCTCTGCGGCAAAGGCCGGAGCCCATAACCGGACCACGCAGGTAAAGAGGAACGCTCATGACCACTCCATCCACTCCGTCGAAGGGGTTCAGCGCCGTGTGGCCGCTGATCCTGATCACCAGCCTGTTCTTCTTCTGGGGGGTCGCCAATAATCTGAACGACGTCCTGATTCCGCAGTTCAAGAAGGCCTTCGTCCTGACCGACCTGCAATCGGGTCTGGTTCAGTCAGCGTTCTATATGGGGTACTTCCTGCTCGCCCTGCCTGCCGCCTTCGTCATGCGCAAGTTCGGCTATAAGTCGGCGGTCGTTCTGGGCTTGCTGCTCTATGCCGCCGGGGCGTTCCTGTTCTATCCCGCCGCCGATAATCACCAATATAGCTGGTTCCTCGGCGGACTGTTCGTCATCGCCTCGGGGCTGGCCTTTCTTGAGACCTCGGCCAACCCGCTGATCACGGTGCTGGGGTCGCCCGACAAGGCGGCCTTCCGCCTCAACCTCGCCCAAAGCTTCAATCCGCTCGGCGCCTTGAGCGGCATCTTCATCGGTCAGCAATTCATCCTGTCCGGTATCGAGCACGACGAAGCGGCGCTGGCCGCCATGACCGACGCCGCGCGCCAGACCTTCTACATCACCGAGGTCAAGGCCGTGCAAGGGCCGTATCTGCTCATCGGCACGGTGGTTCTGGCCTGGGCGCTGCTGGTTTTTCTGTCGAAGTTTCCGGACGCTGCCACGAAAAACGCCCATGAGGACACGGGTGAGGAGATCGGCTTCTTCACCTCGGTGGGTCGCCTCTTCCAGCGCCCGCACTTCCTGTTCGGCGTCGTGGCGCAGTTCTTCTACGTCGGCGCACAGGTCGGTATCTGGAGCTATATGATTCGCTATGCGCAGGCCGAAATCGGCCTGACCGATAAAGCCGCCGCTACCTATCTTTATTACGCCCTGATCGCCTTTGCGGTGGGTCGCTTCATCGGCACCGGCCTGATGACGAAGGTGCGCCCCAGCCTGATCCTCGGCCTCTTTGCCCTTGTCAATATCGGCCTGACCCTGTTCGCGGTCGTCAGCGGCGGGCAAAACGGACTGTGGGCGCTGGTTGCCTCCAGCTTCTTCATGTCGATCATGTTCCCGACCATTTTCGCGACCTCGGTCGCCGGTCTTGGCAATCTGACCAAGACCGGCTCGTCGCTGCTGGTCATGAGCATCGTCGGCGGCGCGGTGCTGACCGCCGTCATGGGCATGGTTTCGGACCACAGCCACATCCGCACGGCCTTTGTCGTCACGGCGGTGTGTTTCGCGGTCATCGCGCTCTACGCCTTCCGCGCCCCGAAAGCGGCGAACACCGCGCCGGTGGCCATGACCGGGCACTAGGTCGTGCTAATCGACGCGCACCACCACCTGTGGCAGGTCGGGCGGCACGGCTTCGAATGGCCGACGCCCGATCTTTCGCCCATCTATCGCGACTTCGGCATGAACGATCTGCGTGCCGCCGCGCCCGCCCTTACCGGTACGGTAGTGGTGCAGTCGCAACCATCCGAAGCCGACACGGCGTGGCTGATCGACAGTCTTGAGGACGACCCGCTGGTTCTGGGCATCGTCGGCTGGACCGACCTTGCCGCGCCTGAGGCTCCGGCGCGTATCGCCGCTCTGGCGCAACGGCCCAAGCTGAAAGGCCTGCGCCCCATGTTACAAGGCCTGCCGGACGATGACTGGATTCTGCGGCCCGACGTCGCCAGAGGCATCGAGGCCATGATCGCGGCCAATCTGACCTTCGATGCCTTGGTCTTCACCCGGCATCTGCCGGTCATCGGTACGCTGGCCACGCGCTATCCCGACCTGCGCATCGTCACCGACCACGGCGCCAAGCCGCCGATCGCCACCAATCGCCTGCGTCCGGAAGAGACTCTGGCGTGGTTCGAAGCCATCTCGGCGGTCGCTACCTCCCCCAATGTCACCTGCAAGCTGTCGGGCCTGCGCACGGAAATGCGCTCCGATCAGCCGGTCGAAGAGGTTGCGCCCTATCTCGACCACCTGATCGATACCTTCGGCGCAGAACGCCTCCTGTTCGGATCGGACTGGCCGGTGCTGGAATTGCGCGATCGCTGGCGCGAGTGGCACGGCTTGGTGACCGCGCACCTAAACCATTTGACGGACAGCGAAAGAGACGACATCTTCGGGTATAATACTATAAAAGCCTATAATATTCAGGGATGCCCATGATTACCGACGACAGCCGCTCTGGCGACGACGCCAAGACGCTCAAATACCGCGCCCCGGCGCTGGAAAAAGGGCTCGATGTCCTGGAACTGCTGGCGGCCAACAAGCGCCCCATGACCCTGTCGCAGATTTCCAACCGCCTCGACCGCTCGGTCAGCGAACTGTTCCGCATGGTGCAGGTACTGGAAAGCCGGGGCTACGTCGCGCCGTCGCAAAAGGGCGAAGGACTGGAACTGACCAACAAGCTGTTCTCGCTCGGCATGAGCCGCGGCCCCAGCCAGAATCTGCTCGCCTCCGCCCTGCCGCTGATGCAGGCCCTGTCCGAACAGGTGCGCCAATCCGTGCATCTGGCCATCGCATCGGACGACCATATGGTGGTCATCGCCCGCATCGAAGCCCCCGGCGATCTCGGCTTTTCGGTCCGCGTCGGCTATCAGCGCCTTCTGGTGCAATCGACGTCCGGCCTCGTGCTCTACGCCTTTCAGCCGCCGAAGCTGAAGGAACACTGGCGCAGCGTGCTCAAGGGGACGGCTACGCCGCAGGAATGGGCGCTGTTCGAGACTGTGTCCGAGCGCGCCCTGCAACAGGGACACGTCCAGGCCAAGAGCGATTTCGTCGACGGCGTACTCGACGTCTCGTGCCCGGTGCTCAACGATTCGTCGGTGATTGCCGCCATGACCATACCGTGGCTCAAGACGCACGGCTGCCTCAGCCTCGAGGATACCATCGCCAAGCTCAAATCGACCGCCGGCGCCCTGACCAAGATGCTGGGCGGCTGATTTCGCAAAGGCTGAAAACCGCGTCGCCTCGATTTTATTCGTAAAAGATAAAATGACCCCGCACCTGTATTTGCGCACGAAGACCGCTTGAAAGGGGTCAAAGTGGCCTGTATTCATTTTCATAAGTGATATCTAATTTCACGATCAATCAGGGCTGTGTTTCGCGTGTCTTCATTTCCAATATCCGAGATTGGCCGCACCGGGGTCAGGGTCGGCGCGCTGGGTTTCGGCGCGGCGGCGATTGGCAATCTCTATCAGTCCGTCAGCGATGATGCCGCGCACGCCACGATTGCCGCCGCCGTTGCCACCGGCATAACCTATGTCGACACCGCGCCGCGTTACGGGCAGGGCCTGAGCGAACGCCGGATCGGGGCGCACCTGTCGCAAACCGCCGTCCTTTCGAGCAAGGTCGGGCGCATTCTGACGCCGATCACGCCACCGCCGCCCGGTACCGAACGGCACGGCTTCGTCGATGGCGATCCGTTCGAGGAGCATTTCGACTATTCCTATTCCGGCATCATGCGGTCGTTCGAGGATAGCCTGAAACGCCTGAAGCGCGACCGTATCGACATCCTGCTGGCCCACGATCTGGGGCGCGAAACCCACGCCGGACAGCACGATTACCACCTGCACACCTTCCTGCGTGGCGGTCTTGAAGCCATGCAGTCGCTGAAAGCGCAAGGCGTGATCGGAGCCATCGGGCTGGGCGTCAATGAAACCGCCATCTGCGATGAGATCATGGCCGCGGCCGATATCGACGTCATCCTGCTGGCCGGGCGCTATACGCTTCTGGAGCAGGTGCCGCTGGACGGTTTCTTCGACCGCTGCGCCGCCAAGGGCGTATCGATCATCGCTGCCGCACCGTTCAATTCCGGTCTGCTGGCCGATGGTCAGCACTATAATTACGCTGCGCCCCCGGCGGATATCGTGGCGCGCGTCGCCCGTCTGAAAGCTGTCTGCGCCGTGCATGGCGTACCTTTAGCTGCCGCGGCGCTGCAATTTCCGCTGGCCCACCCGGTGGTAGTCAGCGTCCTGACCGGTATGAACAGCCCGGCCCAGGTCGAAACCAATGCCGCCCTGTTCCGTCACCCGATCCCGCCGGCGCTGTGGGCCGATCTGAAAGCCGAAGGCCTGCTCAGCGACGTCGCGCCGGTCCCGGAGGCGCTCGATGCCTGAGGCCCTGATCCTGCTGCACCCGACGGACAATGTGCTGGTCTGCCGCGAAACCATCGCACCCGGCACCCCGGTCACCATCGACGGCGAACCCGTCATCATTGCCCAGCCGATCGAGGTGGGTCACAAGGTCGCGCGCATCGATCTGCACCCCGGTGACAAGATCCTGAAATATGGCGCGCCCATCGGTTCCATGACAAAGGATACGCCGCGCGGCGGCCACGTCCACATGCACAATATGCAAAGCGATTACATCCCCTCCCATACCCGTAACGCGTCGGGCGGTGCCACATGACGCCTTTCAAAGGTTATCTGCGCGCCGATGGCCGCAAAGGCATCCGCAACGTCGTTGCCGTCGCTTATCTGGTCGAATGCGCGCACCATGTGGCGCGTCAGATCGTCCAGAAATCCGACGACATGGACGTGCATCTGATCGGTTTTCCCGGCTGTTATCCCAACGACTACGCCTTCAAGGTGATGTCGGCGGTGACCACGCACCCCAATGTCGGCGGCGTCCTGCTGATCTCGCTCGGCTGTGAAAGCTTCAACCGCGAACGGCTGAAATCAGCCATCGAGGCCTCAGGCCGCCCGTGCGAGGTGCTGGTCATCCAGAATTCCGGCGGCACCTTGTCGACCATCCAGAAGGGCCGCGAAGCCGTCGATCGCCTGAAAGCCATCGCCGCCACGACACCCCTTGTCGATATGGACGTGTCGGAATTGGTCATCGGCACGATCTGCGGCGGCTCGGACGGCACGTCGGGCATAACCGCCAACCCCGCCGTCGGCCGCGCCTTCGACTGGTTCGGCGCGCAAGGGGCGGCGTGCGTCTTCGAAGAAACCGGCGAACTGGTCGGCTGCGAAACCATCATGGCGTCGCGCGCCATCACGCCGGAACTGGGCGCAGCGCTGGAAGCCTGCGTGCAGAAGGCCGAGGCCTATTACACCGTCATGGGCTACGGTTCCTTCGCGCCGGGCAATGCCGAGGGCGGCCTGACGACGCAGGAAGAAAAGTCGATGGGGGCCTATTCCAAGTCGGGCGCCGCCCCGATCTGCGGCATCCTTCAGCCAGGCGATGTGCCGCCGACGGGCGGGCTCTACCTGCTCGACGTGGTGCCGGACGGCGAGCCGCGCTTCGGTTTCCCCAATATCTCCGACAATGCCGAAATCGTCGAACTGATCGCCTGCGGGGCGCACGTGACCCTGTTCACGACAGGCCGCGGCAGCGTCGTCGGTTCGGCCATTTCGCCGGTGATCAAGGTCTGTGCCAATCCGGACACCTACCGCAAGCTCAGCGAAGACATGGATATCGACGCGGGCAGGATCATGGAAGGCCGCGCCACGCTGGACGCCGTCGGTCAGGAGATCATCGACAGCGTGCTGGCCGCCGCCGCCGGTCAACGCACCAAATCGGAAGCGATGGGCCATCAGGAATTCATCCTGACCTATAAGGCCTTCGATCCGCTTGGTCCGGCCTGTTTGCCACTGAAACGCGCTTAGAAACTTCCCTTCTCCCTTTGGGGAGAAGGTGGTCGAGTGCAACGAGACCGGATGAGGGGGCAACCCACCGTCCAGCCCCCTCACCCGGCTTGCTATGCAAGCCACCCTCTCCCCACAGGGGCGAGGGGAGATTTGAGAAACACCATGCCCAGACTTCAAGGTAAAACCGCCCTCATCACCGCCGCTGACCAAGGTATCGGCCGCGCTACGCTAGAGTCCTATATCCGCGAAGGCGCGACCGTCATTGCGGGCGACATCAACGACGCGGCCCTGGCCGAGATCGCCAAGCTCGATAACGTCATCGCGCGCAAGCTCGACGTCACCGACCCCGACGCGGTCAAGGCCATCGCCGCCGAGTTTCCGCAGATCGACATCCTCTATAACTGCGCGGGCGTCGTCCATGCGGGCAGCATCCTCGATTGCGACGAAGAGCAGTGGGCCTTCGCCAACAGCCTGAACGTCACGGCGCAATACCGCCTGATCCGCGCCGTCCTGCCGAACATGCTGAAAAATGGCGGCGGGTCCATCATCAACATGTCGTCGGTGGCCTCCTCGATCAAGGGCGTCGCCAACCGCTTTGCTTATGGCGCGACCAAGGCCGCCGTTATCGGCCTGACCAAGGCCGTCGCCGCCGACTTCGTGGCCCAGGGCATCCGTTGCAACGCCATCTGTCCCGGCACGGTCGAGACGCCGTCGCTGCTGCAACGCCTGCGCGACACGGGCGACTTCGACAAGGCCTATGGCGAATTCACCGCGCGTCAGGCCATGGGCCGCTTCGGTAAGCCGGATGAGCTGGCGGCGCTGGCGGTCTATCTGGGCTCCGACGAGTCGGGCTTCACCACCGGCCAGATCCACATCATCGACGGTGGCTGGATCATGTAGTTCCTCACCTTTCGATGCGTCGCATCGAAAGGTGGATCGATTCATTCACATGTCGCATCGGCGCGTGTTTGACATTTGCTGGTTATGCGTCTTCTCTTTGTGGAAAAGGTATGAGAGGAAATCCGATGCGCCTTATGCTTGCCGCTGCCCTGATCGCCCTGCCCGCCCTCGCTTACGGAGCGCCGCCCGTGAACCAGCCTATGGTCGTCATTGACGAGAAGGACACCATCGTCGAACAGCCCACCCCGCACGGCAATATCGGCATGTCCACCGCCTATCGCATCAGCGACAAGGCCCCTCAGCGCGCCATGGAGTTCCGCAAACGCGTTCTGCATAAGGGCTCAGCCATAGGCATCCACCTGATCGAACACGACGAAGTCTATTACGTGGTTTCGGGTACGGGCCTCGTCGAATCCGACGGCGTGACGAAGACCGTCACCACCGGCATGACCGCCTATCTCTACGAAGGCGCAAACGTCGGCATCAAGCAAATCGGCGACGAACCCCTCAGCCTAATCGTCTCCTATCCTTTGAAAGAGCGGACGAAATAACGACTATGTTTACAGCCAGAACCGCCAGACTCCATCAGCTTGTTATATTCTTTCTGATCGTTTCAGCGGTTTCGGCTGTCATCTTGTGCGTGGATTATAATGAGGTTTTAGGAGCCATTCCGGACCTGTCCTACTATCCTATGGGTGCATGGGCCGTGGTTGTCGTTTTATATTCCAGCCAAATGAAAATTGAGATCGTGCAATCCAGTCAAAAAAGAGCGACCTTTAAAATTTTTTCTCTTTACGCTCTGTCCTTGTTTTTCACCTTACTTACCGTCGTGGGCATTTCAGCGGCTATTTTCATATCCTGCCTATACAATTCTTTTGGAATAGGTCCACTTTATACCTACGCACCGCACGTAATATACATAGCCTCTTTCCTTATGATCCTCGTCCTCGAAGGCCAGCGGGTCAGGTTTTTGAAGCAGTCGGCGGCTCAATACTACCTTAATGGCGCAGAATTCTAACCGTGCAGCGTCAGATCCATCCACACCATCGCCACCGCCTGAGGCTTCAAACAGCGCAAGCCTGAATTGGCGTGGTTGAACGGGTCAGGCATGTGATTGACCGGCTCGGCACAGAAATAGTCCTCGCCCGGCGGCACATAGATATGCAGCCAGTGGCAGTCCGGCGAGGCCCGGAGTGTCAGGGTCGGCTGCGCGCCTTCATAGATATCGGCGCGCCCCGTAAAGCCGGTATGACAATGGTCGATCAGCGTGCTGTCGGTAACGAAATCCCCGCCGGTCCAGTCCTTGCGCCATATACCCGCGTGCAGTTCCGTCGGCAGGCATTCGGCATCGGCCATCCACACGCCGTCCAACTGGCTTTTCAGCCGCGTCAGGGGCGTGCGGTTGAAATAGGGGTGGAACCCCAGCCCCGCCGGCATGGCGGTCGGGCTGAGGTTCTTGACACTCAGCCAAACCCGCAACCCGCCGGGACGCAGTTCGAACACCTGCCGCGCCTCATAGGTCCACGGCCATTCATCAGCCTCGTGGCGGTAGGTCAGGACAACGCGCGACGGCCCCTGCTCGCTGACGCGCCAGCTGTTCAGCCAGCCCTGACCGTGCAGCGTATGCGGATGATCCCCAAGGTTAGGCTTCAGCGCGACCTTGTGTGTGCCCATCGCGAATTGACCGTTTTTGATGCGGTTGCAGAAGGGCACCAGCGGAAACGAGGCGGTTTGCAGCACGTCCTTCGCATCGTCCGGCGTCCGGCGCATATAGTCGCGGCCCTTGTGGAGCAACCGCGCGATCGACCCACCCAGATGCGGATTAAGCTCCAGCACGGTATCGCGGCAGTTCAGCGTCAGCGGTGACAGTTCGATCATGGTTTCATCCCGGTGTTTTGTTATTTTGGCGGCACCTGATCGAAGCGCCGTTGATTTACGCGTAGTCGTATAGATAGATACTATGCCTTGCCGCGCCGCTCAACCGGCAGCGCATCACAGGAACGCGATGTCGTTCTGCGCCTGTCCCGCGATGTCGCTGCGGAAACTGAACAACCCGCCCGCCAGCGGCTGTGCTGTCAGGTCGTCCACCGTGAGGCCCTTGGCTGCGGTCGTGGCATAGACGGTTTTCAAATCCCGTCCGCCGAAAGCGATCTTGGTGACGTTCGACACCGGAAAATCGACCTTGCGGATCAGGCGGCCATCGGGTGCATAGACATTGACGCCCCAGCCGAAGAACAGCCCGACCCAGACATTGCCCTCACTGTCCACAATGGGGCCGTCCATATAGCCTTCGCCGTGCGGCGGGGTGTGTCCGTCAGCATCCAGTTGCGCGAACAGCCGCTTGTTGTTGATCTCGCCGTCGGCATCGAGGTCGAAGGCATAGATATGCTTTTTCAGCGTATCGTTATGATAGAGGGTCTTGCCATCCGGGCTGACCGCCGGGCCATTAGTGATGACGTAATCCTCATCCATCACCTTCAGGCCGCGCATATCGTAGCGGTAGAGCTTGCCGGTCGGCCTTTCCTCGTCATCGTCCATCGAGCCGAACCACAGACGCCCCTGTGCATCGACAAAGCCGTCGTTCAGGCGGTTGGTCGGCAACCCCGCCTCGACATGGGTCAGCAACGTGAAATTACCCGTGACCGGATCGAAGTCGTACAGCCCTGTCTTACAGCCGACGATAAAACCGCCGTGTATTTTCGGCGCCACAAACCCCGGTTCGGACGGCGCGTGGTACGTCCGATGCGCGCCGATATCGGGATCGTATCGATGGACGCGCTTTTGCTTGATATCGACGAACCACAGGGCGTGATCGCGCACCGACCACACCGGGCCTTCGCCCAGCGTGGCCTTGAGGTCGAGAATACAGGTCGGTTGAAACAGTTGGGTCATGTCAGAGTCTCAAGCCAAACGCCGGTGAGCCCACCCCACCACCGTTTGCAGAGCAAACGGTCCCCCTCCCCGCCTGAGGCGGGGAGGTATAAGAATGCCAAACCTAAGCGATGAACCGCTTCGAGCTTAGGTTTGTCGATATGGATCATCCACCGAAAACGTATGGTGCGTAGCGCCAGACTTTTCGGTGAGCGTTACCGCCAGCCGGCGTCGATCCAGTAACCGTGGCCGGTACACAGGCTGGCATCGTCGGAGGCCAGAAACAGCGCCAGAGACGCGACGTGCTGGGGCTCGATACGGCCCTTGAGCGCCTGAGCGTCAACGATTTCCTTCTCGCCTTCGGGCGTGTACCATTTCATCTGACGCGGGGTCTTGACGTTGCCAGGGATGATGGTCGTGACGCGGATATTGTCCGGCCCCAGTTCGCGCGCCAGCGCCCGCGTCATGCCTTCGATACCGGCCTTGGCGGTCTCATAGAGCGTCAGGTCCGGCAGACCCAGATGCCATGAGATCGAGCCGAAATTGATGATCGCGCCCCCGCCAGCCGACTTCATGCCGTGTGCCACCGCGCGGGTCACCATCAGCATGTGTTTGAGATTGACGCCGATATTCTTGTCGAAGAATTCCGAGGTGATCTCGTCCAGCGAATGGCGATCGTCGCGCGCCGCATTGTTCATCAAAATCGTCACCGGTCCGTCTGCAATCACCGCCGCCAGCACGGCTTCCAGCGCCGGGGTGTCGGTCAGGTCGCATTTGTGAAACACCGGCGGCAGGCCGAGCACCCCCAGATCGAGCGTGGCCGAGACTTCATCGACCAGATCGATGAAATGGACGCGGGCGCCCTGATTGACGAAAGCCTTGACTAGCCCGGCGCCGATCCCCGACCCCCCGCCGGTGATCAGAACCTTGCGCCCCTTGAGGCTTGGATAGATAGCAGACGACATTTATAATTCTCTATTCTTAAGCGGCGTCTGCGCGGGCAGCGGCGGATTTCAGAAGGCCACGCTGGGCCAGGTTTTGCATCAGGGCGACGATACCGAAGGTCCAGGCGCGCGCGTCCTTCGACGTGGTGACGCGGTTTTCCAGCTTGCCCAGCTTCGGCGTCGAGACCGAAACCACGTCACCAACCTTGTGCGTAAAACCACGACCCGGCGTATCACGATCCTGGGTCGGCGCAAACAGCGTCCCCAGCATCAGGACGAAGCCGTCGGGATAATGATGTTCGGACAAGGCCTGACGGATCAGTTCCAGCGGATCACGGCTGATCTGGTCCATCGAGGAGCGGCCCTCAAGCACATAGCCTTCGGGGCCGTCGATGCGCAGATCAAGCACGGCGGCGCGCACGTCGTCGAGGGTGAAATTATCGTCGAACAGGCGGACGAACGGCCCCAGTGCGCACGACGCGTTATTGTCCTTGGCCTTGCCGAGCAACAGCGCCGAGCGACCTTCAAAGCAGCGCAGATTGACGTCATTGCCGAGCGTCGCACCGACCGCACGGCCCTTCGGATCGACCACCATGACCACTTCGGGTTCGGGATTGTTCCAGGTCGAATCCGAGCGCACGCCGACCTCTTCGCCCCAGCCCACCGAGGACAGGACCGGCGACTTGGTGAAGACCTCGGCGTCCGGCCCGATGGCGACCTCAAGATATTGCGACCACAGGCCGTCCGAGATCAGGGCGTCTTTCAATTTCGCTGCGGCTTCGGTACCCGGCACGACCGAGCGGATATCCCCGCCCACGCGCGCCGCCAGATCGTCGCGGATGGCCTTGGCCTTGTTGAAATCGCCACGGGCGCGTTCTTCAATGACGCGCTCGACCGCCGACACGGCGAAGGTCACGCCCGCCGCCTTGACCACCTGAAGGTCGATCGGCGACAGAAGCTGCGTGCTGCCTTCCCAAACCTTGTTGAAGGTAAAGTCTTCCAGTTTGCCGAGCGATTTACCGCCGGACGGTACGCCTGATTCCGGCCAAGCCGCCAGCAATTGCGCCACGGTCGGCGCCACCGCGCTCATGTCGAAGACCTCGCCGTTCTTGACCAGAACTGGCGTCGGGCCTTCCGGCAGCAGAAAACGGCCCACCAGAGTCGCGCTGCGCCAGTCCGCAGGCAGGAAATCGGTCATGATTAAAGCTCACCTATTCAATGGGTTAAAACCCTCTGCCGCGTTCAATGACGCACAGCGGGGACAACAAATTCAACTCGACCTGTTTCAGTGTCCGGCACCCCGTGAAGCCTCCGGACTTATGATTGCGCGTGAACGACCCCCTACCAAAGTCGTAATCGCGTTTGATAGCGCTACCATTTCCAGTCCATGCCGCGCTTGTCAAGCCCTCACACCCTTTATCAGACAAATTAAACTGTCAAGCGTTCAGGTCGGGCGTCAAGGGCGAAGACGATTGCCGCTCGATGATCGAAAAATCGCGGATTTCGTGGATCGGCACGTAGGTTTGTCCCGATCGCCGGGCCTTGATTTGCTCCAGCAACAGCTTGAGTGCCAGAGCCGCCATGTCCGAGATCGGCTGACGCACCGTGGTCAGTTCCGGCCACACCGACGAGGCCATCGAGGTGTCGTCGAACCCGACGATGGTCACGTCCTGCGGCACGTCCAGCCCCAGCCGGTGGGCGGTGGCGACGGCGCCAGCAGCCATGTCGTCGTTCGAGGCGAAGACGGCGGTTGGACGATCGGCCCGCGTCAGGAGCGTCTCGGCGGCATCGAAACCCGATCGGTAGGTAAAATACCCCTGCCCCACCAGAGCTTCGTCGGCCTTGAGCCCGCCCTTGGCCAAAGCCGCGACATAGCCTTCGTAACGCAACTGACTATAGTAGGAATTGGGATTGCCCTTGATGAAGCCGATGCGCCGGTGACCCAGCTGGATCAGGCGCGAGGTCATGGCAAAGGCCGCCTTGAAATCGTCGATGCTGACCGACGGGGCGTCCGGCGAGGGCCGCGAGGTCGCGACGCCTACGAAAGGCAGCTTCATATCTTTCAGCGCCTTGGCCACGCGCGAGGAATCCGACAGCGGCGGCGGCAGGACGACGCCATCGACCCCGACCGTTTTCAGCTTGTCCAGCACATCGGCCACGCCTTCGGGACCGTCGCAGCTCTCGATCGTGAGCTGACAGCCGCTTTGCGAGCTTTGTTCCAGAATGCCGAGCAGCAGTTCCGACAGGAAGGACATCGACGGATTGGAGTAGATGAGTGCTATACGCGACGAATCCTGCGACGCCAGCGATCGCGCGGCCAGGTTCGGTGTGTAGTTCAGCGCCTCGACGGCTTCCATCACCTTCTGACGCGTTTCTTCGCGGACGTTCTTTTCGCCGTTGATGACGCGCGACACGGTCATCGGCGAGACGCCGACATGGCGGGCGACATCATGGATAGTGACGATATTACCGCCCCGACGGCTGACTTTACGCGCCAATGGCCCGACCCTCTTTTTCGTTTAAGCGCAGTACCTTAGACGCGATTCGCCTGCTGCCCTGCCGGATTTCGCACCATAATCGCATATTCGGCGCAACCGCGTAAAGGGCAGGCGTTTTGTTTTCATATGTGAAAAATAAAGCCGCTTGCAAAAATTCCAAACCCACCTTATCCCTGATCATAATTATAAAAACCAATGCCGCATCGCACAGATCGACCGCCTGAAAGCGGGCATATGGGATTCAGGGACGATACCTTACATGACAACACCTTCCGGAGGCCATCGCGCCGGAACGCTGATGCCTGCGCAGTTTGACGTGAAGGTAAAACAAAGGACCTTCACATGACCACGCGCCGGACTCTGCTCGCCCTGACGACCGCCCTTGCCGTTTCGGAATTGTCCCTGAGCGCCGGTCAGGCGCGCGCCGAGGACGCCCCTCTGACCTTGCCGGACATGCCGCTGCACGATCCGTGGATCGTCGCCGACGACGCGACGCAGACCTATTACCTATATACCTCCAACCGGGAGCGCATGTCGGGTCAAAAGGGTATCGGCATCATGGCCTACCGTTCGCGCGACCTGATCCACTGGACGAAGCCGTCCGTCGTCTTCGCCCTGCCTTCAGGCATCTGGGCCAATGCCGGAGCCTGGGCGCCGGAGGTCCATGTCTGGCAGGGCAAATACTATCTGTTCGTCACCCTGCACAACGAGCAGATGCCTCTTCCCGGCGGCACCCCGGAAAAGCCGCTCTATCGTCGTGGCACGGTGCTGGGCGTCGCCGACACGCCCGCTGGGCCATTCACGCTGGTTCGCGACGGCGAGCCGGTGGCGTCGAAAGACCTGATGACGCTCGACGGCACGCTCTATGTCGATCCGAAGGGTGATCCGTGGATGGTCTTCGCCCACGAATGGATTCAGACGGGCGTCGGCACGATGGAGGCCTTGCCGTTGAACGCCGATCTGTCGGCCAAAGGCCCGCCTAAAACCCTTTTCAAGGGCTCGGCCTCGCCCTGGGCCGTGCCGCAGCAGGGCGCGCATATCGTCACCGACGGCCCGGAGCTTTACCGCACGTCAAGCGGCGCGCTAATGATGCTGTGGTCGAGTTGGGGCAAGGACGGTTATATCCAGACCCTGGCGTGCTCCAGATCCGGCGACCTTTTCGGGCCGTGGGAGCAATTGCCCATGCTGCTCGACAAGGGCTCCGGCCACGGGATGGTATTCAAGACCTTCGAGGGGCAGCTGATGCTGGTCGTCCACCGTCCGTTCAAGAACGCCCGCGGCTATCTGTACGAGGTCCACGATACCGGCACGTCCATCGAACTGACCCGGCAACGCACCGATCTCGATCTCGACAAAAATCCCTTACCGCCCTTCACCCCCTGAGGTAGCTCATGCGCCCTACCCGCCGTCAGTTGCTCGGTGCCGCCGCCGCCGTGGCCAGCATTCCAGCCGCCGCCGAAGCCGCCCCCGCCCCGTTCAAACCGACATGGGAGTCGTTGAGCGGAACTTACCAGACCCCGGACTGGTTCAAGGACGCCAAGCTCGGCCTGTGGTCGCACTGGGGGCCGCAGTGCGTCCCCGAAGCCGGCGACTGGTACGGGCGTCAGATGTATATTCAGGGCAACCGTTACTACGATTTTCACGTCAAAAAATACGGTCACCCGGCGCATCACGGTTTTATGGAGATCATCGGCGACTGGAAGGTCACCAACTGGGACGCCGAAGCCCAGATGGCGCTCTACAAGGCCGCCGGGGCAAAATATTTCGTCTCCATGGCCAACCACCACGACAATCTCGACATGTTCGATTCAAAATTCCACGCGTGGAACACGACGCGTGTCGGGCCGAAGACGGACATCGTCGGGCGCTGGGAAAAAGTCGCCCGCGCCGCCGGGATGCGCTTCGGCGTGTCGAACCACGCCGCCCATGCCTGGCACTGGTGGCAGACCGCCTATGGCTACGACGCCGAAGGGCCGATGCGCGGCGTGCGCTACGATGCGTCTCGCTGGAAAAAAGCCGATGGCAAGGGGACATGGTGGGAAGGGCTCGACCCGCAGGACCTCTATACCGGACCGGCCAGGGACATGGTGCCGCCGGACGGCATAGCCTCGGTCAAGGCCATGCAGGATTACCACGACCAGCATTCGGGTCAGTGGCTGGAGACCTCGCCCAATGCGTGGTACGCGAAACAATGGCTGCTGCGTCAAAACGATCTGATCGATAAATACAGGCCCGACTTCGTCTATTTCGACAATTACGGCCTGCCGTTGGAACAGGCGGGCCTCGACGCCACGGCCTATTTCTATAATCAGAACCGCAAGTGGCACGGCGGCCAGCTTGAGGCCGTCGTCACCGGCAAGAAGCTCGATGCGACCCAGAAACGCGCCATTGTCGATGACGTCGAGCGCGGCTTTTCCGCCGATATGCGCGCCGATTACTGGCAAACCTGTACCTGCATCGGCAACTGGCACTACGATCGCGGCCTGTACGAGCGCAATGGCTATAAGACGGCGAAGGACGTCATCCAGCGCCTGACCGATGTGGTGGCGAAAAACGGCAACATGCTGTTGTCGATCCCTCAGCGCGGCAATGGCGAGATCGATGAGAAAGAAGTCAAAATCCTGACCGACATGGCGGCGTGGATGGCCGTCAATGGCGAGGCGATCTTCGGCACCCGCGTCTGGTCGATCTATGGCGAAGGCCCGGCGCGCTTCACCGAAGGGATGCAGAACGAAAGCCAGCAGAAGGGCTTCACGCACGAGGATATCCGCTACACCACCAAGAATGCCACGCTCTACGCCCTGGGGCAGGACTGGCCAAACGATGGGTTTATGAGCCTGACGGCCTTCGCCGAAGGGTCAGCGCAACGCAAGGGGAATATCGAGCGCGTCGAACTGCTCGGCCACGGTCAGCCGCTCGCTTTCGGCCTGTCCGTCAACGGACTGAACGTCAGATTGCCCGATTCCCGACCCGCCTTTACGCCGGTGCTGAAAATCACGGGTAGCGGACTGACCTGAATAGAGTTAATAAGGGTTAACAAAAGCAACGGAAACACCGCCGGGATGCCTGATACCCTCATCGCCTACAAATCCGCTCTGCGCGCCTATCTGGCCGCAGTGGAGGTCAGGCTGTCGCAGCCACGTAAGTCAGCCTTCGACGTTTATGCGTGGTTGGGACGCGACCGCAATGGCCGCCCCATCCGCTGATTATTTCTTGGAAGATACCGGCGACAGATTGCCCTTGGCGAAACCCGTCGTGGCGACGGCTTCGATCTTGACCTTGGCGGCCTTGGGCTTGCGAACTTCCTTGTTGGATTTCTTCTGACCCTTGGCCATGCCATTATATCCTTGATTTAGTTGGGAAACTGATAGACGAGTTGTTGGCTCTTCATATCGTAGATGCGCACCTGCGCGGCACCATGCCAGCGGGTATGCGCCGGGAGGTGGTTCTTCGCATGGTCGATGGCGAGCGTCAGGTCCGAGCCCCACGGCACGGACGTAATTTCGGCCTCGTCGGCCGTCAGGAAGAAGATACGATACATTAGCGCTCCGCTGCGGTGTAACCACAGATCAAATAATCCGCGGCCTTGCGCCCCCCGCCCGGAAATAGAAAAAGGTCAGCCTTACGGCTGACCTCGCTTAGAAGGCGCAATTGCGCCAATTCTTAGGCGTTTTCCAGCTTTTCAGCCGACATCTTGCCCGACTTCTTGTCGCGGGCCAGTTCGAACGAGACCTTCTGGCCTTCGTCGAGACCGCGCATCCCGGCGCGTTCAACGGCCGAGATGTGAACGAAGACGTCCTGGCCGCCGTCGTCAGGCGCGATGAAACCGAAACCCTTGGTGGAATTAAACCACTTAACCGTACCTGTGCTCATGATGAACCCTTTCAAAGTACATGTATACGCGCACCGGACCCGATGTCCGCGCGCCTCGCTTAAAATTTGAATGGAAGGTTCGTCCGGCGCATCCAGTGGATACAAAACAAATCCGCAGACAATCATAAATCGATGCCGGACAAATACGCCTGAAATATTTCAAAGTCAAATCTATTATTTCGAACAAATACTTATAAATTTCTTATTATACATATTTTCGACCTGCTCCACGCATCGCGAACGACTTCATAAATAGTGTTAAAACGTGAGCGAAAAAGGCCGGATTTTTCATTGACCCCCAAGGTCAAAGTCCCTATGTGTGCCGCCGTTTATCCGCAAGCCTGCCCGACCTTTGCCCTTCACAGGAGTTTTCACCATGACTGATCTATTACCCGGCGTGACGGGAGTACTGGTTCTGGCCGACGGCACCGTGTTTCAGGGCATCGGCTGCGGCGCCACCGGCGACGCGCTGGGCGAGGTTTGTTTCAATACGGCCATGACCGGCTATCAGGAAATCCTCACCGACCCGTCCTATATGGATCAGATCGTCGCCTTCACCTTCCCGCACGTCGGCAATGTCGGTGTCAATCCGGAAGACGTGGAGCAACTAGGCGATGACCCCAAGCGCGCGGCCAAGGGCGCGATCTTCCGCGACGTGCCGACCCCGCCCGCCAACTGGCGCTCGGCGATGAGCTTCAACGACTGGATGGCCTCGCGCGGCGTGGTCGGTCTGGCCGGGATTGACACGCGCGCCCTGACCAAGCGCATCCGTGAAAAGGGCATGCCGCACGGCGTTATCGCCCACGATCCTAACGGCCAATTCGACATCGCCGCCCTGACGCAAAAGGCCGCCGACTGGGCGGGCCTCGTCGGGCTCGATCTGGCGCTCGACGCCACCTCGGCGCAGTCCTCGACCTATACGTCCGATCTGTGGAAATGGGGCGAAGGTCATAAGGATGGTCAGAAGGCAGATTTCAACGTTGTGGTTATCGACTACGGCGTCAAGCAGAACATCCTGCGCGCCCTGATCAGCGTCGGCGCGGCCGTCAAGATCGTCCCGGCCAAGACCACCGCCGAAGACATCCTCGCCCTCAAGCCCGATGGCGTCCTGCTGTCGAACGGCCCCGGCGATCCGGCAGCGACCGGTGCCTATGCCGTGCCGGAAATCAAAAAGCTGGTCGATGCGGGCCTGCCGGTGTTCGGCATCTGCCTCGGTCACCAGATGCTGGCCCTCGCTCTGGGTGCAAAGACCGTCAAGATGGAACAGGGCCACCACGGCGCCAACCACCCGGTCAAGGACGTCACGACGAACAAGGTCGAGATCGTGTCCATGAACCACGGCTTCGCGGTTGATCGCGACAGCTTGCCTGAAGGCGTGGTCGAAACGCACGTCTCGCTGTTCGACGGCACCAACTGCGGCATCGCTCTGGCGCAAAAGCCGGTCTTCTCGGTCCAGCACCACCCCGAAGCCTCGCCCGGCCCGGTCGATTCGCTCTATCTGTTCGAACGCTTCGCCCAGCACATGCGCGACACGAAGGTGAGCGCGTAACCCGTCTCAGACCGCCCCGACTGGTTGGGGTATAGCGCAGACGAAAATATAGCTTTCGCCAAGCGATGGGACCGCACGAGCTACGACGTAGCGAGATGTGGTGGTGGGGGTTCTCGCTGACTTACGACTTTGTAGCCCGCTGCGCCTAAGTAAAGACACCACCAAGCCCTTCGGGCGCAGTCCTTTCCCCCTCAAAAATGGGGAGGTATATTTTTGTTTACCGCCCGAATTTTGCCCTCTTTTAACGTTTGATCACGCAACTTGTGATGCGTGCCGATTTCGTTATGATGCGCCGCACCTATCCCTCCTCGATCCGATAGAGCTTAAAGTCCGCATGACCTCCTATCTCCCGGAAGCCCTGAAATGGTTGCGCCGTGGCCTGACGGTCGCCGCTCCCATCTTGCTGTTCTGCCTGTTTTTCCACGTGGAGATTCTCGACCCGACGCGCATCGGCTGGCTGCTCGACGAGGACTGGGGTCAGCATGTGCTGGGCTGGCACGCCTTCCGCAACGTACCGTGGGCGTGGCCGTTCAACTATCAGAACCTGCTCGCCTGGCCGACAGGGATCAGCATCATCTATACGGACTCCAATCCGTTTTTCTCGTTCATCTTCAAGGCCCTGAGCCCGATCCTGCCCGATAACTTCCAGTTCATCGGCCCGTGGTTCGGCCTGTGCGTCGTCATGCAGTTTTTCTTCGGCTACAAGCTGGTGCGTCCGCACGCGCCGGGGCCGTGGGCGGCGCTGGCCGGGGCGATCATCATGACGCTGCTGCCTGCGTTATATTACCGCATGCGCCACGATACGCTGGTGGCGCACTTCCTCATTCTGTGGACCCTGTGGATATTCTTCAACGTCAAGAACGAGAAGCACAAGAACTGGTGGTACGCGGCCTCGCTCGGCGTTACCGGCTTCCTGCACCCCTATATGCTGTTCATGATGGCGGCGGTCTGGGGCGGCGACGTTCTGCGCAAGTTCATCCCCGCCGCCAAGGCACTGGACCGCAAACAGATCCTGCTGATCATCCGCGACTGCGCCCTGATCTTTGCCTGTCCAATGATCGCGCTGGGCCTTTCCGGCGCCTATTCCGGCTCATCGGCCGAAGCCCGCGGCTACGGCTTCTATTCGATGGGACTGGACGCGCCGATCAACCCCGTGCAGCCCGATTTCTCCTTTTTCATCCGCTCGCACCCTCAGGACATGGGGCAGTATTTCGAAGGTTTCCAGTATATGGGCCTCGGCATTCTGGGCCTGCTGATCGGTGCGGTCCTGCTGTATCAGATCACCTTTTCGGCCCGTCAGGCGCGCCCCTTCATCGACAGCTGCAAACCGCTGATCATCCCCTTCATCTGCCTGCTGATCGTCGCGGTGTCTAACCACGTGCAGTTCTACGACATCACCCTGTTCCGCATTCCCCTACCGCAGTACCTGCTGGAAAAGCTGGCCGTGCTACGCGCGTCGGGACGCTTCTTCTGGCCGATCGCCTATACCCTGATGCTGATGGCGCTGGTCGTCGTCTACAAGTCGCGACCCAAGATCATGCAGGTCGCCCTGCCCGCCGTCATCGTCATCCAGCTGATCGACCTGCAAGGCTTCATTGCCGCCATGCGCGCCCAGACCGAGCTGGCGCGGTCGACCGTCATCTTCGATCAGGCGCCTGATCCCCTGTGGGACAAGCTGATTTCAGGCGCCAAGGGCGTCGACTTCTACCCAGCGCAGGTCCATCTGAACGACAAGCTGTTTTACGAAATCACCTGGCGCGCCGTGTCGCAGAAAAAGCCGGTCAATACCATGTACATGGCCCGCGAGAACATCGGGCAACGCGCCATCGAGCTCAAGGGCCGCGAAGCCTATCTCAACGGCCAGATCGACAATGACCGCCTCTATGTCTTCCTGAACCAGTGCTATGCGCCGCAGAACCTGCAACCCCTGCTGCGCGAAGTCGACGGCGTGTGGATCATCCCGCCGGCGTCGCAGCGCAACCTGCCGCTGGATCACCCGGAATGGAAGCCGATCAAGGCGCGGATGGGCTTCGGCTTCCTCAATCAGGGCTCGTGCCTGCTCGACAAGAACTGGGTGCCGCCCGAAGGCGACGGTGCCTGGACGCTGGGCAAGCGCGCCGAACTGGTCATTCCTATTCAGGAAATCGAGTTTGAAAACGACGCCCGCCCGGTCAAGCCCTCGATCCGCATGGTCGCCAAGAGCTTCTATCGACCGATGAAGGTCGACGTCCTGATCAACGGCGTCAAGCGCGGCACGATGGAGCTTGAGAAAATCCGCTCCTATCAGGACATCCCGCTGCCGCCGTCGGTGTTCAACCGAAAGGACCTCAAGGTGACCTTCGTCATCGATGAACCCCTGTCGCTGAAAGAACTGGGCCGGGGCGAGGACGATCGCCTGCTGGGGATGAAGCTGTTCCGCCTGACGATCGAGGACGCCGCCGTGCGCGAAAAGGCCGAGGCCGAAAAACAGGCGAAAATCGCCGAAGCCCAAAGCGACCTGAAAGCCGCCGTGAAAACCGAAACCCCGGGGATCGCGGCGGGTCAGCAGGCCGCCAAAGCCCCCGCAAAACCTTAACGGCAGCCGTCCGGACATGCCCTTGAAATAGGGGGTTTAATCCGTGCACGAAACGGGATATAAGACGCCCCCCGAACGTTACGGAAGGTTGCATGATTACATGCGAAGCCATCTTGCGTCGGGGAAAAACCGTATCTATCTTTCATCAACCGGTCGCAGGCACCCTCGACCGCCGTTGATTTTTTTGTCTTCACTCAGGGCGCACGTAAGAAATAATCGCACATGGAAAAAGTGCCGATGACCGGCGCGGGCTATCAGGCCCTCGACGATGAACTGAAGCGTTTGAAGCAGATCGAGCGTCCCTCCGTGATCGCCGCGATCGCCGAAGCGCGCTCGCACGGCGACCTGTCGGAAAACGCCGAATACCACGCCGCCAAGGAGCGTCAGGGCTGGATCGAAGGCCAGATCGCCGAGATCGAGGATAAGATCAGCCGCGCCCAGGTGATCGACGTATCGAAACTGTCGGGTCAGAACATCAAGTTCGGCGCGACCGTCACCGTGGTCGATGAAGACACCGAGGAAGAAGGCCGCTATCAGGTCGTCGGCGAACATGAAGCCGACGTCAAGTCGGGCCGCATCTCGCTAACCTCGCCGCTATCGCGCGCCATGATCGGCAAGGAAGTCGGCGACGTGGTCGAAGTGACCACACCGGCGGGCGTCAAGGCCTACGAAATCCTCAAGGTCGAATGGATCTGACCCTTCATACCTCCCCGGCTTGCTGGGGAGGGGGACCGTCGCGCGCAGCGCGATGGTGGTGGGGGCGCTTAATTGCCCCATCCAAAGGTGCCATTGTGTGTTAACGCCTCCTGCAACCACCGACGACTCTCTGAAAATCCCCCGGCACGACCAACTGGTTGTCTGGGCGGTGTCGGACGGGCGCGCCGGTATCCATAATCAGGTGCTGGGTCTCGCCGAAGCCATTGCCGACCTGACCCCGGCCCACGTTGTGGTGCGTCATATTCGCTACCGCCGCATGTTCGACCGCTGGCCGACGGCGCTGAGGCTGCTTCCGCACCTTATGCTGAAACGCGACTCAGACCCGGTGGGCCGTCCGTGGCCCGATATCTGGATCGCCGCCGGTCGCGCCACCCTGCCCCACTCCAAGCGCGTCAAAAAACTCAGCGGTGGTCATACCCTGGTCGTTCAGTTACAAGACCCGCGCGAACCCTCTAAACGCTTCGACATGGTCGTCGCCCCCCTGCACGATCAGGTAAAGGGCGACAACGTCCTGTCGATTCAGGGCTCGACCCACCGCGTCACGCCGGAACGCCTCAAGCGCGAGTCCACGCCGTGGGCGGAGCGCCTGTCCGCCTTTGACGGTCCGTTCCTGACCGTCCTGATCGGCGGCAAGTCGAAGAGCCACACGATCAGCGCCGAACGCGCCGAGGCCTTGGTTCAACAAATCCGCGTCGCCGTCAAAAGCAAGAAAGCCACCCTGCTCCTCAGCGTCTCGCGCCGCACGCCCGACGATGCGCGTAGGGTGCTGATGGACGGGCTGAAAGACCTGCCCGGCATCCTCTATGACGGCAAGGGCGAGAACCCCTATTTCGCCTTTCTCAACGCCGCCGATTTCCTCATGGTGACAGAAGACTCGGTCAATATGGCTGCGGAGGCCGCCGCCACAGGCAAGCCGGTGAATATCCTGCCCATGGATGCGCGCGGGTCCACCGCCAAGTTCGGTCGCTTCCATCAGGGTTTGCAGGATTATGGCGCCGCGCGACCATGGTCGGGCGAACTGCGGCAATGGAAATATGCGCCGCTCAACGAAACGCGCCGCGCCGCCGAGGCCGTGCTCGCGCTTTATGCCGAAAAACATCCGGACCGCCTCGCAAAAGGGTGACAAGCGACGGCGCGCTCATTATCTAAGGGCAACATCTGTAAGGGCGACTCGCCCCGTTTTTCGAGACTCCACCATGACCACGCCCCGTCCCCTTCGTTGCGCCATCATCGGTTCCGGCCCCGCCGGCTGGACCGCCGCCATCTATGCGGCGCGCGGCCTGCTCAATCCGGTGGTCTTCACCGGACCTCAGACGGGCGGGCAACTGACCATCACCACCGATGTCGAGAACTATCCCGGCTTTTCCGAAGTGATCCAGGGCCCGTGGCTGATGGACCAGATGCGCGAACAGGCCGAGCACATGGGCACCGAGGTCATCAGCGACATCGTGACCAAGGCCGATCTGTCGCGCCGTCCGTTCCTGCTGGAAACCGACTCGGGCCAGCAATATCTGGCCGAAACCGTCATCATTTCGACCGGCGCTCAGGCCAAGTGGCTGGGCCTCGACTCGGAAAAGACCTATCAGGGCTTCGGCGTCTCGGCCTGCGCGACCTGCGACGGGTTCTTCTACCGTAACAAGGTCGTGGCCGTTGTCGGCGGCGGCAATACGGCGGTCGAAGAGGCCCTGTTCCTGACCAAATTCGCCGCCAAGGTCTACCTTATCCACCGCCGCGACGGCGTGCGTTCGGAAAAAATCCTTGCCGAACGGATGCTGGCCGAACCGAAGATCGAGCCGATCTGGGATACGGCCATCGACGAAGTGCTGGGCGAAACCAACGAATACGGTGGGCTGGGTGTCACCGGCGTGCGCCTGAAAAACGTCAATACGGGTGCGACCCGCGAACTGCCGCTCGACGGCGTGTTCATCGCCATCGGCCACGCGCCGTCGTCGCAACTATTTCAGGGCCAGCTTGAGACGAATTCGGGCGGCTATCTCAAGGTCGAACCCGGCACACCGAAAACCGCCATTCGCGGCGTCTTTGCCGCGGGCGATGTGACCGACGACGTCTATCGTCAGGCCGTGACCGCGGCCGGCATGGGCTGCATGGCGGCGCTCGAAGCCGTCCGCCTGCTGGCCGAAGAAGACCACCATAAGCAGGACGAGAAAATCGGCGTTTGGTAGATTTTAACCACTGAAAACACAGAAAGCACGGATGTCGAAGCGTGAAACTCTTTCCGTGCTTTCTGTGTCTTCCGTGGTTAATCTTACTTCATTTCAGCCTGCACCAAAGTGCGTGATTTGACTCCCGCGCCCTTTTAGGCTTTTAGCTGCGCCCTGATCCCTTAAGGCTTCCACAGTGCAAATCCAGTTCACCCGTCGTTTTTCTATGGCCCATCGCCTGCGCGCCGACCGTTCGTCGAAGTGCGCGACCCCGCATGGCCATAACGAATTCGTCAGGGTAACGCTGAAAGCCAAGTCCCCCGATACCGTGAAGTGGGGGCAATCCAACTATGCCCAAAGCTTCGACCTGCTGAAACGCGACTGGCACCGCTTCGTCGATGACGCGCTCGATCATGCGTTTCAGCTCGGCCACGACGACCCGATGATCGGCTTTTTCCGCGCGCACGAGCCGGACCTCCTGCCGCGTCTGTTGATCATTTCCGGCGACCCGACGACCGAAGCCGTGGCGCTGGCGCTCTATTACAAGCTCAACGCCATCCTCACCGCGCACGTGCCGGATTTCGAGTGCGTGCGCTTCGAAATCGAGGAAACCCCGACCAACAGCGTCATCCTCACCCCGGACGATCTGATCGGAGCGCCACGTCTGGCCGAGTGGTGCCATCGGCCCGATATGAGCCTCAACGACCTCCTGACGCCGGAGCAATGGGCGCGACCGAAGGGCGACACATGTACCTGAAATCCCGCCACGTCTTTGTCGAGGGCCTGAAGGTCGAGGCCGCCATCGGCATTTATGACTATGAGCATGGCCGCACCCAGCCTCTGATCATCGACGCCGACATTACCGTCGGCCTGCACGAGATCAAGGGCCTGAAAGACACGCTGAACTACGAGATGGTGGGTAATCTGGCGCGCGAGATTATCGCCGTCGGCCATATCAAGCTGGTCGAAACCCTCGCCGAAGACCTCGCCCGCGCCGTGCTGGACCTGCCGCAGGCCCTCGAAGTCCGCATTCGGATTTCCAAACCCGAAGCGTTGAAAGACGCCGACCGTTCCGGCTGCGTCGTGGTCTTCGCGAAATGACGGAACCCCTCGGTTATAAGGCGCATCTGGCCCTGATGGCGCGCTATAATCAGTGGATGAACGGCAAGATGCTGACCCTGATGGCCGATCATCCGGAGCGCGATTTCACCGAAGATCGCGGCAGCTTTTTCGGTTCGGTGTGGAACACGCTCAACCACCTGATCGTCGCCGACATCATCTGGATGACGCGGATGACCAAACACGCCAGCGGCCATCTGCTGCTGCCGGTGCTTGACCTGCCGAAACCCGCGGGCCTGACCGACGTGCTCTATGACGATTTTCAGTCCTACGCCGCCCCGCGCAGAGCTTTGGATGAACTGATCATCGCCTATATCGACTCCTTAAGTGAAGAGGACATCGCCTCGGCCTTTACCTATAGCCGCGCCAATGGCGAAACCCACACCAAGGCGCTCGGTCTGACGCTGAGCCATGTTTTCAATCATCAGACTCACCACCGTGGCCAGATCACCACGCTTTTCACGCAGATGGGCCTTGATATAGGCGTGACGGACGTGCACCTTCTGGTGCCAGAACTTACCCCCGAACCTTGATCAGGAAACGATGACCGCCAACACCCCCGCCCCGGCCCGCGAAAAAATCAGTGACAAGCGTATCGTGCCGGTCATCAACTATCTGCTACTGTTCTGCATGATGATCGGCGGCGTCACGGGCGTGCTGGCCATAACCCTGATCTACCTGTTTCAGGACGATGCGCCCGACTGGCTGAAGTCGCATTACGCATTTCAGAAGCGCACGTTCTGGATCGGCATCGCCGTCTTCATACCGATCGCGCTTCTGCTCCCAACGCCGGTCATGCATAGCATGGTCCTGGGCAGCGTTGTCCTGATCGTGGCGTTTCTACTGTTCCTGTGGATCGTCGGTCGCTGCACGGTGGGCTTTAACCACATCTTCCACAAGCGTGCGTATCCTCACCCGAAAAGCTGGTTGGTTTAAGCCTTTTAATACTCCCCCGCCACGCGGGGGAGGAGGCATTTGAGCGATAGCGAAAATGAAGGTGGGGGGCCTTACATAGGTCCCGCAAACACCTTAGGCGTATTTCTTAATAAGGCCCCCCACTGTCACTTCGTGACATCTCCGCCACAAGTGGGGGGAGTATTGAAGCACCTACTACTGCCCCGGCTCTTTCCCCGCCATATCGAACAGGTTGAAGGTCACATCCCCCGGCAGGATCACGTCACCCGGCTTTTGTTCGGCCTTGCACGCCCCCAGACGCTTCGACAGGATCGTCATATTGACCACGCGGTTCATGTGCGGCACGGCCGCACCGGTGGTTTGCGAACGCAGGGTCATGGTGTAGTTGCTGGTATAGTCGCCGACGATCTTACCCGAGATTTCCATCATCCCGCCGGTACCCATATTGCACTCGGCCAGAATGCCCCACGAGCCATCTTCAAGGTGACTGACCGTGTTTTTCTGACAACGATCGCCGTTCAGGTCGGTGCCGGTAATCCCCAGTTGCTTTTCCGTCGCCGCATCGATGCAAATCTGCATGGTCTGGGCCTGAGACTCCGAACCCTCTTCGCTCATGGTCATGTCCCACAGGCCAGGTTTGCGCAGCGGCAGGACGTCCATAGGCTTGGGCGGTGCTTCGACCACCGCAGCAGCAGGCGTGGCTTCGGGCTCCGGCGCTTTTTCCTTTTTACCGCAGGCGGTCAGCAGCGACAGGCCCGCGACAACAGGCGCGGCATAGAGAAACCAACGATGATTAAGAGGGTTTCTGGGCATCTGACGTTTCCTCACCGGCTTTGGTCGCCCCTTACGTACACGTGGGCAACGCAAAAATAGTAGAGGAAAACGCCCAACAAGCGAGTCGATAATTGATCGGGACAGACGTCAGAGCGACTTTTTGGTCACGATGCGCAGGGTTTGCAGGGTGCGCGGCAATTCGTCGGCCAGACGGCGGCTCAGTTCACGGGCGCCGACCGGGTAGGCCTCACCGCCTTCGGCGATCTCATTGGCCATCTTGGCCGTGGCGTCGAGAAGCACTTCAAGCTCGGCAATCTGCTCGCGCGCCAGCGATTTTGCCTCTTCCTGAAGACGGCGAACGCGGTGCGTGCGGCTTTCGCGGGCGCTGGTCGTCGCATCGACCAGATTTTGCAACGGCGAATGCGGGTGCAGATTGACCGGCACCACATTGATCGCTTCGTTGACGATGCCTTCGATAGCCGGCGTCGGCATCTCTGTTTGCGCGTCCTTCGACGACGGCGGCACGACATTCAATCTTGTTCTACGCATATAACCACCCCGACCGATATACGCGCCCCGTACGACCAATGATTACCGCAAACGCACGGCGATCCGCTTTGATACAGTCAGGGCTTCCACGCCTGACTTATGCACAGGACAGGCCATAAAGGTGCGGCAATTTGCGCTAAAAATCCAGCGGAATGTAAGGGGCGATGCCTCAAATTGGCACATTTTCGTAACAGGGGCGTGACGAATAGGCCTCAGTCGTCCGACAGCTTAACTTTCCTGTCCCCCGGTAATCATCGCATCTTAAGTTTTGAGATGATCGGCATTTGCATCTCAGGTTTCTGGATCGCCACCGATCATCTCGCGGGCAAACTCCAGATCGAGCAGCTTGAGCCGCTTGACCTCGTCGCGCAGACGGGCCGCCTCCTCGAACTCCAGATTGGAGGCCGCCTCGCGCATCCGCGTCTCCAGATCCTTGAGCGTCGCCTGAAAGTTCGAGCCCAGAAATGGCTTCGAGTCCTTGCCCGCCACACCCAGCGGCACCTGAACGCGATCGGCTTTTTCGTATGGACTGTCGAGGATATCGCTGATGCCGCGTTTGACCGATTCCGGCGTGATGCCGTGCTCAAGATTATAGGCCAATTGCTTTTCCCGGCGCCGCGTGGTCTCCGCCAGCGCCCGCTCCATCGACCCGGTCATCTTGTCGGCATAGAGGATAACGCGGCCATCGACGTTACGCGCCGCCCGACCGATGGTCTGGATCAGCGAGGTTTCAGAGCGCAGGAAGCCTTCCTTATCGGCATCGAGTATGGCCACGAAGCCACATTCGGGGATATCCAGCCCCTCGCGCAGCAGGTTGATCCCGATCAGCACGTCGAACGCCCCCAGCCGCAGGTCGCGAATGATCTCGATCCGCTCCAGGGTCTCGATATCGGAGTGCATGTAGCGTACGCGGATGCCCTGCTCGTGCATATAGTCGGTCAGGTTTTCGGCCATCTTCTTGGTCAGGACGGTAACCAGCGAGCGATAACCGTGCTTGGCCACCTCGCGTACCTCGGCAATGACGTCGTCGACCTGATTGGCGCCGTCCTTCGACACCGGGCGGATTTCGACCGGCGGATCGATCAGGCCGGTCGGGCGGATGACCTGCTCGGTAAACACGCCCGAGGTCTGGGTCATTTCCCACGGTCCGGGCGTCGCCGACACCGAGACGGTCTGGGGCCGCATGGCGTCCCATTCCTCGAACTTGAGCGGGCGATTGTCCATGCACGACGGCAGACGGAATCCATATTCGGCCAGCACCGATTTGCGCGCAAAGTCGCCGCGGTACATGCCGCCGATCTGCGGCACGGTGACGTGGCTTTCGTCGGCGAACAGAAGCGCGTTTTCCGGCAGGTATTCGAAGAAGGTCGGCGGCGGATCGCCGGCATTGCGCCCCGTCAGGTAACGCGAATAGTTTTCGATCCCGGCGCAGGCCCCGGTCGCTTCCATCATCTCGAGGTCGAAGGTCGTACGCTGCTCAAGGCGCTGCGCCTCCAAAAGTTTGCCCTCGGCGTGCAGTTGCTGAAGGCGCAGCTTGAGTTCGGCCTTGATGCGGTCGATAGCCTGACGCAGCGTCGGGCGCGGCGTCACATAGTGGCTGGCGGCATAGACCTTGAGGTCTTTCAAATCCGCCGTCTTCTTGCCGGTCAGCGGATCGAACTCGGTCAGGGCCTCGATCTCGTCACCGAAAAGCGAGACGCGCCACGCCCGGTCTTCATAGTGGGCGGGGAAGATTTCGATGACGTCGCCCCGGCGGCGGAAGGTCCCGCGCTCAAAGGCTGCGTCGTTGCGCTTATATTGCAGGGCCACGAGGTCGGCGCGCAACTGCGCTTCGTCGATGGTCTGCCCCACCTTAAGCTCGAAAGTCATGGCCGTATAGGTTTCGACCGAACCGATACCGTAGATGCAAGACACCGAGGCGACGATGATCACGTCGTCGCGCTCCAGAATGGCGCGCGTGGCCGAATGGCGCATCCGGTCGATCTGTTCGTTGATCGACGAGTCCTTCTCTATATAGGTGTCGGTGCGCGGCACATAGGCTTCGGGCTGGTAGTAGTCGTAGTAGGAAACGAAATACTCGACCGCGTTTTCCGGAAAGAAGGCCTTGAACTCACTATAGAGCTGCGCCGCCAGCGTCTTGTTATGCGCCAGGATCAGCGCCGGACGCTGGGTCGCCTCGATGATCTTGGCCATGGTGAAGGTCTTGCCGGAGCCGGTAACCCCCAGCAGCACCTGATCGTGCTCGCGCGCTTCGATCCCCGCCACCAGTTCGGCGATCGCCGCCGGTTGATCGCCCGCCGGTTCATAGGCCGAATGCAGGACGAACTTGCGTCCACCCTCGGATTTTTCCGGCCGTTCGGGCCGGTGCGGGCTCCACAAGGCGGGCGGAAAATCCTGCGCCCCGCCAGATTCGGCGGCACGGGTCACGGAATCACCGCGAATGAGGCGGGCAAGATGGGAACATGTCATGAACATAAGATAGCGCGCCATAAAAAAAAGAAAAGGGGCGGCATCGGCCTTTTATGCCCTCCCCTTCATAAAAACCCCATAAACGCCCGAATCCGTCAGCAAGATTTCAGCACACTCCCCCATCAGGCGATTCACATGCGAATCCAGTGCCTTGCCGATGCCGATTTCGCATACCGACGTTCGATACATCAGCGATCCCGAATCTGCACTTGGCCTTCCCTTCAATAAGCTTGACTAAATTGTAATTCAAAATATACGCCAGACGTCTCGTTTGAATAGCCCAAGATAAAACTGTTCAATCATCACACATTTTACTTGGCAAAAATGATAAATATAACCGCAATTATCTTTATGCAGAATTGATGCGACGTTAAGTAAACCCCCGATAAACCCCTCCATAAACTAACCGAACTTTTACCTTAACCGTCATTTAACACATTTTCGCCATATTTGTCGCTATAAGACGGGCCGTCGCACAGGGTGTTCCGCACCCGTTGCACTCTGTCGGGGAGCCGAGCGCTCTCGTCACTGAGGACAAGACTCCCTTGGGTCTTTCATTGAATCTTTCGCGCCGCCAGATGCGCCTTCTGACCGCCGCCGGCGGTTCGGGCCTGATGCTGGGCGCCGCCGTCGGGGCCGTCTGGCTCGGCGGCAGCCTGACGCGCGATGCGCAACTGCGCGAACAGGCGCAAAGCCTGCTGAGCGTCAACGACCATTCCTACGGCGCCGACCATTTCCGCAGCCTGAACGGTGCGCAACGTATCGCCGCCACGCAGGACGACCTCGACCGCCGCGCCATCGCGCTGGTCATGCGCCACGAATCCTACACCTCGCCCGTTGCGACCATGCGCATCCGTCAGGACGCCCAGCGCTCCAGCCTGTTTGCCTCGCTGATGAAGCCCGTTGAAGCGCGCAAGGCCAAATCGGCCGAAGCGCCTGTGGCCCGCGCCGGTATCGACCTCGGTTTGATGCGCCATAATCCGTTCGCCAAGGCCAATCCGGTCACGCCGTTCGAGATGAAAAACCGCTCGGCCTCGGACCTCGATTGCCTGACCCAGGCCGTCTATTACGAAGCGCGCGGTGAAACCGACGCCGGTCAACGCGCCGTGGCGCAGGTCATTCTCAACCGCGTCCGTCATCCGGGCTACCCCAAGACGATCTGCAACGTCGTCTATCAGGGTGCCGTCAAGCGTACCGGATGCCAGTTCAGCTTCACCTGCAACGGCATCATGGCCAACCGCGTCGAAGGCTGGGCCTGGAAGCGCGCCCGTGGCGTCGCCGAAGACGCGCTGGACGGCTATGTCATGAAATCGGTCGGCGGCTCGACCCACTTCCACGTCCTCAGCGTCTCGCCCGACTGGGCACCGCGTATGGACCGTACCGCCACCATCGGCAGCCACGTCTTCTATCAGTTCCGCGGTCGCGGTTCGACGGCCCTGAGCGCCGACAATGTCCGCCCGTCGGACGCTCCGGTCGAGCGCGACGCGCCCGTCGAAAAGGTTCAGGCCTCGGATACACCGGCCACCACCGACACCGCTACCAAGGACACGATCAAGGACGCGGCCAAAGACATCACCGCGACCAAGGTCGTGGCGCTGGAAACGACGATCAAGGGCGACGAGGCCCACCAGATCGCTCAGGCCCTGCGCACCAAGCCGACGGTCGCCCCGATCAAGAACTAGGGCTTTATATTAAAGCCATATACACAACCCCCGGACCTGCGCCGGGGGTTTTCTGTACGTAACGATGCTTGGAGCGATATGCCCAAAAGTGTCAGCGGTTTTCAGCGAATAATATCGCGACCGCACCAAACGCCTGAAATTTTTCCCATTTCGTCAAAAATCGGGCGCGTTTGTTAGGAATTCAACAACTATGTTCTGACACCTTGAGGCTCAATCGGGGTCTCCGAGTGAACGATGATTCGCGCTTTGTCTGCAAAATCATGCGCTTGCGGCCCTGTTAACCTTAATGCACGTTCCGGCTGGAAATGGCTTTCCCAAGGGCGTGACGACGTAACTCAGTGTCAGGGGCCAAGATGACAAAGTCCAAATCCGCCAACGGCGGCAAGATCAGTATCGCAAACTGGTCGTTTACCTTGAAATTCATGACGCCGGCGGCGGTCGCCACGGCGCTGATCGTGGCGTTGGCCGGTGGCGCCGTCGTGACCATGAACACGCAGGGCAAGGCCATCGACACCATCAACAATGTCAGCCTGCGCAACGTGCAGGAAATGGGCGACATCAAGTCGGCGATCAAGGAAGCCAACGGCCAGTTCTTCGGCGCCCTGACGGCGCAGGCCTCCGGCACCGCCACCAATGGCGAACAGCGCGTGTCGCTGGTGACGCAGGACCTCGCCAAGATCGAGACCCAGATCAAGGACATGGCGGGCAAGACCACCGACGCCGAGAAGAAGAAAGACCTCGAAGCGCTCGGCAAGGAAGTGAAGACCTATAAGGAAGCCGTCGAATTCGCCGGTTCGGTCATGACCGTCGATTTCCCGTCGGTCGCCCCCCTGATGTCGCAGTTCGACGAAGGCTACGCCAAGATGTCGAAGATCTCCGACAAGATCATCGACGGTCAGGTCGCCGCCGCCAAGGCCGACGCCGAAGCCGCCAAGGCCGCTCAGACCGCCGGTGTGTCGATGCTGACGATCTTCGCCGTGATCATGGCCGCCCTCTCCTGCGGTATCGCCTACTTCTTCTCGCGCACCACGGTGACCGGTATCAACCGTATCGCCAAGACGACCGAGGAACTGGCCAACGGCAACCTGCATGTCGATATTCAGGCCCTGACGCGCGGTGACGAACTGAAGTCCGTCGTCGACAGCCTCAACGTCTTCAAGGCCAATGCCGAAGAAAAGCAGCGCCTCGCCGAAATCGAAGCCGCCACCATGAAGACCCGCGAAGAGCGCACCCGTCAGATGGGCGAACTGGCCGAACGCTTCCGCCACGAAGCCCAGGACATGCTCGACGCCCTGTCGGCCGCAGCCTCCGACCTCGACGCCAACGGCCGCACGCTTCTGACCATCGCCGGTGAGAACGAACGCCGCTCGCAACAGGCCGTGTCTTCGATCCGCAACTCGGCCGACAACGTTCAGAACGTGGCCTCGGCGACGACCGAACTGTCCGCCTCGATCGGCGTCATCGGCGACCAGGCCGTCCGCTCGGTGGAAATCGCCGCCGAAGCCGTGTCGGAAGCCGACAAGACCAACGAGTCGATGGTCGAACTCAGCCGCGCCGCCGACCAGATCGGCGAAGTCGTCGACCTGATCAACGCGATTGCTCAGCAAACCAACCTGCTGGCGCTCAACGCCACGATCGAATCGGCACGTGCCGGTGAAGCGGGCAAGGGCTTCGCGGTCGTCGCCTCGGAAGTGAAGTCGCTGGCCCAGCAAACCGCCAAGGCGACCGACGAAATCCGCGATCGCATCAAGGACATCCAGTCCGCGGCGCAAAACGGCGTCGCCGCCATCCGCGGCATCGGCGCGACGATCAAGCACATGAACGAGATCGCCTCGTCCATCGCCGACTCGGTCCATCAGCAAGGCGACGCGACCAACGAAATCGCCCGTAACGTCAACGAAGCCTCGGACGGCACCACCACCGCGTCTTCGTCGGTCTCGCAGCTGTCGGCCTCTGCCGCCGACACCGAAAAGGCCTCGACCGAGATGCTCGGCGCCGCGCGTCAGCTGACGCAACGCACCGAAGCCATGAGCGAGAACATCCGTCGCTTCCTGTCGGAACTGACGGCCGCCTAAAGCATCTGCTCAAAGCCTGTACGGCCCTACAGGCAACTCACGACAAAAAAGCCCTCCGGTATCTGCCGGAGGGCTTTTTTCATGGTCTGCCGCCAATCCATTGTCTTGAAGACCAAGCTTAAAAACGGATTAAAAGACAATTATTAGTCTTAACGGACCTTAAATATATTATCTGTGAAAAATTTTTCAAAACACAACCGCACTGCACAATAGATTCACGTGAAATTAAATACTCTTGCTGTAAAACCGTTTCATGTCGTCAGATAATACCGCACGACAACACTGTCAGAGACCTCCCGCCGGGACCGAATGTCCCGATATATTCAGAAAGAGTTATACCTTGTCCAAGTGCCTCCCCCTCCTCGCCGTCGCCGCCTTTGCCGCTTTCGCCGCCCCGGCCTTTGCCGAATGTGACGAAGCCCAGGAAGCCGCCACGGGTAAGGCCATCGCTTCGGCCACCGCCGCCGCTGTCGCCAAGGCCGTGCCGGTCGAAGGCAAGCAGATGGTCAGCATCAACACCTGCGAAGCCGCCGGTGGCGGCGCCTTTGCCGAATTCAAGTACAATTTCCTCGGTGCCGGTGGTCTGTACTGGGTCGAAGGCTCGGCCCGCGTCAAGGGCGGCGCCGTCAGCGAACTGAAGCTGAAGCGCCTGAGCCCGAACCTGGCCGACGCCTCGGCCAAGTCGGGTGTCAAGCTCGCGTCGAACTAAATCTGCTGCGCCTGACCGGGTGGGTTAACGCCCCGCGTCCCATCCGGTCATGCCTGTAGATTCTCGTCTGAAACGTGTGATGATTCACTCGGAATTAAGCAGACATATGTATTCAGGAGTGAGCTGCCGAAAAAGGCGGTGAACATCCTTAACGGGGCCAAAGCCCTGATTTACATTCAGAAAGAGTCTACAGTGTTCAAAAGCGCCCTCATTTCCGCCTTTGTCTTGTCTGCCCTGGCCGTACCGGCTTTCGCCGAATGCAGCGGGTCTGAAGAAGCCGCTACAGGCAAGGCGATTTCCGCCGCCGCCGCTACCGCCGTCTCGAAGGCCGTCGCCATCGAAGGCAAGCAGATGGTCAATCTGAGCATGTGCGAAACCGCACCCGGCGGCATCTATGCCGAATTCAAGTTCAACTTTCTGGGCGCGGACGGCCTGTACTGGGTCGAAGGCAATGCCCGTATGCAGGGCGCCAACCTCAGCGAAATCAAGCTGAAGAAGATGAGCCCGAACCTGGCCGACGCCACCGCCAAGGCCGGCATCAAGCTGGCGGCGAAATAAGCTGTCTCAGTTGCCGGAGGGCCTGACCGCAGGCCTTCCGGCACAATCCTTTTTGTTTTTCGATATTTTTTTAAAATAATTTTCCACGGCGTTTTGGCCGTTAAGACTTGGGTCCTTACGTAATAACGTTTTCCGAAATCGGGAATTAAGGACGGTAAATAAAGCGTAAGCCTTGATTTAACTCAGAATTATTCATTCCTGTTTAGAGTGAAGCCATCCTGAAGAAATCAAGGAGCTACAGAGATGAAACACAAAACCCTCATGATCGCCCTCGTCGCCGGCCTTGGCGCGCTGGGCACCCAAACCTTTGCCGCCGAATGCGATGACACCCAGCAGGGCGAAGCCGGTACGCTGGCCGCCGGTATCGCCAAGACCGCCGTATCGAAGGTCGTCCCCGTGACCGGCAAGCAGATGGTCAATCTGTCGAGCTGCGAAAACCGCGCCGGCACCTACATCATCGAATTCAAATACAACTTCCTCAGCACGGACGGCCTGTACTGGGTCGAGGGCTCGGCCCGTTTCGGCGCCGGTGGGTCGTCGCCGTCGGTGAAGATCACCAAGGCGTCGCCGAACATGGCCGCCGCCGAAGCCAAGGCGGGCGTGAAGCTGGCCTCGAACTAGATTTAGTCCCTCGCCGGGCGGTGGCTATGCCACCTTGGCCGCCGCTTCAATGGCGGCTTGAGCCGATAAATAGAAAAAGCCCCGTGGTTCGACCACGGGGCTTTTTTCATGCTCGCCTACTTCTTGTCGAAGGGGCGGAAGTCCTGCGGGCGGCTGATCACCCGCTGGTCCTTCGGTTTGCCGCCCAGAAACACGCCCCCGAACAGGGCGAAGGACGTCATTGCGTGTTGTTTCTTTTCAGTGTCATTCATCAGTGCGTCTCCTTTTCCATCAGATGAATAAGAAGACGCGTCGCAAACTCTCAGAAGGTCAGCCTTTTAAGGGGGATTGCACATCTCTCAGCTGTCGCCGCGTCGGATACCAATGTCGCACATTTTAAAAATATGACAAGAATTAATCCGATAACAGACTATAAATTTTACATTATAATCATTAATTTATTGATTTAATTCATTTAAATTTTTAATGCAAATGAAATTTTTAAATCAAAATAGTCCGAATACGTCTCATTTTAACGATTCACACTAAAACAACCTTATGCGGTTAGGCTCATCCCAAGCAAGAATTGCGCTCCGGGTGTCCGAAAGTACCATGTTGAAGTCCGCCTTTATCCTCGCCTGCGCTGTATCAAGCGCCGTGGCCACCGGCCTGATCGTCGCGAAAAACGACGGCTTCGTGAAACAAAGCGCGGCGGACACCTTCACCATGGTTCAGACCAGCGCCGCCGCCTTCACCACATCGGCGACCCCAAGCGGCGGCATCACTGCCATCCCCAAGGCGGCCGACGGCCATTTCTGGGCCGAAGCGCGCGTCAATACCACTGTCGTGAAATTTCTCGTCGATACCGGCGCTTCGGTCGTTGCCCTGACGCCGGAGGACGCCCGCCGCATGGGCATCGACCTCAAGGCCTTGTCCTACGATCAGGAAGTCTCGACCGCCAGCGGCAAGACGTTTGCCGCCCGCGTGGTGATCGACAGCATGGGCGTCGGTCAGAGCCGCATGGAAAAGGTTGAGGCCCTGGTCATCCCGCAGGGCCTTTCGACCTCGCTGCTCGGCATGAGCTATCTCGGCCGTCTGAGCCGCTTCGAGGCCACGCCGCGCAGCCTGATCTTACACCCGTAAACTTTCTGCATAGGCTTCACGCCTTGCACTGGCGGCGTTCATCGCCTCGTGGACGGCAGCCTCGGCCTCGTCCAGCACCTCGATCCCCGCGCCCGGACGGATCGACTCCACCGTCAGGATACGGCGGAAGGCCCGCGCCCCTGGCAAGCCGTGCATCAGGCCCAGCATGTGCCGCGTGATCGCCGGCAGATGCACTCCGACCCCAAGCTGCTGCGCCATGTAAGGGCGATAGGCCGCCAGCGCCTCGAACGGCGTCACGTCCGCCTCCGCCCCGAAGAACAGGCGATCGACCTGCCCCAGCAGCGCCGGTTCGTGATAGGCTACTCGGCCCAGCATGACGCCATCGACGTGGCTCAGATGGCCTTGCGCGGCCTCCAGCGTCCCGATGCCGCCATTGATCGAAATCGTCAGGTCGGGATAAGCCCGCTTCAGCGCATAAACCAGGTCGTAGTTCAGCGGCGGGATGTCGCGGTTTTCCTTGGGCGACAGGCCTTTCAGCCACGCCTTGCGCGCATGGACGATGAAGGTGTTCACCCCCGCCCTGGCACAGGCCTCGACCAGTGCGAACAGGGCCAGCTGCTCGTCCTGATCATCGACCCCGATACGGCATTTCACGGTCACCGGCAGGCGCGTCGCTTCTCCCATCGCCTGCATACAATCGGCGACAAGCTGAGGTTCGCGCATCAGGCACGCGCCGAAGCTGCCGGACTGTACACGATCGGACGGGCAGCCGCAGTTGAGATTGACCTCGTCGTAGCCACGCGCCTCGGCGATCCTGGCACAGGCCGCCAACTCATCCGGATCGGACCCGCCCAGTTGCAGGGCGACGGGGTGCTCGACCTCGGAAAAGCCCAGCAGCTTATCCTGATCGCCGTGGATGATGGCGCGCGAGGTCACCATCTCTGTATAAAGCAAAGCGTGGCGCGTCAGGGTGCGGTGAAAAGCCCGACAATGACGGTCGGTCCAATCCATCATGGGCGCCACACTGAAGGTGTGCGGTGGGGTGTCAGTCATAATCCGCCTCCTATCGCGGATATAGGTGATCTTGGCAAGTCGGTGCCGCTACGGCATCGACTTAGAACAGCCAGCGAATGCCGACGCTCACCCTGTTCTCCGAAGGCTCCTCTCCCTTACTCTCCGCCATGTCCCGCGTCGAACCGAGCTTTTGCGCATGGCGAAGTTCGACATAGGGCGCGAAACGGCGACTGAACTCATAACGCACCTGAATCGCCACCTCTGCCTGGGTCAGGCCCGTGCCGAGGCCCAGAGCGCGGTCTTCGCGGGCGTTATAATCGATCGCCAGCGACGGTTCGGCGATCAGGCGGTTGGTCAGAAGCCACTCGTTGGATTGCCGCAACCGCGCGCTGATCGCCCCATCGTCGCGGAGGAAGACCCGCGCCTCGGTTTCAAAGAAATAGGGTGCCAGTCCGTTGATCCCGGCGCTGAGATAGGCGTGATCGCTGTCGCCGAAATCCTGTCGCACCCCGATCTGGGCGTCCCAGAAGGTCGCGACATTGCGGCTGTAGAGCAGCGACAGGTCGCCGTTCCTGTCCTCGCCCTCGCCCTTGACCCACAACTTGTGCCGGTCGCCCCCCACCCAGCCATCGATATCCCATTGCCCGACATCCTGACCGTCGTGCCGCGCAATACCGGTCTCCAGCCGCACGGCGTGATAGATCGTGCCGGTATGGTCGTGCGCGCGATCCTGCGCATGGGCCACGACCGGCATCAACAGCGCCAGAAGCGCGGCGCCTTTAATGATGGTCATGGTGCGCCCCCTGATCTTTGGCCTTCGCAGACTCCGGCGGTGTCAAATCGGCATCGGGTGCGGCGACGGTGACCGTGGTCATCATGCCTGACGCCATATGGAACAGCAGGTGGCAATGGAACGGCCAGTCGCCGGCTTCGTTCGCCGTCAGCAGAACCGACACGCTTTGCCCCGGCGGGACGATGACGGTGTGCTTGTTGGGGCGCTCGGCCGCCGCCTGCCCGTTCTCAAGCTGGGTGAACATGCCGTGCAGATGGATCGGATGCGCCATCATGGTTTCGTTGACGTAGGTCAGGCGCACGCGCTCGTTCCAGCCCAGCGTAAACCCATCCTTCGGATCGAACACCTTGCTTTTACTTGCGCTACCGCTTTGCTGTTTGAGCGCGGTGATCGTCCAGATATAGCGCTCCATATTGCCGCCCAGCCGCACCTCGATCTCGCGCGTCGGCTCGCGCAGGTCGGGTTGCGGCGTCAGGCTTTTGAGGTCGCCATAGGCCAGAACCTTCGCCCCTTCCGGCGCACCGGTCTTTGCCCAGCCGCTGGTCAGGTCCATGTCGCTCATATCCATATAGGGGTCGTCGCGCATCATGAGCTCCATATTCATGTCGCCCATGCTGAGGACCGCGCGCGATCGTGGCGCAGGCTTTTCGCCGGTCATACCCTCACGCGAGGCCAGCGTACCGAGCGCGAAGCCCGTGCGGTCCAGCGCTTCTGCGGCGATGGTATAGGCTCTGTCCTCTTCTGGCGTGACGATGACGTCGTAGGTCTCGGCATTGCCGAAGCGGAATTCGTCGACCTCGACCGGCTGCACCGGCTGACCGTCGGCGGCGACCACCGTCATTTTCAGGCCCGGAATGCGCACATCGTACATCGTCATGGCCGAGGCATTGATAAAGCGCAGCCGCACGCGCTCGCCCGACCGGAACAGCCCAGTCCAGCTCTGATCCATACCGTTGATCAGGAATCGATAGCCTGTCACATCCGACAAATCCGTCGGCAGCATGCGCATCCGGCCCCAGTCCTTTGCGGTCCTCAGCGCCTTGCCGATACCCTGAGTACGCGCATCCCTGACGAAATCGCCCACCGTGCGGCGGTTATACTGGTAGTACTCGGAAGATGTTTTCAGATTGCCTAGAATGCGCTCGGCGCCGTCCTGATGATAATCGGACAGCAGCACCACATAGTCGCGGTCGGCCTTTATGGGGTCGGGCGCGACGGGATCGATGACGATCCCGGCATAGAGGCCGTCGGCCTCCTGACCCAGAGTATGGGCATGATACCAGTAGGTGCCGGACTGACGGATTTTAAAGCGGTAGGTGAAGGTTTCGCCCGGTGCGATGCCTTTGAAGCCATTGAATCCCGGCGCGCCGTCCATCAGACCCGGCAGCAGAAGGCCGTGCCAGTGGATCGAGGTCGCCTCGCCTTTCATGGCGTTGGTGACGTGGATGACGGCCTCGTCGCCTTCCGTAAAGCGCAGGACGGGACCGGGGATCGTGCCGTTGACGGTGATCTTGCTGACCGGTTTGCCCCCGATGGCCACGGGCTGGCGGTCGATGGTCAGGCTGTATTCCCTGACCGGGTTTTGTGCGGGGGGCAGGGTTTGCGCCTGCACGGGCGAAGCTATCGCCGCCCAGCACAGGATAAGCCCTGCAAAAAGAGCTGATTTCATGTTCAATTGTCCTGAAAAGCCAACCTGTCTTGTCGCGATATAGTCGTCGAAAACCGCTCACACTTTTCGACATATCGCTTTGAACGCCCTGACGGACGCAATTCGGGTGTCAGGCGCTCAGACGGGGTGGGCGGATCAGGCTTTCGGGGCTATGCGACGACAGACGACGGACGATCGACGGACGCGAGGCCGCCGGGTGATACTCGACGGGTCTATACGGCTCGACACCATTCACGCCGTGAACCGCGCAATGGCTGACGGGGCATTTGCAGCCTGTGTCGCAAGGGGTGTCGTGAGACGTCCTATCCGTCTTGTGGTCGAGGCTCGTATCCATGCTGGTATGACACGGCATGTCTGCGACGTGTCCGCGTATCATGTCCATTTCCGAACGCGCCAGAGAACGCGCCACAGCCGGTGTGCTCAGCGTCGCAAGGACGAAGATCATAAGCCCGACAATGGCGCTCAGTTTTCTCAGCATGGACCGATCTTAGGCGGTTTGTACCCTTCAGGCAATATTCAAGACGCTCTGCGAGCCTCGACATTTTAATTTACTCAGACAAAATATGAATTTAAAAGAAAAGCCATAACAAGGCAGGAAACGATGCAGACTTTTTCGCGACGCGCGCTCATGGGCGCCATGACCACGGTCGGCCTTGCGGCCCAAACGGCAGCGCAGGCCAAAGCGACACCCGCCCCCCTGACGACCGCATCCTATCCTCTGCGTCAGGTGCGCCTGAAACCCTCGCCCTTCCTGACGGCGATCGAGGCCAATCAGCGTTACCTCCTGTCGCTGGAGTCCGATCGTTTCCTGCATAATTTTCGCGCCGGAGCGGGCCTCGACCCCAAGGGCAAGGTCTATGGCGGCTGGGAAGCGCGCGGCATCGCAGGTCACAGCCTCGGCCACTATCTGTCGGCGCTGTCGCTGATCTACGCCCAGACCGGCGATGTGCGTTTCCGCGAACGCGCCGCCTATATCCTCGCCGAACTCAAAACCATTCAGGCAAAGCATGGCGACGGCTATGCGGGCGGCACGACGGTAACCCGCGATGGCAAGGAGGTCGATGGCAAGGTCGTTTTCGAGGAAATCCGCAAGGGCGATATCCGCACCAAGGGCTTCGATCTCAACGGCGGCTGGGTGCCGGTCTATACCTACCATAAGGTGTTCGCCGGGGCGCTCGACGCGCACCTGCACGCGGGCCTCGCCGATGGCCTGAGCGTGGCGCAGGGGCTGGGCGACTATTTCGGCACCATCATCGAAGGCCTCAGCGACGCGCAGGTGCAGGAGATCCTGCGGGCCGAGCACGGTGGGATCACCGAATCCTATGCGGAACTCTATGCATTGACCGGGGCCGCCCGGTGGAAGAGCCTCGCCGAGCGGCTGCGCCACAAGGCCATCGTCGACGCTTTAGCCGAAGGGCGCGACGACCTGGCCGGCAAGCACGCCAATACCCAGATCCCCAAGATCGTCGGCTCGGCGCGCCTTTACGAACTGACGCAAAATCAGGCGGACGCCAAAACGGCGCTGTTTTTCTTCGAGACGGTGACGAAAGACCACTCCTACGCCATCGGCGGCAATTCCGAATACGAGCATTTCGGCAAGCCCAAGCAGTTGTCGGCGCGACTGGGGCAACAAACCTGCGAATGCTGCAACAGCTACAACATGTTGCGCCTGACGCGGCACCTTTACGGCTGGAGCGGCGACGCGGCCTATTTCGACTATTTCGAGCGCGCCCACCTCAACCACATCATGGCGCAGCAGGACCCGCAAACGGGCATGTTCATCTATTTCACGCCCCTGATGCCGTCGTTTCGCCGGGTCTATTCCAATCCGACCGAAGACTTCTGGTGCTGCGTCGGTTCGGGTATGGAAAGCCACGCCAAACACGGCGAAAGCATCTACTGGAAACGCGGCAACCGGACCATCGTCAACCTCTACTACGCCTCGACGCTCGACGCGTCGGAGGCGAAGCTCGATATGGATACCGCCTTCCCGCACGGCGACACAGTGACGATCACCGTGCGCAAGGCGCCCAGGGAACTGGCCTTGCGCGTCCCCGGCTGGGCGACGGCGGCGACCGTGACCGTCAATGGCAAAGCCGCGGGCAAACGTGACGGGGGTTATCTCATCCTGACCGGGCTCAAATCCGGCGACCGCGTGGACCTCAAACTCCCCATGCCGGTCCGCGTCGAAGCGATCCCGGACGATCCGCGCCTGATCGCCTTCGTAAGCGGTCCGCTGGTGCTGGCCGCCGATTACGGCCCGGACAGCCAGCCCTTCGACAGCTTCGACCCCGTAGCCGTCACCGATGCCGCCACACCGACCCTGACCCCGGCCGGCGGGTTGCACAGCTACACGCTCGCCGACCAAAGCCGCCCCAAGGCGCTGATGTTCAAGCCGTTCTATGCCCAGCGCCACAATCGCTCAGCGGTCTATATCCGCCACTTCGGTCAGGCCGAGTGGGTTGTCGAAGAGCCGAAATACCTCGCCGCCGCCGAGGCCCGCAGCGAATTGCAGGCGCGGACGATCGACGTCATCCGCCTCGGCGAACAGCAGCCCGAAACCGACCACGCCTTTCAGGGCACCGCCAACACCCAGGCGATAAGCCATATCTCCGATCCCGGTCGCGTCGTGCAAAAAGGCTATTTCGAATTCGATCTGGCCACCACGCCGGGGCCGCTGGTCCTTCAGGTGTCCTACTCGGCCAACGACCGCAACAAGGATTTCCGCCTGCTTATCGACGGGCAGCTTCTGACCAGTGAAAAACTGGAAGGGCCGCGCGGACCGGGACGCAATGTGAAGACCTACGACCTGCCGCTGCCCCTGACGCGGGGCAAAGCGAAACTGCGCGTGCGCTTCGAAGCCGACAAGGATCAGTGGGCCGCCGTCTATGAGGCGCGGCTGCTCAGGCTGAAAGCCGGAACTGCCTGATCGACACCTTGCGCCGGAAATCGTTTGCCCTGCCGTATAACCGGTGAATAACCGCGCGCGCCTGACACAAAGGCGCCGCCCTACACCGGGAAGACCCTATGAAATTCAAATCATTTATCGCTGGCTGCGCGTCTTTGGTGCTGATCGCCGGTCAAACGGGCATGGCGTCCGCGCAATCCTTCACCAAGGGGCCGGTGCCGGTCATCGAATCCGGTTTGCCGGGCGTCGCCATCACCAATGCTACACCCAAAGGCACGCCCGTCCCCGCCCCAGCCACGATCCCGAAAGAATGGATCGACAAGGACACCGGCCATCGCGTCATCCGCCTCTCGGACGAAGCCGGATCGTCAAGCAACTATTTCAACGTCAATTCCTACACGCCCGACGGCAAGTGGATGGTGTTTTCCTCGCCCAGCGGCATCATGGCGCTGGATCTGAAAACCTTCGCCACCAAGGTCATCGTGCCGGGCCGTGTCGCCCTGCAATTCGTCGGCACGAGGACCGGCAATGTCTATTACACCACCGGCCTCGGCGGCGGTGCCGCGTCGCAAGGCACGGGTGCCGGCACCGGCCTGAACACGCCGAAACCGGCTACCGGCACCACCACCCCTGCGCCTCAGCCGTCACCCCAACGCGCCCCGCGCGCCATCATGGCCTACGATTTCGCCACCGGCACATCGCGTCAGATCGCCATTCTGGAACCCGGCTACGGCATCGCTACGATCAATGCCGACGAGACCCTGTTCGCCGGTTCGCGCTCCACCGTGGTCAACAACACGCCGCCGGTGCAAGGCCCCGCGGGCAGCGTCGGCACGACCCGCGACCCCGGCGATGAAGTCCTGCCCGATGGCCGCAAGGCGACCTTTGCCGAGGGCCGCGAGATCCAGATCAACCGCCGTCTGGTGCAGAAAATCCCGATGGAAATCTTCACCATCGACATCAAGACGGGTGAGAAGAAGACGATTACCGCCTCGACCGACTGGCTCAACCACCTGCAATTTTCGCCGACCGATCCGAACCTCCTGCTCTATTGCCACGAAGGCAACTGGCACATCGTCGACCGCCTGTGGCTGGTCAATGTCCGCGACGGCAGCGCGCCAAAGAAGCTGCATACCCGGACGATGAACATGGAAATCGCCGGTCACGAATGGTGGAGCCATGACGGCAAGACCGTCTGGTACGACCTGCAAACCCCGCGCGGTCAGGTCTTTTGGGTCGCAGGGTACGAGATCGCGACCGGCAAACGCACCTGGTACAATATGGACCGCAACGCCTGGGGCGTGCATTTCAACCTGTCGAACGACGGCACGGTCTTCTCCAGCGACGGCGGTGACAGCGAAATGGCCGCCCACGCGCCGGACGGCAAGTACATCTACCTCCTGAAGCCCGAATATATCCCCGATGTCGCCGGCATCCACGCCGAAAACGCCGGTGAACTGATCGTGCCGGGGGCCTTCGTGCCGGAAAAGCTGGTCAATATGCAGCACCACAATTACCGCAGCGAACCCAATGCCAGCTTCACGCCGGACGGCAAGTGGCTGGTCTTCCGCTCGAACATGTGGGGGCCGGGCCACGTCTATGCGGTCGAAACCGCCAAGGCGAAACCATAAGGATCGCTTGACATTGCGGGGCGGCCAACTAGCTTCACCTGAAACGAATTCAGGAGCCCCGCATGTCCCTTCGCCTGATGCTGACCACCGCCAGCGCCCTCACCCTGCTGGCCACCGCGACCCTCGCCGCCACGCCCCCCTCTTCAAATATCACCATTTCCGCCGAACGCATTTCGATGGACGTGAAGACCCTGTCGTCGGACGCCTATGAAGGGCGCGGCATCAATACGCGCGCCGAGGCGAAGGTCATCGACTACCTGTCGAAAAGCTTCGCCGAGGCCGGGTTCAAGCCGGGCGGGCCGAATGGTCAATGGACGCAGGAAGTGAAGCTGCGTCAGTTCACCGTGTCGGACGCCAGCCTGTCGGTCACCGTCAACGGCAAGTCCACGCCGCTGGTTCAGGGTGTCGATGTGGTAACCTCGACGCGCGGCGCACTTGGCAATGTGTCTTTGAAAGACACCCCGCTCGTCTTTGCCGGTTATGGCGTTACCGCCACTGAGCGCGGCTGGGACGACTTCAAGGGCGTCGACGTCAAGGGCAAGATCATCGTCGTCCTGATCAACGACCCCGACTTCTACGCGCCGGAAGCGAAAACCTTTGGCGGCAAGGCCATGACCTATTACGGGCGCTGGACCTATAAGTACGAGGAAGCCGCCCGTCACGGCGCCGCAGGCGTGCTGATCGTCCACGACGATGCCGCGGCGTCCTATGGCTGGACGACGGTGAAAAACTCATGGTCGGGTCCGCAGTTCGACATCGTCCGCCCCGATCCGGCGAAGCAATTCACGGCGCTCGAAGGCTGGTTGTCCGCCGATGCGGCCAAAAAACTGTTCGCCGAGTCGGGCCTCGATCTCGATCAGCTAAAGGTCGCCGCACGCTCGAAAGACTTCAAGCCCGTGCCGTTGACCGCCACCTTGAGCGGCGATTACAAGGTCGCGGCCTCGGAAGTCGTCACGCACAATGTCATCGCACGGTTGGAGGGCTCGAAATATCCGAACGAGACCATCGTCTATGGGGCGCACTGGGATCACCTCGGCATCGGCGCACCGGACGCCAACGGCGATAAGATATTCAACGGTGCCGTCGATAACGGCACCGGCACGGCGTCCCTGCTGGAGCTGGCGCGCGCCTTCGGTCATCGCAAGGCGCCGGAACGTTCGATCGTCATGATCGCCTTCACCGCCGAGGAAAGCGGGCTGCTCGGCTCGGAATACTACGCCTCGAACCCGGTCTATCCGCTGGAAACGACGGTGGCCGGGATCAATATGGACGCGCTCGATGTCTATGGGGCATCGAAAAATATCGTCGTCGTCGGCAACGGACAATCCTCGCTGGAAGACGACCTCGCCGGTTTCGCCAAGGCCCAGAACCGCGTTCTGACGCCCGATGAAAAGGCCGAGGCCGGGTACTTCTTCCGCTCGGATCACTTCCCGTTCGTCAAGCGCGGCGTGCCGATGCTCTACGCCAAGGGCGGCAAGGATCTGGTCAAGGGCGGGCACGACGCGGGCGTCGCCGCCGAGGCCGAATACCGCACCAAACGCTACCATCAGGCCGACGACGAGTGGTCGGCGGACTGGGATTTGTCGGGTCTGGTGCAGGACGTGACGCTCTACTATCAGATCGGTGCGAAACTGGCCAATTCGCGCGTCTGGCCGCAGTGGCGCGCCACGTCGGAGTTCAAAGGCACGCGCGATACGTCGAACGACAAGCGGAAGTAAACCTTAAGCACCTTCCCTGATATCAGGGGAGGTGGATTTTTTGCCTTACGGCAAAAAAGACGGTGGGGTTATCACCGGCGGTTTAACCCCCTCCGGTCTTTGACCCTTGCGCTTGTCAAACAGTTGTTTGACTGCACTCACCCCCCTGATATCAGGGGGGAAGCTATTCCTTATGATATTCCCCCGTCCCCGCCTGAAACACGCGGTCGTCGGGCTCGATGCGACCGGGCGTCAGGTCCGGCAAACCGCCAATCGCTTCATAGACCGGGCCGAAATCGGTCTGCGCAAACTCCATCAGGGCGTCGACCGACGGTAGGACGAAATAGCCCTCCTGAAAATCGTCGATACGGTAGGTCGTGCGCATGACGCGCTTCAGATCGAACCCGATGCGGTTGGGCGACGCGCTTTCCAGCGCAAACTCCGTCTCGGTAAACGACGACAAAATCCCGGCCCCGAAGATGCGGACACCCTCGCCCTCCTCGACCAGCCCGAACTCGACCGTGTACCAGTAAAGCCGCGCCAGCCGGTCGAGCACCCCCAGCTTTTCCGCGCGCAAGCCGCCCTCGCCATAAGCCTGCATGAAGTCGGCCATGGCCGGGTTCATCATCATCGGCACGTGTCCGAACAGATCGTGGAAGACGTCGGGCTCCTGAAGATAATCAAGCTGATCCGGTGTGCGGATGAACTGCCCGGCGGGAAAGCGGCGATTGGCCAGATGGTTGAAAAAGACGTCGTTCGGCACCATCCCCGGCACGGCCACCACCGTCCAGCCAGTCCGGCGTTGCAAGACCTCGCTCAACTCGTCGAAGTCGGGAATGGCGTCCGCCGTGATCGGCAACTGGCTCAGACCGTCCATATAGGCTGCACAGGCCCGCCCCCTGATGCGCTGCATCTGCCGCTCGAACAAGGTGCGCCAGACGCCGTGTTCCTCCGCCGTATAGGCGGCCCAGTCCTGCGGGATCGTCCAGTCCGGCCGCTCTGGCACGTAGCCACCGACAATACCGTGTTTGGGCGCCGTCTGGTCAAGCATGGCTTAGTGTCCCTTGAACGAAATGGCCGCCGCGTCGACGGCTTCGGCCAGAGCGATGTCCTTGTCGCTCAGGCCACCCGTGTCGTGCGTGGTCAGACGGATCGAGACCTTGTCGTAGACATTCGACCATTCGGGATGATGGTCCATCACCTCGGCCACGCCCGCCACTTCGGTCATGAAGTCGAAGGCCGCGCTGAAATCGGCGAATTTGAAATCACGCGCGATGGCCTTCGCGTCGTCCACTCGCCACAGGGGCAAGGTATTGGCGAGGTCGGCAATCTGATCGGCAGTGAGGGGCACGGCTGACGACATGGAAACTCCTGATATGTTCAGTTTATCCCGCCTGAGACGAAACATATTCTTATTTGGCCCTCGCGCCCACCCTCCGGCAGAACAGGATTTCGTTATCGCTGCGTGACACGGAAAAAACATCCCACATATTTTTAATTTGACTTAATTAAGTTATGACTTAATTATTGATCATGGACAGTTTCACCGCCCTCGCCGATCCGACACGCCGCCGGATCATCGAATACCTCGCCGCCGCGCCGCAACTACCGGCCGGTGACATCGCCGCACGCTTCACCCTGTCGAAACCGGCGATTTCGCAGCACCTCAATGCACTCAAGGCCGCCAATCTGGTGACCGTCGAGGTGCGCGGTCAACAGCGCATCTATCGTCTGAACCGCGAGGGGCTGGATGAGATGGACCAATGGATCGCCCGCACCCGCGCCCACTGGACGCAGGCGCTGGACAGGCTTGAAACCCTTTTAAATTCGGAGAATCCGCATGAATAATTTTGCACCCCGCCCTGAGGGCAAGCTGTTCGAGAACGGTACGCTGGTCTTCGAGCGCCTGCTGCCCGGCCCGATCGAGCGCGTCTGGCGCTACGTAGCCGAGGGCGATCTGCGCAAGAAATGGATCATGGCGGGCGACATGACGCGCACCGGCACGGCGACCATGACCTTCGACCACACGTCACTGTCCGGCGAGGTCGCGCCCGACCGCTTCGCCGCCATGCGTCAGCCGGTCAGTTTCGATGTCGAGGTGCTGGAGGTCGATCCGCCACACCGCCTGACCTTAACCTGGCCGGAAGAGGCGTCGACCGGCATCGTGACCATTGAGTTGTCCGCTGTCGGCGACAAGGTGCTGTTGCGTCTCACGCACCACCATCCGGACTTCGACCGCGCGGCGGCCTTCAACCACATGGGCGGCTGGCACACGCATCTGGGGCTTCTGGAGGATGCACTTACAGAGACCAAGCCGCGCCCGTTCTGGACCTATTTTGCAGGTGTCGAGACCGACTATCTGAAAGCCTTCGGTGACAAGGATTTCAACACCGTTGCCGTGACCGTCGAAAAGGCGTTTCCGGTATCGGCGGAAAAGGTCTTCGCCGCATGGCTTGATCCGGCACTGATCGCCAAATTCATCGTCGGACCTGAGGTGCGCGACGAGCGCCTGATCCATATCGAAAGCGATCCGGTGGCGGGCGGCGCCTTCTCGTTCAAGGTCGAGCGCGGCGGCGAAGTCATCGACCATATCGGCCATTATTACGAAGTCGCCGCACCCTCACGTCTGAGCTTTAGCTGGGGCATCGCGGGTGTCAGCGATCCGCTGGAGAGCCGCGTCAGCATCGACATCATACCGGAAGGCGACGGCTGTCGTCTGACCCTGACTCACGACATGGCGGCGCAGTGGGCCGACTATGCCGAGCGAACGCAACAGGGCTGGACGTTCATGCTCGGGAAGTTGGGAGAGATTTTATAATTCCCTCTCCCTGAGGGAGAGGGTGGCGACACGAAGTGAAGCCGGGTGAGGGGGAAATGGTTGCATCGAGCGCGCAATAAACAGTTCCCCCTCACCCTGCGCTTCGCGCTTCCCTCTCCCTCAGGGAGAAGGAATTAAGTTGAATCGTCAATCAGCTTACGCATGGCTTCAAGATACGCCACGAACGCCTTGCGACCGCTCTCGGACAGGGTGATCGTGGTCAGGGGCTTTTTCCCCGCAAAGGTCTTTTCGACCGTCACATAGCCCGCCTCTTCCAGCTTGCGCACCTGAACCGAGAGGTTGCCGTCGCTCGACTGGGTCTTGGCTTTTAGGGTGGTGAAATCCGCCGACCCGGCTGTCGAAAGATAGGCCATGATCCCCAGCCTCAGGCGACCGTGGATGACGTCATCCAGCGCCTCTATATTAAAATCTTCCGGCATGGTCTCAGCCCTTTTCGGCGCGCATCAGGATCAGGCCGGGGATGGTGGCGAACAAAGTCAGAGCCACCGCATAGGCCAGCATCTGCACGGCCTGATGGCCGAGAAGCCCCAGCACCGGCGCCCCGATCAGGCAGCCGAAGGCGACCAGACGCAGCCAGCCCTGCCCCGACATGATCGACGCGACCCACCAGCCGATGCCGTACAAGAGCAGGATCATCGGCGCGATCAGGGTGGTCAGAACCTCCATCGCTTTCATCTGCGTGCCGACCGCTGTCAGGGTCAGGAACAGGGCAAAGATGGCCATGCCGACGCCCGACCACGCCGCCGAGATGGCGCGGTTCATGGCGTTGGCACCATATTTGCGGCGGCCTTCGGCGATCTTAAGTCCGCCGAGCACCGCATAGACGGCGACGGCGACGAACCACAGAAGGCTGATGAACCACGGATTGGGGATCGGCACGATACCCAGCATGATACCGTAGTGGATCACGGCGGCGACCGAAAAACAGATTCCGGCCCAGAACAGGTTGCCGCCGTTCATCACCGGCATGCGGTTGCCGTCTTCGGCGAGCGATTTGAGATAGTCGAGTTGGTCGTGCAGTTGCGAGGACATGATGTATCTCCCTAAACAGATTCGGATTAGTTGCGATTTTGAAGGATGAGGGCAAGACCGGGCGCGGCGGCCAGCGCAAAGAGGACAAGCGCATAAGCCAACGATTGCCACGCCTGACCGGCGAAGACGGCGACCGCGAGCAGACCGGCGGCGGCCACAAAGCTGGCCAGCGACAAGCCATTGAAACCGTTATTGCCGCTCATGCGGGCGGCGATATGCCAGCCGAGCGCGTAAAACAATAAGGCTACCGGACCCGGCACGAACGGCATCAAAGCGACCTGATGCAGATAACCCAGCACCGACATGATGATCGTCACCGTGGCAAAGGCGCTGAGGATCACCATGCCCCATGCCTTGCGGAAACGCTTGACTTCCGGACGAGCGCGGAAGGCGGCGGGGCTGCCGATCTTCAACACGAAGGCCGCCATGATGAAGGTGACCAGCGCCGCCATCCACATCAGGCCGAACACCGGGCCGGGGATGGCCGCATACCCGGCCTTGAAGGCGAATTGCACGACATTCATACTCCCGAAGATCAGCCCGGCCCAAAACATGGGTGAACCGTCGATGAGGTTAGTCCGGGCCTGACCCGGTAAGGCGGCGGGCGCGGTAAGCGTGGCGGTGGACATGATGGTGCTCCCTGGAGCGATATGCCGAAAAGTGTCAGCGGTTTTCGGCTGCAATATCGCGACAAAACCAATCGATTAGAGAGCCGATAGCCACATTATGATTGAAGTACTTTATTTTGTAAAGTTCTTTATTTAAGTCAATTATTACATTTCCTTCATGTTCGTCCGTCGCCCTTGCCAAGCGCCGCCGCACAGGTGTTAGTTTCATCCATTACCAACCGGGAAGCCCGCTTCATGCCCATGTCTTCTTTTTCGCGCCGCGCCTTGACCGCTGCCGCCTCGCTTCTCATCTTAGGAGCCCTGCCGTTCAGCACTCAGGCCCAGATGACGAACATCACGACGACCGCCAAACAGACCCCCACCAATCCGAATATCGCGGCGGCTGACGTCGCCGATCCGCGGCAGTATCTGGAAGAGGTCGAGGGCGAAAAGGCCCTGGCTTGGGTCAAGGCCCAGAACGAGCGCAGTCTGGCTCACCTCACCGCCGATCCGCGTTTCGCGCAAAATCAGGCCGACATGCTGAAGATCGTCGAGGCGACCGACCGCATCCCCTCGCCGTCCTTCTCGAAGGGCGGGCACATCGACAATTTCTGGCAGGACAAGGAGCACGTGCGCGGCATCTGGCGCCGCACGGACAAGGCGTCTTACCTCGCCGGTACGCCGAAGTGGGAAACCCTGCTCGATTTCGACGCGCTGGCGAAAGCCGAAGGCCAGAACTGGGTCTATAAGGGCGCCTCGTGCCTGCCGCCCGAAGAGACGCGCTGCCTGATCAACCTGTCGAACGGCGGCAAGGACGCCGTGACCGTGCGCGAATTCGACCTCAAGACGAAGACCTTCGTCGAGGGCGGCTTTGCGCTGCCCGAAGGCAAGCAGGTCGTGACGTGGAAGGACGCCGACACGCTCTATGTGGCGCGCGAGTGGACCCCGGGCGAAGTCACCCCGTCGGGCTATGCCTTTGTCACCAAGGTCGTCAAGCGCGGGCAAACGCTCGATCAGGCCGTCGAAATCCATCGCGGCGACAAGACCGACATGATGGCCTACCGCACCGTCCTGCGCGACGTAACGGGCAAGTATGTTCTGGATTTTGCCCAGCGCCGTCCGTCCTTCTTCGAGGTCGACACCGTCTATTTCACCGACGCGGGCGAGGTAAAGTTGCCCCTGCCCCTGACCTCGGAAATGAGCGCCTACTATAAGGGTCAGGCCGTCTTCTCCCTGAAAGACGCGTGGACCAGCGCCAAGGGCACCGTGTTTAAGGAAGGCTCGATCATCGCGTTCGACCTGCTCGCCGCGCTGAAAGACCCGAAGAACCTTGAGCCCGTCATCGTCTTCGCGCCGAACGAGCATCAGAGCGTCGAAGGCATCGGTCAGACGAAAAACCGCCTGCTGTTTGCCGTCCTGTCCAACGTCACGGGCGAAGTGCTGTCGGTCAATTACGAAGCCGGCAAATGGTCGCTGAAGACCCTGCCCCTGCCGGAAAACTCGACCCTCAGCCTCGGCTCGACCGACGACGAGTCGGACGAACTGTTCGCCTGGTCGACCGGCTATCTCCAGCCTTCGACCATCTATACCGCCGACGCGGCCAAGGGCACGGCCAGCAAACTCAAGGCCAGCCCCGAACGCTTCAATGCCGAAGGCCTCAAGGTCGAACAACACTGGGCGACCTCGAAGGACGGGACGAAGATTCCGTACTTCCTCGTCATGAAGAAGGACACCAAGCTCGACGGCAATACGCCGACCCTGCTCTACGCTTACGGCGGTTTCGAAGTGTCGCTGACCCCATCCTATTCGGGCGGCATCGGCAAGCTGTGGCTGGAAAAGGGCGGCGCCTATGTGCTGGCCAATATCCGCGGCGGCGGCGAGTTCGGCCCGAAGTGGCACGAAGCCGGTCTCAAAACCCACCGTCAGGTCATCTATGACGACTTCCAGGCCGTGGCCGAAGACCTGATCAAGACGAAGGTCACCTCGCCGCGTCGTCTCGGCATCATGGGCGGCTCGAACGGCGGGCTGCTCATGGGCGTGCAACTGACGCAGCGCCCGGACCTGTGGAACGCCGTCGTGGTGCAGGTGCCCCTGCTCGACATGATGCGCTTCCATACGCTGCTGGCCGGGGCTTCGTGGCAGGGCGAATACGGCCGTCCGGACGACGCCGTCGAAGGCGCGTTCCTCAAGACGATCTCGCCCTATCATAACCTCAAGGCCGGCGTGAAATACCCTGAACCGTTCTTCGTCACCTCGACCAAGGACGACCGCGTCCATCCGGGCCATGCCCGCAAGATGGCGGCCCTGATGCAGGATATGGGTCTGCCGTTCCTCTATTATGAGAACACCGACGGCGGTCACTCGGCAGCGGCCAACCTCAAGGAAACCGCCAAGCGTAGTGCGTTGGAATATACCTATCTGGCGCAGAAGTTGATGGATTAATTTCTACTCCCCCGGCGTGCCGGGGGAGGTGGATGCGAACGTAGTGAGCAGACGGTGGGGGGCTCGCGTAAGACCAGCAAGCAAAGCACTTGCGGAATCTCTCCGAGCCCCCACCACCACATCTCACTCACTATGTTCGCTCGTGCGGTCCCCCTCCCCAGCAAGCTGGGGAGGTATTTTTTTGTCCAAGCCACTTCCCGGTAATTGATTCCCCATAAATCCTACCGTGATCGTTTCCTTATTTCCGGACTGATACAACTAAGCATCGTTTATAGTCGCGCACTGTTTCCGAAACGAAGTTCGGCGAAGCCAAAATCGGTCCCCACTTTTCGGCGTGCGCTTTCCGGAGACCTCTCATGCGTAAAACCGCCGCCATCGCCCTTATGGGTGCGTTCTCGTTCACCGCGCTTGCCGCCTGCTCGAAGCCCGAAGCCGAACAGGCCGTCGAAGAGGTTCAGGAAACCGCCGGCGAACTGGCGTCCGACGCCGGTCACGCCATTTCGTCCGCCGCCGCCGACTTTGCGACTTCCGATCCGATCGCCTATACCTGCGCGATGGGTACGAAGCTGTCGGTCGTCTTCTCGGACAAGACCGCTGAGGTCACGGTCATCACCGACAATAACCGCCACGTGTCCCTGACCGAAACGCCGTCCAGCGACGGCACGCTCTATCAGGCCACGGGTTACAGCTTCAAGACCAAGGGTAACGACGCCTGGTGGGGTGCCAAGGAAGAAAGCTGCACCAAGTCCTAAGCTGGATCAGGCCGCCGGTATCTGCGCGCGCATGAAGCCTGACGTCGTCATATTGAACGTCGGGCGGTCCTCGAACAGATGATTGAGCCCGCTCTCGAAATCCATCAGCACGTCGGCATATTCGACGGCCTTCATTGGCTTGCCGGTCTGGATCGCCTTGTTCATGCGGAAGGTCCAGAACGAGGAAATGTGATCCAGCGTGCCGATGATCTCGCCCAGTTCCGTGAACAGGCCCGACCCGTTGAGCAGAAAGCGCTTGAACGGGCCGGGCTTGCTGCGCGACACGAGGTCCGTATAGGCGCTGTCGTAGATTTTCAGCACTTCATAAGCCTGATTGAGCGCCCTGGCCATGCCCTTGGCCAACCGCACGCGGGCCTGTTCCAGATAGTCCTTGACCCGGTCGTCGTGCATCCCCGACGGCTGATAGGTGCCGATGCCCGACAAAACGACGCGTAGCTGATCCTGTAGCTCCAGATAGCGCCACTTGTAGTAGAGGAAGCCACGCCACGCGAAGATACCTTCGGTGAACTCGTGCTCGGTCATGCGGAAGGTCGTCTTGAGCGGCATAAGTTCGCGATCCAGCTCGTCCGACAGGATCTTGTTACCCAGCTTCATCGACGCACCGGAATAGTGCTCGCCCAGCGCCGTATTGACCAGCCGCTCGATCTCGCTCGACGTGAAGCGCATCATGCGCCCCAGATCGGCGGGCGACAGCGCCAGATAGATGCCGTCGGGCCGGAACCCGTGCCGCGCCAGAGTCTCGCGCACCAGAAACGGATCGAGCGACGGCAGGCGATCCAGCAGACGCAGGATCTTCATGTCGGGGTTCTTGTCGAAGTCGTCGATCGACAGATATTGCCGCGCCAGTTGTTCGAAACCGACCTGCCCGATATAGATGCTCGACGCCCCCAGACGCAGATCGAAGTGATCGTAGGGCAGGATGATCTTGGTCACGGTACGGCGGCTGCCGTGATAAAAGTGCCGCTCGTTCAGGCGCAGGGTGTGCTTGAGGATGATGCAGCGGTTGAGCAAGGACGACTGGAAGAACGGGTTATTGCCGTAATCGACGTCCTTGTAATGGCGGCGATAGACGCGCGACAGGTTCAGCACACGCCCGGTCGCCGCCGACTGGTTCAGATTGGCCAGATTGCGGTATTCGCGGATCACGCGCGTCTGGTGATCCGGCGGCAGGATTTTCGTAATATTGCGTTTGAAGCTGGTCGCCATAGGTAAACCCTAACCGAAATCCGATTACGGACCGTGAACGGATAAGGTTAACCTATTCGATCCCCGAACCGAGGATCATCAGGCTGTCTTCGAAATCCATCAGCACGTCGGCATATTCGATCGGCGACAGGCGTTGCTGGGTCGGACCACCGGCCATGCGGTAGCTCCAGAACGAAGCGATGTGCCCCAGAATCCCTATGTTTTCGCCCAGTTCGAAGAACAGGTTCGGCCCGTCGAGCAGGAAGCGGCGGAACGGCCCGGCGTTCTCACCTTCGACCAGCGCGTGATAGGCCTGATCGTAGATGTTCAGCGTGCGGCCCATGTTCGAAATCGCCATGACGATCTTGCGCGCCAGACGCGGTCGCGCCTCTTTCAGGTAATCGCGCACCGGCTCTTCCATAATCCCGGCGGGCTGATAACTGGCCAGACCGTCCAGTACCCGGCGCATCTCTTCCTGAAGTTCGATATGACGCCATTTGAAATAGAGGAAGCCGCGCCACGAGAAGATACCGTCGGAAAACTCTTCGTCGCTCATGCGCAGGGTGTGCCGCAGCGGCCAGAGTTCCTTATCCAGTTCGTTGGCCAGAATCTTGCCGGCCAGCTTCATGCCGGCTCCGCCGACCAGCGCATCGCCGAACGCCGTCATGACCAGCCGCTCGATCTCTTCGTTGGCGAAGCCGATCATGCGCTGCACGTCATAAGGCGAGATTTTCAGATAACAGGCACCGGGACGGAATCCGTGACGCGACAGGTGTTCGCGCACCAGAAACGGATCAAGCGACGGCAGCTGATCGAGCAGACGCAGGATCTGCACGTCGATGTGCGACGACACGTCGTCGATATTGAAATGCGAACGACAGAAGGCATCGAAGCCGATCTGATTCACCATAATCGAGCGGCCGCCCAGCTTCAGGTCGAGCGGATCGAAGGGCATGACGATCTTGGTCGCCGTACGCTTCATCCTGGAGAACAGGTCGCGTTCATTGGCGCGGAGCGTATGCTTGATCAGGATGGCTTTATTGAGCTGCGAGTCGCGGAAAAACGGCTTGAGCGCATAGTCTTTTTCGCGCGACGAGGTAAGCGCGATGGCCGACAGGTTCAGCACGCGGCTGGTCGAGGCCGTTTCCCCCAGATTGGCCAGATTGCGCACGTCACGGGAATTGTTGCTGTTCTGCTTGTTCTGATCCCCGTGGCGGCCCTGTATCAGAGCCCGGGCCTGTTCGTACGCTACGGCATTCATGGCGTCAGCCTTCCGGATGTATCCGGAAAGGCCCCCCTTAGCGGATACGCTTTAAATTAAGTATCGTGAGCGCGCTTCGGTTCCGATGGGCTCGGAACGCGCCTTGGTCTTTCGTTTCTGCACCAGGGTATCCAGTTGCCCGATTATGGCCAAAGCCTCCGGCGTGTCCTCATTTCGCAAATCATTCAAACGCTTGATGGCGTCCAGATGCACGTCGAGGACCTCAGGATCGGTGTCGTCTGCAAAATATGACACATAATCCTTTAAAGAACGTGTAGCCTGCGCCACAAGCTTGAGACGAAATGCGGTAGCCCTATGCTCGGCCGCCATGGCGCGCTCGACCATGTAGTCCAGCGTCTCACGATGCAGCCCGCCGCGCGCTGCCAGCAGCGCGCGCAGCCCTTCCAGCTCGACCGACAGGGTTTGCTGATACATCTCGCGAAACTGACTGTCGGCGGCGCGCTCGATATCGTCGCCGCGCTTGAGCAGGCCCTGATAGGTGCTGTCATCGATGCGGCGGCGGCACGGCCCGACATAACCCGACGAAATGACAAAAGGCCGTGGCTTGCGCAGGCAGGAATTGACGGCGCGCAGCAGACTTGAGGTCGAAAACGGCTTGACCACGAACTCGTCGGCCCCGGCATTGCGGGCTTCGGTGACGTCGCGCGAGCGTTGCCGCGCGGTCAGCATGACCACCGGCATCTTCGGATTAGGGAAACGCGTATCGGGCGTCACCGCCGCCTGACGCAGGGCGCGGATCAGATCGACGCCCGACATGCCGGGCAGACCCCAGTCGACGATCATCAGGTCGGGATTGTGCGTATTGATCCGGGCGATCGCCTCTTCGGCATTGCGCGCCTGAATGAGGCGGATGAACCCTGCCCCGCGCATCAGTTCGGTCACCATCCGGCGCAGCCCATCATTATCCTCGACGATCAAAACATTGATCATCGCCGGATTCGCCTTGGGCAGCACAGGAGTGTCGGAGGCCGGAGTTTTTCGCATTCGGACGGAGTAACCTTTGTTGGGCACAGGCTACCGCCAAAGGCTTAACTCAGTATTTAAGCCAATGATTTTATATAGTTAATTCAGATTAAGCATAAGGTTCAATTCATCATAAACGATAGTTTGCTAGAGTCTATGCATGAACAGACGCGATTTTCTACGACTTCAGATGGGCGGGTTCGCCGCCGTTTCCGCGGGTATCATGCTGCCGCAAACAGCCGCAGCCTCCGGCGCACCGAAGAAAAAGGGCGGCGGCGCCGACTTCACGCAGGTGCCGCTGATCACGGTCTTCACGCAGGGCCGCGGCGGCAAGCACGGTACGCTGAGCGTCGAGGTGGGGCTGGATGCGCAGAAGAACGAGAAGGTCATGGACATGATCTCGAAGTCGATGCCGCGTCTGCGCGACGCCTATTCGGGCCGCTTGCAGGCCTATGCGGCAGGTCTTAACCCGACGTCGCTGGTCGATCTCGACTATATCACGCGCGAATTGCAGACCGCGACCGATACGGTGCTCAGGCAAAAGGGCGCGAAGGTTCTGCTGGGTAGTGTTTTGCTGGCGTAACCCCCTCTCCCCTGCGGGGAGAGGGTTGGGGTGAGGGGGCAATTGTCAAATCCATACTGGGTTTGTGACGTTCCCCCTCACCCGACGCTTCGCGTCACCCTCTCCCCATAGGGGCGAGGGAAGATGTTACCCCCGCTCTTTCGTTCTCAAAAACGACACATCCGGATAGCGCTCGGCGACGTAGTTGATCTCCCACGCCGACTTGCCCAGAAACACCGGATATTCGTCGATATCCGTGCCCATCGCGCCGCGGTGTTTCCCGGCGAAATCCTCGACCTTGGCCGCGTCACCACCCAGCCAGCGCGCTTCGGCGTAAGGCGAGGGCTCGAACACGCAGTCGAGCCCATATTCGTTGGCCAGACGGTCGGCCATGACCTCGAACTGAAGCTGACCCACCGCGCCGACGATGAAGTCCGAGCCGATCGATGGGCGGAACAACTGCGTCACCCCCTCCTCGGCCAGCGATTCCAGCGCCTTTTTCAGGTGTTTGGCTTTCAGCGGATCTTTCACCCGCACCCGTTGCAGGATTTCCGGCGCAAAGTTCGGCAGGCCCGCAAAACGCACTACGCCCGTCTCCGACAACGAATCCCCGACACGCAACACACCGTGGTTCGGGATGCCGATCACGTCGCCGCCGAAGGCATCTTCGGCCAGTTCGCGATCCGAGGCAAAGAACATGATCGGCGCGTTGACCGACAACTGCTTGCCGGTGTTCTGCACCTTGAGCTTCATACCGCGCTGGAACTTGCCGGAGGTCAGTTTGAGCATGGCGATGCGGTCGCGGTGGTTCGGGTCCATATTGGCCTGCACCTTGAACACGAAGCCGGTCACTTCCTTTTCGGTCGGATCGACCAGGGTCTCGACCCCGGCCTTCGAGGCCTTGACCTTTTTCGGGGCGGGCGCGAAGTCGCCGATGGCCTGAAGCAGTTGGTTGACGCCGTAATGGCGCAGCGCCGAGCCGAAAATGACCGGCGTCATGTGCCCTTCGAGGAAGCTTTCGACGTCGAACGGCTTGAACCCGCCCTCGATCAGTTCGGCGGTGTCTTTCAGTTCGCTCAGTTCCGTCGCATCGAGCCAGCCCCTGGCCACGGCCTCATCGACGGGGGCCGGGTCTTCGTGGCCCTGATCGTATTCGGCCCCGGAGTCGCGCTTGGTGAACGGATAGAACAGGCCGGTTTTCAGCTCGATCATGCCGCGGAAACGGTTGCCGGACCCGGCGGGCCAGTAGAGCGGCGACGGATCGAGTTGCAGCTTCGACGCCACCTCGTCGAGCAAAGCCAGCGAATCCTCGGCCTCGCGGTCCATCTTGTTGATGAAGGTGATGATCGGAATGTCGCGCAAGCGGCATACCTCGAACAACTTCAGCGTCTGCGGTTCGATCCCCTTGGCGGCGTCGAGCACCATGATGGCGGCGTCGGCGGCGGTAAGCGTCCGGTAGGTGTCTTCCGAGAAGTCTTCGTGGCCCGGCGTATCGAGAAGGTTGAACATCTTACCGTCATGCTCGAAGGTCATCACCGAGGACGACACCGAAATCCCGCGCTCCTTTTCGATCTTCATCCAGTCCGACCGCGTGCGGCGATTTTCGCCCCGGGCGCGAACCTGACCGGCGGCGCGGATCGACCCACCGGCCAGCAGCAGGTGCTCGGTCAGGGTCGTCTTACCGGCGTCCGGGTGCGAGATGATGGCGAAGGTACGGCGGCGCGGCGCCTCGGTGACGGGGGTGTTGCTCATGCCCGTGCGGATAAGGCTTTGCGCGGCAAAAGTCAAAGTCGAAACCGTGGCGCGTTCGCACGCACCTTACTCACAAACCTGTTCGCGATTGTAACCTGAGTTGATAGAGCGTGTGCAATACGCGCCTTGCTTTTTGTTGCAGCGCAAACTAAATTGGGGATGTTCAGCGCTTCGGCGCTGATTGCCCTTCCTGGGCGTTTCCTCCCTGTAAACTTGGCCGCGCCGCAATGCGCGGCCTTTTTTTTTGCCCTATCGGTCCGGGAAGTGCTCGACGTGGGTTTCCGCAGTGCGGCCATAATAGAGCACGCGCCGCCCCGGAAACGAGACAATATAGCCTGCACAGCCCGCCGCCGTAACCTTCTCGCTGAACCCGCGATAGGTATAGCCCGGCGCGTTGGTTTGCGCTTCGCGCACCGCCGCGGCCACGCCCGCCGCCTCAAAAGACGCCGCCACCGGCAGGGTGATCCCCTTCAGTTCGACGCTGTCGCCGTCAGGCCCGACATAGGTCGCTGTGCCCCGGCGGTAGTCGATATGATAGCCCTCGAAACCTGCCTCGATCAGTTTCCCGACGATTTCGGGGAACGACAAGGCACCCGTTTCGGCCCCGTACAGGCACGCTTCGGCCACGGCGATAGATTGCGCATCCATAATAATGTCCTTGGTTAATCGACCGGAACGGCCTTGAGTTTGCGGCGCGCGACGATGCCTTTCAGCAGACCTTCGATCTGTGCGCGCTCATCCGCCGTCAGGTGCCCGAAAAAGGCCGCGTCATTGGCGTCGGCATCGGCAGCAAGGTCCGGCACCAGCGCTCGCCCCGCCTCGGTCAGGCTGAGACTATGCGCGCGGGCATCGTCGGGATTGGCGGTTCGGACGATCAAACCCTTGACCAGCAACCGGTCGGCCAGCTTGGTGATCGCCCCGCGCGTCAGACCCAGCCGCTCGGACAGACGGCTGGGGCCGATGGCCTCGACGTCGAACAGGTCGCGAAGGACCACCCACTCGGCCACGGTGACGCCGCGCGCTTCGACCTTTTGCGCAAAAGCGTGCGAGACGTGGTTCGACACGTAACGCAACCAGTATCCGAGATGGGTATTGAGCGACGACAAGGACATGCGAACCTCATTTGTTGACTAGGAAATTATATCAATATAATTTCCTAGTCAACAAAATTAAAGCGCCGACCGCATCACATGCCGCCGACGTAGCGATAGTTCGTTATCGCCGGTGAAAATAGGTTAAATCCGGCTCTTTCAAACGACGCATTATACGTAAGCGCGCCTTACCTTCCACACCTTGCCTTAATGCCGACAGATAGTAACACAACTTATTCAGGCGCGTTTCTTTCCTCGCAATTTCAATCGCTACGCTTTTTGCGTCGCCCTTAAGCAAAGACCTTTCGATAGCTTCTGAAAGCCGGTCTGCACCTTCGGCACGCAACGCTTCGACTCCTGCCTGAATAAGCTCTTTGCTGAAATCCCTCAGAGCTAACATGGCTCGAAAGCGCACGCGTCCGCTCTTATCTTCAAGGCACTTTATAACCTCAGCCACCTGCATTCCTGTAGTGGCGCTCCAGCGATAGCATTCACAGGCTATGTCTCGAATAGAGGCTTTGTCCGAATGAATCAAAGGCGCGGCATATGGAAAAACCCGTAACGCCTCATCCCCGAATTCTGAGACTATATGACAGGCGCGCCACTTCGCTACTTCAAACCTCGATTCCAGCATGGGAATGAGATCTTCCAATCGCCCTAAATTATTGAACAGTTCATCGCCAACACGGAGTTCATTTTTGATCGATAGACGTTCAAATTTTCCGTTAGAATAAAGCTCTATGAGCTGATGCGAATTATAGACAGGCATCGAATTTATGGCTGCTGAAGCCACGGACTATTGTAGTAGCGGTTGTTATAGTCCGCTTATCCATGCCCCACAAGCACAACACCAATCAAGACCGCGACCCAATGCAGGGTTGCGCCGGTCAGGACGTGGCCGTGCCAGATAGCGCGGCGGAATTTCAGCTTCTTCATCATGTAGAAGATGGTCCCGACGCTATAGACCACCCCGCCGAGCGCCAGAAGGATCATGGCGGCGGGTGGCACTTCGCGCAGCATCGGCTTGATGGCGATAACTATCAGCCAGCCGAGAACAATATAGAGAACGACCCAGAAACTCTTGCCCAGCCCCGGCAGGAATAGCTTGCCTGCGATCCCCAGAACGGCCAGCGACCACACGGCAATCGTCATGCCCCATGCCCAGGCCCCATCCAGCGACTGCGTGGTGAACGGCGTATAGCTGGCGGCGATCATCAGGAAGATGCCGGCGTGATCGAGTCGGCGTAAAAACGGCTGCAAATTGGGTCTGGCGAAATTATAGGCCGTCGAAAAGGCCAGCATGGCGATCATGCCCAGCGCATAGATGGTGATCGCCGCGACCTTGCCCAGCAGGCCGTGATTGACGGCCAGCCCCAGCGCGACCCCGCCGCCGAACAGGGCAAAGGCCAGCCCCGCCACGTGCACGATGAAATCGGCGTGGCGCGCCCACAGGGTGGGGTAGTGCGGCAAAGGCGGCAGGGACGGCATGTTCATGGGCGGACAATCACTCGGCTTGACGTAATCGTCAATTCAACATTGGTTGAGCATTGTTTACCCGATTGCCGTAGGGTCAGCGCAAGGGCATAGATTGCGACAGGGGGCCGTCATGACATCGAATAACACTTACCGCCAAATAGCTGTGTTCGCTCTGGCGACCGGGCTGTGCGCAGGAGGTGGCGTCCTGACGATGGTCCTGTCCGAATCGCCGGCCGCTTTGTGGCTGCGTCATGCGATTGCGTGGCTTCTCGGAGCGGTCATGGCTGTAGCTCTCGTGCGCATGCCCCAAAGACTGTGGAGCGGCTGGCCGTTGATTGCCGCCGCGATGATCGCCTTGAGCTTCGGGCATCCGGGATCGATGGGCGTGCACCGCTGGGTCGGCATGGGACCGGTGCAATTCAACGCGGCGGCCCTGGTCCTGCCTCTGACCGTCGTAGTGCTGGGGCGGCAGGCGCAGCTCCGGTGGTGGATCATCGGGATGACTGCGGCCATCGGTCTCATGCTGTTTATCCAGCCCGACGCCTCGATGTTCAGCGCTCTCGCCGTGGCGCTTATGATTGCTGTCACCCTGTCCGGACGCCCGACCTTCGTAAAGACCATCGCGGTTTTCGCTCTGGGTGTCCTGATCTGGGCCGTATGGCAAAGGCACGATCCGCTCCGCCCGGTGGCCGAGGTCGAGGGGATTGTAAGTCTGGCGGCCGGACATTCTGTGTGGCTGGCCGCGGCGATCGTGGCCGCCGTGGCGCTCACCTGTGCGGTTCCGGGGGGAATCGCGCTGAAAAATCCAGACCTCAGGCGGTCAGGCCTTATGCTGTCGGCGTTTCTGAGCGTCATGAGCGTGTCGGCGGCGATCGGTGTCTTTCCCGTGCCACTGGCCGGGTATGGGCTCAGCTATGTGCTGGGCCTGTGGGTGGCCATCGCGGCCTTTCTGGCGCCGGACGACACCAAATAGCCACCTGCCGTTTGCACCCGCAAACGGTGAGCCTATATTGCGGGCATGACCTCGCCGATCAAGATGACTCCCGCCCTCACCGGTTTGTTCGCCCTCGCCTGCGGGGTAATCGTCGGCAATCTCTACTACTCTCAGCCGGTCATCGAACTGATCGCGCCCGATATCGGCCTGTCGTCGCAGGTGGCCAGCCTGATCGTGTCCCTGACCCAGATCGGCTACGTTGCCGGGATGCTGTTCATCGCGCCCCTGCTCGACCTGTTCGAGAACAAGCGCCTGATCCTGATCAGCCTCGGCATGGCTTTTGTCAGCCTGATCCTCAGTGCCACGGCGCAGAACGGCGGGGTGTTTCTGTTTGTGGCCTTCATCACAGGCCTGAGCGCGGTGTCGGTGCAGATGCTGATCCCGCTGGCGGCGCATATGGCGTCGGACGAGTCGCGCGGGCGGGTCGTCGGCAATATCATGGGCGGGCTGTTGCTCGGCATTCTGCTGGCGCGCCCGGTGTCGAGCCTGATCGCCGACCATTTCGGCTGGCGCATGGTGTTTTTCGCAGCTGCGGTCGTGATGATCGTCATCGGCGGCGTGCTGGCGCTCACCCTGCCCCAATATCGCCCGGCGCACAGGGCCGGTTATGGAGCGCTGCTGAAGTCGATGGGAGTCTTGTGGGTGCGGCACCCAACCCTGCGGCAAAGATCTCTGTTGCAGGCGACCATGTTCGGCACGTTCAGCCTGTTCTGGACGGCGGCACCGCTGGAGCTATGGCGCATGTTCCACCTCAGTCAGTCGCAGATCGCGGTATTCGCTCTGGCCGGCGCGGCGGGGGCTCTGGCGGCCCCGATCAGCGGACGGCTGGGCGATGCCGGACATGGCGCGCGGGTAACGTTGATCGGCCTGATCGGCGCGGCGGTCGCCATGGTGACGGGCATCGCGTGGGTGTCTGTGATCGGGCTGGCCATTACCGGTATTGTGCTGGATGCCTGCGTGCAGTTGACCATGATTCAGGGGCAGCGGACGATCTATGCGCTCGATCCGTTGAGTCGGGGACGGCTGAACGGGCTCTATATGGCGTCGATCTTTATTGGCGGCGCGATCGGTTCGGCCCTGGCCAGCCCGTTGTACGCGCACGGCGGATGGGCATGGATCGCTGCGGCCGGGACGATCGCAGCGTTGCTGGGGTTGGTGATTTTTCTAAATGGAAACCGCAAGGCTGTGGCGGCTTAGAAGGCCCTCCACCGTCTAGCCTTCGCTACACTCGGCGCGCCCAACGCTTGCGAAAGCTATACTTTCGCTGGGCTATACCCCCGGCACGCCGGGTGAGTATGAAGAGGAGCGACTCCGGACCTAAAATCGAGAGATTTGAGACGAGCAGCAGGAGCCTAGCGACGCAGGTACACTTCGTACCTGCAAGCGACGGCGACGTACTGATCGGCCAAAGACCTCGATTTTAAGCGGCGCGGCGCTGCCAGACGGCGTCATCCACCTTGCTGTAGTCGAGTTCGCCCTTGGCCTGTTGCTGGTACATCATGCCCATGGCCATGTCGTTGAGGGATTTGAAGGCCGTTTCGACCTCCTCGGCCTTGCCGCGATTGCCCTGATTGAAGAACTGAGCGGCGTTGACGCGGGGCAGTTTCATGTGGATCAGGTAGCACAGGCGGCGGGCGCGTTCGGGGTTCAGGCGGTGGGCCTGCGGGTTTTCGGCGAACATTTCCTTACCCAGTTGGGCGATATAGTCGAGACTCAGGGCTTCGAAGCGCTGCGCATCCAGCGGGTGCATCATGCGCGCGGGGTCAATGTCGAGGACGATATCGTTGAGCAGAAAATACAAAACCAACACCTTCTGTGCGTTACTTGTCCTCACTTTCACACACAGGGTTTGAAATCCCGTTTAGGAACAGGGTTTACAAAAGCTGAATCTTTTCCGTCAGGAAATGTCGGCCTTCGGTGTCCTCGATCTCGACGATCCAGAGATCGGCGTCGAAACGGCGTTCGCGCTCTATATATTTTTCGATCGCCTCCGGGTCGTGCGAAGCAATGGGCTTTATCCACTGCGTCTCATCCCCGGCATTGGCCTGACGCAGGATAAAGGTCTCGCGGTCGCGCAGGTGCGTGATCTTGAGGATAACCGCGCCCGCCCGCGCATCGCCGCGTTTCAACACATAGGCGAACGCCCCGGCCATCTCGGCTCGGCGGATCAAGGCGGACACCCACAGATCGGTCGACAGTAGCATTCGTTTAACCCTGTTTGGTCACGGGCATTTAAGCCTGTTTGTCTATAGTCACGGCATGAAGAAATGTCGAACCCCGCTTGCGCTCCTGCTGATGGCCACCCTGTGCAGCCCCGTCGCGGCGCAGGACGTGTCACTCGATACCATGATCAAGCGGCAGTTCGTGACGGCGGCCAATACGCGCTGTCAGTGGTTTGACGGCCCGACGACGCTGGCCTTGAAAGCCGGGATGCTGCAAACGCGCAATTCCGCCCTCAATCACGGCGTCGCGCCTGAGGTCGTCTATGGCGCACTGAGCAAGGCCAAGGCCGCCGCCACGCGGGCCGATTGCCGCAACCCGGCGCTGCTGGCCGAAGTCGAGACGATGAAGGGCGCCTACAAGGGGTTCGTCACGCGCAACCGCCTGACCCTGCCCGGCCTGCGCGCCCAGTGGCAGGCCGACCGCACCCAGATGCGCGACGCCAAATGGCGGCTGGTTCAGTATCAGCAGACCGGTGACGTCGCCCTGGCTATCGGGCTCTACGGCTCCCTGACGCAGCAAACCCTTAGCGTTATGGTACAGTTTCCCGACGGTCGTCAGCCCTATGCGGCGCGCCTGATCGTCCGCGACCCGCATTATCGCTCCAACGGTCTGGTCAATCGCAGCGCCTATAGCGTCTCGGCGCGGATGCCCGCCGGGTTTTCGACCTATGATCTGAGCATTCCCGCCAGGCAGCGCCGCGAAACCAGCATCGCCCTGACCGACGCGCCGCGCGTCAATCTGGCCGGCTTTACGGTCGAAGGCAAATATGCCGGACATCAGGAAAAGCGCGACACCCTGCGTTTCGATTTCCCGATGACCACGACGACGGCGATCGCCAAACTGGACCCGCGCGAAGACATCGTCGTGGCGTTCGACTTCGACGACGGGACACAATATGCCCGCTTCGAAGCCGGGGATTTCGTGCCGGGGCTGGTCTTCGTCACCCTGCCCTCGCCGTACGGCGGGAAGCTTTAAGCTTAAAGCTCTAGCTTTTCGGCGGTCGGATCACGAAGTCGTTGCCGCTCAGATCGGGCGGCGTATAGAGCCGGTCTTCGAGCGGTCGCGGTGTCTCGTTCGACACCGCCACCCGTGCCTCCTCCGGTGCGGCGGGCGGGCGCAGCGGCAGTTCCGGCTGGTCCGAATGCGCCGCAATCGGCAGAAAAAGGCTGACACTGGTCCCCTTTCCCGGCTCGCTTTCCAGACTCATCCGCCCCTTATGCAGCCCGGCCAGAGCCTGCACCAGCGACAGGCCAAGCCCCGTACCCATAGCGCGCTGCTCCATCGACCCGGTTTGTTCATAGGGCTTACCCAGCCGTTGCAGGTCTTCGGCGGCGATGCCGATGCCGGTGTCGGTGATCTGAACATCGATGCCGTCGACCCCGGCGTCCGACAGGATCAGGGTCACGCTGCCACCGCGCGGAGTAAATTTTACAGCGTTGGATAACAGGTTCAGGCACATCTGCTTGAGCGCACGCTTGTCGGCAACGACCTCGACCGGCATCGGCGGCAGGACCGAGCGTACCGTGACTCCCTTGTCATGCGCGGCGGTGAAGATCAGGCGCAAGGCGCCCGAAACCGGTTCGCGGGCATCGAAGGTTTCAAGCGACAGTTCGTAGCGCTGGGCCTCGATCTTCGACATGTCGAGGACGTCGTTGACCAGATCTAGCACGTGCTGACCCGACTCCCAGATCAGTTGCGCATATTCGGTATATTTGTCCGACATCGGGCCGAACAGTTGCTGGCGCATGATGTCCGAGAAGCCGATGACGGCATTGAGCGGCGTGCGCAGTTCGTGGCTCATGCTGGCGAGAAAACGCGACTTGCCCTGATTGAGGTTTTCGGCTTCGAACCGCGCGGTTTCCAGCGCGTCCTCGCGTGCGTGTTGCAAGGACGCGTCGATCAGCACGCCGTACAGCCGCCCGTCATGGCCGCGCCTCAGGCTCAGGCGGACATAGTGGTCGAGCGCGGCGTGCGGCATGAAACCCACCTCGGCACGGCCGTTGAGACGGGCTTCGTCGATGGCCTGCATCAGCGGCAGACGATCCGGCACGTGGGCGCAGACCACCAGCCCGTGCTTCATCAGGGTCGGCATATCGAGCCCGGACGGGGCTTCGCCGTGCGCCGAAATCAGCCGGCCCTCTTCGTCCAGCGCCACGATCAGGTGCGGCTGTTCACTGAGCAGTTTGAGAAAGCGCGCGCGGTCGTCCTCGGCGCCTTTGGCCAGTTCCGTGCGCACCCGAAGCGCGGGCAGCAGCGCCAGACCGAAGCCCGATACGAGCGTCACCGTCGCTAGAGACGACAACCAGAAGCTTTCGACCAGATCGGGCAGGCCGATCAACCGCGTCAGAGACAACAGAATGGCAAACAGGGTCGTCGTCACCGACAGGGTCGCCCCCAGCAGGATCAGGCGGCGCTGATTGAGCGCCACGGCGGCGGCCATCGGTGCGGCGGCCCACGCCGCCAGCGGTCCGAATATGCCACCGGTCAGGCCGATGGCGATCAGACAGGCCACGCCCCAGATCCACACCAGTATCTGACGCGCCCGATGGCTGTCGCGCGTCAGCAGGAAGATGGCGCTGACCCCCGGTAAAGCCGCTACGACCAGCGCCCCCAGAACCTTGGGCGAAGCCGGCAGCAGCAACAGGCCGAGCAGCGCCGCCAGCGTCACCGCCGACCAGCCGAGGTGCCAGACAATGACCCCCAACCGCACGCGCCCGCGCGGCGTGGCGGCCAGGGGCGAGGTCCGGCTGATATCCTGAAAATACGACTTGAGCGGCAAGGGACGTCCGATACGGTAAAAGTAATGCCTCATTGTATCGGATAGCCCCTGTTATAGAAAGCTTATCGCGTGAGAGGCGAAGAATTACCGCTTTGATGCACAGGCAACGGCAAATCGGTGAAACACACGGTTAATCGATCCGTGATACTGAGGTGTATTCGTCCGTATTCGAAGGCTTTCGGTATGACTTTGCCCCAGTTAAAGACGCCGGTCCTGCACAGCGCCGAAATAGAGGGCGGGTCGCGCGCGGGTATCGAAGCTTCGGTTGCAGCGGCCTACGGCGCAGCCGAACCGGAAATGGGCAAGCGCGCCTTCATGCGTATGGTCAGCCACGAACTGCGCACGCCGCTCAATTCGATCATCGGCTTTTCCGAAGTCCTGACGCATGAGCTTTATGGCCCGATCGGCGCACCGCAATATCTCGAATATGCCGGGATCATCCGCGATAGCGGCAAAAAGCTGCTCAGTCTGTTCAATGACGTTCTGGAAATCGTGCGCCTGGAAAACGAAAGCGACGTGCTGACGCCCGAGGTCGAGCCGATCCTGCCGCATCTTGAGGACGCCGTCCGCCGCCAGCGCAAACGGGCTCAGGCGAAAAGTGTGACGCTCGATCTGAGGTTCGATGACGAAGACCTGTGCGCCCTGTTCGACGCGCGGGGTCTGGCTAACTGCCTCGATCATTTGCTGATCAACGCCATCGATTTTACCCCAGAAGGCCACGCCGTGGAGCTTACGGTAGAGGTTTACGGCGAGCGGGTCGATATCCGCCTGTTCAATCCCGGCAAGGCCCCGGCGCCCGAAGACCTGCCGCGCCTGATGCGCCCCTTCGAACAGGGCGCGACCGAGGCCAGTCGCACACGCGACGGTGCCGGTCTGGGCTGGGCCATTGTGCGTCTGAGTTGCAAGGCCATGGGCGCAGCATTCGTCGTGGAGTCCGAACCCGACACCGGTTTGACCGCGATCCTGCGTTTGAAAAGCGATTTTTAGGCTTGGGCAAACCCTTTCGCCGTCCTATAAGCTTTTGTTTTATCGCGCATTTGACTCCAAAAACCGCTTCACACTTTTTGGAATGCGCTCTATATAGCCGTCATGACCGATAGCTTTGACACGCGCCTGAACGACCTGCTCGAAGAGTTCGAGCTCTTCGACGACTGGGAAGAACGTTACCGCTACATCATCGATATGGGCCGCGCCCTCGCGCCGCTGGCCGACGCGGAAAAGACCGAAGCGACGCGCGTGCGCGGCTGTGCGTCTCAGGTGTGGCTGGTCATGGACGACGGCCCCGAGGGCACGCTGAACTTTCGCGGCGAATCCGACGCCCATATCGTCAAGGGCCTGATCGCCATTCTGGTCCGTTTGCTCAACGGCTTGCCCCTGAGTGAAATCCGCGATTTCTCGATCCGCGACACGCTCACCAAACTCGGCCTCGACGAAGCCCTGTCGTCCCAGCGTACCAACGGCCTGATCTCGATGGTCGAGCGCCTGAAAGCATCGGCGGGTTAGGCCCGCATCCGGATATCGGCCTCGATATCGCGCACGCGAAGCGCCCGGCGGCGCGCCATAAGTCCCATGCTGGTCGCCACCGCCAGCGCCGCGCAGAACAGGCCGAACTGCATCAGCCCTTCGACCCTGAACACATAGTTGCCGCCGCTGGAAATATAACCGCTCAGCAGCGCGATCGTTCCCGGCAAGGTACCGATGGCAACGCCGAAGGCCGCCCAGACATATTCGGTAATATATTCCCGCCGCGACTCGCACAGAGCGTCCAGTTCCTCGTTCGACACGGTGTGGCGCGTCGGCTTGTCGAGGCCCGGACGCAGACTCGGAGTCGTCGGGCTTTTCATCGTGGTGACCGTCGCCGGTGCGGTCTTGTCGTCCGCCATGATCTATCCTTACGCAAACGTCAGTATCTAAACAGGATTAGTATCATCCCTCATTTCTCAGCAGGTCAATGTGTGAGAATCGCTTTGCGGCCGGGAGTCATATTTTAGCCATAGTCTCGCCCGTAACGCGAAATCTTAGAGACTGTTTGGAAAGTCAGCGGTTGAGCACTCGCGAGGGATTTTTTCGCAAAACGTAGTTTGGCCGCAAGGCGGAAGCGAAGCCCCGATGTCAACATCGGGGCAAGTTTCCAACATAGCGGGCGAAAATAAAGACCCGTGAGAGCGACCCGAAGACTTTTTAAACAGTCTCTTAGGCCGACTTGAATTCCAGCGCTGCCGGAAGACCCGCCAAAGCGGCCTCCAGCCGGTCGAGCGTCTGATCGAAGCGCCGGTCGTCACGCAAATCCTCGATCACCCGGCAGGCATGGCCGACCGTGGTGCGGTCGCGGCCAAAGGCGTCGCCTACCCGCGCCAAGGGCCATTGCCAGGCGATATAGGCCAGATACATCGCCGTCTGACGGGCGCGGGCCGCGCGGGCATTGTTGCGCGACGGGCTGCGGATCTGATCGGCCGGCACGTCCATCGCCAGGGCCACAAGTTCGATCACCAACCGGACGCGCAGGCGATCTTCGGCGTGAGAGACCCCGGCAACCGGGCTAACGACAGTGAGTTTGGCGGGCATTTTCATGCCGATTTGTTCTCATTTTGCACGGCACCCACCATGAGAGGATAACTTTCCTATGTAAAGAAAATTATTAGGTATAAATACCTAATTTAAAGCCCTGAGACGTAGATTTCTGCGCGCACAACCGCACAAAGCTCCCCTTAACCGAGCGGTCAGATATCTACGTTTTGGATTAGGGATAAGACCCGATCAGGCGGCGCGAATGCCCGACGCCTGAACCATATCAGGGCGACCGATAAGAGCGTCGTGGCCCAGAATCATGTCGACGGTGACGCCGTCGGAGGCGAGCGGCAGACGCAGCCAGAACAGGCTGAGCCCCTTGGTGCCGCGCCACGCCATCGAATGCAGGCCGACATTGGGCTTGCGATTATGGACCACGAAGCTCAACTCCTCGGCCCAGTATTGCGCTTCCTGCGGCGTATAGATGTCGGCGATGGTCCGGCCTGTGATCTCCATGCCGTAGGCCTGGTAGAGATCGGTGCCGGCCAGTCGCTGACGGAACGCGTCGGGATTATTGGCCGGATCGGCCTCAAGCACGTCGATCAGCGAAATGGTCGGCAGGAGGCGACGCACATGGGTCGGGTCGATATCGGCCCGCGACGGCAGGCGGCCGCGGTTACGCAGGCTCTTCCAATATCGGAAGACTTCCTCGTGCGTGCGCAAAGCGCCCAGCATTTCGGCTGCGATACCCGCCATAATTACCCTGAAACTACGCCCCGTATGCGAATCACTAAACTTCACCTTCTCTTAAGCGGCGATTCCTTGGCAAGCAAAAAAGGGTTAACGACACCTTTACGAGTCAATTAGGTCACAGAAAAAACGCCCTGAACCAAAGGCTCAGGGCGCTTTATACTTTAACGATTCTTTTGGCTCGTTACGCCTTGGCTCGCGGCTTACGCGCGGCCTGGCGACCGCCCTGACCGAGGCCCATCTGCTTGGCCAGATCCGAACGCGCCTTGGCGTAGTTCGGGGCGACCATCGGGTAATCCTTCGGCAGGTTCCACTTGGCGCGGTATTCTTCGGGGCTCATATTGTACTTGGTGCGCAGGTGGCGCTTGAGCGACTTGAACTTGCGGCCGTCTTCAAGGCAGACGATAAAGTCGTTCGAGATCGACTTCTTCACCGATACGGCGGGCTCCTTCGGCGCTTCGGGGGCGGGCGCTTCGCCCAGGCCGATCGAATTCAGCGCGGCATAGACGTTCTGGATCAGGGCCGGCAATTCACTGGCCGAAACCGAATTGTTGCCAACATAGGCCGAAACGATTTCGACGGCCATTTCCGTAATTTCAGATTTGTTTTCCATTACATTACCTCTGAGGCAACGCTGGAAAACACACCCGAACAGATACAGGTGATTTCCGCACAAGCGTTGCAGAAAATCAAATTGCAGGACACTTATCGGCACCCTGCGACTACTCTTTTACTCTTGCCCGAAACGCGCCATGCAGGCAGTACACCGGCACCGGATCAGCCTTTGCGATGCGCAATACAGGCGGCCACGCCAGGGTTTGCAACCCACAAGTCTAATCGTGAGCCTTAACTACGGCAAGACTGAATAACATACAAGTCTAGGTACAAAAATATTTTCACACTATTAGAAAAGGTCGCTTTTTATAAATCAATATGGACGCGATGGCTTTTCTTTCTTAAGGCGAAAACGTCTCACTAAATGTGATCGCAAACCGTTACTGCGCAATGCTTTGGTTGGAATTTTCGTCAAAGTATAGATCGCGGCTTTCGGTCTAGGAAAGACAGGGGGATAAGGACGCAATGCCCATATCCTGACCGTAACAAACCTGTAGTACGAACCAAACAACAGCGCTTCACCCGATCGGTGATTCGCCCCCTGAACGACCATGCCCTCCCCGCCGGACGGCAGGGAGGGCATGGGTAATGCGAGCGCCAGACGGCTCTATTCGTGCCGGAGCGCCTTGCCCGGTTCGATCGAGGCGCTGATCAGAGCCAGCCCGCCGACCGTACCGAGCGCGATCAGCAGCCCGCCGACGATCGCTGCCACGAAGAACCACGGGCTGATGGCGATGGCGTCATCGAACTGCGACAGCCAGTGGCGCAGGGCCAGCCAGGCCAGCGGCACCGCCAGACCGCTGGCCACGACGACCGGCCTTAGGAACTGCCCGATCAGCAGGCCGACGACCTTGCCGCGCGACGCCCCCAGCACCTTGCGCAGCCCGATTTCGCGCACCCGGCGCGACGTATTGAACGCCGCCATGCCGTAAAGCCCGATACAACCGATCAGCGCCGCGATCCCCGCGCCGATGCTGAAGAGGTTCGAACGGTCGCGTTCCGGCTTATAGTATTTGTCGAGATTGGCGCTGGCCGATGTGCTTTCAAAAGGCACGTCCGGCGCGATCCGCCGCCAGACCTGCTGCAATTGCGCACGCATCTGCGGTTCGGACAGGCCCTGATAACGCACGAAGGTGACCGGGTTGTTATTCGGATGCGCATCGAACAGGTACAGCTTGGCCTGAATCTCGTCCGTCGGGTGATAGAAGCGCATGTCCTCGACCACGCCGACGATGCGCACCTGACGGTTGGCGAAACGCGCGATCTGACCGATGGCGGCCTGAGGCGAGGCATAATCCATCCGCTTGACGGTCAGGCGACTGATGACGACATTAGTCACCCGGCCTTCCTCGCGGCTTTCTTCGTCGGTGCGCCACATCTGATCGCCGCCATAACGCACATCGAACAGACGTCCGGCGACAAGCTTCGTCCCCAGAAGCTGGAAATAGTCGGGCCCGACGACCGACCAGTTGACGGTCGGTGAGGCCGTCGCGCTGTCGGTCTGTCCGGGGCGGACGATGTTGCTGTTGCTGGTGCTCGACTGATCCCCCGGTATCGCGTTGCCGATAGTGACCCGTTTGACGTGCGGCAAAGCCCGGGCCGCGGAGATATAGCTATCGCGCTGGCTATCGGTGATAGCCGTATATCGGGTCGAATTGACCAATAGCAGACCTTCGCGGCTGAAGCCCAGATCGGCTTTCTGCATATGGTCGATCTGCGTGGTAAAGCCCAGCATCAGGACGAAGGCGATGACGACCGTGGTGAACTGCATGACCACCAGCGCTTCGCGCAGACGCACCCCGGCGCGGCCACCGGCGGGGGTGCGGCTCGACGCCAGCACCTGCGCCGGCTTGAATGCCGACAGGGCAAAGGCCGGATAGATGGCCGCCACAAGCCCCGCCGCCATGACGACGGCCAGCAGGCCCGCGACCCACGCGCCTTCGCTGACATAGTCGAGCTTAAGGCTCAGCCCGCCGACGGCATTGATGGCGGGCAAGCTCAACTCGACCAGCGACAGACCGATAAGGAAGGCCAGCAACAGGGTCAGGGCCGCTTCGCCGAGGAACTGCAAGCGCAGCGCGCCGGGACGGGCCCCCAGCGTCTTGCGTACCGCGACTTCCCGTGCCCGCAATCCCGCCCGCGCGGTCGCCAGATTGATGTAGTTGATCAGGGCCAGCCCCAGCGCCACGACACCGACCAGACCCAGCGACACAATGGCCGCCTTCTGTTTCGGGTCGATCAGGTGCGCATCGGCCAGCGGTACCAGATGCAGAGCCATGATCTTGCTGCCCGTCACGTCGTCGCCGAAGCGATCGCCGACCTGACGGTCGATGAAGCCCGGAAACTGTTTTTGCAGGGCGGCGGCCTGCGCCGGATCGGCGAACCTGAAATAGGTGACGAGTTGAACGGAGCCCCACTTGTGCCAAGCCGACTCCTCGCTCATGCGCTGCTTCGTCAGAAGCCTGACGAAGTCCATCTTCATGTCGGTGTTTTTGGGCAGGTCGCGGATCACGGCGCTGACCACGTAGGTTTTACGTCCCTCCTCGTCGCTGAGGGTAATCGTCCGTCCTACGGCATCGATCGTGCCGAAATATTTGCGCGCCTTCTCTTCCGAAACCGCCACGCTGTCGGGCGAGGCCAGCGCGGTCTTCGTATCGCCGTGCCGCAAGGGCACATTGAAGAAACTCAGATAGTTACCATCGACCAGTTCGATCTGTTCGCCGTAAACCTCGGCTCCCTTATGCACGGTGACGCTGTTGTTCCAGTCGCGCGTGCCCTCCAGATGCGGATAGGCGGTCTTCAGTTCATCGAGCAGGCCGCCCATCGAGCCGACGAAGATGTCGTTCGGCATACCGGGAAAGAAATACTGCCCGCCGATGGTGTAGGTCGTATCGCGTTCGCTGCTCCACGACTCATAGCCGGTCTCGAAACGGTAAAGCAGGCTCAAAGCAATAAAGACGGCTATGCCGAAACTCAGACCCAGCAGGTTCAGCAGGGCATAGAGCGGATGGCGTGTAAAGGAGCGATAAAAGGCCGTAAAGGTCGAGCGCCACATCACAGCACCTGCGCGACGGAAGCGACCAGCTGGCCATCGAGGATGTCGATGCGGCGCGTGGCCTGATCGGCGTGGCTGGGCGAGTGGGTGACCATGATGATGGTGGCGCCCGCCGCGTTCAACCCGCGCAGGATATCCATCACCTGCGCGCCGTTTTCGGTATCCAGATTGCCGGTCGGTTCGTCGGCGAGGATCAGGTCGGGCTCACCGACGATGGCGCGGGCAATGGCCGCACGCTGCTGCTGACCGCCCGAAAGCTGGTGCGGAAAATGACGCGCGCGGTGGGCGATGCCGACGCGATCCATGGCCGCTTCGATGGCCTGACGGCGCGAGCCCTTGCGGCCTTCGCGGTACAAAAGCCCCAGTTCTATATTCTCATAGATGGTCAGGTCGTCGACCAGATTGAAGCTCTGGAAGATGAAGCCCAGATGCTTGGCGCGGTGTTTCGCCAGCCCCGTTTCCGGCAACTGCGCCAGATCGGTGCCGTCGAACAGATACTGCCCCGACGTCGGCCGGTCGATGGTCCCCAGCGTGTTGAGCAGGGTCGATTTCCCGCAGCCCGACGGCCCCATGATGGCGACGAATTCACCGCGCCGGATGGTCAGGGTGATGTCGTGCAGGGCCGTCGTTTCGATCTCGTCGGAGCGATAGAGACGGGAGACGTGTTTCAGTTCGATCATTGGGAATTGCCCTTGAGAATCAAATGTTCGGCTTTTTGAAAATTTGGCGTGCCGCCGGCGACGATGCGTTCGCCGTCCCTAAGCCCGCTGAGGATTTCGACTTGTTCCGGATTGCGGCGGCCCACGGTCACGGCGCGGCGCGTGGCCTTGTCGCCCTTGGTATTCAGCACGAAGACCGAGGCCCCGCCGGTATCGTTGAGCCACGCGCCCGCCGGGGCCAGCGTCGCCACCTGCGTCTTGCCCAGCGACAGACGAATATCGACCGCCTCGCCGCGTTTCAAATCGGCGGGTGGCGGGCCGATAAATTCCAGCTCGACCACCACGCGGCCATTGGTCACCTGCGGAAAGACCTTGGACAGGCGCACGGCGACCGGCTGATCGTGGATGCGCGCCTGCGCGGTCAGGCCGTTCGACAGCCGCGACAGGTAGAATTCGTCGACCTCGGCACGAAGCTTATAGGCCCCTTCCGAATCGACCTGCCCGATGGGATCACCCGCTTTCACCGCCTGACCGGGTTTTAGGGTGAACGCGGTCAGCCGACCCTGCGCCGGGGCGCTCAGGGTCAGGGCGCTAAGGCCGCGGCGGACCTCCTCGCGATTGCGGCGCAGGTCGCCGCCATTGCTGATCACCTGCTGGCGCTGACTGGCATAGAACTGCGCGTCTGGGGCCTGCGCGGAGCGGATCGACGCCAGACGCTGGCGCTGATAGGCGACCTCGTCGGCATAGGGTTTGACGGCGGCATCATTGATGACGTTACGGTCGCGCAGGGTCTCGCGCTTCTGCAATTCCTGCTCGGCCTTGTTCAGCGCATAGGTCGTGTCGGCGAGCGCCTGTTCGCGGTTTTCCTGCGCCGTTTTCAACGCCATGAGCTGGTTGTTGTTGTCGCTCAGGCGGGCGGAGATATCGGCTTCGCGGGCCGAGACCTCCAGAGTCAGGGACGGGTTGGCCAGATAGGCCAGGGCCTGTCCGGTCACCACCGGATCACCGTCGCTGATCGCGATCGACTCGACACGACCGCTCGTTTCGGCGGTGATATAGGTCGTCTTCAGCGGGATGGCCTCGGCGCGCAGCGGCACATAATCCTGATACGGCGCGCGGACGACCTCGCCGATATCGAGCGACGATGCCTCGACGGTCACGGTGCCGGACGCTGGCGTCAGGGTCATGATCGCCACGGCGACGACGGCCACGACGCCGAGCGCCGCGCCGATCTGAAACGGACGGCGCTTGTACCATCTGGGCGCGACGCGGCGATCCATAACGGGTTTGGGGGAATTGAGGGCAGTATCGGTCATGTTAAAAGGCTAACACGCGCCTTTCAATTCATATAAATAATTCATTTTGCTTGATTTTTGACGATTTTACACCCAAAATCACCTCATTCCCGCTGCCCTGAGTGTCCGATTTCGAACATGTCCCTGACCGCTCTTTTCCTCGATGACGATGCCGATATTCTCGCCTCGGCGGAGCTGGTTTTGGCGCGGCAAGGCTTTACTTTCCTCAAGGCCCAGACGCCGGACGAAGCCCGCGCCGTGCTCGATGCGCAGCCGGTAGATATATTGCTGCTCGATCTCAACTACCGGCGCGGCGACACCTCAGGCGAAGCCGGTCTGGCCTTTTTGCAGGAGCGTCTGGCGAAGACGCCCGACCTCGCCGTGGTCATCGTCACCGGCCATTCCGGCATGAGTATCGCCATTCAGGCCATGCGCATGGGGGCGCAGGATTTCGTCGTCAAGCCGTGGAACAACGACCGGTTTCTGGCCTCCATCCGCGCTGCCATCGACACGCCCCGCCGGGTGCCGACCAATACGCCGCCCAAGGATCTCAACCTCGAACGCTCCGAGCGCGACCTGATCAAGGCGGCACTGGAGCGGCATCAGTTCAACATTTCATCGGCGGCTAAGGACTTGGGCCTGACACGGGCGGCGCTTTACCGGCGCATGGAAAAGCATGGACTATAGACGCCTCCTCCTCGCGCTCGGCGCCCAGATCGGGGTGTTCATCCTCGGCGCCCTAAGCTGGCTGGCCCTGACGCGCGGCCTGTTCGCCAGCGCCCTGTTGTGTGGTCTCGGTGCGCTCGGACTGGCGGTGCTGGGTCTCAGCCTGACGGCGTTGAATCTGACGCGCGAGCGGCTGCTCAATCGTCTGGCCCCCGGTTCGACCTTCCCGTCGGAACTGAACCGCCGTCGTCTGCAACTGCTGCTCGACGAGACGCCCTCGCCGTTGCTGCTGCAAACCGAGGACGGGCAACTGATCGCCGTCAATCGCGCCGCGCGCAGCCTGTTCGACGTCGCCTATGCGCTCCCCGTCGCCAGCCGCAAGGTGCTGCTCGGCGGCGATGGCGCGCTCACCGGCTTGGGCGGTCAGGTGCGCTGGAAAGGTGCGACCTATGCGGTGCACCGCGCCGAAATGGTCGAGCCGCAGCAGACCTCGCACCTCGCCGTCCTGACCGACATTTCCGCCGACGTGCGCGCCGCCGAAGCGACCGCCTTACGCGACCTGTTGCGCGTGCTGAACCACGAACTGATGAACGCCCTGACACCCGTCGCGTCGATGAGCAAGAGCGCACTCGATCTGCTCGGCGACGACACACCCGAAGCCCGCGCCGCCGCCGCGAAGGCTTTGGAACGCGTGGTGGCGCGGACCGAAGGCCTGCACGATTTCATCAACGCCTACCGCGCCCTGACGCGCCTACCGCCGCCGGTCATGCAGCCCGTGGCCTTGGATGAGTGGCTCGATGTGCTGCGCGAGAGCTTCACCGCGCAGTGGAGCGACAAGGGCGTCGTGTTCGAGTGCGACCGCGCGACGGCCACCGTCCTGATGGACGAAGATCAGATGTGGCTGTGCGCGGGTAATTTGCTCAACAACGGCGCGCAGGCGGCTTTGGAGGTTCCCAACCCGCGTGTGCGCCTGAGCGTGCGCGAGGTCGAGGGTACGGTCTGCCTTCGCATCGAAGATTCCGGCAAGGGTATCCCGACCGGCGACGCCGATCAGGTCTTTCTGCCCTTCTATACGACCAAGGCCACCGGCACCGGCGTCGGCCTGAGCCTTGCCAAACAGATCGTGCAGGGCCACGGCGGCGCACTGACGCTCAAGGCCGCCGTTCCCGGCGATCCTGATCGCCTGTCCGGTGCCTGTTTTGAATTCGGTCTAAAGCAAGTTTAAGCCCCGCGCGTATTCACATAGAGCGCAAACAGCGACTGCCCCGCCGTCATGAACAGGCGGTTCCTGGCCTTGCCGCCGAAACACAGATTGGCGCAGCGATTGGGCAGGTGGATATGGCCGATGGCCGTACCTTCCGGAGCGAACACCCGCACCCCGTTCAGGCCCGGCCCGCCACCCCAGCCGCACCACAGATTGCCATCTTCGTCGCAGCGAAATCCATCCGGCTGGCCCGGTCCACAGTCGACAAAGACGCGCCCGTTCGTCAGCGCATCGCCTTCGACATCGAACACCCAGATCAGCTTTTTCGTCCCCGACTGTGCGATGTAGCACCGCGTCTCGTCCGGCGAAAAACAGATGCCGTTCGGTCGGTCGATAGCGTCCGTCACCACCGTCAACTGATCGTCCCTAAGACGATAAACATTCGTCGGCAGTTCCGCCTCGGCACGATAGCCCTCATAGTCGCTCAAGATACCGAACGGCGGATCGGTGAACCACACCGAACCGTCGCTTTTGACCGCCACGTCGTTAGGCGAATTGAGCCGCTTGCCGTCATAGTGGCTGGCCAGAGTCGTGATCGTCCCATCGTATTCCGTCCGCGTCACCGAGCGCGTGCCGTGCTGGCAGGTGATCAGTCGCCCCTGCCGGTCGCGCGTGTGGCCGTTGGCGAAGTCCGATGGCTGACGAAAGACCGACACCGCGCCGGTCTCCTCGCTCCAGCGCAGCATCCGGTTATTGGGGATATCGCTCCACAGCAGGTAGCGTCCGTCCCCGAACCACACCGGCCCCTCGGCCCACCGCGTCCCCTCATACAGTTTCTCGACCGCCGACAAGGACAAACTGTAGCGCTCAAAGCGCGGATCGAGGATCTCGATCGACGGATCGGGGTAAATCTCAGACGGCTGCCACATGGTATGTCCTCCCGGCCCTGCTTATCCGGCAAGACGCGGCAAACGCAATTAGGTTTTCGGCGCCAGCACCTTGGCCAGTTCAGCCTTTTCGACCTCGGTCATCTGCGCCTCGATCTGCTTACCCGCGACCGCCGCGTTGGGATGGCCTGTCCGGCGCGCCACATCGAACCACAGCCACGCCCTGACCAGATCCTTCGCACCGCCCTCGCCTCTGGCGTACATGACCGCCAGATTGAACGCGGCCTCCGAATGGCCGGTCTGTGCCGCCGTTTCAAACCACTTGCGCGCGACGACCTGATCCTTGGGCAGCAGAGCATCGCCCTGATAGAACCAGGTGCCGATAGCGTTCTGGGCATCGGCGTCGCCGCCGAGCGCTGCATCCTTGTAATAGATCAGCGCCGTCTTCGCATCGGCCTTTACCCCGTCGCCCGTATCGTAGAAAACCGCCATCTGATACTGGGCGCCCGCGTTACCACCCTGCGCCGCCAACGCATAGAGTTCGCGTGCCTTGCCCGGATCGGCCTTGATGCCCTCTTCGCCGTCGTAAAGGATTTCGGCCCACGCATATTGAGCCGGCGCATAACCCAGAAGCGCCGCCGTCTCGTAGTTTTTGACGGCCTTTTTCAGGTTCCTCGCCGTGCCGATACCCTTGTAGTAGAAATCACCGGCCAGTTTGGTCGCGGGCACGTATCCGATGGCGCTGGCCTGTTCGACATAGCGCAGGCCGGTCTTATAATCCTGCGGCACGCCGTCGCCCGCGAGGTAAATCTGTGCCAGCATCATCGCCGCCTCGACGCGCGGGCTCATCGCTGTCGGTTTTTTCGGATCGAAGGGTTCCTGCTGATGGATGGCCTTTTCCGCCACCTTGCGATACCAGCCGATGGCCTTGGCCATGTCGCGCGGCACGCCCTGCCCCTTGCGATACATGTCGCCCAGCATCAGACCGGCAATGTCGTAACCGACCTTCGTATAGGCCGTCTGGAACCGGCTCATTGCCTCCGGATATTTCTTCTGCTCGTAAAAGGCAAACGCCTCGCTGAGCGATTTGTCGCGTCGGGCGATCTGATATCGTGCATATTCGCACGGCGTCAGAGGCGCGTCGTCGTCGCTGGGCGGAACGACGCCCCCGCCGAAGGTCGAGCTTCCGTCCGCAGCGCTGCTATCCTGCGTGGTTTGCCCGTCCGTCGTGGCACCGAGCGTCTTTTCGTCGAAGCGGGTTTTGCCGGTGAAATCATAGACATAGGCTTTTTCGATCGCCGTCATCGGGCGGACATAGGGCTGGGTCGCGTCGTCCGGCCATTCCTGAAACTCCCAGGCCGGATTGTCGTACCAGCCACAGCCGTCCGACGAGGTAAAAAAGCTTTTCAGAGGGCGGTTGGCATCGAAGATCGGCGCGGCGCGTTCCTTCTTGAGCAGGACGGTGACCTCCGTCACATCCTTGTCGACATCGGTCGATTTCTCGGCCGGTTTCGTTTGCGCCCACGCCGGCAGGGCCATAAGGCACGACACCGCGCAAAACACCTTAAGTGCGTTCCTGAACATGCTTATCCCCCTCGTTTCACAGCCGTCTTTCGCAGCCAGTCAAAATTATATCTCTGGTGCGAGCATTAATAAACTCGAAAAGGCGTTTCGTTTCAATTTTGAAAAATTATCTTACAAATATCCTTGCCCCCGACGGCTTCGCCGCTAAGATACGTGAAAACGCATAAGGCTGCGCAGGCAGCGGGCTTACAGGGAACACACATGCTGAAATCATATGCCGTGGCTGTCGCCGCGTTGATGCTGGTCGCAACGCCGTCACTGGCCGCCGACGCCGTCAATTTCGACGCCGACTGGACCTATGCGAAAGGCGATATCGAAGGCGCCGAAACCATCAAAGGCGCATCTGCCGACTGGCAGAAGGTCAATCTGCCGCACGACTGGGCCATTGCCGGACCGTTCGATAAAAATGCGGCCTCCACCGGGTCAGGCGGCTGGCTGCCCACCGGCGTGGCATGGTACCGCAAGACCTTCACCCTGACGCCCGATCAAAAAGGCAAACGCGTCTTCGCCGAATTCGACGGCGTGATGGAGCGTTCCGGCGTGTGGATCAACGGCATGCACGTCGGCCACCGCCCCAACGGCTATTCCAGCTTCCGCTACGAGATCACCGACCACCTGAAAGACGGCGACAACGTCATCGCCGTGCGCGCCGATACCTCGGCCCAGCCCGCCTCGCGCTGGTACGCGGGCGGTGGCGTCTATCGCCACGTGCGCCTGATTACGTCGGGCGACGTCCATGTTGACACCTGGGGCTCTTACGTCACCACGCCGGTCATCGAGGCCAACCGTGCCACGGTAAAGATCGAAAGTGCCATCCTCAACCAGTCGAAAACCGACCGCACGGCGCATCTGGAAATCACGCTCAAAGGCCCGGATGGCAAAACGGCAGGCACGTTCAAAGGCGCGTCCCTCGCCCTGCCGGCCGGTCGCTCGGTCAAGCTCAATGCCGAGGGCGCGCTCGATAATCCGAAGCGCTGGGACATCGGTCAGGGCAACCTCTACACCGCCGAGATCAAGATTGTCGCCGATGGGGGCGACATCCTCGACACCGACCATCAGACCTTCGGCGTGCGTCAGATCGAGTTCCGCGCCGATACCGGCTTCTGGATCAACGGTCGTAACGTCAAGCTGAAAGGCACCGCCATCCACGCCGACGGCGGCGCGTTCGGCATGGCCGTGCCGCTGAGCTTCTACGAGCGCCGCCTGAAAGGCCTGCAAGCGCTCGGCGTCAACGCCATCCGCACCGCGCACCATCCCTTCTCGCCGGAGTTCCTCGACCTGTGCGACCGTCTCGGCATCGTGGTGATGAACGAGGCCTTCGACATGTGGACCGTCGCCAAGAGTCCGAAGGACTACCACCTGTTCTTCACGGACTGGTCGTCGCTGGACGCGCGCGACTTCGCCAAGCGCGACCGCAACCATGCCTCGGTCGTCATCTGGTCGATCGGCAACGAGATCCACGACACGCCCTACCCTATCGTCGCCAAGTCCATCCTGACGCGCCTGCAAAACGTCTTCCACGAAGAAGACCCCTCGCGTCCGGTGACCATGGCCCTGTTCCGTCCGAACACGACGGGCGACTATACCAATGGTCTGGCCGACCTGCTCGACGTGGTGGGGCAGAACTACCGCGAGAACGAGCTGACCCAGGCCTCCAAGGACAAGCCGACGCGCAAGATCATCGGCACCGAAAACGGCAAGAACCGCTCGAACTGGCTGCCGGTGCGCGACTATGCGCCCTATGCCGGGATGTTCCTGTGGACCGGTGCCGACTATCTCGGCGAAGCCGACCGCGCGGGCTGGCCGTTCATCTCCAACCCGTCGGGGCTGGTCGACCGTACCGACGTGGTCAAGCCGATCGGGTGGGAACGCGCCTCGTGGTGGGCGGAAACCCCGGTCGTCAAGATCGGCCGCCGCGTCACCGAAATCATCGATACCTCTGAGTTGCCGACCATGGTCGGTATCGCCATGCCGCAACCCAAGGGGCCCGGCGTGCTCAACGACTGGACACCGGACAAGGCCGACGCCCACAGCGAAAAGGTCGAGATCGTCGCCAATACGCCGACGGTCGAGTTGTTCCTCAATGGCAAGTCGCTGGGCAAGAAACCGAAGAACGCCGACGACAGCGCCATCAAATACGATGTGCCGTTTGCGGCCGGCACCATCAGCGTCGTCGGCTACGATGCGGCAGGCAAGGTCGTGGCCAGGGACGAACTAAAAACCGCCAGCGCGCCGGTGGCGGTGAAGCTGATCAGCGAACAGACGGCGATTGCACCAACCTTCGACGACATCGGCTATGTCCGCATCGAGGTCGTCGACAAGAACGGCGTCCGCGTCCCGAACGCCGCGCAGAAACTCACCGTCTCGGTCGAGGGCGCGGGCAATCTGGCGGCCTTCGACAACGGATCGCCGACGGATTCGACGGTGTTTTCGTCGGTCACCCGAAATGCGTGGAATGGCCGCGCCCTCGTGATGGTTCGCGCCACGCAGACCACGGGCAAGATCAAGGTCACCGTCTCCGGTGAAGGGATCAAACCCGCGTCGGTGACACTGGATGCGAAGAAGTAAAGTAACGCGTATAAGGCCTTCTTACCCTCGCCCCTCTGGGGAGAGGGTGGTGCGTAGCACCGGGTGAGGGGGCACAATGGCTATCACAGCAACTGGTGGTTCCTACCTGGCCCCCTCACCCCAGCCCTCTCCCCGCAGGGAGAGGGGGGAGAAACAGAATGAGCAAACTTCTCACCCTTACCGCCGCCCTTGTCGCTCTCGCCTTGCCCGCCGCGGCTCAGGAGTCTTTCCCTGTCACCATTACGGTCGATGCCGCCAAAACCACCGGGCCGCTCAAACCCGTCTGGCGCTTTTTCGGGGCCGACGAGCCCAACTACGCCACCATGAAGGACGGGCAGAAACTGCTCGGCCATCTGGGCGAACTCAAGCCCAAACAGGTCTATTTCCGAGCTCACAACCTGCTCAATACCGGCGACGGCACCGCTGCCTTCAAGTGGGGCAGCACGAACGCCTATACTGAGGATAAGGACGGCAAGCCCGTCTATAACTGGATGATCACCGACATGATCATCGACACCTATCTGGACCGTGGGGTGCGGCCCTATCTCCAGATCGGCTTCATGCCCGAAGCCCTGTCTTCGGCCCCGAAAGGCACCCAGTACCGCCATAGCTGGCGGCCGGGCTTCAAGTACGAACTGATCGAAGGCGGCTGGAACTATCCGCCCAACGATTACACAAAATGGGAAGAACTGGTCTATCAATGGACCAAACACAATGTCGAAAAATACGGCCGCGACGAAGTCCTGACCTGGTACTTCGAAGTTTGGAACGAGCCCAACGGCCCCTCCTACTGGAAGGGCACGCCGGAGGAATTCTACAAGACCCACGACTACGCCATCGCAGGCGTCAAGCGCGCCCTGCCCGAAGCCAAGGTCGGCGGTCCCGATGTCGCGGGCTCCGGTGGGACGTTTATGGATGGCTTCCTCAAGCACGTCGTGTCGGGCACCAATTACGCGACGGGTCAGACCGGCACGCCGACCGACTTCCTCGCCTTCCACGCCAAGGGCAGCCCCAAATTTGTGGAGGGTCATGTGCAGATGGGCATGTGGAACCACCTCAAGGTCGTCGACAACGGCTTCAAGAAGATCGCCGCCGTGCCGGAACTGAAAAACGCCCCCATCGTCATCGGAGAGAGCGACCCCGAAGGCTGCGCCGCCTGTCCGGGCAAGGCCAACGGCTACCGCAACGGCACCATGTATTCCAGCTACACCGCCGCGTCTTTCGCGCGCATCTGGGAGCTTTCGGAGCGCCACAAGGTCAATCTGGAAGGCGTCCTGACCTGGGCCTTTACCTTCGAAGACCAGCCGTGGTTTGCCGGTTACCGGCAACTGGCCACCAACGGCATCGACCTGCCCGTACTCAACGTCTTCCGCATGTACGCGAAACTTGGGCCGGACGCGATTGCCGCCTCAAGCACGGGTCAGGTGCCGCTGGATGAGATGATCGAAAAGGTCACCGGCAAGAACGACGTCGGCGTTATGGCGACCAAAGATGGCGCGAAAATCGCCGTCCTCGTATGGCACTATAATGACGACGACCTCAAAGGGCCGGACGCGAAGATCAACGTCAGGCTGAACGGTCTGGGCAAGGCAAAGACGCGCACCGTGACGCAGTACCTTGTCGATCCGCAGACGGCCAACGCCTATGCCGAATGGCAAAAGATGGGCGCGCCGCAATCGCCCGATCAGGAGCAGTACAAGGTACTGGAAGCCGCGTCGGTCATGCACCCGGTTGCCTTGCCCGCTTTGTCGGTTACAAAGGGCACGGCGACGCTCGACCTGACCCTCGTCCGTCAGGGCGTTACCCTGCTGATTATCGAGTAAGGCGGCCGTGACCGCCGGGGGAGTGTCATGAAACGTCTGATCTGTGCCGCGCTATTGGCGATTTCGCTGACCGGTTGCGCGCCGATGGTACGCCAGCATATCTATTACCCAGAACCGATGCCGGCGGCGTTCGACTGGCGCGGGGCGGAACCACAGGCCATCAGCGTCACCACCACCGACGGCCTGACCATCAAGGGCTATTACTACCCCCCCCGCGACAAGACCCAGCCGCTGGTCGTTTTCTTCCACGGTAATGGCGGCAACGGCTATTACGCCGCGCGCATGGCTGCGCCGCTAACGCAAAACGGCAGCGGCTTGCTGGTCGCCGACTATCGCGGCTATGGCGGCAATCCGGGCAAGCCCAGCGAGACGGGCCTGCGTCAGGACGCCAAGGCCTTCATCGATCTGGGGCGCACCCTGCAACCCGGCGCGCCGCTCTACCTGTTCGGCCATTCGCTCGGCGGCGCGGTGGCGCTCGACGCCGCCACGCGCGAAGACATCGCCGGTGTGATCACGCTGGGGACGTTCAGTTCGCTGTCCGACATGGCTCCGGCCTATGCCCGCGCCATCCTGCCCGACCGCTTCGACAACCGGCGCAACGTCACCCTGATCGAGACGCCGCTGCTGCTGATCCACGGCACGGCGGACCAGACCGTACCTTTCAGCCAAGGCGAAGCACTCCGTGACGCGGCCACAAAAGCCGGGGTCAAGGTCCGTTTTCTGAAACTGGACGGTGCCGGTCATCAGGTCGATTTCGCCAAGCTTGCCCCGCTGGTCTGGGACACCCTCCAGCTCACCACCAACTGAGGACATATCATGCGCTCCCTTCTGTCAGCCCTCGCCCTCTGCCTGCTGGCCACAACGGCGCACGCCGAGGTCGGCAAGCGTTTCGCCCCCGAAAAGCGCATCACGATCGATCGCGTCACCGGGCGCACCCTGACGCTTCTGACGTCGGGCGCGGTCGGCGACGCCAAGATCTACCAGACCCATCCGTCATGGGCGCAGGACGGCACGCACATCGTCTTCCGCTCCAGCGAACGCGCCGGGTCGCCGCAGATATTCGCCGTCAACGAGATCACCGGCGACATCGTGCAACTGACCGACGGCCCCGGCGTCGATATCGGCTCGATCAATGTCGCGCGGCTGACCAACACCATCTATTACCTGCGCCGTGACGGTGAGACCCTGACGCTCAAAGTCATCGACCTGACCGCGCTTCTGGCCGACTCCGCCGCCGGAAAGCTGAAACCCGAAGGCTATGAAAAGGTCATCGGCACCCTGCCGGCGGGCTTCATCAATGCGGGCGGGTTCACGTTGGATGCCGACGAGAAATCCGCCTATTTCGGCTTCGATCAAAAGAAAGCCCCGCCACGGCCTCAGGGAGGTCCTGTGCCTCAGGTGCCGGGCGGAATTCTGGCCATGGACCTCGCCACCGGCAAGACGCGCGAGGTCGTCAAGTCAGAGTTCCGTATGGGCCACGTTCAGGCCAATCCGCTCAAGCCCGGCGAGATTCTCTATTGCTGGGAAACCGGCGGCGACGCACCGCAACGCATGTGGATCGTCAATGCCGACGGCACCGGCAACCGCGAAGTGTTCAAGGAGGCCGCAGACGACTGGGTGACCCACGAACAGTTCGCCGACGCCGACCACGTCATCTTCAACCTGATGGGCCATACGCCGAAGCTGGCCGTGCGCCCGACCGGCCTGATGGTCGTTAATTTGCGTACCGGGGCCGTCGAAAACCTCGGTCAGGTGCCGTTCACCTCGAAGGGCCGCAGCTTCTGGCACAACGGCGTCGCCTATGACGGGTCTTACGCCGCCGCCGATGATTTCAACGGCGACCTGTACCTGATCGACCGCAAGACCGGTGCCCGCACCCTGCTGTCGACCGGGCACTGGATGAAACCCGACCACCTCCACCCCAGTTTCAGCGCCGACAATACGCGGCTTCTGGTGCAATCCGGCCTGCTCACCGACGGCAAGAAGCTGTCGCTGATCGTCGTTTCCATAAAGTAAGAGATATACATGCTGACCGATCTTAAAGGTAAATCCGTCCTCGTCACCGGCGCCTCGTCGGGCATCGGCGCCGCCGTCGCCAAGGGCTTTGCCGCCTACGGCGCACGCGTCGCCGTCCATTATTTTTCCAACGAAGAGGCCGCGAAAGCCGTCGTTGCCGAGATCGAAGGGGCGGGCGGCACGGCGGTGCTGGTCAGGGCCGACCTGACCGACCCCAAGACCGCCAAAGGCATGGTCGCGGAGGCCGCCGAAAAGCTGGGCACGCTCGATATCCTTGTCAACAACGCCGGAAGCCTGTGCGGCCGTCGTTTGTTCATGGATCTCGACGACGCGCTTTACGACAACGTGATGAACCTCAATGTCCGCTCGGTGATCAATGCCTCTCAGGCGGTGGTCCCACTGCTCGACGCAGCTTCTAAAGATTCGGGGGGCGGCGGTGTGATCATCAATGTCGGCTCCATCGCCGGTAATGACGGCGGCGGACCGGGCTCCGGGCACTATGCCTGCGCCAAGGCCTATGTCCACAACCTGACCCGCCATATGGCCCGCGACCTGGCCAAGCGCGGCATTCGCGTCAACGCCATCGCACCCGGCGTCATCGGCACGCCGTTCCACGCAGCCACCCCCGCCGAGCGCATGGAGGCCATGAAGAACTCGACCCAGATGGGCCGCATCGGCACGCCGGAGGATTGCGTCGGGACGGTGCTTTATCTCGCATCGGGCCAGATGAGCGGTTACGTGACGGGCCAGATCGTCCACATCAACGGCGGCCAGTACATGCCGTAAGCGCATCCCAAAAAATGAGCAGCGGTTTTTGGGTCAGATGCGCGTCAAATCAAGCGCATTGCCCCTTTATGCATATTTTCCGATCATGGACCGCAACTTCAATCGCGTAAGGAGCGTTCCATGACCGACACTTTCAACGATGAAGACCGCGTCGAACACGCCGAGAAAGGCCTCGGCACCGTGAAACACGATCCGGAAGACACCGAACTGGTCGTGCCGCCGAAGGAAGAACGCAAGACCGGCCCTGACATGGTCTATGTCGTCTGGGACGACGACCGCTTCCCGGTCGGCAAGGTCCCAGCGGACGAACTGGAAAAAGTCCCCGATGCGACGGCCGCGATTTCGACGGGGGTGTGATCTAAGCCCCCTCGCCCCTACGGGGAGAGGGTTGGGCGCGGGCCTGCGAGGCTGAGGGGGAAATGTCGGCACCGAGCGCAAAACTACCAAGCCCACTCACCCGGCGCTTACGCGCCACCCTCTCCCCAATGGGGCGAGGGGAAACCAAGCGCTTGCCTTGCCAGCGCTTCGATTTCCGCTTGCGACAACCCCTCAAGCGACACCGCCGGGCGTTCGGTCAGTCGCCCCTCCGCCAGATACAAGACCCGCTCCGTCAAACGCGACACTTCCAGCGGATCGTGGCTGACATAGATCACCGGCACGCGCGCCCCGACCGCGCGAATGAACGGCAAAATCTCCTGACGCGCGGTTTGATCGAGACTCGACAGCGGCTCGTCCATCAACAGCAGATCAGGCCCCGACAACAGAGCCCGGGCCAGCGACACACGCTGACGCTCACCACCGGACAGCTTCGACACCGCGCGCGGCAGTAACGGCGCAATTTTCAGCAGATCGATAATTTCCGCGCGATTCACAATTTTGGACGCGCGCTTGGTGGCAAAGTCGAGATTGCCCTCCACCGACAGGTGCGCAAACAGCGACGGCTCTTGAAACACATAGCCGACGGCGCGTTTATGAACCGGCTCGAACCGCGTGACGTCCTGCCAGACGCGGCCGCCGACCGACACCTCCCCCTTGAGACGATCCAACCCGGCCATCGCGCGCAGCAGCGTCGTCTTGCCAGAGCCCGACCTGCCCATGATGGCGGTGATCCCGTCGCCCGGCGTCTCGAACACCACATCAAGATCAAGGTCACCGACGCGACCATTCAACATAACATGGATCATGGTCTGATCCCCGCCGTGCGGGCGCTGAACCGGCGGTCGACGATCAGCATGGTCATCAATACGACGAACGAGAACGCCATCAGCCCGCCCGAAATCAGATGCGCCTCGGCCCAGTTCAGTTGCTCGACCGCCTGATAGATGCGGATCGAGATGACCTCGGTCTGACCGGGAATCGAACCACCGATCATCAGCACCACACCGAACTCCCCGATGGTATGCGCAAAGACCAGTATCGACGCCGTCAGAAACCCGCGCCGCGCCTGCGGCAAAGCGACGCTGACGAATGCGTCCCATTTGGAGGCGCGCAGGGTCGCCGCGACCTCCATCGGACGCGATCCCATGGCCTCGAACGCGTTGCGGATCGGCTGCACGGCGAACGGCAGCGAATAGACCAGCGACCCGATGATCAGACCGGTAAAGGTAAAGGCTAGGGTCCGCACGCCGAACGGCTGCAACAGCGCCATCAGCGGGCTGTTCGGCCCTAAAGCGACGAGCAGATAAAAACCCAAAACGGTCGGCGGCAGGACGATCGGCAAGGCGACCACGGCGGCGACCACGTCCTTGATCCAGCTTCCCTTTTGCGCCAGCCACCACGCGATGGGCGTCGCGACAACCAGCAACAAAGGCGTCGTCACGGCAGCCAGTAAAAGCGTAATCCAGATGGCCTCGATCATTTCAGATCGTAACCGGCGGTGCGGATGATTTTCACCGCTTCCGGCGATTTCAAAAACGCCAAATAGGCCTTGGCGGCGGGATTATTAGCACCCGTCTTGAGCAGAACCGCCTGCTGATCGATGGGCGTATAATAGCTCTGCGGCACCAGCCACAACGACCCTTGGGCCGTCTTCGCCTGCGCCAGGGCGACGAACCCGATCTCCGCCGCACCGGTAGAGACGAAGGTGAAGGCCTGCGCGATATTGCCGCCCTTGACGATTTTTGGTTGCAACCGCTCGTAAAGCCCCATGTTTTTAAGCGTCTCGACCGCTGCCACGCCATAGGGCGCCGCCGCCGGATCAGCGATGGCCAGCTTCTCGAACGTGCCTTTGAACAGGATCGCACCCTTGGCGTCCACCCGCCTATCCGCGCTCCACAGGACCAGCTTGCCATAGGCATAGACGAAGCGCGACCCCGGCACGGTCAGACCGTCAGCCTCCAGCTTCACCGGCCGTTCGGCATCGGCAGAGAGGAAGACCTCGAACGGTGCGCCATTGACGATCTGGGTATAGAATTGCCCCGATGCGCCGAAGCTCTGGACGACCTTGTGACCGGTCTTTTTCTCGAACGCGATGGCGAGGATTTTAGCCGTGTCGGTGAAATTGGCGGCGACGGCGACCTTGACCTCGGCGGCGTGCGCGAAGGCGGGTGCTGCGAGCAGGGTCAGGGCGAGCAGCAGGGAACGACGGAGGGTTTGCATATGTCGAGCTTAACCGTCCGTCCGGCGTCCCGCAAGCGACCGGATCAGCCGCACGGCCTTTTCTGTACCTTCCGCATCTCCGCCGCCAATCTCACGCCGAGGATCAGTTGTGCTTCGGTGGTCAGATGCAGGTCGTCGTTGTTCTTCGGCAAACCCGCCGCCGAAACATAGCCCACGCGATTGACGGTAAAGGCCTTCTGCTGCGCCTGAACTTCGGCCCAGGCGGTGTAGCCATTCGATTTCGCTGGATCGGGCTGATCGGCCAACCCCACAATCACCCACGGCAGGCAGGCGTCGTTCAGGTCGGTCCGGACGTGCGTGACCAGGCCTGTCAGCCGCGCGCCATAGGTGCTGGCGGTATCGTTACTGCGTCCGTCGGTTTCGCCCTGATACCACAGTACGCCGACGATGCGCCCCTTGCCCGCGGCCTCTTTCGCCCGCGCCAGACAGGAACCGTAAAGCCGGTCGCGCGCCGGGTTCGGCGTCCATTGCCCCAGCGACGAGCCACCCTTGGCACAGGTGACCAGCCCAACGGGACGCTTGGTCTTGAGCGCCTTCGCGAACGACAGACCCGGACCGACCCCGGCCTTGTCCTCGCCCTTGCTGCTCAGTTCGTTGGATACGGCGTCGATCTGACCGGTCGAGGAATCGAGCGGGTCGGCGGCCAGTTTCCACACGCCGTCATTACCATAAAGCCAGATACGGGGATCGGTCTTGCGCGCATCGGGCGGCAAGGTGCTGAGGTCGCCACGCCCGGACATGTTGGACTGCCCCATCAGGAGATAGATATCCATATCCTTAGGCGGTTCGGCCTGCGCCGCCGTTACGGTGAGCGCTAGCAGCGCGGTGGAACAGGTGCGTAACATCATGGGCGCACCATGACGAACGGTTTGCATTTGATCAAGCAGCTTGCCCTGCGACCTTAGTCTTGCGACAGTCCTCCCATGAAGACGTTCCTGATCTACGCCCTCGCCGCTCTGTGCGAAATCGGCGGCTGCTTTTCGCTCTATGCCGTGTTGAGGCTGCACAAGACGCCGCTGTGGCTGATCCCCGGTGCGGTGTGCCTGATCGCCTTCGCCTGGCTGCTGACCCTGACCGACTCAGACACGGCAGGCCGGACCTATGCCAGTTACGGGGCCATCTACATCGCGGCCTCGATCGGCTGGCTGTGGGCGGTGGAAAAGCGCGCGCCGGACCTCTGGGACGGTGCGGGGCTGCTGCTGTGCCTGATCGGCGCGGCAGTTATTCTGTGGGGACCGCGCTCAGTTTAAGCGCCTTCTTGTCCAGCCACAGGAAGCGCCCCAGCAACAGCGAGGCCGACAACCAGCTGGCAATGGCCGCGGCATAGAGCAATCCCGGCACGCCCAGTTTCAGATGCAGGGCCAGCCAATAACCGGCGGGCAGCATGATAAACCCATAGGCGATATAGTGCAGGACTGGCGCGACCACCACGTCCTGACGGGCGCGCAGGGCCTGAGCCGCCACGACCTGAATACCGTCCGGCACGAAAAACAGACAGGCGAGCAACAGTGCCGCCTGCACACCGGGGCGCAGAGCGTCGTCGGAGGTATAGCCTGCCGAAATCCATTGCGAACCGAGCAAAACGACCGCGCACACCGTGAGCATAAACGCGGCAGCGGCGGCGAAACTGACCCGGCCCATGCGCGCGATCCCTTGCGGGTCCTGCGCGCCGAACGCGCGGCCGACCAGCACCGAACACCCGATAGCCAGCCCCATCGGCACCATGAAGACGATCGAGGCGAAGTTGAGCACGATGGCCCACACGGCCACGGCCGCTTCGGAAATCCGTCCGGCATAGAGGGTCATGCCGGCAAAGGCCGCGACCTCGATGAAATACGAAGCACCTGCGGCATAACCGATCTGACGCTGTTCGCGCGCGCCTTGCGGGTCGGCAGGGTGGCGCGACAGGAGCTTGAATTCGGCCACCCCCGGCAGGGTCAGCAGGTAGATCAACAAGGCAGCCATGACCAGCGCCCGCGAGACCATGGTCGAGATCGCGGCGCCCATCGCGCCGTCGCTGTCGAGGCCCGGAAGGGTCACGATCCCCGGCACCAGCAGAAACAGCAGGGCGGCATTGACGACGTTACCCGCCCAGGTGAACACCATGCCGGGGCGCGTCCGCCCCAGCCCTTCGAGGAACTCCGACACCGCGACCGAGACCATGTAGAACGGCATGGACAGGGCGAACACCAGCAAGGGCGCAGACGCGCCTGTCGCCAGTTCGGGCTTCACGGCGGCGTTCAGAATCATCGGCCCGGCCAGCCACAGCAGGACCATCGAGCCGAACCCGAGGATAAGGGCGTACATCATCCCACGGCGAAACGCCGCCCCGATGCGATGCGGTTCGCCCGCCCCCATGAAATGCGCGGTCTTGACCTGAATCCCCACCAGCAGACCGATAGAGGTGACCAGAAAGATCGAGGTCGGTGCCCACGCCAGTGAATGATAACCCAGTTCCGCTGCGCTGTAGTGGCCGACGACCAGCGTGTCCATCAGCCCCATCAGCATGAAGCCGAGACGCGATCCGACCACCGGCCACGACAGGTGGAACAGTTCGGCGAAGGCGGATTTGTACGCGGTCTTGATCATGCCGCGAGCTCTAGCCGAGTTCGGTTACATCTTCAACGACGTGATCACAAAACCGGAAGCTTCAGCCCTACACCCAGACTTTCCAGTACGTCCCAGTATCCGGGGAAGGTCTTCGACACGCACTTCGGATTGTCGATCACCACGCCCGACATCATCAGTCCGGCGAGCGCGAAACACATGGCGATGCGGTGGTCGTTGTGCGTATCGATAACCGCCTTGGTTGTCGCACCGATCAAGCCCGGATCGGCATGAACGATCAGATCGTCGCCCTCCTCATGCGCCAGACCTTCACGAATGGCGTTAAGCCCCTGTGACAGGGCGCTGACGCGGTCGCACTCCTTGACGCGCAGATTGGCGATGCCGACAAAGCGCACAGGCGTGTTGTTGAACGCCGCCAGCACGGCCAGAGTCGGCACGGCGTCCTGCATCTGAGAGCCGTCGATAACGGCGGGCATGTTCGGCCAGGTCATGATGACGTCGCGCGACTTGGCATCCGGCTGGGTCAGGGCCGTGGTGTCCATCTGGAAAGTGATTTCGCCAGCCGTCAGCACCTCGGCGGCCCACAGATAGGTACAGGACGAGGCATCGGGCTCGACGAGGTAATCGGCCGCCGCATAGCCCGTCGGTTCGACGCGCCACACGCCCGGCTGCGGCATCGACACCTTGGCCCCGAAAGCTTCCATGCAGCGCGTCGTCAGGTCGATATAGCCTCGCCCGCCAATCGCCTGATCGCCACGCAAGCGCACCTCGACCGGCTTTTCCCCACAGGCGGCAAGGATCAGCAGCGCAGAGACATATTGGCTCGACAGATTGGCGTCGATTTCGACCACATCACCCGAAAAACCACCCCGCGCGCGAACCGTCACCGGCGGGCAGCCTGTCGGTGCGGACACCTCAACCCCCAGTCGCGTCAGGGCCTCGACCAGCGGCCCGATCGGACGTTTGCGCATATGCTCGTCCCCGTCGACGACGACCTCGCCGTCAGCCAGGGCGACTGCCGCCGTCAGAAAGCGCGTCGCCGTTCCGGCATTGCCGAGGAACAAGGGCTTGGCCGGGGCTTTCAGCTTGCCGCTAGAGCGCACGGTCAGGGTCGTTTCGTCTTCACTGTCGATGCCGACGCCCATGTCGCGCAGCGCCGCCGCCATATAGACAGTGTCATCGCTCGACAAAACGCCGGACAGGCGGCTGTCGCCTTTGGCCAGCGCCGCCACCAGAAACGCGCGGTTGGTCAGGGATTTCGACCCCGGCAGGACGACACGGCCTTTCAGCGGGCCGTTGACCGGGACGATTTCAAGCTGCGGGAAGGCGTCGATATTCACAGGATGGGCTCCTCACTCTTGCCCGCTCTCCTAAACGCCAGATACCTATCCGTAAAGTGGGGCCTATCCGTAAAGTGCGCAGGCGTTACGCCGAAAAACATTGTCAGGCCCGTCCCGATTTCGTAATAGCCTTCTTATAATCATTCTCACTTGCAACAAGTCAGCGTCATGAAACTGAGCGAACTGCCCCTGCACCGGCCCGCCGTGGTCACCGAAGTGATCGACAGCGGCCCGGACGATCGCGTCGGGCGTCGCTTGCGGGAACTGGGCTTCGTGACGGACGAGCCGGTAAAGGTCGTGGCGCGCGGTCCGCTGTTCGGGGAACCCATCCTGATCCAGATCGGCTTCACCCGCTTCGCGCTGCGTCGCGCCGAAGCCGCCCGCGTCCTCGTGCAGCAGGGGCAGGTCTGATGTCCGGTTTGATGATCGCGCTTGTCGGCAACCCTAATTGCGGCAAAACCGCCCTGTTCAACCAGTTGACCGGCTCGCGGCAAAAGGTCGCCAACTTTGCCGGTGTGACCGTCGAGCGCAAGGAAGGCAGCTTCACCGCCCCGTCCGGTCGCAGGGTTCAGGTGCTCGACCTGCCCGGCACCTACAGCCTCGACGCGCTGGGCCCCGACGAAGTCATCACCCGCGACGTCTGTCTGGGCAAGGTGGCGGGCGTCGCCCTGCCCGACGTCATCGTCTGCGTCGCCGACGCCACCAATCTGCGTCTGCATTTGCGCTTCGTGCTGGAAATCCGCCGTCTGGGCCGCCCGATGGTGCTGGCGCTGAACATGATGGACGCCGCGGCCAAGCGCGGCATCACAATCGACCGCGAAGCGCTTGAGGCCAAGCTCGGCATCCCGGTCATCGAAACCATCGCCGTCATGACCAGAGGTGCGCGCGCCCTGATCGAATATATCGACACGCAGGGCGTCGAGGCGCCCAAAGCCAGCGACGACAAGGACCTGCACATCGAGGTGCGCGAAATCCTCAGCGCCTCCGTGGTTATGCCGCGCTTTACCGCGAAAATCGACGATCAGTTGGACGGCATCCTGCTCAATCCGTGGCTGGGCATCCCGATCCTGCTGGCCATCATGTTAGTCATGTTCCAGGCGGTTTTCGCGTGGTCGGGACCGTTGATGGACGGCATCGAAGGCGTCTTCGGCTGGGCGGCGGAGGCCGTGCGCGGTTATCTGCCCGAAGGCCTGTTGCAAAGCTTCATCGCCGACGCCCTGATCAGCGGGGTGGGTTCGGTACTGGTCTTCCTGCCGCAGATCATCATCCTGTTCGCCTTCATTCTGGTCCTCGAAGAATCCGGCTACCTGCCGCGCGCCGCGTTCCTGCTCGACACCCTGATGGGGGCGGCAGGGCTTACCGGGCGCGCCTTCATTCCTCTGCTGTCGTCCTTTGCCTGCGCCATCCCCGGCGTCATGGCGACGCGTTCGATCCATGATATCCGCGACCGCCTGACCACCATCATGATCGCGCCGCTGATGACCTGCTCGGCGCGCTGGCCGGTCTATATCCTGCTGGTCGGGGCCTTCGTGCCGGAACGCACCGTGTGGGGCTTTGCCAGCTTCCGCGGCCTGATCATGCTGGCTCTGGTCTTTGCCGGCATTTTCTCGGCCATGATTGTCTCGTGGGTCATGAAGCTGATCCGCCGCGACAAGACCGACTCGGTCCTGATGATGGAATTGCCGTCCTACCGCTTGCCGAACCTGCGTAATCTGGGCCTTGGCCTGTGGGAGCGCGCGGGTATCTTCATGCGCCGCATCACCGGCGTCATCTTTGCCGCCAATACCCTGATCTGGGTGCTGGCCACCTTCCCCCGCGCCCCGGCCAACGCCACCCTGCCGGAGATCGACTACTCTTTCGCCGGCATGATCGGCCACGCCATGGAGCCGATCTTCCGTCCGATCGGCTTCGGCTGGGAAATCTGCATCGCCCTGATCCCCGGCATGGCGGCCCGCGAAGTCGCCGTCTCGGCGCTCGGCACCGTCTATGCCATCGGCGGGTCGGAAGACGCCGTCGCCGATCAGCTATCAAGCGTTATCGCCTCGCAGTGGTCGCTGGCCACCGCCCTGTCGCTGCTGGCCTGGTACGTATTTGCGCCGCAATGCCTGTCTACACTGGCCGTCATCAAGCGCGAGACCAATTCCTGGCGCTTCGTCGGCCTGACCACGGCCTATCTGTTCGCCCTGGCCTATCTGGCTTCGTTCGTGACCTATAACGTAGCAAAAGCGATCACCGGATGACCTACGACCTTTTCCAGAACGCGTTCATCGCCGTCATCGTCGCTCTGGCCGCCGTGATGATGTTCCGCCGCCTGTTCCCGCAAACGGCGCGCAGATGGGTAGGCCGCAAGGCACCGGCCCCGAAAACAAGCGGCTGCGACAGCGGTTGTTCAAGTTGCAACGGCTGTTCATCGATCAAGTTCGAGATCAAGCGAGATTAACCCTGTTTTCAGGCCTGTGGATTATCCTGCGGGCATGAAAATATTTGCGTACCTTCTGCCGCTTGCTTTTGCCCCGGCGGCCTTTGCCGCCGACGTGCCCGTCACCGTGCTCGACATCGCGGGCAAGCCCGTCGCCGACACAGTCATCACCTACACCCCGGATCAGGGCGCGACGCTCAGCGCCGCTGACCGCAAGGGATCGTTCGTCGTGGCGCAGGAAGACATGCAGTTCACGCCCAAGGTGCTGGTCATCCCGGCGGGGTCGACGGTCAATTTCCCCAATAACGACACCGTCTCGCACCATGTCTATTCGTTTTCCCCCGCCAAGAAGTTCCAGTTGCCGCTCTACGGCCACGGCATCAGCCGCAGCATGAAGTTCGACAGCGAAGGCACGGTCGCCATCGGCTGCAACATCCACGATTCGATGCAGGCCTATATCCGCGTCGTCGGCACGCCCTACTTCGCCAAGACCGACGCCAAGGGCCGCGCCGTACTGAAAAACCTGCCCGACGGCAAGGGGCAGGTTCTGGTCTGGCACCCGCTGAGTACGGCCAAGGACGGCGAAACGCTTCAGCCGCTGATCGTCAATGCGGGCGTCAAACCGCTGAACTTCCGCCTCAAGGTCCGTCGCATGAGTACGGCGGGCGGTGGCTATTGAAACGTCTGCTCGCGCTCCTCGGATTGCTGGCGACGCCGGCCCTTGCCGATACCAGTCTGTTCGCCCGTGAAAACATCAAGGGCTGGATCGACCTGCGCGCGGTGTCGGCCAATGGCGAGAAAAGCTGGCTCGACGGCAATTATGGTAAGCTGCGCTACGGCGATCAAAGCAAGCTCAGCCTCGGTGAAGCCACTCTGATCTGGACACCGCGCTTCACCGATACCCTGTCGGCCTATGTGCAGGTCGTCCACTTCCCCGAATGGGGGCATGAAACCGGCGTCAACGAGGCCTATCTCAAATGGCGGCCCGTGCCGAAATCGGGCCTGCGCGTCTCGGCCCGTCTGGGTCAGATGTACCCGCCCGTCTCGCTGGAACACGAAGGCACCGGCTGGACGACGACCCACACTATTACCCCTTCGGCGATCAATGCCTGGGTTGGCGAAGAGGTTATCGTTCAGGGCGCCGAACTGAGCCTGAAACAGACCTTCGACGACCAGCAGATCGGGGCAACGATCGGCGTCTTCCGTGGCAACGACACGTCGGGCACCCTGCTCGCCTATCGCGGCTGGGCCCTGCACGACCTGCGCTCTACGACCACCGCCAAGCTGCCTCTGCCGGTCGGCAAGGCCGGCTGGTCGCAGACCTTTCGCCGTCAGTCGCCCTTCACCAAGCCGCTGAAAGAGGTCGATGACCGTCAGGGCTACTATCTGCGCCTCGACTGGCGACCGCCGGTGCCGGTGTCGCTGAATGTCACCTATTTCAACACCCACGGCAATCCGACCGATTTCGACACCGGTCAGTATGGCTGGGCGACGCGGTTCTTCAATTTTGGCGCCAGGTACGAGGTGACCGAAACCACCGAGATTATGTCTCAGCTCATGGTCGGTAACACCAAGTGGGGCCGGATGCGCACCGACGGCGTGCGCGCCATCGATGCCGATTACCGATCGGCCTATGTCATGGTCTCACACAGGTTCGACAGTGGGTCGCGCCTGTCCCTGCGCGGCGAGGTGTTCGAGACCGAGGACTATTCCGCTCCGTCGCTCGACAACAACAACGAGACCGGCCACGCCGTGACGCTGGCGTGGATGAAGCCGGTCAATGCGCACCTCGATCTGAATACCGAGGTGCTGCATATCGACAGCGACCGCCCGGCACGGGTCTATCAAGGACTGGCCCCGCAGCAGGACCAGACGCAGGTTCAGGTCATGCTGAAGGTCAAGTTCTAGCGCGAAACACCACCGCCGAGCGCCTGATAGAGCGTTGCCTGATTGACCAGCTGCGTCAGGCGGTTGTTATCGACCGCCAGTCGCGCCGAGCGCACCGTTTCCTGCGCGTCGAGCCAGACCCTGAGCGCAACCGAACCCGCCTTGTAACGTACCGCATAGAGCTGCTCGGCCTTTTCGGCATTGGCCAGAGTCCGTTGCAGGCTCTCGCCCTGACGGATCAGTTGCGTGCGGTTCGACAAGGTTGTGTCGACGTCGGACAGGGCCTGCAACAGGGTCTGGCGGAACTCGACGACGGCAATCTCGTAATCGGCTTTCGCGACCTTCACATTGGTGTCGACCTGCCAGAAGTTGAGGAACGGCAGGCTGAGGCCAACGCCCAGCGCACTCGACGGATTGGACAGGACATTCGACAATTCGCTCGACGAGCCGCCGGTCGAACCGGTCAGCGACAACGACGGATAGTAGGACGCCCGTGTCGCATCGACCCCGCGCAGGGTGCCGCGCAGACGCATTTCGGCCGCGCGCAGGTCCGGGCGACGACCCAGCAGATCAGCAGGCAATCCCGGCGCGACCTCCGGCAAAATCGTGTCGGGCAGTGAGGCGGCTTCCTGATCTTCCGGCCACGGCTCGCCATTCAACAACAGCGTCAAAGTGGCGCGATATTCGACCAGTTGCTGCTCCAGCTGGCTGATCTGCGACAGCTGCGCATTGACGCTTTGCTCGGCCTCGGCCATCTCAACGCCGGACACGGCCCCGGCCTTGTACTGCACCTGAATCGTCTCATAGACGCGCTTGGCATAGGCAAGACTGTCGTGCGCATAGGCCAGTTGCTGGCGCGTATAGGCGATGCGCCAGTAGGCTTCCGCCGTGGTGCCGATCAGCGACAACCGCGCCGCCGCAAGGTCTTCGGCGGTGGCCTGCGCCTCCCATTTGGCCGCGTCGGTCGTGGCCGCCAGACGCCCCCACAGGTCGAGTTCGTAGCTGACGCCGAAGCTGGCGGAGTATGTCACATCGTCGCTGCCAGAGCTTTGCACCGTGCCGTCGTCGCCGACATAGGAGGAGCTGTTTTCGCCCAAAGGCTTGCGCGCGGAGACGCTGCCGCTGAGGGAGGGGAACTGGTCCTGCCGCGCCGAACGGACGCGCAGATTGGCCTGCCGCACACGCAGCGCCGAGGCGGCGAGATTGTTGTTCTTGGCCAGCACATTATCGATCAGCACGTTCAGCTTCGGGTCGTTGAACGTCTCCCACCAGCGGTCGGAGACGTTGTACGCCCCTTGGCTCACAGCGTGCTGAAACGACGCGGGCGTATTGACCTGCGGCGTCTCATAGGGCGTCGACAAACAACCAGTCAGGGCGGTGGCCGACAGCAAAAGTGCCGTCAGTGTCAGGCGGAGTGATACTCTCATTCTACTAATCCCTCGAAAGCGCGGCGACGGGGTCGAGCTTCGCCGCGCTACGGGCGGGCAGGAAGCCGAACACGACACCGATCAGGGTGGAACAGGCAAAGGCCGCGACAATCGAGCCTGTCGAATAGACCAGTCTGAAATCGCTGGAAAACTGCGCGAAGACGACGCCGAACAGCAGGGCGAACGCGATCCCCAGCACGCCGCCGATCAGGCAGACCAGAACGGCCTCGATCAGGAACTGCTGCATTATATCGGCGCGTCGGGCGCCGACCGCCATGCGCACCCCGATCTCATTGGTGCGCTCGGTGACCGAGACCAGCATGATGTTCATCACCCCGATCCCACCGACGATCAGCGAGATGATGGCGATAGCCGAAATCAGCACCGTCAGGGTCTGCGTGGTCGCCGTAATCGTCTGACGGATCTGATCCGTATTGATGATGAAGAAGTCCTTGGTCCCGTGGCGTTTGGTCAGCAGACTGACCACACCGTTTTCGGCGATCGCGCTTTCGGTGTCGTCCTTGACCCGCACGGTGATCGAGCGCAGCGTCGTCGTCCCCAGCATCCGCGTATTGACCGCCGTATAGGGCAGATAGACGTTCATGCTGTCATTGCTACCGCCGAAGCTGGAGGTCTGGGCCTTCAGCACGCCGATGATGCGGGCCGGGGTCTTGCCCAGCAGGATGACCTCACCGATGGGCGAGCCCTGAAACTTCATCGTCTTGACGGTGGCTTGGTCGATGACCACGTCCTGCGCCGAGGTCGCGATGGCTTCGTCGCCGAACAGGCGGCCCTGCTCGATCTCCAGCCCCTTGACGCGGAAATAGGCGCTGCCGACGCCCTGCACGGTGCCGGTATTGGCGACCGAGCCGTATTTGACCGTCACCGAAGTCCGCACCAGCGGCGTCACACTGTCCACGTAAGACTGCGTCGCCAGAGCCTCGGCGTCCGACACGACCAGCGTCCGGATCGCGCCCGACCGCCGGTCGCCGAAGCCTGAGCCCGGCATGATTTCCAGCGTATTGGTCCCGATGGACGAAATCTGCTCCAGCACCTTTTGCCGCGATCCGGCCCCCAGCGCCACGACGCAGACCACCGAGGCGATGCCGATAATGATCCCAAGCATGGTGAGAAATGTCCGCATTCGGTGAGCGTTCATGGCCAGCACGGCCATGCGGAAGGCCTCATTAAAGCTGTCCGCAAGCGCCGCCAAACCGGTGCGTCCGCGCGCCGTCTGCGGCGGTAACGGCTCGGTGTCGGCCTCGCCCTGCCCCGCACCCGCGCGGTCGGCGATGATCTCACCGTCCTTGATCTCGATGACGCGCTGACAATGTTCGGCCACGGCCTTGTCGTGGGTGACGATGATCACCGTGTGACCTTCGGCGTGCAGCCCTTTCAGGATGCGCATCACCTCTTCGCCCGACTTGGAATCGAGCGCGCCGGTGGGTTCATCCGCCAGAACGATCTCGCCGCCATTCATCAGGGCGCGCGCGATCGAGACACGCTGCTGCTGACCGCCGGACAACTGACCGGGCCGGTGGCCGGTGCGTTCCTCAAGTCCCAGGCGTTTCAGCAGGGCCTTGGCGCGCTCTTTGCGGTCGTGCGGCGGCACCCCGGCATAGACGGCGGGCACCTCGACATTGCCGACCGCGCTCAGGTCGCCGAGCAGGTGATAGCGCTGAAAGATGAAGCCGAAATGCTCACGACGCAGTTCGGCCAGCTCGTCGGGCTCAAGCTCCGACGTCGCCCGATCACCGACCATGTAAACGCCGCCGGTCGGCCGGTCGAGGCAGCCCAGAATGTTCATCAGGGTCGATTTGCCCGACCCCGATTGCCCGACGATGGCGACCATTTCGCCCGCGCCGATTTCCAGATCGATGTCCTTGAGGACGGTGATGGTCCCTTCACCCGCCGGAAATTCGCGGCGCAGCTTTTCCACCTTGAGGACGGGAGGAGTCCTGACATTGTTCATGCGCTTGCCCCTTACAGGCCGCCGCCCGGAGGGCCGCGCCGACGCATATTGCCGGTGTCGCTCTTAGACGCATCGAGCGCGCCATCGACCGTCACCACGCGTTCACCAACCTTGAGACCGGACTTGACCTCGACATTCGAACCGTCATTGACGCCGGTGGTGATCTTGCGCGGCGCGACCTTACCGTCCTTGTCCTGCACCTTGACGGTGTAGCTGCCGTCAGGCGCGGCTTGACCCAGCGCCGTGGCGGGGATGATCATGACGTTTTTCGCGCCTTCGATGACGATATAGACCTGCGCCGTCATGAAGGTCCGAAGCGTGCCGTCTTCGTTGTCGACGTCGAATTCGCCGTTGTAATAGATGGCCGAGGTCGCATCCGCCGTCGTGACGCTGTCGTTTTCCTTGATGGTTTCCGGCGCAGGCGCGATGGTCCGCAGCGTGGCGTAATAGCGCTTCTTCGGTTGGCCCAGCGTGGTGAAATAGACCTCCATGCCGGGTTTCAGATTGACCACATCGGCTTCGGAAATTTCCGCCTTGATCGTCATGCGGTTGAGCTGTCCCATCTTGACGATGGTCGGCGTCGTCTGGTTAGCGTTGATCGTCTGACCTTCCTTGGTAACGATGGCCAGCACCGTGCCGTCGATGGGCGCGGTGATCTGCGTATAGCCGAGATTGACCTGAGCGGTATTGAGCGACACCTGCGCCTGCGCCAGTTGCGCGTCATTGGCCTTTAACGCCGCCTGCGCGCTTTTGTAGGTATTCTCCGCCGCTTCGAAATCGGCGCGCGATCCGGCGTCGGCCTGATAGAGGGTGCGCTGCCGCTCATAGGTCAGTCTGGCGGCGGCCAGATCGGCCTCGACCTGCGCGCGCTGGGCGCGGACATTGGCGACCTCGGCCTGCTGGCTTTGTAAGGTATTGCGCTGGGTCTGCGAGTCGATCTCGGCGATCAGGTCGCCCTTTTTCACCTGCTGCCCCAGTTGCACTGCCAGCCGTTCGACGCGACCCGAGGTCTGCGCGCCGACGCTGATCAGGGTGTAGGGTTCCAGCGACCCGGTCGCCAGCACCGTGCGTTCGACATTACCCATGGCGACCGGCGCGGTAATGACCGGCGGTGCCTTGGGCTTAGAGAAGAAGGCCGCCTTGATGCCCCATGCCGCCAGCAGAACCGCCAGCGCTGCCAGTCCGATAATTAGCCACTTACGGTTTTTAAACGACATACCTGCCTCTTCTCACACGTTACGATCAGAGAGGTATCACGCGCACCGGGACAACCCTATGTCCGCGTTCGACATATTTCACACCTTATGGGAGATTAAATAAGGTCATTTCGCGACACAGGGAAAGCGGTGTAGAAATACCCATCCAGCTTTTCGGAAACGACAAGACCTTAAAGCGCGTAAGGAATGAATGTGTTTATAGGGTGATATTCATTACCACTCAAAATCAATTGCCACTGAGAGTCTGTATCTTCTCCTGCAATTCATCGGGGTTGAACGGCTTCGGCAAATAATCGTCCATGCCGACCGCCAGGCAGCGCTCGCGATCCCCTGCCAGCGCATGGGCTGTGATACCGATGATCGGCAGCCGCGCCTTGCCCGTCTGAGCTTCGTGCGCACGGATCATGCGCGTGGCGTCGAGCCCGTTGAGTCCCGGCATCTGCACGTCCATCAGCGCGACGATATAGGTGTGGTGCTTGATCTTTTCGAACGCTTCAAGCCCGTTGCGCGCCACATCGACGCGATAACCAAACGCTTCCAGAAATGTCGAAGCGACGAGGATATTGGGCTCGTAATCCTCGACCAGCAGGACCGGCGGTTGCTTCTTGTGGCGCAGGGTATTTTCCAGCACCTCGGCGATCGACGGCAGGGCCACATCGTCGGGCAGGCTATCGGGCGCGATCTCCAGCGGCACGCAAACGGTAAAGGTCGAGCCCTTGCCCTCCACGCTTTCGACCGCAATGGTGCCGCCCATGATTTCGGCCAGCGTCTTGGTAATGGCCAGCCCCAGACCCGTGCCGCCGAATTTGCGATTGATGCTGGAATCGGCCTGCACAAACTTCTGGAATATGGTGTCGATCTTATCCGGTGCGATGCCGATGCCGGTGTCGGCGACGGCGATACAGATCGTCTCGACCCGGGGATCGTCCGTCGGCTGGCAGGTGATGGCGACGTGGATACCGCCCTCATTCGTGAACTTGATAGCATTGGAGCAAAGGTTGGTGATGATTTGGCGCAGGCGCGTCGGATCGCCGAGGAACATGTGATTTTCGGCGCAATGCCCTTCTCCGGAAAAGGTCAGGCCCTTTTCCTGCACCGGCACCGCCATCATCGAGGCGACTTCCTGAATGAGCGCCGTCAGGCTGAAAGGTATGTGCTCCAGTTCGACCGTGCGGGCTTCGATCTTGGCGATATCCAGCAGATCATTGACCAGCCCCAGCATCGAATCCGCGCTCATCTGAAGCGTCTTGATGAACTCGCCCTGTTTTGGCGTCAGGGGCTGCGACTTGGCCAGAATCGCCGACAGACCGACGATCGCATTCATCGGGGTGCGGATTTCGTGGCTCATATTGGCAAGGAATTCCGACTTGGCGATATTTGCCGCCTCTGCGGCATGGCGTGCGGCGCGGATTTCCTGTTCGGCCATGTGGCGGTCGGTGACGTCGGCGCCTTCGACGAAGATGCCGGTGATCTCACCCGACGCGTCGATGATCGGCTGGTAGACGAAGTCGAGGAAGCGGTCTTCATAGGTGCCATCGTCCTGCCACAATGCAATCTTTACCCCATTCGCGACGATGGGTTCACCCGTGGCATAGACCTGATCCAGCAGGGCGACGAAACCCTGCTCGACGGTTTCCGGCAGCCCCTCGGCCACAGTCAGGCCGACGACCTCACGACCGGCAATCAGGCGGCGATAGCGCGGATTGCAGTATTCGAAGCGATGCTGCGGCCCGCGCAGCAGAGTCATGAAGGTCGGGGCCTGTTCGAACAACGCCGCCAGCCGCTCACGTTCGGCGCGCATCTTGCGCTCGGCGTGGACCTTGCCGGTCGTTTCGACCACCGTATCAATGATGCCGACCACCTTGCCATTTTCATCGTGGAAGGGACTGTAGGAAAAGGTAAAATAAGCGTCTTCCGTCTCGCCGTAGCGGTTGAGCGGAATCGCATAGTCCTCGAAAAATGCCCCCTCGCCCGCCAGAGCCCGCTCCGCGATCGGGCCCATCGAGTCCCAGACCTCGGCCCAGGTGACGCGGAATGGCTCGCCCAGAGACTCCGGTTTGTCGCCGGTCAAAGGGATATAGGCGTCGTTATAGATGGCAATCAGATCAGGCCCGAGGAACAGGCAGATCGGGAAATGCGACGACAGGCACAGATTAACGCCGACGCGCACCGTCGCCGACCACGTCTCTATGGGGCCTAGTGGCGTCGAGGCCCAGTCGAAGGCCCGAATCTTCTCCGCCATGACGCCACCGACCGCCGGAAACGTTCCCTCAGCGCCCGCCATCGGTCCGCGCTCCCGCCATGTTCAACCCCTTATGATACCTTCTCCGGTTATACGAAGCGCGTATAAGAAAGCGATATTATTCGACGGGGAAACCGAGCAAAAAAAAAGCCGCGCATTGCGGCGCGGCCAAGTCTACAGGGAGGAAACGCCCAGGAAGGGCAATCGACGTAAAAACGTCGAATAAGTTGGATTTAGTTTGCGACGCAGCAAAAAGCAACCTGAATCGTAACTTTTCATTATCAACTAAGGTTACAAAAGCGTTTGCTGCCAGCGGTTTTCGTGAGGGGTGGCAGGAAAAACCCTTCGCAATCGCACCATAAACAGACAAATCGGAACGGATCGTTCAGTTTTCCAGCGAAAACTCGGTCATCACGTTCAAATCGATGCGATCGCCCGTTACATCGGCGGGGGGTTTCGGCAGGGGTTGTGCGGCGGTGAGCATGTCGAGCGCGGCCTGATCCAGTTCCGCCGAACCCGACCCTTTGGTTATGTGCGACGACAGCACACGCCCCTGACGGTCAATGGTGAAGCTAAGCGTTATCGTGCCCTCGACGCGGCGGCGCTTGGCCTGTTTCGGATAGACCTTGAAGCTTTCGAGGTGGCGGCGGACCAGTGCCAGATAGGACGCCCTGTGCTTGCCGATTTTGACGGCACTCTGGGCCGCAGGCGTTGGGCCGGAAGTGGGCGCAAGCGGCGCATCGGACTGAACCCTGCCATTGCCGGGAGCCGCAAGTGTGATCGTCGCCGGTGATTTTGCGGCCGTGTTGGACGGGGCTTCCGCGCGAACATCGGCGGGCTTCTCCGCCGGTTTTTCCGGGGCTTTCTCCGGCGTTTTCGTGTCCGATACAGGCTTCGGTTTCGGCAGCGGCTCCGACACCGGCGGGGGTGGAGACTCTGCCGATGGCGGTGGCGCGGCGCTGTCTCTGGCAATCTCTGCCGACAGGTCGAGCGGCTCCATCGACACCTCCATCACGACGTCGGAGGTGGCTGTGGTCACCGTTGGCGACCAGAAAGCAAGCGCCAGCAGGAAGCCTCCGTTGAGTACAACGGAGGCCCCTGTGGCGAACAGCTTGTGCTTGAAGGTCAGCATGAAAGCTTAGAGCGCCCTCCCTCCTCCCTACGAAGTGGGGAGGTGGCAGCGAGCAGAGCGAAGCTGACGGAGGGGGGCGACTCCGAAACTTCCCGCACGTTGAACCGTTTGGCGCTATCCCCCTCCGCCTCAACGCTGCGCGTTTCGGCACCTCCCCACGCAAGCGTAGGGAGGAGAGAGCTGAATGACGTCTCCACTTTAAGCTATTCCTGTCTAGAAGGTCTTGCCGACGCTCAGGCGAAAGGTCTGGCCCTCGGCCGGCAGGGCCGACAGGTGGCGCTGATAATATTTGTCGAAGATATTGTCCCAGTTCAGACGCACATCGAGGCCTTCCAGCGGACCGCCGTCGGCGCGGTAGCTGAGGAACAGATTGTGGATCGTATAAGATTTGTGCGAGGTCGAGGGGCTGACCACGCCCGCCGTCGTATAGGCGTATTGCTTGTCGGCGATCTCGCCCTTCCAGCCGACCGTCAGGCCGAGGTTCGGAATGATATAGCCCGCCGTCAGGTTCAGTTGTTCCGCCGGGATCGTGGCGAACGGAATATTGGTCACCTTGTTATAGCCGTTGACCGTCGAATAGGCCGCGCGGGTGAAGAACCGGCGCGAGGCGTATTCGGCCTCAAGCTCGGCGCCTTCGTACCGGGCTTCGCCGACATTGGTGTAGGCCGATGACGTCGCCGTGGTGCGCGTGATCAGGTTCTTAATATCGTTCTGATAGACGGTTAGCTTGACGTTGAAGCCGTCACCCGCCTGGATCAGGCCGCGCGTCGAGAACGACGCCCCGATTTCACGGTTTTCCGATTCTTCGGGTTGAAGGTTGAGGCTGATCGTCTGGGCCGCGCCACGGGTGTAGATTTCATCCAGCACCGGCGAACGTTCGGTGTGCGCCAGCGAGCCGAAGACGTTGATCTTGTCCGTCACGGCGTAGATCACGGCGACCTTGGGCGAGACGGCGTCGAGATCGACTTCCGACGGCATGCCGGTCGAACCGACGACATAGGTGCCCGCGCCGGGCTTCAGCTTCGACTTGTCGAAACGGACGCCGGGGATGACGGTCAGCTTGTCGCCGATCAGGATTTCGTCCTGCACATAGAAACTGACACGGTTCATATCGCCTTCGGGGTGCGTCGTCGCGCCGTTGGTGACGGTGCCGGTCAGGCTGTAGCGCGGGTTGCGGCGCTCCTGATTATAGGTCTGCACGCCGACGGTGAGGAAGTGATCGAGCGGCCCCGTAGTGAAGCGCGAGACGTTCTCGACCCTGGCCTGCACGGTCTTGTAGCTATATTGCGAGGTATAGCCCAAAGCCGTGGGCGAGAAGGTGTTGTCGCGCTGATCGGTGGCGGATTCGTCGAACGCGATCTGCGCCTTGATGTCGAGCCAGTCATTGCCTTCGAAGCTGTTGTCGTAGCCGATGACATAGTTGGTGTCTTCGGTTTGACGGCGCACCATATTGGTGAAGGCGGCGGCCTGCTGATCATAGAGTTGGTACGAGTCGCTCGACCATTTCTGCGCCGAGGCCCAGACGCTGTGTTTGCGGTCGCCGCCGATATAGTAGCGCGTCTTGACCAGCACCGAGTCGCCCGAGGCCTGCGACGGCGACACCACATTGCCGTTGCCGTCCTTATAGTCGTTCGAGTCGCGCTTATTGGCGACGAACAGCAGGTCGAGGTTTTCCAGCGGCTTTACCGCCACGATGACCGAAGCGAGAGTGCCCTTGGCATTGGTGTCGTAACCGCCCTTGAGCCTTACGGCAAGCGTGTCGTCGCCCTTGAGGAAGTCCGACGCGTCCTTGGTGGTGAAGTTGACCGTCCCGGCCAGCGCCCCCGTGCCGAACACCGTCGAGGACGACGGGCCGCGCAGCACTTCGACGCGCTTATACAGTTCTGGATCGGTGAACAGGCTGCCCATGCGGTAACCTTCGAAGAACTTGGTCACGCCGTCGATGGTGAAGACGACGCGGCTGTCCGATTCCGACAGGGCCGTGCCCATGCCGCGGATGTTGAAGCCCTGCCCCAGCGACGACACGCCGCCCGCCGCATCGACCCCGGCGACGCTTTCCAGCAGCTCACCGACGGTGCCGGCCTGAGCCGCGTCGATGTCCTTTTGATCCAGAACCGTGACCGATTGCGGCGTGTCGGTAGCGACCTTTTCCTTACCGGCGGACACGACGATCTTGCCGAGCGACAGCTTGGTCGCAGCGCTGTCCTCGGTCGTTTCCTGCGCCAGAACCGGCGCGGTTGAAAGGGCGAAAGCACTGACGGCCAGAAGGCAGGTATATTTAAACGACATCCCCATTACTCCTTTAGAAAACTGGCTCACACGCCAGATGAGGTGGCAATATAACACCGTTGTTACATTTGCGAATAATTCTCATTGACTCGGTGCCTATACCTCACGCCGCAGTGCGTCAAGGGACTTGCAAATAATAATGATTCTCATTAGTAAGTTGTGACAATGCGACCACATCGCGTTTCAACCCTTGGGGACCACCATGTCGACATCACTGAAATTGAGCGTCAGCTCATTGATCCTGCTGGGCTTTTTAGCCGCACCCGCCCTTGCCCACTCACCCTATCTCAAGCCGAACAGTTTCACGCCCGCCGCCCAGCGCGATCATGTCACCGTCGAAGCCTCGTTCGCCGAGGGCGATCTGCGCCCGGATGTGGCGATGAAATCCGACAGCTTTTCGGTCACCGGTCCGGACGGCAAGGTCACGCCGCTGACGCCCGCCGCCACGCTGCGCGACGCGGTGTTCCTCGAAGTGCCGCTGGCCACGCCGGGCACCTTCCTCATCTCGTCCGGCGTGCGTAAGGGCCGCGTCGCCAAGGCCGCCCTCGTCAATGGTGAAGTTCAGTTCATCGAGCCCGGTAAGACCCCCGCCGCCGGGGCGCAACTGGTCGACGTCCAGAGCCTGACCCGCGCCGACGTCTATGTAGCGCACGGCACGCCGACCAAGCCCGACATCGCGGTCGAGGGCGTGCAGATCCACCCGGTCACCTCACCCTACGACGCCTATGCCGGTGAGCCGGTCACCGTGCAGATCCGTGAAAACGGCAAGGGCCTGAAGGGCGAAAGCCTGACCGTCATCACCGACGGCCAGACCTATGCCACGACCAAGTTCGCCGAATATGACCTGAAATCCAACGACACGGGCGAAGTCACCTTCACCCCGAAAACCGCCGGTCTGTACCTGCTTCAGGTTCGCGTCCGCCGCCCCGCCGATGGCACGCCGAACCTGTGGAACAGCCACACCGCGACCCTGACCCTCGAAGTCCTCCCGCAGTAAAAAGAGCTTAACATGAAATATCTTATCCTCGCCCTCGCCCTTTCGGCGATTGTCGCCGCCCCGGCCTTCGCCGCCTCGCATTCCTCCGCCGTCTTCATCGAAGAGCAGGACCTCAATGGCGACGGCAAGGTTTCGACCGAAGAGTTCAAGACCGGTCGCAAGGTCGAGTTCGTCAAGGCCGACTTCAACGAAGATGGTGCCTTAAGCGAAGTCGAATATGTCGGCGAATTTGAGGGCCGTCTGATGGTCCGCCTGAGCCAGATCGCCGATCCGGAAAAGCGTCTGGAAGAAAACCAGCGCCAGATGCGTCAGGCCAGGGTCCGCTTCGGTGTGCTCGATACCGATAAGAACGGGTCGATCAGCTTTGAGGAATATCTGGCTTCGGGCCTGCGCATGATCGGTATGCACGACCGCGACAAGGACGGTTTCGTCACGGACAAGGACGTCGCCCTCGCCGAAAAGGCCGCCAAGGAAGGCAAAAACGATTTCGTTCAGCCGTAAAACGAAAAAGCCCTCCGGATCGCTCCGGAGGGCTTTTTGTTTAGAACGAGCCGCGCAGGTCCATGGCCGCCATCGTCCCGGCCAGCTTGGCCTCTCCCGTCACCAGCGCCATGCCGAAGAATTCGTGCGTCGCGCCTTCAAACACCCGCGAATTGACCTCGACCCCAGCATCTTTCAGCTTTTCAGCGAGGATTTCGCCGTCCGAACAGAGCGGATCGATCTCGGCCATGATCAGGGTCGTCTTCGGCAGGCCGTGCAGATCGGCCTTGCCGATGGCGTCGATGCGCGGATCCTGAAGGTCCTGTTCACCGTTGGTATAGTGCTTAACGAACCACTGCATCATCGCCTTGTTGAGCGGCTTGGCATTGGCGTATTTGATGTAGGATTCGGTTTCCATATTCACGCCGGCGACCGGATAGACCAGCACCTGATGCACCGGTAGTGGCAGACCGACGTCGCGCGCCTCGATGGCGGTCGCCAGCGCCAGATTACCGCCGGCGCTTTCGCCGACCAGCGCCACGCGTTCCGGATCGCCGCCGTACTGCGCCGCATGGGCCAGCACCCAGCGGTAGGCCGCAAAGGCGTCGTCGTGCGCGGCGGGGAACTTGTGCTCCGGCGCGTGGCGGTATTCCGCCGAAATCACCACCGCATTGACCAGCTTCGACAGGGCGCGCGGCGAGGAATCGTAAACATCAATATCGGCGATGACAAAACCGCCGCCGTGGAAATAGAGGATGACCGGCAGCGGCTTGTCAGGGCTGGAGCCCTCGGGGATATAGACGCGTGCGGGCAGCGGGCCGGCCGCGCCATCATAGGTGATGTCCTGGGTTTCGACGCCCAGCGGATCGTTCGGATCCATGCCCTTTTCGCGCAAGACCTTGGCCGCGCCATCGGCGGGCGTCGGCTGCAACCGCGCCTCGTCGGGTGTCAGGGTCTCGATCGGCAGAGGATTGAGGCTGGCCAGCGCATCGAGCACACGCTGCATATCGCCGTCGGGTATATTGGGGGCGTCGGGGTCCTTACCCATCAGTTTATCGGCGATGTCGGACAGGGGCTTGGTGATCGATTCGAGCACGACGGTCTCACAAAACAGGGGGTGCAGTTGGACCTCCACCTTGCCGGTTTGTGCGTAAGTAAGAACCACGAGCACCCGACTCTCAGGTCAAATCACCATAAAAACCCGTCCCTTAGGGCCGAATCGACCTTGCCGCTTCCTTACGAAACGCCGTGTAACCGGTACTGATAATTACGTTCTCGCCTGTCATGCTGAGGTAAAGAAAAGGAGTTTCCCATGACTCAGTACCACGAAGACCCACTGCATGCCGAAGGCGACGAACAGACCCGCGCCGGTCCCGAAGGCCCCGGCAATCTGCCGTCACGCCGCCTGCCGTGGGGCGTTGTGTCGATTATCGCTGTTGTCGCCGGTTTTCTGATCGCCTTTACGGCGTTGAACCACGAAAGCCCGACGGCAAAAGGTCCTGAGGCTGTCTATGACGCCAACCGCCCGACGCAAACTCAATAACACATAATCATATAAACATATCTTTATATCTCTATTGCAATTCCACGGACAAGGCCGTATAGGTGCCTTGTCCGTGGTTCTGCGTGCCCGCAAGGGAACGCAGCTAAGAGGGAAGCCGGTGACCTGAGCGCATTCCAAAAATGCGCGCCTCAAGGAAGTCCGGCGCTGCCCCCGCAACTGTCAGCGGCGAGTTCTGATCAGCATATGCCATTGGGGTGACAGCCCGAGAAGGCGAGATTGGAACGACGACCCGCAAGCCAGGAGACCTGCCATCGACCTCATATCCACACCGGGCGGGGTGCACCGGCGATGCGTCATGACATCGTTCAGGCCCCTCACCTGCGCAGGAAGGTTGACGCACGCCTTAACACACGCCCTCACATCACGGGGTTACGTTGTGTCATTATCCATTCCTGTCGCCACCTTGGGCACGCCGCGCATCGGCCTTAAGCGCGAGCTGAAATTCGCTCTCGAATCCTACTGGGCGGGCAAATCCGATCAGGCCGCCCTTCTCGATACCGCCAGAGCCTTGCGCGCCGCCAACTGGGCGCGGCAAGCCAAACGCGGCGTCACGATCATGCCGTCGAACGATTTTTCCTTTTACGATCAGGTACTCGACACCTCGCTGATGGTGGGTGCCATTCCGGCCATCTATGGTGATAAGGCCGATCTCGACACCTATTTCGCCATGGCGCGCGGGGCGCAAGGGGCCACCGAAACCTGTGCCCACGGTCATGTCCATACGACCGGCCATGGTGTCCCGGCGCAGGAAATGACCAAGTGGTTCGACACCAATTACCACTACATGGTGCCGGAATTCACCCCTGATCAGGCCTTCCGCCTGACCTCGCTGAAGCCCGTCGAAGAGTTCATCGAGGCGAAAACCTTGGGCCACCACACCCGCCCGGTGTTGGTCGGACCGGTGACCTTCCTCACCCTCGGCAAGGGCGTCGAGCATCCGGTGCGCCTGATCGACCGCCTGCTGCCGGTCTATGTCGACCTGTTGAAAAAGCTGGCCGACGCCGGGGCTGACTGGGTGCAGATCGACGAACCCGTTCTGGCGCTCGATGGCAGTGTCGATGTCGCCGCCGCTCTGCAAAAAACCTACGCGCGCTTCGCGACCGAAGTGCCAGAGTTGAAGATCATGGTCGCCAGTTACTTTGGCGATCTGAACGAGAATCTGTATGTCGCGACCTCTCTGCCCGTCGCGGGTCTGCATATCGATCTTGTTCGTGCGCCTGAGCAACTCGACGCCGTGCTGGACGCCGCACCGAAAGACCTGACCCTGTCGCTGGGTGTCATCGACGGCCGCAATATCTGGCGCGCCAACCTGCCAGCCATCCTCGACCGCATCGCGCCCGCCGTAAAACGCGGCAACATTCAGATCGCCCCGTCGTGTTCCCTGCTGCATACGCCGATCGATCTGGAACTGGAGACCGGTCTCGACGCCGACGTAAAATCGTGGCTGGCCTTCTCGGTACAGAAGCAGTCCGAACTGGTCATTCTCGCCCGCGCGCTTAACGAAGGCCGCGACAGCGTGAAGGCCGAACTCGACGCCTCGGCTCAGGCCGCCGCCGCCCGCGCCGCCTCGCCAAAGGTGCATAGTGCCGCTGTCCGGGCGCGTTTGGCGGCGGTCACTCCGGATCAGGCGCAACGCGCGCAGCCCTTTGCCGCCCGTGCCGCGCTTCAGCGTCAGGCCTTTGCCCTGCCGGCGTTTCCGACGACGACCATTGGCTCGTTCCCACAAACCTCCGAAGTGCGCAAGGCGCGTTCCGACCACGGCAAAGGCACCATCGACGACGCGCAGTACGAACGGTTCCTGAAGGACGAGACCGAACGCGCCATCCGCTGGCAGGAAGAGATCGGTCTCGATGTGCTGGTCCACGGCGAGTTCGAGCGCAACGACATGGTGCAGTATTTCGGCGAGCAGCTTTCAGGCTTCACCTTTACCAAACACGGCTGGGTGCAGTCCTACGGTTCGCGCTGCGTGCGACCGCCGGTACTGTACGGTGACGTGGCGCGCCCGGCACCGATGACGGTGGCGTGGTGGCAGTATGCGCAAAGCCTGACCGACCGACCGGTCAAGGGGATGCTGACCGGGCCGGTGACTATCCTCAACTGGTCCTTCGTGCGCGACGACCAGCCGCGTTGGGAGAGTTGCCGCCAGATCGCGCTCGCCATTCGTGACGAGGTGAGCGACCTCGAAGCCGCCGGGGCGAAGATGATCCAGATCGACGAGGCCGCCCTGCGCGAAGGCCTGCCGCTGCACCGAAGCGACTGGGCGCATTATCTCGATTGGGCCGTGGAGTCGTTCCGCCTGTGCGCGTCGGGCGTGCGCAACGAGACCCAGATCCACACCCATATGTGTTATTCGGAGTTCAACGACATCATGGACGCCGTGGCCGCGATGGACGCCGACGTCATTTCCATCGAAACCTCGCGCTCGAAGATGGAGCTGCTCGACGTGTTCAAAACGACGAAGTACCCCAACGAAATTGGGCCGGGCGTCTATGACATCCACAGCCCGCGCGTGCCGGAAGTGTCGGAAATGACCGATCTGCTGTCGCTGGCGCGCGAGCGTCTGTCGGACGCGCAGATCTGGATCAATCCGGACTGCGGCCTGAAAACCCGAAAATGGGACGAGGTCAAACCGGCCCTGGTCAACATGGTCGCCGCCGCGAAAGCCTTGCGCGAACCGGTGTGATACGGCGAGCTGCGCTACAGCATCATACTGTAGCGCAGCTTATCCTCTTATAGTGCCCCGGCACTCGCCAAAGCCAATCGGCGCAAACCCGTCAGTCACGCCGCGCGCCCTTAGGGTCACCTCGTCGCCGTCCTGAAGGAAGGTCCGTGTCTCGCCGGAAGGCAGTTCAATCGCCGATTTGCCGCCGTTTGTCATTTCCAGCAGGCTGCCGTGCATACCGGCGTCCGGTCCCGACAGCGTCCCTGTCCCCAGCAGATCGCCGGGCCTTAAGTTGCAGCCGCCGACCGTATGGTGCGCGATCATCTGCGCCACGGTCCAGTACATGTGGCGGCTGTTCGACCGCGCCAGTCGATGCGGCGGCAAACCCTGCGCGCGCATCTGCGCCGTCAGGATCGACACCCCCAGTTCGAGATTCAACGCACCCGTCGCCTGATCGCTGTCGCTCCACAGATAGGGCATGGGGTGTGGATCGCCCTCCACTCGCTGGGTTTGCGCCACGCGAAACGGCGCCAGAGCCTCCGGCGTAATCACCCACGGCGAAACGGTGGAGGCGAAATTCTTGGCCAGAAACGGCCCCAGCGGCTGATATTCCCACGCCTGCACGTCGCGCGCCGACCAGTCGTTGAGCAGGCAGAATCCAGCTACCTGATCGGCGGCGTTATCGATACCGACCGGCGCGCCCATCTCGTTGCCGGGACCGATCCACACCCCGAGTTCCAACTCGTAATCCAGTCGCTTCGACGGCCCGAAAATCGGCGTGTCACCGTCCGGCGCTTTCGTCTGGCCGTGCGGACGATGCACGTCCGCGCCCGACGCCTGCACAGACGAGGCCCTGCCATGATAGCCGATCGGCACGTGCTTATAGTTCGGCAGCAGAGGATTGTCGGGACGGAACAGCGCGCCGACGTTCTGCGCGTGATGGATACCGACATAGAAGTCGGTATAGTCGCCGATATGAAATGGCAGGTGCAGAGTGCAATCCGACGCCTTGTGCAGACAGGCTTCCGCCAGCGCGCGATGCGGGCTGCCGTCACGCAAAACCTCCACCAGCCGCAGGCGCAAAGCCCGACGCGGCGCGCTACCCAAGGCCATGAACGCATTCAGCGTTTCGCCTTGCGGCACGACATCGAACAGGGCTTTCGCCGCCGTCAGGTCGAGGATCATGTCGCCTATGGCCACGCCCGGACGCGGCGTGTCACCCGTCCTGAAAATCCCTAGCGGCAGGTTCTGGATCGGAAAATCGGGGTGTCCATTGGCGGACGTGACCCAGCTTTTCAGGGTGATGTCATGGGTGTGATCGATCATGCTTTCCTTTCCCCTCGCCCCCCATTCTTGACTTTCAGGGGGAGAGGGTGGCCCACAGGGCCGGGTGAGGGGGAGTTACGAACGCCGGTGTTGCCCCCTCACCCTAGCCCTCTCCCCGTAGGGGCGAGGGGATCAAAGCGAGACTCTAACCTCTGTCCATACATGCCGTACTCGGCCTGCCGCATCGGACTCTCCCAGGCCCAACGCGTCACCTGTTGCGGCAATCGCGTCTCCAGCATGAAGGCCAGTGTCCCTTCCAGCTTCTGCGGTTTCAACTCGGCACGGGACGCCGCCGCAAAGGCCTCGGCGTCCGGGCCGTGCGGGATCATCCGGTTGTGCAGCGAGGCTGCGCCCGGTGCGAAACCGTTCGGTTTGGCGTCGTATTGCCCGTGGATCAGGCCCATGAGTTCGCTCATAATGTTCATATGATACCACGGCGGCCGGAAGCTGTGCTCGGCGACCAGCCAGCGGTCGGGGAAAATAACGAAGTCGATATTGGAGGTGCCCGGCACCTCGGACGGCGAGGTCAGGACGGTGAAAATCGACGGATCGGCGTGGTCGAACAGCACGGGCCCCATCGGGCAGAACTTGCGCAGATCATATTTATAGGGCGCATGGTTACCGTGCCACGCCACGACATCGAGGGGACTATGGGCGATATCGGCAGCCCACAGATTACCGCCCCATTTGATGTAGAGCTTCGAAAGCGTTTCAACATCCTCGAACGCCGCCTGCGGGTAAAGAAAGTCGCGCTCGTTGGCCAGGCCATTGGCACCGATGGGACCGCGCTCCGGCAATTGAAACGGCGGGCCGTAGTTTTCGCACAGATAGCCCCGCGACGGGCTGTCGACTTCCAGCCGGAACTTGACGCCGCGCGGGATGACGACGATTTCGGCGGGCTCGGCCTCGATTAGCCCCATCTCGGTATAGAAGCGCAAACCGCCCTGTTGCGGCACAAAGAGCATCTCGGCGTCGGCATTGTAGAAATATTCGTCCCGCATCGACCGCGTAAACCCATAGACCGACGCTGCCATACCGTGCCCGGCCTCGACATCGCCGCACGTCGTCAGGGTGTGGACGCCTTGCGGAAACGCGACCTCGCCCTCCGGCAGCGGCAACGGGTCCCAGCGCAGGGGCTGCGGCGGCACCTCGATCTCACGCGGCCCAACATCGCCTATATGCGCGGAGCGCCAATCACCCGCCTCGACCTTCAAAAACGCGCCCCAATGCGCCAGAGTCGGGCGGATGCGATAGAGCCAAGACCGGCGGTTCTGCGCGCGCGGTGCGGTGAACGGCGTGCCGCTCAACTGCTCGGCATAGAGGCCATAGGGACAGGTCTGCGGCGAATTCTGCCCGTCCGGCAAGGCATTGGGCAGGGCTTCGCTGGCGTGATGATTGCCGAAACCGGAGAGGTAAGCGGACATGGACGTTTCCCGTTATATTTTGTCACAATTGTAACTAAAATAACGAAACGCTCAAGCGTCATTTCCTGTGTTCACGGGCAAGTGTTAGCCCGCGCTCAGATAGATAAAGCGGAACACGAACAACCCAGCCAGCACCAGAAGCATCCAGTCGCTCAACCGTGCCTGACCGCGCAGCAGCTTGATCACCGCATAGGCCGTGATCCCGAACGCCAGACCGTTAGCGATGGAAAAGGTCAGCGGAATCCCGATCAGGATCAGGAACGCCGGAACGGAAACCAACGGATCGTCCCACTCGATTTCGCGTAAGGGTGCCATCATCATCGCCCCGACGATGATCAGGGCAGGCGCTGTGGCGGCGGCGGGGATGACCTGCGCATAGGGCGCGAAGAACATGACGATCAGGAACAGCAACCCGGTCACGACCGCCGTCAGGCCGGTACGCCCGCCTTCGGACACACCCGCCGCGCTTTCGATATAGGAGGTCACCGTCGAGGTGCCGAACAGCGCGCCGACCATAGAGGCAATCGAGTCGGTAAACAGGATGCGATTGAGGCGCGGGATCGTACCGTCGGGCTTCATCAGCCCGGCTTTTTTCGACACGCCGACCAGGGTGCCGACATTGTCGAACAGATCGACGAACAGGAAGACGAAGACGATCTCAAGGATGCCGAACCCAGTCTTGCCGATATCGAGCGCCGCGGGAATATCGAGCGCAAACGCCGTCGCCGTCAGGTCCGTCAGGCTATAGGGCGCGGGCATATAGGTCACCATGCCCAATACCCAGCCAATGCCCGCCGTGGCTAAAATCCCGATCAGGACCGCGCCCTTGACGCGCCACGCATTCAGGATGGCGATGATCAGCAAGCCGCCGAGCGCCAAGGCCGGGACCGGCGATTTGAGGTCGCCGAGACCGACGGTGGTGGCCGGATTGGCGACGATGATCCCGGCTTCTTTCAGGCCGATAAAGGCGATGAACAGGCCGATGCCACCGGCCACGGCGGCGAACAACGGCTTGGGGATGGCGTTGACGATCATCTGACGGACGCCGCCGAAGGTCAGCAGCAGAAAACAGACGCCCGAGAGAAAGACGCAGCCTAATGCCGTCTGCCACGGCAGGCCCATGCCCTTGACGACGGTGAAGGTGAAATAGGCGTTCAACCCCATGCCCGGCGCCATGGCCAGCGGGTAGTTGGCGACCAGCCCCATCAGGATCGAAGCGAACGCCGCCGAAGCGCAGGTCGCGGCGGCAACCGCAGCCAGCGGCATCCCCGTCTGCGACAGGATCGCCGGATTGACCAGCACGATATAGGCCATGGTCAGGAAGGTCGTGAACCCGGCCATGACCTCGGTGCGGACATTGGTGCCCTGTGCCGTCAGGCCAAAATACTTATCGAGAAACCCCATGATCGTCCCCACACACAAACCCGGATATTAGCGCCCAAGGCTTGGTGTTCCGCAAGCTGAAAGTTAAAGACTTAACCAGTGGAAATTTCGGGAAGTAACGATGGCCCCCACCACCACATCTAGCCGCTGCGCGGCGTCGTGCGGTCCCCCTCCCCGACCTCATCCATTGCGCTGAATCTTTTGCGCTGAGGCCAGGGAAGTATGAAAGAGAGTCATTTCTGAATCATACCTCCCCAGCTTGCTGGGGAGGGGGACCGCACGAACATGCCGAGCCTTGGCGAAGCATGTGAGATGTGGTGGTGGGGGCCCTTACTAAGCGCGAACTCCAGCAAAGTTTAAGGCAAAGCCCGGATAAACCTGCACACCACCGTCGCTGAATTTTCCGCTGCCAGCGTCATGAACACCGCCATCTGATTGGCGTGCTCGTCGCCGCCCGCCAGATCCGACAGACTGCGGAAAACGATAAACGGCACACCGTTGGCATAGGCCACCTGCCCCACGGCGGCGCTTTCCATATCAGCGACGCGCGCTTTGAACACCCGATGCAGATAGTCGCGGTAATCGGCATTATCGACAAAGGCCGAAGACGAGACTCCCTCGCCGCCCACATGCAGCTTCGGGCGATGATCGAGGCATTGGCCGTCTTTGGTACACCATGCCAGTTCGGTCTGCTCCAGTCCGGCGGCCACGGCCAGCATGGTCGGATCGGCCTCGAACCAGACCTTCGGTTTCGCAGCTTCCGCCGCATTGCCGACCACGACCGAATTGGGGATCATCATACCGTAAGGCGCCATACCGTCAGGCGCCCAGGTCAACCAGTCGGGCTTTACGAAACCACTCGCTGTTTTCCGCCCCATGATCGTTTCCAGCGACTGCGCCCAGCGCGTCGGTACGACCACGTCGCCGATCTTCAGCGTCGGATCGATCCCGCCGGCGATCCCGGAAAAGACGATATGCTCGACATGAAAGCGGTCGATGAGTATCTGCGTCGTCATGGCGGCATTGACCATCGACATGCCCGACATGGCCAGGACCACCGGCTTGCCTTCCAGCGTCCCGGTGACGTAGCTCATGCCATTGATCTTATGGGTCTTTGCGTCACCCAGCCGTCCGATCAGGGCCTGCCATTCGGGCTCGAAAGCCGACATGACCGCGATGCGCGGCATCGTATCCAGTCGTTCACCCGCGCGCGTCCCGGTCACCATTACCCCCAAAAGGATCGTCAGCCAGACACCCAAAGCCCGCCACATGTGTCGCTCCTTCGCAGTTGCGAAAGGCTAGCGCGAGACGTCGGCTCGGGCAATCAAATTATGCGGCATAGACGGCGCTGGCGGCTTCCATGAAACGGACGCCGATATCGCCCTTGCCGCGACGCGCGATACGGCAGCGGCGGCGGCCCGGCTCGTCGCTGATTTCCAGATCGAAAACGTCCGGCAAATGCTGATGATCGGCGATAATCAGCTTGGCACCGCTCTTCGACTGATTGCGCAGCGAGCAGTTGATCGATCCGCCGTGCGGCAAGATGATGCGCGCGGCCTTGGCGGTGCGAATGCGCGCATCGAAGCGGCGCTCTTCCATCCCGATGATCCAGTCGTCGAGATTGCGCCCGATATCGGCCACGCCGCCCGCCGCCACGTGCATATTGGCGGAGATTTCCTGCGTCACCGCGCTTTGTTCCTGAATAGATCCCGTCGCCGTATCGACAAAACCCTGCACTTCGTCGATGGCGGTGGTGATCGATTCCAGCGCGCCGACGACCTGATCCGACAGGGTCTGCATCCCGGCGATCTCCGTAGAGATACGCTTGGTCGCCGCGCTCGTCTGGGCGGCGAGCACCTTGACCTCATTGGCGACGACGGCAAAGCCGCGCCCGGCCTCACCGGCGCGCGCCGACTCGATGGTGGCGTTGAGCGCCAGCAGATTGATCTGCCCGGCGACCTGCGCGATCAGTTGCACCACACCGTCCATCGACTGCGCGGCATTGCGCATTTCGCCGGTCGAACGGCCTGCGGCGCTGGTGCGGGCGTGGATCTGATCGACGGCTTCCTTGGTGCGCAGCATGCTGGTGGCGATGTCGCCGACCGAGACGTTCATTTCCTCAGCCGCCGCGGCGACTGTTTCGACATTGTTGAGCGTGTCTTCGGCGGCTTCGACGGCGCGCGAGCGAGCCCCCATGCTGGCGGTGATGTCGGTGGCGTATTTGACGATCTTGACCGGCTGACCATTGGCGTCGAGGATGGGGTTATAGGTCGCCTGAAGCCAGATCAGCTTCCCGTCCTTGCCGAAACGCTGATAGATGGCCGACAAGGCTTCGCCGCGCCCCAGCCGCTCCCAGAAAACGCGGTATTCGTCGCTGGTGGCGTAATGCTTGGCCACGAACATCCGGTGATGCTGGTCCTTCACCTCGTGCAGGCGGTACCCCGTGGCGGTCAGGAAGTTGTCGTTGGCATCGATGATCGTGCCGTCGAGACGAAACGAAATGACCGCCTGGGTGCGGTTGATCGCGGCGATCTGGCCTTCGTAATCGGCGTTGCGGCGCTTTTCGGCGGTGACGTCGGTGGCGAACTTGACGATCTTTATCGGGCGCCCCGTCTCGTCGAGGATCGGGTTATAGGTGGCGCGAATCCACACTTCACGGTTGCCCTTGCCCAGACGACGGTATTCGCCGGCCTGAAACTCGCCGCGACGCAGAGCGGCCCAGAAAGCGGCATATTCGGGCGACGAAGCCTCTTCCGGCGTAACGAACATCCGGTGATGCTGTCCGGCGATCTCGCCCACACCGTAGCCCATCGCATTCAGGAAATTGTCGTTGGCCTCAAGGATAATTCCGTCCAGGTCGAACGCAATCACCGCCTGAGCGCGCTGGATGGCGGCGATCTGACCGGCGTCGCTGATCGAACGGTGCTTGTCGGCGGTAATATCAGAGGCGATCTTGACGATGCGCGTGACGCGACCGCGCGCGTCCGTCACCGGATTATAGGTCGCCTGAAGCCAGATTTCGCGCCCGCCCTTGGCGACGCGGCGGAATTCGCCGTCCTGAAAATGCCCGGCACGGAGCGAGGCCCAGAAGGCGCGGTAGGTGTCGCTGTTTTCCTGCCCGTCCGGCATGAACATACGGTGCGGCTTCCCGATCACCTCGGATTCGCTGTAACCCATCGTCTTCAGAAAATTGCCATTGGCCTCCAGCAGCCGACCCTCGGTGTCGAAACTGACCACCGCCAGAGACTGATCTATGGCGCGTTGAAGGGCGACATTGCGGGCTAGCGATGCAGGGGTCCACAGGGGCATGGGCGCGCTCCGTACTCAATACTACTTACAGGTGTGGATAAGATTGCCCGGTTCGGTAAATTATCACTTAACCTGAACGCCGCCGTGCCCCGCGGTCACAAAAAAAGCGAGCCCGAAGGCCCGCTTTTTTGTCTACCGATCCTGCTGATTACCCGAATGGGTGGTATTGATCTTCGTATTGGCCGACTGACCCTTCTGGTCCGGATTGACCGAGTCGTGGGCGATGTTCGGATCGGCATTGGTGGCGTGGGCGTCCGCAGGACCGTTGGGGCTGCGGCTGGCCGGCGGAATGGGGGGCATATGGCTCATAAGAACACTCCTTTTACGAGCATCCATCTTAGGGGCAAGGCTCATAAGCGGACAATCAGAAGCCCCACCCCAGACCTAAAGCTTTGATCCCTGCCGCATCTTTACAGCAAAAAAAGCGCGCCCCCTGCTCAGCTCAAGGGCTAAAAATAAGCGCGCAATAGGGAAGACGGGTTTTAATGGGGGTTAACCTGTTATAAACAGGCCGGGGCGATACTTCTTTCGTTCCCTATTCAGTATTGAGAGACGCGTTTATGTCCTTTGTTCGCACGCTGCTGCTGCCCAAGAAAATCCTGACCGCCGCCTGGGTCATGGTCGCGACTCTGTGGGTCGCCATCGCCGTCGAGCACTTTACCGAGGTGCAGACCCTGCCCTTCGTCAAGACCGTCTTCTTCTATCTGCTGCTGGACTATGTGTGGACCTCGCTGTCGCGCGAATGGTCCAAAAGCGAGTCCTGACGCCGGACAGCCTCCATCCGGCTCGATTCCTTACACGGCGGTGCGTCACAGTGTGCGCCGGAAACGCTGTAAAGGAACGCCCCCATGAGCCTCTCTCTCGAAGACATCGCCAAGGCGATGAAGGACATCGACCTCTGCCTGCTGACGACCAGCGCCGCCGATCACGACGGCCTGCGCACCCGACCGATGAGCAATAACAAAAAGGTCGAATACAACGGCGACTCGTATTTCTTCGCCAATGGCGACACGTCGGTCGTGCGCGATATCGCCGCCAATCCCGAAGTCGATCTCGGTTTCAGCCACCTGCCGGCCCTGCCGCCGCCCTTGGGCAAGGCCGTGTTCCTGTCGGTCAATGGCCGCGCGGAGTTGATCCGCGACCGCGCCGAGATGGAAAAGCACTGGGACAAGGATATCGAGCTGTGGTTCAAGGACGGTCTCGATACGCCGGGCCTGACCCTGATTAAGGTCCATGCCCGACGCATCAAATACTGGCGCAACGAAGAGGACGGCGAGTTGATCCTGTAGGGGATCAGTCGCGGCAGACCAGATTGCCGTTGCGGTTCTCGACAACATTGGTGCGGCAGCCCTGAAGATTCAGTGCCGTCGGATTATAGCTGTTGTACTTGTTACGGCACTGACCCGACAGGGTGTCGCCGCGCAGGCTGAGATCGCGGCAGGTTTCACGGTAATTGCCTTCCGGCAGACGACCATTACCGCCATTGCCGTATCCGCCGCCATAGTTGCCGCCGTTATACCCGCCTGCACATTGCAGATTGCCGTTGCTGTTCTCGACATAACCGCCGCGGCATTCGCGCAGGGACATAGAGCTATAGTTATAGCTGCCGTACTTGTTGCGGCACTGCGCCGTCAGGCTGTCGCCGCGCACCTCGATATTACGGCACGAGTCGCGGTAGTTGCCGTCGGGCAGACGGCCATTGCCGTAGCCGCCACCGGAATTGCCGCCGCTGTATCCTCCGGCGCATTGCAGGTTACCGTTGCTGTTCTCGACGAAGCCGCCCCGGCATTCGCGCAGGGACAACGACGTATAGTTATAGCTGCCGTACTTGTTGCGGCACTGCGCCGTCAGGCTGTCGCCGTGCATCTCGATATTGCGGCAAGTTTCGCGGTAATTGCCGTCGGGCAGGCGCTCATAACCGCCGCGCTGCTGGGCCGGTTGCGCACCGCGATCCTGAGCGGCGGCTGCCGACGGCAAGACGGCGCTCAGGGCGAGAGAGAAAACGAATCCGGAAAGTATCGAAAAAAGTTTGCGCATGGCGGCGAGTCCTCAGATGCCTTGTTATGAGGCTACTTAAACCCCGCTTGCCTGAACCGAAGGTGAACGGAAAAAGAGCGGGCCGTTCTGACCCGCTCTTTTTGGTTACGCGGCGACCGAAGTCGTCGTACTGGTCGTCTGGTCGGCGATCACGCTGGCCATCGACTGCATCCAGCGGCTGGTCAGGGCCGCGAACTTGGCAGCGGTCGCATCGCTACTGGCAGAGGCGCTGTCAGCCGAAGTGCTGCCGGTCGAGGCCATCTGCGTCGCACCCCCTGGCGGCGGCGGGCCGTTGGCGCGCATCTGTTCGTCGAAGCTCGACTTTTCGCTTTCGGTCACCGATCCGTCGCCGTCAGAGTCCATCGCCGTGAACAGTTCCTCGATCTTCGACGTATCACCACTTTCGTCAGCCCCCGAAGCCGCCGTCATTTCGTCGAGGCTCACAGTGCCGTCCTGATTGGTATCCAAGGCGTCGAAGCTTTGAGCGCCGCCGCCCATGCCGCCCATACCCTGAGGACCACCCGGACCGCCCGGCGGCGGGCCGTTGGCGCGCATCTGCTCATCGAAGCTCGACTTCTCGCTTTCGGTCACCGAACCGTCACCGTCGGAATCCATGGCCGAGAACAGTTCCTCGACCTTCGACGTGTCTTCGCTCTCGTCGGTGCCGGACGCCGCCATCATCTCATCGAGGCTGACCGTGCCGTCTTCGTTGGTGTCGAGTTCGTCGAAGCTTTGCGGCGCGCTACCGCCCTTAGCGCCACCGGTCCCGCCCATCGGCGGCGCACCGCCTTCACCCTGACTCGCCTCCTGGGCCTGTAACATGCCGCCCATAGTCCCGGACGCAATCTGGGTCTGAAGGTAACTGACGCTTTCCTCTTCGGTCACCGATCCATTGCTGTCGGTGTCCATGCTGGCGAAGCGTTTCGCCACCGAAGCCGCATCTTCAGTCTTGCCCGTCTTGCTGGTGGGCGCGCCGGAGGTCATTTCCTCCAGCGTAATGCCGCCGTCGCTGTTGGCGTCGATTTTGGAAAAAATCTTCGCCTGCATTTGCGCCAAGGCGGCCGCAGATGTCGATCCGATCTGCATAATCCATCTCCTTTTACAAGATTCGTCAACATGACGAACCCCATATGAAGATGATCTTATTCTTAATGATGTATTTAATTAACACTAATTTCTTACTCGAAACGAGAAAGACATATTTTAAACTTTAATTATGCCAGATTTAACTTAGACTATATCATGAAAAATACAATTCAAGCGCTTTTTTCTTACCGGCAAAATTTACCCTGCTTGGCGCTCACCTCATGCCATCTGAATCTATGTCATTGCCGCCATATTCCAACCATGTAAAAAGCACATATGGACCTCAAATAAGCGTCCAATATATCCGGCGGGAACCTTCTTATGACGATCAAGACCCTCGTTTCTTTCAGTTTCATGGCACTGGCCATCGCCGCGCCCGTGCTGGCGCAACCCGGCCCTCCGGGCGGCGGTGGTGGTCGTCCGAACATGGGCCCGCCCCCTTCCGGCGATCAGGGCCCGCAGAACAGCGGCCACACAGTCGGTCAGGCGGTCTTCTTCAGCCCGTCGGGCGAAGTGTTCAAGGCGCCGCTGAACGCCCCCTATCCTTCGGCCATCTGGTTCGCCGCCGCCGATACGGACAAGGACGGCGCCCTGTCGCGCGACGAGTTCATGACCGACGCCCTGCGCTTCTTCGCCATCGTCGACCGCGACGGCAAGAAGATCATCACCTCGCAGGACAACAGCAACTACGAAGCCGTTCTGGCTCCGGAAATCGCCGGTTTCAGCCCACTGGTCAGCCAGCCGAAGAACCCGCGCCGCGCCGAGGACGAAGGCGACAAGGAAGCCACCCAGAACCGCTACGTCAAACGCGTGGTCGGCGCCGCCCAGTTCAGCCTGATCAACGAACCGCAGCCGATCCGCAACGCCGATACCAATTTCGACTTCCGCATCACGATCGAAGAATGGATCAATGCCAGCGGCCAGCGCTTCGACATGCTCGACGCCAATAAGGACGGCAAGCTCACCTTCGCCGAACTGCCCAAGACGCCGCTGCAACGCGGGCTGGAACAACGCGCGGCGGAACGCGAAAAACAACAGAAGAAGGGCGGCGGCCTGTTCGGTGGCAAAAGAGAATAGATTACCGCTCTCAACTTAGACTTTGCTTGCCGTCGATGCCGAATGAACAGCATCGACGGCATTTTATTTAGTAACAAAAGAAACGTGTTGCGATTTAAGAACGAATGCAACCGCTTTGTTTGCAAAAGCAACGACAGGTTCGTGCAAATTTTTGCCACGCGGCGCAAGATATTTGCAAAAACACCCTTAATTCCTGCAAAATCCATCTAATTATACGCGGGTTTGGCGTTTAATGTCGCACAGCTGTTTAGAACATGCTACGCCGCCTCCCTTCTAAAAAGATAACTATAAAAGCGACGTGACGTGGTGAAAAAAGTTCACAGACTGGGTCTGTTCGGGTTAGGGGCCTTCGGGCGGCTGATCGTGCGTCATCTGGCGCCCTATTTCGACATCCTGGCCTATGACCCGTCGCCCGAAGCCAGGGCCTATGCCAAGCGCCACAATGTCTCGCTGGTCTCGCTCGAAGAAGCCGCCGGCTGCAAGGTCGTCATCCTCGCCACGCCGATCCGTACCCTGAAAGAACTGGCGACGAAGATCGGGCCGCACGTGCCGCTGGACGGCCTCGTCATCGACGTCGGTTCGGTCAAGGTTAAGCCCGCCGCGTGGCTTCAGGAGGCCCTGCCGCCACAGGTCTCGATCCTGTGTACGCACCCTTTGTTCGGCCCGCAATCGGCGAAATTCGGCATCCACGGTATGGAAATCGTCGTCTGCCCGGTGCGTGTGCGTCACCTGAAACCCATCGTGCAGTTTTTCGAGCGGACGCTGGACCTCAAGGTATCGCTGACGACGCCGGAAATCCACGACCGCGCTTTGGCCGCCGTGCAGGGCCTGACCCACATGATCGCCAAGGTGCTGAGCGGCCTTGAGCCCCTGCCGCGCGTCCACACCACGCGTTCCTACGACCTGATGATGCAGGGTGTCGGCCTTGTGCAGGGGGATTCCGACGAACTGTTCATGTCGATCGAGCGCGACAATCCGTTCGCGGCCGAAATCCGCAAGCGCTTCTTCGCCGAGATCGACGGTCTGCGCGACCGTTTGGAAGCCCACAGCCACGCGGCGGATTGACGCTCATAGACCAAATGCGTCCTTGAGCCATTCGATCTGGTGCATCCGCTGATGCAGTATTGTCACGATACCGATGTCGCCATTCGATAGCCATCTCCAATAGACGAAATGGCTTTCATAACGGAAGACATAGCCATCGACGCCAAATTCCGCCGGGACGGGTCGGGAGTTAACGCTGCGGCTTTCAATACGTGCAAACGTCTGAAACAGTCCGTTAATATATGTATCCGCCTGCGCATCGCCCCATCTGTCGCGCGTGAACCTGTAAATTTCATCAAGGCGTACCGAGGCGGCCTCTTGAATCCGCACAGCCATGCCTACGACCTGTTGCGAGCAATGACTTCTGCCGCCGACAACGGTTGGTAAGATGTTTCAGGAGCCGAAAAGGCCTGAGTCAATTCCGCTTTCAGTCGTTCAAAAGCGCGCTCATCGGCTTGTGACTTATCCTTACGAATAAGGTCGCGAATATATTCGCTTACATTTTCATAGGCACCGTCAGCCCCGACATTTTGAGCGACGAAATCGCTCAGGGCACCGCTGACGCGAACCGTCATGGTCGTGGTATGGGACATGCGCATTCTCCTAACACCTGTCTTCATTATAACCAATAATGAAGACAGGTGCAATAATTACGCCTCGCCTGCCGCCTTTCGCAGGGTCGAGCGCAGGATGCGCGGCACATGACCATCCGGTGCGTATTTGAGCAGGTCCTTGCGGAACTCGTCGCGCTTTTCGTGGATCGAGGCCAGGACCAGCCCCATCGGCACCCCCAGATCGACCAGCGTGTTTTCCGCCAGTTGCAGCGAGGCCTCGATGGTTTCGGGCACGGCGTCGGTGACCCCCAGACCGTAAAGCTTTTCGGCGTGGCGGGCATCGCGCGCGCGCGCGATCAGGCCGACATCGGTGCGCACCGTCCGTACCGCTGAGACCACATTATCGGTAAAGGTGGCGTTCGACACCGTGACCACCACCGCGCGAACATTATCGAGCCCCATCCTTAGCAGCATTTCGGGGTTTGACGCATCACCGTACCACGCTTCGACGCCCTCCTTGCGCGCACGCGAGGTCACGCGCGGATTGGCGTCGATCACCGCGAACGGGATATCGTGCCGCTTCAGCATATCGACGACCAGCTCGCCGACGCGCCCATAGCCGACCACCAGCACATCGACCTTTTCGGAAACCTGCGACGGCGCGACCGCCGTTTCGCTCTCCGCCACGGCGGATTTGCGATTGACCTTACCGCCCAGCATGGCCAGCGCCGGGACGAGGAACATCGAGACGATGGCCGAAACGATCACGGCGTGGCCGAAACCTGACGAGACCAGCTTGCGCCCTACGGCCTCGTCGATGATGACAAAGGCGAACTCGCCCGCCGGGGCCAGCACGGCGGCGGCTTCCAGCGCGCCGCGCCAGCTCAGGCCGAAGCTGCGCGCGATCGGGGCGACAATGGCGATCTTGAGCGCGATCAGGGCCACAGCAAACCCCAGAACCAGCACCGGCTGGGCCATGACGATGGCGAAGTCGAGCCGCGCGCCAACCGTGACGAAGAACAGGCCGAGCAGCAGGCCTTTGAATGGCTCGACCATCATTTCGATTTCGCGGCGATATTCGGTTTCGGCCAGCAGCAGCCCGGCGATAAAGGCCCCCAGCCCCATCGACAACCCGGCCCAGACCGCCAGTTGCCCGGACACCAGAACGACGAGGAAACAGGCCGCCATGAAGATTTCCGCGCTTTTGGCCAGCGCCGCCGAGCGGAACAGCGGCCTGAGCAGCAAACGCCCGCCGACGACGATCAGGCCGATGGCGAGGATGGCGGGAATGAGCGCCAGCAAGCCGCTGATGCCGAAGGAGTCGGTGCCTGACGCCAGCACGATGACCGTGACCATGATCGGCGCGACGGCCAGATCCTGCGCCAGCAGGACGGCGAAGACGCTGCGACCCGTGGCTGTATGCAGACGCTTGCGCTCGGCCATGACGGGCATGACCATCGCCGTCGACGACAGGGCCAACCCCATCGCCACGGCGACGGAACCGCCGATGCTGCGCCCCAGCAGCAGGAACAGCCCGGTCAACACGGCGGCGCACAGCACGATTTGTAGCGCCCCCAGCCCGAAGACCATTCGCCGCATGGCCTTGAGGCGCTCCCAGGTCAGTTCCAGCCCGATGGCGAACAGAAGAAAGACGACGCCCAGTTCGGCGAGTTGATGCACATCCTCGGTTTGCGAGATGGTGAACATCGAGACGAAGGGTACATGGTCTTCCAGCCGTCCTAGGCCGAACGGCCCCAGAAGCGCGCCGACCAGCAGAAACCCGAGGACCGGCGAGACGCGAAAGCGGTGGAAAAACGGTACGAAGACCGCCGCGGCGATCAGAAACGCGATACCCGACGAACTGGTGCCTGACGTCGCCACATGCGCGGCGGTCCCTTCCGGTAGCAGATTCATCGGCAACGCGTAGATCCCCTTCGTGATACGAGTAAAACTCCCTTATGAGACAACCTGCGACATAGCTTCCGATTATGAAAGAAATTTTATGAGACGAACGCAAAAAAATGCGCCATGGTGCCGCGTCGTTTCAAATGAGCCTATTTTCACTGGGGACGACAGCCCTACTTTCACGGCCTGTATGAGGCTGCTTATTTCATACTCCCCCACCCCGTGGGGGAGGTGGATTTTTGAGCGCCAGCTCAAAAAGACGGTGGGGGCCTTGCGAAGGATCGACCCGCGCCGCGCGTTGAACACTCCAAAGGCCCCCACCACCCCGCGCTAAAGCGCGCGGTCCCCCTCCCCGCGTAGCGGGGAGGTATGAAAAGTAACCCCATTCGCCCCCCTCTATACCGGACAGACCATGCGTACACGTTTCCCACTGCTCGCCACCACCGCCTTGGCCCTGAGCCTCGTCACGCCCGCCCTCGCCCACGCCGATGAGCGTCGCTGCCTTGACGAGATGTGCTTCTACCAAAGCCTTCCCACCGTCGATGCCCTGTTGTCGGGCGGCGGCGCGGACGGCACCGAACCGGGCGGCCTCAACTCGACGGTCGCACGCACCTTCGGCACCTGGGGCTTCGACCTCAAGGGCATGGACACCTCCGTAAATCCCGGCGACGACTTCTTTCGCTACGCCAATGGCAAGGCCGTCGATGCCATCGTCATCCCCGACGACCGCACCTCGTGGGGCGCTTTCATCGAACTGCGCAACCTGTCGGACAACCGCCTGAAGGTCATCATCGACGACCTGTCGACGAAACAGGGCCTGACCGGCGACGAAAAGAAGATCGCCGACTTCTACAATTCGATGATGGACACGAAGTCGCGCAACGCGCTCGACATCGCGCCGCTGGCCCCAACGCTGGCCAACATCCGCGCGATTAAGACCAAGGGCGAGATGGCTGCCTATATGGGCCAGACCTCGGGCAAGTTCGGCGCCTCGATCTTCGGGCCGTCGATCAATGCCGACCAGAAGAACCCCGGCATCAACATCCTTTACGTCTCGCAATCGGGCCTCAGCCTCCCGGACCGCGATTACTACCTGAAGGACGGCTTCGCGGCCAAAAAGACGCTGTACGAGGCCTATGTCACCGATGTTCTGCGCATGGTCGGCTACCCCAACGCTGCTCAGGCCGCCAAGGACATCGTCGCCTTCGAAACCAAGATCGCCGAGGCCTCGTGGTCGCGCATCGAAAACCGCGACGACAACAAGACCTACAACCCGATGACGATCAAGGAGATCGCCGCCGCGTCGCCGGGCTTCGACTTCGTCACCTTCTTCAAGGCCTCGGGTCTCGACAAGGCCGAGAAGATCGTCGTGTCGCAAAACACCGCCTTCCCTAAGATTGCGAAGATCTACGCCGACACGCCGCTGGAAACGATCAAGGCGTGGCAGACTTTCAAGACGGTCGACGAAGCCGCACCTTACCTGTCCGACCGCTTCTCGACGCGTCAGTGGGAGTTCCGTTCGCGCGATCTTTCGGGCGCAAAGGTCCAGCGTCCGTTGTGGAAGCGCGCCCTGTCGGTCACCGACGGTGCGATGGGCGAAGCGCTCGGTCGCGAATACGTCAGCCGCTACTTCCCGGCCGAATCCAAGGTCATGATGCAGGGCCTCGTGGCGGATTTGAAAACCGCCATGGGCAAGCGCATCGACGGTCTGACCTGGATGAGCGCCGAAACCAAGGCCAAGGCGCACGAGAAGCTGAACAAGTTCGGCGTCAAGATCGCCTATCCGGACAAGTGGAAGGACTATTCCAAGCTGGAGGTCAAGGCCGACGATCTTTTCGGCAACATCGTCCGTAACTCTCAGTTCCGCTGGAACGAGCGTCTGGCCAAGCTCAACAAGCCGGTCGATCCGCTCGAATGGGGCATGACGCCGCAAACCGTCAACGCCTATTATTCGCCGACGCGTAACGAGATCGTCTTCCCTGCCGCCATCCTGCAACCGCCCTTCTTCGACCCGAAGGCCGATCCGGCGGTCAATTACGGTGCCATCGGCGGCGTGATCGGCCACGAGATCACCCACGGCTTCGACGATCAGGGCCGTAAGTCCGACGGTGACGGCTTCCTGCGCGACTGGTGGACGGCGGAAGACGGTGCCAAGTTCGACGCTCAGGCCAAGATCTTCGGCGCGCAGTACGACACCTACGAGCCGCTCCCCGGCGCGCACGTTCAGGGCGGCCTGACCATGGGCGAGAACATCGCCGATCTGGGCGGTGTGCTGATGGGCCTCGAAGCCTATCGCCTGTCGCTCAAGGGCGCGGAGGCTCCGGTACTCGACGGCATCACCGGCGATCAGCGCGTCTTCCTCGGCTTCTCGCAGGTCTGGGCGACCAAGTACCGCGACGACGCCCTGCGCGCGCAGGTCGTTTCCGATCCGCACTCGCCGGGCATGTTCCGCGTCATCGGCCCGATGCGCAATATCGACGAATGGTACAAGGCGTTCAACGTCAAGGACGGCAAGTATTACCTCAAGCCGGAAGACCGCGTCAAAATCTGGTAACGCCAAACTATACCTCCCCGCTGGCGGGGAGGGTGGCACTGCGGAGCAGTGACGGGTGGGGTGGCACCGTAAAGCTGAACGAATACACCCCACTACTATTGGCTCTGCCAAATGGTCCCCTCCCCGCACTGAAGTGCAGGGAGGTATAAGAATTGATAAGCCCTCCGGTTAGCGCCGGAGGGCTTTTTTGCGCCTGTAACCCTGCCCCATATTACCGTCTTGACAGAATGCGTAACAAAGTTACCACTTCAACCATTCTCAGTTCAGCATTGCCGTGCCTGCCATTCCTCATTCCATATTCAAGGAATTTCCCATGACCGTGTCCAACCGCCGGCAAATGCTGGCTGCCGCCTCCAGCCTGTTTTCGCTCAGCCTCCTGCCCGCCGCCGTCCGCGCCGCCACACCGGCCCTCAAACAGCCCGTCGCCCGCATTGACACCGTCGTTGACACCCGCTTCGGCATCACCCTGCCCGATCCGTACCGCTGGATGGAGACGACGACCAAGGACAAGGAGTGGGAGCCGTTCATGAAGGGGCAGGCGGCCTATAGCCGCGCCTGGTTCGACGCCCTCCCTGGTCGCGCCGATCTGGCCAAGCGCGTCGCCGCCCTGTCCGGCGATACGGCGGCGGCCCTTACCGTGCAACCCGTCGGCGACAAGCTGTTCTTCGAGCGCCGTCCCGCCGGCGCCAACAACAACAAGATCTATGTCCGTGATGGCGGCAAGGACATTCTGCTCATCGACCCGGAGACCATGAAAGGTGCGACCGGCGCCCATATCTCGATTGACTACTGGTCGCCGTCGCCCGACGGCAAGTATCTGGCCTATGGATCATCGGAGGCCGGGTCTGAAAATTCGACCATTCGCGTGCTAGAGGTCGCCACGCTGAAAGTCCTGCCCGACGCGCTCGACCGGGCGCAGTACGGCTCGCCGTCGTGGCTTCCCGATTCCAGCGGCTTCTTCTTCATGCGCGGTCGGGCCGACGCCGTGCTAGGGGCCGCGGACTACTACGCCGACCGCATCAGCTATCTGCATAAACTCGGCAGCGAGGCGAAGACCGACAAACTGATCTTCTCGCGCACCGCCGTCCCGGGCATCACCGACAGCGCCTACGAGTTCCCCTTCGTCATGGTCACGCCGGGTTCGGACATCGCGCTGCTGGGCCTGTTCGAGGGCGTGCGCCACGAGATGCATCTGCTGGCCGCACCGCTGAAGGACGCGATCGCCGGCACCGCCAAATGGCAACTCGTCTGTAAGCCCGAAGACGGCGTCACCTATGCCGCGCTGAGAGGCAACGACCTTTACCTGCTGCTAGAAAAGGACACGCCGCTGGGCCGCGTCCTCAAACTCGACGCGCGCAAGCCGGACCTGAAAGCCGCCGTCGAGGTCGTGCCGCAGGGCAAACTGCCGATCGAGGCGATCACGGTGGCCAAGGACGCCCTTTATCTTCAGATCATGGACGGCGGCAATCAGCGCTTCCGCCGCCTCGACTGGACCGGCAAGCTGACCGACGTGAAAATGCCGTTCGACGCCGGGGTCTATGCCGTGGTCGCCGATCCGCTGATCGACGGGTTCTACACCCGTATTTCGGGCTGGATCAATCCGACCGGCATCTGGCGCTACGACCCGAAGACGGGCGTCCTCAGCGACACCGGCCTGAGCCCCAAACCGGACATCGACCTGTCGCCCTACGAGGTCATCACCGGCCACGCTCCGGCGCGCGACGGCACGATGGTGCCGATCTCGCTGGTGTTCAAAAAGGGCCTCAAGCGCGACGGCAAGAACCCATTGCTGGTCGACGCCTACGGCTCCTATCAGGTCTCGATCAGCCCGGCCTTCGGCGCGCGTCAGGTCGCCTTTATGGAAAAGGGCGGCATCATGGCCTCGGCCGGCGTGCGCGGCGGCGGCGAGTATGGCCGCCCGTGGTGGGAGGCCGGCAAGAAGAAAAACAAGCCGAACACCTGGCGCGACCTGATCGACTGCTGCGAGTACTTCATCAAGGAAGGCTGGACCTCGACGCCGAAACTGGCCGTCGTCGGGGCCTCGGCGGGCGGCATCACCATGGGCCGCGCCCTGACCGAGCGTCCGGACCTGTTCGGGCTAGTCATTTCGCAGGTCGGCTGGTCGAACCCGGCGCGCGGCGAAGTCGAGCAGAACAATGCGCCGAACATCCCCGAATTTGGCGACGTCAAATCGGCCGAAGACTTCCCCGCCATCTACGAGATGGACGCCTATTTCCACGTCAAGGACGGGGCGAAATACCCCGAAGTCATCCTGACCACCGGCATGACCGACCCGCGCGTCGCCCCGTGGCACGCCGCCAAGATGGCCGCGCGTCTGCAAAAGGCTACGGCGTCGGGCAAGCCGGTCCTGCTGCGCGTCGACTTCGATGCCGGACACGGGCTAGGCTCGACGCGCTCGCAGCGCGACGAGGAGACGGCGGACCTCTATGCCGCAGTGCTGAATTTGAAGTAGGAATAAGGCCGGGCATGGATCGCCATGCCCGGTATCTTTTTTAATCTTCGTCGATTTCGGCCAGCGAGCGGACCAGTTCGAGAATCCGGCGCCGCTGCTGTGCCGATTTGATGCGCGGGAAGGCTTCGGCCAGTTCGATGCCTTCGCCCGACATCAGAAAGGCATGCACGGCCTGCTCGCTGTGCGACTCGCTGAACCCTTCGGCTTCGCTGCCAGCGAAGCCTTCGAAGTAATAGGCCACGGGCGCTTTCAGAACGCGCGAAATCTCGTAGAGCTTGGACGAACTGATGCGGTTGGTGCCGCGCTCGTACTTCTGCACCTGCTGAAAAGTCAGGCCGATCCGGTCGGCTAGCGCTTCCTGGCTCAGACCGAGAAACTTCCGTCGCATACGCACGCGGGCGCCGACATGGATATCAACGGGATTGGGCGCCTTGTCGTCAAAGGAAACGGGCGTATTTTGAAGGGTCGAATTCATTCTGTACTCATACCAATTTGCGACACATTACGCGTGCCTTACGGTTGCACTGCAAGTGCTAAGCCGTAATACGGGTAAGTGCTGCTATTGGATCACAGAATCAGTCTTTGCGCGACAGTGATAAACCTATGAGTCGCAAAACAACCCCCGCGGCCAGCAAGGCGCCGCCGATTTCGGCCTGGATCATATAGCGGTCGAGGTGACCGAACATGTCGTTGGCGGGCGACATGCCGCCCTGAAACCTGGCCAGTACGACATAGACCATCAACAGCGGTGCCAGTGCCAGACCACCTCCGGCCAGCATGATCGTACGAGCGGAATTTTGAAAGCGAACCATGAGACGACACCCTTTTGGATGAAAGAACCGCGCCCTGAACAGCCCGCGCGTGTGGCTCGGAAAAGCGCATCCCAAAAAGTGTGCAGCGGTTTTTGGAATCAGATGCGCGACTAAGAAAGCGCATCCCAAAAAGTGTGCAGCGGTTTTTGGAATTAGATGCGCGACTAAGAGATGAAGAGTTGGGGCGAAACGGCTGGGAACCGTTCCGCCCTCCCCCTCGCTCCGGCCCCCCGGAGTGTGTGAACTGCGCCCTTTAACACGGGGACAACATATGTTATGAACGCCGTTCACAATTCTGATGTAGCGCACATTTGAACTTTGTTCAATGTAAAAATGAACATTGTTCAAATTATTTTTTGAGTGACCCAGTGACTGATACGCCCGACACCGCCGCCAAACCGTCCGCCACCACGCGCCGCCGCGAAGCCCAGTTCGAAGCCCTGATGCAGGCTGCCGAAGCGCGTATTGTTGCCGACGGTGTTGCGGCGTTGAAGGCGCGCGATCTGGCCGGAGATATCGGCATTGCGCTGGGCGGGCTCTATAATATCGTCGCCGATATGGACGATCTGATGCTCCGGCTGGCGCAGAGGACTATGGGGCGTCTTGATGCCGCGCTCGAGGCCGGGGCCGCGACCGCCGACGAACCCGCCGCGCAATTGCAGGCTATCGCTCTGGCCTATTATGATTTCGCCCGGCAGAACCTGCAATTGTGGCGCGCGCTGTTCGAGATGCGACTGAAAAATCCCGATCTGCCGGAATGGAACGTTGCGGCGCAGTTGGGCCTGTTCCGTCACATGAATACGCCCATGTCGGGTCTGATGCCGGATAAGTCGGAGATGGAACGGACGCTGGTCGCGCGAACCCTGTTTGCCGCCGTGCATGGGATTGTGGTCATCGGTCTGGAAGAACGTCTGATCGCTGTCCCGCCTCAGGCACTGGCCGCGCAGATTCGCTGGCTGGTGCGCGCCGCCTGCAAGGATGTCTCGGCCTGATTTAAAAAAATTGACAGATGCGTCAGAATTAACCCTGTTAATTCCGGAATCTGAAATTAGAAAGGCCCGGCAATGGGGGATAAACACACTGCCGGGCCTCTTCTGTTTTAAAGAGCGTTTCCTCCCCGAAACGCCGGGAACTGACTTCATCTCTCTGGCGAAGTTCCGTTCTCTTGAGGCCAGAGAAAACAGCTTTTTGGAGGCTGTGTCAACGCCTTTTATCGCATTATGTCAAAAATAATCCGACAGCTTGCGGTTATGTCAAAAAACCATAAAGACACGCCACATAATTGACAGCGATGTCATTCTTAAGCCGAAGTTAACGCTACGAAAAGCGATTAACCATTTACGATAGATTTCAAATGGTTGATCGCCTCGGCACGCGGCAAGGTAACTTGCCCCGGACGGGCTTCGCGCCATTCCTTATTGTCGGAAATTTTACCGGCCAGTTCGCGCCCCTGATCGAGATCCTTGATGGTTACGGTACCATTTGCCAGCTCATCGCCACCCAGCATGACGGCGGCGGGCGACAAACGGCGATCGGCGTATTTCATCTGTGCCTTCATGCCCGAACGCCCCAGATACACCTCGACGGCGAGCCCGGCGGCACGAATTTCGGCGGCCAGTTTGAAATATTCGCCCATATCCGACTCGGAAAACGCGATGATGACGATCGGGCCGCGCACGGGCTGCACCGCACCGGTTTCCGCGAGCGCCAAGGCCGCCGCCAGACGCGACACGCCGAACGAAAAGCCCGTCGCCGGGACGCTTTGCCCGGTGAACCGTGCCACCAGATCGTCATAGCGCCCGCCACCGCCGACCGAGCCGAACTTGACGAGGTTGCCCTTGTCGTCGCGCGTCTCCATCAGCAGTTCGGCCTCGAACACCGCGCCGGTATAGTATTCCAGCCCACGCACGATCGACGGATCGAACAGGGCTTCCGATTCGGCGACGCCAAGACCGGTCAGCGCCGTCGAAATGCGCGACAGGTCCTCAAGCCCCGCCTGCCCTTCCGGCGAATTGGCCAGCACGGCGGCAAGCTTGTCCAGCACCGCGCCGCGTTCGGCCTGCCCGCCCGAAGCGTCACGACCGGCGGCAACGAAACTCAGCACGGCGGCAATGGCGGCGTCGTTGAGGCCCGCGCCCTTGGTGAAATCGCCCGACTCGTCCTTGCGTCCGCCGCCGAGCAGCAATTGCACGCCGTCGAGGCCTAGACGCTCCAGCTTGTCGATGGCGCGCAGGACGCCCATCTGCTGACCGGCGCTGTCGACGCCCAACGACGACAGAAGCCCGTTAAGCAGCTTGCGGTTATTGATGCGCAGCACGGTCGGCAAGGCATTGGCCTTGAAGCCTGCAACCGCCAGCGCGATGATTTCGGCATCGGCTTCCGGCCGGTCGGTGCCCACCGTGTCGGCGTCGCACTGCATGAATTCGCGCAGACGCCCCGGCCCCGGCTTTTCGTTACGCCACACCGGCCCGAAGGCGTAGCGGCGGAACGGCTTGGGCAGGGTTTCCCAGTTCTGCGCCGCGAACCGCGCCAGCGGCGCCGTGTGGTCGTAGCGCAGCGCCATCCACTGCTCATCGTCGTCCTGAAGCGAGAAGACCCCGACGTTCGGGCGGTCGGCGTCGGGCAGGAACTTGCCCAGCGCATCGGCATATTCGAAGGCCGAGGTTTGCAGGGCCTCGAAGCCGAAGTCTTCATAGACCTTCGACACATTGGCGATCAGCTTGCGCTCGATGGCGATCTGCGATGCGCGCTTATCGGCAAAGCCGCGCGGGGCCCGCGCTTCGGGGCGGAAATCGGTGAATTCGGCGGTATTGGGGGCGTTTTCGGTCATGCTGCGCGATTAAAGCAAACGGCGGCATCAGACAAGACCCGCGACGGCGGCTTGCCAAAAAGCGCAGTCATGCTACTTTGTATCGCTAAGTGAATGAGGAGAGGGCGGCGTTCATGACCAGCATTGCATTGGATCGCGCGAACACTCCGATCTTCACGCCTATTCAGCAAAGCCTGATTGGCTTGTTAGCCTTAGGTCTAGCGCTTGCCGTCCACTGGCTGGCCTTTGCCGATCTGCGCGCCATGCCGTGCTCCGCCAGCGACACCTGCCTTCTGCCGCTGGAGCCTATCTGCGACTGCGGCATTCCGATTGATATAGTCGCACCGCCGCCGGACTGGCGCCGCGTTATTTACGGGATTTGTGACTGCATTGCGCCGCCACCCCGGTTACAATCCGCCGCGTCAAAGCCCACCGATATCGACTACGTCCATTTCCCGACCGGCGCGGAGGCCGCCGTGGCGCGCGGCAATCTCGTAGTCAGCGAACGCACCTTTGTGACGGTGACCTGCACGGCGACACCCGAAGGCCGGTTGCAGGATTGCACCGCCGTATCGCCCTCGCCTCTGGTCGAGGCCACCGTGCGCCTGTTTGAAACCTCAACTCAAGTCAAGCCGGTCGGCGGCATTACCGCCACAGCCCCCTATGTCGTCCGCCTGACCTATGTCTGGGAGGCCGTCGTATGAACACGGCACTTGCGGATCGCTTTGCTTACCCTTCCGGTCTTGTCGAGAAGGCAGGCCTTGCCGTAACCAGTCTTATATCTGGCGTTGCTCACGTCTGGGGATTATCGCTGCTCCCTATCGCCACGCTGACTGTGATGGAAAACCTGCCGTCTAATGACGAATGCCTGTGCGATATGAACAAAGGGCCGATTACCGTGCAGATCTACGACACGCCCGTCAAAAGCGGGCCTGCCATGGCGCACCTTCCGCCCCCTTTGAAAGCTTACACGATGCCGTGGACGCCGCCAAAAGCGTTCGTTCACTATCCCACGGCATCAGAGGCAACAGCGATTTTGGGGCGCACGGTCAAACCGACGGATGCTGCCGTTACGATTGTCTGCGCCATCACACCCGGTCGCCGCCTGACCACGTGCAAAGCGGATGACGAAACGGCCTTAGGTGCTGCGACCGAACGACTGTTTGAAACCCATGCCCACCTCAGACGGCTGCCGCTTGCCGATCGTGACAAGGTGCGCGTCAGATACGAGTGGAACCCGTCCCCGCCCGTCATCGGCGTGGAGGTCGTCGAGCCTGATCCCAATTTCTCAAACTGGAGTCGATTTTAAAAAAGCGCCCCGTTTCCGGGGCGCTTTTTTGTTTTTAGGCCTCGTCGGCGCTGACCTCTTGGGCAAGTGCGTCTTCCGGCTTCTTGCGGCGGGCGCGGGGCTTTTTCGGTGCCGCCTCTTCCGAAGCCAGTTCGGCTTCCACCGGCGCACTCACCGGCACAGGCGCGCGCAGGAAGGCCGGCAGATGCGAATGATCATCGGCTTCGGCAACAGGCACCGGACGGGCGCGTGGCGCACGGGCAGGCTTCGGAGCGGCTTCGACCGTTGCCTCAGCCACCGGCGCGATTGGCGTGGCTTCCGGCGTTACGACGTCGAACCCGGCGACGTTGACGTCAGAGGTTTCCGAGGGGGACGGCGCGCCCAGCGGCTCGGTCCCGGCGACGACAAATTCCTGCTCGTTCAGGCGTTGCAGACGGCGGCGCTCATAGCGTTCGCGACGGCTTTCGCGACGGCCACCGCCCTCACCTTCGGCAACATCGCGCGGGGCATTGTCGCGCGCGACGAATTCACGTGGTTCACGTTCAGGACGCGGCTCGTTGCGCTGGTCGTTACGAGGTTCATTGTTACGCTCGCCGTTGTTACGATCGCGGTTATTGCGATCGTCACGATCCCGATTATTGCGCTCGTAGCGATCATTATTATTCCGGTCGTTACGGTCGCGATTGTTGTTGCGCTCGCCATTGTTACGGTCATTCCGGTCGCGGTTACTGCGATCGCCGTTGCGGTCATAACGCGGCTGATCGTCCCCGCCGTCAGTGTCCTGATCGTTATCGCTGTCGCTCTGGTCCTGAGCCGGTTCGCCGTCCAGCTCTTCGTCGAAATCGAAGCCGGTCGAGAACGGATCGCGTTGCAGGAACTCCGCCACCGGGCGGTTCGGCTGCATCTGACGGATCAGGCGGAAATAGTGCTCGGCGTGCTGAAGATAGTTTTCTGCCAGAACCCGGTCGCCCGACGAATTGGCGTCGCGCGCCAGCTGCTGATACTTTTCGTAGATGGTCTGCGCGTTGCCGCGCACCTTGGTCGTATCGGGGCCGTTCGATTCGTAGGCACGATTCGGGTTGTTGTTCTGCTGATTGCCAGTGGGTTTGCGATTCCGGCTGCGTTGCCGTTTCATACCCCGAAAATCTTTCATGTGATGTAACCGTATGCAGGCCCCGCCTCAAACGCGCGGGTGCGAATTAATTATGTTGCACAAGGCCGGAAGGCGTTTTGTCCGGTGCGGGCCTTGGAATCTGGAGGTGTGTTCTGAGCGTCAGCCGTTTTATGGGGTTTGACCTGTACCGGGCGATTGCCCCCCTCACAGGTGCCTTTGCTTGTCGCACAAGATATAGGATTGCGCGTCAGGGTCTCGCTCACGAAGCCTAGGTGATAAGCCTAAACAAGTCCTTTAGGGCGGGCGTAACCGTCCGGCCGTCGAACCATGAATGCGGGAGACCGGGTAGTGTTAGCCTTTTCCGCGCCGGTTTCCAAGCGAAATTTCGCGAACCGGCGCGGAAACTGTTAAGTGGTCGCGATATTGTAGCCGAAAACCGCTGCACACTTTTCGGCATATCGCTCTAGGCGATCTTCGTTCCGACGACGATGCGCGGCTGATCCGACAGGTCCTTGAACGTCGTCACATTGAAGAAACCGGCCTTTTTCATCAGGCCTTCGACGGCTGCGGACTGATCGTAGCCGATCTCCAGCCACGCCCCGCCGCCCTTTTTCAGGATGCGGTAGAGGTCGGGGACCAGGTCGATATAGGCGTCCAGCCCCGATTCGCCGCCATCGAGCGCCAGGATCGGGTCGTGGTCCTTGACCTCCGGATCGAGGGTCGGGATGACGTGCGACTGGATATAGGGCGGGTTCGACGCCACGTAGTCGAAGCTTTCATCGTCCAGTCCCGACGCCCACGAGGTGCGCAGGAAGGCCGCCCGATTGCCGATACCCAGATTGGCGGCGTTGTCGCGTGCCACGGCCAGAGCCTCTTCGGACACGTCGGTGCCAAGGCCCTTCGCTGCGGGACGCTCAGAGAGGATCGACAGCAGGATGGCGCCGGAACCGACGCCGAGATCGGCCACGGTAAAGGCCTGATCCGGGGTCGTGGTCTTGAGGATCATGTCGACCAGACACTCGGTCTCAGGGCGCGGCACCAGCACGGCGGGCGACAGGTTGAGCAACAGCTTCCAGAAACCCTTCCGGCCGAGGATGCGCGCGACGGGCACACGCTTTTCGCGGCGGCTGAGATAGTCGTCGAGTTTGGCGTTCTGTTCCGGCGTGATCAGCTTGTACGGATCGGTGATGATATCCGTGCGCGTAAAGCCGGTCGCGGCTTCGAGCAGCAGACGCGCGTCGATGGCCGGGGAATCGATATGGGCGGCCTTGAGGCGCTTTTGCGCGCCGTTCCAGGCTTTGACGAGGGTCAGGTCGGTCGTTTCGGTCATTTCATTCCTGCCCCCTCTCCCCTGTGGGGAGAGGGCTGGGGTGAGGGGGTGTTACACAAAGAAGGCCCCCTCACCCGGCGCTAAAGCGCCACCCTCTCCCCAAAGGGGCGAGGGGCAAGAGGCCCAAGCCCAGAATTAAATCAAATCCCGTCTGGCGACGATCATATAGTTGACGCTGGTATCGTTTGAAAGAGCCCAGCGCGCGGTGATGGGGTTATAACTTACCCCCGTCGCCGGATCGGGGTTCACACCGGTATCGCTGAGGAACCCTTCGATCTCTTCGGGTTTCAGAAATTTGTTCCAGTCGTGCGTGCCTTTCGGCACCCATTGCAGAATATATTCCGCTGCCACGATGCCCAGGGCATGGGCTTTCAACGTCCGGTTCAGGGTCGCCACGAACAGCAGACCGCCCGGCTTGACCAGCGACGCGCAGGTTTTCAGAAAGCTTTCCGGGTCGTTGACGTGTTCGATGACCTCCATGGTCAGGACGACGTCGAAGCCCTCTTCGCCCGATGCTGCCAGTTGCTCGACCGTCTGCGCCATATAACGGATATCCAGCCCGCCCTGCGTCGCATGGGCTCTGGCCGTGCCGATGTTCTTTTCAGAGGCGTCGAGGCCGGTGACCTCGAACCCCATCCGCCGCATCGGTTCGGACAGCAGGCCACCGCCGCAGCCGATATCGATTAGCCTGAGACCTTCAAAGGGTTTCAAAGCATAGGGATCGCGCTGGAAATGGTCCTGCACCGTTTCGCGGATAAAGCTGACGCGGGTCGGGTTGAACTTGTGCAGCGGCGCGAATTCGCCCTTTACGTCCCACCACTTGGCGGCCAGCGCTGAAAAGCGCGCCACGTCTTCGGCATCGATGCTCGGACCGGCCGGGGCCTCCAGCAATTCCGTGTCATTTGTAACTGATTTTGCAGGTTTTTTTGCCGGATCGGCCATGAGACAGCTCCAAAATCGTATCAGAACGCCCGAAATAGCCCAAAAAGCGCTCTCCGTGTGCGATTTTTTCGCAAAAAAGCTTCACAGTCCGGTGCAGGGGCTTTAAAGCGGGCGCGATTTTAGTGCTTTAAGAAAGAGACACACAGATGACGCGCTTGGTGATGAAGTTCGGCGGCACCTCGATGGCCGACCTTGAACGCATCCGCAGGGCCGCCCGCCTGGTGGCCGCCGAAGCCGACGCCGGCCATAAGGTCGCGGTCGTCGTTTCGGCCATGTCGGGCAAGACGAACGAACTGGTGACCTGGACCGACGGCGCCGGTAAGGCGTCCGGAAAGGCCATCGAAGGCGACGACGAATACGACGTGGTCGTGGCCTCGGGCGAGCAGGTCACCGCCGGGCTCCTCAGCATGACGCTCCGCAATATGGGCTACGACGCCGTGACCATGATGGGCTGGCAGGTGCCGATCATCACCTCCGACGTCCACGGCAAGGCGCGCATCCTCGACATCCCGCCGGCCAAGCTGGAAACCGCGCTCGATGCCGGTCAGATCGTCGTCGTCCCCGGCTTTCAGGGCGTCACCGAGTCGGGCCGCATCACCACGCTGGGTCGTGGCGGTTCGGACACGTCTGCTGTGGCGGTCGCCGCCGCCGTCAAGGCCATCCGCTGCGACATCTATACCGACGTCGACGGCGTCTATACGACCGACCCGCGCGTCGAATCCAAGGCCCGCCGCCTGAAGAAGATTTCCTTCGAGGAAATGCTGGAGATGGCGTCGCTGGGGGCCAAGGTCCTGCAAACCCGCTCCGTCGAGCTGGCCATGGGCCAGCGCGTGCCGGTGCGCGTACTGTCTTCATTCGTCGAACCCGGCGAAAATATCGATCAAGGCACCATCGTGTGCGACGAGGATGAAATCGTGGAAAAGCATATCGTTTCCGGCGTGGCCTTCAGCCGTGATGAAGCCAAGATCACCCTGCTCGGCCTGCCGAACAAGATCGGCGTCTCCGCCGCTGTCTTCGCCAAGCTGGCCGAAGCCAATATCAATGTCGACATGATCGTGCAGTCGGAAAAGCGCTCAGGCGAGTATGCCAATCAGCTCTTCACGGTCGGCCGTCGCGACGCCAAGGCCGCCGCCGACCTGATGCTGTCGGTCAAGGACGAGATCGGCTTCGACGACATCAAGGTCGATGAAAACGTCGCCAAGGTTTCGATCGTCGGCGTCGGTATGCGTTCGCACACCGGCGTGGCCCAGACCATGTTCCAGGCGCTGTCGGAAAAAGGCATCAATATTCAGGTCATTTCAACCTCGGAAATCAAGATCTCGGTTCTGATCGACGAAGCCTATACCGAACTGGCCGTGCGCGCCCTGCACGCGGCTTACGGTCTGGATAAGATCGGCGCTTAGTCTGCCTCTGACTGTCTGAATGAAGCGCCGTCCTGTTCACTCAGGGCGGCGTTTTGCTGAGCGCATCAGATGCGCGTCCTTAGAGTTTACAGCCTCTTAACCGTCCCCGCCTAAGCTACCGCTAACAAACAAGAATACAGGGCCGTCCGTTCCAACGGACACGGAAACAAAGCGGGAGCATTCCATGAATTTCGACCACTGGCCGCTCAGGGCCAAGATGGGCGCACTGGTCTCGGTCATGGGGCTGGTCGCCATCGGCGCCGTGCTGTTCGCGCTGATGCGCATGGGGCAGATCGACACGACCTATACCCGTATCGTCAACGGTCCGGACAAGGCCATGGTCTATCTGGCCCGCGCCACGCGTCAGATGGCGTGGACCGAACGCGCTATGTACAAGACGCTGGCCTCGACCACCCCCGACGACATCAAGGCGTCGGAAGAGGCCATGACCAAGGCCTTCGTCAAGTTCACCGAATATGCCGATCTCGCCGCCACCGCCCTGCCCGAACGCGCGACAGATATCCATACCCTGCGCGACACCTTCAACAGCGCCGTCGAGACCACCTGCGCCCCCGTCATGGCTCAGGCCCGCGCCGGTCAGCGCGAAGCGGCGCTTTCCACCATGTTGTCCACCTGCGGTCCGGCGATGAACGTCGCCATCGAACAGGCCAAGGTTATCCTCGAAGGCACCATCACCGCCACCGACGCTCAGGCCGCCGCCGCGAAAGCCGCCACGCAGACGACCGTGTGGACGACCCTCGGCCTCATCCTCGTCGGCATGGCTGTGGTGCTGACCGGCGCCTTCGTCCTCATCCGTCGCAGCGTCGTCGATCCGGTGCGCGCGCTGAATACCGCCATGAGCCGCCTCGGCGACGGGCAGTACGATCTCGACATCCCCGGTCGCCACCGCCGCGACGAACTGGGGGCCATGGCCGCGGCGCTGGACGGTCTGCGTGGGGGGCTGGCCGACGGCCACACCACGCGTCAGGCCGCCGAAGCCGCCCGCAGCGCTGAACTGAACCGCCTGAGCCGCGAGCGCGGTATCGTTGAGCGCTTCAATGGCCGCATGATCGATCTGGCCGCAGGCTTCGTGCGGGCGTCCGCCGAAATGTCCGAGGCCGCGCAGTCCCTGTCGAATACTGCCGAAGAAACCGCCCGTCAGGCACAGGTCGTCACCGGAGCCGCCGAAGCCGCGGCGGCCAACGTGCAGACCGCGGCCGCCGCGACCGAGGAAATGTCGGTCTCCGTCCGCGACATCAATCAGCAGGTCGGCCGCGCCGCCGTCGTGGTGGGCGAGGCTTCCGCCGAGGCGAACCAGACTCATGCCGAGATTCAGTCGCTCAGCGCCGCCGCCCAGCAAATCGGCGAAGTCGTCAGCCTGATCAATTCCATCGCCTCGCAGACCAACCTGCTGGCGCTCAACGCTACGATCGAGGCCGCGCGTGCGGGCGATGCGGGCAAGGGCTTTGCCGTCGTCGCCACCGAGGTCAAGTCGCTGGCGACCCAGACGGCCCGCGCCACCGAAGACATCGGACGCAAGGTCGCCGAGATCCAGACCGCGACCCAGCGCACGGTGGCTTCGATCGGGCGCATCGTCGGCACGATCGAGGAAATCCGCACCAATGCCGGTAACGTCGCCGCCGCCGTCGAACAGCAAGGGGCGGCGACGAATGAGATCGCCCAGAACACCAGCCGCGCCGCCGAAGGCACGCAGTCGGTGACCGAAAACATCCTTGGCGTCGGACGCGCGGCGGAACAGACCGGGGCCGCGTCGTCGCAACTCATGGCCCTGTCCGGCGACCTGTCGGCGCAGGCCCATGCGCTTCAGGCCGAGATGGACGGCTTTCTGCGCGACCTGAACGCCGCCTGACCAACCTGTGGAAAAATATACACCTGAAACCGATTGCACGACGGTTTCAGGCGTTTTGCTTTAAATCCCGGTTAACCCTGTTTTTCTATCCTGAATTGCGACAGACGGTTCTTCCTGTGGATGAGTCGTCGCGCGGCTTTTTCAGGAGCATGGGCCGCGAAACAGTATCTGCGCGGAGTACCCCATGTCGTTCAACAACATCCCCATGATCGGCAAGGTCCTCTCCTTGCTCGCCCTGCTCGCCCTGCTCGGCATCGGCGCAGTGGCCTTCGCCGCCGTGCAGATGATCGACATCACGCAAAAATACGATCAGGCCCTGCAAGGCCCCGCCCGCGCCAATGTCGCACTCGCCCGCGCGGGTCGCCACGCCGTATGGACCTCGCGCTCGATCTTCAAGCTGGCCACTTCCGAAACAGCGGAGGCCCGCACCCAGGCGGAAGCCGACATCAAACAGGGCCACGCTCAGTTCGGCAAGGAAATGGACACGGCGCTGGCCGCCATGCCCGAACGCAAGGCTGAGATCGAGGCCCTGCGTCAGGCCTATCTCAACGTCATGGACTCGGTGTGCTGGCGGACGGTCGATCTGGGCAAGGGCGGGCAATCCGCCGCCGCGCTGAACCACATGAACGCCGAATGCGGCCCGCAACTCCTGACCATCATCACCAGCATTTCCAAGGTGGTCGATGAGACCGTCGCCGCCAACGAAGGTCTGGTCAACCGCCTCAATACACAGGCCGACGAGGCCGTGACGCTCTCGGTCGCCGTTGGCGCCATCGGCCTGATCACCGTCATGGGCCTCGCCTTCTGGCTGACGCGCAGCAGCATTTCAGGTCCGATGCGTCGCCTGACCGATACCATGTCGTCGATGGCGCACGGCAAGCTCGATATCGAGGTCGGCGGCGGCAATCGTCGCGACGAACTGGGGGCCATGGCGCGTACCGTTGAGATCTTCCGGCAGGGCCTGTCCGAGACCGAGCGTCTGCGCGAAGAGGCCGCCGATACCGAAAAGGCCAATGCCCAGCGCCTGCGTACGGAGCGCAACGCCATCGCGGATCAGTTCCAGTCGAGCATGGGCGCTCTGGCCGAAGCCTTCGCCCGCTCGTCGGTCGAGGTGTCCGAGGCCGCGCAGTCCCTGTCGGCCACCGCCGAAGAAACCGCCCGTCAGGCGCAGGTCGTCTCCGGCGCCGCCGAAGAAGCCGCCGTCAATGTGCAGACGGTCGCCGCCGCCACCGAGGAAATGTCGGTCTCGGTCCGCGATATCAATGCTCAAGTCTCGCGCACCGGCACTGTGGTGGGTGAGGCCTCGACCGAGGCCGACCGCACCCACGCCGAGATCCAGTCGTTGAGCGACGCCGCCAACCAGATCGGTGAGGTCGTCAGCCTGATCAACAACATCGCCTCGCAAACCAACCTGCTGGCACTCAACGCCACCATCGAGGCCGCCCGCGCGGGCGATGCCGGCAAGGGCTTCGCGGTCGTCGCCTCGGAGGTTAAGACTTTGGCCACTCAAACGGCGCGTGCCACCGAAGACATCAGCCGCAAGGTCGGCGAAATCCAGACCGCGACCCAGCGCACCGTCGCCTCCATCGGACGCATCGTCGGCACGATCGAGGAAATCCGCGCCAATTCCGGCAATGTCGCCGCCGCCGTCGAACAGCAGGGCGCGGCGACGAACGAGATCGCTTCGAACACCAGCCGCGCGGCATCGGGGGCACAGCAGGTCACCGAGAACATTTTCGGCGTCGGCCGCGCCGCCGAAATGACCGGTGCGGCTTCGACCCAGCTCATGGCCCTGTCGGGCAACCTGACCGAACAGGCTCAGGCCCTGAAAGGCGAGGTCGAGACTTTAGTCAGACAACTGCGCAGCGCCTGATCCCAACCCTTTCAAACAAAAAGCCGGATCGTCAGGCGGTCCGGCTTTTTGTTTTGCCCCGCGCCTTGCACCGCACACCCCTGCGTTGACGAGGTCACGCCCCATATGTCGAGACGTGTATTTTGCAGACGAAAAGTCTGCTTATGATCAGAAAAAGCCGAACAGCGTTCTTTTTGTAAACCTCTCGTTCACCATTCCCGCGTCAATTTGCCCCCGACGCCCCGCAGCGCAACATAATGCGACTCAATCGCACCCACCCTTCCGATGGATATCTGCGCCATGCTGTTCGCCAAGCCTGAAACCACCTCGACGCTCGACGCCCTGAACGCGGCGCTGGCCGTGGCTGAATTCTCACCGTCGGGCGAATGCCTGTCGGCCAATGCGCTGTTCCTGACGGCGACGGGCTACAGCGCGCACGACCTGAAAGGCCGCCGCCACGACGCCCTGTGTGTCACGCCGGAAACCGAGCTTTGGGCCGACTTGACGGCCGGGCGCAGCCGCACCGGCAGCTTCAAACGTCTCGCCAAAGATGGCGCGACGATCTGGCTCAACGGCGCCTATATTCCTGTACGCGACGGTCGCAGCCACGTGACGAAGATCGCGTTCTATGCGACGCCCGATACGACGGCGACCGCCAAGGCCATCGACGACGCGGGCAAGATCGATGCCGTCTACCGCTCGCAGGCAGTCATTGAATTCACGCCGCAGGGCATCATCCTCCGGGCCAACGACAACTTCCTCAAGGCCGTGGGTTATCGCGCTGAAGAGATCGTGGATCGACCGCACGGCCTGTTCTGCGACCCGGCCTTCGTGCAGTCGCGCGATTATGCCGACATGTGGGCGTCGATCCGCGCCGGGCGCTTCGTCGCCGGAACCTTCAAACGCATCGCCAAGGGCGGACGCGTGATCCATATCGACGCCGCCTACAACCCGATCTTCGACGACGCCGGTCAGGTGATCAAGGTCGTCAAGTTCGCCACCGATGTCACCGAAACGGTCGAGCGCCGCCTGCGCAACGATGTTCTGGGCGCCGAAATCCACGGCGAACTGGGCGACGTGGTGACGCGCATCACCGACGCCAACCGCATGGCCGTCGGCGCGTCTCAGGCCTCGACGGAGACCGGGGCTATCGTCAATTCCGTCGCCGCCGCCGCCGAGGAACTGCGCCACAGCGTGCGCGAAATCTCGCAGAGCATGAGCCTGGCGCGTCAGGCCGTCCAGAGCGCCTTTACCCAGACCGAAAAGGTCAATGCCTCGGCCAGTAACCTGACCGAAACGGCCTCGGCGATGAGTAATATCGTCACCTTCACGCAGGAAATCGCCTCGCAGATCAATCTGCTGGCGCTGAATGCCACCATCGAATCGGCACGAGCCGGTGAGGCCGGTCGCGGCTTTGCCGTCGTCGCCACCGAGGTCAAGTCGCTGGCCAACCAGTCCTCGGCCTCTTCGGCGCGCATCGCGCAGGAAATCGCCAATATGCAGGGCGTCGCCGAAGAGGTTGTGGGTGCCTTGGGCGAGGTCATCGCCCAGATGACGACCGTGCTCGACAACGTGGTGTCCGTGGCCTCGGCCATCGAGCAGCAGAACACGGTGACCAGCGAAATTTCCGGCAATATGCATTCGGCGGTGAATGCCGTGGGTGAGATCGAAACGAGCCTCGGTCGCATTACCGAGACCTTCGAGACGATCTCCGCGGCGTCGGATCAGGTGAAAAAGCGCGTCGAAACGCTGGTGGCGTAAAATATCCTTTATACCTCCCCAACTCGTTGGGGAGGGGGACCGCACGAGTTGGCTGCAAGCGAACGAGATGTGGTGGTGGGGGTTCTTGCTTTCTTGCGCCAGCATCCGTTGAACCTCCGCAAGATACCCCACCTTCCGGCCTTCGGCCTCCCTCCTCCCCGGCGAAGCCAGGGAGGTATAAGACTTGCGACCCTACCCCTCCACTTCGGTTTATTTTGTCTATGTGAACCGTAAAGTCTTCGTGACTTGTCTTGCCCCTTCCCCCTCTATAGACAGCGCCTCATATAATTTCTTATTATGTAAGCGTATTTGAGCGTATTCGTATAAGGATGCGCGGCACATCAATGCCGATTATGGGGAGCAAGATCAGGTGAGCCCAAGCCTCGTTCAGGGCGCGCGCGGACAGCGCGGCCTTCTGCGGCAAATCCGCGAGGTCATGGCCGACGGGTCCAGCGCGCAGGCGCGTCTGGACGGCGTCGTCGCCATCATCGCCGGATCGATGGTCGCCGAAGTCTGCTCGATCTATCTGCGCCGTACCTCCGACGAACTGGAACTGTTCGCCACCGAAGGCCTGAACCGCGACGCCGTCCACAATACGCGTCTGCGCCTCTCGGAAGGTCTGGTCGGTGAAGTCGCCCGGTCGGGTCAGCCGCTGAACCTCAACGACGCCCCGTCGCACCCGAACTTCTCCTACCGTCCGGAAACCGGCGAAGACCCGTACAACTCCTTCCTCGGCGTGCCGCTGCTGCGCGGCGGGCGGACCATCGGCGTCCTCGTCGTCCAGAATATGGCGCTGCGCCAGTATCAGGACGAGGAAGTCGAGGACCTTCAGATCATCGCCATGGTTCTGGCCGAGATGGTCACCGCCGGCGATCTGGTCGGCGGCGCCGAACTTAAGGACATCGAACTCACCCCGCACAAGCCCGAGCGGCTGAAAGGGTCGAGCTTCGCCGACGGCATCGCCATCGGGGTCGTCATCCTGCACGAAGTCCCCGTCACGCCGGACCACCTGCTGTCGGACGACGTCATCGCCGAAGAGGCGCGGATGCTCAAAGGCATCGGCGACCTGCGCGACCAGATCGACCAGATGTTCGAAGGCCAGCACGGTCTCGCCGGGCCGACCTTCGACGTGCTGGAAACCTACCGCATGTTCGCCCACGACCGCGGCTGGACGCGCAACCTGGTCGAGGCCGTGCGCTCCGGCCTGACCGCCGAAGCTGCGGTAGAGCGCGTCCGCAATGAGCAACGCGCCCGCCTCAACAGCGCCCGTGACGCCTATATGCGTGAGCGTCTGCACGACCTCGAAGACCTCGGCAACCGGTTGCTGCGCGTGCTGGCGGGCAAGAACACCATTGCCCGTGAAATCCCCGAAAACGCCATCCTCGTGGCGCGCGACCTTGGCCCCGCCGACCTGCTCGAATACGACCGCAAGCGCCTGAAAGGCATCTTGCTCGAAGAAGGCTCCGCCGCCAACCACGCCGCCATCGTCGCCCGCGCCTTGCAAATCCCCTGCGTCGGGCGGCTGGAGCGGCTGCGCGACAAGGTCAATCAGGGCGACGTCGTCGTGGTCGACGGCGAAACCGGCGAATCCTTCCTGCGGCCGCGTCAGGACGTGCTGGAGGCCGCCCATGCCCGCCTCGACATGCGCGCCGCCCGCCGCGCCGAATTCGACAAGCTGATCGGCGTTCAGGCGGCGACCCGCGACGGCCACCGCATCTCGATGCTGATGAACGCTGGCCTTGAGTTCGACCTCGAACTGATGGACGAGACGGGTGCCGAGGGCATCGGCCTGTTCCGCACCGAGTTTCAGTTCATGGTCTCCGAAGACCTGCCGCGCCTCAAGCGTCAGACCGAACTCTATGCCCGCGTGCTCGATCTGGCAGGCGACAAGCCGGTGACCTTCCGCACGCTCGACCTCGGCGGCGACAAGATCCTGCCCTATATGGAAACCGAGCGCGAGGAAAACCCGGCACTGGGCTGGCGCGCCATCCGCATGGGGCTGGACCGTCCGGCCCTGCTGCGGATGCAGGTGCGCGCCCTGATCACTGCCGCCGCCGGACGCGAACTACGCATCATGTTCCCGATGGTTGCCTCGGTCGACGAATTCCGTCAGGCGCGCGAATATGTCGATGTCGAGCTGGCCTGGGCCAAGCGTCGCGGTCGTCCCCTGCCCAGCGTCCTGCGCGTCGGCGTGATGATCGAATGCCCGTCGCTGCTGTTCCACCTCGACGCGCTGCTGCCGATGGTCGATTTCGCCAGCGTCGGCACCAACGACCTGACGCAGTATCTCTTCGCCGCCGACCGCACCAATCCGCGCATGTCGGACCGCTACGACATTCTGTCGCCGCCGATGCTGCGGGCCCTGTCGATGATCCAGAAGGCCGCCGAGGAATCCGGCACGCCGGTGTCGGTGTGCGGTGAAATTGCGGGCAAGCCGCTGGAGGCCTTCGTGCTGATCGCGCTGGGCTTCAACCGCCTGTCCATGCCGCCCGCCGGGATCGGTCAGGTCAAGCGGATGATCCTGTCGCTCGACCGCGACACGGCCGCGCGTGCGATCCAGAAGATGATGACGAGTTCCTATGGCTCGCTGCGCAGCGAAGTGCTGGCCCTCGCCCGCAAACTGAACGTGAGTCTCTAGCCTCCCTCCTCCCTACGTAGTGGGGAGGTGGATCGGAGCCGACAGGCGACGAGACGGAGGGGGCGACGAAGTCGCAAAACCTCAAACGCCAGTGTCTGACATTCTGACGGAGTCATCCCCTCCGTCAGCTTCGCTACGCTCGCTCCCTCCTCCCCACTGCGTAGGGAGGAGGGAGTCTCACCCCGCACCGCATCATAAAAAATTCGCGGAATAAGATTGCCCGCGTCCTTGACTCTCCCCCTCATCGGCCCTACCTCAAGGGCGCATTAGCACTCACCCCCGGTGACTGCTAACACTCTCATTCAAAAACCGTAAACCGGAGATACCCCAATGAGCTTTCGTCCCCTGGGTGACCGCGTGCTGATCAAGCGCGTCGAAGAAGAAGCCAAGACCAAGGGCGGGATCATCATCCCCGACACCGCCAAGGAAAAGCCGCAGGAAGGCGAAGTCGTCGCCGTCGGTCCCGGCAACCGCAACGAAAAGGGCGAGCAAGTCGCCCTCGACGTGAAGGCCGGCGACCGCGTCCTGTTCGGCAAGTGGGGCGGCACCGAGGTCAAGCTTGACGGCGAAGACCTGCTGATCCTCAAGGAATCCGACATCCTCGGTATTGTGACGCGCTAAGGCGCGTCGGGCTGGGCATCGTCGTGCGTTCATCCGCACCCCTGCCTTTTTTGATATTCACGCAACCAAATAGGAACCACTAAGATGGCTGCTAAAGACGTACTGTTTTCCTCGGACGCGCGCGACAAGATCCTGCGCGGCGTCAACATCCTCGCCAACGCCGTGAAGGTGACCCTCGGCCCCAAGGGCCGCAACGTCATCCTCGAAAAGTCCTTCGGCGCCCCGCGCTCGACCAAGGACGGCGTCTCGGTCGCCAAGGAAATCGAACTGGCCGACCGTTTCGAGAACCTCGGCGCGCAACTGATCCGCGAAGTCGCCTCGAAGACCAACGACAAGGCCGGTGACGGCACCACCACCGCGACCGTTCTGGCGCAAGCCATCGTCGTCGAAGGCCTGAAGTCGGTCTCGTCGGGCCGCAACCCGATGGACCTCAAGCGCGGCATCGATAAGGCCGTCGCCATCGTCATCGCCGAAATCAAGGCCTCGTCGAAGCCGGTTACCTCGAACTCGGAAATCGCTCAGGTCGGCACCATCTCGGCCAACGGCGACACCGAAGTCGGTCAGATGATCGCTGACGCCATGGCCAAGGTCGGCAACGAAGGCGTCATCACCGTCGAAGAAGCCAAGACCGCCGAAACCGAGCTGGACGTCGTCGAAGGCATGCAGTTCGACCGCGGCTACCTGTCGCCGTACTTCGTCACCAACCCGGACAAGATGGAAGCGGTCCTCGAAGACCCGTACATCCTGATCTTCGATAAGAAGATCTCGACGCTTCAGCCGATCCTGCCGATCCTCGAAGCCGTCGTGCAGTCGGGCCGTCCGCTGCTGATCATCTCCGAAGACGTCGAAGGCGAAGCACTGGCGACCCTCGTCGTCAACCGCCTGCGTGGCGGCCTGCGCGTCGCCGCCGTCAAGGCACCGGGCTTCGGCGACCGCCGCAAGGCCATGCTGGAAGACATCGCCATCCTGACCGCTGGCCAAGTGATCTCCGAAGACATCGGCATCAAGCTTGAGACCGTGACCCTCGACATGCTGGGCCGCGCCAAGAAGGTGACGATCACCAAGGAAAACACCACCATCGTCGACGGCGTCGGTGAAAAGGCCGAAATCGAAGGCCGCGTCGCTCAGATCAAGCAACAGATCGAAGAGACGACCTCGGACTACGACAAGGAAAAGCTGCAAGAGCGTCTGGCCAAGCTGGCCGGTGGCGTTGCGGTCATCCGCGTCGGCGGCTCGACCGAAGTCGAAGTGAAGGAAAAGAAGGACCGCGTTGACGACGCCCTCAACGCGACCCGCGCGGCCGTGGACGAAGGTATCGTTCCGGGCGGTGGCACGGCGCTGCTGAAGGCATCGAAGAAGCTGGCCGACGTGACCGGCGACAATGACGACCAGACCGCTGGTATCGCCATCGTGCGCCGCGCGCTTCAGGCTCCGATCCGTCAGATCTCGGAAAACGCCGGCGTCGAAGGCTCGATCGTCGTGGGTAAGATCCTGGAATCGGACGACGCGTCGTTCGGCTTCAACGCCCAGACCGAAAAGTACGTCGACCTCGTCGCCGACGGCGTCATCGACCCGGCCAAGGTGGTGCGTACCGCTCTGCAAGACGCCGCTTCGGTGTCGGGCCTGCTGATCACGACGGAAGCCGCCGTGGTCGAAAGCCCGAAGAAGGACGCAGCCCCGGCCATGCCCGGCGGCGGCATGGGCGGCATGGGCGGTATGGATTTCTAATCCATCCTCTCGGCACACTGCTGAAAACGGAAAGAGCGGGTCGCAAGGCCCGCTTTTTTTCGTTAGGATCGGTGCGGGAGAATGAAATGAGCTTTCGCGCCGGACTTATTGCTATCGGACTGGGTTTAGGCGTGTGTCTGTCGCCTGACCTGTACGCGGCCACACCAACCGAAATTATTCGCGAGACGCGAACAGTCATGGTCGATGGTATAGCCGAGACGTGGTTACTGGTGTGGACAGGAAAACCCAAATCCGCCTGTGGGCCCGATGACGTGGAAATGTCCATCACCTGTCCTTGCTCCGGTTTTGCCTATGGCGAAATGGGGCAGGTCTGGCTCGTCAGAAAACGTGCGGGCCAGAAGATCGAACGACTGAACCTGTCGCAATTTTTTAAAAACACCAGCTTCGAGATGAAAGGTCAGGCGATCCTGCAAAGATGGCCGGAACATCGCGATGACTACGATCGGGCTCAGGCCAATCCAGTGGCGACGGAACAACGAATAGTCCAGCGGACCCCCGTTATTCTCATGAACATAGCCGACTATAACCACGATGGCCGCGCGACAGAGTTTCTGCTTCAGGTGGACACCCTGCCCTGTGGCAAACGGCAATTCATCGCCCTCGGTCTGTCTGCCGACGGCGTGAAATTACAGGCCCTAACGTCAAAAGAATCCGCTGAACCGCTTATACTCAACGCAGGGGGTTGGGCGGCGTTGAAAGCCTCGCCCAAGCCCCGGACGGTCGAGGTCTGGCCCTGCGACGATCACGGCAGCGCGGTTCATAGCACGGTAAGGGTTTCGGCCCACAACGGAATCATATCGGCAAAATTTTACAATCGCCAATGCCGCCCAAACTGATCACCGAGGTCTGAACCGCTTGGCGACGGGTAATTTCAGCATCCGTCATAGCCTCAGAAGCAAAAAAGAGCGGGTCGCAAGGCCCGCTCTTTTTTGCTTCATTTTATCGACTATTGGCCCCGTGCAGAAATAGAACCGCGAAAGTGGCGGTTTGCGACTTTTCGCTCCGAAGCGGACAGTGGCGCCAAGCTTACAGGCTGCTCAATCCCAAATGTAGACGTTGCGGTATAAATCCGGAAGGTCGTTTGTGGGTGTTAAGCCGCAGCGACTACTTTGCACGCACGTCGGCAACCGTCTGTTCAATAGCGTCGATCACCGCCTTAGGCTGATTAATCTGGATATAGTGACGGCTGTCGGGAACCACGATATGGCGGCCCCGCGTCGACAGGGCGGCGAGCTTGGCATGGGCGGCCATCCACCTGTCCTCGTTTTGCTTATGCTGATCGGGATTGTCCCCCGGCCTTAAGGGCATACTGCCATGTGTCAGGATAATCAGCGGCTTATCGCCGAATTGAGGGTTAAGAGCGTCAATTTGGGCCGTATTCACGGAAATCCAGCTTGGCGCTGATGGCGTAATGCTCTGAATCTCCGAAATTTTGGTGCTGATGGTCACGGGGTTCGCCTGTTGCAATCTGTCTGTGCGCCGCAGGACGTCGTCAAGCGAACGGTTTTCACGAACACAGGCCTTGGCGGCATCCGTCTTCGGCTCCTGCAACTCGCCAGACTTCGCCAGGGCAAGGCACGCCTCTAACGGTGCCCACGGCGGCGGGGGCTGATCCGTCGGATCAGACGGCGGCGTCCACCTGCCCATGTCGGCATAGGATGGATCGACCAGAACCAGAGCCGCGACGTCGTCGGGATATTTTCCCTGCAACCCTACGCCGTAAAGACCCGCAACCGAATGGCCGACATAGATAATCGGGCCGTCCGTTCCCATAGCCCTGAGCAACAGGTGGATGTCTCTGACCGTCGCGTTCACGTCCGACGCGCCCGGCGGAGGATCGGAAAAGCCATATCCGGCGCGATCATAACTGCAAGCCCGCGTTGTCTTCGCGACCTCGCCCTGAACATAGCGCCACGACGCCGTCGTATCGCCGCTGCCGGCATCGAAGAGAACCGTCGGCGCGCCCTGACCTAGGCAAAACAAATTAATGCGGCGATTGCCGTCGATGGCGACCAGACGCTGAGGATGAGCATAATTTTCGGACGGGATCGCGGGTTGCTCTGCAAGCGCGTCTGCCGCCACGAAGCTCAATGTCAGAGCGACAAAAACCGACGTTTTCACTTTGCGCATTTTTCCCCCGGCTCAAACGTGAATCATCTCTGAGGATGAACTGTATTTCCCGTTAACAACTTAATACCGACGTTATTAAATAACAAGGCTTTCCCTTTTCTTAAACGGCAAACCAAGGCACGTAGGCGGCTGGTCTGGTTTTGGATGTTATTGCGGCCTTGAGTCCGCTTCGGGTGTATGACTGCGGAGGAAGCCGCCGTGGTCGAAAGCCCGAAGAAAGACGCAGCCCCGGCTATGCCCAGCGGCGGCATGGGCGGCATGGCGGCATGGATTTCTAATCCACGCTTCACATTCTCGAAAACAGGAAGAGCGGGTCGCAGGACCCGCTCTTTTTCGTTCAGAGCACTTCGCTATAGATCCACACCTCTCGCGTCTTTTCGTAAGGCGGATCGATCGTGTCATCGCGCCAATAGGTACGATAGCCGCGCGCTTCAAACCCTTCCGGCACACGCAGACCATAAGATTTCAAAAGGCCCCGCGAGGGAAGCAAGGGGATCCATAGGTCATCAGAATTGTGCCGCTCGGCAAACCTCTGCCAGTAGCTTTCGTTGAAAAAGATATGCACGCCACTATCGAACAGTTTCGGCAAGGTCAGGATAGCGGTGACCCGCGCGCCTTGCGCCGCGTCAGGCTTATGGTTCCGCATATTGACGGCTGCCCTCAGAACCAGTTCGATATAGCGCCGCTGCGTATGCCGTGACGAATTCGGCAAATTGACCAGACTTCCGGCCACAGGTGTCTTCCAGCTATCGAAACCGGCCCCGCGAGGGTGAGTATCCGGCCATTTATCCGCAAGAGTGTCCGACCAGAGCTTCAGGTCTCGCAGCATGGTTTTCGTGCGTCCCCGCCGGTAGCGAGACAGGTTGCCCGCAAATATTTCCATGTAACGCTTGGCCAAATTTAATTTCCTCGCATCCGCGCTGCATGTTTGAGGCGCAGGATTTCAACACGGAGCGATCGCGTTTTCACCCGATAAACGGCGATATAGTTGTGGTGGATTACCAGTTCCCTTGTACCCGTCATCCGTCCGGCACGGCCTCTCAGCGGGTAGTCGCGCAACGTCTCGATCTGCGCTCTCAGTTCCTGCCCAAAGCTGATAGCGCGATTGGGATTATCCTGAGCGATATACCGAACGAGGCCCAGAAGATCATCGACGGCCTGAGGCCGCCATTCCACGACGTAGCTGTCAGGCACCGCGTTTCAGGCCTGCGGCATGACGGGCAATTTCGGCATCCATCATGGCCATGACCTCGTCATGCGGAATACCGTCACGCGGATCGTCCAGCGCTTCCTGAACCTGCTGACGGAACCATGTATCGTAATCCGATGGCTCGGATTTCAGTTCCACATAGTCGCGCATGACGTCACTGAGAACATCGGCCACAGAACGACCTTCGGCTTCGGCGGCCGCGCTGAATGCCACTTTCAGGTCTTCGTCGATCTGGAAGGTGAGTTCGGCCTTGCCCATGATAGCTCCGTCGTCAAATGCGATATTTGTATCCGTCCGGTTCCCTGACACGATAAATATATCATATCGCCGCCATACGCCAAGGGGTGTGCGATGCCCCTTGTTGGGGAGGTATTGTCTATTTGGCCGTCAACGAAATCAGCGCTTCCAGTTGCCCAAACTGCTCGTCGAAGCCGCTGGTCGCGCCGGAAATCATGGCCTCGTCGAGCGCCGCTTTCGACGGATAGAGGTCGTGCCAGACCACCACCGTCTGCCCGTCGCGGTCCTCGAACGTCACCGTGGTGACGGCCCCCTCACCCTCGCCGCCTTCCTCGTTGGTCCAGACGATACGGGCGTTTGGCACCACCTCGATATACCGACCGAAGAAGGCCATCGGCTCCGGCATCGACGGATGGCTGATGACCAGACGGTAGGTGCCGCCGGTCCGCACATCCATCTCGCACGACAGGATGGTCATGCCGAACGACTTCGGCGTCCACCAGCGTCGGAACAGCTCCGGATCGCTCCACGCCCTGAAGACGATATGCGTCGGACCATTGACGGTCCGCGTCACCACGAATTCGCGCTCGGACGTGCGTTGCGTGGTCGTTTCTGATGTCGTCATTGGGTGTCTCCTTGTTTCAGTTCCTGCACGATCGCATCCAGCGCGTCGAAGCGCTCGGTCCATATCCGGCGCTGCTGCTCGATCCACGCCGCCTCCGTGTCCAGCATACCCCGGCCCAGCCGACAGATGCGCACGCGCCCGATCTTCTCGGTCGTCACCAGCCCCGCCGCTTCCAGCAGGCTGACGTGCTTCTTCATGCCCGTGAGGGTCATGTGGAAGCGCTCGGCCAGATCGCTGATCGAAGCGTCCGCGTAGCCAAGCTGCTCCAGCACCCCCCGACGCGTGGGGTCCGACAAGGCGGCAAAGGACGCATCGAGGCGATGGGATAAATACTGAACCATTAAGTTCAGCATTAGCGTATAAATTGACGAAGCGCAAGACCGCGTCAATTTGCAGGGTTTATCTCACCTCAAGCCGGATGGCGTCGTACATGACCTGACCGGGGGCGCCGGTGCCGGGGGCCTGATCGTCGTCGGCCGCGGCATCCGAGGCCGCCTTGACCAGCGCCGGATCAAAAACCTGACCGTCGGCGTGGCGGAACGTCAGGTCGTTGTCGCCTTTCAGCCGCTTCGCGTCGAAGGTCAGGGTCACGAGGTTATAGTTCTGGTCCTGCATCCCGCCGCGATAGCCTGCCGTGCCGGTCTTGGGCAGGCGGATAGCCCCGATCTCCTGCCCGTTGATGGCCACGCGCACGTCCGTGAGCTTACCCTTCGCGGGCTGTGCCGAGGCCACACCAATCGTCAACGTCGCCTGTCCGGTCTGTGAGGGTGCATTGAAGCGCAGATGCCACGACGGGTCTTTCATATACCAGGACCATTGGGCGTAGTTCCAGTCGCGCATCGGCTGGCTCTTGCCGACCATGAAATCGACGTCGTTGGGGAACTGCTGCGGGTAGAGGGTGAACATCTGATAGCCGCGCGAGTCGTCACCGTTGCGGAACTCCGCCGCGCGCCGGTCGAAAGTCCCCAGTTGCCACAGGGTCTTGCCGTGCATCTCCCGCGCCCAAAATAGCGTCCCCGTATCCTGCTCGCCCGTCTTTATGGTGACCGTCTTGCCGGTGAAATCCGTCGGCTGATCGGCACCCGTTACGCTTAGCGCATAGGTGCCCGGCGCGATGCCCTCGATGTGGAATTGTCCATCGGCTGAGATGCTACCCCAGTAGTTATAGCCCTTGACGCTGTCCGGCCACGGCGTGCTCACGTCTGACAGGATGACCTTCGCCCCGCCCGCCGCCGCGCCGTTCAAACGCACCTCGCCGCTCAGGCTACCGCGCGTCTTGGCGTAGTCCGGCGCGGTGACAAACCCATAAGGCCACTGCGCTTTTTCGGCGCTCAGTTGCCGGTCGATATCGCTCCACAAAGCCTGCGGCGACGCGGCTTGGTTGGCGTAGATGAGGAATGGGCCGTAGACCTTCGACCACGCCTCACCGGCCTGCACATCGACCGATTTCGCACCGAAATGCGCCGATTGCAGCACGCGCAGCAGCACGTCGTCGTGGACGGTCTGACCCTGCTTGATCGGCCCGCCATTGTGGTATTCCGGCGACGGCTCCAGCATCCAGATGCCGCGGCTTTGCTCATTACTGACCGCCAGCGTGCCATAGGCCGGGACGTCGCCCCAGTAGACCGAGTTGAGATATTTCGTCTTCACCGTCCCGTCGGCCAGCCGGAAGGTGGCGTCCATCAGCTTCGAGACGACCTCGGCGCGCGGGATACGGATCAGGTTGTCGCGCGACACGCTCCACACATTGAACACGTCCGGCGAGGTCCGGAACACGAACCGCGTCTGCCACAGCCGTGCGGCAGGCATGTCGGGCGCATGCCTGAACACGACATAGGCATAGAGGCCGCTCAGGCCGTCCTTCATCACGTAGTGACGTTCGGCGCGGAAGCCGAAATGCTCGGTCGGGCCGCTGGTGACGGTCACATCGGCCTGCGCGGGCGTAGCGGCCAGCTCGACGGTCGTTGTGGCGGGCGATGGGCGGTAATAGCCCTTTTTCGGTGGCGTAGTCGTCGTCGGTCCGATCGCTTCGGCATTGGCGTCCCAGTAGATCTTCTGACCCTTTTGCACCATCTCGACCGGACCATTACGCAGGTCTTTAAACGATACCACATCGCCATTGGCATCGATCACCGCTTCGACCAGGCCGTTGTTCAGCGTGATGCGGCCGTCGGTTTTCGTTGCCGTCACCTCAGCCAGAGCCACGGACGGCAGGAGGCAACAGAGGGCGACGGTGAGGAGACGTTTCATGGATTATCCTTTGTGTTGTCCGTCAAACGCCGCGACGCTGGCGATCCGTCGATACAAAAAAGGCGTCCCTGTGCGGGACGCCTTTTCCTTGGCTTCACGCCGATCTTACCACAGCGTCACATAGAGCGCCGTCAGGATCAGGATCACGCCGACGCCCAGGATGTTGAACGCCGTCGAGGTCTTGAAATTGACCCCTTCCAGCGTCAGGGTCGAGACCGGTTTCTTGTTCGGCACGATCAGCGACACCAGCACGCACAGGGCCAGCGAGGCGCCGAAGACCCAACCAACGCGGTCCATGAACGGGACGTCCGGCAGGACGTATTTCGCCGCCGTCGACAGGATGACCGAGGCCGCCACCGCGACGAAAGCCCCTGCCGTCGAGCAGCGCTTCCAGAACATGCCGAGCGCAAAGATCACCACGATCCCCGGTGTGAAGAAGCCGGTGAATTCCTGAATGAACTGGAAGGCCTGATCGGTCTTGCCAAGCAGGGGCTGCGCGACAGCCATGGCGACGACGACCGCCACGACCGAGGCGATACGCCCGATGGTGACCAGCTTGACGTCGGGGATATCCTTGCGCAGGGGTGCTACCACATCGAGGGTGAAGATGGTCGAGATCGAGTTGATCTTCGACGCCAGCGAGGCGACGATCGCCGCGACCAGCGCCGCGAAGACCAGACCCAGCAGACCGTTCGGCAGAAGCTGCATCATGGCCGGATAGGCGTGGTCGGCCTTGGGGATATCCGGCGCCAGAATGAGCGCCGCGAGGCCCGGGAACACGACGATGACCGGCATCAGCAGCTTGAGATAGGCGGCAAAGGCGATGCCCTTTTGCGCTTCGCCCAGCGACTTGGCGGCCAGTGCGCGCTGAATGATGTACTGATTGAAGCCCCAGTAGGAGATGTTCATGATCCACAGACCGCCGACCAGAACGGCGATGCCGGGCAGGTCTGCATAGTGCGGGCTGTCCTTTGACAGGATCATGTCGAAATGTTCGGGGAACTTCGTATAGAGGGTGTGCAGACCGCCGAGAACGCCCGCCTCGCCACCAATCTTCGAAAACGAGATGAAGACGATGATCAGGCCGCCGAGAATCAGCAGGGCCACCTGCACGATGTCGGTCAGGGCCACGGCCTTCAGCCCGCCATTGATCTGATAGGCCAGAGCGAAGACGCCGATGGCGATGATGGCGTAGATCGGCTCTATGCCCGTGACGCCGGAAATCGCCGTCGCCCCCAGCCACAGGATCGAGGTCAGGTTGACGAAGACGTAGAGGACCAGCCAGAAGATGGCCATCAGGTATTTCACGCTGGGGCCGAACCGCTGTTGCAGGAAGCCCGGCATGGTCATGACGCCGTTCTGGATGAACACCGGCAGGAAGTATTTCCCCACGATGATCAGGGTAATCGCCGCCATCCATTCATAGGAGGCGATGGCCAGACCGATGCGGAAGCCCGATCCCGACATGCCGATGATCTGCTCGGCCGAGATATTGGCGGCGATCAGCGACGCCCCGATAGCCCACCACGGCAGCTGATTGCCAGCGAGGAAATAGCCCTTGGACGAGACCTCTTCATTGGTTTTCCGGTGCGAAACGACCTGCGCCAGTACGAAGATGCCGACGATATAGGCCAGCACGATATAGATATCGAGGTCGGCCAGTATGTTCTTGCCCTCGGGCAAAAGACTGGAAAGCATGGTAGCCCCCTGAGGTTGAAGCGGTCTTGACGCCGCCAATTGTCACACAATTAATCAAATCTGAACGTTTGGCAATCGATTTAGCGCTACCACCCGTTCCATACGCAAATCCCCGACCTAAGCCGGGGATCTTACTCTTTTATACCTCCCCAGCTCGCTGGGGAGCCGGGCGGCCGGTGCCGGGGACCGCACGAGCTGCGAAGTAGCGAGATGCGGTGGTGGGGGCCTTCGCTGTAAGACCAACATACACGTCGGGCCGCTTATTTTATCCTCGGCTCCTACGCGAGCCCCCCTCCGTCTGCTCACGTCGTTCGCATCCACCTCCCCCAGTAAACTGGGGGAGTAGAAGACGTTACTTCGGACACACCGCGTCGCCTTCGTTCGAGGCCAGCTTCACCGATGTATAGGTCAGTTTCAGCGGCGCTTCCGACTTCAGCGCGAACGGCATGCCGATCTGCGTCATCCTGAGCCCGATCGCCGCGTAGCAGTTCAGGCGGATTTTCACCGTATGGAACTGCCCGTCGGCGGTGAGCAGCCCGGCGATATCCATTTCCTGATAGACGAAGCGGTCGCGCCCCAGAGCCAGCATCACCGGCCCCTTCGGCGCGGCATCGAGCCTGTAGGTCAGGGCCACGGCCAGTTCGCCCGCCGACTGTCGCGTCAGATCGACGATGGTGCCACCGAAATAGGCCTCGCCCTTGCCTTGGCCCGTAAAGGTCAGCAGCCGTCCGGCCTCCTGCGCCCCCGCATCGACCACCGTCTGGGTGACGAAGCCCTGCGGTGAGGTCAGAGCGCCATCGCCGCCGGTCGCACCTTTCGGATCGGCAAGGAAGAAGCCCCACGGCGCGCGGACCCGACCGGCGGTGAAATAGGTATCGACATTGACCACCCCGGCGTCTTTCAGACCCGACTCTTCGGGTAGTGGCAGCAGATCGCCCTTATTCGCATAGGTCAGGCCGAAACCGTAGGCGAACTGCGGATCATAGCCCGGCGTCCCGACATTGAGCGGTTGTTGCGCGGCGGTTTTCGGCCACGAGAAGCTTAAGCGGCCCTTGAAATCGTGGCGCGCCTTGCCGGCCTTGTCGCCGATCAGGACGTCGGCCACACCGCCGCCTTCGGTCCCCGGCAGCCACGCCGCGACAAAGGCGTCCGAGGCATTGATCTCCGGATTGACCCAAAGGGGTCGCCCCGACAGGAAGACCGTCACCACAGGTATCCCGGCCTTTTTCAGCGATTTGATGAGCGCCAGATCCTTGCGCTCGCCCGACTGATAATCGAGGCTCTGACGGTCGCCCTGAAACTCGGCATAAGGTTCCTCGCCGACCACGACGATGGCGACGTCGGGCTTTGTCTTGTAGGTTCCATCGACCGACAAGGTCGCCGTACCGCCCGACGCCTTCACAGCGTCTGAAATACCGCCGAAGATCGACTGACCGTTCGGGAAGTCGGTATTGGCGTTACCCGTCCCCTGCCAGGTGATCGTCCAGCCGCCGGACTGCTTGCCGATATTGTCGGCCCCGTCGCCGACGACCAGCACATTGGCCCCGCCCCTGATCGGCAGCAGAGAGCCGTTATTTTTCAACAGCACCAGCGACTCACGCACCGCCTGACGCGCAACGGCGCGGTGTTCGGGCTTGCCGAGGTTCTCCCAGTGACCGGCTATGGCGCGGTCCTTCGGCGCGCCCAGCGTGAACAGCCCGCCCTTGATCTTGGCGCGGAGAATGCGGCGCACGGCGTCGTCCAGCCGTGCCATCGGGATCTCGCCCGACTTCACCTGCGCCAGCGTGTTCTCGTAAATGCCCTTCCACGAATCGGGGGCCATGAACATGTCGATCCCGGCATTGAAGGCCGACGGACACGAAACCTTGGTGCAGCCTGGCACCTGGGCCTGCGCGTTCCAGTCCGAGACCACGAAGCCGTCGAAACCCATCCGGTCTTTGAGCACGTCGGTCAGCAAATAGTGGCTGCCGGTCAACTTCTCGCCGTTCCAGCTTGAAAACGAGGCCATGACCGACAGGACGCCCGCTTCTATCGAGGGCGGATAACCGGCATTATGCACATTCGCCAGTTCCTCTTCGCTGATGAGGGCGTCGCCCTGATCCTTGCCATTGAGCGTGCCGCCGTCGCCGAGGAAGTGCTTGGCCGAGGCCATGATGTGGCCGGGCTTCACGCCGTTATCGCCGCCGTCGGCCCCTTGCAGGCCCTCGACCACCTTGCCGGCATAGGCCGCGACATCGGCAGGGTTTTCGGAATAGGATTCGTAGGCGCGGCCCCAGCGCTTGTCGCGCGACACGGCCACCGTCGGGGCGAAGGTCCAGTCGACTCCGGCGAGCGACATCTCATAGGCCGTGACCTCGCCGATGCGCTTCATCAGGTCGGGATTGCGCGTCGCCCCCAGACCGACATTGTGCGGGAAAACGATCGCGCCGACGAGGTTGGAATGGCCGTGTACGGCGTCGATCCCGAACAGCAGCGGGATTTTCCGCTTCGACGGATAGTCGAGCGAGGCGCGCCAGTAGGCGTCGGCCAGATCGAGCCATTGTTGCGGCGTGGCGCGCTCGTTGCCACCCGGCGAGGAATTGCCCCCCGCCAGAATCGAGCCGAGCGGATATTTTCTGAGGTCTTCGGGTTTAACGGTCGAGATGTCGCCCTGCACGACCTGACCGACCTTCTCCTCGATCGTCATCTCGGCCATGATCGCGTCGATCTGCGCTTCGACGACCGCATCGACCAGACCGGCGTCTTTCAGCTTCGGCCAGACAGCATTGATCTCGGTTTTCGCGGCCTCTGCCATCGGTGCGGGTGTCTCTTCGGCAGGCGTACCCTGCGCGCCGCTCTCGATCACCGTCACGCAACCCGACACGGCCAGCGCCATCGTCAAAACGCCCGCGGCGACACCGCTTTTCAAAACCGTCCGCATGATTTGCTCTCCCAGCCTGCTACCCCGTCGTTTATGTCGCGGGATTATTTGTGCTTTTTCACAATACCGCCCAGATTCTGCGGGCAAAAGCACTATGATGACGTCATTTAATGACAGCGCTATCAAGCATCGTCAAGCCAGCAATCCTGCACGTACATGAGTCGAACCGAAGTTATTAGCCGGAGGGTCAGTTTTATTATTTTAATAAATTCAATTATTTAATTAAAAATATGCGCAAAATTCAAGTGCCGCCACCCCTCTCCTCCCCAAAAATAAACCGGCACGTCAAAAAGGGAGTTGACAGCGTTGTCAGTCAATTCTAATCTGAACTCTGTTGTTGTTCCTCCTTTTCCCCGCCCTTCGCCCCGAAGGTCAGGGATCGGTGTTTAAAATCATAGCCGGGCGCGGCTTCTTTCCCTTTTTCACGGCTGCGCTTTCGTATGATTTTAAATCGTTATCCGGATTTGGCATTATTCGGATAGCAAAGCCCCTTATATCCGGCAGCCGGGTTCGCCCGGTCTGCCGGTTTTTTTTGCCCTGAATGTAAAGCGTCTTCAGCGCGCCCGCACCGACTCGCGCATGATCAGGGCGAACGGCAGCATGCGGTCCTGATCGGCCCCGGCATCGTTACGGTTCAGCAGCAGGTCGGCGGCGGCATAGGCCATGTCCTCGACCGGCTGACGCACGGTAGTGAGCGGCGGCCAGGTGCGCAAGGCTCCCGGCGCGTCGTCGAACCCGGCCACCGACAAATCGTCCGGCAGGCGCAGGCCCGCCTGCTGGGCATGGGCCATGACCCCCAGCGCCATATAGTCGTTTGACGCGAAAATCGCCGTCGGGTGCTTCGTTCCCGGCGCCAGAATCGCCCGCGCCGCCTCGACACCCGATTCGTAAGAGAAATAGCCCTGCCGCGTCCATTCCGGTCGCGGCTCCATGCCGTCTTCGCGCAGGGCCCGCACAAAGCCTTCGTAGCGCTGATGGGCGCCGCCGTGTTCGGGGTGGCCCAGCACGAAGCCGATATCCGTGTGGCCCATCTCGATCAGCTTGCGCGTCAGTTCATAGGCGGCCTGCGCGTCGTCCATGCGCACGCACGGCGACCGGTCGGGATTGAGGAACGGTGACACGCGCACATAGGGTACGCCCGCCGCCTCGATGGCCTGAAGCACCACGGCCATGTCGCACAGGGGCGGCGAGAGAATAATACCGTCCAGCCGAATCGTCGCCAGCAGGTTGGTGATCTGCCGCGCCAGATCGGGGGCGTGGCTGTCCTGAGGTTCGACCAGCAGATGATATCCCGACCCGCGGGCGCGATTGATGACGCCCTTTTGCAGCTCGGTGATATAGGCGGGGTTGGGGTTGTCGTAAAACAGGGCCACCAGAAAGCTGCGCGACCCGGCCAGAGAGCGCGCCAGCAGGTTCGGGCGGTAGTGCAGCAGTGTCGCGGCTTCCTGCACCTTGTCGCGGGTTTCCTGACGGACATTGGGCTCGTCGTTCATGACGCGCGAGACGGTCTTGATCGATACCCCGGCCAGACGCGCGACGTCGTTGATCGTCGACGCCCCGCCGACACCGGTATTGGGCGGCCTCATCCTGCGGTTACCTTAACAACTGTGGCCAAGCGCCCGATCCCCGTACTTATCTACGTATCAAGAAATGACGGCGCGCCCCTCCTTGTCAAGGGCGCGCCCTGCCGGAGGGGCTCAGGCCTTGAACTTATTGACCGCCTCAGCCGTCAGACGCGTGATCTCGGCCCAGTTGCCGTCCTTCATCGCCTTTTCCGGGGCGACCCATGACCCGCCGACACATAACACGTTGTCGAGGGCCAGGAAGTCGGCGGCATTGTTCAGGCCGATGCCGCCCGTCGGGCAGAACTTGACCTGCGGCAGGGGCGCGCCGATGCCCTTGAGCATGGGGATGCCACCGGCAGGCACGGCCGGGAAGAATTTCAGACGCGTAAAGCCCCACTCCAGCGCCTTCATCACTTCGGACGCGGTCGAGACGCCCGGCAGCAGCGGCAGCGAATCCTGTTTGGCGAGGCTCTTGGTCAGGCCCGGCGAGACGCCGAACTTGGCGCCCGCCTCGGCGGCCTTTTCGGCGTCCTTCGGCGTCAGCAGCGTACCGGCGCCGACGATGGCGTCCGGGCGCTCTTTCGCGATCAGCTTGATGGCGTCCAGCGCGCAGTCGGTGCGCAACGTGATTTCGAGCACCGTGATGCCGCCCGCGATCAGGGCATCGGCCAGAGGCAGGGCCATGCTGAGATCGGGGATAACCATGACCGGCAAGACGGGACCGGTGGTCATGATGGTGTGAACGTCGAGCGGCTTGGACATGGTGTTTCCTTAATTTATCAGTCCCTTCCCATGTCGCCGGGAAGGATATTCAATTGCGGGTCTACGCCCTTATTTCGGCGTCCGTCAAGGCATTAGCCGCCCCGACCAGAGCCGCATAGGGGTGGGTGATGACGCGCGACGGTATCGCTTCGACCAGCGCTGTCATCGGGGCCTTGGCCTCCATGCGGGCGCGGAAGCGCGTGGCGTCAAGATATTTGATCAGCTTGGGCGTGATGCCCCCCGCGATATACATGCCGCCGGTCGCGCCGTGGAACAGGGCCAGATCGCCGCAGACCGAGGCGAGAATGTCGAAAAAGGTCTCGACCGTGTAGCGCGAACCCTGTGCGTCCGGCCCATCGAGATTGGTGATCTGCGCCGGGGTAAGGTTCAGCGTCGGTTCGCCGCGCACGAAGGTAATCGCCTCATAGAGGTGGACGAGGCCCGGCCCGGACAGGACCATTTCGATGGTCACCCGACCGTATTTCTTCGACAGGAACTTATGGATGTCGCGCTCGAAGTCGTTGACCGGCGCCCAGCTGGCGTGGCCGCTTTCGGTCGACAGGCAGGTCCGCCCCTCGACCAGCACCGCCGCGCCGAAGCCCGTCCCCGCGCCCATGACCGAGAGGGTCTTGCTCTCGCCGTCGCGCACGCCGCCGATCAGATGACAGTCCTCGTCCTTGAGGTGCGGCAGGGCATAGGCGATCGAGGCCAGATCGTTGATCAGCCGCGTCGTGGCCGCGCCCGTACACTTGGCGAGTTCGGTTTCCGTCACCACCCAGTCGAGATTGGTGAACTTGATCGCGCCGTCGACCACCGGCCCGGCCACGGCCAGGGTCGCGAAGTCGAAATCGGGGCGTTCGCCCAACGGCTTGAGATAGTCTTCGATGACCGCATAGAGGTCGGGATAGTCGTCGGTCTCGAAGGTTCTAAACCCGGAAAGCGTCGCCGTCCCGCCCACGCGCTCGGCAATCGCAAAGCGCGCATTGGTCCCGCCGATATCCCCGACAAGGCCCTTGAAATTCTGGGCGGAGGAGGACTCTAGAGTCGTTTGGCTGTCGAAATGGGCCGTCATTATAGCCTTACCAGAAAACGGAGCCGCCTGTGACGGCTTCGCCGACCAGACGTCTGAACGGCGCGAACAGCTCGCGCCCCAGCCCGTCCGCTTCCGGAGGCCGGGGTGCGCTCTCGCGCGCCATCAGTTGCGCTTCATCACCCATGAAGCTCAGGTTCCCGTTTTCGCAGTCTACGCGTACAATATCCCCTGACCGTAATTTCGAGATCGGTCCGCCGTCGACGGCTTCTGGGGTTAGATGTATCGCGGCCGTCACCTTACCACTGGCCCCCGACATCCGTCCATCCGAGACCAGGGCGACCTTGCGCCCCTGATCGAGCATGGCGGACAGCGAGGGGGTCAGGCTGTGCAGTTCCGGCATACCATTGGCCTTAGGCCCCTGAAAGCGCACAACGCAAATAAAATCACCGTCCGGCAGAGTTCCCGCCTTGAACGCCGCCAGAAAATCGTCCTGATCGTCGAAGACGGCGCACGGCCCCTCGACGAACTGATGCTCGGGCTTGACCGCCGAGACCTTGGTCACTGCGACGCCGAGATTGCCGGTCAGTTCGCGCAGGCCCCCTTCGGGCGAGAAGGGATTGGTCACGGGACGCAGGATAGTCTCATCGAGGCTCGTGGCCGGACTCTCCTGCCAGACGAGTTGCCCGTCTTTCAGCGTCGGTTCCTTGCCATAGGCGCTCAGGCCCTTGCCCCAGATGGTGTTGACGTCCTCATGCAGCAGGCCTGCCGAGAGCAGTTCCCTGATCACGAAGCCGATGCCGCCCGCCGCGTGGAAGTGGTTCACGTCGGCCGAGCCGTTCGGATAGACGCGCGCCAGCAGCGGTACGACCTTCGACAGGTCGTTGAAGTCTTCCGGGATCAGCAGGATGCCCGCCGCCCGCGCCATAGCCGGCAAATGGAGGGCATGGTTGGTCGATCCGCCGGTGGCCAGCAATCCCACCACGCCGTTGACGATGGCGCGCTCATCGATCACATCGGCCATGCCGATGGGGTCTTCGGACAGGGCCGAGGCCTTGGCGGCGCGCTCGACGGCGGCGCGGGTCAGGGCGTCGCGCAGTTCCCCGCGCGGCGGCACGAAAGCGGCACCGGGGACGTGCAGCCCCATTATTTCCATCAGCATCTGATTGGAATTGGCCGTGCCGTAGAAGGTGCAGGTGCCTTCGGCGTGATAGGACGCCATCTCGGCGGCCAGCAGCGCGTCGCGCCCGACCTCGCCCTTGGCATAGGCCGTGCGGATTTTCGCTTTTTCCGGATTGGGCAGGCCCGACGACATCGGCCCCGACGGCACGAAGATGACCGGCAAGTGCCCGAAGGCCAGCGAGCCCATGACCAGCCCCGGCACGATCTTGTCGCAAATCCCCAGCATCAGGGCTGAATCGAAGGCGTCGTGGGTCAGGGCGATGGCCGTCCCCATGGCGATGACGTCGCGCGAAAACAGGCTGAGCTCCATGCCCGGACGGCCCTGGGTCACGCCGTCGCACATGGCGGGCACGCCGCCCGCGACCTGAGACGTGGCCCCCGCGTGACGGGCATAGTCGAGGATCTTTTCCGGGTAGCGATAATAGGGGGCGTGGGCCGACAGCATGTCGTTATAGGACGTCACGACGCCGATATTGGGTACCTTGTCCAGCGCCAGAGCCAGCTTGTCGTTCTCGGTCATCGGCGCGGCGACGTGCGCGTAGTTCGCGCAGGACAGCTTCTTGCGTCGTGGCTCGCGCATCCGGTAACGGTCGACGCGCGCCATATATTCGGCGCGGGTCGCTTTTGAACGCTCGATGATGCGTTCGGTGACGGCTTTAAGGACGGGATTCAGCTCGGTCATTTTTATTCCTCACGCACCCCAGATGATATCGACAGGGCCGGGATATTGGGAGAGAAACGCCCCTATCGGAGACGTCCACGGATCGGGATCGGCAATCGCCGCTGCTAAGGCGTCCAGCTTGGCCTGACCGGTGATGTACAGCACGATGCGGCGCGAACGGTTGAGCGCAGGCACGGTCAGGGTAATGCGCGGCAGCTTAGGTTCGCCCCCGGTTTCCGAGGGCGCGACAGCCAGAACCAGCGCCGGGCTGTCATAGACCTCCTCGTTGATCGGATGCCCCGGAAAGATCGAGGCATAGTGCCGATCCCCGCCCATGCCGAGCAGGTTCAGGTCGAACACCGGTGCATCTTCGCTCAGGTTACGCAGCATCGTTTCCGCTTTTTCGGAACAAATGACCGGGTGGCTTATGTCCTGAATGAGACTGAGGAAACGCATACCCTTGGCGATGACCGGTGCAGCGGCTTCGGCCATCATCTTGGTATTGGACGAGGCATCGTCCAGCGGCACAAAACGCTCATCGACCTGCGACAGGGTCACCTTGTCCCACGCCAGATCGAGCGTATCGAGCTGCTCATAAACCGGTTTCGGCGTTCCGCCCCCGGCCCCGATCCACAAGGCATGACCGCGTTCAGCAATAGCGTCTGACAAGGCGGTTTCGATCGCCCTAAGCACGGCCTGTTCGGCTTGGGCGAGCGTGTCGAACGCCTGCACCGTGAACCGGCCCGCCCCGTCGAGGACGATCTCAGTCATTCCACACCCGCTTGTCACGGTCGAGCAGCATATAGGCGCTCATCGGCCCGTTGGTCCCGGCGGGGTAAAGCTGCGGCTTGGCATAGGCCTCGGCCCAGGCGGCGGAAATCCCGTCGATCCACGTCCAGGCTGCCTCCACCTCGTCGCGACGCACGAACGCGGCATTGTTACCATTCAACGCATCGAGGATCAGGCGCTCATAGGCGATGCGGCGGCGGGCCGGTTTGTCGCCATTGGCGTCGAAGGCATTGGTCAGGGACAGCGACAAATCCAGAGGCTGCAATTGCATGCCGTCGGCGCTCAGACCAGGGGCCTTGTTCATCACGGTCAGGCGGATGTCTTCGTCGGGTTGCAGGCGGATGACCAGCCGGTTCGGCTGCGCCGCCGCCCCGAAGATCGAGTGCGGCACGGCGCGGAACTGGATAACGATCTCGGTGGTCCGTGACGGCAAGGCCTTACCGGTGCGCAGATAGAACGGCGTGCCGGACCAGCGCCAGTTGGCGACCTCGGCCTTGATGGCGACGTAGGTTTCGGTGTTCGACGGCGATCCTTTTTCGGCCTCGTAGCCGGCGACCTGATGGCCTTCGGCGAAACCCGCGCCGTACTGCCCGCGCGCCGTGACCTCCTTCACCACATCGGCGGTGATCGGTTTGAGCGAGCGCAACACCTTGACCTTTTCGTCGCGCAGGGCGTCCGAATTGAAATTCGACGGCGGCTCCATCGCCAGCAGACAGACCAGTTGCAGCAGGTGGTTCTGCACCATGTCGCGCAGGGCACCGTACTCGTCGTAGTAGCCGAGGCGGTCGCCCGTGCCGACGGTTTCGGACACGCTGACCTGCACGTGATCGATCGACTGGGCGTTCCACAGCGGCTCGAACACCGTATTGGCGAAACGCAGCGCCAGCAGGTTCTGCACCGTCTCCTTGCCGAGATAGTGGTCGATACGGAAGGTGCGCGATTCGGCAAACGCGTGGGCGACCGAGTCGTTGATCACCTTCGACGAGGCCAGATCGCGGCCGAGCGGCTTTTCGATGATGACACGGTTGGGTGCGTGACTCAGACCCGCTTTTTCCAGATGCTCGCAGATCGGCTTGAACAGGGTCGGCGATACCGAGAGGAAATAGACGATATCGAGGGCGTCGATGTCGCCCAATTCCGCTTTAAGCTTGTTGCCCCATTCCGGGTCGGACGCGTCGAGCGCCACGTGGCTGACGCGTTTCAGAAACCGATCGAGCGTCCCGTCTTCGAGGTCTTTATGGATGCGCTTTTCGATCGCGCCCTGAACGCGTCCAAGGAATTCCTTTTTCGCCACGGCTTCGCGGGCGACGGAAATAACGCGGACATCGTCCGACAGGAACCCGTCCTGATCGAGCATGGCCAGAGACGGCCACAACATGCGCAAGGCCAGATCGCCGGTGCCGCCGACAAGGACGAACACGGGTTGACGCGCGGGGGACAGTTTCGATGGAGACACGTTTTGATTCCTGGATCGTTACCTTGTGACGCCCTGACCTTATATGCCTTCCCTTAAGGAAATGCGATCATTCGACGCAACATGACAACGTTGTCATAAGCCTTGTCCATCACCGGGTCAAGCCGGTATTTCTATACGCTTTGGAAGCCTAGGCCCAACGGTGTTAAAAGGCGATATAGAACCGGTTGGATGATGGCCGCAAGGCTAATCCTCACTTTACTCCCCCAGTTTACTGGGGGAGGTGGCAGCCAAAGGCTGACGGAGGGGGCCGACGCTTCCTCTGCTCCGTCGCCAACAAAATTACCCCGTATTTCTCAACGCGCTGGCAATCCCGTTGACCGTCAGTTGCATGGCCAGCTTGACCAGCTTGTGCTTGTTGCCGTCGCGGCGCTTCTTGAGCAGCTTGACCTGCATCCGGTTGAGCGTCTGCAACAGCCCGTGCGAACGCTCGATCGAGCCGCGCAGTTGTTCGTGCGTCGACAACAGCGTGCCCGACTTGCGGATACGCTTGGCCAGAGCCGTCATTTCCTCGTGCTCGGTGCGAATGATGCCGAAGATGCGCTTGGCCTCCTCAGGCTCCGCCGCCATTTCGGCGTAGAGCGCGGCGATGTCCATATCGGACTTGGCCAGCGCCATTTCCATATTGGCCAGAAACACCTCGAAGAAGTCCCACTCGTTGCACATGTCGATCAGGGTCTGATCGTCCACACCCAGCTTCTTCACCGCCGCGTTGAAGCCGTAGAACCCCGGCAGGACCATGCGCGACTGCGACCACGAAAAAACCCACGGAATGGCGCGCAGATCCTCGATCTTGCCCGACGCCGTGCGCGACGCCGGACGCGAGCCGATCTTGAGGTCGGTCAGTTCGGCCACCGGCGTCGCCGTGCGGAAGAACGACAAGAAATGCGGATCATCATAGACCAGCCCGCGATAGGCTTCGAACGAGGCCTGACATAGCTTTTCCATCAGCGGCGTGTATTTCGCTTCGGCCTCGGCTTCGCGCTGTTCGTCTGCCGTCTTTTCCGACGAGGGCAGCGAGGCGAGGAAAACCGCCGCCGCAAAAGAATCGAGCGTCTTGCCCGCCGTGACCTTGTTGCCGAACTTGCGCGCGATCATTTCGCCCTGTTCGGTGACGCGGATCTGGCCACCGACCGTGCCTTCGGGTTGCGCCAGAATGGCCGCGAACGACGGCCCGCCCCCGCGACCGACCGACCCGCCGCGACCGTGGAACAGACGCAGCGCCACGCCTTTCTGTTCGCAAACGGCCTTGACCGCCGACGAGGCCTTGTGCAGCGACCAGCGCGACGCCGTATAGCCGCCGTCCTTGTTCGAGTCGGAATAGCCGAGCATGACCTCCTGAATCGCCGGGCGACCCAACAGCGAGCGCATGGCCGGCAGGCTCAGCCAGCGTTTCATGATGTCGGGCGCGGCCTCCAAGTCTTCGATGGTCTCGAACAGCGGTGCGACGTGGATCATGGTGTGCGGCGACGGCCCGCCATAGACGAGGCCCGCCTGCTTCATCAGGACCAGCGGCTCAAGGATGTCCGACACCGACTTGGCCATCGAAATCACGTAGGAGCCAATGGCGTCAGGCCCGAAGGTGCGGATGACTTCGGCGGCGGCGTCAACGATCTTAAGCTCGCGCCGCGTCTCGTCGGAATATTTGGCGAAAGGCCAGCGCAGCAACCGGTCATTGGTCAGTTCGGCGACCAGCGCCGAGACGCGCTCGTTTTCCGACAGCGACGAATAGTCGAGCAGTTCCGACGACTGCGCGAACAGTTCGGCAATGACGCGCTCATGGATGGCCGAGTTCTGGCGCATATCTAGCGACAGCAGGTGGAAACCGCACGAGCGGGCGATCTGGATCGTCGTTTTCAGCGTCCGCCCGATCAGGCGCTTGCCGCCATTGGCGACCAGCGAGTCGCGGATCAGGGTCAGGTCGGCGATGAAGTTGTCGGCGGTCTCATAGGCCCCGGCGAGCGGCGTGGCCAGCGGGTGCGGCAGCTTCAGAATGTTCTGCGAGGTCGCCGCCAGACGCGCCTTGATATAGGTGATGGCGCGGCGATAGGGCTCATCGACACGGTGAACATTGGTTTCCGACGATTTCCGCGCCAGTTCCAGCAAAGCGTCCGACACCGGCGCCAGCTCTTCCGACAGGGTCAGTTCCATGTCGAGCTTGTCGAGTTGCTTGAAATAGAACTCCAGCACCAGCTTGGCCTGCTGATGAAAGGCGTAGTTCATCGTCCCGTCATCAACGTGCGGGTGACCGTCGCGGTCGCCGCCGATCCACGAGCCGAGTTTCAGCACCTTCGGCAGTTCGCCTTCGAGCGGGATTTCGCGGTCCCAGTTGCCGTAAAGCTCGGTCAGGGCTGGCAGGATAGCGCGACGCACCGCCCCCAGCGAGTTCTGAATCTCGTCGGCGACGGTGATGCGTTCGGGACGGTTGAGGCGCGTGTTGAACAAAAGCGCCACGGCGCGATAAAGGTCTTCCTCAAGCGCGACTTTCTCGGACGAGCGCGTCGAGTTTTCGAACGACGACAGGAACTGGGTGATGTCGTATTCGCGCTCGACGACCGAGGCGCGGCGCATTTCGGTTGGGTGGGCGGTGAAGACCGGCGACGCCAGAATGCCGTTCAGCGTGTCTTCGATTTCCTGCTGTGTGTGCCCCTTGTCGCGGGCAATCTTGACGGCGTGCGCCAGCGTAATGGCTTCCTGCGTGCCGGGAAAAGTCTCGACGCGTTTCAGATTGGCCACGTCCTCGGACAGGACGGTCAGGGTCGACAGACAGGTCAGGATGCGCGCGGCGTGGGCGGCTTCGGACTCGCTCAAGTCGTTGACGTCGAAGGCTTCGGTGCGCAGGGAATCGATCTTGGTCAGGACCCCGGCCCGGCCGAAATCGGCCACGGCCTCGTTCAGAAATCCCTCCAGCATGGCGGTGTTTTGCTTGACGTGATCGATCATGGTGTCGGTCATCGGGCCGGCCTCTCAGGTGCAGTATAGTTTAATTTTGGCTTGGAGGGTGCAAGGGCGGCGGTAAACGCGGGCGTCCCTCAAGTCGGATATTCTCCAAACTAGCGCAAAATTTGTGCGCCGCAAGGTAAGTTTGCACACGATTTTGTCAGAGTTATTAATATGACAAACGAATACAAATGCTTGCATGTCCTGCGTTGTCAAAAAATTTTAGGCAGCACCTAAGCACCTGACGCTAAACGGAAAAACCGGTTTCAATTATAACCGGTTTGCGCATATGGTAGCGATATCAATGGATTCAGCTACCGCTTTCCGACGGATTTAGACTCTCCTGCATCGCGATCGCCGCCTGAAACGACTGCCCGATCCGCCACGCTTTTTCGCGCAGCAGTTCCGCGCGCGGGGCATCGAACAGCTCCCCCGTCGTTTCGGCCCACAGGTCGAGCCAGCGGTCGAAATGCGCGCCTTTGAGGTTCAGCACGAAATGTTTGGGGAGGGGCCGGCCTTTGAACGGCTCCACCCCCGGCACGGGGCCGTTGATCACCATACCCCAGAACGCTGTCAGGGTCTCAAAATGCTCCGGCCAGTCGTGCACCGCGCGCTCGAACACCGGCCCCAGCAAGGCATCGGCCCGCGCCTTGTCGTAGAACCGCTCGACAAGGGCGCGCAGCTCTTCGGGCGGGATAATAAAATCGGGCATGTCTTAAAACCGGTTAAGCATAGGCCCACACCAAATCCTAAAGACTTTCAATTAGTCTTGGACCCGATGCGGAACGTCCGACCTGTATAGTCAGGTTCTGCCGCTGCGTCCTGCGACAAATCGTTCCGGAGTTCTCATGGCCAAGGCTGTTTTTCATCGTCACCAGCGCGTCTATGTCGAGCCGGTCGGCACCTGGGCCATCATCGACAAGGTCAATCCCGTCTGGGCCAAGGGTTTCGAGGAACCCGTCCGCGTCACCTACGACTGCGGGTTGGGGCGTGAATTCCGCGCCGAGGAACTGACCGCCGAGAGCGAGGTCGATCTGCAATCCGAAGACGGCGCTGCCAGCCATCAGTGGCGCCTGATGCGCGCCAAGAACAAGTGGCAGACGCCGGAAAACTGTGCCCACCACCCCTTCCCCGGCACCTATCCGATCGTCGTCACCGATCCCAACGACTGGGGCGGGTGGCGCGTGCCGGGGGCCGAATACGACCGCGACCCCGCCCTGATCGAAATGCAGGCGCGTCTGATCGCCGCCGCGCCGCGCTTCATGCGGCTGGCCAAGGACCTGACCGACTATGTGAAAAGCGAGGGCGACGACCTGCCCGACGCGATGATCCGCATGGCCAAGCGCTTCGATCAGTTGCGCAAGATCGTCGAGACGCAAGCCTCCGACGCCTATGCCAAAACCGCGCCTCAGGACAGCGATTCCGCCGAATAAACCGCGTGTAAGCCGTCTGATTATAAAGGATCTTGATAAAATCCTTTTCCGATTTTTATCATGACCTTATGGGTGGGAGACCGGCTCCGCACTGCGTGCTTGTGTCACAGAGGTTAGGCTATGGGGCTACAAGGAGCGTTCCCATGCCCGACGACCTGATCACCAAGACCCCGCCCGCCGATACGCCGACTTCGCCCGCGCCCCAAGACTTCGCGACCGAACCGGCGTCCACCGAGGCCCTGCTTATCGATCTCGAAGACGCGCGTCACCTCAAGAAGGACCTCGAAGACCTGCTCGAGGGCGTCGAGACCGCGCATCTCAAAGCCGAGGTCAAGGCGCATATTTCCAAGCTGAACAGCTGGGCCGGCCGCTATGTCGAAGGCCTCGACGCCGCTCAGCAACTGTCTGAAACCGGCCTTGACATGCTGGAAGAAGCCCGCGCTCAGATCAGCCTGCAACTGGACGAATATCTGCGCCTCGAAGGCGAAGGCGGTCAGGTGGCGACGCCGGAACAGAACCGTCTGATCGACGAACTAAGCCGGGCGCTGCGCCGCATCGACCGCCTGTCGAAAGCGATGGCCTCCACCATCGAAACCCAACTGACCGACAAGAGCTAACGGCATCGCCGGTCGGGTGAAAACCCGGTCGGCGTTATGCTTTCACTTGGCCTTATCCGCCGAAACGCCTATAGGTATTCTCAGGGCCGAAAGAGCCTATAAAGGTTGAGATAGATGAACGCGTTTACCGGTACGGATACGGCTGCGAACGGTCAGGAACCTGACCACATCAAGGAATCGCTGTACCGTCAGATGCTGTCCGCCGTCTCGCACGATCTCAAGACTCCGCTGGCCACGATCATCGGCTCGCTCGAAGTCTACACCCTTCTGGAAGCCAAGCTTTCGGAGGAAAAACGCCGCTCGCTGATCAATTCGGCCCTGTCGGAGGCCTATCGCCTCGACAAGTTCATCACCAACATCCTCGACATGGCCAAGCTGGAAAGCGATTCGGTGCGGCCGCGCGAAGAACCCGCCAATCTGACGCCGCTGATCAAGGATTCGATCACGCGTCTGGGGCCGCTCAAGGACAAAGGCGATATCCGGTTGCACGATCTGGGCGGTGCCGAAGCGTTCAATACCGATACGGTTCTGCTTAGCCGCGTCGTTGGGCTGGTCATCGAGAACGCGCTGAAACATACGGGGAAGACGCCGGTCGTCGATATCGATTACGGCGCGACGGGCGACGAGGCCTTCGTCCACGTGCGCGACCACGGCCCCGGCATCCCGCCGGACAAGATTCGCTCGGTCTTTTCCAAATATACCCGTCTGCAACGGCAGGATCAGCAAAACGCCGGGACAGGCCTCGGCCTGAGCATCGCCGAACTGATCATGGCGTTGCTGGGCGGTCGCATCGAGGTGAAGAACCACCTGGAAACCGGCGCTGTGTTCAGCCTCTATGTACCGCTCAAACGCGCCGAAGTGGCGGCCTGACTCCCTCCTCCCTGTCGCGCAGCGATGGGGAGGTGGCATTTGACAGCTCCGCTGGCAAATGACGGAGGGGGGATGACTCCGAAATCCGCAGCGCGCTAAACGGCTTGGTGTCATCCCCCTCCGTCATTTCGCTTTGCTCAATGACACCTCCCCACTGCGTAGGGAGGAGGGAGTCACTTCTTACCCGCTGGCAACAACGCGCTCTCTGGCTCGATCAGACCATTCTCGCGCGCCACCAGCGTCGGGATCAGGATCTGACCCGTCACATTGGTCGCCGTGCGCACCATGTCGATGATGCGGTCGATGGCGGCCAGAAGCGCGATCCCTTCCAGCGGCAATCCCGCCGTGGCCAAGGTAAGCGTCAGCATAACCGTGGCCACGCCGGGCACGCCGGCGGTGGCCAGCGACCCCAGCATCGCCGTGAGGGCGATGATGACGTAATGGCTCGGTGTCAGGGTAATGCCGAAATAGTTGGCGACAAAAATCGAGGCGATGGCCGGATAGATGGCCCCGCAGCCGTCCATCTTCATATTGGCCCCCAGCGGCACGGCAAAGCCCGCATAGGCCGGATTGAGCTTCAGCTTCTCAATCGCGGCATTGAGCGACACCGGCAGGGTGCCCAAGGACGAGCAGGTAAAGAAGGCCGTCTGCTGCGCCTCGAACACGCCCTTGTAGAACGCGACGACGCTCAGGCCGTGCAGCTTGATCAGGATCGGATAGACGACGAAGACGTGGATCAGACAGGCCAGATAGATGGCGCCGATAAAGCTCAGCAGCGGTGCGAGGCTCTCAAGGCCATACGACCCGACGACCGAGGCGATCAGACCGAACACCCCGATCGGCGTCAGTTGGATCACCCAGCGCGTCAGCTTGAACATCAGCTGGCTGCCCTGTTCGACGATATGACGGAGATTACGCGTCTTTTCCCCCAGCGCACTCAGGCCTGCGCCGACGAACAGCGCCACGAAGACCACGCTCAGGACCTGACCTTCGGCGAAGGCCTTGAGGATATTGGTGGGCACGATGCCGATCAGGACGTCCTGCACCGGCGGGATGACCTTGGGCGTGACCTCGGCCAGCGGCAGACCGGTCAGGCCGCGGCCCGGCTCGATCAGATGCCCGATGGCGAAACCGAGCCCCACCGCCAGACCGGCGGTAATGATGAACCAGATGATGGTCACGACGCCCAACCGCACGGCCTTGCCACCCCCGTTCTCACCTAAAGCTCCGTCGCCCAGCCGCGCAATCGACGCCGCGATGGTGAAGAAGACCAGCGGCACGACCAGCATCTTGATCAGGCGCACGAACAGGTCGCCGACGGGTTCGACATAGGGCACGGCTTGCTCACCGAACGCCACGCCGATGCCGGTCCCCAGTGCAAAAGCGATCAGAACACGCAACCAGAACGGAATTTTCGACATGGGAAGGCCTCGTAAATCTGACGCGAGCATAGGCCGAAATCCGTATCCCGCAAACCAGCATTGTTGACGGTTCAGATTAGCCAGACTGTTGCGCCGGCAACTATCCAAATCAGAACTTCGGCACCTGCCATTTGATGGGGAAGCGCACGCGCTGACCCGGCGGGAATTTACCGGTATCGACCCGCGCCTTGCTGGTGAGCGCCTTGTGCGCCGCCTCGGCAAAGCCCATTTCCACCGGCGTTTCCGACACGGTCAGGCATTGGCTCAGGCGGCCATCCGGCTGGACGACGCATTCGACGACAGATCGCCCGGCCACGTCCTTGCGCAAGGCTTTGGAAGGGTAGAAATCGATCCAGTCCGGCACCCCGGCCACGTCGTTCAGCGTTGCCGTCATCACGGTACTCACGCCACCGGGTCCGGCGCATTCGGTAGTCTTCTGACGCTCGCGCGCCGTCGCAGCAAACGCCCCCTGGGGATAACTGATCAGATAGGCCTTGTAATCGGCGCAGGATTTCGCCCCGTCCCAAACGGCCTTTTCCTTGTCCCAGTCGCTGGGGCCCGCAGGCGGCAAAGGCAAGGGCGTCGGACCGGCGACCACATCGCAGGACGCCAGACATATCTGATCGTAGAGCCGGTTGTTCGACCACGGGCGTTGTTTATTCTGGGTTTTCTTCGAGACCAGTATCTGCACGCGGCTGAACACCTGCGTCACGTCCTGACCCGACCGGCGGATTTCCTGCGCCAAAATCGGCGCATAGACCCCGACATCGGCGACATCGCCCGTATCGGTCGCATAGGCGATCAGGGTATTGGTCGAGGCGGTGACCGGCACCAGCCCCTTTGACCCCGCCTTGCCGAAGGTCGGGGTCGTGCGGCAGGCATCGATGACCATGATCACCGCCTTCGCACCGGTCGCCGAAAACTGCTCATTAAGGTCGGACAGGGGCACGCCGAATTCCGGCAGGTCCGACGCCGTGGTCAGTTCCGAATCGACCCCCAGCAGGTAGTTGTCGTTGGCGTCGCTGGCCGGATCGCGCGACCCGTGGCCGGTGTAGTAGATGAAGGCCACTGCCCCCGGTGTCGCCGAGACCTTGCGGCGGAACTCGCGAAACGTCGTCGCCAATCCTTGCTTGGTCAGGTTGCTGGCGCGGGTGACCGTGAAGCCCACGGCGGTCAGGGACGCGGCGACCTCACCGGCTTCGGTATCCGCCCCGGCGAGAGGCGACAGGTTGCCGCGATAGGCGACCTGATCGATGACCAGGGCCAGCTTGACCTGCGCCGCCGCCGGCGCAGCCATCAGCATCAGGCACAGACTTAGAAAGACAGCGAAAAATCTCATCTCCTAACCTATGCGCCACATGACGACCATCCACAGCCTCTGGCCTTCGGCGTAGGGCTTGCGCGTCCGTCCCCGTTCCGTCAGAAGGCGCACCGCCGTCTCCCCCAGTTTGAAACCCGGTCGAAAATCCGTGACGATGCGGCACGCACTCAAACGGTTGCCGACCTCCGCCAGACATTCGACGATAACATTGCCTTCCACGCCCTTTTCGAGAGCGCCCGTCGGATAGTCCGTGTCGCGAATGACCTGACCCCGCAGATCCTTGAACGAAAGGGTTATATATTCCGCCGACGGCGTGAGGCACTTATTGTCCCGCCGCCATTCAAGCGCAAACCGTGAATAATCGCCCAGCCGGGTCTTTTGCAGGTAGGCTTTCCGACCCTCGCAGGTCTTGGGCGACGAGGTCCACAGCTGTTCGTCCCGCGCGATTTCCTCACGCGACGGATTGAGCGATTGCGCCGTCACCGGCAGGGCCAGCGTCACGCTTACGGCTGCGCATATAAGGCTGGATCGTAGCATGATACCCCCGTTCTGCGAGATTCATACCTGCAAAACCGGGCCTCGCCAACCTATAAAAAAGGCACCACCACGCAGGCCGTCACGACCAGAAGCCCGACCGACAGCCAGCGGTAATTGCGATACCACGGCACGGTTTTCAGCGCTTCGGTTTCCCGCCGCCAAACCGCGCCGGTGAAGATCAGCCCGTCGATGCCCTGCGGGGCGTGCCGCATCAGGCTGCCCGTGACCACCGCCGCCGCGCTGACGGCGAAGATGAGGCAAGCGGCGACGAGGAAGTGCAGCGGCACGACGTGCCACAGTTCGATCCCGACGAACAGACCCAGACTCACCGCCGTGCCGAGAATCAGGCCGCACGCCGCCCCGAACCCATTGGCCCGCCGCCAGAACAGCCCCAGCAGAAACAGGGTGGCAATCGGCGGCACGGCGTAGGACAGCATGGCCTGAAGATAGTTCCACAAGGTGTCCTGAATCCGCCCCATAACCGGCAACCACAGGACCGACAGCCCCATGACGATCAGGATCACGGCGCGGCCCGCATTGAGCAGCGTTTTTTCCGAGGTCTGCGGCCGGTGGACCCTGATGAAGTCGAGCGTCACCAGAGTCGCCGCGGCATTATAGGTGCTGGCCAGGGACGACAGGATGGTGACGAGGAATGCCCCGGCGATCAGTCCGATCAGGCCCGTCGGCAGCAAATGCATCACCAGCGCAAGGAACGACTGATCCGGCTGGGCCAGATCGGGAAACAGGAGCGGCGCGCACAGGCCCGGCACAATCAGCAGCCCCAGGGTCGTCAGCTTCAACGCCCCGGCAAACAGGCTGCCCCAGCGACCGTGATCGAGCGACGCCGCCGCCAGCACCTTCTGGACCATGAACTGGTTGGTACACCAGAAATAGAAGCCGATCAGCGGCAGGCCGGTGACCAGCCCCGTCCACGGCAGGATCGGGTCTGCGGCGGGCCGGACCAGTTTCAGCCGCTCCGGCGCAGTCTGCGCCACTACCGCCGCCCAGCCGCCGACGGCGTCGAGCGCCAGAATGCACAGCAGCGCGCAGGCTGAGATCAGGATGACCGCCTGCACCGTATCGGTCAGCAGGACCGCCCTCAGCCCGCCGACGACGAGGAACAGACCGGCGCACAGCGACAGCAGCGCCCCTACCTCGAACAGGCTGAGCGCCGGGAACAAAAGCCGGAACAACAGGCTGCCAGCAAACAACAGGCCCGCCGTGTCGACGAAGGTCATCAGCACGATCGACAGGCCCGACACATAGGTCCGCGCAAAGCGTCCGTAGCGCTTTTCGAGGAATTCCGGCACGGTGAAGACGCCGGATGACAGATAGGTCGGCAGGACGACGGCGCAGAACAGGGTCAGGACCAGCACCGCCACCCAGTCGTAATTATAGACGCTGATGCCGTGAGCATAGGCCGCGCCACTCACCCCGACCAGCGCCGGCGCCGACAGGGTCGCCGCGAACAGGGTGAAGCCCACCGTCGGCCAGCGCGCCTGACGCGCGCCTAAGAACTGCTGACTGAGGGTGGTGATTCTCGACCGCCCCAGAAGCGCTCCAAGCAAGGGCATGGCCAGCAGGACACAGACATAGCCACCGGCAACCGCCGCATCGATGATGCCTATCTCTGCGCTGGCCATCCGTCCCCCTGTTTTTATCGTTCCTGCGACCCTACATCCTTCCCCGTTTACGGGGAAGGTGGATTTGACGCCGACAGGCGGCAAAGACGGAAGGGGGAAGCGGTGTATCAAAATGCGCGGTCAGGGTTTGTATGATCTATGGCCTCCCCTTCCGTCGGCTTCGCCGCCACCTTCCCCGTAAACGGGGAAGGATTATAAGCCTTCTGGCCCCGTAAACGGATAAGGATTATAAGCCTTCTGGCCCCGTAAACGGGTAAGGATGTAAAAAAGCCCCGGACCTTGCGATCCGGGGCTTTTTGTTTTGAAGCGGCAATACCGCTTACTTCAGGCTCAGCGGCAGCGGCAGATTACGGCCGCCGCGGTTGACCAGAAGCAGGATCGACGGACGGTTGGCCGCCTTCATGCCTGCGACGATCCTGTCGAAGTCGGCGCGGCTGGTGACCGGCTGATTGTCGGCGCGCACGATGACGTCGCCTTCCTTCAGGCCCTTCTTCGCGCCGTCGGAGGTCGGCTCGATCGCCTTGATCACCACGCCGGTGACTTCCGGCTCGATGCTGTACTGCTTGCGGTCGGCAGGATCGATCGGCTTGAGGCTCAGGCCCAGCACCGGCGGGATCTTTTCGCCGTTCGGTGTCGTCTGATCGCCGCCGTCGCCGTTGACGCCCTTGGCCAGAATGTCTTCCGACGGACGCAGCGCCGCCACGATGGTCAGCTTGACCAGCTTGCCGTTGCGCAGCACCTCGACCTCGACCTTTTCGCCCGGACGGACATTGGCCACATTGCGGGTCAGGTCGGTGTGAATCTTCACCGGCTTGCCGTTGACGGTCTTGACGATGTCGCCGATCTGGATGCCGCCCTTTTCCGAAGGGCCGCCCTTGGTGGTTTCGGCGACATAGGCGCCGTCCTTGTTGGGCAGATTCAGGCTTTCGGCGATTTCCTCGGACACCGGCAGGATAGAGACGCCGATGTAACCGCGCTCGACCTTGCCGCCCGCCATCAGCTTGGTGGTGATGGCCGAAGCCGTATCGGCCGGAATGGCGAAGCCGACGCCGGCATTGCCGCCCGACGGCGTGATGATCGCCGAGTTGACGCCGATGACGCGACCGTTGAGGTCGAAGGTCGGACCACCGGAGTTACCGCGATTGATGGCGGCGTCGATCTGCATGTAGTCGACATAGCCCTGCGCGCCGTCCGGACGCCCGAAGGCCGAGACGATGCCGGCGGTCGCCGTGCCGCTCAGGCCGAACGGATTGCCGACCGCGATGACCCAGTCGCCGACGCGCGGACGCTGCGTGGTCTCAAACTCGACATAGGGGAAGTTCTTGCCCTCGACCTTGAGCACGGCCAGGTCGGTCGCCGGGTCGCGCCCAACGACGGTCGCCTTGAGCTTGGATTCGTTGTTGAGGACGACGGTGATTTCATCCGCGCCTTCGATGACGTGATTGTTGGTCACCACATAACCATCGACGGTGATGAAGAAGCCGGAGCCTGCGCCACGCACTTCCTGCTCGTTGCCCTCGCCCTGCGGCGGGGCTTCGAAGCCGGGGATGTTGAGACCGGCGGGCATCTTGACCTTGCCCTTGGTCTCGATGGAGACAACGGCAGGCGAGACGCGGTCGATGATGTCGGCGAACGACATGGGCGCGCCTGCGGGCGGCTTCATCGGCTTGACGGCGGCGGTCTTGACCAGGGTCGAACCGTCGTAACCCCCATTTGGGCCACCTGACTGGCCCATGCCCGATACGGCGGCACCGGCCACCGCGGCACCCAGCATCAGGCCCCCGGCGATCCCGGCAACCATGCCTTTGTGCGTCTTAACTGAGGTCAAAAGCTTCCCCATGAGAGTCCAATCCTGAGATTATTTTAAGTACTGTAACCGTGAACATAGGCATTTTAAGACCGGAAACCAGAGTTTTCTCCGATCCTGACCGATCTTTAATGTCATAACCTATCTAAACCGTATGGTGCGGCGAAATCGTGGCTTACGATTGTGACCCGTTATCGCCATCCAGAAGCCGATCAAGCCGCGCCTGCTCGTCAGGGGTCAATGCGGAAGGCTCTGTTTTTTCAGGCCTCTTATTCATTAGCGCGAAAATCATGCCGCCCGTTAGCAAAACCGCGACTGGCAGCAGCCACAAAAGCGCCGTCGTCAGGGCAAAACGCGGGCGGAACAGGACATAGTCGCCATAGCGCGCCCGCATCGTGTCGCGGATCTGCGTGTCGGTCAGGCCCTCGGCGATATGCAGGCGGATATCGCGGCGCATATCGGCGGCAATATCGGCGGAGGAGTCGGCGATCGACTCGTTCTGACAGACGACGCATCGCACTTCGGAATAGAGGTCACGAGCGCGCTGGTCCTGACGCGGATCGGGCATGGCCTCGCCCGGCAGCACGGCAGCGGCGATTTGGGTCAGGGCGAAGAGGAGAACGAGGAAAACTTTAATCCCCTCGCCCCTGTGGGGAGAGGGTGGTCCGAAGGACCGGGTGAGGGGGAGTAACACACTAAGTAGCCCCCTCACCCTAACCCTCTCCCCATGGGGAGAGGGGATTAAATGCGAATCCCTCATCCTTTGTTCCCCTTACTTGCCACACCCACGCGCAACCGCCGGTCGAACAGCGACAACACGCCCCCCACCGCCATCAACAACGGCCCAAAAAAGATCAATCGCGCCCACGGATTATATAAAGCCCGCACCTGCCAGCCCTGCGGAGACGGCTCGCCCAGCACAAAATACAAATCGTTCAACGGGCGGAAACACAAAGCCACCTCGGTCGTCACGGTCGACGACGCCGGATAGAACCGCCGCTCCGGCATCGCTTCGCACACCTTGCCCCACGCGTCACGCACGGAGAGGATACCGCGCTGGGCCTCGTAGTTCGGACCGGCGACCCGCGTCAGGTCGGTCAGCGTCACCTCATAGGCCCCCAGTTTCAGCTTTTGTCCGACGGCCAGATGATCGACGGCGGTCAGCTTGGTTTGCGTCTCGACCACCGCCCCCAGTACGAACAGACCAAGCCCCACATGCGCCAGCACCATGCCGTGCGTCGCCAGAGGCAGGCCACGGAACCGCCGCCACGCCTCGGCAAACGGTACTTTCAGCAGTTGCGTGCGCGACTGGATGACCTGCCACGAGCCGAGGATGACCCAACCGCCGAGCCCGAACCCGACACCGAGGCTGAGCGCGCTTTTGGCGTCGCTATGCCCCATCAGGGTCGCGCCGAGCAAGGCCAGCAAGAGGCTGATGCCGGCGGCCAGAATCAGGCGTTTCCACACGCTTTTCAGGTCGCCGCGCTTCCACGCCATCAGGCTGGCGAACGGCAGGATCAACATCGCCGCCCCCATTGCCGGAATGAAGCTGAGGCCATAGTACGGTGCGCCGACAGAGATGGTCTTGCCCGTCGTGGCCTCCATCAGCAGGGGATAGAGCGTCCCCAGACAGACCGTCGACAGGGCCACGAAGATCAACAGGTTGTTGAGCACCAGAGTCGATTCACGGCTGACGGACGCAAAGACGCCGCCCGAACTGAGCGATCCGGCGCGCAGCACGTAGAGCGTGAACCCGGCCCCGGCGGTGAGGAACAGGATGATCAGCAGCAAAATTCCGCGCTGCGGATCGACGGCGAAGGCGTGGACGCTGGTCAAGACGCCTGACCGGACGAGAAACGCCCCCATCATCGAGAAGGTGAAGGCGAGCAGCGCCAGAAACACCGTCCACGCTTTCAGCGCGTCGCGCTTTTCCGTGACGATGGCCGAATGCAGCAAGGCGGTCGCCGCCAGCCACGGCATGAAGGAGGCGTTTTCCACCGGGTCCCAGAACCACCAGCCACCCCAGCCGAGTTCGTAATAGGCCCAGAACGACCCCAGCGTGATCCCGACCGTCAGGAACACCCAGGCCAGCAGGGTCCACGGCCTGACCCAGCGGGCCCAGGCGCGGTCGATCCGCCCTTCGATCAGGGCCGCGACGGCGAACGAAAACACGACTGAGAACCCGACATAGCCGAGGTAGAGCAGCGGCGGATGAAACGCCAGAGCCGGATCTTGCAGCATCGGATTGAGCGAGGCGCCCTCGTAAGGGACTTCGGCCAGACGGGCGAGTGGATTGGAGGAAAACAGCGTAAACCCGGTGAACAGCGCGCCCAAAAGCCCCTGCACCCCCAGCACCTTGTGCTTGAGGCCGTCGGGCAGGTTACGCCCGTTCAGCGTCACCAGCGCCCCGAAAACGAGCATCACCATGCACCACAGCAGCATCGAGCCTTCGTGCGAGCCCCACGCGCCTGAAATCTTGTACAGCAAGGGTTTCAGGGTGTGCGAATGCTTGGCGACGTTCGACACCGAAAAGTCCGAGGTAATAAAGGCGTATAGCAGCGCCGCGAATGCGAGGATCGCCGCCACCGCCGCCGCCAGCGACAGGCCTTCGCTGAACCGCGCGATGCCACGCAACGGCTTGACCGCGCCGCCGGCGACGGTCAAAGCCTGCGCGAGCGACAGCACGAAGGCCAGCCCCAGACAGAAGGTGCCAAGCTCTACAATCATCGGGCCTCACCGAAAGGTTTGGAGTCCGGCTTCTGCGCCGATTCCGGCCGCCATTCGCCCTGCTCTTTGATGGCCTTGACCACCTCTTTCGGCATGTAGGTTTCGTCGTGTTTGGCCAGCACGGTGCGCGCCTCGAAGCGGTCGGCCCCCGACATCTGGCCTTCGCAGACCACGCCCTGTCCTTCGCGGAACAGGTCCGGCAGATCGCCCTTGAAATGGACGTTCATCTCGGCCTTTTGATCCATGACGACAAAGGTCACCTCGCCATCTGTGCCTTTCACCACGCTGCCGGCCTTGACCAGTCCGCCGAGGCGCATCGTCCGCCCCGGTGCAACCTGCGCCTCATAGGCCTGAGCGGGGGTATAGAAATAGACGACCTGATCCTTCATGGCGAACAGAGCCAGAGCCACGCCCGCCACCAGTACGGGTGCTGCGAACAGGAAGATCATCAGACGCCGCCGCGCCTTCATCGATTTGGGGAGCAGGGTCATTTAAGCGGCACTCGATTTCTTTCCCCTCGCCCCTGCGGGGAGAGGGTGGTGCGAAGCACCGGGTGAGGGGGCTAAATTGTACCTCATTGCGACCCCACCGGGCGTTGCGCCGTCTCTAAAATGCGTTTGGCCACGTCCGGACGATCGGCATAGATGCGGTCGATATCCGCCAGCACGTGCCGTTCCCCTTCGACGTTTTTCAGCACGCGATACGAGCGCAGCAAGCGCGCCCAGCCGTCCGGATCGTCAGGCGTCGCCTTCAAGCGCGCCTCAAGCCCTGCGACCATGCCGCCGATCTGAGATTGCGTCACGGCCGCCGTCTGCGCCGCCTGATCGAGCGCGGCGACCTCCTGAACCACGGTCGCGCGGCGGCCATCGTCGGCGGGCAACACGTTCAGCAGTCGCTGAAAGAACCCGCGCGCCGCGTCGAACTGCCCGTCCGCCGCGGCGATCTTGCCGGCATAGAACAGGCCCGACAGGTCGTTCGGATCACGCTTCAAGGCTTCGGCAAAGGCGTCGCGCGCCTCCGCACCACTGTCACCTTTATTCATCAGCGTCAAAGCCTCGCCCATATTCGACCAGGCCTCGGCGTTCTGCGGCGCCAGCTTCACCGCGCGCTGAAACGACACCGCGCCGTCGTAATGATCGCCAGCAATGACCTGCATCCGGCCCAGCATCATCCAGTATTGCGGATCGTTGCCGTGCTCGGCTTGACGGCGTTTCAGCACCTCGGCCAGCGGCTTGGCGTCGAGCGTTTCGGGGTTCGTATTGGCCTGCGCGATCCAGCCGTTGAGGCGCTGCGCATAGGGCTGATCCGGCGCGCCCGGTTGCCCGACAAACAGATAGAGGGCCAAGGCTCCACCGGCGATCGCAAACGCCCCGATCAGGCCGACGGTTTGCACGATGCGCGGATCGGACGCCTTGGCCTCTCCCTCGCTGGCCTTCAAAAGCGCGCGGGCGGCCTCGGTCTTTTCCTCGCGCGCCATAGCCTCATCGAGGTGCCCCGCCGCCACCCGGCGGTCGAGATCGGCGACAAAGCCTTCGTAAATACCGCGCGCCGTGTCCACGCTACCCGTCGGACGGCGGCGCAGCCACGCCGCCGCCAGCCCCAGAAGGGCGGCGCTCAGCAGAGCCGCGATCAACGAAAACAGGATCATGAAGAGGCGATACGGAACGGTTGTGTCAAACCTACGGCTTAAGCCAGTTTACGCCGTCCTACGCAACATTTTTCGGCAGACGGAACACGTCGGCGGAGCCGATGCGGCGACGCGCGATATTGGCCTTGTCCTCACCGAACAGGGCTTGCATCAGATCGGTGACGCGCTCGAAACAGCCCATGACCGCCTGAGCGTCGAACGGATCGTCGGCTACCGCGATACCCAGCACGACCTCGAAATAGGCGTCCATGATCGTCTCGCAGCCCTGAATGGTCCGCGTCAGCAGGCTGGCGAAACCACCGTGATTGGCGGTCGGGCGAATCTGGTTGAGGAAGGCGATGGTATGGACCGCCGCCTGATAGTTTTCCTCCGACGCGCCCTTGAAATCCGGCACGTCGCGGGTGGCACGGCCGAAGATGCGCTCGGTCTTGAGCGGCAGGGCGATGTCGACGATCTTTTCGACGCCTTTCAGCCGGTCCTCGACCAGGGCGGCGATCGACTGGTGAATCTTCGTCACGCGCTTGCCCCACGCCCCATCGCGCGACAGCTCGATCGACTGCTCGAAGCTGTGCAGAATGGTCAGGCACTGCGTTACCCAGGCACCGGCCTCAGACAATTGCGCGGTCTCGCGGTTGCGCCGGCGCAGCAGACCTTCCAGCACCTTGAGCCGCATTTCGGCGGCCTCGATCAGGCGCTCGCCGAACCCGGCCAGTTCCGATTCGCTGAGGAAGCGGTCGTTCGGGCGGTCGGACACGGTCGCCACGAACTTCATGATCAGCGCCCCGTCGTCCAGATTGGCGAACAGCGCCTCAAGGAAACGCAGGCCCCCGTCTTCGGACGTCTTGCCCGCGTCCTTGAACATCAGGCGGATGGCGGTGGCCTTTTCGGTATCGATGCGCCCCATCCAGTCGGGCAGACGCAGGACTGCCGAGCGCAGCAAGCGGTGCAGGTCGAGATAACAGGCCAGTTCGGTCAGGGTTTCGGCATCGTCTTCGTCGGCATTCGGGGGCAAAATCTCGTCCGGCGTGTCGCGGAGGATCGCCGCCCCCGCCGTGACCAGTCGATAAAAGACCACCGGCGTCTCGTCATCGCCGCGCAGGCCGCGTGCGGCGACGCGGGCCTCGGCGAACAGCTGCGGCTCGTGCCGTTCCAGCGCCCGCCACAGGCGGTTCAAGGCCCAGTTCGGGAATTCGACGCCCTCAAGCCCGTCTTCGCGCGCCTCGAACAGCGGCATGAACGGGCGGAAGACCGATTCCTTGATGTAATGGGATTCCAGTTCGGCGCTGACCAGACGGCGCACGGCGGTCAGGCCCTCGTCCTGAGACAGGCTCAGGCTGTTTTCCAGCGGACGCAGCAGCGCGACCGGCAAGGTCCGCACCAGCCCCCTGACCTTCTCCAACCGCTGCTCAGGAAGTACGCCCATAAGACCTGCAAACCCATGCGCGACTTAACGACGCGACCAAAACTCAGAATCGCGAGTATGAGGCCGGGATGGTTAAGATTAGGTGACTGCGGATTTTCCACAGTAAATTGAATTAGCTGATAAAATTGGCCGGTAATATGACAACGCATTTCAGGCCGCCCAGGCTCGATTTGTCGAAGCTGAGCTTGCCGCCATAGGCGCGGACCAGTTCGTCGACGATCGACAGGCCCAGCCCCGACCCCGGCGCCGATTCGTCTAGTCGTGCCCCGCGTTTCAGCACTTCATCGTAGCGCTCCGGCGGCATGCCCGGCCCGTTGTCCTCGATCAACAGCGTCATGCCGTGCGCCTCGTCGCTCAGGCTGGCCGTGACGCGGACCTTGCCCTTGGACCAGATACAGGCGTTTTCCAGCAGGTTCCCGGCGATTTCCTGAAAGTCCTGCTTCTCGCCGCGAAAGGCCAAATCCTCCGGCGCGCGCCAGTCTATGGTCACGTCCTTGTCGCGGAAGACCTGTTCCAGCGTGACGGCCAGTTCGTCGAGCACCGGCTCGACCGGGGTGCGTTCGCCCATGTTCTGGGCGCGGGCGGCGGCGCGGGCGCGACGCAGGTGGTGATCGACCTGTTCCTTCATCAAAGCGCTTTGCTTGCGGATCGTGTCGGCCAGAGGGTCGGGGTTGTCACCCGCCGTCGCCAGCAGCACCGACAGCGGCGTTTTCAGCGCGTGGGCCAGATTACCGACGTGGGTCCTCTGGCGCTCGACCACGTCCTGCCCATACTCCAGAAGCTTGTTGACCTCCTCGGTGACCGGCGTGATTTCGGCCGGATAGCTGCCGTGCAGGCGCGAGGTCTTGCCCTTGCGGATGTCGTGCAGTTCGTCGGTCAGCCTGAACAGGGGTCGCAGACCGATGCGCACCTGTAGGTAGATCGCGATCAGCGATCCCAGCGCCAGCACGATCAGCGCGCCGCCGGTAATAAGCGCGAACTGGCCGACATTGCGGTCCAGTTCCGAACGGTCCTCACCGGCGATGAACAGCAGGTTATGATTCTGAATGCGCAGATAGACGGCGGTTTGACGCAAGGGCTGACGGCGCGGGCCGATACCGTTGTAGAACTCGGCCTGCCCCGACATCTTGTCGAGCTTTTTCGGCCCGTCGAGCGAGCGTTCGACCAGCGAGCCCGACTTATGCACGCCGATCACGTGGTCGTCGTTATCCAGCTCGATGATCTGCCAGTAAAGGCCGGAATAGATGTCGTCGGTACGGATATTGTACAGTTCGGGGATCTTGATCCGCCCGTCACCGTCGAATTCAGTGTGCGTATAGAGGTTGCGCACGATGTCGTTGATCCCGGCCTGAAAGCGGGTGACGCTGGCATAGTTGAAGAACGCCGTCAGGCCCGCCGAGATCAGGATCAGAGCGAAGATAAACCAGATCGAGGCCAGCCGGATCAGCCGCCCGGCCAGCGACCCGCGGCCTTGAACAAGGGCACCGAAAAATCGTCTTAGATTCTGAATGACGGCAGCCAATTCCTGTCCTTCTTATACCTCCCCAGCTCGCTGGGGAGGGGGACCGCACGACGCCGCGTTAAGCGGCTAGATGCGGTGGTGGGGGTTCTTGCTTTGGAAAGAACGCGGATGTGGAAGCTTAAGAAGATACCCCACCACCCCTTTGCTTCGCAAAGCGGTCCCCCTCCCCACCTTCGGTAGGGAGGAGTAGTTTCTAAATCTCGCTCACTTCATCATGCAAAGGCTTCAACCGGTAACCCAGACCGCGCACGGTCTCGATACGGTCGGTGCCGATCTTCTTGCGCAGGCGGCCCATGAACACCTCGATGGTATTGGAATCGCGGTCGAAATCCTGATCGTAGAGATGCTCGACCAGTTCCGTACGCGAAATGACGCGGTTCTGATGCAGCATCATATAGTGCAGCAGACGATATTCCAGCGAGGTCAGGCGCAACGGCTCGCCATTGACCGAAGCGCGGGCGGCGCGCGGATCGAGACGCACCCCGCCACAGACCAGCAGCGGCTGGGCATGACCGGCGGCGCGGCGAACCAAAGCCCGCAGACGGGCCAGCAATTCTTCGGTATGGAACGGCTTGGTCAGATAATCGTCGGCCCCGGCGTCGAAGCCCGACACCTTGTCCGACCATGCGCCGCGCGCGGTGAGGATCAGGACCGGCGTCGTCTTGCCGTCCCGGCGCCAGCGCTCCAGCACCGACACGCCGTCGATTTTAGGCAAACCGAGGTCGAGGATCACGCAGTCATAGGGTTCGGTGTCGCCAAGAAAGTGCGCCTCTTCTCCGTCGGGGGCGTGATCGACGACGTAACCGGCGTCCTGAAGCGAGGATTTGAGCTGACGCGACAGGTCGGGATCGTCTTCGGCAAGCAGAATACGCATGTTTAGCCTTCTTATACTCCCCCACTTGTGGGGGAGGTGGATTTTGCGAAGCAAAAGACGGTGGGGGGCCTTTGTAGAGACCGCGAGGCCCCCCTCTGTCACTTCGAGTGACCAACGCTGGCGAAAGCTATACTTTCGCTGGCGCTATACCCCCGTAGCACGGGGGAGTATTAAGCGACGTTACATCCGGCTGACCGAGCACGAGCCCAGATCGACGCGGTAGGAAACGATATTGGCGTCGATCTTGACCTTGACGATCACGGCATTGCCCGACCGGCTGGCCGAGACATAGGTGCCGCGGCTTTGCGACACGACCATATCGATGGCCTGATCGACGGAGCAACCACCTTTCTGCGCCAGAACCATCGGCGCAGGGACGTCACGATCCAGACGCAGGCGGAACCCCTGACGATCGGAGCCGAACCCGGCCTCGTGCGCCTCGGAACGGGTGTGCGTTTCACCGGCATCAAGCGACGCGTTGGCATGGGCTGCAACGGGCGCGCTCAGCAGGCAGACGGCAAGAAGGGGCAGGAACTGTTTCATAGCCACGTTTATAGAATTACAGACCTGAACCTTAGCTGAACGAAACCGAAAAATCATCGCTGACGACAAATCAAGCAATTACATCTTTGATTAGCGGGTGTGTAATGCGTTAGCCCGTGCATAACTCCTCCAACCGCATCGATCCTATTGGAAAAAATATCAAAGAGCGACGCATCTCCGTTCTCATAATAACGACGTGTTGCGTGCGCGATCATGTCTGCATATTGAATCATTCGCGTAGCTTTGGAGTCTACGAACAGAGGCACATCTGATAAATTATATAGCTGTCCCCATCTGTGACCAATTGTCCTAAAATCCAGAGAAAGCTTCTGTAAAGAAGTTTCGTAAGAGGACTTGTCTAAAATGATTAGTCCTCTTTGAGTATTTCCCGCATTATGGAGCCTACCTAAAAATCGATCAAACCTATTACAAATTTGCTCAAATGCGAATTCCATAGGATCGTTAGGTGAAACAGCCGCTTTATGAACCACAGAAGCAAATATATGCACTTGGCTTGATCGGCTTAAAACTTCCATAGCCTCGCGATAAGCCGCGAGGCGCTGATCTTTTTCAATTCCCCGCCATTGCTTCTTGCCACCCCGAATGTCATTGCCACGGAACTCCAATCCAGCAGGATTATCTGGCCATACGCGTCGAGCAATTTGATCTAATTCTTGTGAGAACCAATGGGGCTTTCGTTCAAAAACTGCTAAACCAGCTAAAACAATATGGCTGTCTTCAGCGTTTTGAACTGACCCGGAATCATCGAGATACAATAGATACATTAAAATATCCAAAGGCAGCCGGGAGGAGCAATAGGCCCCAACGGCTCGCATCGGCGAGCCTCCCAACTGCTAATGTCTATATAAGCACTATAAGTTTACAAAACAATATAATTTCGTTTTACCGCTTGCGTGTCGCCGGATGGCTGGGCGTATAGGGCGCATCCTTGCGCCAGTCCTCGGCATAGGCGACGAAATCGTCATCGACCTTATCCGGCAGCGCCAGCACGATCTTGGCGAACAGATCGCCGCGCGCATTGGTCTTGGCATCGAAACCGCCGCGCCCTTTCAGACGCAGCACCCCGCCGGAATTGGAGCCCTTGGCGATGGTCACATTGACCGGACCGTCAGGCGTCGGAGCCTGCACCTTGCCACCCAGCACTGCGTCGGGGATCGCCACATAGAGGTCCATATGCAGATCGTTGCCTTCCGGACGGAAGACCGGGTGCGGGCGGAGCGTCAATTCGACCAGCGCATCGCCGTGCGGCCCGCGCCCTGATGGTGAGGCCGCCCCCTGCCCTTTGAGGCGCAGGGTCTGGCCGTCCTTGGCGCCCTTGGGGATATTGACGTCGACCGTGCGACCATCGGTGAACTGCACCCGGCGCGTATTGCCGGCAATCGTGTCCATCAGGTCGATATCGAGCCGGATTTTCAGGTCATTGCCCTTCGCGGCCTGACCGAAACCGCCGGGATTGGCCCCACCGCCGCCGAAACCGCCAAACCCGCCACCGAAGCCACCGCCCGCATTGCCCTGACGACGGCTACCGCTGCCGAAGATGTCGAAAATATCGTCCAGATCGACGCCGTCGAAATTACCACCTGCGCCGCGGCCATAGCCGCCGGAAGCACCGCCTCCACCACCAAACCCACGGTGGGTCTCGCGCCCGTCGGCATCCATCTGACCCGCGTCGTACTTCTTGCGCTTGTCGGGGTCTTTGAGCAGGTCGAACGCCCCCGACACGCGCTTGAAGCGGTCCTCGGCGGCCTTGTTATTGGGGTTGCGGTCGGGGTGCAGTTCCTTGGCCAGCTTGCGGAACGCCTTCTGGATATCGTCCGCGCTCGCGCTCCGCGGCACGCCCAATTCAGCATAAGGATCGCCAGCCAAGTTCCAACCTCCATACCACTCATACCTCCCCACTTGTGGGGAGGGGGACCGCGACGGCGGAGCCGGAGTGGTGGTGGGGGCCTTTGCCGCGACACACTCAGGGCCGGTTAAGGCCCCCCTCCGGCGCTACGCGCCACCTCCCCCACAGGTGGGGGAGTATTTAAGCGAATAGCCGTTGGCGAAGGACAGGCCTCAAGTCAAGTCATTAAACCGACGCGCAACGGCGGACCATAGCCGGATGTAGTCGATTTCTGAACGATTTCAAGGCGGCTTTCGGCATCAAACCCACCCGGATAGTCGAGCGCGCGCAGATCGTCGCCATAGACGAACCGGCTCTCCATCGCCTCGGTTTCACGACGCAGGGTCTCGCCCTGATAAAAGCGCAAACGATAGACCTCCGCCGCCTCGTCCATCGGCGGTTCCAGATCGAGATGGTCGCCGCCGTAACGCGCGCACCGCAGCCAGCGGATCGCCAGCCCGTCGGTCTCGCGCCGCACCCGCCCATGCACCGGGGCGCGCGGTCTGAGCGCCAGACCGGTCCACACCGCTTCGACCTCGATGGCACCGTCCGCCGCGCCGCCGAAACCGCTGCGACCGGCCCGCCACAGACGCGGCAAACCCACTTCGTCGTTGGACATCTCGGCGCGCGTAAAATCCGCAGGCAGGTGAACGACCGCCGCACCATCCGCGATGGCAAACGCCCGCGTGCCCCATTGCCCGCGCAATAGCCCGCGCAACCGATAAAGACGCGGCCCCAGCGGCACGACCTCGCGATACTGAATGATCTCCCACTCATCGCCCTTAACGCAGATGAAGTTCTCGCCGCCCAGCACATCGGCCTCGGCGCGCGATTGCAGGGCTTCGCCTTCGAGATAGATATCGAGAAGGGCCTCACGGAGCCACACCCCCGATTGCCCCGCCGCCAGCGCCATGCGCGTCTCGCCGATGCCCGCCGCCTGACGCACCTGACCGCGCAGACGAAGCGCGCTCTCACTGGCTCCGGCGTAGATATCGACGCCCATAAACGGCGCGGATGAGGCGACCAGAATGGGCCGCGTATTGGTCTCATCGGCCCCGAAACACGGCAGTTCCAGCAGGGTGAAACCGCTCAAGATCGGCGTAATAACGCCTTCACCACCGCCCGAAGGTTCGCCCGACACCACCGCCCGTGACGACGGCACCGGCGTCAGCAGCGCCGAAGGTCGTTCCGACAGGTCGATCCCACTGATGCGATAGTTCACGCCTTCGAACGCCACCGCATCGCCGATTTCAAAGCGCAGGACCTGCGCGGGCGACAGATCGACACTGAGGCTTTCGCGCACCCCCTGCGCCTGAGCGAGCGTGTAACCGGCAAAGTCGCGCGCCTGTGCCGCCGTCAGAGCCAGCGACAGGTCGAGGCTCAGCGTGTCGCCGCCGGCCGTGTCGGCGCGCGCATGGACCGCCTGCACCTGATAGTCGCGGTCGAGGTCGTAACAGCGCAGGATCAGCGCACCCGGAACCTCCATCAGATCGCGCCGTGCCAGCACCGGATCGCGGTCATGGAACGCCAGATCATCGCGCGACAGCTCCACCGCCGTACTATCGGCGACCACTATCAGCCCGTTCCGGTCGGCGATTTCCAGCCCCAGATAACTGAGCACCGGCTCCAAAGCCTGCGCCGCGCGCATCGGCTGTTCGATGACGTAGCCGTCGATCTGGCCCGACGACGACGACACGTCAATTTCCGCCCCGGCCTGAGCGGCTATTGCGGTGAGCAAATGCTTAGCCGAGGCCCCGCCCATGCGCCCGTTGAGCCAGTGGCCCGTGCGCCAGTTGTCGCCGTCGCCCCACACCTCTGATTTCTGCGGAAAGGCCGGATAGGGCCGCGCGTCCCAGCACCACACATCCATACCACTCAGCATCGGCGCGCCGTAGACCATGCTGACCGGATTGTTGGCGGGATCGTTATAAAACTCGGCCAGTGCCGTCAGATAAGCCCGCTGCGCCCGATCGTCGCGTTCACCGGTCGAGTACGGCGGCACAGCGCTTTCCGACGACTTCGGATCGAGGAACAGGTTCGGCGCGTTCGGCCCCTTGTCGATGGCCCCGCAGCCATACTCGATGAACCGAACCGGCTTGGATTGTGGCACCCACGCGGTTGGCGTCGCAGAACGCATCCCATCTGGCCGGTCGTGGTGCGCATTCGCCCACCAGTTCAGGACGTCCTTAGGTCGGAACAGCCAGTCTTCGCCATGGGAGGAGCCATCGATGATCGGTGTACGGATCTGCGCGTCGCGATCCTCCTCCGACGCATAGTACCAGTCGAAGCCCTCGCCGCCGCGCATCCGTGAAGTCAGATAGGCCTCGTCGTAAATCGAATCCGCGACCTCCGCATCCAGATGTTCGCCGTCGCGCCAGTCGGTCAACGGCGCGTACCAGTCGATGCCGACGAAATCGATATTGGCATCGACCCACAGCGGGTCGAGGTGGAAATGCACCGCGCCGCCCGCCTGATGACCGAAATATTCGCTCCAGTCGGCGGCGTAGGAAATCTGCGTTTCCACCCCGACGATGGCGCGGACTTCCGCCGCCAGCGCCTTCAGCGCCGCGACCGCCGGATAGGTGCCGCCGATGCGTGCGGTGGTCACCCCGCGCAGTTCGGAACCGAGCAGGACCGTATCGACGCCACCCGCCTCGACGCCCAGTGCCGCCAGATGTGTGACAAAGCGGTTCAGGCCCCATTCGTTGGTAAAAAACGCCGCCACATCGCTGCCTGACGTGATCCGTCCGCGCCACGGAAAACCGGCGCAGTCCATCAGGATGAACGGCACCAGCGTGACCGCATAGCCGCGCGCTTTCAACGCCCGGATGGCATCGACCACTGTCTGATCCGACGGCGTGCCGCCATAGGCCGGACGGTCATCCAGCGTGCTGATCAAATGCGCCTCGGCGCGGTTCAGCCCCGCCACGGACCAGTGCAACGGCTTGGTCTTTTTGTCGCGCTGTTCGACGCCGGGTTTGATCTGGCACACGCCCGCATCGAGGCTGTCGCCGAACCAGCTCACCACCAGATTGACGCGTTTGACGTTCGGCAGCTGTGCCTGAAGCTGATCGAGCGCGACGAGAAAATCGGGTCGCCCGTCAGTGCTGTTCTGCGTCTCCCAGCGCGCGCCGCTGAGGCCTTCGAGCACGGCATTATGCGCGGTCGCATAGACGAATTCGCCCGCGCCGGGAATCAGGCAGACCCCGTCGATCAGAGTCTCCAGACCGTCACCCGGCGGTCTGCGGAACACCTCGACCGACAGGCTGGGCGGGCGGTTGCCGAAGGCCGCCAACGGCAAGTCTTCGAACACCAGATAGGCCAGACCGCGATAGGCCGGGGCCGAGCCTTCGATCGCCTCGATCAGGGCGTCCGGCATCTGGTCCTCGCTGCCGGTATAGAGCCGGTAAGCGAGCGCCGACTGATCCAGCAATTGTCCGTCGGCCCAGATGCGCCCGATGCCGTCGATGGGGCCTTCACACAGACCCACGGCGAACGACAAACTATAGGCGTAGGACTCGGTCTTCGGCGACGATTTCGACGCGCGCGTGGTCGAGCGGTTTTCCTTCAACCGCGCCGTCCAGATGATCGTCCCCGCCACGCGTCCGCGACCATAGACCTGCTTGATCGGCGCGCCCTGATCCGCGGACGCGACGCGCACGCCTTCCAGCCGCGAGCCCAGTTGCCGGACGGGCGAAAGCGCATTGACCACAGTACGGTCGATGGCCTGCCCGAGAGTCGAGCCGATGATGCCACCGACCGGCCCGCCCAGAGCTGTACCGATGGTGGTAAGAATAACCTGTGCCATAGATTCCTTTCCCCTCGCCCCTATGGGGAGAGGGTGGCCGAAGACTTTAGTCTTTGGCCGGGTGAGGGGAGTCCGGGGTGCCGATGGCAGCCCCCTCACCCCAACCCTCTCCCCACAGGGAGAGGGGGTTAAAACCTAAACGCCGCAACCACGTGCCGTCGCCACCACGTCCCGAGCCAGGTCTCGACGACCGCATGGCTCCAATAGGCATGGATCAGAGCGGACCTCGGATCGGCCATATCGCCGGCGCTGAGGATCGCCGCGTGCTTGGCGACGGCGCCGGGTTTCAGTCGAAATACCAGCACGTCACCGGCCTGCGCTTCACCCACCGCGACCGGCATCAGATAGCGCGCCAGACCGTCCAGCAAGACCTCACGGCCGCCGATCTCGGCCCAGTCGCCGGTATAGGGCGGCAGGTCCCATGGCTCTTCGCCCTGCACACTGCGCCACACGCCGCGCACCAGCCCCAGACAATCGCAGCCGACGCCTTTGAGGCTCATCCGGTGCTGATAGGGCGTGCCGATCCACGACCGCGCCTCGGCTAAAACCAGATCACGCACGACCCGCCCCTGACCGTGACCGCCCGTCCATCACGTCGCCGGAACGGGGGTAAAGCGTGACAAAATCCTCACCCGGCAGGTCGGGGAAGCCACGAAAATTGAGCGCGTTGCCGTGTACGCCGTGACAGGTCGCATAGCGCTTGTCGCACGGCCCGTCGCCCATCGCGCCGCACCGCGCATCGCCGAACACGGCGTCGCACAGCGGTGTAAACCGCCGCCCTATAACGCGCTGAAGTCTGGCCGCGGCGCCTTCGACGTGGGCGACGAAGGTTGAGCCCGCGCCCACCCCGCCGCGCGCTTCGATCCGCGCCAGAGTCCCCGCGCCCATCGTCACAGGGTCACCGCTGGACCACTCGACGACGAAGCTCTCGACCGCCGCGCCGTCATAAAGCCCTGCGCGTATATCGGCAGGATCGAGCGCGTCGGCGGTCAGCACGCCCGACACCGAAGCGTCCGACGCCTCCATGCCGAGATCCACAGATGCCGCGCCCTGCGTCAGACCGGTGGCCGCTTTGCAGACCACATCAAGCACAGTCAGGTCGCGGTCGTGATCGGTAAAGCCCAAACGCTCACCATCGCTGCGTGTGATGATCCACGCATGGCAGAAACGGACCGCGCCCTGCACCAATGCCGCACTTATCGTTTCCGGAATATGTCGCATGATGCTCCTTCCCCTCGCCCCTGCGGGGAGAGGGGGTTAAACTCTGATCTCGACCAGCGGCACCGCCGCCACGCGGCCGGCGTCGAAGCCTTCCAGCGTCAGGTCCAGTCGGTCGGAATCAAACCTGACCGGCGTGTCGAACTCGAACCCGGCGCGGATAACGACACCCGCCGCCGGGGCCGCTGAAAACGTTACCAGACCCGTCGTGTGATCGACGCTGAAGGCGGTCGTGACGACGCCGTCCAGTGCCACCTTGACCGTGTCCGCGACCGGCTTAGCGATCGCCCGCGTCACGCCGCCATAGGCCTTGGTCAGTTGAAACACCGTCCGCGCGCCGTCGCCCGTGCCGATCACCTGATCCGTCGCCGTTACCGCCGCATTGACCGCACTACTCTTGAAATCGGCGAAGTCCTTGAAGCGGAAGCCGTACAACTGACCTTCGCGTGCCTCGAAAAAGGCCAGCAGTTCCGCCGCGTCGTGCAGCGAGCGGACCCCTGCCCCGATCAGATACCGGCGGCGACCCTGCGCCCAGGGACTGATCCGTTGCTCATGACCCGACGCCAGAGTCGTGATCTGCGTCCGCCGCTCGACCCCAGCCCCCGACCCAAAGGCCAGACGCGCGGGAAAACTGACGTCGTGAAACATCACCGGCTCCCTAATCTGGCGGCGCGGTGCAAAGCCGCCGCGATCTGCGCTTCCGACCGCACGAGGCTGTCGGCCCCGCCCGCGATGTTCAGCGACACATTGACGGTCGGGCCACCACCGCTGCCGATCTCGCCCGAGGTCGCCGGACGGAACCATTCCGGCCCACGCTCGCCGACCAGATAAGACCCGCCCGCCGTGACGTAACCGCCATCGGCGCGCGCGCCGGAAAAGGCCTTCGAGGCTCCGTTCAACACGTCACCCAAAACGCTGGCTAACGATCCGCTGCCGGACGATCCCGCTGCTGCATTGACGGCGTTGATGATCGCGGACGCCAGTTCCGACAGGCTGATCTCACCGTCCTTCGCCGCGCGGCTCAACGACCGCGCCAGAGACGATCCGGCTTTCGAAAACGCCTGATCTATGGCGTCGGCGGATTCCTGCGCTGGCCCCTTAAGGGCCTGCAAGGCGACCGCCGCTTCGTTGATTTGGGCGGTCAAGCCGTCCAGTTCACTGTTCATATTCGTCATCCGGAAAAAGGGTCATCAGGTCGGTCAGGCCCCGCTTATCCAGCGGCACCGCCTGTTCCGGCGGCGCGGTCAGCCACAGCCATTCACGCCAGCTCAGACGCCAGAAGGCGTCGGGCGACAGGCGCAGTTCGACCACGCCCAGCCGGAACATCGCGGCCCATTTTTTTGTCGCGCATTCGTTTCCGAAAACCGCTTCACACTTTTCGGAATGCGCTCTAGTCATCATTCATTGCGCGGAACGCCGCGACGATAGCCTCGATGGCCTCAGCCAGACTGATGTGCAGAACCGGCAGTTCGATCTCGTCGAGGACCAGCGCCTTGAGTACCGCCCAGACGTCCTTCGCGCCCATCGTCGCCAGTTTGGCGGCCAGCGCCTCGAAGCCCGTGACGTCGAAATGGGTTTCGAGTTCCGCCAAAGCTTTCAGCGTGACGCAAAGGCGCAGATCCTTGCCGCCGATACAGGCGACGACTTCGCCACGCGCTTTATTGATGAGGGGTGTATCAGAGGCTGACAAAGGTCACCTCCCCCGCCGAAGCCAGCGTCAGGGCAAAGGTCGCTTCGGCGTCGTGATCGCCGGCATAGTCGAGCGAGGCGATCAAAAACGCGCCGCTGAACTGTCCGAAATCCGGCACGATGATCTGCCAGTTTCGCGCCGTCTGGGCGAAGAAGGCTTCGCGCATCACGGCGTCGGACGCGGCGTCCTTGAAGACACCGGAGCCGGACACCGAGAGCGCCTTGACACCCGCCCCGGCCATCAGTTCGCGCCAGCCATTGGGGCTTTGCGAGTCGGTGACATCGACGGTCTTTGCATTGAGCGACACGGTGCGCGCCCTGAGGCCCGCGACGGTAACGTAAGCCGTACCGTCATGAATTTTCAGCAGCATGTCGCGGCCTTTTTGCAGGGCCATATGAGTCTCCTTTCAAACGAAGAACGCCAACCCGCTAGGGCGCGGCGAAAAGGGCTGGCTTTTGAGCATTGAAGGCGACGTGTACTTTTGTACACGAGCCGAAACGCGCAGAAAGACGGCGCTTTGCAGACCCGCCCTAGATAGGGTTGGCCTCGGTGACCACCCGCAGTCGGACCAGCCCGTAGATCGACCGCTTGTCGGCACTCCGGAACACATCGAGATAGCTGACGCGCACCGAGACCAGATGCTGATCGTCGAGGCTCAGCGCCGCCTGATCGAGCACCACGCGCAGTTCGAAGGCGATGGCTCTCGCCTCTTCGGTGCCGGAAAAACGCGACACCGCCATCAGGGTAATGACCTGTTCGGTGGCCGTATCGGCACCGCTGACGGCCTGCGCTTCCACACGCGTCAGAGCGACATACGGAAAGACCGGATCGGGCGGCACGTCGTCGTAAATCCGCACCATGTTGCCGAGCCAGACCTTCAGCGTATGCTGGCTTTTCAGGTGCGCGATCAGGGCCTTTTGCACGTCGCGTAAAGGATCGAGCGCCATCAGTGCACCCGCCCGAGACGCACGCGCACGGTCCCGTTCTGGTCTTCGTCGATAGACAAGACCGTCCAGTCCTGTCCGCGGATTTTAAGATAACCGCCGCGTTCGATGCCCGAAGCCGATCGACAGGTGAATTCCGCATACTGACGGATCAGGGTTTCACCTTCAAACTCTTGCGATTCCTGCGGCACGTCCGTTTGAAAATCACCCCAGATCGTGCCTTCATATTGCGGCGCCTGGTTCGATCCTCCGTATACGGTTTCCGTTCGGATCAGGCGGTAGATTTTCGCCGGGGTCTTCAGATCGGCGGCCTTAAGCGGGTTCATAGCCGCACCTCGCGATAGGGGGCGATCCACGGCTCAAGGCCGTCCAGCGACACCTCGCCCTCGCCGCGCACGGCATAGGCCCGCGCCACGAGATCGAGGACCGCCAGCCGCAACGGCGCGGCGGAATTCACATCGAGTACAATACCCAGCGCGGCTTCCAGACGGGCCTTGGCCGCAGCCACCAGCGCAGCGATCAGCGCGTCTTCGTCGTCGTGCGACACGCGCAGGAAAAGCTTCGCTTCAGCGAGCGAAACGGGGTCTGACATGAGAGATTTCCTTAAATCCCCTCTCCCCTATGGGGAGAGGGTGGTGCGAAGCACCGGGTGAGGGGGAGGCCGGGGGAACCATCGTTGCCCCCTCATCCGGCTTCCTGCGGAAACCACCTTCTCCCTCAGGGAGAAGGAAGTTACGACGCCGCGATCTTCAGCACCTTGATCGCGTCGAAGTTCTGCACGCCGCCGCCGACGCGCTTGGTCGTATAAAACAACACGTACGGTTTCGCTGAATAGGGATCACGCAGCACGCTCAGGCCGGCGCGATCGACGATCAGATAGCCCTTGGCGAAGTCGCCGAACGCCACCGGCAGGGTGCTCGCGCCGACATCGGGCATGGCCTCGATCTCCTGCACCGGATAGCCGAGCAGCTGCGGCAATTGCCCCGCCTGCGTCGATGGCTGCCAGATATACTGACCGTCCGAACCCTTGAACTTGCGGATCTTGGCCGCCGTGCGGCGGTTCATGACGAAGTGCGCGTTCGGACGATACTTGGCCTCGGTCGCATAGGTCAGGTCGATCAGGGCATCGACCGGGCCGGACGACGCAAAATCCGCCGCCGCGCCCGACACGATATGACCGATCTGCCCCCAGGTCGCCGAGGCGTTGGCGGCGGTCGTGTAGTTGAGGAACCCCTTCGGCTTGTTGGTGCCGTTGCCGATGACGAAGGCCTCGGTTTCCTGTGCCGCAAAGCTGTCCTCGATCTCGGACGCCAGCCATTCGTCGAGATTGATGAAACTGTCGTCGAGCAGGGCCTGCGTGGCCGCCGGAGACGCATAAAGCTCCGCCGCCGGGAATTCCAGAAGCGCCAGCGTCGCCGGATCGGTTTCCGGACGTGCGGCGGCCTCGGCGACCCAGCCCGCGACGACGCCGGCGGTCGAGACCGGTTTCTTGAATGTTGCCGCGCCGACCGTGCGGACGGTGGCCAGCGAGCGCATTACTGATACCTGCGCCAGACGGCGTTCGACGAAGCGCTCGGTCTCATAGGGTGCCAGCGCGCCGGAACCCGACGCGGTGGACAGCCCGGCCTTCAGTTCCAGCGTTACGCGGCCCGAGCGCATATAGCCGTCCCAGGCGGTTTTGGCCTCGGTCTGATCCGGTTGCGCGGCGGCGATATCCGGGCGCGCCTTCTGGCTCAGCAGGCGGTCGAGGCGTGCCTGAGCGGCATTGAGGTCGCGGTCGATGCGCTCGACCTTGTCGTCGAGCAGGCCGTCGCCCTGCTTCTTTTCCAGCGCGTCGAGGCGCTGATCATTGGCCGATTTGAAGGCCTCGAAGGCCGACAGGACTTCGTGCAAGGCCGCCTTGACCTCGGTCGAGGCGGTGACGTGTTTCGTTTCGTTCATATAAGTCTCCTTCTAAATCCCCTCGCCCTTTGGGGAGAGGGTGGTGCGAAGCACCGGGTGAGGGGGAGTCCGGGACGCCTATGGCAGCCCCCTCACCCCAGCCCTCTCCCCATAGGGGCGAGGGGGTATTCTTCTTGAACGCGCCTGAACCGCGCGCTGCTCAGCATCGGAAACGTCACCAGCGACACCTCCCACAGGGCCACGGCGCTCAGAACGCGCAGCCGCCCGGTTTCGTCAAAGCGGCTCTTTTCGGTGCGGAACCCGATGCTCAGACCGTCGATCACACCCGCCTCAGCCAAGGCCATGACCATGCGACCTTCGGGCGTCGCGTCGATAATCCGGCCCCGGACGAACAGCCCGGTCTCGTTCTCGACCACCTCATCCCAGACGCCGATCGGGGCCGCGACCTTGTGCTGGTAAAGCATCCGCACGCCTTCCGGCCCGGTGCGCAAAAGACTGTCGCGAAAGGCCCCCGGCACGACGACATCGTCGTTGAGATCGCGCTCGTAAAACCGCGAGGCGTAGCCTTCGATGATCATATGCGCGCCTCGTCCAGCTTGATTTCGATCCGCGCCAGAGCCGCGCGTGTGGCCAGCGCCTGTTCTTCCAGCCGCGCCAGTCGCTCGACCACCCCGGCCTGCTGCTGAAAGCGCGCCTCCAGCGTGTCGAGCCTCGCCCCGGCGCGCCCGAACCACATCAAAGCCGCCGCCGATTGCAGGATGATCGTCATGATCACCCCGCCGGTGAAAATCTCACTCATATGAATCTCCGTGGTCGGAGGGTTGGGCGGCTACGGCGCTCAACCCCGCCAGACGCCGCTTTTCGCTGGCGTCCATGAAGGTCGAGGCCTCCAGCCGCGCCCACAAAGCCTCGCGCTCCGCCGACAGGGCGGGCAGGCCATCGATATCGGCGACGATACGCGCGCCGGGGAACTTCGGACTGAGCCAGTTCGACAGCGACCGCGTCGTCTTTTCGACCAGCGGCAGGACCGTATGACGCCAGAAGGCGGCATTGGCCTCGCGGTAGTTGGCGTAGGCATTGTCGCCTGGGATCCCCAGCAGCTGTGCCGGGATGCCGAAGGCGAGCGCGATGTCGCGCGCCGCGGCGTGCTTGCCTTCGATAAAATCCATGTCGGCGGGCGACAGCGACATCGGCTTCCAGTCGAGCCCGCCTTCGAGCAACAGAGGCCGCCCGGCATTATCGATCCCGGCATGATCCTCGGTCAGTTGCGTCTTCAGCCGTTCGAACTGCTCGGCGCTCAGGCGATCCGACGCCTTGCCGCCATAGACCAGCGCCCCGGACGGTCGCGCCGCATTATCGAGCAGGGCCTTGTTCCAGGCCCCCGACGCATTGTGAACGTCGATAGCAAAGGCTGCGGCCTCCAGCGGCGAAAAGCCGTACCAGTCGTCGAGCGGGTGCCACAGCTTCAGGTGCAGGACCTTCAGCCAGCCGGTCTCATCGCGGGCGATCCGCGTCGTCCGTCCACTGACCTTATAGTCGTAAGCTTCGGGCCAGCCCTTGGCATTGGGCACGACCTGCACGCGCTCGGACCGCAGGGCCCACAGCTCGAACGGTTGATCGTCGATTTCGGCGGCCTCGATATAGGCGTTGCCGGCGGTTTGCAGCGAGGCATAGAGCGCCTCGCGCAGATCGGCCCCGCCCTGTTCGGCGTTGGGGCGTTCGAGCAACGCTGCCAGCGGATGCGCCGTGTCGTGCCGCCCGTCGCAATCGACGCGCAAGGGCACCGACGCCGCGGCTTCGGCGATCATCCGCACGCAGCGATAGGCGACGGCGTTTTTCGCAAAGCCTTCGCGGGCGAGGGCTTCATATTCGCGCGGCGTCCACTGCGCCCGCCCCTGCCCTGTCAGGGCGATCAGGGCGCGGGTTTGCGAGTCCTTGGTTTCGGGCACAGAAGGTCGCCGCCCGAAAAGGGTGTTGAAAAAATCAGGCATAATGTCCTCGATGAATCCCCTCTCCCCGTGGGGAGAGGGTGGTGCGAAGCACCGGGTGAGGGGGAGTCCAAGACTCCGACAGAAGCCCCCTCACCCCAGCCCTCTCCCCACAGGGAGAGGGAGCTATAATCTGCGCATCCGGGGCTCCGCTCTTCCCGTGATCATCAGCGCCGTGATCGCCCAGACCAGCGCATCGGCGCGGTCCGGCGAATGGCGCATCTCCTCCGTCCCCAGCCCCATCATCTCTTCTTCGAGGGCGACAAAGCGGCCCGTATGGACCACCCGCCCCTGTTCGTAGAGCGCGGCGACCGGCTCGGCGCGGGCGCGTTTGCCGACGCGGGCGTGGACCAGTTCGACCGGCGCGTCGCACCCGGCACCGACCAGCACCTGACGGACCATGTCGCCGCCCTGATTGGCTTCGGCGACGACGCGATGGGCGTCGTATTCGGCGATCTTCGCCGCCACCACCGCTGCCCAGCCCTGCGGCGTGGCCCCCGACAGGGTCGCGTCTTCGAGCACATAGGCCCGATTGTCACGTCGTCCGGCGACCACGATCCCGCAGGCGTCGCCCGTGCTGGACACAGGCGGATCGACCGCCACCACCAGATCGTCGAACGCCGGGGGCCGGTTGCCCAGACAGCGGCTGAGATCCTCGGCTCGCCACAGGGCGCGGCGGTCGTCCTCGACCACCAGCCCTTCCAGTTCCTGCGCCGCCAGCCGCGTCCCGCCGTAGAGCCCTTTCAGGCCCTCCAGAAACGGATCGGCCAGATTGAAATAGTTGCTCGCCGTATTGGACCGCGTCATCACCGTGCCTTTTTCGGCCATCAGCGTCTTCAGCGCCCGCCCCGGCTTCGGCGTCGTCGTGACGCACAGTTGCGGTGCATTACCCAGTCGCAACCCCATCCGTAACATCGCCAGAACCTCCGCCGGTTGCCGCCAGGCGCAGAACTCATCCGCCCAGGCGTAGTGAAATTGCGGGCCGCGCAAACTTTCCGGGTCTTCCGCCGAATAGGCGTAGGCCACGGCCCCGTTCGGCCACCTCAGCCGCTTGCGCGACACCTCGTAAGACGGGCGATTTTTCGGGTCAGCGATGGCCTTGAGGCCCGACGGCCCTTCGATCATCACCTCGCGCACATCGTGCAGGGTCGGCCCGACGAGGGCGAAGCGCAGCCCCTTGGCGATCAGCGACTTGACCCACTCGGCCCCGGCGCGCGTCTTGCCCGCGCCGCGCCCGCCGAGAAACAGCCAGGTCAGCCACTCACCCGGCGGCGGCGTCTGGGCCTCGGTCGCGTAAAACGCCCACTCCGTCATCTTGGGCCGCCAGGTCGCGCTGTTCTGCTGCTTCCGCCAGAAGGAAATTTCTTCGTTGCTCAGCCATGCCAAAGAGCTTGCGTTCAAGCTTGAGTCCCCAGCTTTCGCGAGCGTCCTGATCGTCTCCAGATCCGTCGGTTTCGTCGGTTTCCATGTCGTTGTCTCCGTCATCGCCCACCATTTTGTGGATTTGCTCGGCCGCCTTGGCGACGACCAGAACGACCTTGGCCCTTTTTTCCAGCAGATTGAGCGCGTTCAGCGACGGTGCCTGTTCGGCATCCTTAATCAGGCTGTCAGCCAGCGTCATAAGCTGGCTGATCTGCTTTTGGCGGATGACCTTGAGGTCGGCGGGTTTGAAAGGCGTGTCGTTTTCCATGCCTCAACAATAAGCCGCCGCCGGAGTGCGGGGAGATTTGGGCGTGATAAAAACGCAACCCTCTGATCGGATTTATATAATTCTTATCTGAGCCGGGGACAGGCCTATGTCGCGCTTATCCGCTGCGGTGCAAAAACTGTCACACAATTCGCCTATAACGACGTCATTGGAACTTCTTGATGCGGGCGTATTCAGCATCGCGACTTTAGTTTGCGTCTTTTTATTTAAGTGTTTCAAAACCAAAACAAGCCGCGGTTCGCCGCGGCTTTTTATTTGGACAAAGGTGAGGCTTCCCCCTTCATACCTCCCCGGTGTACCGGGGAGGGGGACCGCACGACGCGCGAAGCGCTAGATGCGGTGGTAGGGGCCTTCTCTGTCGTGACACCGCGCTCATCGGGCCACAGATATATTCGCGACCTCTACGCGAGCCCCCCACCGTCTGCTCACTTCGTTCGCTTCCACCTCCCCCGGCACGCCGGGGGAGTAGAAGATGCTATTCCTCGTTATCCGTCTTGTCTTCCAGCAGGTCGAACGCCGCAAAATCAAGCGCGTCTTCCGGGTCATCCAGCGCGTCTTCGGAGATCGTCTGACCGCGCACCGACACCCCCGCGCGGTGGACGCTTTCGCGGTCCCCCGTCAGCAGATAGTGCCAGCGCGGCAGGTCCTTGCCTTCGTGCAGGCGACGATAGGCGCAGGACTGCGGCATCCATTCCAGCGCCTCGATGTTGTACGGCGTCAGCTTGATGCAGTCGGGGACGTATGTGTGCCGCTGCGGATAGTTGGCGCAGGCGCAGGTCTGGCTGTCGAACAGCTTGCAATGGACGCGGGTGGGGATGATCTCGCCGGAGTCTTCGTCCTCCAGCCGGATCAGGCAGCACAGACCGCAGCCGTCGCAGAGCGATTCCCACTCAGGTACGGTCATTTCAGCAAGCGTTTTGGTCTGCCAGAAGGGTTGGGTCATGGAGGTTTTCATCCTCCCCTGTAGCGCAGCGTACGAGGGAGGTGGCTGCGAATGGAATGAGCAGACGGAGGGGGGCAAACCTTGTGGCCTGCCCCCTCCACCACTTCGTGGTCCCCCTCCCCCGCTCCGCAGGGGAGGATTTAAGCGGCTTATCTCTTTGACAGAGGATAAAATCAAGCGCTTTGCAAAATCCCTTTCACCCTGTACACCGCCGCCATGAACGCACGTGCCCCCCAAAAAGCCCCGCTGATCGCCCTCAAAGACGTCCGCCTGATGGACGGCATGAACCCGCTGTTCGACGGTGTCGACCTGGCGCTGGACAAGGGCGTGCGCGCCTGCCTTGTCGGTAAGAACGGCGCGGGCAAATCCACCCTGATGCGGCTGATGGCCGGGCTGATCGACGCCGACTCCGGCGAGCGCGTCGTCATGCAGGGCCTGCGTTACGCCTATGTGCTTCAGGAACCCGAGCCCGTCGGCGAGACCGTGCTCGACTGGCTGGTCTCCAACGGGGCCGAACACTACATGGCCGAGGCCGAACTGTTCGCCTTCGGCCTTGCGCCCGACACCAAGTGCGCCTCATTGTCCGGCGGGGAAAAGCGCCGCGCGGCGCTGGCCAAGGCCTTTGCCGAAGAACCCGATCTGATCTTCCTCGACGAACCGACCAACCACCTCGACATCTTCGCCATCGAGACCCTCGAAGACCAGTTGCGTCAGTTCAAAGGCGCGGCCCTGATTGTCAGCCACGATAGAACCTTCCTTGAGCGCGTCACCCAGCGCTGCTACTGGCTCTACGACCGCAAGATCATGCGGCTCGACAGCGGTTACACCAACTTCGAGGCCTGGTCGGACAAGATCGTCGAGGAACAGGCCGAGTCCCTGCGCCGTCTCGAAAAGGCCATCGAGCGCGAAACCAAGACCTTCTATAGCTCGATCACCGCCCGCCGGACGCGCAACGAAGGCCGCGCCGCGCGGCTGAACGCCATGCGCGCCGACGCCGCCGAACGGGTGAAGAACCTCGGCAAGACGATGGAAATGAGCATCGATTCCGGCAGCACCTCGGGCAAGCTGGTCGCCGAACTGAAGCACGTCTCGAAGGGCTTCGGCGACAAGGTTCTGCTCAGCGATTTTTCCACCCGCATCATTCGCGGCGACCGGCTGGCCATCGTCGGCCCGAACGGCGCGGGCAAATCGACCCTCGTCAAGCTTTTGATCGGGCAGATCGAGGCCGATGCCGGGGAGATCAAGCTCGGCACCGCGCTGGAAGTCGCCTATCTCGATCAGGGCCGCGACACGCTGAAAGGCGACGAGACCCTGTGGGACGCGCTGGCCAATTCCGGCTCGGATCAGATCATGGTGCAGGGCAATCCGCGCCACGTCGCCGCCTACGCCAAGGACTTCCTCTTCCGCGACAATCAGTTGCGTCAGCCGGTCAAGTCGCTGTCGGGCGGGGAACGCAACCGCCTGCAACTGGCCCGTTCGCTGGCCAAGGCGACCAACCTGCTGGTGCTCGATGAGCCGACCAACGACCTCGACATGGACACGCTCGACCTGCTCGAAGACATGCTGTCGGATTACGACGGCACGCTGATCCTGGTCAGCCACGATCGCGATTTTGTCGATCGTCTGGCGACGTCCACGCTGGCCCTGAACGGCAAGGGCCGCGCGGTCGAAACCCCCGGCGGCTGGCAGGATTTCCTGCGTCAGAACCCGGATTTTTTCGAGGAGCTAAGCCATAAGGCCCCGACGGTGAAGGCGGTTAAAGCCGCACCGAAACCCGTGGCTGCACCGGTCAAGGCGCCTGCCAAGAAGCTCAGCTATAAGGATCAGAAGCGCCTCGAAGACCTCAACGCCTTCATGCCGAAATGGCAGGCCGAGATCAAGAATACCGAAGCGGCATTGAGCGATCCGAACCTCTATGCGCGTGATCCGAAAAAGTTCGATGCGCTGATGACGGCGCTGGATAAACTCCGTACCGATCTCGAAAACGGCGAGATGGAGTGGTTGGAGCTTGAGGAAAAGCGCGAGGCACTCAACCGCTGATAAAGACGGGGATAAGAATCGCGTGACTTTTTGAGTGGGATATGATAACTCTAAACGGCAAGGCGAGAGGCTTTACGGCCCCTCACCCCGCCGCTTAGAGTTTGAGTCTCACTTGACTGATAATCAATTTGCAGGTGACAATCAGTTTTGTGAGGCTCAACCTAGCGGAGACGCTGAAACGAAGTTTCATAGCGCTCTCCATTAAGCTACCGGATGAAATTACCCGGCGCACCACCATAACGCACATGGTTAAGGCTGCATAGAAAATCATTTCAACTTATGATTGCGCGCCTGATGCGGCATCCTGTCACCGCAAAAAAATCACTGTTCCATTAGGTCAATATTAAATCGTCTTGGTTAAGCTCGTGAGGTTGCAACACCTCCGCTTAAGGCCCCAGCCTATGATGAACCGCTTTCACACGCCGTATCTGACCGTCACTTTGACGGGGATAGGCCTTGTGCTGGGCGGTTCCGCGCTGGCCAATCCGGGCCAGTTGACGTGGTCGAACAAGCGTCCCCTGCCGTCTTCGGTCAGCGAGACTACTCCGGCCCCCGACGCTCAAAAATTCGAAAAAGCCCTGCCCAATGCCGCCACCGGCAACGAGGGCTTCCAGATTCCCCCCTCACCCTATGGTCAGGTCGGCAATCCCTATCGCCGCGAACTGAACTGGTCGAACAAGGGCAAAGCCCCCACCGAACAGGTCGCCCGTCAGGTGCCCGCGCCACAGCCGCAAATGCAGTCGCAGCCTAAATTAGAGGCACGCGCCGAACCGAAGCCAGAGCCTAAGCCTGAGCCAAAAGCGGTTCAAAAGGTTGAAAAGCCGGTCGAACTGACCGCGAACTGGACGCCCGCCCCAACACCGCGGTTTGAGCCGAAAGCGCCTGAAATCAAACCTGATATCCGCCTTCAGGCCGCGCCTCAGCCAAAAGTCGAACCCAAGGTCGAGCCGAAAATCATTGCCGCACCAACGGTCGAGACGGTCAAGAAAATCGACTCGCCGATACCGCTGCCGACGCCCAAGCCCCCGGTCGTCACCGCCGAAAAGCTGGGAACGCCCAAACCTGAGGTAAACCCTCAGCCGAAACCGGCGACCGACGGCACCTATCAACTGCCGGCCAACAGCAAATACGCTGGCAAGGTCGCGCCGGTACTGGAAGGCAAGGAAGTGCCGAAAGTCGTGGCAAAAGCCGAACCAAAGCCCGATCCCAAGACGGTCTCTGCCGCTCAGAAGGAAGTCGCCAAGCAAGCCGACGCCGCTAAGACCGTGGCCAAGACCGACGCGAAAAAGGCCCCAGAAAAAGACCTGAAACTGGCCGCCGCGACCGAAAGCGAACCCCTCACTCAGGCCGTCGAGCAAGACCCCTACGTGCCCTTCGTCCCGGGCAGCCGCGCCACCAATGCGTCGCAAACGCCGCGCTATTACTCCTTGCACCGCGCCTATGGCTACGAGCCCGATCCCGCCCCGCACGCCGGTGGCGAACTGGCGCTCGATCCGGCTACGGTTCAGACCAAAGACAAACCCAAAACGCCTGCCAAAGACGAGGTGCAAAAAGCGCCCGTTCCCACATCGCAAGATACCTCTAAGAAATAGGGCCGCCTCCATGTCCGCAACGCTCAACCATCTGATCGAACTGGCTCAGGAACCGTCGTCGGCCAAGCGCCGCGAACTGCTGCGTCAGGTGACCAACGTCTTCATGTCGCACCCCGAAGAGATCGCGGGTCCGGAAATGGCGCTGTACGACGAGGTGATGAGCCAGTTGTCGGCCGAGATGGAAACCGTGGTCCGCGCCGAAATCGCGCTGAAGCTGGCCAATGCCAAGACCGCGCCTCTGGGCCTTCTGCGCCGTCTGGCCTCGGACGACATTTCGGTCGCCGAACCGATCCTGACGCGCTCGAAATCCCTGTCGGAAACCGACCTGCTGCACGTCGTCTCGACCCAGGGTCAGGACCACCTGCGCGCCGTCTCGCGCCGCGAAGACGTGCCGGAATCGGTGTCGGGCGTTATCGTCGAGCGCGGCGACGACACCACCGTCAACACCCTTCTGCGCAACGATGGCGCGCGCCTGTCGCGGGCGACCAACGAAGCCGTCGTCCAGCGCGCCCAGACCAGCCCCGCCCTGCACGAAGCCGTCGTCAACCGCAAGGACATGCCGGCGGATCTGATGAACGACATGTATTTCGTCGTCGAAGCCCGTCTGCGCGAACGCATCATGCAGGAAAACGCCAAGCTCGATCCGTCGGTGATCGAACAGGCCCTGTCGAAGAGCCGCAACACGGTGGCCATCGCCAACGGCTCCTTCCCGGCGGACTATGAGAAGATCTGCGCCGAGGTCGAAGCGCTTTATACCAACCACAAGCTGACCCCGTCGCTGCTGGCCAAATATATGCGCGACCCGAACCCGACCTGGTTCCTGTGCGCCCTGGCGACCATGGCCGACATCGATTTTCTGACGGCGAAACACGTGGTCGAAAAGCGCGAGATCGACGCTTTGGCCATTGCCTGTAAAGCCGCCGACCTCGAAAAGTCGCTGTTCCTGACCTACGCCATGATCATGCTGGCGACGCAGGAAAACGCGATGGGCCGCGCCTCGGAATACGGCAAGCTGTACGAAGCCCTGCCGAAGGAAACGGCGATGCGCACGATCCGCTTCTGGCGCCTGCGCCGCGCCGAAGGTCACGCGGCGTAAGTCAGGTCTCTGTTTCCAGAGCCCTTCGGTCCTCGGCCAGTTTAACGAGATCGGCAAGGATGCTTTTATCGGTTCTTTGGGCCGCCGCATCGCCGTGGGACCGCGACAGAGCCCAATGAAACGCCAGTCGAGCCAATTGAAGACAGTCTTTTGACCGAAAAGTTTTACCGAGTTCCCAGTACGCACCGGCAATCGTCTGGTAAACGCTCTGGATCATAAAATCATCCTGATGGCTCTGCGCCAAACTATACTGCGTATCGAAACGAAGCCCCGCCATGGCCAGTTCAAGGTCGTCGCGTTCGACGCCTCTGCGATAATAGTAAGCCCGGTTATTCGGGTTTTCCCCCAGTGCCAAAACCACCGCATAGGCCTGATCTGATTTTGTAGGGAGTGGCAGCAAGGGCAGATTTTCCCCCTTGCGCAATTTCCATACCGTCGCATCTTGATAAAGGCGGTCGGCTTCCATTTGGGCTTCTGAAGCTGCCGGATAGAAGATCTGACGATTTATACGCACGCCATTCCGATCTTTCGTAGGCCGTATAATCAGCAGTCCCAGAAAGATTCCCCCCACCGCAACCAGCCACCACACATGCGGAGCAAGACTTGTCATCAACGCTTCGATAAACGCTATAGCTGACGTAATCATCTTTCCCCCATCCATCTCAATCGTAAACTGGCGTCCAGAGAATGACAATATCGGGCGATGATTAATGGGGTATGGCGCAGGTTGCAATTCCACACTACGCTCTCGCTTATGACATCCCGCCTGAAATACGAACTCGCCCGACAACAGCGCAGGGCCATGAGCCCGCCAGAGGTACGGCTTTGGGTCAGGCTGCGCAGTCGCGCCACGGGCAATCTGGTCTTCCGACGGCAGCATCCGGTCGGGCCATATGTGCTGGATTTCTACTGTGCCGAGGTCAAGTTGGCCGTCGAAGTCGATGGCGTTCACCACACCGAAGACGACCGGCGTGTGCGCGATGAAATGCGGGATAAGTGGTTGGCCGAACAGGGTATCCGCGCCCTGCGCATTCCGGCGTTCGAGATCATGCTCGATGCCGACGAGGTTGCGACGGGTGCCTATGCGGTCGCTCTGGAGCGCGTCGGGAAGGTCTGAGTCATACCCCTCCGTCAGCCCTGCGGGCTGCCACCTCCCCACTGCGTAGGGAGGAGGGAGCGTGTTGAAACGCCCTCCTCCCTATCGAGCGTTAGCGATGATGGGGAGGTGGCAGCGAGCCAAAGGCGAAGCTGACGGAGGGGTATCTAACCTATTTCTTCTGCAATTCCGCCTTGAACGCCTCCAGACTCAAGGGCCGCCCAAGGAAGTTCTGGATCAGCACATTGGCGTCCTGCGACCCGCCGGGCTCAAGGATTAGTTTGCGGTACTTCATCGCTACCGCCGGGTTGCGCATCCCCTGCGCCTTGAACTGCGTGAACAGGTCGAGCGCGATCGCCTTCGACCACACATAGGTGTAATAGATCGCCGAATAGCCATCCAGATGCCCGAAGCCCGCATAGTCGTGCGTCCCCTGCATCGGCGGGAAGTTGGAATAGCGCGCGATCTGGCTGTTGTACATCTGGCTGAGGTCGAAGTCCGGCTTGCGGTTATAGAAGTTGAGCGACACCGCCGCCAGACCGAGCTGACGCTTCCACTTGCCCGGTTCGCCGAAGCGCCGTCCGGCGTTCATCTTGTCGACCAGCGCCTTCGGAATCGGCTCGCCCTTCGGGTTCGAGGCGAAGGTTTTCAGCGTATCGTAGTCCCAGGTCCATTCTTCCAGCAGTTGCGACGGGGCCTCGATGAAGTCCCATTGCAGATTGCCCATCGACTGGTTCGCATACTGCGTATGGCCGGAATAGAGGCTGTGGATCAGGTGCCCGAATTCGTGCAGGAAGGTCTCGGCGTCCTCGTGGTCCATCGGGCCGGTGGCCGGGAAGTTGCAGATCAGCGCGCCGATGGGGGTCTGCTTGCCCTTGACGCCGGTGCGGATCGGGAACTGCGCCGCGTGGTTATACTTGCCGTCGCGCGGGTGCATGTCGAGATAGAAACGGCCGATCAAAGCCCCGCCCTTATCGTGCAGCTCCCACGCCGTGACGCTCTTGTCCCAGACGGGTGTCGCCCACGGCTTGAACTCGGCGCCGAACAGGTCGGAGATCAGACCGAATATGCCCTTGCGCGTTTTATCGTAGGTGAAATACTGCCGCACCGCCTCGGCATCGACGGCGTATTTCTGGATACGCAGCTTGTTGCTCATGTACGAATTGTCGTAGCGCTCCAGCGTCGTGATCGACGGATCGACAGTCTTGGCGAAGGCCAGAAGCTCGGCATAGTCGGCATCGGCGGCGGGCTTGGCGGCGACATTGACGTCGTCGAGGAACTGCGCGGCGCGTTGCGGCGAGCCGATCATCTTGTCGGCGGTGATCAGGGTCGCGTAGTCGGGATAGCCGAGTGTGGTGGCCAGCTCATACCGCTTCTCAAGCAGCGATTTCAGCACGGCTTCGTTGGCCGGATAGCCGCGGTTGGCAAAGCCGGTGACGGCCTTTTTCCGCGTGGCGCGCACATCGGCAAAGTCCATCAGCGGGAAGATGTCGGGATAATCATAGGTAACGTGGATCAGGCCGTCGGCACCGGGCTTATGCGCGTCGAGATAGTCCTGCGGCAGGCCTTTGAGATCTTCAGGTTTGAACGTCAGATCGCCCTTGTCGTCGCGGATATTGGCGCCGAACTTGATACCGATTTCGGTGATTTCGGTCTGGAGCTTCGTCACCTTGGCGCGCGTCGCGGCGTCCTTATCGACCCCCGCCAGCTTATAGTTGGTCAGCACCTTTTGCAGCGTAAACAGGGTCTTGGCATCCAATCCCTTCTGCGGAATGGCCGACAGGCGATCATAGATCGGCCGCGACAGAGAGATCGAGGTGCCGAGGTCCGACAGCTTGGGCAGGACGGCTTCGGCGGCGTCGCGCACGGCCTTGTCGGTCGCGGTCTGCGACAGGAGGTACATGTCGTTCGAGCCGTCGCCCAGGACCATGACCAGCGTATCGAAGGCGGCGAAATCCCCGGCGACGGTCGCCGGTCCCTTGCGCGCTTCGAGGGCGATTTTCAGCTTGGTCGACAACGCCAGGAGGGCCTCGGCGCGTTTGGTGACGCTGGCCGCCGTCTGCCCGGTCAGGGGCCGGATCGCGAGGAAGGCCAGCACCTCGACATCCGGTCCGGCGGTCGCCGCCAACGACGGCGAGGTGAAGAACGTGGCGGCCATAAGGCCCGCCATAAGCGAACGACGCGAGGTGTGCATGGTGGCTCCCAACCCTGATTGAACAGGCGCGAGGCTATGCCGAACTGTTTTCTTTGGCAACCATCCTTTAAAAAGGCACAAATTCAGGGGTGAAATCAATTTTCATGGACGGATTTTCTTTTGCGCTGCGTAATGCTACCTATAGCAAAAATCAAAATACTCAGGGAAAACGCCATGAACCGCCGCCATCTGCTCGCCAGCCTTGCGCTGATGCCCCTTCTGCCGGTCGCGGCGCAGGCGGCGAAAATCGGCACCAATACGCCGTTCCTGCCGTTGAGCGCCGAACGCATCGCCAAACTGCCTGCGGCCGAGCGGGCGGCATGGACGGCCTATCTCAAGCGCTCGGCGGCCCAAATGGCAGCGGACAAGGCCGCCTTGCGCGCCGAGCGCACCGGGCTCAAAGAATTCCCTGCCGACCCCAAGGACGGCAACGGCAAGCCGACCATGCCGCTGGATAAACCCGACGCGTGGTACGCCTCCGACGAAGCGAAGATCGTCACCGCCAATATCCTCAGCTTCCAGACCCCCGCCGGCGGCTGGGGTAAGAACCAGCCGCGCAACGCTCCGCCGCGTCAGCGCGGTCAGGCCTATGTCATCGGCGAAGAACCGGTCAAACCGGCCGGCGATTTCGACATCCCCGCCGATCCGAAGTGGCACTATGTCGGGACCACCGACAATGGCGCCACGATCATGGAGACGCGGTTTCTGGCTCGCGTCGCCACCGCGACCGGCGACAAGGCCGCGCAAGCCGCCGCCATTCGCGGCCTCAACTGGTTCCTTGAGGCACAGTTCCCCAATGGCGGCTGGCCGCAGGTGTGGCCGGTCGAAGGCGGCTACCACGACGCCCTGACGCTCAACGACAATGCCATGATTTCGGTCGCCTCGATCGTCGGCGACGCCGGAACCGGTCAGGGCGATTTCGCCTTTCTGCCCAAGGATTTGCAGACGCGATTGGCCGCCGCCGAACAAAAGGCGCTGGCGGTTTTCCTCAAAACGCAGGTGATCATCGACGGCCAGCCGACGCTTTGGGCCCCGCAATACGACGCCCTGACCCTGACGCCCTGTTCGGCGCGCAATTTCGAGATGCCGTCGCTCAGCTCGACCGACAGCGGCGCGGTGTTGCTCTATCTGATGAAGCAATCGACGCCGTCGCCAGCCTTGAAAACCGCCATCCACACCGGTATCGCGACCCTGCAACGCCTCGCCATCCCCGACATGGACTTCACGTATGTCGAGGCCATCGACGCCCGCCGCTTTATCGACAAGCCCGGCGCCAGGCCGATCTGGGGCCGCTATCTCGATCTGAAGACGCTGAAACCGATCTTCGGCGACCGCGAAAAGAACATCTACGACTCGGTCGCCGACGTCGAAAAGCAGGGCAAAAAGGGCTATGCCTGGTACAGCCGCAACCCGCAAAAGGCGCTGGACGCCTATGTGGCGTGGAATGCGGCAAATAGCTAAACGCAAAGGCCATAAATCCGCTTTGGCGCACTTGCCTAATTTTTCCTTTATAATATTTGCGGCATAACCTTATATAATATGCGCGCAGTCAGCCGCGGCATTATCGACAATCCGAGCCCGGTCCCTGTATGCGTCTTCTCGAAGCCCTCCGTCTCCATACCCGCGCTCAGCACGACGCCCTGCACCGGCATCCTCTGCTGGCCGGGCTGTCGCCGGACGGACCGGCCCTGACCCTCACGGACTTCGGTCGCATCGTTCAGGCCTTCGAGGCCTGCTACCGTCACGTCGAAGCGGCCTTGACGACTCCGCTGCCCGACGACGTACCCGATGCGCCGGTCCTCGACTGGCTGAGCCGCGACCTGAGGCATCTGGGCCTCCCTCACCGCACGATCGCCTTCGATCATCCGCCGGTCGATAGCCTCGCCAAACGGCTTGGCTATCTCTATACCAAGCAGGGCTCGACGCTCGGCGGCCACGTCATCTCGAAGCATCTGGAGCGGCAACTGGGCCTCAGACCCCATGTCGACCAATGGTTCTTCGCCGGGTACGGCACCGACAACGGCCCGCAGTGGAAGCGCTTCGTCGCGGCCTTGGACCACCATGCTGCCAAGGTCTCCGCCGACGAGGTCATCGCCGCCGCCGCCACGGCCTTCGAGACCATTGCCCATTTTTGCGACACGACCCTCCTCCAGACGACAGAGACCCTGCATGAAGCTTGAGCCCCGCATCGAACTCAGCGAGACCGAGCTGGAAGACGCGCTGAAGGAATGCGCCCGCGAACCGATCCACATTCCGGGCTCGATCCAGCCCTACGGGATGCTGTTCGTGCTGGAAGGCGACGACCGCCGCGTCATTCAGGTATCGAGCAATGTCCAGACCTGGCTGCCGCAGTCGTCCGTCGAAAGCGTGCTCAATCGCCGACTGGAGGACATCATCGGCAAGGAACAGGCCGAGCAGATCCACCACATCATCGTCGAACGCAGTCTGATGCCGATCCAGTCGACGATCATCAGGATCGACGACCTGTGGTTCGATGCCGTGGCGCACCGTGCCGGGGACAATGTCATCCTTGAGCTTGAAATCGTCGACGACAAGAAGGCGATCGTGCGCGACTTCTTCTACGACGAACTGCGCGATTTCGCGGTCGGCCTGCGCAACGCCGCAACCCTGCCGGAGCTGTTCGACTTCGTGACGGGCAAGATCCGCGACCTGACCGGCTTCGACCGCGTCAAGCTCTACCGCTTCGACGAGAACTGGAACGGCGAGGTGGTCGGCGAATCCAAGGCCGAATACATGCCCAGCTATCGCGGCCTGCACTTCCCCGCCTCCGATATCCCGGAGCAGGCGCGCAAGCTCTACATGACCAACTATATCCGTCAGATCGCCGACGTGAGCTACGCACCGGTGCCGATCATCCCGCCGCTGCACCCCGATACCGATCAGCCGATCGACATGAGCTTAAGCGTCCTGCGCTCGGTATCGCCGATCCACGTGCAGTATCTGGCCAATATGGGCGTCGCGGCTTCGATGTCGGTATCGATCATTCAGGACGGCAAGCTGTGGGGGCTGGTCGCCTGTCACCACAATGTCGGCTACCACGTCCCTTACCGCGTGCGCATGGTGTCGGAAATCATGGGCCATATCTTCTCGGCGCAGCTCTCCTCGATGGAGGGCCTGCGCGACCGTCAGGCGCAGGAACGGCGCAACCTGATCGTCGAGCGCCTGAGCGCCGGACTGAAGACCGATTTCAACCTCGAAGAACTGCTCAAGGGCCGCCAGACCCTGGCGCTCAGCGCGCTCAACGCCACCGGTATGGCCGTCATGACGCGCAAACGCCTGCTGCGCTTCGGCGACACGCCATCGGAAGAGACGATCCACGCCCTGGCCGACTGGGTGCAGGACCAGACCAGCGGCACCTATTCGACGCAGGAGGCCGATGTCGCCTGCGCCGGTGTCCCCGCTCTGGCCTTCCTGAAAGGCGGTTTCCTCGCCGCCCCGATCAGCACGACCAAGAAGGACTATATCGTCTGGTTCCGCGGCTCCGAGCAGCAGCAGGTGAGCTGGGCCGGCACGCCGGAAAAGACCTCGGTCAAGACCAAGGCCGGCTACCGCCTGATGCCGCGCTCGTCCTTCGAGCTGTGGAAGGAAACCGTTCAGCACCGCTGCCTGCCGTGGACGCGCGACGACATGGAAACGGCGCAGAACATCGTGCAGGTCGTGCTGGAAGGCGAGCGCCTGACCGCCGAACACGCCAATGTCGCCAAGAGCGAGTTTCTCGCCAATATGAGCCACGAACTGCGCACGCCGATGAACGCCATCATCGGCATCGTCTCCCTGCTCGACAGAGGCGCGCCGCTGGACGACAAGCAGAAAAAGCTCCTCAGCGTCCTGCGCCTGTCGTCGGATTCGCTGCTCAACCTGATCAACGACCTGCTCGATGTCGCCAAGATCGAGAGCCACGAACTGGTGCTCGAATCGAGGCCGGTCAATGTCGGCGATATCGTCGCCGAGGTCGGCTCGATCATGAGCGTGCGCGCCGCCGAAAAGAACATCATGCTCAATATCAAGAGCGCCCCACGGTCGACGCTCGATATCTATGGCGACCCGATGCGCTTGCAGCAGATCATCACCAATCTGGTCAGCAATGCGGTGAAATTCACCGACGAGGGCTTCGTCAATATCCTCGTCAAGAGCGAGCCGGACGGCACGGGCCAGCGCCGCATCGTCCTCGACGTCGTCGATTCCGGCATCGGCATGTCGACCAAGCAGGCCGACAAGATCTTTGAAAAATTCACTCAGGCCGACCCCAGCATTTCGCGCCGCTACGGCGGCACCGGACTGGGGTTGGCCATCACCAAACAGCTGACCGAGCTGATGGGCGGCACCATCACGGTGCAGAGTCGCGAAGGCATGGGCAGCCGCTTCACCGTCAGCTTCGCGGCCAGGGCCGTGGCGTCCGCCGCCGCGCCGGACGAAGAGACGCCTGAGGCCGAAGTCCCCGACCGCCGTGACGACGCTCGCGGTCGCATCCTGCTGGCCGAAGATTACGAGGGCAATATCATCGTCGCCACCGCCATGCTTGAAGCGCAAGGGTTCGAGGTCGTGGTGGCGCGCAACGGGCGCGAAGCCGTCGAAGCGGTCACCTCGTCCGACTTCGACCTGATCCTGATGGATGTTCAGATGCCGGAAATGGACGGCTACGAGGCGACGCGCCGTATCCGCGACAGCGACAAGGGCAAGGCGATCCCGATCATCGGGGTGACCGCCAATGCCCTGACCGGCGACCGGCAGAAGTGCCTCGACGCGGGCATGGACGAATATGTGTCAAAACCGTTCAGCGCGGCGCAGCTCGACTATCTGATCGGCAAGCTTTTGTCGGCATGATCAACCGGCGGCGCGGACGCGGCTGAGGTTCTCTTCCGCCGTCGCCGCCAGCGCCATCAGGCCGTGTTCGACGAAGATTTCCTGCGCCGCTTCGAGGGCATAGGCGGCCTCGGCGCGTTCCATCATAAAGCCGGTAATGTCGCCGCGCGCCACGTAAAGCCGCCCCAGATTGGTTTGCAGGATCGCCCAGCCGACCGGGTCCTCATCAGGTTTCACCAGACGCAGTTCGCTTTTGAACGCCGTCTCGGCAGCGTCCAGCGAGACAAGATCGCCCTTCAGCTCGGCGCGGCGCGCCAGACAGCCGGCACGGTTGTTGACGATCTGCGCCCGCAGGCTCAGTTCCTTTTGCAGCGGCTTTGCCAAGGCCAGATCGTAGGCCTTCAGCGCCTGCTCCGACAGGCCGTCCTCATTGATCAGTTCGGCCAGAGACTGCAAGGCCAGCGCCCGCGAATGCGTATTGACGACCCAGTCGACCGGCGAATGCTCGTAGAACATCAGCTCTTCCTGCGGCGTCAGGGCGGCAATGCCTTCGGAGATCATCTGCGGTACGCCGTCGATCTGCCCCATCCACACATGCGCCATTGCCAGTCGCTGCGAGACGCGGCTGAAGGTCACCGGCTCGTAGTCCGGATCGAGGCGGGCCTTCACCGCACTGAGGTCGCGGATCACCGCCCCGATCAGGCGGCTGTCGCCCCGGTCGAGCCCGACCAGCACCAGCAGATCGGCGCGCTCGATACGGGCATCGGCGGCGTTGATCTTGTCGCGGGCGGCCTTGGTCAGGCGGACCTGCGCGTCGAAGCGCTCGATAGCGCGGTCCAGATGCGCCATGGCCAGCAGCGCCGGTTCCAGTTCTTCGCCGATGCCCGACCGGACGGCCAGACGCGCCGCCAGCCGGCCCTCGGCGAGCGTATAGGCGGCGATCAGGCCGGGTTCGCTATCCAGCACCGCACGGCCCGTGGCCAGCAGGGTTTCCGCCGATTTCAAGAGTTCGGCGGTCTCGAACAGGTCGTAGCCCAGCACGCAGATTTCGGCCTGAACCAGCGCGGCGTGTGCGGCTTCGGGGACGGTGCGGGCGGCTTTTCCGGCGGCTTCGGCGGCGGTCGTCGCCTTGCGCATGGCCAGGGTATCGCCGGTGCGGCGGGCATATTCGCGCCAGATCAGCGCCGATTCGAGGTACGGATCGTAGCGGTTCTTGGTCGAGACCCGGCCGCCTTCGATATCGAGGCCGCGCCCCTGACTGATCAGGAGTTCGAGATTCATCAGCTCATAGAGGCTGATATCGGGCTCGTGACGCCCGTTCTGACCCAGTATGCGCCTCAGTTCGCGACCGAATTCGAACATCGTGGATAATCCGCTGGCTGAAGATCACACAAACGTCCCACAACGGAACGCTCGGCCTTCGCTTGAGGGATCAGATGCAATGGGGATGCCGCTTAGTTACCCTCGCCCCTACGGGGAGAGGGGATAAGAGGAAGGCCTCAAACATCTTCCCCGCCTCGGTCAGATGCCCCGGCAGACTATAGCGCGGCGTGAACAAGGCGATCGTCCGCCGATGCGCAAACCCTTCCAGCGCAACCTTCGCCACACCTTGCGCGGCAAAGCTTTCCGGCATGACCGTCGCGCCAACGCCTGCCGCGACCATGCTCAATGCCCGCTCGTCGTTTGCCGTGCGATAGGCCAGCGGCGGCCTGACATTGCGGTCGGTGAAATAGCGGCTGGTTTCCGACAGGACCTCGCAGCGCGAGCGCACGATCATCGGCTGATCGGCCAGTTGCTCCCCGCGCACGGAGGCCTCCCCGGCCAGCGGATGCGTGTCCGAAACCGCCAGCACATAGCCTTCGTCATAGAGTGGGATCGAGGCCTTATCATCGACGCGGCGGATCGACAGGGCGTAATCTATCCCGCGTTCATCGAAGCGGTTTTGCAGTTCCTGTTCGGTGCCGTCGAACAGGTCGAACCGCACCTCCGCACCCGTTGCCGCAAAACCTTTCAACAGCCCTGAGACCCATGCCGACGGCAGGGTCTGCAACACCCCCAGCCGCAAAACCTTGGCCTGTTCGGACGCGGCGAGCTCGGCCAGCGCCAGATTGCATTCGTGCAGGATCGTCTTGGCGCGCGGCAGGAACCGCGCCCCGGCAGACGTCAGGAACACGCGCTTGTTGTTGCGCTCGAACAGGGCGACGCCGAGCTGTTCCTCAAGCCGCTTTATCCCCGCCGACAGCGACGGCTGAGTGATCAAACACGCCGCCGCGGCCTTGGTGAAGGAGCCGGTTTCAACGACGGCGAGGAAGTAACGGAGAAGGTAAGGTTCCAAAACGCGCCTCAGTTCTTATACCTCCCCAACTTGTTGGGGAGGGGGACCGCACGAGTTCGCGAAGCGAATGAGATGTGGTGGTGGGGGTTCTTGCTTTCTGACGACAGCAGACGTTGAAGCAAAGTAAGACACCCCACCACCACGCCTTTCAGGCGCGGTCCCCCTCCCCAGCAAAGCTAGGGAGGAATGAATAAGTGTGCATCCATTCATAGCCAATATCTATTCACTTCATTTTTATTATCGATTTTACCAATGGTCAAGCGAAGCGTAGGCTTCCCTTAAAGGAAACGCCTGTAATGCGCCTCAACAGCCAGATCGACACGGAAAGCGCCGAGTTCATCGCCAACGCATCCCACATGCGTGGACTGGTCGCCGACCTGCGCACCCTGACCGCGACCATCGCGTTCGGCGGCTCCGAAACCGCGCGGCAAAAGCACGTAGCGCGCGGCAAACTTCTGCCGCGCGAACGCATCGACGCCCTGCTCGATCCGGGTTCACCGTTCCTCGAACTGTCGGCGTTAGCGGCGCATGAGGTCTATGACGATGCCGTGCCTGCTGCCGGGATCGTCACCGGCATAGGGCGCATCGAGGGCACCGAATGCGTCGTGGTCTGCAACGACGCGACGGTAAAGGGCGGCACCTACTACCCCCTGACCGTCAAGAAGCACCTGCGCGCACAGGAGATCGCCCAGACCAATCGCCTGCCCTGCATCTATCTGGTCGATTCCGGCGGCGCCAACCTGCCCAATCAGGACGAGGTGTTTCCCGACAAGGACGACTTCGGGCGCATCTTCTTCAATCAGGCGCAGATGTCGGCGCGCGGCATCCCGCAGATCGCCGTGGTGATGGGCTCGTGTACCGCTGGGGGAGCTTACGTTCCCGCCATGTCGGACGAGAGCATCATCGTCCGTAATCAGGGCACCATCTTCCTCGCCGGCCCACCGCTGGTGAAGGCCGCCACCGGCGAAGTCGTCTCGTCCGAAGACCTCGGCGGCGGCGATATCCACGCGAAACTGTCCGGTGTGGTCGATCATCTGGCGGCCAACGACGCCGAAGCCCTGATGACCGCGCGGCGCATCGTGCGCAATCTCAACCGCCGCAAACCGGACGCGCTGGCTTTGCGCGAACCCGTCGAACCGCTGTACGACCCCCGCGAATTGTACGGCCTGATCCCGGTCGACAAACGCGTCCCGATCGAGGCGCGGGAAATCATCGCCCGCCTCGTCGACGGCTCGGACTTCGACGAATTCAAGGCGCTCTACGGTGAGACCCTGATCTGCGGTTTTGCCCATATTCACGGCATGCCGGTCGGGATCGTCGCCAATAATGGCGTGCTGTTTTCCGAGAGCGCCGTCAAGGGCGCGCACTTCGTCGAACTGTGCTGTCAGCGCGGCATTCCGCTGGTCTTCCTGCAAAATATCACCGGCTTCATGGTGGGGCAAAAGTACGAAAATGAAGGCATCGCCCGCCACGGGGCCAAGATGGTCACCGCCGTTGCCTGCGCCAATGTCCCGAAGCTGACGGTGGTGTTCGGCGGCTCGTACGGGGCGGGCAATTACGGCATGTGCGGCCGGGCCTTCGATCCGCGTTTCCTGTGGATGTGGCCCAATGCGCGAATCTCGGTCATGGGCGGCGAACAGGCGGCCAATGTGCTAGCCACCGTCAAACGCGACGGCATTGAGGCCAAAGGCGGCACGTGGTCGGCGGACGACGAAGCGGCGTTCAAGGCCCCGATCCGCGAAACATACGACGCGCAGGGGCATCCCTATTACGCCTCGGCGCGGCTGTGGGACGACGGCGTGATCGACCCGGCGGATACGCGGAAGGTGCTGGCCCTGGGCCTGTCCGCCGCATTGAACGCCCCTATCGAGCCGACGAAATTCGGCGTGTTCAGGATGTAGCCATGTCCACACTGACCCTCGACATTTCCGCGCAGGGCATAGCCCGTGTCACGCTGAACCGACCCGACCGGCACAACGCCTTCGACGAAGCGATGATTGCCGATCTGAGCCAGACCTTTGCCGTCCTGTGCGACAATCCCGCCGTGCGCGTCGTCGTGCTTTCCGGTGCCGGTGAAAGCTTCTGCGCCGGGGGCGACCTCACCTGGATGAAGCGCGCCGCCGAGCGATCCGAGGCCGAGAACCACGCCGACGCGCTGAAGCTGGCGCAGATGCTCAACACGCTCGACACCTGTCCGAAGCCGCTGATCGGCCTGATCCATGGGATGTGCCTCGGTGGGGGTGTCGGTCTGGCGGCGTGCTGCGATATTGTGGTCGCCGCACCGGATGCGCGCTTCGGCCTGACCGAGGTGCGGCTGGGCCTGACGCCCGCGACGATCTCACCGTTCGTAGTGACGAAGATCGGCGTCTCGGCAGCGCGGCGCTACATGCTGACCGGCGAGCGCTTCGATGCGGATGAGGCCCGCCGCATCGGTCTGATCCACAAGATCAATCCCGCGCTCGACGCCGCCACCAAACCGCTGATCGAGGCGTTTTTGCAATCCGCACCAGGAGCCGTAGCCGACGCCAAGGCGCTGATCCGCGACGTCAGCGGACGCGAAGTCGACGAGGCCCTGCTCGACCTGACGGCGTCGCGTATCGCTGCCCGCCGCGCGTCCGACGAAGGCCGCGAAGGGATCGCATCATTTCTGGAAAAACGGAAACCAGGATGGGCGGAATGAGATATGTTGTAATAATCCCCTCGCCCCTTGGGGGAAAGGGTGGCGCGCAGCGCCGGGTGAGGGGGAGCCCCACGCATCGACGGTTATCCCCCTCACCCCAACCCTCTCCCCAGTGGGGAGAGGGGGAAGCAGCATCCCATGTTCCGTAAACTCCTAATCGCCAATCGCGGGGAAATCGCCTGCCGCGTCATCCGTACTTGCCAGCGTCTCGGCATCCGCACGGTCGCCGTCTATAGCGACGCCGACGCGAACGCCCTGTTTATGCGCATGGCCGACGAAGCCCATAACATTGGCCCGGCCCCTACCACACAAAGCTACCTGCGCGGCGACGCCATCATCGCGGTCGCTCAAAAAACCGGCGCGGAGGCCATCCATCCCGGCTACGGCTTCCTGTCGGAAAACGCCGATTTCGCCGAAGCCTGTGCCACTGCCGGGATCGTCTTCGTCGGCCCGACGCCCGACGCCATCCGCGCTATGGCCCTCAAAGGGGCAGCCAAATCGCTGATGGAAGCCGCCGGCGTGCCGGTCACGCCGGGCTATCACGGCGAGGCTCAGGACGAACAGACACTTCTGTCTCAGGCGCGTGACATCGGCTATCCGGTCCTTATCAAGGCGGTGGCGGGCGGCGGCGGCAAAGGCATGCGCCGCGTCGATAACGATTCCATTTTTATGGAATCGTTAGCCTCCGCGCAGGCCGAAGGACGGTCGTCTTTTGGCGACGATCGCGTGCTGATCGAGAAATATATCGAGGTGCCGCGCCACATCGAAATCCAGCTCTTCGCCGACAGCCACGGTAACGTCGTCCACCTGTTCGAGCGCGACTGTTCGCTGCAACGCCGCCACCAGAAGGTTATCGAGGAAGCCCCCGCACCCGGCCTGCCGGAGGCTATGCGCGCAGCCATGGGAGACGCCGCCGTGCGAGCCGCCAAGGCCATCGGTTATCAGGGCGCGGGCACCATTGAGTTCATTGTGGACGTGTCGCAGGGCATCGAAGCCGCACCGTTCTACTTCATGGAAATGAACACGCGGCTTCAGGTCGAACACCCGGTGACCGAGATGATCACCGGCCTCGATCTGGTCGAATGGCAGTTGCGCGTCGCGGCGGGCGAACCGCTGCCGAAGACGCAAAACGACCTGACCCTGACCGGTCACGCCATCGAAGCACGGCTCTATGCCGAAGACCCGGAAGCCGACTTTATGCCTGCGACCGGCACACTTGAGCGCTTATCGTTTCCGCCGTCAGTGCGCGCCGATTCCGCCGTCGAACAAGGCGACGAGGTCAGCGTCTTTTACGACCCGATGATCAGTAAACTGATCGTCCACGGGCGCGATCGCGACGAGGCTTTGACCCGGATGCGCGACGCCCTGATCCGCACACGGGTCGAAGGTCTGCGCACCAATCTCGGCTTTCTGCGCCGCATCGTGTCGGATGTGGATTTCCGCCAAGGCCATATCGATACCGGCTTTATCGGACGGCATATCGAACGCCTGACGGCACCGTGGCCAGATGCCGAAACCACAAGTAGATCGCCGTGGAGCGACCCCACAGGCTTCCGGCTCAATCTGCCGCCTGCCGCGCCGGTCGATCTGCGCCGGATGACCGTGGCTGCCGATGACCACAGCACCTCAGATGTCATCGCCCCCATGCCGGGACTGGTCGTCGCGGTGCATGTCAAAAACGGCGATGTGGTCGAGAAAAACACACCCCTGATCGTGCTCGAAGCCATGAAGATCCAGATGACGCTGAAAGCCCCGCGCGCCGGAACGGTGACAGGGATGACGGTCTCAGTCGGCGATCAGGTGAAGGAAAAAACGGTGCTGGCGGCGATAGAGTAGCCCCCTCACCCGGCCTTTCAGGCCACCCTCTCCCCATAGGGAGAGGGGATTATTGGCGGCCTCTTTTCTTCCCCTCGCCCCTGCGGGGAGAGGGTGGTGCGAAGCACCGGGTGAGGGGGGAAAGCCACACAAAGAAAGGAACGCGCCCATGACCGACTTTCCGCATCTGACCTTCAACCACGGCGACGATATCGACGCCTTGCGCGACACTGTCACCAGATTCGCCGCCGCCGAAATCGCGCCTCTGGCCGCCGAAGCCGACCGCACGGATCAGTTCCCCATGCCGCTGTGGGCCAAGATGGGCGATCTCGGCGTGCTGGGCCTGACGGCGCCCGAAGACTATGGCGGCGCGGCCCTGGGCTACCTCGCCCACACCATCGCCATGGAAGAAATCTCGCGCGCCTCGGCCTCGGTCGGCCTCTCTTACGGCGCGCATTCCAATCTCTGCGTCAACCAGATCACCCGCAACGGCAGCGACGCACAAAAAGCCAAATATCTGCCGAAACTGATCAGCGGCGAACACGTCGGCGCGCTCGCCATGTCCGAGACTGGCGCAGGCTCCGACGTCATGTCGATGCAGCTTCGCGCCGAAAAACGCGGCGACCGCTATGTGCTTAACGGCTCGAAGATGTGGATCACCAACGGCCCTGACGCCGACGTGCTGGTCGTCTATGCGCGCACCGGCGAAGGGACCAAGGGCGTCACCGCCTTCCTTATCGAAAAGGGCTTTCCCGGCTTTTCCGTCGCGCAGAAACTCGACAAGCTGGGGATGCGCGGCTCGCACACCGGGGAACTGGTTTTTGAGAATTGCGAGGTCCCCACCGACCATATCCTCGGGGCCGAAGGGCGTGGCGCGGGCGTCCTGATGTCCGGCCTCGACTACGAGCGCGTGGTGTTGTCCGGCGGGCCGCTGGGGATCATGCGCGCCTGCCTCGACGTGGTTATCCCCTATGTCCATGAGCGCAAGCAGTTCGGGCAATCGATCGGCACGTTCCAGCTGATGCAGGGCAAGCTGGCCGACATGTACGCGACCTGGGGCGCGTGTCGTGCCTATGTCTATGCCGTGGCGCAAGCCTGCGACCGGAATGAGACCACGCGCAAGGACGCCGCCGCCTGTATCCTTTACGCGGCGGAAAAGGCGACCTGGATGGCCGGCGAAGCGATCCAGTGCCTCGGCGGTAATGGTTACGTCAACGAATACGCCACCGGGCGGCTGTGGCGCGACGCCAAGCTGTACGAGATCGGCGCGGGAACGAGCGAAATCCGCCGGATGCTGATCGGGCGGGAACTGTTCGAGGAGACGAAGTGATGCACCTTTTCAGCTTCCCCCCTGATATCAGGGGGGATACCGCCGGAATCGGCGGAGGGGGGTTAAGCGGTGGAAGTAACCCCACCCGGCGCTTCGCGCCACCCTTCCCTGACATCAGGGGAGGAACTTTGTCATGACCCGCCCCTCTCACGTCACCCTCTACGAAGTCGGGCCGCGCGATGGCTTGCAGGCCGAAAAAGCCACCGTTGCCACCGCCGACAAGATCGCCCTGATCGACCGCCTGTCGCAGACCGGCCTGCGCTTCATCGAAGCCGCCAGTTTCGTCTCGCCGAAATGGGTGCCGCAGATGGCCGATGCCTCAGAGGTCATGGCCGCGATCGCGCGCCAGCCCTATGTCACCTATCCCGTCCTGACGCCGAACCTTCAGGGCTACACCGGCGCCATGATGTCGCACGCCCAGAGCGTCGCCATTTTCGCCTCGGCGTCGGAGACCTTCAGTCAAAAGAATATCAACTGCTCGATCCGTGAAAGCCTCGACCGGTTCAAACCTGTCGCCGAAGCCGCGCGAAACGACGGCACGGCGCTCCGCGGTTACGTGTCATGCGTCGCCTTTTGTCCTTACGAAGGCCGTATTGCGCCCGCCGCCGTGGCCGAGGTCGCCGCGCGTCTGGCCGATCTGGGCTGCTACGAAATCAGCCTCGGCGACACCATCGGCCGCGCCACCCCCGCCGATACCGAACGCGTGCTTGAGGCCGTCCTTAAACGCGTCGAAGCCGCCAAGCTGGCCGTGCATTTTCACGACACCTACGGGCAGGCCCTGGCCAATATTTTGACCTCGCTCGATTACGGCATCGCGACGGTGGATGCCTCGGTCGGGGGACTGGGCGGTTGTCCCTACGCACCGGGCGCGTCAGGCAATGTGGCGACCGAAGACGTGCTCTATATGCTCGATGGCATGGATATAAAAACCGATGTCGATATCGACAAAATTATCGAGACGGCATGGTTTATCTCGGACGTTCTGGGCCGTCCGCCACGCTCGAAAACCGCAGTGGCACAGGGTCGCTAACGCCCTCCTCCCTAGCTTTGCTGGGGAGGTGCCGAAACGCGTAGCGTTGAGGCGGAGGGGTATCTTGCTTACTTAAAGCAGTATCCGTTGAACCTCCGTAAAATACCCCACCACCCCGCGATAAATCGCGGCGGTCCCCGGCACCGGCCGCCCGGCTCCCCACTTCGTAGGGAGGAGGCAGACCGTAAATTACACCTTCTTAGATTCCCGCCATCTTCATGTGACGCCCGAACACCTGCGTCCAGTAATAGCGATAGGGCTGGGTCTCCGTGCCGACCGGCTGGTCGTCGGGATCGTAAATATAACCGATGCCGACCTCTTCATAACCGCAGTTGAGGATATTGGCACGGTGACCGGGGCTTTCCATCCAGCCGGTGACGATCTCCTGCGGGGTCGGCTGCCCCGCCCCGATATTCTCGCCGAGCAAGGTATAGATATAGCCCGTGTCCTTGACCCGGTCCTTGAGCTTTATACCGTCGGCGCCGTAGTGGTAGAAGTAGTTCTGCTGCGACATCGACAGGCTCTGGCGCTGCGCCGCCTGCATCAGCTTTTCATTGATCTTCACCTCGCCGCAGCCCGCCTTGACGCGCTCGACATTGATCAGGGCGACCACCGCCTCGGATCGTTGCCGCGCGTCATCGTCGATCAGATAGGTGATGGCGTTGATCACCGGTCCCAAAGGTTTGGGCACCGGCGGCGGCAGGGTGTCGATGGTCGAGGCTTCGACCTTTTTCGGCGGTGGTGGGGGCGTTTTCTTGCCCGCAGGCTTTTTCGTCGCCGGTTTGACCGGCGCTTTCACGGGGGCCTTCGGAGTCTGTTTCGGTGGCGCGACCGCTTCGGGGATCAGGTCGGGCAAGGCCGGTTGCGCCTGCCATTGCAACGCGTCGATCAAGGCCTCGGCCTCCGAGCGTTCGATCATTTCCTGCGCCGATGACGCACCTGCACATGCGGCCCAGATCGCTGCCGCCCAGATTAGCTGTTTCATAGAGTCGCCCCGAAAGTCCCGCCCTATGATAAGCGCAACTCACGGAACGTTGCTACCTCAAAATGGCAGATGTCGGCATTTGTAATTCCCGCCGAGCCGGGGGGAGACAACCGTCACCGTCCCGCGATCTTGATGTGCCTGCCGAAGACCTGCGTCCAGTAATACTTATACGGCAGGGCCTGACCGTCGATCGGCCTGTCGTCGGCCTGATAGACGAAGCCCAGTCCCATATCCTCATAGGCGCAGTTCAAAATATTGGCGCGGTGCCCGGAACTGTTCATCCAGCCGTCGACGATCTCCGCTGGCGCCTTTTGTCCGGCCCCGATATTCTCGCCGAGCAGCGTGTACATATACCCCGCTTCATCGACACGGTTCTTCAGCTTCACCCCGTCGGCGGTGTGGTGGTAGAAATAATCCTGCTGGGCCATCGACAGGCTCTGGCGCTGCGCAGCCTGCATCAGACCCTCGTCGAGATTGAGCGCTGCGCACCCGGCTTTGACGCGCTCGACATTGACCATCGCCAGCACGCTCAGCGCATAGGCGCGCGCCTGTTCGTCTATGGTATACACCGTGCGCGGCCCGAGCAGTTTCTGACTCAAGGCCGGGCTTTTGACCGTGGTGCTGACCCGTTTGTATTTCTCGACGGGTGCCGACGCCGTGCCGAATAAAGCCGCCAAGGCGGCATCGGCTTGAGGGTCCAGTTTTTGAATTTTTTCATCCGCACAGGCCGGCCCCGCGCACACCGGCACCCACAGGGCAGCCAGCAGGCCGAGCCCTTTTAAACGCTTTACTGTCATGATCTTGTCCCGCCCCGCGTGGCGTCCATCTCCACCGGGTCGGACCATGATTATGACGCAGGCCTTAACGCGTCCCTAAGCAACAGGCCTAATCGGGCTTAACCCTGCCGGTCCGCGCTTTCCAAAATGTCATGCCTTACAGTATATTTAAGCTGATGTGTCCGGCAATATCCGCTTTAATGTTTTCGGATGTCACAACAGGGGTTTGACATGAACATGCCTATGAAACACAGACGCCTCATGCTGCAGGGCCTGGGAGGCGCTCTGGCGGCCGCAGTAGCGCCTGTGCCCGCGTCGGCGCAATCCGGCGACGGCTGGGCCTATCTGGCCGGACGCAAGTGGCGCGGCAATATCGGCTGGAGCGACCCGACCATCGAAGGCGGCAGAGCCACAGCGCTTTTATCGGTAACCTTTCCTTTTGTCGGCACAGGTCCTCAGATCGAGGGAGAACTTGTCATCGACTTCAATCTGGGCGGCAGCCATTACTACGCCACCTATACGATCAGGGGATACTGTGACCGCGCCAATCAGACACTGGTGATCAGCGACGGCCCGCTGGCGCGCGCCGATACGATCGAGCGGCGCTCCTGGGTCACGAATCTTGCCGGTACGCTCAAATTCACCAAGTCAGCAACTTACCCCGGGCATTTTGCCTTGAAGGGTACCCTGTGGGAGCCGACGCATCAGGTAGGACTGGACGTTCAGTTGCTTGATATGAACAGCTTTACCGAAGAGTTTCCGCCCCGAAAGTGAACCCCCTCGTGCCTAACTGTGTTCCCTCAGACAGGGGAGACATCCTTGCCCACAGACCGTCGGCGCACAAGGCCTTGTACATCGCCCGCGCCCCAGCCGCTTCATCGAGGGCGAAGGCGCGTACCGTATGACCGGTAGTACACAGAGTATAACGCGGTGGCCACGGTCGGCCTCAGTCATAAAGCTCCCGCGTCAGCGGTTGAAACACCGCCTCGACGCTGGCCGCGCTGACGCAGCCGATGGCATGCGGATTCCATTGCGGCGAGTGGTCCTTGTCGTCCAGCACGGCCCGCACGCCTTCGAGGAAATCGTGGCTCTGACAGACGCGCGAGGCGATGCGGTATTCCATCTGCATCACGTCCTCGAAGCGATCCATCTGACGGCCTTCGCGCAGTTGGCGCAGGGTCACGCTCATCGAAAAGGGCGAGCGTGTGGCCATGACCTCGCCCTGATGCTGCGCCCAGTCGCTGTCTTCCAGCTTGAGCGCGATGGCGATATCAGCCAGGGTCGCCTTGCCGAAGATGCGGTGGATCGCTTCTTCGTGTTCCGCATAGGTCGGTGTCCCGACGGGCCGGTCGTAACGGTGCAGGATATTGTCGATATCGCCGCCCTTGAGCAGTTCAGCCTTCAGATCGGGCAGATCGGCATTGGCGACATAATGCGTGGCGATCCCCGCCGCCTTGACCTCAGGCCCTTTCAGTCGGGCGCCGGTCAGGGCCAGCCAGGTACCCAATTCAGATTGATTTTGCGCATCTTTGGATCCGAAAACCGGTTCCCACTTTTCGGAAGATGCGCCGAGGCGCGGCAAAAACCAGCCGCCGCCGACATCGGGGAACAGGCCGATCCCCGTCTCCGGCATGGCGAACAGGGTGTTGTCGGTGGCGATACGGTGCGATCCGTGAACGCTGATGCCCACGCCGCCGCCCATGACGACGCCGTCCATCACGGCGACGAACGGCTTGGGAAAATTTTTGATCAGGGTGTTGAGCCGGTATTCCGTGCGGAAAAACTCCCGCGCCGCCATCCCGTCGCCGCGCCCGGACACCGCCGCCGCCCGGATATCGCCGCCGGCGCAGAAACCGCGTCCCTCGGCATGATCGATTACGACATAGGCGACGCTATCGTCTTCGGCCCAGCGGGTCAGTGCCTCGGCCATGTCACGGCACATACCGGTGGTCAGAGCATTGAGCGCTTCGGGTCGGTTGAGCGTGAGCCGCCCGACGCCGTTTTCCACGCGTGTGAGAAGGGGTTTTTCCGCGACGATTACGCTGTCCATCCGTCGTCTCTCCTGTCGTCTTTATAGTTTTTTATTGCGCAGCAAATCAGTGCAGCATTTTCTTGACCAAACCACAAAACGCGAGTTTTTGGAATCCTTTTTTGTTTAATTACTTTCCCCTCGCCCCTATGGGGTATAGCGCCAGCGAAAGTATAGCTTTCGCCAGCGGTGGGTGGCTAAAGCGTAGCGAAAGCCGGGTGAGAGGGAGTCACGCGCACTGACGGCAGCCCCCTCACCCCTGCGCTACGCGCTTCCGGCACCGGCCGCCCGGCTCTCCCCATAGGGGCGAGGGAATTATACCCGCACCATCTTCGCTCGCGCCAGCGTATCCGCCACGTCCTGCGTCAGGCGATGTTCCTTGCGCGCGCGGTCGAAGATATCATGCAAACGCGGGCCAATCGCTTCGATCTGAGCATCGATAGCGGCGAGGTTGCTCTCACCGTGATACTCTGCCGAGACCGCGATAATCCCGCCGGCATTGATCACGTAATCCGGCGCATAGAGCACGCCGCGTCGTTGCAACACAGCCCCGGCGTCCGGCACCGACAACTGGTTATTGGCCGCCCCCGCAACGATTCCGGCGCGCAGGTTTTCGGCGATCTCGGGCGTAATGATCCCGCCCAAGGCACAGGGCGCGACGACATCGGCTTCGATGGTCAGGATGTCTTTGACATCAACCACTTCCGCGCCGAAACGGTCGATCATTTCCTCGGCGCGGGCCGCATTGATATCGGCGACGATCAGCTTCGCCCCACGTTCATAAAGCTCCTCGCACAGATAACCGCCGACGTTGCCGAGGCCCTGCACGGCGACGCGCAAACCCTCCAGCGAGTCGCGGTTCAGCCGCGCCTTGACGGCGGCCTCGATGCCGATGCGCACCCCGCGCGCGGTAAAGGGTGATGGATCGCCACCGACCTGCCCCTTGGCTTTGGCCAGTCCCGACACGTACTTCGTTTCGCGCGCCACGACCATCATATCGGCTACCCCGACGCCGACGTCTTCGGCGGTGATATATTGCCCGCCGAGGCTGTCCACCGCGCGCCCGAAGGCGGCGAACACCGCCTCGCGGTTTTGCGGCTCGACCGGCCCCATGATCACTGCCTTGCCGCCACCGAAGGGCAGATCGGCCATGGCGTTCTTGTAGCTCATCCCGCGCGATAACCGCAGGGCATCGGTACGCGCTTCGGACGGTCCGGCATAGGTCCACAGGCGACAGCCGCCCGCCGCCGGTCCGCGCGCGGTCGAATGGATGGCGATGATCGCCTTTAGCCCCGTCTCAGGGTCGTTGACGTCGACGACCTTTTCATGGGCGTCATAGGCGGGCAGATCAAACATGGGTAACTTCCTTCATAGATTCGGCGGCATGGAACGCCGCCAGCAGTTCAGCGCGCGTCGTGTCGTAGGTTTCGGCGCTGGCCGCCTTGACGTGACCGAAGCCGCGCACGGTTTCCGGCAGGCGTGCCAGGGCTACGGCAAGGCTGAGATTGTGCGGCGCGACGGTGCGCAGCAATTCGGGGATCAGGGCGAGATAGTCGTCGCGCAGACGGCGCTCCATCCGGCGCTCTTCGCTGTAGCCGAACAGGTCCAAAGCCGTGCCACGCAAGCCTTTCAGGCCTTTCAGCAGACCGAAGGCGGTGAACATCCACGCGCCGAACTTCGCCTTACGCGGCAATCCGGTCGACGGGTCTTTTTGCGCAAACAACGGCGGCGCGAGGAAGACGGAAACCTTGTCAGGATTCTCGAATTGCGCCGCCATCTGCGCTTTGAACGCCGGATCGCTGTGCAGTCGCGCGACCTCATATTCGTCCTTATAGGCCATCAGTTTGAAGGCGTTGCGCGTCACGGCTTCGGTCAGGGCATCGTGCCCGGCAGCTTTCACTTGCGCAACCAAGGCCGCATATGGCGCCGCATAATCTGCGTTTTGATAGGCCGTCAGATCGGCGACACGACGCGACACGAAGCCATCGAGGTCGAACACTTCCGGTTTTGGCGCTTCGGTTTTGAACCGTCCCAGATGCAGCGCGCGACCCAAGGCAAAGGCCTTGAGATTATTGGCCGATTCCGCGCCATTCAACACAATCGCACGCTCGATGGCCGAACGGCTGAGGGGGATCGCCCTCGCCTGCCACGCCGCCCCAAGCAGGATCATATGGCCATAGACCGCGTCGCCGAGATATTTCCGCGCCACGCCGCCCGCATCAAGCGTCTCGACCGATTTCGCCGCGCGGCGCAGTTTTGCCGTCAGGCCGAACCGGTCGAACACCTTGTCACGGTTGAGCGTAAATTCCGCCGTCGAGGTCAGGGCGCCATTCAAAAACACTTTCGTGCGGGCAGTATCAAGCAGCGGCAGGGCCGACTTGCCCTGCGCCTGCACCATGTCGGCGGCCAGTAGCACATCGGCTTCACCGGCCACGATGCGCGGGGCCAGATCGCCCGTTCGCGACAGCCGCACATGGGCGTCAACGCCACCGCCGCGTTGCGCCAGACCGGTCTGATCGGCGACCGATACGCGTAGCCCGTCCAGATGCGCCGCCATGCCCATCATGGCGCTCAGGGACGTAACGCCCAACCCGCCGATCCCGGTCAGCAGCAGATTGACCGGCGTCATCCCCACCACCGGCGGCAGGATATTCGGCAAGCCGCTGATCAGCGGTTCGATGTCCGGCGCGGCGGCTTTTTTCAGCTCCGCACCTTCGATGGAGACGAACGACGGGCAGAATCCTTTCACACAGGCCGTGTCGATATTGCACGCCGACTGATCGATTTCGCGCTTGCGCCCCAGCTCGGTTTCGAGCGGATTGATCGCCACGCAGTTCGACTTGACCTGACAATCGCCGCAGCCTTCGCACACCGCCGGATTAATGAAAATTCGGGCTTTCGGGCGTATCTCGACATTACGCTTGCGGCGACGGCGCAGTTCCGTGGCACAGGCCTGATCGAACAGCAGGACCGATACGCCTTTGAATTCGCGCAATTCTTTTTGCACGGCATCAATGTCGTCGCGATGATGATAGCTGACGCCCGACGGCATCTCACCGGCCCAGCGGTCGGGGTCGTTCGACACGACGGCGATGCGCTCGATGCCTTCGGCGCGGACCTGTTCGGCGACCATGACGGGCGTAAGTTGGCCATCGACCGACTGCCCGCCGGTCATGGCGACCACGTCGTTATAGAGTACCTTATAGGTAATATTCAGCCGTGCCGCGACCGCCTGACGGATGGCCAGCAGCCCCGAATGGAAGTAGGTGCCGTCACCCAGATTGGTGAAGATGTGCGGTTCGTCGGTGAATGGCGCCTGCCCCATCCAGGTCACGCCTTCGCCGCCCATATGGGTGCAGACCTCCGTCTGACGCGGCATGAAGGTGACCATGTAGTGGCAGCCGATCCCGGCCAGACCGCGCGACCCTTCGGGGATGACGGTCGACGAATTGTGCGGACATCCCGCGCAAAAAAACGGTGTGCGCACGGTGTCGGGTTTCACCGCATCCTTGCCCATCAAACGCGCGCGGAAGGTTTCCGTCATCGCCTGACGTTCCGCCGTCGGCGGCAGCAGATCAGCGATGGCCAGAGCGATGTGCAGCGTATCGAGTTCCAGAACGTCGGAGATTAGCGGCTGACCGTTTGACCCGCGCTTGCCGAGGATTTTCGGGCGGTTCGACAGATCATACAGCGCGTTGCGAAGCTGATGTTCGATCACGTCCCGGCGTTCCTCGACCACGAGCAGCGTGTCGAAGCCAGAGGCGAAATCCTGCGCGCCTTGCGCATCCAACGGCCAGACCAGACCGACTTTCCAGATCGACAGGCCGAGATCGCGCGCGACGGCTTCGTCGATGCCGAGCAGATCGAGCGCCTCCAAAACTTGCAACCAGGCCTTGCCGCTAGTGGCGATACCGATGCGCTTTTTGGTCGTCGGCCACACCACGCGGTCGAAGCCGTTGACGCGCGCAAAGGCCTGTGCCGCCGGGACTTTATAGTGGCGGTGACGGGCTTCCTTGGCGGCGGGGGTATCGCTGGCGCGGATATGCAGGCCATCGGCGGGCGCAGCGAATTCCGGCGTCTGGATGGCATAATCGAGCGTCAGATCGACGGTCGCCGACGCGTCCATAAGGTCGGAGATCGTCTTCAGCGCCACCCAGCACCCGCTGAAGCGCGACATGGCCAGACCCTTGACGCCAAATTCCAATACTTCCTGAATAGTGGACGGGACAAGTGTCGGCATTTCGGCATCGATAAAGGCCAGTTCCGACTGGTTCGGCAGGGTTGAGGACTTGCAGGCATGATCATCGCCGACGACCGCCAGCACGCCACCCTTTTCCGACACCCCGGCCATATTGGCGTGTTTCAGCGCATCGCCGGAACGATCGACGCCCGGCCCCTTGCCGTACCAGATGCCGAACACGCCGTCATACCGCGCGCCCTCGAACAGCGGTACGTGCTGCGAGCCCCAGACGGCGGTCGCCCCAAGGTCTTCGTTGATGGCGGGTTTGACCACGACATTGAGCGGATCGAGCCAGGCTTTGGCCTGCGCCAGTTGCATGTCGTAATTGCCGAGTGGCGAGCCGCGATAGCCGGAAATGAACCCCGCCGTATTGAGTCCCTCGCGCCGGTCACGCCGCGCGATCACCATCGGCAACCGAACCAGAGCCTGCACCCCGCTCATGAAGGCGCGGCCTTCGTCAAGCGCGTACTTGTCGCTAAGGGAGACCTCCGGACGATGGTGCATATCGTGCATAGGCGTTTCTCGATTCCTGCTGATATTTTCGTCTATTGCGAAATTTTTTTGCAGGATATCGCGAAAGTGAGAGAATGAATTTCCGCATTTCGTGCTATTAGAGGCAAATACAAAATGACATTCTGCTGCGATAAAGCGTCGCGGAACAGGATGCTGGAAACAGGAAACGCGCCCATGCACCGCCATTCGGACGGCAAAAGCCTCGACGAGACCGACCGCAAGATCCTGAGATTGCTGCGCAGCAATTGCCGCCTGACGACGCAGGAAATCGCCGATCAGGTGGGCTTATCCGCGACGCCCTGCTGGTCGCGCATCAAGCGGATGGAAGAGTCCGGTGTCATTACCGGCTACGTCGCCCTGCTCGATCCGGAGCTGGTCGGCCGCCCCGATACGGTGATCGTCGAGGTCAATATCGAGCAGCACGACGACGACAAGATCGAGGCTTTTTCCAAATATCTGCTGGGGATGCCGGAGGTCACCGACGCCTATCTGACCACCGGCGAATACGATTACGTCATCATCGCCGCGGTCGACGGCACCGAAGGCTACGAACAGTTCTTGCGCAAAAAGCTGCTGAAATTCGGCGGCATCCGCCACACGCGCTCAACCTTCTGTCTGCGCCGCCTGAAGCGCGAACCGTCACCATCGGTGTAGGTATAATCCTATCCCCCCGCTGGCGGGGGGAACCCGGCGAAGCCGGAGGGGAGTGGCTGACACGGCTATCCACCCCACCTTCCGGCCTTCGGCCTCCCTCCTCCCCGCAAAGCAGGGAGGTATAATTTTAACGTTTAAGCTTCGGCGACGACGTGTCCGCCACCATCCGCACGCCGTCGATGACGATTGGCGACGCGACGCCCGGTACGCCGTCGAGGTCTATCCTCATCCCCCGATGGACGATCTGAGGGTCATTGAACACGTCCTCGACGGTGTTGATTGGTCCCGCCGGAACGCCTGCCGCTTCCAGTGCTACAAGCAGGTCCGCGCGGGTCCAGTTGAGCAAAAACGGCGTCAGTTCGACCTCTAACTGATGCCGGGCGGCGATGCGTCCGGCATTGGTCAGAAAACCCTCATGTTGCGCAATATAATCGGCCTCCAGCACGTCGCACAGCCGCAGAAATTGCTGATCGTTGCCGACCGCGACGATGACATGACCGTCCTTGACCGCGAAGACCTGATAGGGGGCGATATTGGGATGCGCGTTGCCCATCCGGCTGGGCGGTACGCCCGACGCCAGATAGTTCATCGCCTGATTGGCCAGCATGGCCGTCGCTACATCGTATAGCGCCAGGTCGATATGACACCCCTCGCCGGTCGCGTCGCGCTGCCTGACCGCCGCCAGAATAGCCGTGGAGGCATAAACGCCGGTGAACAGGTCGACCACCGCCACCCCGACCTTTTGCGGCGCGCCGTCGGGTTCGCCGGTGATGTCCATCAGGCCCGACATGCCCTGAATGATGTAGTCGTACCCGGCGCGCCCCGCATAGGGACCGTCCTGCCCGAAACCGGTGATCGATACGTAGATCAGGCGCGGATTGACGGCCTTCAGACGGTCGTAATCGAGGCCGTAGGCGCCTAGTCCGCCGACCTTGAAGTTCTCGATCAGCACGTCGGATTGCGCGACCAGATCGCGCACCGCGGCCTGACCGTTGGCGGTCGTGATATCGATGGCGACGGATATCTTGCCACGATTGGTCGCATGGAAATAGGCCGCGGCATCGCCGATAAACGGCGGCCCCCAATGCCGCGTATCGTCGCCGGTGCCGGGACGCTCGACCTTGGTTACCTCGGCGCCGAGATCGGCGAGAATCTGCCCGGCCCACGGCCCGGCCAGAATGCGCGCCAGTTCGAGGATTTTGAGGCCTGAGAGGGGTTTCATGACAGAACCTCCGTAAAACCACCCCACCACCACGCCTTTGGCGCGGTCCCATCGCTCGCGAAAGCTATACTTTCGCTGACGCTATACCCCGCCAGCGGGGAGGTATAATAATATCTATATCCCCCCGCCGGCGGGGGGAACCCGGCGAAGCCGGAGGGGGGTGGGAACCGCTTTATCAATAAAACGCCTGCAAACCGGTCTGGGCGCGTCCCAAGATCAACGCATGGACGTCGTGCGTCCCCTCATAGGTATTGACCGTCTCAAGGTTCTGAGCGTGGCGCATGACGTGATATGCCTGATGGATGCCGTTGCCGCCGTGCATGTCGCGCGCCTGACGGGCGATGTCGAGCGCCTTGCCGCAATTGTTGCGCTTGATCAGGCTGATCATCTCAGGCTTCATCTGTCCCGCGTCGAACAGTTGCCCGACGCGCAAAGCGGCCTGAAGCCCCAGCGCGATCTCGGTCTGCATGTCGGCCAGCTTTTTCTGAAACAGTTGCGTCTGCGCCAGAGGTCGTCCGAACTGCTGCCGGTCGAGGCCGTATTGCCGCGCCCGGTGCCAGCAATCTTCGGCGGCCCCCATGACGCCCCAGGCAATGCCGTAACGCGCGCGATTGAGACAGCCGAACGGCCCTTTCAGACCCTCGACATGCGGCAGGATCGCGTCGTCGCCGACCTCGACATTATCCAGGACGATCTCACCCGTGATCGAGGCCCGCAACGACAGCTTGCCCTCGATTTTCGGCGCGCTGAGGCCGGTCAAACCCCTGTCCAGAACGAAGCCGCGAATGACGCCCTCGAGCTTGGCCCACACGACAAAGACCTCGGCGATCGGCGCATTGGAAATCCACGTCTTGCTGCCGTTGAGGACGTAGCCGCCGTCCACCTTGCGCGCCGTGGTCCGCATCGACCCCGGATCGGACCCGGCATCGGGCTCGGTCAGACCGAAGCAGCCGACCCATTCGCCGGACGCCAGTTTCGGCAGATATTTCGCCTTCTGCGCCTCTGAGCCATAGGCAAAGATCGGATGCATGACCAGCGACGACTGCACGCTCATCATCGAACGATAGCCCGAATCCACGCGCTCGATTTCCCGCGCGATCAGACCATAGGCGACGTAAGACGCCCCGGCCCCGCCATAGGTCTCCGGCAAGGTCGCGCCCAGCAGACCGCGCCCCCCCATCTCGGTGAAAATGGCGCGGTCGGTGTGTTCCTTGGCATAGGCCTCGATGACGCGCGGCAGGAGCACGCCTTGCGCATAGTCGTGCGCCGCGTTGCGGATCAGCCGCTCCTCGTCGCTCAGTTGTGAATCGAGCAAAAACGGATCGGCCCAGTCAAACATATTCGCACCCTGCGTTTTAGTCGCGGCCATGCTGCGCCAAAACGCCCGTTCTGGCAATTAGGCGATGGGGCAATCACGCGCTGACCTTCGGTCGCTCCGCCGGACAGTGGGTGCGCAGGAAGTCGCCATGCCCCGGCAATTGCGCCACGAACGGCGGCAGTTGCGTCCGCGCGGCGTCGAGCGTCGCGCGCAGTTCGGCCTCCGACAAACGGTCGACCAGCGGGCTGTGGCGGCGCGGACGCACGCCCATGCCCTCCATCACCGATTGCCACGACGGCGCGCGGAACAGTTCATCCACCCCTTCGCGCAAGGACCCGTTTTCGCGGAACAGGGCGATCTTTTCCCGCAGGGTCTGCGCCACCGGTGCCGCCTGAACATCGCGCCAGAACGGCGTGTCGTCGCGCTCGGTGGCGCAATAGTGCAGGACGACGAAATCCTTGATCTCGGCATAGTCGCCCGCCATGCGCAGATTGTAGTCGCGGATCAGGTTTTCATCGCAATCGGTGCCGGGGAAATAGCGCAGCAGGAAATCCATGCTGCGGTAGATCAGGTGGATCGCCGTCGATTCCAGCGGCTCGATAAAGCCTGAGGCCAGTCCGACCGAGACGCAGTTTTTCGACCACAACGCTTCGCGCATCCCGGTGCGGAACGGGATGACCATCGGTTTCATCAGGGGCTCGCCCTCGACCTGCGCCATCAGGGTTTTGATCGCGTCGTCGTCGCTGAGGTGCTTCGACGAGAAGACGTAGCCGTTCCCGGCCCGGTGTTGCAACGGGATGCGCCAGCGCCATCCGGCGTCCTGCGCTTCGGCATAGGTATAGGGGTGCGGATCGCTGACGTTTTCGGTCTGCACGGCGATGGCGCGGTCGCAGAGCAGCTCTTTCGACCAGTCGATATAGCCGACCTTGAGCGCCTTTTCGATCAGCAGGGCGCGGAACCCCGTACAGTCGAGGAACAGGTCGCCCTCCAGCCGCCGTCCGTCGCTCAGTTCCAGCGCGCTGATAAAGCCGTTGGCGTGGTGGTGAACCTGACCGATCATACCTTCGTGGCGGGTGACGCCGTTGGCTTCGGCGTGGCCGCGCAGATATTTGGCCACCAGGGACGCGTCGATGTGCAGGGCGAAGCTGGCCGCCGCGATGGGGGTGCGCGGCGCCTTGAACGGCAGCATGAACTTGTGGTGCTTCGCCATTTCGGTCGCCGGGGCGAAAGCCTGCAAGGGGGCGTCGTCGCCGAGCGCCTGAGCACGCAGCCAGTGTTGATAGAAGTCCTGACCCTCGATTATCCCGCCGATGGAGCCGAACGGATGGTAATATTCCTCGCCCTTGCGCCGCCAGTTTTTGAAGCGGATGCCGAGCTTGAACGACCCTTGCGTCTTTTGAATGAAATCCTGCTCGTCGATACCGAGACGGCGGATCAGTTCGAGGAACGGCGGCACCGTCGATTCTCCGACACCGATGGTACCGATCTGTTCGGATTCGACGAGGTGGATGCGCATCGATTTCGGCAGATAATGCGCCAGTATGGCCGCACACATCCACCCCGCGGTGCCGCCCCCGGCGATGACAATGGTTTTGATCTCAGACATGATTTTTCCTTATACCTCCCCAACTTGTTGGGGAGGGGGACCATGAGCGTAGCGAATGGTGGTGGGGGTTCTTGCTTTCAAGCGGACACAGATGGTGGATATTAAAGCAAGGCACCCCACCACCCCGCCCTCCGGGCGCGGTCCCCCTCCCCGCACTTTGTGCAGTGAGGTATGATACCGAGGCGCTCATGCCGCCTTTCCCTGTAGCAAACACCACGCGATGAAGTCGGCGTGACGCGGGGCGCGGGCAACGGTCCTGTCGATATAGTCGCGCATCTGGCTGAGCGCGCCGTCGATATCGGTGCGGCTCAGGGCCTGTGCAGCAGGGTCGACGCCCTCCGGCACGATCCCGAAGCCGTCATAGATGGCCAGCCAGCTTTGCGGATGGAACATTTCCCAGCGGTAGCGAACGAAGTGCCCGCGCGCCTTATAGAGTTCGATCTTGTGGCGCAGCGTGTCGGGCAGGGCGACGGCCTGACAGTCGCGCCAGAAGGCCGTGTCGGTGCGCCGCGTCGAACGATAATGCAGGACGAGGAAATCGCGCACGCGCTCGAATTCTCGCTGCGACATATCGTTATATTCCTCGGCCAGAATCGGATTGAATCCGTGATCCGGAAACAGTTGTTTCAGCTTTTCGATGCCGGTCTGGATCAGGGCGATGGAGGTCGATTCCAGCGGCTCCAGAAAGCCCGAACTGAGCCCGATAGCAACGCAGTTCTTCACCCACGCCCTATGCCGCCGCCCGGGCGTGAAGCGCAAGGGACGCGGTTCGAACAGCAGCGGATCGGGGATGCCAGCCTTGAGGTCGCGCAGCGCCGTTTCGTCGTCCGTGTGGCGGCTGGAATAGACGAATCCATTGCCCGTCCGGTGCTGAAGCGGAATGCGCCACGTCCATCCGGCGTCGCGCGCCGTCACCTTCGTATAGGGTGTATCGATGGTCCGGCTTTCGGACTGCACCGCCAGCGCCCGGTCGCAGAACAGCCTGTCAGCATAGGATTCGTAGCCGACGCCCAGCGCCTTTTCGATCAGCAGGGCGCTGAACCCGGAGCAGTCGATGAACAGCTCGCCCGGCACGCTTTCGCCGGTATCGAGGGCGAGGTGATCGATAAACCCGGTCTCCGGATGCAACACAACCTGCTCGACCTTCGCGTCGATGCGCTCGACGCCTGCGCCCTCGGCGTGGCGGCGGAGCAGGTCGGCGAACAACCCCGCATCGAGGTGCAGCGCCCAGTCGTAGAAGGCGCCATTGAAGGGCGCAGGGTCCGGCGCGAAGGCGAATTTCCCGGCACGGGCCAGTTGCACACAGAGGCTGTAACGCTCCAGATCGTGCGGCGTCCCCTCGGCGCGCAACCGGTTGAGGACGTGGTGAAAGCCGATATCGTCGCCGTCGAAGCCGTTGCGGAAATCCTGACCGTAGCCGGCAAAGGGATGGATGAAGTCGTGGCCTTTTTCGCGCCAGTCGACGAAGCCGATGCCGAGTTTCACCGTGGCGGCGGTGTCGCGGATCACCTCGGCGTCGCTGAGGCCCAGCGAGCGGTAAAAATGGCGGATCGTCGGGATGGTCGCTTCGCCGACGCCGATGGTGCCGATGGCCGAGGACTCGATCAGGCGGATGCGGACGGACGTACCGGACAGGTGACGCGCCAGAGCTGCCGCCGTCATCCATCCGGCGGTGCCGCCACCGACGATGACCACCGAACTGAGGGGGGCTGCGGACATGGGTTCCCTGTAAGGACGGCGCCATTCGTGGCGTCTGAATTATGGGATCAGAATGCGCGCAAAGACGGCGGCATTCCATATAAAAAAGCGGCTGCGGTACGCAGACGGGAGTGAAACTGCGCCCGCAGCCAGAGCAAAGTCAGATACAGTCACGTCCTGCCGTGAGGGCGGCAGGGTCTCGATATCCGGGGCCGCATGGCATAGGTTACGGCCCCGAATCTCAACCGAACCGGCTTACCACTTGGCGCGGACGCCGATGGTCAGGCGCGGTTCGAATTCGTTCTGGTGGGAGTACTGCGTCGCCCCCTCTTTGAACTGGTAGTAGTAGTCCTCGATCTCACCGGTGATGTTCGATCCGTTGACATAGATCGACAGCTTGTCGGTGACGTTATAGGTGGCGTTGACATCCACGAAGGCCGTTGTGTCGGCATATTGCGGGATATTGCTGCCGCTGAGGTTCGGCAGGCCGTTCAGGCGGGCGGAGCGGTAATTATAGGCCACGCGCGCCTGGAACTTCTCGTCCTGATACCAGACGGTGAGATTGTACTGGTGCTTCGAGTTGTTCATGAACGGCACCTTTTCCCCGTCGAGGCCGCGCCGCAGCTCGGTCGAGGGCGAATAGGTGTAGTTGGTATCGACGCCGAAATTCTCCCAGATGGGCGTCGAGATGAAATCGTTAAAGGCGAACTTGCCGCCGATTTCGATGCCCGACACCTTGCCGCCCTCGCCCTGGATCGGCTGGCTGACCGGTACGGTGCGCCGGGTGACGCCGTCCTGATCCGGGAAGCGCCCGGTGGTCTGACCGCCCGTGACGAAGCTTTCGATATCGAGGTGAAACAGCGCCACGTTCACCATCGAGGCGCGACCGACATAGTATTCGGCCGACAGATCGACATTGGTCGAGCGCCACGGCTTGAGGTACGGGTTGCCCGACCGCTCGGCCCCGGTGACGATACGCATGTTCAGCGTCTGGTCGTCGGCGGTATTGATCTTCAGCCCGCCGCCGTAGTTGCCCAGATCGAGCGGCTGCATGGTCTTGGCCGCCGCGAAGCGGAAGCGCAGCTTGTCGTTATAGTCATAGACGACGTTGAGCGACGGCAGAACGTCGGTGTAGCTGTTGCTGAAGAACTCGTCGCCGATATCCTCGTTGGTATCGCCGTAGGGATACTGCGTCGGGTCGGTGACGTTCTGACGCACATCGATATCGGTCTTGATGACGTGGACGCCGACATTGCCACGGATCTTGTCGCCGATCTCGAAATCGCCCGCCACATAGGCCGAGGTCTCGATCAGCGACACGTCGTAGGACTGACCCGGCACGTTGACGCGGTTGGCGCCGCCGAAGACCTTGGTCATGAAGGCCGCCGCGTCGTCGAAGTCGCGCGGATCGGCAGCCCAGAAGCCCGGCAGGCCGGAAGTGATACTACCGACATCGGTGACGAAGATGACGTTGTTGAATTCATCCAGACGCGTCGGCTTGTTGACCGTATAGGGCTGGAAGACCATCGCCGGATAGGGCTGATTGGTCGCTGGATCGATGCCCGTGCGCGGGTTCGGCACCATTTCGCCGCGCGCGCAGCGGGGGTTGTCCATCACCACGTCGATGGCCTTCCACTGCGCCGCACAGCCCGCGGTTTGCAGGACGCCGTTCTGGTCGCGCGTATTGGCGTAGAAGTCCGAGAACAGGTGGAACTGCTCGATGGAGACCGAGCGGTCGGACTTGCGCAGGCCCGCATCGACCTTGGTGAAGAGACCGAAGGCCTTGTCGTCGAAGCTGTAGTGAGCGTCGTAGCGCGCCACGGTCAGGGTCGAATCGGCCTCGTTATTGCCTTCGGACGAGAAGGCCCCCACGGCGTAGGAACCGATATTGGCCATGTAGTCCTTCAGGCTCTTGCCTGCGCCGAGCCCGCCGGAGATCGGCTTGTCGAAGCCCGTCCATACCGGGTGGTCGCCCGACACGTCGTAGTGCAGTTGCGGGTTCTGACCGTAGCCCTGCGGGTTCGGATCGATATAGCAGCCGCCCTGCGCCCCGGTGATGGCATTAGTCCGCCGCGCCGCCGGGAAGGTGTCGCAGATCGACTTCGGATAGAAGGTGCCGCGCGTGCGGTCGGCTTCGTTGCGGAACAGGGTGAAGCGCCCGTCGGCGTAGCGCCAGTTCGACAGGTCGCCCTGCACCTGACCGTTCATGCTCAGACGGTTGGCATTGGCCGCGATGAAGCGCGCCTCCGAGGTGAACTTGCCGCCGTTGTCGTATTTGAGTTCGAGGTTGTAGTTGTACGATTCCGACTTGGTCGTGCGGTTGACGGTGAAGGAATTTACCCAGTGCGCATTGACGTCGTATTCGTCAACGGTGGCCCACGGACGGCCATTGCCGCCGGTCAGGCCCGTATCGGTCGACTTGGTCGCCGTCAGCCAGGTGCCGAAGACCGAACCGTCCCAGCGGTTGGAAATGTTCATCCCGACCGCGCGATTATAGTCCTCAAGCTTGGCGTAGAAGCCCTCGGCGACGACGCTGAGGCCGCCCTCGAAGCGCATCTCGAACGAGGCATTGGCCCCGATCCGCTTGCGCTGGTTCTCGCGGTGGAAGCTTTCCCAGCCGTGCGGCGACAGGTAGTTGGTCGGGCGCGAACCGCCCCAGTCGTTATTGCCAGAAATGCCGCCGCCGACGCCGGAATAGTTGTTGCCGAGCGTGGTGTCCGACGCCGTGACCGCGAACAGCGCGCCGTAGCGATCGTCGCGCCACGAGGCCAGACCGTTGACCGAATAGTCGTCGCTTTGGGTGTGGTCGCCGCGCTGGAATTCGGCGGCGCCTGCTGCCGTCAGGCCTTGCTTGAACATGAAGGGCCGGCGCGTTTGCAGGTCGATCGTGCCGGAAATGCCGGACAGGGCGTTGCGCGGTTCGGTCGATTTGAAGACCACCACGCTGTTCATCATCTGCGACGGCACGTCGAGCAGGTTGGGCTGGGCCGAACCGAGATTGCCCGCCGACAGATACTGTTCGCCGTTGATCAGGGTGATGACCTGCGACAGGCCGCGGATATCCACCGTCGAGCCTTCGCCGGCGTCGCGGCGGATCTGGATACCGGACACGCGTTGCAGCGAGTCGGCAATGGTCGTGTCGGGCAGCTTGCCGATGTCTTCGGACGAGATCGCGTCGACGATGGCGACCTCTTTCTTCTTGATACCGATGGCCTTGAGCTGAGAGGCGCGCACGCCGGTCACCACGACCGTCGTCGTATCGTCAGCCGCAGCGTCCTGCGCGTGTACCGCCGTGCCGAGCGCCAGCAGCGACGCTCCGGCCGTCAGGCTCAAGGCGAACCGGCGCGCCGTGCCGCGCCGTTTTGAAATCTGTGTCATCAACGTCTTCCCTGGAGTGTGAGTTCTTGTTCTTTTTCACAACTGCACGCGTGTCCAACCCTGTTCGTCGAAACCCTTTTTATGTCCTGACCAGACATTTTATGCCTGAGCTTGTCTTGTTTTTGTCCGATTTATTGTATCTAATGGCGGACAGGACATTTTCGTGGAAGCCGGTCAATTTGACGTCGAATCGATTGTTTTCGACGAAATTGCCGGTGCTTTTGGCCTTCTTATGAGGCTTTCAGGCGCTCCCTGTGGTGTTTTTTCGCTATGAAGTACCCGTGGTTTCACAAAAAGGCCGGATTTTGTCAACCAAAAATGTCATCGATGTCATAAATTTTGACCCACCCGTCAATTTGAACTCAGTGGCTGTGTCCGGCGCGCATCAGATGACGTTACGGAACTTATTGAGGAACCGGCCCGTGTTTGATAGCGTGACCCCCGGAGCGCAGAATTTATGACAACGATTTACGATGTGTCGCGGCTGGCCGGGGTGTCGGCCAAGACGGTCTCACGGGTCCTGAACGAACCCGACAAGGTCAAGACCGTGACGCGCGAGCAGGTGCTCAGCGCGATGAAAGAACTCGACTACAGCCCCAACGCCTCGGCACGGCAGTTGCGGCTGGGCGGCTTCACCTCGCTCGGCCTGCTGCTCGAAGACCCCTCCTCCGGCTATCAGAGCCGCTTCCATCAGGCGCTGCTGACCGCCTGCATGGAGGCCGGAAAACACATCACGGTCGAGCTGTTCGAGGGCGTCAAGCCCGACTGGAAGGCCCGCGTCGATCGCTTCCTGACCGAGGGCCGCGTGCGCGACCTGATCCTGCTGCCGACCCTGTGCGACTTCACGCCGCTGAAAGCGCATTTGCGCGACCGCGACGCCCGCGCCGTGCTGATCGCGCCGTCGGTCTTCGATCCCTACTTCCCGTCGGTGGTGATGGACGACCGCGCCGCCGCCCGTCAGATCATCGAGCACCTGTTCTCGCTCGGCCATACGCGTATCGGCCACATCAGCGGCCACGCCGACCACTCGGCCTCGATCCTGCGCCGTCAGGGGATTTTAGAAGCCTATGATGCCGCCGGTCGTCCGCGCCCCGGGGCCGAATTGTTCGCCAGCGGCGATTTCCAGTTCCGCAAGGGCATCGCGGCCGCCGAATCCCTGTTGTCGCTGCCGGAACCCCCGACCGCCATCTTCGCCGCCAATGATGAAACTGCCGCCGCCGTCAGCATGGTGGCGCACAAGCGCGGCCTGAGCATCCCCGAACACCTGTCGGTGGTGGGGTTTGATGATGCGCCGATCGCTTCGGCGGTGTGGCCGCCGCTGACGACCATCGCCCAGCCCTATCTCGACATGTCGCGCCGGGTCGTGCAGATCGTCGACGCCTGGGACGCCAGTTTCAGCGGCGGCACGGCGTCGACCTACCTGACGAAGCATGAGCTGATCGTGCGGGAATCGACGGGACCGGCGTCGAGATAAATGTTACCGCCGATACTTACCTTTAGTTAACTGGACCCCGCGACGGGTTTGTGACATTTCCCAAATCAGGCGTTTCTGTGAAAAACGCATGAACGAGGGGACCATGCCGGTCAGTTGTCAAAATCCGTTGGGACTGGAAGGATTCGCCTTTGTCGAATTCACCGCACCCGACCCTGACTCTCAGGGGCGGCAACTGGAGCGACTGGGCTTTATCGAGACGCACCGCCATCCGGGCCAGAGCGTCAGCCTCTACCGTCAGGGCGACATCCATTTCATCCTCAATGCCGAACCGTTCAGCCACGCGTCGGATTTCGCCACACGGCACGGGCCGTCGGCCTGCGGCATGGGCTTTCGCGTCTCAGACGCCGCCCGTGCGCACCGGCTGGCGCTTCAGCACGGGGCGACACCGGTTGAGGGCGTCTATACGCCGTTCGGCGACGACCTGCTGGCGCTGGAAGGCGTGGGCGGCACGCTGATCTATCTGCTCGATGACTCGCAGTTTTCCGACGACGTTCTGTCGGGTTGGGTGCCATTGACCCAGCCGCCGGTGCGTCAGGTTCACGGTGCAGGTCTGACGCGCATCGACCACCTGACGCACGACCTGCCGGCGGGTCAAATGCAGGTATGGGCCGATTTCTATACCCGCGTCTTCGGCTTCGAGTCCCAGCGCTATTTCGAGGTCGACGACCGCCTGATGGGGGTCGACAGCCAGACCCTGATCGCGCCGGACGGCCATATCCGCATCCCGCTGAACGAAAGCCGCAACGCCTTCAATGCGACCGAGGCGTTTTTGAGCGCCTATGGCGGCGAAGGCATCCAGCACATCGCACTGGAGACCCGCGACATCTACGCCACCGTCGAAGGTCTCCGCGCGCGCGGCGTGGCGTTTCAGGCCGTGCCCGATCCCTACTACGAGATGCTCGACCGCCGCGTGCCGCACCATAACGAGGACGTGGCGCGGATGAAGACCGACGGCATCCTGATCGACGGCAATGCCCGTCGCGACGGAATTTTGTTGCAGGTCTTCACCGAAAACACCTTCGGCCCGGTCTTTTTCGAGATCGTCCAGCGCAAGGGCGGCCACGGCGGTTTCGGCGGCGGCAACGCTCAGGCCCTGATGGAGGCGGCGGGACTCGATCAGATGCGCAAAGGGTTGTTGCGGGTTTAGATTACTTCACTGCGTATTGAAGTCGTTCCTGAACCTCAGACGGCGTCAGATCATATCCAGTGGCGCATTTACCTGTCCAATTGAGTCCAACCTTTAAGCCATCTGCCTCCATTCCCGGCAGCCAGCGGTCTTGAAATTCAGGCAACGTCAATTGATGCGGTGAGAAACCCTGATAAGCTTCAACATTGGCGATAACTATCTTCGCACGATTTTCTGTTGACCAGAATGGCATTGCCGTTTCGCCAGATAGGTTTGTCGAGGTAGGAAAGCCGCCTTTATCGCGTATGGTCCAAACAGTGTTCGACTTAGCCACATCCAGAAAGAACTGATGCGCTTGTGCGGCGGATTGGCTTGGCATTATCCAACCTTTCGCACAAAACTATCATAGACATGTGTCACGTCGTCGAAACGCACACGCGGCGGCTGACCGGCAAAAGGCTGAGGCGTGAAGGCGGCTTCGGTCAAACCGGCGGCGACTGGATCGTCGATCTTGTCGGTGTTCCAGCCGAGTAGCAGCGGTGCGCCGGGTTTCATGATGTGGCTCAACACATCGAGCGCCTTGACCTGCTGCGGGACGGCATCGACGCCATAGCCCAGCACGCCGTTACAGATCACGCCGTCAAAAGCGATATCGGCGAACAGAGACGGATCGCAGATATCCCCCGTCCGGTGATGGCCCTTGCGTCCGAAACGTTCGGCGCGCGGGTCGATGTCGGTGGTCCACACCTTTGCACCTCTGGCTTCCAGCACGCGGTAATAGTCGCGCGTATAGCCCCGGCAGCCGACGAACAGGATCGAGCCGCCGACCTCGGCAAAGGCCGGCAGATAGGCCTCGCGCATCAGTTTACGGTCGGGAAGTTGGTGGATGGCCGCGCGCTTAGGCTGAAAAGTTTGGGTGATCCACTGCTGCAACGCGTTCATATCGGCTCCCTGAGTTGGGAGGAGCGTATAACAAAGGGCGAGTGTGTCAAACTCGTAATCCCCTCGCCCCTTTGGGGAGAGGTTGGTGCGAAGCACCGGGTGAGGGGGCCGGGTCAGAGAAACAAACGCCAATGCGCGTTGCTAAGAGCGCAGCCCCCTCACCCTCGCCGGGCCGCGCCCAACCCTCTCCCCGCAGGGGAGAGGGGGCTTAAAGGCCGCGTCTGCGCGATTTCCACAATCACATCCCCGGCTTTCAGCGCCTGCGCCTCCGGCTCCCAATAGCCGATCTGATGGTCGCCCCGGCATATCCGCACCCCCAGCCCGGTGGTGATCGCGCTCAGCGGCTTACCCACCTCTGCCGCCGTCACCACGCGGTCGCGCATGACGACCTTGCCGTCGGCCGAGGCCAGATCGCTGATGTAATCCACCACGTGGCGGCCTTCGGCGGCGCGGGCCAGCAGGTGACCGCCGAACGAGACCGGATTGATGATGTGATCGGCCCCGGCCTGGCGGATCAGGCTCTCGTTTTCGACCGCCCGCACCGTTGCGCTGATCGAGACGTCAGGGTTCATCGCCCGCGCCGACAACACCACAAGCGCCGTCGTGTCGTCACGCCCGGTCGAGACGATGACCGCCTGCGCCGTGTCGATATTGGCCGCGGCTTGCGTCGAATTATGCGTGGCATCGCAGTCGATGATCGTCACCCCGCGTTCCAGCGCCGCCGCCGCGCGATCTGAGTTGTAATCGACAACGACGATGCGCTCCGGCGCCATGTTCTGACGCAGCAGTTCGTTGACCGCCGCCTCGCCGCTGGCACCGTAGCCATAGACGATGATGTGTCCTTTGAGACCTTTGCGGATCATGTGCGTGCGTATCCTCTCCCAGGTGCTTTTGACGACGAAGCTATAGGCAGTCCCCAAGAAAATCAGCCAGATAAACAGGCGGATCGGCGTCACGACGAAGGTGTCGAACAGCCGCGCCCGGTCGGTCACCGGCACGATATCGCCATAGCCGACGGTCGAGACGGTGACGGCGGTGAAATAGACGACATCGACGAAGGACACCTCGCCGTCGGTATTGTCGCGCAAGCCCTCGCGGTCGCTGAGATGCCCGATCAGGGCAATACCGATGAGGATGAAAACCAGCACCGCGCGCAGGACCAGCGACTGCCAGATCGGCAGCTTGCCCTTGCGATTGAGGACGATCGCGGGCAGCACCTCATCGGGAATTTCGGTTACGGTACTGCGCGGTCTCAGCGCCATCGGTTTCCTCATGGGTTATGCCCGGAAACTATGGCGATTTTTATAAAAGCCCAAGGTGGAAATGGTGTGGTCCCGCCTGAGTCCCCCCCCTCCGTCACGTCGCTCCGCTCCGCGCCACCTCCCCATCTTCGCCAAGGCTCGATAGGGAGGAGGGAGACCGTCTCGCAAGCCTCCTCCCTACACAGTGGGGAGGTGGCATTTGCGAAGCAAATGACGGAGGGGTACGGCGCTGTGAGTACAAGGCACACCACTACCTCAGAGTTTTTGCCTGAATGTAAAAATCGGCCCGTGCACAGGGTGCTCCGTTTTGGCAAATTCCTTATTGCGCAAGAAACGCTGAAGCCGGGGATTGGGTATGACGCATGTCAGGGCATGAACATGCCAGTTCACCGCTTCATACCCTCTGTCCGTCGCATATTGCGCCAGTGCTTTCCACAACAGGACCAGAACGCCCTCACCGCCGCCGTCGATATGAGCAAGATTGACTGACAGTTCCTGTTCGGAGCGATTGAACTCGGCAAGGATTGTGGCGCTACCCATGCGAAACGTTACCGGCTTTCCAAACGCCAGAAACGCATCCTGCTCGTCTTTTGACAAGGCTTTCAGGACGCTGAGGGACAGGCCCTCAATGTTCATTGTAACACCATATCATGCGCAAAACGGCCATCCCTTTGTTCATGCCCTTTTGACAAGCGGTTTCATGCGGCTACATATCGCTTCGACTAGCACTGGCGCAGGTAATCATGAACTCTATCGATAGGCAAACGCTGGCCAGTTTTTTTGAAGATTGGCTGTTCGGACGTGATGTTAGGCACCAATGGGACGGTCTGATCGTCACTCATTATCGCGACGACGTAATGGAGAATGCCCGCATTGAGTTTGTACGAATAACGCTTCGGTACAACACAGTGCAGTCCCTTACGGACCTCGATCGAGAACGCGTTCTTTCGCTGGTTTACAAGCTTAGAAACACGGAAAAATAAACGCTCTCAAACCAAATACCTCGCCCCCAGTTCGCGGTAGGCGGTGACCTGCGTGGCTTGCCATTGCACATCGCGGCCCAGTTCGGCGGCCATCAGTTCGGCTACGCGCGGTGCAGCGTCCATGCTGGCTTTGGCATCGAGCAACAGGGCGCGTAAGCGGCGGCTGAGAACATCCTCCACCGTGCGGGCCTGCTCATGACGCACGGCGCGGATCACTTCGGCTTCGGTATAAGAAAACGCCGGATGCAGTCGCGTCTCACTCCCCTCCAGAACATCGCCAGTGTTCAGCGGCAAGGTTTCGGTCACGCTCGCTTGCGGCGCCAGACCCGCCACCGATACCGCGCGATCGACCGCGTCCTGCCCCATGCGGCGATAGGTCGTCCACTTGCCGCCGGTCAAGGTCAGAAGTCCGCTGTCCGAGACGATCAGGGCGTGTTCGCGCGACAGATCCTTGCCCGTGCCGTCGCCCTTGACCAGCGGACGCAACCCCGCAAAGACGCTCAATATGTCCGCTCGCGTAGGCGCAACCGCGAAATAATCCGCCGCCGTCCGCAGGATAAACTCGACCTCGGCATCCAGCGCGCGCGGCTCCAGAGCGGCTTCCGGCACCGGCGTATCGGTCGTCCCGATCAGGGTCTTGCCATGCCACGGCACAGCGAACAGCACCCGCCCGTCGGAGGTTTTCGGCACCATTAACGCAAACCCGTTGGGCAGAAACCGTTCGTCCACGACGATATGGACGCCCTGACTGGGCGACAGCATCGGTGCCGCCCCCGCCTCGTCCATCCGCCGCACGCCGTCGGCAAAAACGCCGGTCGCATTGATCACCACCTTGCCCCGCGCGGTGTAAGCGGCCCCGGTCTCGGCGTCGCTGAACGTGACGCCCCTGACCTTGCCGCCGGTCTTGACGAGGCCCGTCACCGGCGCGGCATTGAGCGCCACGCCGCCGTGCGTCTCGAAGGTCCGCAGCAGCGACACCGCCAATCGCGCGTCATCGAACTGCCCGTCGAAATAGAGGACGCCGCCGACCAGCCCGGCGCGCTTCAGCGTCGGCATGTCGGCCAGCACGGCTCTGCGGCTCAGGAAGCGGCTGGGACGCAGGTTTAGCCGCCCGGCCAGCGCGTCATAGAGCTTCAATCCCGCGCCATAGAACGGCAGCCGCCAGCCCTGATAAGCGGCGATGACGAAGCCCAGATCGTGGACCAGATGCGGGGCATTGCGTTTCAGAATCCCCCGCTCGTGCAGGGACTCGCGCACCAGCGGGATATTGCCCTGCGCCAGATAACGCACCCCGCCGTGGATCAGCTTGGTCGAGCGGCTCGATGTGCCCTTGGCGTAGTCGTGCGCCTCCAGCAGCAGGGTTTTGTAGCCGCGCGTCCGGGCTTCGACCGCCGTGCCGAGGCCCGACGCGCCACCGCCGATGACGATCACGTCCCAATGAACGTCGGCGGTCGCGGCGGCGACGGTGGCAAGGCGTGGGTCAGGCATCCACCCACCCTTTGCTGCGCTCGACGGCCTTGCGCCACGTCGCCAGACGCCCTGCCCGTTCGTCGTCGCTCATGGCCGGTTCGAACACCCGATCGACCTGCCACAGGGCGCGCAATTCCTCCGTATCGGCCCAATAGCCGACCGCCAGTCCGGCCAGATACGCCGCGCCCAAGGCCGTGGTCTCTGTCACGGTCGGGCGCACGACCGGCACGCCCAGAATGTCGGCCTGAAACTGCATCATTAGATTATTGGCCGAGGCCCCTCCGTCCACGCGCAGTTCCTTCAAATCGCCGCCATCGCGCTGCATGGCCTCCAAGACATCGGCGCTCTGAAACGCTATAGCTTCCAAGGCCGCGCGGGCGATGTGCGCCTTGGTTGTGCCGCGCGTCAAGCCGATCAGCGTCCCCCGCGCATAGGCGTCCCAGTGCGGCGCCCCCAGCCCCACAAAGGCCGGGACCAGACAGACGCCATCGGTATCCGGCACCGTCGCCGCCAGGGCTTCGATCTCACTACTCGACCGGATAATGCCCAATCCGTCGCGCAACCATTGCACCAAGGCCCCCGCGACGAAGACGGAACCCTCTAACGCATAGGTCGCGGTATCGCGCTGCCATGCCAAGGTGGTCAGCAGCTTATTAGCGCTCGGCATGAGGTCGCCGCCCGTATTCATCAGCATGAAACAGCCGGTGCCATAGGTGTTCTTGGCCATACCGCGCTCATGACAGACCTGCCCGAAGGTCGCCGCCTGCTGATCACCCGCCATCCCGGCGATGGGGATGCGCGCCCCGAACAGACCCTCGGCGGTGGTGCCATAGACCTCGCTGTTCGAGCGCACCTCCGGCAGCAGGCTGCGCGGAATTTCGAGCAGGCCGAGCAGTTCGTCGTCCCAGTCGCCGGTGTGCAGATTGTAAAACAGGGTCCGGCTGGCGTTCGACGCGTCGGTGATGTGCAGGTCGCCGCCGGTCAGGTTCCACACTAGCCAGCTATCGATGGTCCCGAACGCCAGCTCTCCACGTTCCGCCTTGGCCCGCGCACCATCCACGTTGTCGAGCAGCCACTTGATCTTGGTGCCGCTGAAATAGGCGTCGAGCAACAGGCCGGTCTTTTGCTGAAACACCGCTTCGTGCCCCGCCGCGCGCAAAGCGTCGCAGATCCCCGCTGTGCGCCGGTCCTGCCAGACGATGGCGTTGTGGATCGGCTGACCCGTCGCGCGGTCCCAGATGACGGTCGTTTCGCGCTGATTGGTGATGCCGATGGCGGCGATGTCAGACGCCCGCAGCCCTGCCCCTGTAATGGCTTCCTGCGCCACGCCGACCTGCGTGCTCCAGATATCGCGCGCCTCGTGCTCGACCCAGCCGGGTTGCGGAAATATCTGCCTGAACTCTTTTTGCGCGATCTTCTTGATCCGGCCTTTCGCGTCGAAGACGATGGCGCGGCTGGACGTGGTGCCCTGATCGAGCGCGAGGATATAGGACATTGAGCCTCCCTTTTTGGTTAGCCTACTCCCGGAATTCTAAACCGGCCATACGGAAAAACATTGCCCGTTGATGCCACCCGTTGCAGGGTGCGTCCGGTATAATCTGGAGACTCCCCATGCCCAAGATAGCGGTCCTGATCGGCAGTTTGCGCCGCGACTCGATCAACAAGAAGTACGCCTACGCGCTGGAAAAGCTGGCGGCGGGCAAGCTCGATTTCCATTATCTCGACGTCGATCTGCCGCTGTATAACGAAGACCTGTGGGAAAACCCGCCTGAAAAGGTCGTGCAACTCAAGGCCGATATCGAAGCCGCCGACGGCGTGCTGATCGTGACGCCGGAATATAACCGCTCGGTGCCGCCGTGCACGAAGAACGCGGTCGACTGGGCGTCGCGTCCCTTCGGGCACAATTCGTGGAAGGGCAAGCCCGTGGCGATCACCGGCGCGTCGCCCGGCCGTCAGGGTACCGCGGTGTCGCAGTCGCAACTGCGTAGCACGCTGGTCATCTCGGAGACCATCGTCATGGGTGGCCCGGAAGTCTATATGACCTTCACGCCGGACCTGCTGACCGAGGACGGGACGTTTGCCAGCGAAGGCACGCAGAAGTTCCTCGGCGGCTTTATCGAGAACTTCGCCCGCTGGGTCGATCTCAACAGCGGCAAGCTATGACACCGCGCGTCACCATTCTGTATTGCACGCAATGCCAGTGGCTGTTGCGCGCGGCGTGGATGGCGCAGGAACTGCTCTCTACCTTCGGCACCGACCTCGGCGAAGTCGCCCTGGTCCCGGCGACCGGAGGTCGGTTCGAAATCCATGTCGATGAGACCCTGATCTGGGAGCGCGTGCGCGACGGCGGCTTTCCCGGCCCGAAAGACCTCAAACAGCGCGTCCGCGACGTTATCGCCCCGGACCGCGACCTCGGCCATGTCGATCGCGATCATCGGCCATAGGCCGCCAGCAGGGCCTGCCGTGTCGTCAGATATTCCTCCGCGGTCAAAACCTGATGCCCGAACAGCAGGGCTTCGCCGCACTGGCGCGACTGCCAGCCATAAAGCGTCTCCGGGTCGTGTACCTCGGCCACGCCTTTGGTGACGGTGATGACAACGTGCCGGGTCTCGCCCTTCACGCGACCGGAAAAACAGGCGACTTGCCGGTCGGCCCGGTCGAGATAAACCGGCGGCAGGTTGCGGTCTCCGAACGGCCCGCTGTCGGCATCGAAGCGCACATAGGCGTAATAGCCCTCACGCAGCGGCGCATCGTCGCCGCGCTCGAACGCCGCCGCTTTTTCCTGCGACGAGCGCAGGTCGCAACCGCTTAGTCCGAAAAGCGCGCACACCGCCAAAAGCCCTGTCCGACGCATGATCATGAACTTCGGGGTGTCGGGCATTGCGCCATTTGCTGCCGGACGGGAAGATTGCGGAACCCCGGCGCTTGCTGGCATATCATATAGGCGTTGCCGTCGATCGACGCCCGCACCCAGCGATAGCTTTCGGTGGACGGCACCAGTTTCCCGATGCGCCGCATATAGGTCAGGCGGCTGGAGGTGTCGCGGCTGGCAGCGACCGCTTCGGCGCACCCGCTGCGGATCCAGTTGGCCAGCGGCACGTTCTGCATCTGATAGAAATGATCGTCGTTATAATAGACGATATCGTGGCTGCGGAACCGATCGGTCTTCAGACTGTAGCACAGGGCCTTGTGCGGCTTGCGATCGTCGTCGCGCGGATTGACCGCCTCGTAGCCCTGAGGCGCGATCGCGGCGTAGCGCGCCTCGGCGCCATTGCCGGCGGCGTCGGTTTTAGCGGCCTCCAGTTGCGCCAGCGTCACGAAAATATGGGCCTCGCGCAGGGTCTGCACGGCGCGGGCATCGTCCTTGCTGAGCCGCCCCTCGGCCAGCGCGATCTCGGCATCGGTCTTGACGCGCGGGGATATCTTCACCTCCGGAAACACCAGTACCGCCCCGAACAATGCCACGCCGACACCCCCGGCGATAATCAGGGTCAGGCGGTCCATTACGGTCGCTCGGCGGCATTCGTTGCGGCAACCATGCGCGCCAGAATGCGCCGCTGTTCTTCGAATTCAGGTTTCATAGGGATCAGCGAGCGTGTGGTTGCCAGCATCTGCACATAGCTGACCTGATGACGTTGCGCCGCCACCGCCGCAGCGCAGCCGCTGGTCACCCAGCTCGTCAGGCTGAGCGGTAACTGCACGAACCGGTCCTCGGTATAGAGGGCCGCCTGATGGAGGGTATAGCCGTTTTCCCGCACGCTGAAACAGGCCATTTTCATGCCGCTGACGTCTTGCCCGTCCGATTCCGGCAGCTTCACCGTCAGGCGCTCCACCGTGGCATGATGCGCATAACCGTCTGGCTTCGGCGCGTCGTTCTGCCCCGCGACGAGGTCGGCCTCGGATATCTTCTCGCCTTTTATTTTTGCAACGACCAGGGCCTGATTGATCTCGTTATGGGTCTGACCGGCCAACTGTTCCGCGCGCGCTTTCTTACCCGCCGCCGATTCCGGGTCGGCCTCGTTCCCGGTTACCTTGACGCGCTCGAATTTCGCATCGATGCGCGGGGTGAGTTCGCTGAATTCGGCCACCGCCGGCTGCGGCCGCAACAGGCTGTCGAACGGCACGAACAGCACCGCCAGAAAGATGGCAGCAAAAACACCCCCGACTATCATAAGAAACCGGCTATCCATAACGCCCCCTGTTTTGGTGGCGTTACGGTAGCCGGAAACCTCTCAATTTAAACTTAAACCGAAGGGTTAATTCTAGGAAAAATTGCATTTCCTGCGGTTAGTCCGCGAACTTGATCGAGCAGCCATAGGGCGGGGTAGCGGCCGGGGTTGGCGCCTTGCCCGCCAGCACGGCGTCGATGGCATTGGCCGCCAAAGGCGTGGCTTTGGGCAGGCTGTCGGCCTTGTTCGACGGGATCGAGTCGATGGCGCCGTTATATTTCACCACACCGGTCTTATCGATGACGTAGATCTGCGGCGTCGTCTTGGCCTCATAGAGGCGCGCCACCTTGCCGTCATAGTCGGTCAGGACGAAACTCGCCGCATTCTTCACGCGGACGTTTTCCTTCTTCATGTCTTCGGGCGCGTGATAGCCCTGCTTGCCGGGGGCCGAGGACTGCACCGTCAGCCACACCACGCCCCTGGCCTTGTACTTCGCCTGAAGTGCGGGGATATTGCCGCTCTCGTAGTGCATCTTGTCGAACGGGCACTGGTAGTTGGCCCAGTCGAGGACGACCGTCTTGCCCTTGAAACTCGACAACTTGACGTCCTTGCCGTTGACGTCCTTGACCGTGAAATCGGGTGCGGCGGTGCCGGGCTTGGCCGCCAGAACCGGGGTGGTCAGCAGAGCCGCAGCGCCGAGCGCCAGTACGAATGCTTTCATCATGATACGCCTCCTGTTTTTTCGATAATCAGTTGCGGGGTAAGGACCTGCGGCAGGACGACCGGATCGCCCGACGCAGGGTAGTAAACGTAAAGCGGCACGCCCGACCGCCCGAACCCGGACAGCCACCGTGTGATCGCCGGATCGGCATTGGTCCAGTCCGCCGCAATGACCGTGATACCACGCGCTGTGAACGCGTTTTTGACCTCAGGTGTATCCAGCGCCACCTTTTCATTGACCTTGCACGAGATGCACCACGCCGCCGTCGCATAGACGAAGACCGGCTTGCCAGAAGTGCGCGCCTGTTCGATCCGTGCCGGGTCGAAAGCCGTACTCGTCACGGGAGTTTTCGGCGACAGGTTCAGCAGGGACACGCCGATGATCAGCGCCGCCGCGACGCCGATTGCCACCCGCCACAGCCGCACCGTCGCCCGTTGCAGCAGCCAGACCGCGAAAGCGATGACGACCAAACCGGCGAGGATAACCGCCACGCCATCGGCGCCCGATTGCTGCGCCACCACCCAGATGAGCCAGACGAGGGTGAGATAAACCGGAAAGGCCAGAGCCTGACGGAAGGTCTCCATCCACGCGCCGGGCTTCGGCATCCAGCGCAGCAGCGACGGGAACCACGACAACAGCAGGAACGGGAACGCCATGCCGAGCCCCAGACACAGGAAAATCAACAGCGCACCAAGGGCGGGCAGCGTCAGGGCCGCCCCCAAAGCCCCGGCCATGAACGGCGCGGTGCATGGCGTCGCCACCAGTGTCGCCAACGCGCCGGTCGCGAAGCTGCCCAGCCAGTCGTGCCGCCCGGCGACGGACTGCCCGCCGCCGAAGCTGAGCGTAATATCGAAGACGCCCGACAGGTTCAGCGCGACCAGAAACATCAAATAGATCAACGCACCGACGAACAGCGGCGACTGCATCTGATACCCCCAGCCGACCGCCGCGCCTCCGGCCTTGATCAACAACAACACCGCCCCGACGATCAAGAAGCTGACCACCACACCCGCCGTATAGGCCAGGGCATCGGTACGGATACGGGCGCGATCGGTCCCGGCGCGGCTGATCGCCAGTGCTTTCAGCGACAGGACCGGGAACACGCACGGCATGGCGTTCAGAATAATCCCACCCGCAAAGGCCGCCAGCACGCCAAGCGCCAGGGTGAGCACCGGCACGGACGATGCCGTCGGCGGCATGACGCCGCTCAAGGCCGCCGGAGCTTGCCCGACGGCGTAATAGGTGACGCTGCCGTCGTGGACTTCGAGCAGGCCGTTCATGACCGCAGGCACATCGACGATTCCGCGCTTCATCGTGACGGTCAGGCTGCCATCGGCCACGATCGCACTTTGCGGCGCCGCGGGTTCGATGACGCCCGTCGTGTCGGGAAAGAAATAGGCCTCCCGCACCGTGCCGGAATAAGGAACATCGAGACGGATCTGCGTCTCGTCATGGGTGATCTTTCCCGCCGGCAGGACGGTCAAGGTCGCGCTGCGGATCAGCCGCTCGATGTCGCCCGCCCGTGCCGACGGCTGGTTCGCCCCAACGCCGAGCGTCAGGTCCAGCACCGTCTCTTCCGGCACGCACTCTTCGGCACAGACCAGCCAACTGGCGGCGAGTTTGAGGGGCACCTGCGCCCCCTTGAACCCCGGCGGCGGCGTGATCCTGACCAGATGATAGGCTGCCCCGCTATAGCCATAGTTCAGCAAGGGCCCGAACGGCTGGCGCTCCGGCGGCTGCCAGACAACGTCGGACGCGGTAAAGCCCTGCGGCAAGGTCCAGTCCAGAGTCGGTGCCAGACCGGAATCGCCCGGATTGATCCAGTAGGTATGCCAACCCGTGTCGATATCGAGCTGGAACAGCACCCAGAAGGCGCTCTGCCCATCGACACGATCGAATTGAGATCCCAACGACGCACGGGTATGGCCAAGCTCAGCCTTCGCCGCCGCCTGGGCTTTTAGCGGACATACGACGGCCCAAACCGTCAGCAGGAAGATCACCAAACGCCGCATGCTTGTCTCCGATGCGGCATATACGCATGGCGCATAGCGTTCCGTTCAGGGAATCTGATCGGAGCCTCAATTCAATCGATTGCGTAGGATCAATTCTTCGGGAGAAAGGTTTTCTGAACGCCATATACAAAAACACCCGCCAGCTACGAGACTGACGGGTTGTTTTAAATAAGATAATGGGTGCGGGAGCCAGATTTGAACTGACGACCTTCAGGTTATGAGCCTGACGAGCTACCGGGCTGCTCCATCCCGCGACACCTAATCCCGTAAAAGTATTCTCGGGCTTGCGCCCTGGGGTCCTTTGACGGGTATCTATACGGACAGGCTATACGCAAAAAGCGTTGTTTTTGCTCAGGCCTGATATTGATCTGATTTCGCAGAAAGCTGATCAGATATTAAAAAAGACCGGCAGCTTTTTGTGCCGCGCGGTCTTTGATGGGGTGTGTATTGAAGGGTTATGAGCTTGTGTTTGATAGACCTGGCGACGACCTACTCTCCCGCGCCTTAAGACGAAGTACCATTGGCCCTGGCAGGCTTAACGACCGAGTTCGGAATGGGATCGGGTGGGGACCAACCGGCATAGCCACCAGC
>NZ_AWGF01000003.1 GCF_000495855.1 Asticcacaulis sp. YBE204 | reverse complement strand
CCGCCGCCTCCCCCGCCGCCGCCGCCGCCTCCGGCAATCAAGGTGTACGAAGCCCGCGAATTTATCGTGTACTTCGAATTCGATCAGTCGACCCTGACGACCGATGCTCAGGCGATCGTTCAACAGGCCGCTGATTACGCCAAGGAAGGCAACGCGACCCGCGTGGTTGTCGTCGGTCACGCCGATACCTCGGGTTCGGCCGCTTACAACATCCGCCTGTCGGAACGTCGCGCCAAGACCGTGGCTGATGCTCTCGCCGGCCTCGGCGTGTCGGGTTCGATCCTGGCCGTTGACTGGAAGGGTGAATCGGCTCCGGCAGTCGCCACCGGCGACGGCGTGAAAGAGCCTCTGAACCGTCGTTCGACCATCGACATCGCGTTCTAATCAACGCCGTCGATATCGACACCCAAAAGAACCCGGTCTGCTCACGCAGGCCGGGTTTTTTGCATCCAAAGTGTCGATTGTAAGGCGGTTTAGGTCACGTCGCACAGCAGGAGGGATGGGTCAGGATTTGTTATGGCTATGCCTCTCAGACGTCATTTAGGGTGGGGTGGTTTTTACCCGTTCGACGCTCGCCTTACGAACAGGTTCGGGGCGAAAGTTTGAACCCGCATCAGGCTTCTGGTCTTGCGGGAGGCGGCGGCAGCGCGACCATGGCTTTCGCCAGCCATAGCGGTACGCCTGAAAGGTATGGGGGTAACCCCTTGAACAAAGAAAAGCCCGCCATGCGGCGGGCTTTTCAGTCCGATGGAACGGGCTTCAAGCCTATTCCGCTTCGTCGTCCTGAACGATACCGGCTCCGACAGGATGCCCCGTTACCGGATCGCGCGGTGCCCGCTTGAACCCGTAGCCGTAGAGCAGGGTGAAGTCGCGGGTGCGCTTGTGGTCGATGGCGATTTTCAGCGACTCGTTGGGGCCGGTGCTGGCGAAGTCGTGGCGGATGTCGGGCAGGAAGCCATCGACATAGGACAGGATCAGCACGTTTTGCCCAACGCTTTCGGTGAGCGGGGTCTCGGTCTCGGCTTGTGATTTCGGATGGGCTTCGCGCACCCAGGCCTTGAGCGGCGTTTCCGGATGGGCGGTGAACCAGTCGCGGCCGTAATAGGCCACCGCATTATAGACATTGCGGTTGTCGACGGCGATGGCCGACGGCGGCGGACCGGCCTGAGCGGCGGTAATCACGGCCTGCGTGGTCGTGTCCCAGGCGCGGGCGCGCTTGACCGTATTGCCGAGGCCGAGCGCGCGCGACAGGTCTGGCGAGACGACGCCGACCATGAACACCGTCATGACGACGACCTGAAATGTGGCGCCCAGAATGACCACCCAGCGGGCGAGGGGGTGTGACTTCAGGGCCACGCTGAATCCATGCCAGACAAGGGCAGCCACTAGCAAACTGGCCGGAACATAGGCCGAGGCGGCCCAGTTGGCGTTGGCGCGGGACAGGAAAGCCTGGATGCTGACGAAGACCAGCGGCGGGGCGGTGAGGCACGCCACGCCGATCAGAGCCGTGCGCACGGGCGCCGGAATATCGCGTCGCAATACGGGGGCCCCTCGCCAGAACAGGCCGAACAGCGCCAGGATCAGGCACGCGAACGGAACCGGCCCGAAGACGCCGAACTGATCGCGCCAGAACTTGAGCAGTGACAGCGGATTGAACAGCTTGCCCCAGTGCCAGTTGGCATTGTCCGCCGTATGCGACACGGTCTGGAAGCCATGCGTCGCGTTCCAGTACAGGTTCGGCGACAGCAACAAGATGAAGGCACCGAGGAACACGGCCAAGCGCCGCCAGGACCACAGTTTCCGCACCGAGGGTGCGAACACGGCATGGGCGACCGCCCCGATCAGAAAATAGACGCAGGCATATTTGCTCAGCGCCGCGCAGCCGAAGGCCAGCCCCATGCCCAACACGGCGCGTGTCCGGTCGCGCTCAACCTCTGTGGTTAGAAAAAGGCTGTAGAAATAAAGGGTTGCTGCGAGGAAGAACATCAGGGCGGCGTCGGTCGAGATGATGGCCGACGACAGAACGACACCGGGCATGAGGCTGTAGATCACCGCCGCCGTCAGGCCCGTACGCTCATCGAACAGCTTCTTTCCGGCCCCCCACAGGAACAGGGGCGCCCCCAGATGCAGAAAGGGCGCGAACAGCCGCACGAAAGGCTCACGGTCCCCGAACAGGGTCGAGATATGGATCAGCCACGCGATCATCGGCGGCTTGGAATAATAGCCGAAATCGAGTTCGCGCGACCACAGCCAGTACTGCGCCTCGTCGGGGTAGAGATTGGTATAGGTGGTGAACAGCAGCGCCACCCGGAGCAGAAGCAGCAGACCTAGCCCCCACAGAACATAGCGTGCCGGGGCGGACAGGGGCGTGCCCGACGGGGCGAGGGCGGAAGCGGAAGAGGATGTCATGATCGCTCGGCGGGCTGTGAAAAGGGGGGCGGTTGTTGCGTTGCGGTATCGCCTTACGCTACGGCACTTTGGCCGTCACGAGGGCGCACAGGGTGAATGCCACGCCTGTGAACGGAACGCAAACACGAATGATTTCTGACTGTGACGGCTTCGCGAGGGAAAAGGGGCGGATTCTGTGACAAAATGAACGCATATTGTCTCCCTTGTCACAATTGTCATCAAACCTTTGCACTTTTGGCTCAAAAAACGGCGCGAAAGCGGCTAAAGGTTAAAATTCACCAGATCGTTTTGTGAAGGTTGTCTTGAAACCGGGCCCGGCGGATCCGCCGCCGACGGCACACCGTTTCTTTTTAAGTGTACTCATGGAGAGGGGATACTCCGCTATGAAGATGAACAAGTCCTGGATTTTGGCCGGTACGGCCCTGACGGGCCTGCTGATGGCTTCGGGCGCTATGGCGCAGTCCACCGCCACGCAGGAAGTGGAACAGGTTACGGAGGTCGTCGTTCGCGGCGCCAAGACCGTCGGCCAGCTGAAGCGCGAAAGCGGCGTCAAGCAAAAGTCGACCGTCGATCAGGCCACGATTTCGCAAGGTTCGGCCGGTCAGACGATCGCCGAGACCCTGAATGTCATTCCGGGCTTCAACTTCACCAATAACGACGCCTTCGGTTCGTCGGGCGGCAACATCGTGATGCGCGGCCTCGACAACTCGCGTATCTCGCTGACCTTCGACGGCGTTCAGCTGAACGACTCGGGTAACTACGCGATCTACACCAACCAGCAGATGGAACCTGAACTGATCTGCTCGGCCTCGGTTCAGACCGGCGCGACGGACGCCGACTCGATGACCGCTTCTGCGACCGGCGGTACGATCAACTACTCGACCTGCAAGCCCGAAGACACCATGGGCGGCGTCGTGAAGCTGTCGGGCGGCTCGGATAACTTCAAAAACCTGTTCGTGCGTTTCGACACCGGCAAGTTCGGCCCCTTCGGCACGAAACTGTTCCTCGCTGCCACGAACCAGAGCTACGACACCTGGACGCGTGAGCCGGTTCTGTCGCCGAACCTGAACGCTGAACTGAAGAAGTATCAGTATAACGCTCGTCTGTATCAGGACATCGGTGACGACGGCTCGTTCATGAGCCTTGCCGCTCAGTGGAACGTCAACCGCAACTACTCGATGTTCGGTCCGTCCAAGCCGCAGATCAACTGCGAAGGCACCAATGTCGCGCCGAACTGCGGTTACGACTACAACAGCATCGAAGGTTTCAACATCAACCCGTCCGACACCGGCAGCATCCGCGGCCAGTCGAAGTGGGTGCTGTCCGACAAGCTGACCCTGACGGTCGATCCGACCTTCCAGTACGTTCTGGCCACCGGGGGTTCGGTGACGCGCCTGTCTGAACAGGACGCCCGTCTCTGCGGTACCGCCTCCCTGACGGCGGCCTGCGGCCTCGACCTGAACGGCGACGGCGACAAGCTGGACACCAACACCAGCAATACCGCCACCACCAACCAAGCGCCGCGCGTCTATCAGGCCAACATCACCAATACCTACCGTTATAGCCTGAACACCTCGGCCATCTACAAGTTCACCGACACACAAACTCTGCGTCTCGGCCTGTCGTTTGACCGCGCCAACCACCGCCAGACCGGTGAAATGGTCAAGCTCGACGCCAACAACTCGCCGATCGATCCGTTCGGCGGCAAGAAAAAAGAAGAGCTGCGTATCAAGACGCTGGATGGTTCGCATATGCGCCGTCGCGACCGTCAGTCCTACGCCAATGTCGACGTCGTCTCGCTGGAATACCGCGGTCGCTTCTTCGACGAAAAGCTGTTCGTCTCGGCTGCTCTGCGCCATCAGAAGATGGAACGTGAGCTGAACCAATACTGCTATTCGCCGATCTATGGCACGGGTTCCTCGACGCCGTACTGCACCACGCAGAAGGTTGAAAACTCGGTTACCCTCGCCGACGGTGCCAAGGTTGTTACTCTGGAAGGTGCCAGCACGACCGCAGTCTACTTCGCGCCGTTCCAGCGCACGGTCTCGTTCTCTAAGACCATGCCGAACATCGGTGCGACCTGGACCTTCGAAAACAACAGCCAGATTTTCGCCAGCTACTCGGAATCGATGTCTTCGCCGCGTACCGACAGCTACTACGCGGTCGTGCTCGACAATTCGGTCGATGGTCTGAACAAGTCCAACTTCGCGACCACCACGAATCAGGCCCTTTACAAGGCCAATTCGATGGTCGTCGCCAACCCGAAGCCGGAAACCAGCCAAACCCTGGAACTCGGTTACCGCTTCCGCAAGCCGACCTTCAACGCCACCGCCACCGTCTTTACGGCTGAAGACAAGGACCGTATCGTGTCGTCCTACGACTTCGAAACGGCTACCTTCTTCGACCGCAACATCGGCAACGTGAAGCGTAGCGGCTTTGAAGCCTCGGCAGCCTATACCCCGGTTGAAACTCTGGTTCTGAACGCCGGTCTGACCTACACCGACACGGAAGTTCAAAGCGATCTGGCCTTCGGCAAGTCGACCACCGGTGTCGTCCGCTTGCTGCCGACTGCTGGCAAGCAACTGGTTGAAATGCCGAAGTGGATGTGGACCGTCGGTCTGGACTACCAGATCACTTCGGCCTTGGCGATGAACCTGAGCGGCAAGTACGTCGGTGACCGTTTCACCACGGACATCAACGACGACGTTGCCCCGCACTACTTCGTGTGGAACGGTTCGCTGCGTTACGACCTGCCGTTCCTCAAGGAAGGCACCTATGTGCAGCTGAACGCCATCAACCTGTTCGACCAGAAGTATCTGGGTTCGTTCTCGTCGCAGAACAACGCCCTGCCTTACGTCGACGCGTTCGGCACGAAGTCCGGCACCTTCCCGTTCATGAACGTGGGCGCGCCGCAAACCTTCGTCTTGTCGCTCCGCGCCAAGTTCTAATCTGAACTTACTGACGAATAAAAACGGCGGCTCTCCGGCAACGGAGGGCCGCTTTTTTGTTGGCCGTCGTTAACAGGCATGGCCAAAGCGGTTGACGCTGTGTAAAAGACCCGCGATGAATAGGTCTCAACTTTTCCGGGGTAAGGCATGAGCCAAGATCCGCAAGTTTCCCGTCTGGTCCCCGCCGAATGGGAGCCGCACAAGGCCATGTGGATCGGCTTCCCCAGCCATGAGAACCTGTGGCAGGACGACCTGATCGAGGCGCAGGCCGAGGTCGCGGCGCTGGCCCGCGTGCTGGCCGAGGCGGGCGACGAACACGTCAAGCTGATGGTCATGGGGCAGGCGGCGCGTGAAGCCGCGGAATCGCTGCTGTCGGACGTCAAACGCATCGAGATCGTCGACGGGCAGTTCGGCGACATCTGGTTTCGCGACACCGGTCCGATCTATGTCAGCGCCGAAGACGCGCGCGATCGTCACGACACCCTGCCGGTCGCCTTTCTGAACAACGGCTGGGGCGGCAAGTACCACCTCAAATACGACGACAAGGTCGCCGCTCAGGTCGCGGCCCACGACGGATTTACGCCGGAAAGCGAAGACTTCGTGCTGGAAGGCGGCTCGCTGGAGCACGACGGTTTCGGCACGATCATCACCACGCGTCAGTGCCTGCTCAATCCCAATCGCAACCCCGACTGGACGCAGTCGATCGCCGAACGCGCGCTGGAGGACAGCCTCGGTGCGCGTAAGGTCATCTGGCTGGATGACGGCCTGCTCAATGACCATACCGACGGTCATATCGACAATCTGGCGCGCTTCGTGGCGCCGGGGGTGGTGGTCTGTCCGGTCGCCTATGGTGCCGACGACCCCAATGCCGAACTGTACAACAGCGTGGCGAAATTCCTCAGCCAGCAGACCGACGCGCGCGGCGTCGCCTTGCAGGTCGTGCGCATCCCGTCACCGGGCAAGACGGTCGATGAAGACGGCGAGGTCATCCCGGCCTCGCACATGAACTTTCTGATCGCCAATGACTGCGTCGTGGTGCCGATCTATAACGACAAGCCGGGTCAGATGGCCGTCGAGGCCCTGCAAACCCTGTTCGCCGAGCGGCAGGTCTTCGGCCTGTCGTCGAACGCCATCCTGACCGGCGGCGGTTCGTTCCATTGCATCAGCCAGCAAGTCCCCCATATCAAGGCCTGACCGGCGTTCCTTCTACACAGGTGATCCCATGACCCGTACCGTTTCCGTGGCGGCGCTGCAAACCGCCTATGGCCCCGATATGGCCGAGAACATTGCCAGGACCGAAAAGCTGGTCCGCGAAGCCGCGGCCAAGGGCGCGCAGATCATCCTGCCGTCGGAGCTGTTTCAGGGCGAGTATTTCTGCGTGTCTCAGGAAGAAAAGTGGTTCGCCACGGCGTTTGAATGGCGCACCCATCCGTGCGTACTGGCCATGCAGAAACTGGCGACGGAACTGAACGTCGTCATCCCGACCTCGATCTACGAGAAGGAAGGCCCGCACTATTTCAACAGTCTGGTCATGATCGACGCAGGTGGTGAGTTTCTGGGCGTTTATCGCAAGAGTCATATCCCCGACGGTCCGGGCTATCAGGAAAAATACTATTTCCGTCCCGGCGATACGGGTTTCAAGGTATGGAATACCAAATTCGCCAAGGTCGGCGTCGGCATCTGCTGGGATCAGTGGTACCCCGAAGCCGCGCGCGCCATGGCGCTGCTGGGGGCCGAGGTGCTGTTTTATCCGACGGCCATCGGCTCCGAGCCGCACGATGCGGAACTCGACACCGCCGCGCCGTGGCAGCGCGTCATGCAGGGCCACGCGGTGGCCAATGTCATCCCGGTCGTGGCGTCGAACCGCATAGGCACCGAAAGCCTGATCTCGCCGCAAAGCGGGGCGGGGCAGAGCTTCTACGGCCACAGCTTCATCGCCAATAACCGCGGCGACAAGGTGGCGGAATTCGGCCGCGACGAAGAGGGTGTACTGGTGGCCTCGTTCGACCTCGACTACCTCAATACGCACCGCGCGGCGTGGGGTTTCTTCCGCGACCGCCGCACGGACCTCTATGCGGCCATCAGTGGCGCGCGCCCGGTATAGGCCTCAGCCGCCGAACATCCCGGCAAACAAATAGACGACATAAATCCCGAACCCGGCGGTGGCCAGACCGGACAGGATCAGGCCGCTCCATTCGGCGGCGTTGCGCGCGCCCTTGATCGGCTGACCCGGCGCGGTGTGGGAAGATTGATAGTCTGACATGGCTGAACTCCTTTGGCGTTCAGTGGAGACTACGCCCGTCAGCCATAAGGCCAAAACAGCGGACACGCGATCTGCTGTAAAGGCCCTATAAGTTAGGGCGTGACGCCATAGCCCTTGAAGGTCGTCTCGATTTCGTCATCGATGACGCGGGCGGCCTCGATATCTTTCTGACCGTCCGCGGTCTGCCCCAGCCGAATCTTCGCTATGCCGCGCCCAAAAAGGGATTCGGCCTGATCCGGCTCGGCCTTCAGGGCGGTGTCGTAAAGCTTGATCGCGGCGGCATGGTTCCCCAGCCGCAGTTCGACGAAGGCGCTGGAATCCATGTACGACGCCTCATCGGGGGAAAGTTTCAGGGCCTGAGTACAGTCAGCCTTCGCCTTGTCCAGTTCGAAATTACGCGTCGCCCTCAGCCAGCAGGCAGTGTTGAACAGCATGGCCTTGTCGGTGTCCAACGCCTTGATGGCATCGATGTCGGCAGCGGCCAGATCGTCACGCTTCATGCCCTTATGGATATCGACGCGCAGCTCGTAGTTCCTCAGGTCCTTCGGTGCCGCCTCGATCAGCCCGTTGATCAGATCGAGGGCGGGTGCATAGTCTTCATATTCGATATGAAGCTTTATTTTCGTCCGGATCAGGGTCGCGGAGGTGGGTTCCAGCGCCAGCGCCTTGTCCATATCGTCGAAGCGGGCCTGACGCGCGCTTTTGGGTCGTGCCGCCTGACGTTTGGCATAGAGACTGGCCGTCGGCTTCAGGGCGATGGCCCGGTCATAGGCCTCGACCGCTTCGGCGCGGCGGGCGTCGCAGGCCTCGCCCTTGACCGGGCCGCAATCGAGGAGAGCATGGGCGAGGCTGAGATAGGCCTTCGGGTTGTCAGCCTCCAGAGTCGTGATCTTCCGGAAGATCTCGATCGCCTTATCCTGCTGACCGTCCCCGGCATAGGTGGCGGCCAGCATCCCCAGAATCTCGGTATCGCCCGGTATGGCCTCGCTGATCCTGAGGAGGAGGTCGCTGGCCTGACGGTACTGCTTGCGCTGCCAGTAGATATAGGCCATGCCGCGCATGGCCTGCCAATCGTGGGCATTGAGCGTCAGGGCCTGTTCGAAATCGGCCTGGGCTTCATCGAAGCGCTTGAGAGAGAACAGCACCAGACCGCGGTTGGTGAGCAGGGCACCCGACTTGGGGTCGAGCTTCAGGCCGGCGTTGAAATCGGCGAGGGCATCGTCGTAATGCCCGCCGCCGCTGAGCAGTTTCCGGCCGCGTTGCAGATATTCCTGCGCGGTCTTCGGCGTAGTGGCGCGCAGGGCGGCCATCTCGGCTTCGGTCGCGGTATATTTTTGCGGCGCGACCAAATAGACGTCCTTGTCGCTCAGGGCCTTGATCGCCGGGGCATTGGTCTCGGCTTCGGCGAGGGCGATTTCGGGTTGCAGGGCGCGGGTCGAGGCCTCCATCGTAAAGACGCCCTTGTCCAGCTTGACCTGACGTCTGAAATGGCGCGCGCTCAGGGTGGTGTCGACATTTTCGCCGTCCAGCGTGAAGCCTTCGCCGTCATAGGGCAGGCGGATCGTTTCGCTGTGGCGGTTGTAAAGGGGGTAGTCGAGCGCGATCGGCGCGTCCTTGTTCGGGCCGTCGTCGCGCGCCAGATCGGAGGTCCAGCCCAGGCTATAACCGTCGGTCTCGTAGCGCCGCGCGCCGAGCTTGCTGGTATAGCGCCACGCCATCTTCGCCTTGCCGGTCATCCTGAGATGCGCATCGCCCGTGGTTTCGTCGAAGGTGAGGCTGACCGTCGTGGGTTCGATGAAGTCGTATTCGTCCTTCCAGTATTTACGCAGCACCTTGTCGCGTTCGGACGGCATCATCGCGCCCGCGCTTTGCCGGATGGCGATGGCAGTGTCGCCGCGCAGAACGATTTCGCCTTCGGTCGGGGCGGGGATATCAAGGCCCTTCGTGGCGTCGATGGTGAGGCTGTAGTCCCACAGGGGCAGGGTCGGCGGCGGCACCTCGATGCGGATCAGGTCGGCGCCTGACGCCTTTACCGGCAGGCCCCACGACACGTCCGGCACCGGCAGGCGATCGAGCGCCCGGTCGCCGGAACGCGTACCGTCCATCCAGTAGGTCTTGCCGTCGATCGTGGCGCGCACCAGCACGTGATTGAACATACCGATCCCCGGCAGGCGCTCGTTGAGGCCATCCCCGGCGACGGTAGACACCAGCACGGCCTCCGCCTCGATACCGAGCCCTTTGAGCAGGGCCAGCAGCAGAACGGTCTTGCCCTTGCAGTCGCCGAAGCGCCGCGCCCAGGTTTCGTCGGGCGTGGCGGGAATATAGCTGCCCTGATTGAGCCCGATGAAGACGTAGCGCACCTGATCCTGCACCAGACGGAGCGCCGCCATGGCCTGAGCCTTCTGGTCCGGCAGCTTGCGCAGTTTTTCGACCTCGGCATTGAGCGGCGAGGCGGGCGGCAGGTCGTGGCCGTAATGGGGGGCCATCAGACCCGATACGGCGGCCCAGTCGGCGAATTGCGACAAATGCAGTTGAGAGAATTGCCGGTAGCGTAGCGGGGCGAATTTCGGCGCCTTGGGGACCACGGCGTCCGTCCGGTCGATCACCACGCTTTGACGATCCTTGCGCAAAGCCACCTTGGCGTCGGCGAAGTCGCTGCTGACGCGATAGCGGACGGGTTTCGTCTTCGGCCATTCCGCCCGCATATAGAGCCGCTCGGCGGTCAGGGGCATGGCGTTGTAGAGCAGCGCCTCGGCGTTCCCCTTGAGGATGGGATCGTTCTCGCACACGGTGAAGGCGTAGCTGATGATGTCGCCGACCCGGACGTCTTCGGGTTGCAGGACCCCGGTCAGCACCCCGTCCAGCATCGAGGTTTCCAGATTGTTTTCCCGGCGCAGGATGGTGAAGGTCTGGCCCTTGGCCAGAAGGTCGATGACCTCGCCGTCGCGCTGAATCTGCAATTTGTTGATGGTCACCGTCTGGGTTTGCGGGTTCCAGACGACCGCCTTTTGCCCGGCATCGAGACCCGCCGGGGTCTGGATCTGCACCACGATTTCCGAATAGTAGCGATTGGCGTCGTCATCCAGACTGAGCTGGCTGTTGAGCAGGACGATGCGCAGAGGGACGTCCGACGCATCCGGCTTCGGCGGCGGTGCCTTCAGCGGCGGCACCGGCGTTACCCAGGCTTCGACGGGGCCATAGTGGATCGTCTCGTCGGACCACGCTAACGGCGCACCGGTCGCCCCCATCGCCACCACGGCGGTGGCTACGCCTTTCAGAAAAATCAGCTTCCCCATCGATACCCCCCCGAACGCCTCGGCCGAGCCGAGTATATTCAAAGCTATACGACAATCCCGACGTGTGGCAATGACCATTTTACCTCTTGCAATCGCGCGGTAAAATACGCATATAGCCCGTGAGATCGCGCGGGCGAAGGCCTCGCCAATCTGGTCAGGGCCGGAAGGCAGCAGCCACAACGAATTCACCTTCGGGTCGCGCGGTCTCACCTTTTCCTTAAAACAGAACCTGTTGGCACGCTGTGGGCGAATCGCGCTTTATGGCTGCAAACCTGCGCGTTTACGGTTATAAAATCGCTCCATGTCCGACCTGCCCGAAACCGATGATCCGTTCGCCACCGAACGCGACGACAATACCGACGATATGTTCGGCGGCAGCGCCCCTGCGCCGGTTAAAAAGGATGCAGCCTACACGGTTCTGGCGCGCAAATACCGTCCGCGTACCTTCGAGGACCTGATCGGACAAGAGGCGATGGTGCGCACCCTGTCGAACGCCTTTGCCACGGGTCGGATCGCCCACGCCTTCATGCTGACCGGCGTGCGTGGGGTCGGTAAGACGACGACGGCGCGGCTTCTGGCGCGGGCGCTGAACTATGAATCCGAAACACAACACGGCCCCAGCGTCGATCTGAAAACCTTTGGCGCCCACTGTCAGGCGATCATCGAAGGCCGTCACATCGACGTGCTCGAACTCGATGCCGCCTCGCGTACCGGCGTCGACGCCATGCGCGAACTGCTGGAGAGCGTGCGCTACGCCCCGGTCGAGGCGCGCTACAAGGTCTATGTCATCGACGAAGTCCACATGCTGTCGACCGGCGCGTTCAACGCGCTGCTCAAGACGCTGGAAGAGCCGCCGCCGCACGCCAAGTTCATCTTCGCCACCACTGAAATCCGCAAGGTGCCGGTGACCATCCTGTCGCGCTGTCAGCGCTTCGATTTGCGCCGCGTCGAGCCGGAAACGCTCACGCCGCATCTGGAGAAAATCTGCCGTCTCGAAGGGGCGCAGATCGAGCCGGACGCCATCGCCCTGATCGCGCGCGCCGCCGAAGGCTCGGTGCGCGATTCGCTGTCCCTGCTCGATCAGGCGCTGGTGCAGTCCGAAGAAGGCCAAAGCGTCTCCGCTGAGGTCGTTCGCGATATGCTCGGTCTGGCCGACCGTTCGGCGACGCTGGGACTGTTCGAAAACATCATTTCCGGTCAGATGTCCGAGGCCCTGCTGGCCTTCCGGACGCTGTACGGCTTCGGGGCCGATCCGTCGCAGATCATGGGCGACCTGCTCGAATATTGCCATGCGACCTCGGTGGCCAAGGTGCTGGGGGCCGAGGCCACGCGTCTGCCCAAGGAGCCCGCCGGTCGCGTCGCGGCTTTGGGGGCGCAACTGTCGGCAGGGACCTTGTCGCGACTGTGGACCCTGATGCTCAAGGCCTTCGAGGAAATCCGCCGCGCCCCCGATCCGGCGGCGGCGACCGAAATGGCGCTGGTCCGCTTCTGTTATGCCTCGGACTTGCCGGGGCCGGAAACCCTGCTCAAGCGGCTGCAAAACGGCGAGGATTTGCTCGGTGGCGGCCCTCCGGGTGGCGGCATGGGCAGCGGTGGTTCGTCAGGTGGGGGTGTCAGCGCGCAAGGCGTGATGATGCGGCCTCAGGCTCTGGCACAGGAACCGCAAATCCAGCTCAATAGTTTCGATGACGTGCTGGCCCTGATTTCGGATAAGCGCGATATCGGTCTGCGCGTTGATGTCGAACGCTACGTCAAACTGATCTCGTTCCGGCAGGGCGCGATCACCTTCGAGCCCGCGCCGCACGCGCCGATCGATCTGGTGCGCAAGCTGTCGAGCCGGCTCAAGGAATGGACCGGTCAGCGCTGGCTGATCGCCACCGAAGGCGGCGGCGGGGCCGAGACCTATCGTGAGCGTGAAACCCGCGAACGGGCCGAAGCCTTGCAAAAGCTGCAAAGCGATCCATTTATCTCAGGACTGATGAGCGCGTTTCCGGGGACCGAAATCCTCAGCTACCGCGCCAAGCCAAAGCCGGTGACAGCCACCGTACCCGACGCGCCGGCGCCTGAAAACCTTGATGAAGTAAGCGATAAGGACGACGACTGATGGACTTGAACGCCCTGATGAAGCAGGCCCAGGCCGTGCAGCAAAAGTTTGCCGAGGCGCAGGAAAAGATGAACGAGGTCACCGTTACCGGCGAAGCCGGGGCGGGTCTGGTCTCGGTCGAGCTGAAAGGCGCGGGCGTGCTGGTGAAGATGCACATCGACCCGAGCCTTCTGACGCCGGACGAGGGCGAGGTACTGATCGACCTGATCGTCGCGGCCCACGCCGACGCCCGCAAGAAGCTCGACGAAGCCTCGTCCAAGCTGATGAAGGAAGCGGCGGGGCCGCTCGGCAATATGCCGAATTTACCGAAATTGTTCTAATTTCCCTTCGCCCCTTTGGGGAGAAGGTGGCGCGAAGCGCCGGATGAGGGGGCTCTTTGAACCTCCTGTGTTTCCCCCTCACCCCATCCCTCTCCCCCCATTCTTGGTTTTTGGGGGGAGAGGGGGATTTAGGGTAAGTTTATGGCCTCTGGTGCCGGACCTGAAATCGAACGCCTGATGGCGTTGCTGTCGAAGCTGCCGGGGCTGGGGCCGCGTTCGGCGCGTCGGGCCGCGCTCGCCTTGCTGAAAAAGCGCGAGCAACTGCTGCTGCCCCTGACCTCGGCCATGCAGGATGCCGCCGACCGGGTCACCTCCTGCCATATCTGCGGCGCGCTTTCGACGCAGGACCCGTGCGCGACCTGTTCGGATACGGCGCGCGACCGGACGATGATTTGCGTCGTCGAAGAAGACTCCGCCTTGTGGGCGATGGAGCGCGTCGGGGCATTCAAGGGCCGCTATCATGTGCTCGGTGGGTTGTTATCCGCGCTCGATGGCGTGCGACCCGAAGACCTGCGCCTGACTGGCCTGATGCAGCGCGTACTCGATGGTGAGGTCGAAGAACTGATCATGGCGCTGCCCGCCACCGTCGAAGGCCAGACAACCGCCCACTACATCGCCGACCGCGTCCGGCACATCGCCCAGGGCGTTCAGGTCACCTATCTGGCGCGCGGGGTGCCGGTCGGCGGCGAACTCGACTGGCTGGACGACGGCACGATCGCCCACGCCTTCAAGAGCCGCCGTTGAGGTCAGGTCTTTGGCCGATCCGTGTGTTGGCTTCGCTAGGCTGTATAAACATACAGCCGTCGCTCGCCTCCTGCGGCTCGACTCAAATCTCTGACCTCAGGCGAGACCAATTGTAAATGAGAGAAGGTTTTTCGGACCGAGTCAGGTCGTTACGGTGGCCTTGGCCTCGTGCCGTCTGAGTACCAGATAGACGACCAACACCCCGGCCAGCTTGCTCAGCACCGAGGTCGTCAGCGACCAGATATTGAAGATGCCGGGGATGCTGATCGAGGCGATCATATAGAAGACGGCGGAATCGACCGGCGAACTGATCGCGGTGGAAATCGCCACGCGTTGCGACAGGGGCCGCTTCATGAAGGTGAAGATCGCCCAGTCGATCAGTTCCGACACGGCAAACGCGCAGGTCGAGCCCAGCGCCACCGCCGGGTCCGACGTCAGGAACGACAGGGCCAGACCGACGCACAGAGCCGCGATGACCCAGTGCTTGATCTCGCGCTGGGCGAAGTCGCGCACGACCAGCACGAAGCCGGTGACGATCGACATCGGCGTCCACGAGCCGTGATCGGGCAGGGGGATTTGCGGCACCGCGGCGAAGCACCAGTTGATGAACGGGATGAGCGCCAGATAGAGATAGGTCCATGGCGTGCGGCCGGTTATAAATTTAGTGCCGAAGCTTTTGAAATCCATGACGGCCCCCATTCTACGACTTGACTATACGCCGCCACGCCGACCTGACAAGCCGGATGAATCGTGACACAAGGCTTGCCATATCCGCTTCGTCGTGGCAAGAACATTTCATGAACTTTGAATCGATCGCTCTTATTCTCGTCTTCCTGACCGCGCTGGTGCTGGCCGGCGGCTATTACCTGGCCTTTCAGGAAAGTCGCCGCCTGCGCATGCGTAACGAAGAACTGGGGGACAAGCTTCTGGCCGCCGCTGCCGAGGTGTCGCAACTGCGCGAGCGGGCGCGGAACCTTGAGGATGCACGTTCCGCCATGAGCGCCCATTTTCAGGCCGCGTCTCAGGAGGCTTTGGCGCAATCGACCGAAGCCCTGCTGAAACGCGCCGAGGAGAATTTCGTGGCGCGTGAAAAGCTGGCGCTGGAACGGATGGGCCATACGCTGAAACCGGTCGCCGAGACCCTGACGCGGTTTGAAGCGCAGGTAAAGGACATGGAAGAGGCGCGCGCCAAGGATACGGGTGGCCTCAAGGAGCAGATCGCCAGCCTGATGACGGCGTCCACGGCCACGCGCGACGTGACGCAGAAACTGGCCAATGCCCTGCGGCGCGGGGCGGGGGTGCAGGGCCGCTGGGGCGAGGAAACCCTGCGTAATGTGCTTGAGGCCGCAGGGCTGACGCGCTTCGATTTCGTCGAACAATTGAACCTCGAAACCGAGGCCGGACGCCGTCGTCCGGACGTGACGGTGAAGCTGCCCGGCGGGGTGTTCGTCATCGACGCCAAGGTCAATCTGACCGCCTATCTGGAGGCCATCGAGGCGACAGACGACGTGTTGCGCGAAGAGATTTTCCAACGCCATGCCCGCGCCTTGCAACAGCACGTGCGCGACCTGTCGAACAAGGCTTACTGGGATCAGTTCCGCGAACAGTCGCCGGATTTCGTCGCCATGTTCGTCCCCGGCGACGGTATCCTCAGCATGGCGCTGGAGCGGATGCCGAACCTGATGACCGAGGCGATGGATCGCAAGGTGATCATCGTTACGCCGACGACCCTGTTCGCCCTGTGCAAGGCCGTGGCCTATGGCTGGCGCGCCGAGGAGCAGATCCACAATGCGCACGAGGTGGCCACTGTGGGCCGCGAACTGTACAGCCGCCTGTCGGTCATGGGCGGACATGTGGCCAGCCTCGGCAAGAATTTGAGCGGTGCCGTGGATAAGTATAATGCCTTTGTCGGGTCACTGGAATCGCAGGTCCTGACGCAGGCGCGGCGGTTCGAGGACCTCAAGGTCAACCATGAAGGCAAGGATATTCCGGAACTGGCGCCGCTGGATGTGCAGCCACGGCCCTTGGCGAAGTTGACCGTGGTTGAGGGCAGCCGTTCTGAATGAGTCATACTCCTCCAGTTTACTGGGGGAGGTGGATGCGAACGTAGTGAGCAGACGGTGGGGGGCTCGCGTAAGTGTCGCAAATAAATCGGCTGGCCCGATGAGCCTGAGGCCTCGACAGTGAAGGCCCACCACCGCATCTAGCGAAACAAGCTTCGCGTCGTGCGGTCCCATCGCTTGGCGAAAGCTATACTTTCGCCTGCGCTATACCCCGGTACACCGGGGAGGTATGATTTTAGGGTTGAGCAAACGTCCCGTGAAACCCCAGCGGGGTTGCGTGTTGTGAGCGCCACGAGGCCACCGGGCCGTCCTTGAGATTCCCGGCATCGAACACGTGCAGTTCGGTCGCCCTGGCTTTCAGGTTCAGCACCGTCCCCACAAACCAGCCGTCGGCCTCCTTGCCGGTGCCCCCTGCGGTCGCCGGGCGTGGCACGAACAGGGCTTCCTCGACAATCGCGTCGTGCCCGAAATCGTGCGTGTCCGACTTGCCCGTGCGCCAGTTGTACGTCGACAACATATGCGCGCCGGGACGGTCCTTGAGGTAACCGCCGACGTGAGCCACGAGGTCGTGACGCAGGCCCTGAACGCGGTGATCGGTCTGCGGGAATTCGGCCGACGCCTTGGTCAGTTCCATCTCGGCCTTGCCGTTCGGGCGCAGGGTAATCAGGGCCAGATGCGCCTCGGTGTGTTCGTCGCCCTTGTAAATCCCCTTGACCAGTTCGCGGGCACCGGTCGCCCCGAACTGCGGCGATTTGGCGAGGCAGACGTCGAAACGGATCGTGCCGTCGCTGTCTTCCCACGCGTCGCCCGTATGGAAATAGGTCGCGGATGGCAGCTCAAACAGGCGGCGCTTCGAGAAGTCGGTTTTATCCACCACCAGAACGCGGATCGGCTGATCGGCTTCCCAGACGAGCGAATCCACGAACGGCGGCGTGCGGGTTTTGGCGACCCACGGCTGCATCGGCAGGATCAGGTAATGTTCCGACACCACCCAATCGTGGGCGTAACCGGCAGCCGGGAGGTCGATGATCGCGCCCTGTTCCATCTCGCCGTTCGGGCTCAATTGCCAGATCCACGCTTTCGCGCCCATGAACCCGGCGCTCCATATCCGGCCCGACGGTTCGACCTTGGGATGGGCCAGAAACGCCATGCCTTTCAGGTCGTCGCGGAAGGTCTTCGGGCCGCGCGTCAAAAGCGTCTGCGCGTCCATCCGATAGGGCGAGCCGCCTTCCCACAGGGCCCACAATTCGTCACCGACGCGCAGGACCGAGGTATTGGCGGCGTTGACGTCGTCATTGCTGGTGACCGGGGCGTCGGCGCGGCCCTTGGTGCCGAAGCCCGGCATGACGATGGCTTGACGTTTTTGCTCGACGCGGTGCTTGACCGTATCGACGAAGCGGCCCGTATGGCGTACGCCCGACGCGGTCAGGTCGTATTTCTGGATCATGCCGTCGCCGTCGAACCAGTGGCCGGTGACGTCGTCACCATAGCGGAACCAGCCGGGACCGTTGCGGTACAGCGTGCCGCTCAGGCCCTTGGGCATCTGGCCGTGCAGGCGGGTAAGGGCGGACGGCGCATAACCTTCGGCGGGGGCATTGGCGACGCCGAGCCGCCAGTCTCCGGAGGCTGAGGGCGCGGCGGCGGCCCAGGATTTCGGCGCGGCGGCCATCAGACCGGCACCGGTGACGGTAGAGAGGAACGAACGGCGGGACAGATCGGTCATGGTCGCGGCTCCTTAGAACGAAATGTTTTGGGTGGTGTTGCCGGAGACCTCGAAGGCCGCATCGTCCCATTTGGCCGGACCCATGCGACCGACGGCGTTGTTCGAGAAGGCGAAGGGCTCGGTCGGCATGCCGAAGGGGTTGAAATCCATCTTGCCGTTGCCGTTGAGGTCGTGAAAGGCCTTGATGCCGTACTGACCCGGCTCGACCTCGAAGGTTACGGTGGCCGTGTCGCCGGTGACCGTGACGGTCTCGGCCTTGATCGGCTTGCCGCCGTTATAGGTGTCTTCGCCCTTGTAGAGCGCCACCATGATCGCGCCTTTCGGCTGAGCCTTGGTGAAGGTGACGGTCAGGGTTTCGGCGGCGGCGGGCAGGGCGGCGGCGGACAACAGGGCGGCGATCAGAAGCGGTTTGAACATGTGAACCTCAGGGGTTGGGATGGGTGTTGACCCCGATGTAGAGCGCCGGTCCGATCCGAGGCGGATGGATGCGTCGAAAGCGCCGGTTTCTTCGTGAATGGCCGGCGCGACCGTTCGCGCTTCGCGAATGACAGGGCGTAAGGGGTTGTTTTTATAACAATCGTCGACCGCGAAGCGCCGATGCCTTGACCCCGCGCCTCGCGGCTCTTATTTTAACAGCATGGCTATACGTGAAATCATTACCGTTCCGAACCCGCTGTTGAAGCAAGTGTCCAAACCCGTCGAAGGGGGCGTGACCGACGACCTGCGCGCGCTGATGGACGACATGCTGGAAACCATGTACGACGCGCCGGGCATCGGCCTGGCCGCGATCCAGATCGGCGAACCGGTCCGCATCATCGTCATGGATCTGCAAGAGAAGCCGGAAGATGCCCCGGAGGACTCAGAAGGCGTCAAGAACCCGCGCTTTTTCGTCAATCCGGAAATCGTCTCGGCGTCCGAAGAACTGTCCGTCTATGACGAAGGCTGCCTGTCGGTGCCGGAAGTCTATGACGAGGTGAAGCGTCCGGCGCGTGTGCGCATCCGCTACCTGAACTATCAGGGCGAAACCGTCGAAGAGGATTGCGACGGTTTGTATGCCACCTGTATCCAGCACGAGATGGACCACCTGAACGGTGTGCTGTTTATCGACCACCTGTCGAAGCTGAAACGCGATCGGGCGGTCACCAAGGTCAAGAAGCTCCGCAAAGCCGCCTAAGCTTGCATCCCTTGTTGAATTGAGCCAAAAGCGCGTCCTGTCGGATGCGCTTTTGTTGTTTGAGGTTTCCATGCGTCTTGCCTTTATGGGTACGCCCGAATTTGCCGTGAAGGCCTTGGCTGAACTGGTCGCCTCGGGCCACGAGGTCGTTTGCGTCTATTCGCAGCCGCCCGCGCCCAAGGGCCGTGGTCAGGTGCTGACGCCGTCGCCGGTGCAGGCCTTTGCCGAAAGCCTCGGCATCGAGGTGCGCACGCCGAAGTCGATGAAGGCCGCCGATGCGATTGCCGACTTCACCGCGCTCGATATCGACGCCGCGATCGTCGTCGCCTATGGGCAGATCCTGAAACGCGAGGTGCTGGACCATCCGCCGCTCGGCTGCTTCAATCTACATGCGTCGTTGCTGCCGCGCTGGCGCGGGGCCGCCCCGATCCAGCGCGCCATCATGGCGGGCGATACCCATACCGGTGTGCAGGTCATGCGCATGTCCGAAGGCCTCGATGAAGGGCCGATCATCCTGTCGGGACGGACCGAGATCACCGCGACCGACACGGCGGCGACCCTGCACGACAAGCTGGCGGTGCTGGGGGCGTCGTTGCTGCCGGTCGCGCTGGCCGCCATCGAACGCAGTCAGCCGGACGGGCAGGAACAGGTCGGCGAGGTGACCTATGCGAAGAAGATCACGTCCGAAGAGGCGCGCATCGACTGGACGCGTTCGGCGCAGGAACTTGATTGGCATATCCGTGGCCTGTCGCCGTTTCCGGGGGCGTGGACCACGATTCACACACCAAAGGGCGAACAGCGGCTGAAGGTGCTGATGTCACGGGTCGGCGGTACGACGGACAAGGCACCGGGGACGCTGCTCGACGGTTTGACTATCGCGACCGGTGAAGGGGTGATCGAACTGCTCCGTGTTCAGCGCGAAGGCAAGGGCGCGCAGGACGCGACAGAGTTCCTCAATGGTGCGGGTCTGAGCGCCGGGGATGTGTTGGGATGAACCCTCTTGCATCATACTCCCCCGGCGTGCCGGGGGAGGTGGCGGTGAGCGCAGCGAGACGACGAAGGGGGGCTCGTGAACTTACAACCTGCTCCGATGTTTCGTCTACGCGAGCCCCCCTCCGTCAGCCCTTCGGGCCGCCACCTCCCCCAGTAAACTGGGGGAGTATAAGGGGTGGTCATGCCCCGCTATAGCCTCCTTGTCGAATACGATGGCCGGCCCTATTGCGGCTTTCAGGCTCAGGGCGACCTGCCGACCGTGCAGGCATCGCTGGAGCGCGCCATCCTGCGCTTTTCCGGTGAAGCGGTGCGCGTGACCACGGCGGGGCGCACCGACACCGGCGTCCATGCGACCGGTCAGGTGGTGACCTTTGACCTCGAAAAAACCTTCAAGGCCGGGGTCGTGCGCGACGCCATGAACGCCTATCTGTTGCCGGAACCGGTGTCGGTACTCGATGCGTCTGAGGTAGATCCCGATTTTTCGGCGCGCTTTTCGGCGACCGGGCGGATGTACCTGTTCCGTATCCTCAACCGTCGTGCGCCGCCGGCGGTTGATCAGGGCCGCGTCTGGCACGTCAAAAAGCCGCTCGACGCCGATGCCATGATCGAGGCCGCGAAATGCCTGATCGGCAAGCACGATTTCACGACGTTTCGCGACCTGCGTTGCCAATCGAAGTCGCCGGTCAAGACGCTCGATATCGCGCGCGTTAAACGGATTGGTGACGAGATACATCTGGTCTTTGCCTCGCGCTCGTTCCTGCATCGTCAGGTGCGGTCGCTGACCGGGACTCTGGCCGAGGTCGGCATCGGGCGCTGGGAGGTTGGGCGTGTGAAACAGGCGCTGGAGGCGCGCGACCGTCAGGCCTGCGGGCCTGTCGCTCCGCCGGAAGGGCTGTACCTGACGCACGTCACGTACGAGGAGAACCCGGATTTTGAGGGCCGGAGTTCGATTTAATCTCCTCCCTATCGAGCCTTTGGGCAAAGATGGGGAGGTGGCGCGCCGAAGGCGTGACGGAGGGGGATAACGCCAAGCATTTCAGTGTGTTCAGACTTTCGGAGTCATCCCCCTCCGTCAGCCTGCTTCGCAGTCTGCCACCTCCCCATCGCTGCGCGACAGGGAGGAGGGAGTTACGCAAATACCTTGAAATACCGTTCGATTAACTTCGCATAGGCATCCGTCAAATCGTGCAAATCCTGCACGGGCGTCGACTCGTTGACCTGGTGCATGGTCTGGCCCACCAGCCCGAACTCGACCACAGGGCACAAAGCGCGGATAAAGCGCGCGTCCGACGTGCCACCGGTCGTCGACGGATCGGCCTCGACTTTCAGCACATCGCGGATGGTGTCCTGAATGACATCGACGAAGGGCCCGGCTTCGGTCAGGAAGGCCTCGCCGGAAATGGCGGTTCTCGCCTCGACTTTCGCGCCGGTGCGTTCGGCATGACGGGCGCAGACGCCTTCGATCCATGCCTGCAAGGACGCCCCGGAATGGCTCGGATTGAAGCGGATATTGATACGCCCGCTGGCCGATTGCGGGATAAGATTGGTCGTTGTGTTGGCAACGTCGAAGGTGGTGATCTCAAGGTTCGACGGCAAAAACCGCTCGTAACCTTCATCCAGCACGCGGGCATCCAGTTCGGCCATGATGGCGACCAGCACCGGCACGGGGTTCAGGGCACGTTGCGGATAGGCGACGTGGCCCTGTTTGCCGGTGACGGTGATCGTGACATTGATGGAGCCGCGACGGCCGACCTTGATCATGTCGCCCAGGACCGCCGAAGAGGTCGGTTCGCCGACGATGCAGTGGTCGATGACCTCGCCGGTCTGTTGCAGGTGTTCGACGACCTTCTTGGTGCCGTCGATGGCCTCGCCCTCCTCGTCGCCGGTGATCAGGAAGGACAGCGAGCCCGGTACGTCGTCGAAGCGCGATACGGCGGCGATCCAGGCGGCGATCCCGCCCTTCATATCTACGGCCCCGCGTCCTGTCAGGATGCCATCGACGATGGTTGCGGCGAAGGGGTCGGAACGCCAACCCTCGGTCGCGCCTTCGGGGACCACGTCGGTATGACCGGCGAAGCACAGGTTCGGCGACGCCGTGCCGCGACGGGCATAGAGGTTCTCGATCTCGCCGAACTTCAGCCGCTCGCAGGCAAAGCCCAGCGCTTCCAGCGTCCGTTGCACGCGGTCCATCGCCCCGGCATCGACCGGCGTCACCGAGGCGTGGTTGATCAGCGCCTGCGTAAGCTCGACCGGGTCCAAGGAATTCTCATAAGGTTTTTGTGTATTCGCCATGCCGCGTGGTGTAAGACGACTTTGGCCCAAACAAAAGCAAAAAAGACGCCGCGCCACCTCTGTGTTTCGTATCGGATGCCCTGCCTTGACCAATCCCGTTTCGCCTGAAATCGTTTCCGAACCGCCCGCCGCGCCCGAACCGCAAAACCCGTTTCAGATACCGGCCTACCGCAATTTCTGGATCGCGCGCCTGTGTTCGGTGTTCGGGTTTTCGTCGCAGAGCGCGGTCATCGCCTGGCAGATATACGAGACCGCACGCAAGGACTCCGGCATCGGCGAGGCGGCGCTCTATATCGGCATCATGGGTTTGACGCAGTTCATCGCCATGTTCACCTTCACGCTCCCGGCGGGGATATTGGCGGACCGCTACGACCGCAAGAAGATCATGGGCTATACCATCGCGGCGCAGGCCCTTATCGCGCTCGGCTATATGGCGTTGTCCACCCAGGCGCACCCGCCGATCGTTGGCCTGATCGTCCTGTCGTTCTTCCTCGGCGCGACGCGGGCCTTTATCGCGCCGGCGTCGAGCGCCATCGGCCCGATGCTGGTCCCGAAATCGGTCCTGCCGCGCGCTATCGCGTCGAACGCGCTGGCCTTTCAGATCGGCGGTATTTCCGGTGCAGCGCTCAGCGGCGTCTTGCTCAGCGTCTCGGCCCTGTTCGCCTATGGCGTGTCGGCGGCGTTGTTTTTTATCGGCGGCGCGCTCGTAGCGACGCTGAAAATCGATACGCGGCCCGTCAATGCCCCGACCGGCTCCAAGATGGAGATGGTCCGCGAAGGCCTGATCTATATCTGGACCAACAAGATCGTCTTCGGCGCCTTGTCGCTCGATCTGGCGGCGGTGCTACTCGGCGGGGCGACGGCTTTGTTGCCGATCTTCGCGCGCGACGTACTGCACGCGGGGGAAATCGGCTATGGCGCATTGCGCGCAGCCCCCGCAGCCGGCGCGATGCTCACCGCCATCTGGCTGGCCCGCAGGCCGCTAAAATATCAGGCCGGTAAATGGATGTACGGCGGCGTCGCCGTGTTCGGCCTGATGACCGTCATTTTCGGGCTCTCGACCAATATCGCCGTGTCGGTTGCGGCGCTCGCCATCCTCGGGGCCGCCGACATGGTCAGCGTCTTCGTGCGCGGCACACTGGTGCAGATCGTTACGCCCGATCCGATGCGCGGGCGGGTGGCGGCGGTGTCCTACCTGTTCATCGGCGCATCGAACGAACTGGGCGAATTCGAAAGCGGCGTGGCAACGCGGTTGCTCGGCCCGGTGGGGGCGGCCCTGTTCGGCGGGGTAGGGGCGATTCTGGTTACCGGCGCGTGGATCAAGCTGTTTCCGGCCCTGTACCGCGTCGATAAGCTGGAATAGGGTAGCTGCCTCAACTCCGGAGGCAGCATGGCCGCTTTCTATCACTTGCTCGGCAACAACCTGATCGCCAATATCATCAATTTTACGGTCTGGTTCGCCCTGACCTTCTGGGTCTATATCGAGACGCAGTCGGTGTTTGCGACCGGGATGATTGCGGGTGTCTATCTGGTCTTCACGGCGGGCTTCGGCTTCTGGTTCGGCAGCCTGGTCGATCATCATTCCAAAAAGCTGGTCATGCTGGGGTCAAGCGTCGTCTCGACGGGCTTCTACGTGGCGTCGCTGGCTTTGTTGCTGCTGTCGCCCAAGGGCGTATTTGCCAATCCTTATGCGCCTTATCTGTGGATTCTAGTGCTGCTGGTCATGCTGGGGGTAATCGCGGGCAATATCCGCGCCATCGCTCTGCCGACACTGGTGACGATGCTGATCCCCGAAGACCGCCGTGACAAGGCCAACGGCCTCGTCGGCATGGTGACGGGCATAGGGTTCCTGACCACCTCGGTGATCAGCGGGCTTCTGGTCGGGTGGGGCGGCATGGTGGTGGCGCTGATGCTGGCCGTCGTGCTGACCCTTGTCGTCTTTGCGCATTTGCTGTGGGTGCGCCTCGATGAAGGCCGTGTGGAGGCCCATCCCGATGCGCCAGCCGAGCCGAAACGCATCGATATCAAGGGCACGATCCGTGTGATCGCCGGTGTGCCGGGCCTGTTTGCCCTGATCTTCTTCGCGACCTTCAACAACTTCCTCGGTGGCATCTTCATGGCCCTGCTCGACGCCTACGGCCTGTCGCTGGTCTCGGTGCAGGTCTGGGGGCTGCTGTTCGGAGCGTTGTCGACCGCCTTTATCCTCAGCGGTATCGTCATTTCAAAGACCGGCCTGGGCAAGAACCCCGTCCGCACGCTCCTGCTGGTCAATCTGATCACGTGGAGCGTCTGCTGCGTTTTCACCCTGCAAGCCTCGATCTGGCTGCTAGCCTTCGGCTGCTTCGTGTGGATGCTGCTGGGGCCTTATGCGGAAGCCGCGGAGCAGACGACGCTGCAAAAGGTCGTGCCACCGGAGCGTCAGGGCCGCGTCTTCGGCTTCGCGCAGTCGATCGAACAGGCCGCCTCGCCTCTGACGGCGTTCCTGATCGGGCCACTGACGCAGTTCGTTATCATCCCGTTCATGACCGACGGGGCCGGAGCTGAGGCCATCGGCGGCTGGTTCGGCACCGGTCCGGCGCGCGGCATAGCCCTGGTCTTTACGCTGGCAGGCGTCGTCGGTGTCGGGGTCACCGTTCTGGCCTTGAGATCGCGCTATTACCGCGACCTGTCGGCGGCCTATGCTCAAGCGCCGGAAGCCGTGCCGGACACCTGAAAACGACGAAGCCCTCCGGCATGGTCGCCAGAGGGCTTCGGGTCGTGGGTTCTGACCGATCAGTCTTTTTTCGCCGGGCGCGGCGGGGCGTTCTTCACGTACTTATCCAGCCAGTCGGTCATTTCCCACAAGGTATGCAGGGTCGATTCCCGCGCGCGGTAACCGTGCGCCTCGTTCGGCAGGACGACGTAGCGGACATTGGCCCCCGCGCCTTTGAGCGCCGCATAGAAGCGCTCGCTCTGGACCGGGAAGGTGCCGGAATTGTCGTCCGCTTCCCCGTGGATGAGCAGGATCGGGTCCTTGATGTTACGCACATAGGTGAACGGGCTCATCTCGGTATAGGTCTTGGTCGCTTCCCAGTAAGTGCGTTGCTCCGACTGGAACCCGAACGGCGTCAGGGTCCGGTTATAGGCCCCCGAGCGCGCGATCCCGGCGCGGAACAGGTCGGTGTGGGCCAGAAGGTTTGCCGTCATGAACGCCCCGTAGGAGTGGCCGCCCACCGCGATGCGGTTGCGGTCGGCGACGCCCAAAGCCACCACGGCGTCGACGGCGGCTTTCGCGCTGGCGGTCAGTTGCTCGACATAGGTGTCGTTCGGCTCGGCGCCGTCCTTGCCGATGATCGGCATGGAGGGGCCATCGAGCACCGCATAGCCCTGCGTCAGCAGGAACAGGTGGCTGATGCCGCCCGGACGCGTGAAGCGGTTGCCGCTGTCGACCGTCTGACCGGCGACCGAAGCGTCGGTGAATTCTTCCGGATAGGCCCACATGAGAAGCGGCAGCGGACCGTCCTTGGCCTTGTCGTACCCCGCCGGCAGGTACAGGGTGCCGGACAGTTTGACGCCGTCGGCGCGCTGATAGGTGATGGTCTGCTTGCTGACGCCCGCGAATTGCGGCGCGCGGTCGGGGAAGGCGGTCAGGGCGCGCGGCTTGCTGCTCGTGGCGACCGGACGGATGAAGTAGTTCGGCGCGTCGGTCTTGCTTTCGCGGCGGGTGATGACGGTCTTGCCCGCCTCGTCGGCCAGGGCCACCGGGGCTTCGTAGTACGGCGCGGCGGACTGCCACAGGCGGGTCACCTTGCCGTCGGCGAGCGACATCTGGCCCACGAACGGGAACTCGCCCGCCGCAGAAGCGCCAGAGCCGGTGACGAAGACCGACTTGCCGTCTGGCGTGAAGTGCAGAACGGTCTCGCCGTCCTTGGTGCGGCGGCTGACGACCGAGCCGGGATCGTTGTAGCGGTCCTGATAGTTGCGATCGCCGATCACCTTACCCGTTCCGGGCTTCGACGGATCGATCAGGAACAGCTTTTCGTTGCGCGTGTCGAACCAGCGGCTGGTGACCAGCGCCACATCGGTGCGGCCCCAGTCGAGCCCGGCATAGCGTTGTTCAAGATCGATCAGCTTGACCGGCGCACCATCGAACGGTGCGTTCAGCGTGAACAGGCTGTCGTGGATGGCGACCTTGGTCTTGGGATTGCCACCGTCCTGCGCCTCGGCCCAGACGAGGGTCGACGGCGCGTCCGAACGCCACGAGACCGAACGCACGCCGACAGGCACCGCGTCGAACGCCGCGGGCAGGTTGTCGGTCAAAGGCCGGTCGGCCAGCACCTTCACCGGCTGTCCGTCTATGGTCGACACCGCGATCTCGGTTGGGAAACGCCCGGCGGGGACCAGATAGGAGTAGGGGCGCTTGAGCTTGGTCGTCAGCAGGTACTTGCCGTCGGGCGACACGGCGATCCCGGCATAGATGGCGGGCTGGCCGATAGTCTTTGTCGTGCCGTCGAAGGCCACGCGGGTCAGTTGCGAGGTGAAATAGTAGTCGAACAGGGCTTCGTCGTGGGCGTTGCCGAGCAGGTCCTGATAGGTGCGGATAGCGGCGCTGCGGCCTTTGGACTCTTGCACGATGGGACCGGTCGGCGTGGTGTCCTCGACCGGCGGGGCGCCGCGACCGGCAACGATGGCCGGGATCAGCAGAGCCTGTCCGTCGGGCGTCCAGTCGAACGAGGCGCTGAACGCCGCATTGACGATGCCGTCGGTGAGCTTCGTGGCCGTGGCGGTCTTTACATCGACGACCCAAAGGGCCAATCCGCCGTCCGCATCGGCAAGGAAGGCCAGCTTCGACCCATCGGCGGACCAGCGCGGCGTCAGAAAGCGCGTCCCTTTGGGCAGGGCGACCTCGCGCACCTTGCCGGTGGCGACATCCTCGAACGACAGGCTGTTCAGCCACAGGGCGCGCGCCTCGATGGGGCCGTTGTTGCGCGGATTGATGCGGTAGCCGGCCAGACGCAGGATGGGTTCGGACACGGCGGCGATGGAGGGCAGGTTCTCGCGCCCCAGCAGCGCCATGACCTTGCGTTCCGGGCTGACCATGACGGAGGGTGTGGGCGCGGCATCGAGTATCTGTGCAATCGGGGCGGGCGGCGTCTTGTAACCACTCTCGGCAGCGTGCAGCGGCGCGAAGGCGATCAGCGCCGAAAACGCCAGCAGGGCGACACTAGTCCGCCGTCCGTTTTTGATCCTCATCGGTGTGCCTTTCGCTTGCAAATTTCAATGGGCGAAAGTCTTAACTTGGTTTCACGCCGAGACAAGGAACTTGTTTCGCGAGAAATCAAAAATAACGAGGATCGGTTTAGTTACTGCCGCGTGTCGAAGACAATGCCGGGCGGAGCGGGATGTTCTTGCGCTCGGTCTTGGCGACCAGCTTGTTAGCGGCGCCCGTGTCTTCGTACTGATAAGGGCTGGCCTTCATGGCCAGGGTTTGCGACGCGGCATTGTCCTGCGTGCGCTTCTGATCGGCCATGGCGATCATCGAGTCGATCTCGTGCTTGCGCGCATTGAACACGACCAGATCGTTCCCGGCCAGGATCGTGCCCTGCGGCACCTTGGCATCCTTCGGGTTCATCGGATGGTTCTTGTACCACACCTCGAAATGCAGGTGCGGACCGGTCGAATTGCCGGTCGAACCCACATAGCCGATCAGATCGCCCTGACGGACCTGCTGGCCCGGGCGGACGCGGATCTGCGACATGTGCGCATAGCCGGTGGCCCAGTCCTTGTTGTGTGCGATGCGAACCCAGCGACCGTAACCGCCCCACCACTTGGCGTCGGCGACCACGCCGTCACCGGCGGCGTAGATCGGCGTTCCGGTGCCTGCGGCGAAGTCGATGCCGGTGTGCATCTTCATGAAGCCCTGGATCGGGTGACGGCGCATGCCGAAGCCCGACGAGGTACGCGCCGCCGCGACCGGCGTGGCCAGCAGGAAGCCCTTGATATTCTTGCCCGCCTCGTCGAAGAACTGCGCGTCCTTGTCGCCCTTGCGCTTATAGGAATAGAAGCGCGTCACCCCGCCCTTGGCGTTGATTTCGGCGTACAGAAGATTGCCGGATTCCACGACGCGACCGCTTTCGGTCACCTTGCGGTCGAAGACCAGCTTGAAGGTGTCGCCCGCCTTGATGTCGCGTTCGAAGTCGATCTTGTGCGCGAAGAGTTTGAGCACCTGACCGGTCACGTTCGGCGTCGCCCCTAGTGCCGTGGCCGATGTGATCAGCGAGCCGTCGATGGTGCCGATCGCCACACGGCGCTCGTCGCGGACGGATTCTTCCAGAGCTCGCAGACGCATGGTGCCGTCGTGGCTGGTGGTCAGGGTCAGTTGCTTGGCGGGGCCGGTGCGGACCGTGAGGCCCAGCAGTTGGGCGGGCTTGCGGCCTTCTTCCGGGCGCGCGATGGCGGCCTGAACGCTCATGCCCTTGGTGACATTGACGACGTCGAAGGCCTGCGACAGCAGGCCGACAGCCTCCTGCGCTTCCTTGGATGAGACGCCCGACCGCGTCAGGGCCTGAGACAGGGTCTCGCCGGCGCGGATCATGATCTGGATATTGGTAGGTTGCGCGAAGCCTGGACGCGCGGCGGCTTCGGCCAGGGCGCGGGTTTCCAGCGCCAGAACGGCGGACGGGTCCATCACCGGCAGGGTCGAGGGCATGGGCTGGAAAACGCGCCACAGGAGCGTGCCGACCGTCAGCGCGGCCGCCGAGACAAAGACCATCGGCGTCAGGCGAACAGGTTGGCGACGGGGATCGAGTTGAGCCATTTAATTCCGTAAACGGGATACAAGGGTTACATCAACGCGGGCTGTTACTCAAAACGGAGCCGTTTTCTCCGCCGCCCAAAAAGGTAGCCTAAGCATTCCCCTATACGGGGAAACACGACGCAGCCGTTTAAACCTGTGGACAGGTATGGGCTGAGTCCCGAAAGTGTTAAAGGCCCTGCTTACGCCAAAATAAGGCGACAATAAGGCAGCGACAGCGGCGTTATGCCGACAAAACCTATACGCGATACCGGTATTCCGGCATCCTCAATAGGCCGAGAAGGTTAATATCGCCCTTAATCGCGGCGCTTTGATGTCCCGCTTACGGGAATTTTATAATCGCGGTATTCATTCTAAGTGACGAAAACCAGTCACTATTCGTTAAGAATTTGCAGGCGAGCCGTCCGCCGACGGAACAGATTCGCCGCCTTAACGTCATTGTAAGTGTCGGCGACGCGATATCAGGGTTAAAAAAGAATCGAAAAAGGCCGGAATTTTTAAGACATGCGTGGCATAGTAAAACATCCTTCCGCTATTTTTACAGACGAAGACCTGTTTGCGCACTCTGGACCTGCCTTACGACTCGCCGACCGACGGGAATGAACTGATGTTCCCCGTCCGCCTGCCGTCGCATTCCAGCTTCACCCGTGTCGTTGGACAGGGAAAAAAGCCCGGCCCCAAAGGCCGGGGTGGCGGCGGTGCATCCGGCGGTTCCGGTGGTGATGGCGGCGGGGGCGACAATCCGCGGTCCGATAACCGGTCCAAACGCCGCAAGCGTCGTCTGCGCGCCGGGGGCTGGTTGCTGCTGACCCTGTGGAGCGCCGCGGCCGTCGGCGTTATCACCTACGCCGCGCGCAAGGACATCGCCCGCGAAATCGCCCAGAACTGGCTCAAGGCGCAGGGCATTCCGGCGGAACTGCGCATCGATAGCCTAAGCCTGAAGAGCGTCTCGGGCCGTGCGGTTCTGGGGGCGCCCGGCAAGCCCGATCTGGTCATCGAGCGCTTCGATGTCGATTACGATCTGAATTTCTTCAATTTCGGCCAGCCCCTGACGCGGCTGCGCTCGGTACATCTGGTCCGCCCCGACCTGAGTTTCGCCTACGACAAGTCGGGTTTCGGCTTCGGTACGCTGGACAAGCTGCTCAAGGGCAGCGCCGGTCCCGGCGGCGATCCGCCCGAAAATATCCTGGTCGAAGACGCCCGCATCCGCGTGCGCACCGATTACGGCACTATTGGCGCGACCGGCGGGCTCAATCTGGTCAAGGGGCGTCTGACGGCGCTCGACCTGAACCTGAAACCGGCAGACCTCGACGGCCAGATGGCGCAGGGCCATCTGTCGGCGGGCTATGTTCGTATCCGCGCCGAAAAGGACGCCGAGGCGGGCGAGGCCCTGCGCATCGAGGCGCGCCTGTCGGCAGAAGAGTTGGTGCTCAAGACATCGGACGTCGAGGGCGATCCCGACACCCATATGCAGGGCGTCCATACCGACCTCAATCTGCGCGTCCCCTATCGTCAGTTGTCCGAAGAGGCCGCGCGCAAATCGCCGCTGTCGGGCTTCGACGGGCTGGTCAGTGGCCGTTTTGCCGTCCGCGCTGCCGGGATGCAGGGTGCCGCCGCCGATGTGACAGTATTCGAAGCCAATACGGCGATCGAAGGCCGGATGGACGTCGAAAACACGCGCCTGACGTTTGATGGCACGACCCGGCTGCTGTCGCGCGCTGACAGCCTGCAAACCGGCACGATCGACAGCCGGAGCTTAAGCTTCGAAGGGCAGGATCTCAGCCTCAAGGCCGATCTGAATCTGAATGAGACGGCGGTGGTGACGCTCAAAGGGCCGCTGCACGGCACGGTCGGGGTGCTGCGTCAGGATACGTTGTTCCTGAAAGACGCGGCGGTGACCCTTCCGGAGTTTGCATTGGCGCAGGGTGAGCAGGGACTGGAATTCGGCTTCCACGGCCAAGCCAGGGCCGCGCGCATCGCTCAGAACGATCTGATCCTCGATACGGTGACCGCGCGACTGGACGGGCAGGGGCGCTCGAACACGCAGGGCTTTGAACTGGCGCTTGATACCGATATCAACAGCGCCGACGGTCGCTATCAGGGACTGGCCCCGCTGGCCGACGACCGCGTCAAGGTGCTGGCCGAAGGCCGCCGCGCCGCCGAACTGTCGAATACGCGCCTGCCGCCCGGCACCCCGCCGGTCCCCGCCGCGCCGGAAGGGCCGGACGTAATGGTGGCGATGCTGCGGGCGGTCGACCGTTTCAGCCTCAGGGCCGAAGGCGTGCGCGTCACCCTGGTCAATAACGACTTCGACGTGAAACTGACCAAAACCGCAATCATCCGCCCGAAAAGCGGCGGCGAAATCCGCGTGGCCCCCGGTGGCAATCAGGTGCTGATTTCATCGCGCGGGCGGGGAGCTCTGACCCTGACGACGGCGGGCGGAGATCTGCCCGCCCTGACGGCGCGCGTCACCGATATGGGCATCGGTTCCGAAGGTGCGGTGTCAGGACGACTGAATATAGAGACGGCGTTCAACTTCGCCCCGGCCTATGGTGTGAAGCTGAAGGCCGATGGGCGCTTTATCACCACGCCGACCGGCCTCGATGTGCGGCTGGATCAATGCACCAACGTCACCGCCGACCGGGCCGATATCGGCGGGCGGATGACCAATGTCACGACGCGCCTGTGCCCGGTCGACGCGCCGCTGTTCAGCATGTCCGGCAGTCAATGGCGGGCGCAGGGTACTTTCGATACCCTGATCGCCGACGCCCCCGATTTTCAGGTCAAGCTCAACGGCGGCAAGGGCCGCTTTGACGCTTTTACCTTCGCTGATACACAGGGCGTCGGATTCAAAGTCGCGCTGGACAACCTCGCCGCCGCCGATGCGCTGGAAATCCCGCGCTTCCACCCGGTCGTCGTCACCGGCGACGTGGCGCAGGGCCGCAAGACGCTCGATGGCAGGCTCAAGGTCTATGCCGCCGATCCGGTCGTGCGCAAACGTGCGCCGGACTCGGTCGCCGACGTGGTTCTGACCTCCGACCTCGCGACGGGGGCAGGGCGGCTCGATATCACCACACCGAACCTGACCTTTACTCCGGACAAGCTGCAACCGCTCGACCTGACGCCGCTGGTGGCCGGAGTCATGGCGCGCGACACCACCGGCCATATCGATTTCACGGGCTATGTCGGCTGGTCGAAGGACGGCTCGGTCAGCGGCGGCACGGCCCTGTTGCAGAACCTGACCTTCACCAGCCCCGCCGGTCTGGCCGAAGGGCTGAACGGGCGCATCGTTTTCGACAACCTGTCACCGCTCAACTCCGCGCCGGGCCAGACGATCACGGTCAACAAGGTGACCAGCTTCGTGCCGTTGACCGACGTGACCGCGGTCATGCAGTTCGCGGGCGAAACGCTGAAACTGGAGCGTGCCAATGTGACCAGCCCCGGCGGGGTCTTCGCGCTGGAGCCGATGGACGTGCCGTTCGACCTTGCCAAGGGCCTCAAGGGCGCGCTCTATTTCGAGCACGTCGATTTTGGCAAGGTCGTCGAGGCCAGCGCGTTTGGCAAGGATGTCGATTTCGTGGGTCGCGTGTCGGGTCGCGTGCCGTTCGAGTTCAAGGACGACAAGATCACGGTCGCAAGGGGCTTCCTCAAGGGCGACGGTCCGGGCCGCATCTCGATCAAGCGCGCCGGACTTCAGGACGTGACGCCGGACGGCAAGGTCACGCAGACCGTCGAAGGGGGGGGCGCGAAAACCATCACGGCGGCCCCGGCCAACACGCTGGAAAACTTCGCCTATCAGGCGATGGAGCATCTCGCCTATTCGAATCTCGACGCCTATATCGGCACCAACGATAAGGGCATTCTGGGCTTCAACTTCCATATTCAGGGCAAGTACGATCCGCCTGAGCGCAGGGAAGCGAAGATCCCGCTGTTCGAATTCCTGCGCGGGCGTATCGCCCAGCAGCCGATCGACCTGCCGTCAGATACGCCGGTCAACCTGAACCTCGACGTCAACTATAATCTGGGCCAGATCCTCAGCGACGTCATCGCCGTGCAAAAACGCGGCGGCTTCGACTGGAGCCCGAAAAAGTAAACCGTCTCAAAACAGGATGGGCCGTGGAGCGCGGAATGATCAGGATGTCTTGTTTGGGCGCAGCTTTTTTAAGTATGACGACCCCTGCTATTGCCGGTGAATCTCTATATCTGTCCAGTAAGGAGTTTATAGAATTCACGGATAGCGAAATTTCCCTCGGCTCTATCGAGAGACTAAACGACGGTCGAGGCACGTGGCGCGAACCGCTGTTCGATTGCAGCGGTGTCGGTTTCAAATGTATAAAATCTGGCAGGTTTTTGTTTTACGCACCCACGGGGACCTATCGCAAAGGTGATAGCTTTAACCATCTCGGTTACAGGGTAAAGGTCAAAACCTGTTACGATTCAGAATGCCGACGGGCCGTTTTTACCGTAACCTGCCTGAACTGGACCAATGCTGAATGCGCCATTTCAACGACCGCCGAACCCGGCATAAGCTATACCTTTTCCATCTATTTATATGAGAAGGGACAGGGCATTGCCTGGATAAGGCTGGGCGAAGACGACTCTGTGACCAAGTCTTCGAAAGGTCCCAGATTGTTTTCGGAAAATTGAACGCGATGCCAGACGGAAAATGTAATTTCCATTCAGACTGCGTTCAGCCTATATCTTATAGATGTATGTTCACGCCATTTCCTGAGACGGAGTTTTACATGTCCAAATTGTTCCCCGCGCGGGCGGGCGCGGCGGCCATCGTTCTGGCCGGAGCGGCAATGCTCGCCGCGTGTACCCCGACGATCCGTCTCCAGGTGGAGCCGATCACCATCTATGCCAAGCTTGACCACAATGTGCGCATCAGCCTCGATGAGGACGTGAAGGCGCTGGTCAAAGAAAACCCCGATCTGTTCTAAGGAATAACCGATGAAAAAGACTCTTTTCTCTATTCTGAGCGCTGTAGTGGTGTCGTCGGCGGTTCTGGCCGGTACCGTGGCTCTCAACACCCCCGCCTATGCGCAATCCGCCGCCAAGGCGACCGTCGACGCCGCCAAGGCCGCAGGCACCGTCGGTGAGCAGTCCGACGGTTATCTCGGCCTCGTCAAGGGCTCGGCCGATGCCGCCACCAAGGACGCGGTGGACGAAATCAACGCCGGTCGTGCCAAGGTGTTCGCCGAAGCCGCCGCCAAGAACGGCGTCTCGCCCGCCGCCGCCGGAGCCTCGGCCTTCACGACGACGATCTTCCCGAACCTCAAGCCCGGTCAGTTCTACAAGGACGAGTCCGGCAGCTGGAAGCAGAAGTAGGCCGTATTTATACTCCCCCGGCGTGGCGGGGAGCGGGGCGGCCCGTGCCGTGGTTTTGACGCGTAGCGGCAAAAGACGGTGGGGGCCTTGCTCAGGTTTCTTCTGCACTTTCGCTGTTTATTGCCTCTGCCGGTAAGGCCCCCCTCTGTCCGGTAAACCGGACATCTCCCCCGCGTGGCGGGGGAGTATGAATGAGGAAAATCCTACCGGGTTCATCCGATCTTAAGCGCCCTGTGGCAGGTTTGGCCGCAGGGCGTTTTCGTGTCCACTACGCCTGTAAAGGGCACGAAACCTGCACAGATCGACTGAAATTCGCCTCACCGGCGCATTTTGGAACAGTCACCCGCCCGAAACGGGCAAACCTGAGGCCCCCGCACCATGACCTCTTCGATCCGAGCCACCGTCGCGCAGGTCGCGGCAACCGACATCAAGCCCCTGACCTCGCTGCGTTTTTTCGCGGCGGTCTGGGTGATCCTGTTCAGCTACTGGCCCGCCCTGCAAGGGGCGATCCCGCTCGGCATCGTCGACAAGGGCTATCTGGGGGTCGATCTGTTCTTCGTCCTGTCCGGTTTCATTCTGAGCCATGTGTACTTAAGCAGCCTCGGCGACGGACGGTTTCAGTATGGATCGTTCATCGTCAACCGACTGGCGCGCATCTATCCCCTGCATATGGCGACGCTGTTGTTCGCCATCCTGCTGTGGGCGGCGGCGACGTTCAAGGGGATGAGCGTCGACAAGAACCTCGTCAACTGGGAAGCCTTGCCCGCGCACCTGTTCCTCGTTCAGGCCTGGGGGCTGGCACCCGAAGCCGCCTTCAACCACCCGTCCTGGTCGATCTCGGCGGAATGGTTCGCCTATCTCTTGTTCCCGGTCTTCGGCACGGTCGCATGGTCGATGCGCTACCGTCCATGGCTGGCGCTCGGCCTCAGCGCCGCCTTCCTGACCAGCCTCTATCTCATCTTCGAAGTCTTCATGGGCTTCCCGCTGACGCGCGCGACGGTGTTCTGGGGCGCGCTGCGCATCGTCCCGGCCTTCATGCTCGGTTGTTCGCTCTATTTGCTGTGGCGGTCCGGCGCGGTTAAGTCGCGCACCATCGCCCTGATCGGGGCCGCCGCGGCGTCTCTGACGGCGCTGGTCGCGGCGACCTGGCTGCCGTTCGACGCCCTGATCGTTGTGGCGCTGGGCCTGATGCTGCTCTGTGTTGGTGGGCTCGGCAATGACGGCATCATGGGCAACCGTGTCATGGTCTATCTGGGTGAGGTCTCGTTCGCCATGTACATGGTCTATGTGCCGTGGAAGTGGATCTATCTCAACGTCGCGGGCATGGTGCTGGGGACGGGGGACGCGCCGCTGCCGTTCATGTGGTGGTTCGCCGGTCTGGTCGCCATCGTGCCGGTCGCCATGCTGGGGCACCATCTGGTCGAACTGCCGTTCCGGAAAGTGATCCGCCATATCGGCGACAAGGTCCGCTACCGACTCGCCTATCAGATGGCGCGTTAATAAGAGTCGCTGTGCGAAAAATAAGGATTCCATAGTCCGATGGGGGTGAATTCGCCAAAAGGGTGAATTTGCCCCCAAATTTTTTCGCAGCGCACTCGTATTTATAGTTAACTGATGTTTAACAACATTTTCGCCACATATGGCCGCGAGGCATGGTGAAATGTGGGAATTTTACCACGTTAACCAAAATAAAGACTTTGTAAACTTGTGTAAGTTATATATCAAAGCCTCGTAGTAAAAATGTTGCGGGCGTTTACGTCTTAACTTTTCCACCCGCAGCCACCCCCTGTAAGACCCCTAAGAGTACGGATGACGCAGACGCGCACCGGCTCGATCAGGCCCCAAATGGAGTGCGTGCGTGCTGAAAAAACTAAGCGTATTGGCGTTATCGGCGGTTCTGGCTTTCGGTGCAACCAGCACTCAGGCCGCTGAAAAGAAGTCCCCCTACTGGCAATGTGTCACCTTCGCCCGCTCGATCACGGGCATGAACATCTTCGGTGACGCGTGGACCTGGTGGGAAGGCGCTTCCGGCAAGTACGACAAGGGTTTTTCGCCTAAGGCCGGCGCGGTTCTGGTCTTCCGCCCGCAAGGCAAGATGAAACTGGGCCACGTGGCCGTCGTTTCGCAAGTCGTCACCGAACGCGTCATTCAGATCACCCACGCCAACTGGTCGCCGATCAACGGTTCGCGCGGGCAGGTCGAAAAGGACGTCACCGTCGTTGACGTCTCCGACAAGGGTGACTGGTCCAAGGTCAAGGTGTGGTACGGCCCGATCGCCGACCTCGGCACCACGGTCTATCCGACCTACGGCTTCATCTATCAGGCCGCGCAAAAAGGCCAGGAAATGGGCCAGAATCTCGTGACGCAGGTGCTGGATAAGCCCGCCGTCAGCAAGATCGACAAGACTTCCAAGAGTGTCATCAAGACCTCTGCCAAAACCCAGAACAAGGCGCTCGCTGCCACCCTGATCGCCGATGCCGACGCCCCCAAGGGGCAGGAACTGGCCGCTCAAAAGCTGAATGAAGATGCGCCCGCCGCGCCGGTGAAGGCTACCGAAAAAGTCATCGCTGCGAAGGCCCCGGCCAAGGATGTAAAGGCGGACAAAACGCCTTCCAAGAAGCCGACCAAGACCGAAGTGGCCGAGAAGGCCGACGCCAAAAAATCTTCCAGCAAGACCAAGGTCGCTGAAAAGGCCGAGTCGAAATCCTCGAAGAAGGCCATTAAGGTCGCCGACGCTTCGGACAAGGCGGAGAAGACCTCTGCCAAGTCCAAAACCGCAACCAAGAAGGTCGCCGAGACGGACGACAAGGCCGCTACCAAGAAAAAGGCCTGAGTTCAGGCTCATAAGTTTCAAAACGCCGTCCGGTCTCCGGGCGGCGTTTTGCATTGGCGTCGCAATCGATTCCCTGTAGGTCTTGAGAGGTAATTCAGGGGGCGTTCCATGCTCAATATCTACAGTCGCAGCGACGCTGCCGAAGGCGCGATGTCCGCCGTGCATCCGATCGAGCCCGACGAGGGCGGCGAATCCGGCTGGTGCGACATCACGCCGGAAATGGTATGGATCGACCTCTACACGCCCGACCGCGAAGAGGAACATTATGTCGAGGGCGTGGTGGGCCTCAACCTGCCGACGCGCGAAGACATGGAAGAGATCGAGTTTTCCTCGCGGCTCTATGTCGATGACGGGGCGGCCTTCATGACGGCGCAACTGGCCTTCCACGGCGGGCAGGATCAGCTTCAATCCGGGCCGGTGACCTTCGTCCTGCACGAAGAACACCTGATCACCATCCGCTATATCGACCCGAAATCGTTCTCGATCTTCGCCGACCGCGTGGTGCGTCAGCCCGACCTGTGCAGCTATCCGGCGGAGGCGTTCGGCAATCTGCTCGATGTGCTGATCGACCGCACAGCCGATTTGCTGGAACGGGCGTCTGGCATGGTCGAGGGCATTTCGTCGCGCATCTTTGCCCCCAAAAAGGGCCGCAACCTCGAAAAGGTCCTGCGCGAACTGGGCGGCTGTCAGAGCGACACGGCGCGCATCCGCGACAGTCTCGTCTCTCTGGGACGGCTTTTGCTTTATGCGCGAGGTCTGCCGCTCGACCTGATCGGCACGAAGGAGGCTTATGACGCCTTTCACGAACACCTGCGCACGCTGGAAAAGGACGTGTCCTCGCTCAACGATCACGCGGCCTTCGTGTCGGGTAATATCGCCTATCTGCACGAGGCCGCGCTGGGGATGATCAATCTGGAGCAGAACACGACGATCAAGATCGTTTCGGTGGCCTCGGTGGCCTTCCTGCCGCCGACTTTGATCGCGTCGCTGTACGGGATGAACTTCGAATATATGCCCGAACTGCATCAGCCCTGGGCCTATCCGGTGGTGGTGGGCGCGATGATCGCCTCGGCGGTCGGGCCGCTGGTCTGGTTCCGCATCAAGGGCTGGTTATAGGAGATAGGGTGGGCGCTCATCGGGTCGTCTCGGCTGGTCTTTGTTGCCGCCCGCTACGTTGGAAACTTGCCCCGATGTTCACATCGAGGCGGCGTTTCGGCCTTGCGGCCAGACTTACGTCTTTCGGCAAAAATCCCTAGCCGATACTCAACCGCTGAACACCCACCCTATCTCTTCACTCGACTCCCAATTATTGTATGATAAATACGTATCAACGATAAGAGACATGGGAGTGCGCTATGAAGCTGCGTTGGTTGACGACGTCGATCCTTGCTGGCCTGAGCCTTGTGCTGACGGCCCATGCGGCAGATGATCCGCTGTCCCCCACAGGCAAATGGACCGCGCATCAGACCGGGCAGGCGCAGACCCCGCCGATGGGCTGGAACTCGTTCAACGCCTTCCGCATCGAGGTGTCCGAAGACAAGGTCATGGGGGCCGCCGAAGCTCTGGTCGATACGGGGCTGGCGAAACTCGGCTACGTCTATGTCAATATCGACGACGGCTGGTGGCTCAAGCGCCGGCAGAGCGACGGGCGGCTGGAAATCCGCACCGCGATCTTCCCCAGCGCGGCGATCAAGGGCAAAGACACGAGCTTCAGGCCGTTCACCGACAAACTGCACAGTATGGGGCTCAAGGCCGGGATCTATTCCGAGATCGGCCGCAATGCCTGTTCGCAGGCCTGGGATCTGAAATCGCCGAACCTGCCCGAAGGCACGGTGGCCGAACGCGAAGTCGGCCTCGAAGGCCACGTCGATCAGGACCTGAAGCTGTTCTTCACCGACTGGGGTTTCGACTATATCAAGATCGATGCCTGCGGGGTGGCCGATTATACGGCGACGGCCAAGGTGATCACCACGCCCGGTTACCGCGTCCGCGAACCGCTGATCGCGAGAGACCGTCCGGCGCTCGACAAGCCCGAAGACCTCAAGGCCATGTATGTCGAGGTGGCGGACTCCCTGCGCAAGTACAATCCCGACAACGACTACGTCCTGTCGATCTGTTCGTGGGGCCGCGCCGATGTGCGGACCTGGGGCAAGGACGTCGGCAATCTGTGGCGCACCAGCTACGACATCAACCCGACCTGGGGCTCGATGCTGCATTCGTTCGATAGCGCCGTGACGCGGCCCTTGTACGCCGGACCGGGGCGTTGGAACGATCCGGATATGCTGTTTGTCGGCAAGGGCGATTTCGACGTCAATCACATGACCGAAGCGAAGAGCCATTTCGCCCTGTGGGCCATGCTCAATGCACCGCTGCTGATCGGCTACGACCTGCGCGGGGCGCCGAAAGCGCTGATCGATATCTGGGGCAATGCCGACCTTGTGGCCGTCAATCAGGACAAAGGCGGCCATCAGGCCGTGCTGGCCTATCGGTCGGACGACGTGCAGATTCTGGTCAAGACTCTGAGCAATGGTAAGACAGCCGTCGCCCTGTTCAACCGCAGCGAGGCGGCGAAAACGGTGTCCCTGACCGCGCGCGACCTGAAGTTCGATGCCGCAAAGCCGGTGGTCCTGCGCAATCTTTGGACCAAGGACACCTTGCCCGCCTTTACCGGCAGTCAGAAATTTACGCTGGGCGCGCATGAAACCCTCGTCTTCGAAGCGGAAGGCACGCACCGGCTGGGGCAGGGGACCTATCTGTCGGAAATCCCGGGGCGCATCAATGTGGCGGCGGACGGCATTCCCTTCCCGGAAGGCGATCCGCATATCTATCAGCCGACGCGCCTCAGCGCCGGACGTGGCGGCGACACGCCGATGTACGCAGGCTGGGGTGGCGCTCAGGCCGACGCCAGCCCTTACGGCACCGAACTGACCGTCGGCGAAAAGGCCTTTGCCTATGGGATCGGTATCCTGTCCGGCTCACGGATGGAGGTACAGGCGAACGGCGAATACCGGCGCTTTGTGGCCTCTGTGGGCGTCGATGCCGCGACGCGCAACCGTAAGGCCGCCGTGACGTTTCAGGTCTATGGCGACGGGCGTTTATTGGCCGAGTCGAAACCGTTGGCCTATGGTGAGGCGGCGACGGAACTCACGGCGGATGTGGCGGGCGTCAAGGTCGTCGAACTGATCGTGCAGGCCGACAAGGACGCGGCGGTCTCCACCGTGTGGGGCGACGCGCGATTTGATAAATGATTACCGTTCGGCCAGCGTATAGTTGCAGCCTTGATCGCGGACTTCGTCGAGGCGGGCTTCGAGCAACCGCGCGCGCGTCAGGTCGGCGTTCCTCAGATTGGCATGGTTGAGGATCGCGCCGGTCATGTCGGTGCGCATCAGGCGGTCGCCCCCCAGATTGAGCGGCGACAGGTCTGCTCCGTCGAGATTGGCCTTGGTCATCTTGGCTCCGGCCAGCCGCGCCCCGCGCAGGTCGGCCCCGCTGAGGTTCGCGCCGCGCAGATCGGCGTTCGACAGGTTCGCCCCCTGAAGCTGGATGCCGCGCATATCCATGCCATAGAGGATCGCGCCTGACATCTGCGCCGCCGTCAGGTTGCGCCCGGTCAGGGTTTTGGTGGCGCGGAAATCGATGCTGGCAAAGGTCTGGGTCGCGCCCTTGGCCCCGCCGGTCTTGCACCACAGTTCATAGGCATCGAGCAGATCGTCGAGCGGTTCGTTGTCGATATAGACGCTGACCGGCGCGGTGAGCACGTCGCTCAGGTCGGCGTCCTGGGTCATCATCCCGGCGGTGTCGGTGTCGACCATCACCGCGCCTTTAAGCGAGGCGCCGGAAATATCGGCCGAGGACATATTGGCGCCCGACAGGTTCGCGCCGTCGAGCGAGGCGTTGCGCAGCTTGGCGTGGCTGAGGATCGCGCCGGTGAGCTGGGCGTCGCGGAAATCGGTGGACACAGCCATCGTGCCGGTCATCCGCGCGCCCGACAAATCGGCTCCCGACAGGATGGCGTAGTCGAGTTCCCCGGCGCGCTTTTCGTGCTTCATCAGGCGCAGGCCGTGTTTTTCGTCCTTGAAGGCGATCTGGCCTTCGCGCAGGTCGCAGCGGATCAGGCTGGCCCCGGTCAGATTGGCCCCGCGCAGACATGCCCCGCGCAGGTCGGCGCGGTCGAGCGTGGCGAACCGCAGATCGGCATTGCGCAGATCGACCCCGAACAGATTGGCGCGCGTCAGATTGACGTCTTTCAGAGACGCGCCGTTGAGGCAGGCACCGGTGAAGATGGCGTCGCTGAGGTCCACGCCTTCGAGATTGACGCCCGTCAGGTCGATATAGGCGAAATTGGCCAGTTGCCCGCCCGCCCGCGCCGCCTTGTACTTGACGTGCAGGTCCAGAATAGTCCGCAACGAGGCGGGATCGAGGGATTGCAAGGTGGCGGCTGACATCGTGACCTTTTCGGTTGTGATCTCAATCTAAACCAAAGGTATGAACGGTTTTCTTACGCAATGCACAAATCGGGGCACAAATAGGGGCGAACAGCCTAATACAGGGCCGTCAAGAAAGGCAGAAAACCGGATAAAAGGAAATACGATTTTTCGTGCGGCAGGCGAAAACGCGCTACTGGCAGGCCTTGCACAGGCCCTTGGCCTCAAGCGTGATGCGCCGCACTTTGAACCCGCTGGCGGCCGCCTTGCGATCGATGCTGCTGAGGTCGAGCATGACTTCCTCGCTCTGCCCGCAGCACTCGCACAGCAGAAACGCCGCCGAGTGGGGTTCCGGGTGATCATGGTCGTGGTCATGACCCTGGCAGGCCACAAATGCGTTGAGGCTCTCGATGCGGTGGATCAGGCCCATCTGTTCAAGGAAACCCAGCGCACGATAGACGGTCGGCGGCTTGGCCGCGCCGTCGGGGTGGAAGCGATCGATGACGTCGTAGGCCTTCATCGGCGCGTTCTGGCTGAGGATCAGTTCCAGGGTCCGCTGACGCGGCGCGGTCATGCGCTCGCCCTGCGCCTCGCACAGCTTACGCGCCTCGGCCAGACGCGCTTCTACGCCCCCGGCATCGAGATGGTGGTCATGATGGTCGTGATCGTGATCGCAGGCCGTGCTCATGTCAGGGTCCGTACTCGATTAGGTTTCGGGCGTGACGCGACGCGAAATTTGTGCCCGGGCAGGAGTTTGGCGCGCCGTGGAGTGAACTCCACAAGCGACAGACGACGTATCCGGGCACAAATTTCGCCGCGCCCTGAAAGGGTATGGTGAAAAGCGTCCATTTTGGCGTCGCAAAAACTTGAAAGGGGCGGCTCTTCCTTCGTTTTTGCTCCTGAAACTGGACTCATTTCACTCATATCACGCCTCAAATCCTAATCGAGTACGGACCCTTATGTAGGGAGACTCGTGTCGATAAGCAATATTCAGGCGAAAGCTCGCTTGACATGAATTATGTTATTACATAACAGTGAGGTAAATCTAGGGCGTATCTGTGTGTTTGCGCCCGTTCTGCTATCTCTGGAGCCTCCCCGAATGTCTATGTCCCGCACGCTGCTGACCCTGACCACCAGCCTGTCCGTTCTTGCCTTTGCGAGCGCTGCCGCCGCTCAGGACGCCCCCAAAAAAGACGAGGAGATCACCGAGGTTATCGTCACCGGCACGGCCTATGGCGTGTCGAAAGACGCCCTGATGAGCAATGTCGACGTGCTGAACCGCGCCGCCATCGACCAGAAACCCGCGCAGGGCCTCGGCGACATGCTGGCGACGCTGCCGGGCGTGCGCTCCTCGGCCTTCGCGCCGGGGGCCAGCCGCCCGGTCATCCGCGGCCTCGACGGCTTCCGCGTGCTGGTGCTGAACAACGGTATGGGCGCGGTGGACGCTTCGGCGGTGTCGCCCGACCACGCCACGGCGACCGATCCGATGGAGGCTCAGCGCATCGAAGTCCTGCGCGGCCCATCGGCCCTGATCTACGGCGGCAACGCTATCGGCGGCATCGTCAATATCATCGACGACCGTATCCCGACCACAGTGGCGAAGGACGGCGTCGAGGGCCGCTTTACGGCTCAGGCTTCCAGCGTCGATAACGGCAAGCAACTGGGCCTCAACGCCAAGGTCGGGCAGGGACCGTGGGTCTTCGCTTTCGATGCCGTGAAGCGCACAAGCGACGACTATGAAACCCCGGTCGGGCCGGAATCGCGCCGCTTGATCGATGCCGAAGGCGAAGCGCCGGACACCTCGGATCATCAGGCCAATTCCGCCGTCGATCTGAAAACCTACGGGGCGGGCCTGTCCTATATCGGTGACTTCGGCTTTGTCGGCTTCGGCGTCAAGCAAACCGATACGCTGTACGGCGTGCCGGGTCACGAACACGAGGGCGAAGACGCGGAAGGCCCGGTCACCATCGGCCTGAAACAGACGCGTTACGATGTCCGCTCGTCGTTCAATGTCGATGTCGCGGGCTTCAACAAGCTGACCGCCGATGCGGGCTATACGGATTATCACCATACCGAATTCGAGGGCGACGAGACGGGGACTCAGTTCTTCTCCACCGGCCATGAAGTCCGCGTCAACCTGCTGCGCTCAAAGATGGGCGACGTGTCCGGCGCGGTCGGCTTCAACCTGTTGTCGCGCGATTTCGAAGCCGTGGGCGCTGAGGCTTTCGTGCCCTCGACCACGACCGACGAAGCGGGTGTCTATGCACAATATCGCCTCGATAAGGGCGGCTGGGGCGTCGAAGGCGGGGCGCGCTTCGACCGCAAGGAAATTACGGCAGCGGGGTTCTCGAAAGATTTCGACAATATCTCGGCCTCACTGGGCGGCTTCTACAAGCCGTCGGACCACGCCTTCTTCGGCCTGAGCCTGACGCGGTCGGAGCGCGCACCGTCCGACGTCGAACTGCTGGCCGACGGCCCGCACGCCGGAACCGGGGCCTATGAGATCGGCAGCCGGACGCTGGATTCCGAAGTCGGCTACAGCCTTGAGGCCACCGGCCACTGGCTGATGGATCAGCACTCGGCGTTTACGTTCGATGCTCACCTCTATACGTCGACCTTCGACGGCTTCATCGACCTGCGCCCGACCGGTGACGAGGAAGACGGTTTGCCGGTCTATCGCTACGTCCAGACCGATGCCGAATTCTACGGCTTCGAGCTCGAAGGCGGCGTCAATCTGTGGAGCCAGGGCGCGCGCGTCGTGCGCCTTGATCTGGCTTACGACTACGTGAAGGGCGAAAGCGATCTGGGCAATATCGCCCGCATTTCGCCGTCGGCCCTGACCGCGACGGTCGGTTACGAGGGCGAGCGCTGGAAGACCCATATCGAGGTGCGTCACGTTCAGGCCGCCGATAAGGATCTGGCCGAGTTCGAGCTACCGACCGACGGTTATACAACGGTCAATCTGTTCGGTTCGTACTGGGTCAATAAAAACGTCTCGCTGTTCGCCGAACTGCGCAACGTGACCGACGAAGAGGTGCGCGAGCATACCTCGGTGCAAAAGGACATCATGGTCGGCGCGGCGCGTAACCTGCGTGCGGGTTTGACGTACCGGTTCTGATGTCTTCTCCTCCCTGTGCCGGAGGCATGGGGAGGGGGACCGCGAGCGCTAGCGAGTGGTGGAGGGGGGTGACGCCGTATGCTTCGCCCTCTCCGTCTTTTGTGGCTTCGCGCCAAAATCCACCTCCCCATCTTCGCCTATGGCTCGATAGGGAGGAGGCAGAGCAGGCGAATCTCGCATTTTGCTTTCTCTCAAACCGATGTGCCGCTTGCGTCCCCCCGCAGGCATGGGCTAGAAGCGATGTTCCTTCAGTTTTTAAACCTTACCGATAAAGAGCGACCATGGAACAAGCTCCGTCTGATCAAAACCTCCTCACAGGGAACGTGCTGTTTTACAAGAACCCCGAGCCCTTGAGCGTGGAAGCCCACGGTTCGCTCGGCATCAGCGCATCGGCCACGCCGCACGCCTTCGTGGCGGAAACCAATGTCGTGCCGCTGACGGTCGCCGAATTCCCGGCGGCGTCGCTGAGCTACCCGATCGTCTTCATCGGCGAATCCATGATGCCGGTCGCGGCGATGGGTCTGGCCGCCGGTCAGAACATGTTCGTGTCGCCCGAAGGCGTCTTCCGTTCGGACGCTTACCTGCCGGCGTTTGCCCGCCGCTATCCGTTCGTCTTTGCCAATGACGAGCAGGCCGAGCGCCTGATCCTCTGCGTCGACACGCAATCGCCGGTCGTCACCGCCAACAATCCGGACGTGCCCTTCTTCGAAGGCGACAAGCCGTCGGCCTTCGTCGAGAACGCCATGCAGTTTTGCTCGGACTTCGAGAACGAGCGCCGCCGCACGGAATCCTTCGTCGGCCTGCTCAAGGAACTCGACCTGTTCGCCCCGCGCGAAACCATCTACCGCCCGGCCAATCCGGACGGCACGCCGGGCGAGCCGCAAAAGATCGCCGAATATTTCGCCATCGACGAAGAAAAGCTGAACAAGCTGTCGGGCGAAAAGCTGGTCGAACTGCGCGACAACGGCGCCCTGATGCACATCTATGCGCACCTGACCTCGCTGCTGGCCTGGGACAAGTTGATCGCTCTGACGATCGAGCGCAATCAGGGCCTCGGCGGCGCGACCGTCAACTAAGGCTGATTGCCGTGTTAAAATAACAAACCCCGGAGGCTGTCGCTTCCGGGGTTTTGTTTTTCGTGGTCAAATCTTAAAGCTTAATCTGCTTCAGGGGCCATCGGATTGCGCTGGAACACCGTCCGCGTCAGGCACGAAAAGACCAGTCGGCCCGCCTCATCCAGCAGATCGTGCTGGGCGATGACGACGCCCTTGGTGTCGCCGACCGCGTCCTTGCCCATTATGGTCAGCCGCCCGCGCAGCAACTCGCCCGCCGGGGGATTGCGCGACCAGCGCAGGGCATCGACGGCAAGGCGCTTGGTCTGCGGCCACGTCGTCGCCGCTTCGGTTTCAAGTCGCGACCACAGGGTGAAGATCAGCGCGTCAGGCAGACCGTCCTGCGTGTTCCAGCCGGGGGCATAGGTGCTGCAAAATTTGTCGAGATCCTCCTGAGACACGACACCGGCGCCGATGGAGGCGACCTGACCGATCCACAAATCGTCGAAAGCAGCGGGCATGAAACATCCTTACACAGGGAATACGGTGAAAATCTTCTAGGCCGAGTTGGCGCGTTCGGCAATGGTTTTGCACACAGGGCAGGAATAGGCTTCTGGCGTATTGATTTGGGGCATGGCCTGTGTTTTGGTCGTGCGGCAGTGCAGTACGAGTAAGACGGATTCAATGGCGACGCAGGACAACATCACGGTGCTTGAGGACGAGGCCTATACGGGCCTGTTCCTGACCGCCGAACGCGACGCCGCCGCCGCCGCGCAGGGTCAGGCCATGGCCGGTGGGCGCGCGCGCGCCGAAGAACTGGCCGCCGATCCGCACGCCCTGGCCCATATCCTGCGCTATACGCGCGAGGCGCAGGGCTATTCGCTGGCGCAGGTCGCCGACATCACCCGTGTGCGCCGCGCCTACCTCGAAGCGCTTGAAGAAACCGCCTACGACCAGTTGCCGTCGCGGGCCTTTTCGATCGGCTATGTGAAGGCCTATGCCAAGGCGCTGGGGCTGGACGAGGAAATGCTGGCCGACATGTTCAAGCGGTCGTTTGCCGACCCGCAGTCGGATCGCCTGCGCGCCCCCGTGGGCTCGGCGTTCGAGGATCTCAAGCCCAATTACAAGGTCTATGGCGGCATTGCGCTGGGAGTCATCGTGGCGGTCGTGGCGTGGAACCTGTTCCAGCGTACCCCCGAAGGCGGGACAGGCCAGGCGGCGGGCAATGACCTGACCTCGCGCCAGTGGTCGCCGGGCGTGCCGCTGGTGCGCGATGCCCTGCAACTGACGCAGTCGGCGGCGGCGCCCAAGGATCAGGACGTGCCCGTACCCTATTACACGCCCGGTCTTGAGGAAGGCTTTGCCGCCATCGATGCCGAGCGCGCGGCCCAGAACAATCAGGTCGCCCCGGCCGCCGAAGCGCTTCAGATGCGCAAGGCCTTCAATCCGCGCGGTGCCGTCTATGGGGCGATCCCCGCGGAGTCCGCCGTAACGATTCAGGCCGCGAGAAGCGTCAATCTGGTCATGCGCGGTCCCGATGGAACCGTCTATTTCGCGCGCCAGCTGGGGGCGGGCGAGGCCTATCGCATTCCTCAGGTGTCGAGCATCCCGCTGATCGTCGATGTCGGCGACCCCAAGGCGATCGAAGTCTATTACAACGGCGAATTCGCCGGGATGATGGATACCTATTCCGGCGGCGCGGGCAGTCTCAACGCCACGCCGATCTCGAAGCTCAACGCCAAGGCGGCGGCCACGGCAAAACTGATGGATGCCCAGCCCGGCGCGGCGGGTGGCACGCGTCAGCCCCTCAAGCCGCCTAACGCCGCGCCTGTAACCGATCAGGCCCCGGCGCCGATCCAGACGCCTCAGATCGAACAGCGCGACGGGCCGCTGCCCTATGTCCCGGCGCAGAAACCGATCGTGATCCAGCCGGCGCCGGAAACCTTGGCCCAGACGCCGCCCCCTCAAAATTAACGAACTAAATGTAGCGCAAAGGCCGGGAAGCGCCTAAATAGGAGCAAGATTTCTCCTATAGAATGTATCCTATGAGTTCGCACGACCACACCCACGTTCGCCCCTGGCGCATGATCGAACGCCGCAAGAGCCGTCAGATCAGGGTGGGTAAAGTGCTGGTCGGCGGCGACGCCCCGATCACCGTGCAGTCTATGACCAATACGAAAACGCACGATGTCGATGCGACCGTGCGTCAGATTCACGGCCTCGAAGAAGCGGGGGCCGATATCGTCCGCGTCTCGTGTCCGGACGTCGAATCCACCGTCGCTCTGAAAGAGATCGTCCGTCAGGTCAATGTGCCGATCGTCGCCGACATCCATTTCCACTACAAACGCGGCATCGAGGCGGCCATGGCGGGGGCGGCCTGCCTGCGCATCAATCCCGGCAATATCGGCTCGCCCGACCGGGTGCGCGAAGTGATCAAGGCGGCCAAGGATTACGGCTGTTCGATGCGTATCGGCGTCAATGCCGGGTCGCTGGAAAAAGAACTGCTGGAAAAATACGGCGAACCGTGCCCCGACGCTATGGTCGACAGCGCCCTGTTCCACGCCAATATCCTGCGCGACAACGACTTCCACGAGTTCAAGATTTCGGTCAAGGCGTCGGACGTCTTCCTCACCGTGGCCGCCTATCAGGCCCTGGCTGACGCCATCGACTGCCCGCTGCATATCGGGGTGACCGAGGCCGGACCGCTGCGTACCGGGACGATCAAATCGGCCATCGGGCTCGGCAATCTGCTGTGGGCCGGGATCGGCGACACGATCCGCGTCTCTCTGGCCGCCGATCCGGTCGAGGAGATCAAGGTCGGCTTCGATATCCTGAAATCGCTGGGGCTGCGTCACCGCGGTGTCAATATCATCGCCTGCCCGTCCTGCGCCCGTCAGGGGTTTAACGTCATCGATACGGTGGCCAAGCTTGAGGAACGGCTGGCGCACATTTCGACGCCGATGTCGCTGTCGATCATCGGCTGCGTCGTCAACGGGCCGGGCGAGGCGCTCTATACCGATGTCGGCTTCACCGGCGGCGGGGCCGGGGCGGGCATGGTCTATATGGCCGGCAAGCCCGACCACAAGATCGGCAATGACGATATGATCGAACATATCGTCGAACTGGTCGAAGCCCACGCGGCAAAAGCGGCGGTAGAGGTTTAGTCTTATTATACCTCCCCAACTTGTTGGGGAGGGGGACCGCACGAGCGAACGCAGTGAGTGAGATGTGGTGGTGGGGGTTCTTGCTTTCTTATGACAGTGGTTGTTGAATCTCCGCAAGACCACCCCACCACCATTGGCTTCGCCGAACTTCGTTTCGCTCCGCTCATGGTTCCCCTCCCCGGCACGCCGGGGAGGTATGATTTTCTCATGGCGGTCAGTCTGAAGCGTTTGTTTCTTCGTCCATCTCGGCGATGAAGTTGTCGAGATCATATTCGACAAACTTGCCCTGCCGAGCGTCTTCCGCCCCTTCGGCAAGATGCGCGCGTAAAGCGTTGAGACGAATTTCGCGATCTTCCATGAAGCTTAGTTCCGCTTTTCCGACATAGTCTGCGAGGTGAGGTTGGTGATGCTGTTGGCATTGACCGTCACGCGCTTGCGGCCTTCGGACCAGCTATTGTGGCCCAGAACGCGCCCGGCGCTGACGTCCCAGCACCCCGCCGAGACCTTGAAATCGTAATAGCCGCCGTTGGGGATCGAATAGTCTTTGGGCAAGCGGTTCAGGCCATAGGTCGAATGGTTGCAGTTCGACACCAGAACGACGCCGATCGGTGCGCCGGTATCGTTGGTCAGGCGCAGTGTGCCGGTGGCTTCGTTGGGACGGATCAGGTCGCCGCCCTGAATATAGCTGGAACAGCCCGACAGCAGGGCGAGACCGAGTACACAGACGGAAAAAGCGGATTTGCGCATGGGAATTTCCTCTTATCAGGTTTCCCACAGCATATCCGCTTTTCGCATAACATCGTCTTACAAAGGTTGTTAGCCTCTCAAAACCCCCACATGACGGGCGCGGGCGCGGTTGATGTGCGTCACCTGCGCCTGAGGCTGGGCGTCGCGCATCAGGTCGATCTCGCCCACCGCCACGGGCTTGGAGAACAGATAGCCCTGGATGATGGCGCAGCCCGCCTGACGCAGGATGTTGCGCTGGGCCTTGGTTTCCACGCCCTCGGCGACGATGTTGAGGTTCAGCGCTTTGGCCAGCTTGATGATGGCGCGGATTACCGCCTCGGCGTCCGGATCGACGCCCAGATTCGACACGAACGAGCGGTCGATCTTGATCTTGTCGACGGGATAGCGGCTGAGGTAACCAAGCGACGAATAACCCGTGCCGAAATCGTCGAGCGCGATGGAGAAACCCATCTGGCGCAGGGCGTTCAGGGTGTGCTGGGTCGAGGTATCGTCGTTGAGCAGGACGCCTTCGGTGATCTCGATCTCGATATGGCGCGGCTCGACGCCGGTTTCCGACAGAAGCGCCTTCAGTTCGGGCATGAAGCGCGGCGAACGCAGTTGCGTCGCCGAGACGTTGATCGCGACCTTCAGTCCCGGCCAGCGCTTGGAGTCGAGCATGGCGCGTTTCATGATCAGCGTCCCCAGCTCCATCATCAGGCCGCACTCTTCGGCCAGCGGCACGAAATAGGCCGGGCTGATCGGGCCGCGCGTCGGATGCGTCCAGCGGGCCAGCGCTTCGACGCCGACGATGTGACCGTAGTGGTCGACCTGTGGCTGATAGACGACCTCGATGGCCTCGACGTGGATGGCTTCGCGTAAGCCCGTTTCCAGTTGCTTGCGCAGCTTGATCGTGGCGTCCATTTCGACCTCGAAGAAGGCGAACTGGGCACGGCCGGATTCCTTGGCGCGGTAAAGGGCGAGGTCGGCCTGACGCAGGGCTTCGGCGGCCTCGATGTCGCCTTCGTGCAGCAAGGTGACGCCGATCGAACAGGACGAATAGACCTGGCCGCTTTCCAGCGTAACATTGCCGCTGAGGTTTTCCAGCACGCGCTTGGCGAGGGCCGCGGCGGACGACGGGTCGGTGTCGGTCTGGATGATGACGAATTCGTCGCCGCCCAGCCGCGCCAGGGTGTCGCCCGAACGGATCATCCCGGCGATGCGGCTGGCACTGACGCGGATCAGTTCGTCGCCGGCCGAATGGCCCAGCGTGTCGTTGACGTCCTTGAAGCGGTCGAGCCCGATGCAGAAGACGGCGACGTGGCCGCCCTGACGGCGCAGGCGCTCGGTCGCCTGGGTCAGGCGGTCGGCGAACAGGGTGCGGTTAGGCAGGCCGGTCAGGTTGTCGTGCAGCGCCATATGCTTGGCGCGCGCTTCGGAAGCGATCAGGCTGCGGGCGGTCTTGTTGGTCTGGAACAGCAGCAGCAGCGCGATAGCACCAAGGCTGAAACCCACGAACAGGACGGGAACCAGCGCATGGATGAACATGGTCTGACCGGGGCGGTCGGGCATCCAGGTCAGTTCGGCTTTTGTCTCGTCGCTGACGTCGTGAAAGGCGAGACGCGCGGCGCGGGCGTCGAGAATCTGTCCCGGCTTGACCAGCGAAATATCGGCCAGCATGTGTTGGTGCGCCAGTTCGATCAACTCCGCCGGGGTGATCTGATGGACGCCGACCACCATATAGGGCGTATATTGATTCAGGCGCTCGTCGTGCTCGTCCGGCAGGACGAGGCTGGCGCCCAGCATATAGATATGTCCGTTGGCGACGGCGAGGCCCGACATGGCGTTGCTGCGCGATTTGAACGGCAGGTGCGCGGCGCGCTGCTCGCGGTATTTCTGGCGCAGGGCCAGCGCCATGTTCTGCACCGGGCCCTTGAATTCGGAATAGAGTTCGGGGTTGCGTTCGGCCTTGTCGTGCCAGACGAAGACCGGCTTATCGGCGGCATCGAGCACGAAGGTGCGCTCATAGGCCAGATATTCCTCGAAATAGCTGCCGTAATTGTCGGCGACCCAGGTGTGGTTGAACTTGACCGCCGTGTTTTCGACCGCCGTGCTCCAGATGGTCATCGGGGCCATCAGGCGGGCGTTGTTTTCGGCATAGACATTGATGCCGACGCGGACGAGGTTTTCTTCGCGCGTCAGGCTGGCCTTGTCGGTCTGCACCGCCCACATCCACAGTGAGCCGATCAGGGCGCACATCGCCGCGACCACCACGACGGTCATGGGGGTCAAAAGTCTTAATTCACTCCGGTCTCGTTTCACGAGGATCTCATTCTGAGTTACGGGAACTGATAATACGGCACCGTACCGGCAAACCCTTAAAATTATGACAAATGAAAAAACTTTTGTTTTTAAGGATTTATAGAGTTATGGACGGGGTTGTGTGATGAATTTCCCTTGACGTGCAAAGGGTTGCGCCGCATTCAGGCCATATTCTCGCGGAGGTGCTCATGAAGCTGTTTATCAATTCCGGATCGCCGTTTGCGCGAAAGTGCCGCATCCTTGTTCAAGAGCTTGCGTTGACGGATCAGGTGCAAATGGTGCCGGTGGTGACCACCGACAGCGCGCCGGACCACGTCGCCGTTAACCCTTTTGCCCAGATTCCCGCGCTGGTGACCGACGCGGGCGAAACCTTCATCGACTCGACCCTGATCTGCGAATGGCTGGTGGCGCATTATGGCGAGGTTGCCCTCTATCCGGAAGGCGAGGCCTACTGGGCCGCGCGGCAACTCATGGCCCTGACGCAGGGCGTGCTGGAAGCCAGCGTCAAGCGGGTGATCGAAACCCGCCGCCCGGAAAGCGAACGTTCGGCTTTCTGGCTGAAGCGCTGGGAAGAGGGGATACATCGCGGGTTTGCCGCCATAGAAGCAGTCTGTCCGGCGGTTGTGGACGACGCAGAATACGGTCTGGCCGAGATGTCGGTAGCGATTGCGGCGACCTATGCGGTGTTCCGTTTTCCCGATATCGACTGGCTGGCCAACGCGCCGAAAGTTGCGGCCCTGACCGCGACGCTGGAAAAACGCCAATCCTTTATCGACACCTATCCGTCTTAAGTTTATACGGCTCCTTTCCTTAAATCCCCTCGCCCCGTTTACGGGGAGAGGGTTAGGGTGAGGGGCCTCTTCCTATCACCCGCCACCGCCGAGGTTTTTCCGTTGATACATCTGCCGCAGGCCAAACTCGATCAGGTCGTCGATCGCTTCAAAATGATCGAGGCGCGCATGGAATCGGCGACCGACGGCACCGAGATCGTCAAGCTGTCAAAGGAACACGCGGAGCTTAAGCCTGTGGTCGACGCCGTCACCGCGCTGCTCAAGGCGCGCGCCTCGGCCCCTGAGCTTGAGGAAATGATCGCGCTCAACGATCCCGAACTGTCGCCGCTGGCGCAGGAAGAGTTTCAGGAACTGAAAACCAAACTCCCCGAACTGGAGCATGGCGTGGCGCTCCTGCTGGCGCCCAAGGACAAGGACGAGAACGCCTCGGCCATCCTTGAAGTGCGCGCGGGGACCGGTGGCGACGAAGCCGCGATCTTCGCCGGCGACCTGTTCCGCATGTATTCGCGCTATGCGGCGTCTCAGGGCTGGCGCGTCGAAATCGACTCTATCAGCGAAGGCGACGCGGGCGGTTACAAAGAAATTATCGCCTCGGTGACGGGCGAGGGCGTGTTCGGCAAGCTGAAATTCGAATCCGGCGTCCACCGTGTTCAGCGCGTCCCGGCCACCGAAGCGGGCGGTCGTATCCATACCTCGGCGGCCACCGTGGCTGTTCTGCCCGAAGCCGAGGACGTCGAAATCGAAATCCTCGACAAGGATATCCGCATCGACACCTACCGTGCCTCGGGTTCCGGCGGGCAGCACGTCAACAAGACCGACTCGGCGGTGCGCATCACCCACATGCCGTCGGGCATCGTGGTGACCTCGTCGGAAAAATCGCAGCACATGAACCGCGCCATCGCCATGCGCAACCTCAAGGCGCGTCTTTACGATCAGCAGCGCACGGCGCTCGACACCGCGCGTTCGGATGCGCGTAAATCGCAGGTCGGCTCCGGCGACCGGTCGGAACGCATCCGCACCTACAACTATCCGCAGGGCCGCGTATCGGACCACCGCATCAACCTGACGCTCTATAACCTGCCGCAGTTCATGGAAGGCGACATGGATCAGATGATCAACGCCCTGATCAACGAGGATCAGGCCGAACGTCTGGCCATGCTGGCGGAGGAGTTGGGATAAGCGCATCCGGAAAAGTGCATTGCGGTTTTGGCTACGCCGAACTTCGTTTCCGATTAAGATGCGCGCTGAAAAAAGATTGCAGGGGCTCGCCCCTGCACCCGGATGTTGGAGCGGAACGGATGCACCCCACCAATGGCACCATCGATTCCCTGTGGCGGTATCCGATCAAGGGCTTTACGCCTGAACGGGTCGAGGACACCTGTCTGATCGCCGATCATTTCTTTCCCTTCGACCGCATCTTTGCGCTGGAGGTCGGGCATTCCGGCTACGACAAGGCCGAACCGAAGTTCCTGTCCAAGATGAAATACGCCGTGCTGGCGCGCTATCCCGCCGTGGCGCGATTGCGCACCCGCTACGACGAGGTCGGTGAGCGACTCTATATAGGGGACCGCGCCTTCGACCTGACCAACGACGCCGGGCGGCACGCCTTGGAGCGCCACGTCGAAACCGTGCTGGTGGCGCATGAGGATTACGATCCGGTCGCCCAGCCTCTGCGCTTTCTCGATATCCGCGAAGGGGTGATCGACCGTTATCGCTTTACCGACTCGGCCAAGGGGTTTGTGTCGATCCTCAATCTGAACAGTCTGCGCGATCTGTCGCAACGGATGGGCCGGGACTTGGACCCGCAACGGCTGCGCGCCAATATCTGGGTCGAAGGGTGGAGTGCGTTCGAGGACCATCAGTGGGTCGGCAAGCAAATCCGTATCGGTGATGACGGTCCGTTGCTGGAAGTGCTCAAGCCCATCGTCCGCTGCGTGGCGACGCATGTGAACCCCGACACCGCCGAGCGCGATGCCGAAATCGTCACGGCGCTGTGGGAGCATTACGGTCACCGTGACTGCGGTATCTATTGCCGGATTATCGAGGGCGGGCGGATTCGCGCGGGCGATCCGGTTGACCCTCTGGTCGAGTGATCCTATAGCTTGGATACTTAAATCAGACAGGTGTCCGGATGCCCAAACTCATTCTGCTTCGCCACGGCCAGAGCCAGTGGAACCTCGAAAATCGTTTTACCGGCTGGGTCGACGTCAACCTGACCGCCGAGGGCGAGCAGCAGGCGATCAAGGGCGGTGAACTGATCGCCAAGGAAGGGCTTGAGATTTCGCGCGCCTTCACCTCGGTCCTGACGCGCGCTATCCGCACCTGCAATCTGGCGCTCGACGCGGCGGGCCAAAGCTACGTGCCGGTGATCAAGGACTGGCGTCTGAACGAGCGTCACTACGGCGGCCTGACCGGCCTCGACAAGGCCGAGACTGCGGCCCTGCACGGTGAGGATCAGGTCAAGATCTGGCGCCGGTCTTACGACGTGCCGCCGCCCGATCTGGGCGCCGAAAGCGAATACGCCTTCGCCAAGGACCGTCGCTATACGGGCGCGACCCTGCCGGTGACCGAGAGTCTGAAGACGACGCTCGACCGCGTCCTGCCGTTCTGGGAAAGCGACATCGCCCCGGCCTTGAAGGCGGGCGACACGGTGCTGGTGGCGGCGCACGGCAATTCGATCCGCGCTATCATCAAGCTGCTGTTCAATCTGGGCGAGGCGGAGATTCTGGAAATTGAGGTGCCGACGTCTAACCCGCTGGTTATCGAACTTGACGACGCGCTTAAGCCTCTGGCGGCGAAGTATCTCGACGAGGGCCGCGCCAATCCGGTGCCGGTTCTGGCCGAACACGGCGTCCCGAAAGAGGCGTAAGTTCGTGGTTTTCCCCCTCACCCCAACCCTCTCCCAGCAGGGGAGAGGGGGCGTTTTTTACCCTCGCCCCAATGGGGAGAGGGTGGCGCGAAGCGCCGGGTGAGGGGGCTCTATGTTTCAGGAAAAGCCGTCGCCTGATCAGATCGCATGTGCGCGGGCTTTGCGAAAAGTCGATAATACCGCAGAGGGGCGGTTGTGGTTGAGGCTGCGAAATAAGCAGACAGGTATCAAGTTTCGACGTCAGGAGCCGATAGGCCCGCATTTCGCTGATTTTGCTTGTCGCGAATTGAAACTGGTCGTGGAAGTTGACGGCAGTCAACATATCGAATCCGAGCATGACCGTAAGCGCAATGTCTTCATGAACGCCGAAGGCTGGTCAGTCGCGCGATTTTGGCACTCGGACGTGCTGAATAATATGGATACGGTTCTTGAAACTTTAGCGGCTGTTATCGATGGCCGTATTACCGAGCGCGTGGACTCACGTGAGTTTCAATTTCACCCGGCGGCAGCCCCCTCACCCGGCGCTCACCCCAACCCTCTCCCCCAAGGGGCGAGGGTAAGAACGTTAACCCCCTCTCCCCTTGGGGGAGAGGGTTGGGGTGAGGGGGATTGCTCCGCTGATACAAGTTACATGCAGCGCGCGCTCGAAATCGGTCTGTTCCAACTGGGACGCACTATTCCCAATCCTTCCGTAGGCTGTGTCATCATCCGCGATGGCATGGTCATCGCGGAGGGCGCGACCGGCGATGGCGGGCGGCCCCATGCCGAAGAAGCGGCATTGGCGACATTGGACAACAAGGCCGAAGGCGCGACGGCCTATGTCACGTTGGAACCGTGCGGCGAGCGCTCGAACGGTGGCTGTTCCTGCTCGCAGCTTCTGGTCGAAGCGGGCGTCAAACGCGTCGTCTTCGCCTGCGAAGACCCATCGCCCTACGCCTCGCACATCGGCACCGAGCGTCTGAAAGCCGCCGGGATCGCGGTCGAAACCGGCCTGATGGCCGACGAATGCGCCGCGCTCATTGCGGACTTCATAAACAACCTGCCGGTTAAGCGCTAAGTTAACCATTTAGCCCCATACTGAGCCTCTGTTTTTAACGCGAAACCGTTCAGGCTCATGAGTGCAACGTCCGGCCAGTCACGCTATGCCAAGCTGACTCAGGCCCAGGTCGATCAGATTTGCCAGAAGCACGAGCGCCTCAAGGCCATGAAGCCGGGGGGCGCGCGGGCCGTTTTTGCATGGTCGGATATCTCCGGTCTCGACCTCAAGGGGCGTGACCTCAGCGACGCCGATTTCACGGCCGCCATCATGGTCGGCACCGACCTCAGTGGCGCGAAGCTCGACCAGTCCAATCTCTACTGCGTCGATATGCAGATGGCCAATCTCAGCCGCGCCTCCTTGCGGCGGACGGATTTGCGGGGGGCATGCCTGCGCGGGGCCAACCTGTCGGACGTCGACCTGTTCGAGGCCGACCTGCGCGAAGGGGCGCTGGCCCTGCCGGATAAAGCGTCGGGTCTGGCCTATGTCGAGGTCTCGGCGCGCATATCGGACGCCGGGTTCACCAACCTGCGCGGGGCCAATCTGGAGCGCTCGAAGCTATCGGGCATTCAGGCCATGAAGGCCGACTTTACCGACGCCATCATGAAGTCGTGCAAGCTGGTCCGGGCCAACCTGAAACAGGCGATCATGGAAAACTGCGACCTGTCGGGCGCGGATATGTCGGGGGCCGACGTCACCGGCGCGTCGCTCAAAGACGCGGTGATGATCGGCACCAAGACCGAGAGCTGGAACGCCAGCAAGGCCGATCTCAGCGGCATCCTGACCGACAAGGCCGCCGGCACCGATATTACCAGCCTGCCCTACGACGAGATGATCAAGGATCATGCGGTGTGGGTCGATAGCGTCGGCAAAGAGGGCAAGCCCTCGACCTTCGACAAGGCCGATCTGCGGGCGTTGAAATCGATCAAAGGCCTGAACCTGACGGCTTTGTCGGCCAAGGGCGCGGTGTTCTATGGCCTCGACATGCGCGGCGTGCAGTTACAAGGCGCGCAGTTGCAAGGGGCCGATCTGCGCAACTGCGACCTGCGCGGGGCCGACCTGCGCGGGGTGCAGATGAAAGGCGCGCGGCTCGACGGCTCGAACCTCGAAGGCGCCAATCTGGGGCCGTTGAACCTCGGTAACGACCGTCTGTTTCCCGCCGATCTGAGCGAGGCGCGCGTGCGCGGCGTCAATCTGCAAGGCGCGGACATGAGAATGGTGAAGCTCGACGGGGCAGACCTGTCGCGCTCGAACCTCGACCGGGCGCAGATGAATCTGGAAAGCCTGCTCAATGTGGTGTGCGTCGGGTTGAAGGGCAAAATTGCCGCTTAGAGCGATATGCCGAAAAGTGTTTTGCGGTTTTCGGCTACAATATCGCGACCAAAAAATACGTTTTGTTCTGGAAAAGTTCTCAAATTTGCGATATCTGGAATCATTCGGCGGCGAAGGGACTCGCCTCGGATAGGGGACTGAACTCATGTCGCGGGCGGCGCGTCTTCTCGATCTTTTGCAAATTCTCAGGCGGCACCGCTATCCGGTGACGGGCGAAGCGCTGGCGCAGGAACTCGATATTTCCCTGCGCACGCTTTATCGCGACATTGACGCCCTTCGCGGGCAAGGCGCGGATATCGAGGCCGAGGCGGGGGTCGGGTTTCTGCTGCGGCCGGGCTTCATGCTGCCGCCGCTGATGCTGTCGCACGAGGAGATCGAGGCGATCGCCTTGGGCGTCAAATGGGTGGCCAGCCGCACCGATACCAGCCTGTCGTCTGCGGCGCTCAATGCCCTGGCCAAGATCAGCGTCGTCCTGCCCGACGATATGCGGGATAGCCTGCAAACGACGGGCCTGATCGTACCGCCGCAATGGCGCGACGCCCAGGTCGGTGAGTTCGAGGATGCGCATCTGCGCCTGATCCGTCAGGCGCTGAAGTCCGAGCGCAAGCTGGAAATGGACTATGGCGATGTGAACGAAGTCGTCACGGCGCGCATCGTCTGGCCGATCGCGCTTGGCTTTTACGAGCGGTCACGGCTGCTGGTCGGGTGGTGTGAACTACGCGGCGATTTCCGCCATTTCCGTTCGGATCGCATTCGCGACATGCGCGTCTGCGAGCAGCGCTATCCGACGCGTCGACTAACCCTGCTCAAGCAGTGGCGAGAGGTCGAGGATGCCATCTATGCTCGGCATCGCGCCGAAGAGGCCGCGGTGCTGACAGGAACTGACAGGGAGACGGCATAACTTATCCTCATACCACTAAGGGGATTAGCCATGACCGACGCCATTATCCTGAACGTCCGCGATCCACAGAAAAGCGCGGCCTTCTATGCGGGTTTGCTGAATATCGAAGCCGAGAACGACGACGGTGCTGTGGCTTTCCGCTTCGGCGGGCAGCGTTTGCGGTTGTGCGCGGGTGAGGGCCGTGCGCATGAGATCGGCATCCGGCTGCGCCACGAAGCGGCGGTGATCTCGACCTACGAACACTGGTGGGACAAGGGCGTGCGGCTGACGCAAATTCCGACACGCGGTGTCAATGGCATGGATTTCTGGGCCGAAGACCCGGACGGCCACCGCCTGCATGTCTTCTGTGCTTAAGGTGTTGGTTGCGCCTGTTTAAATTTAACCACGGATAAGGCACGGATGCCGCGCAAGCGCGGCGAACACGGATGTCCTTGGCGTAGCATCGGTGGTTCCACGGACTCGACTTATCCGTGTCAGCCGGTGCGCAGCACCGGCATCCGTGCCTTATCCGTGGTCAATTCTTACTTAGTATCCACGCATAAAAAACGCCGGAAGCGAGGGGATGCGCTTCCGGCGTGAGTTTGGAGGGGAGAACAAAAGATAGGGAGGGCCGCGTTCACGTCAGAGAGATACGCAAACGCGGCCCCTTTCCGATCGGAGAGTTGGCACCGAAACCGGTGCCGTGGGCACTGAAACACCCCGATCGAAGGGTGGCGGGAATTCAGTACGTCTTGAGCTAACGCTTACTAGAAAAAGAGCCTTACTCGGCGGCCTCAAGAATTTGCGGCACGATGGGCGAAGCGGATTTAATGGCGATCTGCTTCGGCTTCTTGGCTTCGGGGATTTCGATCGTCAGGTCGATCGTCAACAGCCCATTGGCCAGTTCGGCTTCGGTGACGCGGATGTGGTCGGCCAGCTGGAAGCGGCGCTCGAAGCTGCGTTCGGCCAGACCGCGATGCAGGTAGGTGCGGCTGGTGTCTTCGGCATCCTTCTTGCCCGATACGGTCAGGACGTTTTCCTTGACCTCGATGCTGAGCTGATCGGGACGGAAGCCGGCGACGGCCACTTCGATACGGTAGGAATCGCCCTCAGCTTCGTCGGCCTTGGCGAGGCGCTCGATATTGTACGGCGGCCAGCCCGGGGCCTGAGAGGTCGCGGCGGCGCTGTCGAGGAGGCTGACCAGACGGTCGAAGCCAACGGCGCTGCGGTACAGGGGCGAGAAATCGATTTGGGTACGCATGAAAGTCTCCTTGCATAAGCGAGATCGACAGCGCGTGAGCTGCCTTGAGTTGAGGTTTGGATCGTTTTCGCATCCCCGGTCACGGGCGATGAAACGGTCCAGGCAAGGCCCGGTATCGGCGCCTCACAGAAATAGATTTGGGGAAGGGTTGAGCGTCTTCAAGAGGGATGTGGAAAAAAAAGAGCGCAGGGCTCAGGGCCTTGCGCTCTTTTGAATACTCCTTCGCCCCTTGGGGGAGAGGGGGGCCCAAAGGGCCGGGTGAGGGGGGAACCACCACCGGGTCATTCCCCCTCACCCCAGCCCTCTCCCCGTAGGGGCGAGGGGGTTAAGATTACGACAGATAATACTTCGCCATGCTGGCCAGCGGCTTGGCCTTGATCTTCGAGGCATTGCCGGCGGTGCCGAACTGTACGAAGCGATCGTAGCACACCTGCTCCATCGCGGCCTTGGCAGGCTTCAGATAGCCGCGCGGGTCGAAGTTGTCCGGATTTTCCGTGAGGAACTTACGCACGGCGCCCGTGATGGCCATGCGGCAGTCGGTATCGATATTGATCTTGCGTACACCCATCTTGATGGCCTTTTGCAGTTCTTCGACCGGAACGCCGTAGGTTTGCGGCATGGCGCCGCCGTAGGCGTTGATGATGTCCTGAAGGTCCTGCGGCACCGAGGACGAACCGTGCATGACCAGGTGCGTGTTCGGCAGGCGCTTGTGGATTTCGGAAATGACGTGCATGGCCAGCACTTCGCCGTCCGGCTTGCGCGAGAACTTGTAGGCGCCGTGCGAGGTGCCCATCGCGATGGCCAGCGCATCGACGCCGGTCTTGGCAACGAAGTCGACGGCCTGATCCGGGTCGGTCAGCAGTTGCGAGTGGTCGAGCACGCCTTCGGCACCGTGGCCGTCCTCGGCTTCGCCCATACCGGTTTCCAGCGAGCCCAGCACGCCCAGCTCGCCTTCGACCGATACGCCGCAGGCGTGGGCGAAGTCGACGACGGTCTTGGTCACATTGACGTTGTAGTCATAATCTGCCGGGGTCTTGGCGTCGGCCATCAGCGAGCCGTCCATCATGACCGAAGTAAAGCCGTTCTGGATCGCGCTGACGCAGGTGCCCGGCGAATTGCCGTGGTCCTGGTGCATGACCAGAGGAATTTCCGGGTAGATATCGACCAGAGCGTCGATGATCTTGGTCAGCATGATGTCGTGCGCATAGGTGCGCGCGCCGCGCGAGGCCTGAATGATAACCGGGCTTTCGGCCTTACGCGCCGCGTCCATGACGGACAGGCCCTGTTCCATATTGTTGATGTTGAACGCCGGGACGCCGTATTCGTTTTCGGCGGCGTGGTCGAGAAGCTGACGCAAGCTGATGCGAGCCATGATAATTTCCCTCTTTCAATGCTCTGTACGGAAGACCGGCCTTGGGTCGATTGAGGTTCTATTAGGACCGTCTTCCGTAAATGTCTTTAAAAATCGTGTTGTTATATGTTTCAGCCTAAAGCCGCCACACCGGGAAGCTCCTTGCCTTCCATCCATTCGAGGAACGCGCCGCCCGCCGTTGACACGAAGGTCATGTCGGCAGCGGTTTCCGCATGGTTGAGGGCCGCGACAGTATCACCGCCGCCCGCGACCGCAACCAGTTTACCCGATTTGGTTTGTTCAGCAACGAATTTGGCGGCCTCGACGGTCGCCGTATCGAAGGGCGGTAGTTCGAACACACCCAGTGGGCCGTTCCAGATGAGCGTTTTGGAATTGGCTATGACGTCTTTCAGGATGGCGACGGTCTTCGGCCCCGCATCGAAAATCTTGTCATCGGCGGAAAGCCCGGCCCCCAGATCGACGGTACGGTTGGCGGCGTGGGCCTTGAATTCTGTGGCGACGACCAGATCGACCGGCAGCAGGATTTTGCAGCCCTTGGCCTCGGCCTCTTTGAGGATATCGAGCGCGGTGTCTTTCAGGTCTTTCTCGCACAGCGACCCGCCAACCTCGTGCCCTTGGGCGTAGAGGAAGGTGTTGGCCATGCCGCCGCCGATGGCCAGCGCATCGAGCTTGCCCACCAGATTTTTCAGCAGGTCGAGCTTGGTCGAGACCTTCGAGCCGCCGACGATGCCGATGGTCGGCTTCACCGGCGCACCGAGGGCGGCGTTCAGGGCATCGAGTTCGCGGCGCATCGACTCGCCCGCATAGGCCGGGATCAGGCGGGCGACGCCTTCGGTCGAGGCGTGGGCACGGTGCGCGGCGGAAAAGGCGTCGTTGACGTAGATGTCACCGAGCGCGGCCAACTTAGCGGCAAAGTCGGGATCGTTTTTCTCTTCGCCCGCGTGGAAGCGGACGTTTTCCAAAAGCGCCACGCCCCCGGCGGGCAGCAGTTTCAGCACGTCGGCAGCATCGTCGCCGACGCAGTCATCGGCGAAGGCGACCGTCGTGCCGAGCAGGGCCGACAGGGCGGGGGCGACGAACTTCAGCGACATTTCCGGCACGACCTTGCCCTTGGGGCGGTCGAAGTGCGCCAGCAGCGCGACCTTCGCGCCAAGTTTTTGCAGCTTTTCGATGGTCGGCAAGGCCACTTTAAGCCGGGTATCGTCGGTGATCCGGCCGTCTTCGACCGGCACGTTGAAATCGACGCGCACCAGCGCGGTCTTGCCGTTGAGGTCGTTTACGTCGTCGAGGGTCTTGAAGGTCATCGAAAAACTTTCGTTAAAGTCTGAAATCTATGCCGTAGTTCATAAGAATTTGCGCCGAGACCCATCCCGCATAAAAGCCCGCAGGGACGGACAGGAAAGCCAAGGCCGCTAGGAGGCTGAAAAAGGAGTATCGACGCTTTCTAAAATGAAGCGCAATGGCCGTCATCAGGAAAAAGAGCGGCAAGGCTGAAATCAGAAACGCCAGCGGTTTGGCGGCGTCGTCCGAAACCGTGGACCAATCCGACAGGCCCAGCGCGAAATAGGCGTATAGTGCGATGAACGGGGCGCATAACCCGGCCACGTAGCCTGCGAAAATCCAGCCTGAAATCGCCAGATAGGACGGTTTGCCTTTGAGTGTCTTCAAGGTCATGAGGCCTCAAAAAGCGTTGCAAACAGGATAGGCAAGCGTGAGCGTACGCTCGGCATTAAATATAAAAATGAGAAAGGCAACAATCGACAGGCTCAAACCAAGTCGGGTTCGGTTACGAAGGGCGAACAGAAAGGCTAGTACCACCCATATGATGGTTACGACGAAAAATCCCGTATAAACGGCACCGGGTATCTCAGGACCAGGGCCAACTCTCAACCCATCGTGCGGACCCTGAATGCCGGGGCTTCGGATCAGGCACAGAACGGACATGCCATGCGCGGCCACAAAGGTCGTAAGAATAAGGGCGACCCCTTGAATAATTATCCAAAAAGTCGCCCTTTTCTTCATTACAGGAACTTGGCAAACGCCAGAGCCGTGTCGGCCATGCGCGTCGAGAAGCCCCATTCGTTGTCGTACCAGGTCAGGATGCGCACGAACTGACCGTCGATAACCTGAGTCTGATTCAGCGCGAAGGTCGAGGACGCCGGGTTGTGATTGAAGTCCGACGAGACCAGCGGCTCGTCCGTATAGGCCAGCACGCCCTTCATCGGGCCGTCGGCGGCGGCGATGATGGCGGCATTGACCTCTTCCTTGGTCACCGGACGGGTCGGCACGATCTTGAGGTCGACCACCGAGACGTTCGGGGTCGGGACGCGGATCGACGAGCCGTCCAGCTTGCCCTTCAGGTGCGGCAGGACGAGGCCAACAGCCTTTGCGGCGCCGGTCGAGGTCGGGATCATGCTCAGCGCCGCCGCGCGGGCGCGGTAGAGGTCCTTGTGCATGGTGTCGAGCGTCGGCTGATCGCCCGTATAGGAGTGGATCGTCGTCATATAGCCGCGCTCGATGCCGCACAGGTCCGAGAGGACCTTGGCGACCGGCGACAGGCAGTTGGTCGTACACGACGCGTTCGAGATGACGGTGTCTTCCGCCGACAGGGTGTCGTGGTTGACGCCGTAGACGATCGTCTTGTCGGCATTGTCGCCGGGGGCCGAGATGATGACCTTCTTCGCACCGGCCTCGATGTGGGCCGAGGCCTTTTCCTTGGAGGTGAAGATGCCGGTACATTCGAACGCGATATCGACGCCGAGATCCTTATGCGGCAGCTCTGCCGGGTTCTTGATCGCGGTGACCTTGATCGGCGTATAGGTCTTGCCGTTGGCGGTGATGATCAGGCTGTCGCCCTCGACCTTCACCTCGGCGGGGAACTTGCCGTGTACCGAGTCGTAACGGAGCAGGTGCGCGTTGGTCTCGACCGGACCGAGATCGTTGATCGCGACCACTTCGATATCCGAGCGGTTGTTTTCGATGATCGAACGCAAAACCAGACGGCCGATACGACCAAATCCGTTAATCGCCACACGTAACGTCATGTGCCAGTTTCCTATATTCCGGGCCGCCAAAAGAGCGGCGTCATCGCATTTTTGCGCTTTCGGTTTTGAGCCTAAAAGGCGTCAAGTCAAGCCCAAAATGCCAACATGCGGAATATGGTATCGGTATCGGCTGCACGTCTGGTTTCGTCAGGTAACAGCGCCTATTTCGCCACGCGCCAGATGATATTGCCGACGTCGTCGGCGACCAGAATAGCCCCTTTGGCATCGACCGTGACGCCGACCGGGCGGCCCTTGGCCTTACCGTCTTCGGTGCGGAAACCGGTCAGCACATCCTGCGGCGGACCGGCGGGGGTGGCACCATTGAACGGCACGAAGACGACCTTGTAGCCCGACGGCGGATTGCGGTTCCACGACCCGTGCTGACCGATCAGAGCGCCGCCTTTATATTGCGCCAGCAGGTCGGCGGTGTAGAAACTGAATCCGAGCGACGCGGTATGCGGCCCCAGCGCGTAGTCGGGTTTGATAGCGCTCTTGACCAGCTCCGGGTTCTGCGGCTTGACGCGGGCATCGACGTGCTGACCGTAATAGCTGTAGGGCCAGCCGTAGAACGCGCCCGGCGTCACCGAAGTCATGTAATCCGGCACGAGGTCCGAGCCGATCTCGTCGCGCTCATTGACCGCGACCCAAAGCGCGCCGGACGCCGGGTTCCAGTCCATGCCGACGGGGTTACGCAGGCCGGACGCATAGACCGTCCGAGCACCCGTCACGACATCGATTTGCAGGATGGCGGCACGGTCTTTTTCGGCGGCGATGCCGTTTTCGGCCACATTGGAATTAGACCCTATCCCGGCATAGAGGAACTTGCCGTCCTTCGAGGCGACGAGGCTCTTGGTCCAGTGGTGGTTGATCGGCCCGCCGGGCAGGTCGGTCAGTTTCTGCGGTGCGGCCGAGGCTTTCAGGTCGCCCGTCGCATAGGGGACGCTGACCACGGCGTCGGCATTGGCGATGTAGAGCCGGTCGCCGACCAGCGCCATGCCGAACGGCGAATTCAGACCGCTGACGAAGACGGTGCGCACCTCGGCCACGCCGTCGCCGTCGGCGTCGCGCAGCAGGGTCAGGCGATTGGCGGATTTGGTGACCGCCCCGGCCTTTTTCATGGTCAGGCCCATCACGAAGCCCTTGATGCCCTTACCGTCTTCCGGCTTGGGCGGAGCATTGGTTTCGGCGACCAGCACGTCGCCATTGGGCAGGACGTAGACCCAGCGCGGGTGATCGAGGTTGGACGCAAAGGCCGTGACCGTGAGACCCGGTGCTGCGATCGGCATCTCGCCCGCCGCCCAGCCGACCGCATCGGCGACCTTGACGGTGGGGATCAGGGTTTTGTTCGGCGCGGGTAGTTCGGGATTGGCCCCCTGACCCTTTTCGATGCTGAGCTTGGCGGTTTCGCCGCAAGCGGCAAGCGACAGGGAGGCAATAAGCAAGGCAGGTACGGCGGCGCGCATGGTGATGTCCTCAGTTGATCCTGAAGGTATGTTCGCGAGCCTGTAAGAAAAAAATGAGGAAGTAGGTCGGATAGAATCGCCATTCAGCGTGCCTCTCTCCTCCCTACGAAGTGGGGTATAGCGCCAGCGAAAGTATAGCTTTCGCCAGCGTTGGCAGCGAGCGTAGCGAAGCTGACGGAGGGGGATGACTCCGTCAGAATGTCAGACACTGGCGTTTGAGGTTTTGCGACTTCGTCGCCCCCTCCGTCTCGTCGCCTGTCGGCGCCGATCCACCTCCCCATGCTTCGCACAGGGAGGAGGGAGTGCAGCTAAATCATTGCGATTCAGATCAGGCCGCAGGCAGTTTCAATACGGCGACCAGCCCTTCGATGTCACCGTCCGGCGTATTGCCGGCATGGCGATTGCGCAGGGTGAGCGTCCCTTTATGCGCTTCGGATAAGGTCCGTGCCACACTGAGGCCCAGACCCGCGCCGCCGGTATCGCGGTTGCGCGACGACTCCAGCCGATGGAAGGGCTCGAACACGGTTTCCAGCTCGGCTTCGGGCACGCCGGGGCCGTTATCGCTGACCGTGACCACGATCCAGTCGCCTTCGCGCCGCAGGGCCAGTTTCGAGCCGCCCGCATAGCGGTGGGCGTTTTCGAACAGGTTGCACAGGATGCGCTTCATCGCCACGCTGTCGGCCATGACCGTATGGCCGGGCTCGATGTGACCGATACTGATATTGTGCAGTTCGGCCATGTCCTCGGCGAGGCTTTCGGACAGGGAACTGAGGTCGAGGCGGACGACCTGCTGCGCCATGCGGTCGGCGGACGCAAAGTTCATCGCCGAGCGGATCAGACTGTCCATATGATTGATGTCCTGCGCAATTTTTTCACGATCTTTCGCGGGCAGGGTCTCGATGCGCAGACGCAACCGCGCCAGCGGCGTTTTCAGGTCGTGGGCGATGGCGGCAATCACTGCGGTGCGGCTTTCGACGTGCTTGCGGATGCGAACCTGCATGGCGTTGAGGACCTCGGTCGCCTGACGCACCTCGGCAGGACCGCGCACCTTGAGCGGACTGGCCGTGGTGTCGAAACCCAGTTCCTCCGCCCCTTCGGCCAGGGCCATGATTGGCTTGCTCAGGCGGCGCGACAGCAACCAGGCGAACGGCGCAATAAGCAACGCCGTCAGGCCGAATCCCGTGAGCAGGTTGATCTGCCACGGCTCAAGCCAGCGGCGGGGGCGGATCAGGCTGCGATAGGTGCCGTCGGGCATCTTCACCGCGGCATGGAAGGCGGGAAAGGTGACCTGTTCGTTGAAATTGGTCGGCAGGGTGGGTTGCGGGAACGGCACGCCGTTCGGCGTTCCGGCCTGATTTCCGGCTCCCTGATTTCCAGGCGGCATCTGACGATTTTGCGGCTGCGGACGACCGTCCATCGGCGGCCCGGAACGCGGGTCAGGCCCCACACCGGCCTTGCCACCGGTAAAGACGGGGCCACCGGTAAAGGCCGGACCTTCCCGACCGTCGGGGCTATCCTCCGGCGGTCCCATCTGAGGCCCTGCGCCAGATTGCGGTCCTGCTTCCCGCATCATTTCGGGATTGAACATGATGACCTGACGCGGTTCTCCGCCGCGCAATTCTCCACCCGGTCTTTGATCATCAGGCCGGTCGTCACCGGGTCGGGGACCGTTGAAACGGTAGCGGTTGCGAAACTCCGAGGGACGCCCGATGAAAACGTCGGTTTCCTTGACCCCCAGCGATTGCGCCAGTCGCTGACGGAAGAAGGTCTCAAACGAGCCGCCTTGCGGGCCGCCCCAGCCTTGTTTCTGTTCCGCCTCGGTGCGCTTGATGAATTCCGGTGGGGCTTTGAGCGTCTCGGCCCTCAGCGTGCGCCCGTTCGGCAACTTCACCGAACCTGTTTTCAGCGCCTGGGTCACTTCGGCGATGGTGTAGCCCGATGGCTTGGGCTGCGGCATGAAGATGACGACCAGCGTGTTGATCATCATGGCGGCCACCAGCACGAACAGGCACAGGCCTATGACGTGCGAGAACACGGGCAGCCCCCGGAGAAAGCCGGGGAAACGCAGGCGGGGTACGCGGAAGGCGGAAGGCATTAAAGAACTATTTCAGGGGCCGGAACATGTAGCCGATGCCGCGGATGGTGCGGATGATTTCCTCGCCGTCGGCATTGGCGCTGTCGTCGTTCAGCTTGCGGCGCAGGCGCGAGATTTGCACGTCGATGGCGCGGTCGAAGTTCTCGCTGTTTGGGCCATGCAGGTAGTCGAGGATCTGGTCGCGGGTCAGGGCGCGGCCCGGACGGTCGAGGAAGACGCGCAGCAGCTCGAACTCGGCATTGGACAGGGCGACCTGTACGCCATCGGGGCGGATCAGGGTGCGCTTGATATTGTCGAGCGACCAGCCGAAGAAGGTGGTCAGCGGCGACTTGTCCCCGTTACCGCGGCCTTCGCCCCGGCGCAGGACGGCGCGAATACGCGCCAGAAGTTCGCGCGGGTGAAACGGCTTGGCCAGATAGTCGTCGGCGCCCAGTTCAAGGCCGACGATGCGGTCGACTTCCTCGCCCTTGGCCGACAGCATGATGACCGGCGGGCCGTTTTTCTGGTTGAGGCGCTTGCAGATCGACAGGCCGTCTTCGCCCGGCATCATGTAGTCGAGCACGATCAGGCCGATATCGCCGCGCATCAGTACCTTGTCCATGTCGCGGCCCGACGCGGCGGTATGCACCTCGAACCCGTTCTGGCTGAGAAAGCCGCTGATCAGTTCGCGCAGATCGAGATCGTCATCGACGACAAGGATACGGGAGGAGGGCAGGGTGGCGGGGTCGGAGGCGGCTTGAGAAGTATTGGGGGCGACGTCGAGCGGCATGGATGAGAACTCGGATAATGCGGTTACAGATGTGGCCTTTATGACCCACGACCACGACTTTTGAATGTCTGCGCAGACATAATGCGCCATAATTCAGTCATATTACAGCGTTTTGTGAAATTCGCGCGCAATGTGCGGGAGCTAGTGTGAACGCTCCCATCTTTGGGTGTCGCGCAGGGAGTCCACCTGCGCTTTAGGAGGAAGTTCCCATGTTCAAACGTCTCTTTTTGGCCGCTGCGGCGGTGGTCGTGCCGCTGCTGGCCGTGCCGGTTTTCGTCTTGCCCGCCCTGGCGCAACCCGCACCGCCCAAACCGGATCGCCCGCCGCATCCGCCCGCCTTCGAGGACATCGATTCGAACAAGGACGGCAAGCTGACGCCGGAGGAATTCAAGGCCTTTGCCGACACGCACTGCGGCCCGCCAAAGGTGGACGCCAATGCCGACGGCAAGGTGTCGCTCGATGAGTTTCTCGCCCCGGCCAGGGCGCATTTTGCCGAGATCGATACCAATAAGAACGGCTTTATCGACGGAGATGAAAAACCGGCGCGCGGCGAAGGCGTTCGGATTCGTCACGGCGGAAAAGGCTTGCGCGGCGACCATCGCGGCCCGCCGCCTTGTGGCCCTAAGTAGGTTCAGAGCATGCTGCGAAAAAGTGGAAACCGGGTTTTCGCGCCAAGCCTGCGACCACTAAGAAATTAAGCTGTCGCGTTCGTCTGTCGTCAGCAATCGCCACTTGCCGGGTTCCAGCCCGCCGAGCGTCAGATCGCCCATCTGCGCCCGGTGCAGGGCCTCGACATGGTTGTCGACGGCGGCGAACATCCGCCGCACCTGATGGTAGCGGCCTTCATACAGGGTCAGGCGGGCGGTTTTTTCGCCCGTCTGTGCCATCTGCGCCGGTTTAAGCGGCGTCTTTTCCGATTCCAGCATCAGCTCGCCCGAGGCGAAGATCGCCGCTTCGTGCCCTTCGAGCGGGCGGGCCAGCGTGACCTCGTAGATCTTGGCGACGTGGTTCTTCGGCGAGATGATCTTGTGCAGATAGTCGCCGTCGTCGGTGAACAGCAACAGCCCCGACGTGTCGGCATCGAGTCGTCCGACGGTCGACAGCACCGGCTTGCGCTCGGAAAACCGTGACGGCAGCAGTTCGTAGACCAGCTTGCCGGTATCCTTCAGCGAACAGACATAGCCGGTAGGCTTGTTGAGCATCAGGACGACGCCGTGCGCCGGATCGAGTTTGCGCGCGTTGAAGCGGATATCCTCATGCGCAGTCTTCGCGTCGTCTTTCAGGACGGTGCCGTCGGCGTCGGTGACGATACCCATGCGGATATATTTCTGCACCTCCTTGCGCGAGCCGTAACCGAGGTTGGACAGGAGTTTGATCAGGCGCATTAGCGTTTTCCTATACCTCCCTGCACTTGTGCGGGGAGCCGGGCGGCCGGTGCCGGGGACCGCACGACGCGCGCAGCGCTAGATGCGGTGGTGGGGTGCCTTTAACCTAGGCTCAACAGATATATTTGTGGCATCGCTTACAATCCACCCCACCACCATTTGCTTTGCAAATGGTCCCCCTCCCCGCAGGCGGGGAGGTATAAGGACGGGCAATTCACTTCGCGTTGCCCTTGATCGCCTTGTACACCTTGTAATGGGTGTTCTCGGCGATCAGCACCGCCGTTCGGAACGCGGCTTTCAGCGTCTCTTCGTAGGGCAGGTGGCGGTTGGCGACCATATAGAACGCCCCGCCGGCTTTCAGCGCCGCTGCTGCCGAGCGGATAAAGGCCTGACCCAGTTCGTTGCGATCGGCGCGCCCTGTGTGAAATGGCGGATTAGCGACGATGAAGTCCAGGCCGCCTGTGATGCCTTTCGTCACATCGGCCCAGTGCAGGGCAACGCGGTCGCCGAAGTCTTTCAGGTTCTCCGCCGCGCTATCCAGCGCCCGGCGCTCGGCCTCATAGAGGTCTATGCGCGTTACGCCGGGCGATTTGCGCAGGACTTCGTCGGTCAGGTAGCCAAAGCCGCCGCCGAGATCGGCCCCGACACCGGACAGCACCGGCAGGTTTTTGACCAGCAGTTGCGAACCCTCATCCAGCCGATCCCACGCGAACAGGCCGGGACGGCTGACGAAACGGCCGTCCACGACCGGGCGCGGGGCATCCAGTTGCAACCAGGCTTCGATCAGGTCCGTGTCACGACCCTCATCGACCGTCGCCCAGAAGGCGCGGCACTTGTTCTTCGACAGGCTGGCTATATTGCCGGTGAGCGCCTTGAGGTCGTTTTCGACGGTCTTGGCGCCTTCGAGATTGGACACGCAGGCCAGCACGATACCACCCGGTCGCGTCGTCTGTACGGCGCGAGCCAGAAGCGCGCGGTATTCCTCGCGCTGACGCGGTGGCAGGACGAGGACGAGCGGGTAGGTCGCGCCGTCGTCGTGTTCGCGCACGGTAAAGCCGGCGCGTTTCAGGGTCTCGAAATCGGGCCGGAAGCTCTGATCGGCGATCAGTTTTGCCTTATCGAGGGTTTGCAGGGCGTGGCCGTAGCGCGCGCGCAGGAACAGAGCGGATGATTCTGGCCAGTCGAGGTGGCCATCTTCGAACGGCAACAGCAGGGTATCTAATACAGGATCGATCATGCGGGAGCCTATGGCACAAAGGGGCGCACATGGCTATCCCTTCTCCCCGCTCGCGAGGAGAAGGGATAAGGCAACAAAAAAGCCGCCCCATGCGGAGCGGCTTTTCAGAGCTTGAATAAAATCCGTGAAGTCTTAGGAGACTTGCAGGTTTTCAGCCGACATCTTGCCCGAACGCTTGTCGCGGGCCAGTTCGAACGAGACCTTCTGGCCTTCGTTCAGGCCGCGCAGACCGGCGCGCTCAACGGCCGAGATGTGCACGAAGATGTCGTTGCTGCCGTCGTCCGGCTGAATGAAACCATAACCCTTGGTGGAATTGAACCACTTAACCGTACCTGTGCTCATGACGAACCCTTTCAATGGTAACTAGATATCTCGATAATTGAATGGAAGTTCGCCGCTACGGTTTTGTCTCAAAGCCGCAAAAACAAAGTTGCAGTTCAAATAGTCGATGGCGCGGACCTTATAGGCATTAGGACAGGGCGTCAAACCCCAATCCGGCGATCACACGGACTTGAGGCAAACGGTTTCAGGCCCTGCCGGGGAATGGCCACATTCTGACGCTAGCAAACCGACGGGGTTCATTTTTCGCCTGACAGGCTGGATGGCTTGTTAAACCGGCGCAGTGGAAGTAAGGTACAAGCCATGGAAAATGCTCAGAACACGGTGCCTGCGGGCTCCAGTCTCGCTTCGGCGGTCGAACGTCTGGACAATGCCCTTGGGGCTTTGGAGAGCCGGGTCAAGGCGCTTCAGGTCAAGGCGGGCGAATTGCCGGCCGATTCGCTCGATCTGGTCGATGCGGCGGAGGCGGCGCGCCTCAAGGCCGAGATCGAGGCCTTGAAATCGCGCGAAAAGCTTCTGGAAGAGGCGTCGCGCGGCGCGTTCGAAGCCTTGGGCATCGCGGCCAAGGATATCCGTCAAATCCTCAGCGAGCAGGCAGCGTAGATGGCCGAGGTTACCGTCAAGGTCAATAACAAGCCCTATATGGTCGGCTGCGCCGATGGTCAGGAAGCCCGTGTGCAGGAACTGGCCCGCATCTTCGACGAGCACGTCGAGATGGTGGTGTCCGATATCGGCTCGATCGGTGAGGTGCGCCTGTTCCTGATGGCGTCGCTGCTGCTGATCGACGAGATGGAAGAGCTGAAGACGCAACTCGAAGCCGCGCAGTCGGCGCAGGCCCGCATGTCGGCGGGTGCCTTCGAGATCGAGCGCAAGGCGGCGTTTGCGATTTCCGATGCCGCCGAACGGCTGGAAAAGCTGGTCGGCGAGGTCTAGATTTTTTGATGGTCGCATGCTTGATGCGAAAAACCGGTTTCCACTTTTTCGCAGCATGCTCTACAATCGGGGTTTGGGGGCGGTGCCCCCAAGACCTTACTTCCCCCTCACATCATATTTCTGCCCCGCGAGCGTCACCTTGACCATGCTGACCGGGTCGGTAGCCGATTTCGCCAGAATGACCTGATACTCGCCCGCCGCGATGCTCCATGTCTTCGACGCGCTGTCGAAGATCGCCAGCAGACGCGGATCGACGCTGACCGTCACGGTTTTCGATTCGCCGGGCGCCAGCGCGACCTTGTCCCACGCACCGAGGCGCTTGGGCGCTTCCCACCTGGCGTTTACCGGGGCCGCGACATAGATCTGCGCCACGTCGGCGGCGGCGACCTTGCCCGTATTGGTCACGGTGAAGGTGATGCTCAGCCGATCACCGGCGGTCGCCGTCAGGCCCGTATAGCCGAAGCTCGAATAGGTCAGGCCGTGGCCGAAGGCGAACAGCGGTTTGTAACCCTTTTTGTCGAACCATTTGTAGCCGACCGCCGCGCCTTCGATATTGTAATCGACCTCGGTGCGCAGGTTGTTGTCCTTTGGGTCGCCGTCCAGCTTCGGGCGCGGCAACTGATCGAGCGCCGCCGGGAAGGTGACGGGCAGGCGGCCCGATGGCGAGACCTCGCCGGTCAGGACGCGGGCGATGGCCGTGCCGCCCTGCGTACCGGGATACCAGGCCTCGACCACCGCGCCGACCTTCGCCAGCCACGGCATGAACACAGGCCCGCCGGTTTGCAGCACGACGACGGTCTTTTTGTTGGCGCGCGCCACGGCGTCGATCAGGGCATCGCCATTACCGTCGAGCTTCAGTTCCGCATCGAGCGCTTCGCCCGTCCACTGCGTGCCGAAGACGATGACGACGTCGGCACCTCTGGCGGCCTGAGCGGCGGATTTGATGTCCTTGCCGTCGTGATAGACGATTTGTGCCTTGGTGCGGGTTTTGAGCGCGGCGACCGGCGAGTCCGGGTAATAGGTCAGCGGGCCGGGGAAACCCGACGGCCCAAGACCCATCCCGGCGACCGGATTACCGCCGCGGCCATAGACCTGGGACGAGCCGCCGCCGGACAGGACGCCCTTGTCGGCATGGCCGCCGATGACAACGATTTTCTTTGCGGTGGCGCTCAGCGGCAGCAAGCCGCCGGTGTTTTTGAGCAGGACGATCCCGCCTTCGGCGTCGGCCTGAGTCACCTTGGCGTGGGCGTCGAAGTCGATGCCCGTATCGGTGACCTGCTCGGCGATCGGATGGTCGATCAGGCCGGTGTCGAACATGGCCCACAGGATGCGCCGCGCCATGTCATCAAGCCGGGCGGGCGTGACATAGCCGTTGTCGACGGCCTCGCGCAACGCCCCGGCAAAATAGGGCGAGCGGTCGAAGGGATAGCCCGATTGCTGATCCAGCCCGGCATTGGCGGCGGGGATGCTCGAATGGGTCGCGCCCCAGTCGGACATGACATAGCCCTTATAGCCCCAGTCTTTTTTCAGGACCTCGTTGAGCAGGTAATCGCTTTCGCAGGCATAGACGCCGTTGACGCGGTTATAGGCGCACATGACCGAGGCGGGATCGCCGACCTCGATGGCGAACTGAAAGGCCAGCAGTTCCGACTGCCGCGCCGCCTGATCCGAGATATTCGACGACAGGGTGAAGCGGTTGGTTTCCTGACCGTTCAGCGCGAAATGCTTGACCGTCGAGATGATGTGGTTCGACTGGATACCGCGGATCTGCTCGCCGACGATGACGCCCGACAACAGCGGGTCTTCGCCGCCATATTCGAAATTGCGGCCGTTGCGCGGATCGCGCGTGCCGTTGACGCCGCCCGCCAACTGCACATTGAAACCCGACAGGCGCGCCTCCTTGCCGATCATCGCCCCGCCGGCGAAGGCCAGTGTGCGGTCCCAGGTCGCCGCCGTCAGAATCCCCGACGGCAGGGCGGTGCGCTGACGCGGATTGTCCCCGGCCTGCGATGCGACGCCGGTACCCGCATCGGTTTGCCACTGGTTGGGGATGCCGAGACGCGGCACGCCGTAGACGAAGCCCGCCGACTGATGACGACTTTCCTTCGGTTGTTTCCAGTTCAGGCCGTTGATGTCGCCCCGCGCATTGATCCAGTCGCCGTTCGAGGCGAAGTGTCCGAAGACGAGGGTCAGCTTTTCGCCCTGTGTCATCTCCTTGAGCAGCAGTTCCGCGCGCGTATCGGCATCGAGCGCCGGATTCATCCACGGGCGGGCTTTCGGGGCCTCAGCGGTGGGCGGGGTCTGCGCCAGAGTCGGGGCGGTAGAAGCAGCCATCAGGGCGAGGGCAAGCGCGGCGGACGCCAGAAGGCGCGGTTTCTCATGACGCATGGAGATGTTTCCTGAACCTGTTTTTTTATTGCCTTAGTCATATGACGAGATTGAATGTCTGTGAAGTCATTTTTTATGACATCGATGTCTTTTTTGTGTGGCGTACCGACAGTCGCCATGTCCTTTACGGCAGCCGAACCGGGGCCGCAGGACATAACCCCGTGTCCTGCGCTTTATGACGGCTTTGCGAAAGCGATGCGGCTTCCCCCTTGTAACTGGGAGCGGGAAGGCCTAAATTAGCCGTCGGCGGGTCTTGCTGCGGCTCACGTCAGCGATCACCTAATCCTTCTGACCTTAATCTCTTAGAACGGGGACTGTCCCTGACTAGGGCCGTGGCCCTTATCACATGGTTCCCACCTGACTAGTCAGGTCCTGAGTGGATTTAAACGCTTCGCAACGGTTCATACGCGGCGCCGCCACATTACATAAAAGACCTCCGGAACACCGGGGGTTTTTTATTGTGCGAAACGAGGGACGAATGGCCTTTGTCTTTAAATATCTGCCCTCGCCGATGGGCAAGCTTACTCTAGTGGCCAGCGATAAAGGTCTGGTGGCCGTGCTGTGGGAAGACGACAAGCCGAACCGCGTGCCGCTGAAAGCATTGGAGGAGGGCGATACGCCGATCCTCGCCCAGGCCGAACAGGAATTAAGGGAATATTTCGCGGGTGAACGCACGGTCTTTACGGTGCCGCTCGATGCGCAGGGCACGTCATTTCAGAAAAGTGTCTGGGACGCCTTGAGCGGTATTCCGTTCGGTGAAACGCGCAGCTATGGGCAACTGGCGCGGCAACTCGGTAACCCTGCGGCCATGCGCGCGGTGGGGGCCGCCAATGGCCGCAATCCGATCTCCATCATCGTGCCGTGTCACCGCGTCATCGGTGCGTCGGGCAAGCTGACCGGATTTGCGGGCGGTCTGGAGGCCAAGGCCTATCTCTTGGAACTGGAACAGGGCGGGCGGCTGCTGTGAAGGATGTAAAGGCGGCTTTGCGTAAAGAGATGAAGGCGCGACGCGCGGCCTTGGCGGCGGCCGATCCGCAGGCCGGTGAAGCGCTGGCCGCAGCGTTCGAGGCGCGGGGCGACTGGCCCGAAACGGGCGCGGTGGTCGCCGGTTTCCATCCGATGCAGAGCGAGATCGATCCCCTGCCGCTGCTGATGCGCTTTCACGCGCGAGGGTATGCGCTGGCCTTGCCGTGTTTAGTGCCGCCCTTAATTTTAGCACCTCCCCTGATATCAGGGGAGGTGGATTCGGGACCGAAGGTTCCGAAGACGGTGGGGTTATCACCGTCGGTTAACCCCCCTCCGGCTTCGCCGGTTTCCCCCCTGATATCAGGGGGGATGCAAATGATCTTTCGTGCCTACGATCCAATCGCGCCCTTGGTCGAAGGCCCTTACGGCATCTGGCAGCCCTCCCTGGATGCCGCCGAAGTCCTGCCCGATATCGTTCTGGTGCCGCTTCTGACTTTCGACAAACAGGGCGGGCGACTGGGCTATGGCGGCGGATTCTACGACCGGGCTTTACACTATCTTAAGGCGGTGAAACCGGTTAAGGAGAGACCTTTGATGCTGTGGGGCATAGGGTTTTCCGGTCAGGAAATCGCCGAGGTCCCCATGGAACCCCACGATCAGCGTCTCGACGCCGTGCTGACCGAGCGCGGGCTCACCGAGATTAGAAAGACCTTTTAATGCGTTTTGCCTTTTTCGGAGATGTGGTGGGCCGTTCGGGCCGTGACGGTCTGACCGAGCACCTGCCGTTCATCAAACGCGCCCTCGACCTCGAATTCGTCATCGTCAACGCCGAAAACGCCGCCTCCGGGTTCGGCGTGTCGGAAAACACCGCACGGCAATTGTTCGACGCCGGGGCCGATTGCCTGACGCTGGGCAACCATTCGTGGGATCAGAAGGAAGCCCTGACCTATATCGTGCGCGAGCCGCGTTTGATCCGGCCGCTGAACTATCCGCCGCTGGCCGACGTGCCGGGGCGCGGGGTCAATCTGTTCGAGACGGCGTCGGGCAAGCGTATCGTCGTGATGAACGTACTGGGTCTCGTCCACATGCAGTCGATGGACGATCCGTTCGCCGCCGTCGACAAGGCTTTGGAAGGCGCACCGCTCGGCCTCGTCGCCGATGCCGTCGTGGTCGATATGCACGCCGAAGCCACCTCGGAAAAAATGGCTATGGGGCATTTCTGCGACGGCCGCGCCTCGCTGGTCATCGGGACGCACACCCATGTCCCGACCGCCGACGCGCAGATTCTGCCCGGCGGCACGGCCTATCAGACGGATGCCGGGGCCTGCGCCGACTACGACAGCGTCATCGGTATGGACAAGGAAGAACCCCTGCGTCGTTTCACCACCCGCATCGGCAAGGAGCGCTATAAACCCGCTTCGGGTCCGGCGACCGTGTGCGGTGTCTTCGTCGAAACCGACGACAAGACGGGCCTGGCCACGCGTATAGAACCGATCCGCGTCGGCGGCCGCCTCAAGACGGTGTTGCCAGAGTTGCAGGTTTCGGTTTAGAAGCAACGCACTTCGGTGATGTAAGGCTCCGACGACGGGTCGTACTCCCATAAAAGCAAACATGCGGAAAATTCTCGAAGGGCCGCCCCGAGAGAATTTTCCTCGATATTGATAAACACAAAAAAGTATTCGGCCTTGGCCGAAGACTTTATTTGTGAGTGAGGACTTATGGCTGGCCATAGTAAATTCAAGAACATCATGCACAAGAAGGGACGCGCCGACGCCGTGCGTTCCAAGCTGTTTTCCAAGCTGTCGCGCGACATCACCGTCGCCGCCAAGTCGGGTATGCCCGACCCGGCGATGAACCCGCGCCTGCGTCTGGCAGTCAACAACGCCAAGGCCGAGTCCATGCCCAAGGACAATATCGACCGCGCCATCAAGAAGGGCGTCGCCGGCGATGCGGATACCCTCGAAGACATCCGCTACGAAGGCTTCGGTCCGCAAGGCATCGGCATCATCGTCGAGGCCCTGACCGACAACCGCAACCGCACCGGCGGCAATGTCCGTTCGTATTTCTCCAAGCACGGCGGCAATCTGGGCGAAAGCAACTCGGTCAGCTTCATGTGGGACCGTCTGGGCCAGATCGAATACCCGCTGAAGGCCGGTTCCGCCGACGCCATCATGGACGCCGCCATCGAAGCCGGTGCCGCCGACGTTGAAACCGACGAGGACCCGGAAGAGGGCGGTCACCTGATCTTCACCGCCTATGAAGATCTCAATGCCGTCACCGAAGCGATCTCGAAAGTTCTGGGCGACCCGAAGTCGACCAAGTTCATCTGGAAGCCGCAAACCCTGTCGCCGATCACCGGCGATCCGGCCAAGACTCTGATGAAGCTGCTCGATGCGCTGAACGACGACGACGATGTGCAGGCGGTCTACGCCAACTTCGACATCTCGGACGAAGAGCTGGAAGCGCTGGGGGCGTAAATATTGAGAGGCGGATCGTAAGGGGCCGCCTTTTTCGTTGCGCGGAAACGACAGACTGTTTTTCGTGTCGGCAAAGGCTTGTCTCACCCGCAATCTGTGTCAGTATGCGCCGTTAACCATTTTCGAGGGATTGGTATGAAACGCGTTGCCGTAATCTTGGGGGGAGCCGGTCTTCTGTGCGGAGGCCTGTCGGCGTGCAGCGATCCCAACTATGCCTATGTGCCGGTAGATAACCGCACCCAGGCGCAAAAGGCCGAGGCCTGCGTCCAGCAGTTCGAGCCGACCGGTCAGGCCCCGCAGGTCATGACCTACGACTCGCAGAGCAAGACCGAGGTCCACCTCAATCAGGAGGGCAAGGTCGTCACCGTCACGGCCCAGAACAAGCCCGATGCCACGGCGCTCGGTATGGAAGGCAAGGTAGGCGGCTCGCGTCCGACCACCTGCACCGACGCGACTGTGGCCCGTGGCGGTCCGGCACCCGAAAAGCCCAAGAACAGCTGGTGGTGGAAGAAGTAGGTTTCGCCCGACAGACATAAAAAACCCCGCCTCGATGAGGCGGGGTTTTTTATTGCGGGTCAGTCAACGGCTTATTTCGAGGCGACCATCAGGCGCGGCCAGTATTCGCTGAACATATATTGCTTGGTGGCGTCGGACGGGATGTCGAATTCCGAGCCCTTGTACCACGGGGTGCAGGTGCGCTGCGCCGGGTCGAGATTGCCCCATTTCAGGTTCGGGCAGGCTTCCGGCGAAGCGTCGATCTGATTGTCCACGGCGCGGATTTCACCGCGCGACGAGGCGAGAATGCCCGCCGTATGAACGCGGGCGATCTGATTGGTGCCGATAAAGCCCGTGCCGCTGTCGATATTGATGGCGATCTCTTCCGACAGAATCTTGTTGTCGATGATGCGTACGCGGTTGAGCGCCGAGGTGATGCCGTGCGTCGAATAGTCGATCAGCGAGCGCGACAGCAGGGCCTCGCCCGCGCCGGACAGCTGGATGGCCTCGGCGAAGAATTCGACGCGCATGTCGTCCATGTTGAGGATCGAGTCGCTGGAGTCGAGCTTGATCTCGATGCCGACGGCGCCTTCACCGCGCTCGAACCCGCGCCAGTCGGCCAGTTGCTGCACCGTGACGCCCTGCATCTGCGAGTCGCCGTTCAACACCGCATAGAGCCCGCCCGAGGTCGAGGTGATGCCGGTCTGTTCGGCGAACAGTTGCGCTGAATTCACGGCTACGGCCACTGTGCGCGTCTTGGCTACGATGAAGGATGAGATGAGGTTCAGCCGTCCGCCGGCGATGTGCAGGGCGGCGCTGTCGCCTTCATAGCGGATGGTCGTGTTTTGCAGGGTCACTTCGGCGTTCGAGGCGTAGATACAGGCCGATTGCCCGCCGCGGCGCGACTCGATCATCATGTTTTTCAGCACGACGCGATCGGCGGCCGGGTTGATGCGCAAGCAGGATTCGCCGTCCGGCGCGACCAGCACCGGCAGGCGCGGATCGCTGCTTTCGCCGATAATGGTGATACGGTTATTGATCAGCAGGCTGGCCACGCAGGACCGGTTGCGTGCGATCAGCTTGATCACGCCGCCCGGACGCATCCGGCGCACGGTCTCTTCGACATAGGCCTGACGGGCGGTGTCGCAATTGATCGTCGCGTTCCAGGTCGAGCCGTAATAGCCGTAGCGTGGCTTGGGCTTATAGACCTTGCCGTGGCAGGTCTTGAGCTGATAGTCGAGCAGCACGCCGAAGCACGGACGGGTCAGGCCTTCGGTGCGGGCGGCGCTATAGCCCGTATAGGCCGATTGCGCGGCGGCGGGCGCGGCGGTGAAACCGGCGGCGGCCAGCGCGAAGGCGGCGGCGACAACGGTAAGGATGCGGGTGATGGCGGTTTTCATGGTCATGTCCCTCATCGTCCCGGATTGGCCGACACCTGCGCCAGAACGGCTTGCAGGCGCGAGGCCGACGGCTTGTACCCGGCCAGCGCCGAATCGAGGCGCAGCACCACGGCGGACGCCTTGTCCTGATCCGCAACACCGCCGAGGCCGAGCGCGAAATAGGTCGACATGGCGAAGCGCGCCTCGGCGGAGCCCTGCTTTTCGGCCTCCTGATACCAGTAATAGGCGCGGGCATAGTCGGCGGGGACGCCGACGCCTTCGGAATACATGACCGCCAGCACCAGCTGCGCGTCCTTCGATCCGTTGGTCGCGGCCAGCTGAATGGCGCGCACCTTGTCGAGATTGGTCAGGCGCGCCCCGTCGGGACGGCCCAAAATCCCGCGCAGGGCGGCAAGTGTTTGCGGCGAGACGCGACCGGGGCCGCTGCTGACCGGCGCTTCGGGGCGTTGAACCGGCTGAAGATCGCCGTCGTTGGGTCCGAGCGGACCCTGATCGTGATATTGATCGCTGACGCGGTTATAGGCGCCGCCCGGCGGCGGGCCGGGCTGGGCCAGGTCGAGATAGACCAGCGCGCGCCAGACGTGGATGAACGGCAGTTCGTCCATGCGCGACAGGGCGTATTCGTAGGCGTCGTTGCGCGGGCGGCTCTCGTCCGAGTGCGGTACGCCGCCGGTCGGTGCCGTCGGCGGATAGAACTCGTAGGGCGCGACCCAGCGCTTGGCCTTCGCTTCGACGAAGGCCCCGTAGCGGTTGCGGTCGGGCGACGAGCGCTCGAAATCCTTGAGCATCACGTAGGAGCCGACATCGCCGGTTTCGGACGCTTTGTAGTTATAGAGATAGGCGTCGACATCGTTACGCTGGAACAGCGAAATGACGTTCGGGCGACCGTCGACCGGGTTGCGCATCATGGCGCGCACGGCTTCGCGGTTGTCGGCGGGCTCACCCATCGGGCCGTATTGGGCGTCATACAGACGGCCCAGCGTCCGGAAACCGTCGGCCCCCAGTTGCGCCTGTATATAGATGACGCGGTCGCGGACCTTGTCGCGCTCGGAATTGTCCATCCGCTCGAGGTTGCGCTCAAGCTGACGATAGGCGTTGGCGCGTTCGACCGCCCGGCACTTGTCGAAGCGCGAGGCCATCTGCCCGTTCTTGAGCGTGCGGTTGATCGGCGCGAAGCCTTCCGGGTTGGTCAAAGCCATGACCAGCCACACCGAGGCCTCGATCGGGTCTTCGAGGTTCTTGTCCGTCGCGCGCACCGCCATATAGCGGTTGGCCAGTTCAAGCTGCGAGAAGAAGTCGTTGGCGAAGGCGTGCTTGCGGAAGTAGCGGATCGCCCGTTCCTGATCGTTGAACCCGCCGGCATCGGCCATCGGCGGACGCGGGCAACCGGTCATACCGCGCGCGGCGTCGCCACCGCCGCCACCGGGCCAGTCAACGAAGACGTCGCAACCGGCCAGCGGCAAGGTGAGGGCAGTCAACAGCAACAGGGACGCGGCCCGAAGCGGCGCGCGGTTCGCTGTCGTCCGTTCGGTCAGGCGGCTGGTCTTTCGACCGGTATCGCCGGACCTCATGTCCTTGCTCATTGACATCACGCATCGCCCCGACATGCGTCGGCAAAATATGGTTAACAAAATCTTTTCTGAGGGATTGCGTGGACTGTCAAGCACCGTACCGGCAGGCCGCAGATATAGCGGTCAAGCGTTGCCAGATTGTCGCGAAAACGTCCTTGCCCCGAACTGTCGTTCAACCCCTCGAATAACGGGGACAACATGCGTTAAATCGCAGGCCTTGGCCAGAAAAAAGTGTTAATGAAGTGACGATTAGTGCCCGATTTCGTGTCGAAGCCGATAAATATGTATCGGGTTTTTATAATTTCCCCGTATGCGCGAAAAATGCGCATCAAATGCCAGCGTCACAGGTAAAATATGCTCACCGCGTCTCAGAAAACGGAAATCTATCAGTCCCTTAAAAAGGAAATCCTGTCGGTTCTGGATAACGAATTCGACCGCGTGGCGCAGATGGCCTCGATCGCCTGTCTGGCCTCGCAGGCCTTCGAGAGCTGGTTCTGGACGGGGTTTTACATCGTCGATCAGGTAAAGAAGGCGCAAGGCGTCGATGAACTGGTTGTGGGGCCGTATCAGGGAACGCTGGGCTGCCTGAGAATCGACTTCAAACGCGGCGTCTGCGGGGCGGCAGCGCGTGAAAGAACCACGCAAATCGTACCGGATGTCCACGCCTTTCCGGGGCACATCGCCTGCGATTCCCGCACCAATTCCGAGATCGTCGTGCCGGTCTTCGATAAGGCGGGCGAACTGATCGCCGTGTTCGATGTCGATTCGGAGTCATACTCGACTTTTGACGAGACCGACCGGGAGCATCTGGAGGATATTCTGGCGGCGGTTTTTAGCGCTTAAACCACTCTATAGGCGTCGCGAAACTGCGCCACCGTCAGGCGCGCGTGGTCGATGTCAGGCGCTTCGTTGGCGTCGTTCCAGCCCAGTCCGTCGTGCGGCCCGACCTGCTGGACGATGATGCCGTCTCGCCGCGCCATCGCCATGATGCCCTTGTAGCGAAAACCGTAGTGAACATCCGCTTGCGGCGGCAACCAGGCGATCTGACCGCGCACGGGCAGGATCGTCTCATCGCTCCACAGCGTCCGCGCGCCATAGCCCGTGCAGTTGAAGATGACCTTTTCGGGGAGGCGCGCCACGTCCTTCGGCGAGGCGAAATCCGCCGGGACGAAGCGCCCGCCAGCGATCAGGAAGTCCTGCTCAAGCTGATGCGCGTAGGCGGCAATATTGAAGATCAGGGTTGGACGCACATTCACCAGTTCGGCGTTAAAGGGATGCAATTCGCGATCCACCATGTGGCCGCGGGGTATGGTGCCGTGTAAGCGGTTGCTCAGATAGACACAGCCCGGATCGGGCGGCAGGTTCGCCGGGATTAAGGCCGGGTCCATCTCGCTATTGGAATGGTAATGATCCATCCATTCGACCGGCGCGCCCGGTAATCCCAAATAGGCATTGTGCATCGTCCATGACCGCCGCGCCATGCGCTCCCACTGATCGGCAAAACCGGTAGGTGCCGCCGAGGTCAGGGCCACACGCGAATCCGGCGTCCAACTGCCCGTCGCCCCGCCGGATCGCACGAAGGGATACCGCTCGCGCGCATAGATCGTCACCTGCATCCCGGCGCGCTGCGCGGCCAGGGCCTGAGTCAGGCCGATGGCGCCCGCGCCGATCACCGCGACTTTTTGTGGTTTGGCCAAAAGTGGCCTTGAGGGCGCCAGTCGAAGCGCTTCGGCCGCCGATCCCCACGACAGCGACCAACCCGACCCGCCGTGGCCGTAGTTGTGGATGATGGTCTTGCCGCCGATCTTTTCGGCTTCGATGCGCGGACCCGTCGCGCGAAACGGCCTGAGGCACACTGTGATCTTGAATATTTCCGATGGCGACAATCGTAGCGGCACGAGTCCGCCCGCCGTCTGTGCCCGCGCGGGCAGGGCGGCGCCGATCAGGCCCGCCGTGCCCAACTGTATCAATCGCCGACGATCCATCCTTGCCCCCGTTGCGCGCGCAGCAAGATTGCCCGGACAATGGACGCTTGGCAATCGCATCAATCGGATTAAGCCTTGAGATTTTAGGCGCGGACGGCTACACCGCGCACAACTCATCCCACACGCAAGATTCAAAGGGTGCCGCACGCATGGCGCAGCAATATATTTTCCAGATGCAGGGCCTGACCAAGCATTACCCCGGCGGTAAGAAGGTCTTCGAAAACATCTGGCTCTCCTTCTATTCCGACGCCAAGATCGGTGTGGTCGGGGTCAACGGTTCGGGTAAGTCGACCCTGCTCAAGATCATGGCCGGGATCGACAAGGAATTTTCCGGCGAGGCGCGCGCCGCCGACGGTACCAAGATGGGCTACCTGCAACAGGAGCCGCATCTGGATGACAGCAAAACCGTCTGGGAAAACGTCATCGACTGGTGCGAGGAAAAGAAGACCTTCGACCGGTTCAACAAGGTCGCCGAGCAGATGGGCGAGGAATATACCGACGAGCTGATGGAGGAGATGAACGCCCTTCAGGAAAAGATCGACGCCGGTGACCTGTGGGATATCGACTCGCGCATCGAAATGGCCATGGACGCCCTGCGCTGCCCGCCGAACGACAGCGAAGTCACCAAGCTGTCGGGCGGTGAAAAGCGCCGCGTGGCTCTGGCCCGTCTGCTGCTGTCGAAGCCCGACATGCTCCTGCTGGACGAACCGACCAACCACCTCGATGCGGAATCGGTCGCCTGGCTTCAGCACCACCTCGAAAACTTCCCTGGCTGCGTCATCCTCGTCACCCACGATCGCTACTTCCTCGATCAGGTGACCAAGTGGACGCTGGAACTCGACCGCGGCAAGGGCGTGCCCTACGAGGGCAACTATTCCGGCTGGCTGGAGCAGAAGCAGAAGCGCGTCGTGCAGGAGCAGTCCGAATCCGAAGCCCGTCAGCGCGCCCTGACCAAGGAACTGGAATGGGTTCGTTCGGGTGCCAAGGCCCGTCAGTCGAAGTCGAAGGCCCGTCTGGCGGCCTATGACGACATGGTGCGCGAACAGGAAAACGCGCGTCAGGCGCAGTCCTACGCCACCATTACCATCCCGCCGGGGCCGCGCCTCGGCAATCTGGTGCTGGAGGTCAACGGCCTCGAAAAGGAATTCGGCGACAAGGTCCTGTTCAAGGATCTCACCTTCCGCCTGCCGCCCAACGGTATCGTCGGTATCATCGGCCCGAACGGCGCCGGCAAATCGACCCTGTTCAAGCTGATCACCGGCGTCGAACAGCCCGACGCCGGCACGATCAAGCTCGGCGAAACCGTCAAGCTGGCCTATGTCGATCAGTCGCGCGACGACCTGAACCCCGAACACACCGTCTGGCAGGCCATTTCCGGCGGCACCGACGTCATGGTGGTCGGCAAGCGCGAACTCAATTCGCGCGCCTATGTCGGTGGCTTCAACTTCAAGGGCGGCGACCAGCAGAAGAAGGTCGGGCTCCTGTCCGGCGGTGAGCGCAACCGTGTCCACCTGGCCAAGACGCTGGCTTCGGGCGGCAACGTCATCCTGCTCGATGAACCGACCAACGACCTCGATATCGAAACGCTTCAGGCCCTCGAAGAGGCGCTGGAAGAATTCGCGGGCTGCGCCGTGGTCATCTCCCACGACCGCTGGTTCCTCGATCGTCTGGCGACGCATATCCTGGCGTTTGAAGGCGACAGTCACGTCGAATGGTTCGAAGGCAACTTTGAAATGTACGAAGAGGACAAGAAGCGCCGTCTGGGCACCGACAGCCTGATCCCCAAGCGTATCAAGTTCCAGAAGTTCGCCCGGTAGGGCCACAGGCCCTACACCCCTGACTTGGAGCGGGTGGCGAAATTAGCGTTACGACAACAGGCGGGGATCGTGCATCCTCGCCTGTATTATTGTCTTCCTCCTCCTACGCAGTGGGGAGGTGGCGCGCTGAGCTTTAGCGAAGGCGTGACAGAGGGGTATCGTGTCAGATGAAATCTACTGACAAGCTTCAATTTAAGCCCTCGACCGTATGGGGTTTTAAAGCCCGGATCAAAAGCGTTTGGCGCTCGGTGTGCAGGTCATGTTGCTGAATATATTCATCGACCGTGGCTGTAACGGCAAGCACGAATGGATCATCAGAGGCAAAGTGGTGACCGGCTGGCCAAGGTTCTTCTTTGGCCAATTTTTCGCGACAGGCATCGACCAGTTGTTCTACAAACGGACTGAGTAGAACCTCTGCCTTAGCTGTGCCGGTTTCGGGAAATTTGGCCGAAAGTACAATGGTTTGAAACGCGACAAGCTTGGACCAGCTGTCTATGTCGATAACCAGACCTCTTTCGGTTTCATCAATTTGTAAAGCCGATATCATCTGCATTCACTCATTTTCCGCCATATCAGATCCGCCTTTTCGCTTTAAATACCAAGGTGCTGGCGACCAGCGCCCATGCGGCAATAAGCGATCCGACGACAGGGTCGTAGGGATTGTTTTCAAGCGTCAGAGTGAGCAGGTCACAGGCATAGACCACAAGACTGACGGCAAAAATGATAACGGCGAACAATAGCCTCAATACCGGCTTGAAAAAGCTGCGCAGCCTTATGGCTAAGGCCAGCCAATAAATGAAGCTCACTGCCAATATGCCCAAACCGATATATTGATGCGTAACCGGAAACAGATCAGGCGGTATAAGGCTGCCCCACAATCCGTACGCCAGAATGAAACCGATCAAGACCAGCCGCGACAGACTGTAATCTTCAAGAGAATCTTTTGTTTCGCCATAACCGGTCAGATGACGTGGATATGGATTGAAACCGTCTTCATATAAATGGGCTGTCTTTCGGGTTTTGGATTTTCTGGCACCCGCACGTTGAAACCAGAAAATTATAATTAAACCAAGCACTAAAATCATATTGGCAACGACTTCCATCGTTGGCGAGAGGTTGCCGTTCCGCGATGACTGACGCAATTCCAACAGAAATATCAGACAAAGCATAAGTCCGAGCCAGCCGATGGCTTTTATGATTTTCATCAGCATCACGTTCCCCTGGGTGCGCTAAATCCAAACCAGCTTAAGGCATATGGCATTTAAAACCACCAAAAACCGTCGTTAGTATCTGCACGCTAGGCAAGGTGACGTTGCCAATGCTCATTGCACGGCTCTATAATATCCCATGAGCGTTGCCTTTACTAAAGACGAAGACCACGAAGCCGCTGCCGCCAATCTGCCGGATCGGCCCATTTCTGCGCATCCCAATCTGGTGACACCCGAAGGGCTGGCGCAGCTTGAAGCCGCCTTTGCTGCGGCCCGGCTGGCCTATACGACGGCGCAAGGAGCGTCGGACATCAGCGACGACCGGACGGCGATGGCGCGCGCGACACGCGATCTGCGTTATTACACGGCGCGGCTGGGGTCGGCCCAACGCATCGAGCCGGTCAGCGCGCCGGACAAGGTCGTATTCGGCTGCACGGTCGATATCCTGCGTGAGGACGGTCGTGAACAGACCTATCGCATCGTCGGCGAGGATGAAGCTGATCCGGCGCAGGGCCTGATCTCCTATGTCTCGCCTATGGCGCGTGCGCTGATGGGCCGCGAAGTCGGCGACGAAGGACAGGTGTCTGGCGCGACGGTCGAAATCACGGCGATTCGCTAATCAGGCTTGTCTAAAATCGTCAGCCTCATCGTCGCGCGGTATTCGAAACCCAGCGATTCATACAGTCTGATGGCGATCGGATTGTCGCGATAGGTATGCAGGAACGGCTGCTCGCCCCGATCGAGGATGCGCTGCATGACCTGACGCATCAGGCCCGGCGCATAGCCCCGCCCGCGAAAGTCGGGATGGGTGCATACCGCGCTGACCTCGGCAAAGCCCGGCATCCGCATCCGCTCTCCGGCTATGGCCACCAAGCGGCCTTCGTGCCTGATGCCGATAAAGGCGCTCAGTTCGTGGGTACGCGCAGCGAACGGCCCCGGCTTGGTGAGACGTGCGAGTGTCAGCATTTCCGGGCCGTCGGCATCGGTCAGCGGTATGATATCGAAATCAACAGCACCGGGCGTGACGGATTTGGCCAGCATCTGATTGAGCGTCGCCTGACGGGCGATAATAAAGCCTTCAGGTGCATTGAAAGGCTCTCGCTCGACGATCCACAGGCCGTCCGGGCCGGGCGTCAGGTCGGTGAGAGAGGGGGCGGCCCTGTCAGCCGCAGCGGCAAACGGACCAAAGGCGGGATCGAGTTGTCGCACCGCCGCCGTGCCTTGCGACCGGTCGGCCCAGGCGCTGGTCAGCGCATTCCACACGGGACGGTCGAGGACGTGGGTCATCGCTTTACCCCTTGTAGAAGATGAACCCGGCACCCGCCGCGATCAGCACGAAACCGACCACGTGCGTCCAGCGGATCGCTTCGCCCAGATAAAAGACGGAAAAGACGACGAAAACGCTCAGGGTGATGACTTCCTGAATCGTCTTGAGCTGCGCCGCATTGAACGTGCCATAGCCGATACGATTGGCCGGCACCATCAGGCAGTATTCGAAAAAGGCGATGCCCCAGCTTAGAGCGATCGCCACCCACAGTTTTTGCGATTTGTCCTTGAGGTGCCCGTACCAGGCGAACGTCATGAAGACGTTGGAGGCGATCAGCAGCAGGACGGTGGCAAGCGCCGGATGAAGTGTAGAAAAGGATGGCATGGACGACTCGCGGCAAAGGACCGCTCATCCTTATTCACAATGCCTTGGGGGTGCAATCCGGCTTTAGGCTCTGAACTCTAAGCTCTCGGCGGCTGGTAGCCCGAATCCTGAACGCAACGCTTGATCAGCTTGTCGCGTTTCTTGGGGTCCATGTCGATGATGGTGACGGCGGAATCTTCGGACTGCACGTCAATCGGGGTCGAGGGGTTGAGCGACGGATGGACGCTCCAGTGATTGCGCGCCTTCATATAGTCCTGCGGCGACAAGGCCTTTTTGCCGTTATCCGGGTGCTTCATGGCGTAGGTCAAGGCACCGAGGCAGGTATAGGCCTGAGGGCTGGGATTATAGCTGTCGGCCTTGCCATCGAAGGGGTTGATGGCGGCGGTCGCCGGAGCGGCAACAACGCACAACGTCAAGATAGCCAGCTTCAATCGCATGTGGATAGCCCCTGAAAACGCTAAATGCGTAACGCTGTCACGGAGGTAATCATTGTTGTGAAAAAGCCGCAAGTAAAAAATTAATGAAATTTAATGCGACAAGAATGACACATTTACTAAACGGTTATGCCGTAAGGCGTTCAGCATCTTTACGGGCGTTTTCGGCCATCGCTTTTAATCCGGCGTGGTCCGGCACGCGGGCGGATAATTCGGCAAAGACGCGATGGGCGTGCTGATACAAGGGTGCAGCCTTGGCCCGTTCGCCCTGCATTTCACGCAATTGCGCCAGCTTGGCCAGCGAAATGGCGTGGGCCGAGCGCAGTTGCAGGTTGTCGGGCGCCTCAGCCGATTGCACACCCTTGATCTGGCTTAGTTCTTCAAGCGCCTGCGCCGTGTGGCCGAGGTGCCCGGCCTTTTGCGTCAGGTCGGCATATTGTGTGAGCAGGTCCAGACGCGTGTCGCGGTCGGTAACGACGCCCAGCGCCCTGCCGATGACCGGCAGCAGCTTTGGCGTCTCTTCGGCCATGCGGTAGCGGTGGACGAGGTACATATGGATATTGCCGTCGGCGGGATCGAGCGCCGACACCTGCTCATAGGCCTTCATGGCGTTGGCGTCGTCGCGGCCCATATGCAGCGCGCCGTAGATGCGCCACATCTCGGCGGCCTGAGGCGCCAGACCGGCAGCAGCCCATTCCCCGGCCTGCTGTTCGATGACGTCCGCCGCGCCGTTCAGGTCGCCGCGGCTCAGACGCGCGAAGGCGTCGCGGCTGGTGATGGCATTGTCGCGATAAAGCTGTTCGACGCGGACGCTCAGTTCGCCCTCGGCGATGGCGCGGGTACTGTCCGGCCATTCGGTAAGCGCGGTATGGACGGCGGTTTTGATCTCGCTTTGCGGATCGACCGGCGGCGTTTCGGCGGTGGGTTCCAGCACGACGGAATCGAGCAGTGGGTCACCGCCGCTGAGGTCGAGGGCTTCGGACAGGGCCTTGTATTCCGCCGTTGACTTGACGGGCTCATCCGCTTCTACGCGGGCCGCATGGACCTCGGCGACGCTGGTCACCACGGCGGGGGCGGGAGACTCCATGAAGCGCATGGCGGAGTTGATGACCGCATTGATGTCGGCGGGCGGCGAGGCGTCGTTTGTCTTGTCCGGCGCCTCGGCGAGCAGGGCGGCGGCGATGGGATCGGCAGGCTCGACCTCGGTCGTTTCGACCACGGGTTCAGGTGCAGATTCAGCGACGGATTCCGTTACGGGCTCGGTGACGGGTTCCGGACGGAACGGTATGATTTCGGCGCTGACGGTCTCGACCGGCTCGACGACCGGAGCCACTATCGGCGGCACATACGATGCGGGGGCAGGGGCTTCGAAACGCAGCGAGGCCTTGCGCGTATTGTCGGCGACCAGTTGCGGCGCGGGCGGCACCACCGGTTCAGGCGCGGGCGTTTCTTCAGCGACGGGGGCGGGGCGTTCGGCCTTTGCGACGCGCGGCTTGCGGACGGGCTTCATCGACTTGGGCGTCATCAGGCTGACCAGCGTCCCCACGACGCCGACGAGGAACAGAAGCACGCCCAGCACCAGCAGGCCCGACATGGTCGGCGCGATGCGCGCCCAGTCGATCCAGTCGCCGAGGAACAGGCCGGCGCTCAGCGGTGCGCCGCCCTTGATCAGGGCCAGCGCCACCAGACCGGCGGCGATTAGGCTCAAACCTATGAACAATCCTGCATTGGCGCGGCTGTGACCCGTGGTCTCCGGCATGTTCATAAACCCCCAAAACTCAGTTCTAAATGAAACCTTAACCCCAAGGACGGGCCGTTGACAATTGGTTCTTGTGCCAAAGGCGGGCGGATTGCCCGATTCCGGCCTTATTTGAGCGAGTGTTGCAAACCATACGCCAACACCATGACGGCAAGAATTGCCGATTGCGCGCGGGATCGGCCTCGGCTAGTCTGAACGAATGGAGAACAACGGGATTCGGATCATCGGGCTCGACCCCGGCCTGAGGCGGCTGGGCTGGGGCATTATCGACATGCACGGGGCGCGGCTGAACTGGGTCGCGCACGGCGTCATCCTGCCCGACGACAAGGCCGATCTTTCCGTGCGGCTGCTCTATCTGTTCGAGGCACTGGAGAAGGTCGTTGCCGAATATAAGCCGCACGAAGCGGCGATCGAAGAGACCTTCGTCAATATGAACCCGTCCTCAACGCTGAAACTGGGCCATGCGCGGGCGGCCGCCATGCTGGCCCCGGCGCGGGCGGGCCTGAGCGTGGCCGAATACGCGGCGCTCGATATCAAGAAGTCGGTCGTGGGCGCGGGTCGCGCCGACAAGGATCAGATCCTGTTCATGGTCAAGCGCCTGCTGCCGCGCGCGGCGACGGCGGAGAACGGCCTGACGGCGGATATGGCCGATGCGCTGGCCTGCGCGATCACCCATGCGCATAAGCGTAAGATGCGGAATCTTGAGCGCCTCCCGAAAAGTGTTGAGCGGTTTTCGGAATCAGAGGCGCGACCACTTAAAAAGACTAAGAGGACGGCGGCATGATCGGACGGCTGCGCGGTATATTGCTGGAAATCGAGGACGACGAGGCGCTGGTCGAGGTGCGCGGCGTCGGCTACATCGTCAAGTGCGGCGTGCGCAGTCTGGCCAATATGGCCAATGGCGCCGAGGTCATCCTCCATATCGAAAGCCAGACGCGCGAAGACGGCACGCGGCTTTACGGCTTCCTGTCGAAGGACGAGCGCAAGACGTTTCAGCAATTGCTCGGCGTGCAGGGCGTCGGCCCCAAGGCCGCCCTGTCGGTGCTCGATATCCTGACGCCGCAGGAATTGGCTCAGGCCGTGGCGACCGAGGACAAGAGCCGCGTCGGCAAGGCCAATGGTGTCGGGCCCAAGCTGGCCCAACGCATCGTTATCGAACTGAAAGGCAAGTCGCTCAGCGTTACCGAAGGCTTCGTGCCGGTAATCGGGCACACGGCGGCGGCTTCCGCGCCGGTGGCCAGTGTCAATGGCGAAAGCGTTGCGGCCCTGATGGGGCTGGGGATTTCCGAAGCGCAGTCGCGTCAGGCCGTCGAGGCTGCGGTGCGCGAACTGGGCCCCGAAGCGGAACTGGCGGCGGTGATCCGCGCCTCGCTTAAGGTAATAGGACGATAATGGCGCGCATCATTTCAGGCGAACCGACCGACGACGAGGTCGAGCGTTTCGCGCAGGACCGTGCGCTCAGGCCGCAGACCTTCGACGATTTCGTGGGGCAAGGCCCGCTCAAGGCCAATCTCAAGGTCTTCGTTCAGGCTGCCGGCGCGCGCAAGGAAGCGCTGGACCACGTCCTGTTCTACGGCCCGCCGGGTCTCGGCAAGACGACTTTGGCGCAGATCGTCGCCAAGGAACTGAAGGTAGGGTTCCGCGCGACCTCTGGCCCCATGCTGGTCAAGGCCGGGGATCTGGCGGCCATCCTGTCGAACCTTGAGCCGAACGACGTCCTGTTCATCGACGAAATCCATCGCCTGTCGCCTACCGTCGAGGAAATCCTCTATCCGGCGATGGAAGACTATGTGCTGGACCTGATCATCGGGGAGGGACCGGCGGCGCGCACCGTGCGCATCGATCTGGTGCCGTTCACGCTGGTCGGGGCGACGACGCGGGCCGGTCTTTTGTCTCAGCCGCTGCGCGACCGCTTCGGCATCCCGCTCAGGCTTGAATTCTATACGCCCGAAGAACTGGTCCGTGTCATCATCGGCACGGGGCGCAAGATGGGCGCGACGCTCAGCGAAGACGGGGCGCTGGAGATCGCCTCGCGGTCGCGGGGCACGCCGCGCGTCGCCGGTCGTCTGCTGCGCCGGGTGCGCGACTTCGCCACCGCCGAAGGGGCCGAGATCATCGACAAGAAGGTTGCCGCGCGGGCCTTGGCCCGGCTGGAGGTCGATCCGTCGGGCCTGGATCAGCTCGATCGCCGCTACCTGATGGCGATGATCGAGAACTATAATGGCGGACCGGTCGGCTTGGAGACTATCGCCGCTGCCATCGCCGAGGCGCGCGACGCCGTCGAGGACATGATCGAACCCTATCTGATGCAGCAGGGCTTCATCCAGCGCACTCCGCGCGGACGCATGGCCTGTGCGCGGGCCTACACGCATCTGGGGCTGACGCCGCCGCCGAATGGGTCGGTCGCGCCGCCGATGGGTGATCTGTTCGATAATTAAAGAACTGTGGCTTTCGTCCCACGGTCGTACCTTGCAGTGCAAAAAGAGATAGCCGAATCCCCTGTCTCGCGTTAGGATTCCTGTGACTCTGTAGTTTGTGTTTGGCAGTCGGGGCGGCGTATGAAGGATATCGATTATCTGGTCGAAGGCGCGCTGTCGGGCTTTATCGACGGACGCACCCATTCCCTGCCGATCCGTGTCTATTACGAAGACACCGACTTTTCCGGCGTCGTCTATTACGCAAACTATCTCAAATATTTCGAGCGCGGGCGCTCCGATTTCATGCGCTGCCTCGATATTCACCACTCCGAACTGGCAAAGGGCGAAGACCCGCTGGCCTTTGCCGTGGCGGAGGTCACCGTGCAATATAAAGCACCGGCGCGTATAGACGATGTTTTGTGGGTCCGCTCCGAAATCGATTACGGGCAGGGCGCGCGTTTCTATCTGACACAGCGCATCGAGTGCAAGGGTAAGCTGCTGTGCAGCGGCAAGCTGCAACTGGTCTGTATCGACATGGCCTCGCGCCCGCGCCGTCTGCCGAAAAGTCTGCTCGATATCGTGCGGACCAAGTTCCTGCCGGAATATCAGCGCGGTAGCCAGCCGACCGCGGCGGGGTAATTTCTTACAATACCCGTTATCCCGAAATTTGTACCGCGTTCGCCATATTAATGTCACCAGCTTTCGGGCATGGTGTGTCCCATAAGGGTTCTGCGTTTACGGAACCCGTTTCATTTGTCCATTTTGCGCCTTTAAAATTTTTTGAGCATGGTTAAGGTATCGCCTCTCTCCGGTGAGGCGTGTCGTGGATTTATCCGTCGCGCTATATCTTTATCGCCGTTTTAAAGCTCGCCCGACCGTTTTCTGAGGAGTCGTTCATGGAAACCGCCCCCGTCGCTGAATCGCTCAGCTTTATCGACCTGTTCGTACACGCCGACTGGGTGGTCAAGAGTGTCATGATCCTGTTGGCCGTCGGTTCGTTGTGGTCGTGGGCGATCATCATCGACAAGACGCTCAAGCTGGGCAAGCTCAACAAGGAGGCCGCCGGGTTCGAGGCTGAACTGTCATCGGGTCGGGCGCTGGAAGACATCGCCGCGAAACACGGCACCCAGCCGAAGGAACCCTTCCCCAAGCTGCTGGTCGCGGTGACTTCGGCCTGGGGCGACTATAAGGGCAAGACGATTTCGGCCAGCCAGGGCGACCTTCTGGTGGCGCAGATCGACCGCGAACTGAACCACGTCATCGCCACCGAAGCCGATGTGATGGAAGACGGGCTGAGCCTGCTGGCGGTCGTCGCCACGGCTTCGCCCTTCGTCGGTCTGTTCGGCACGGTTTGGGGCATCATGAACGCCTTCTCGGCCATCGCGTCGCAGGGCGACACCAATCTGGCGACCGTCGCGCCGGCCATTTCGGAAGCGCTGTTCGCCACGGCCATCGGTCTGGGCGCGGCCATCCCGGCCTATATCGCCTACAACCTGTTCAACGCGAAGGTGGCGCGCTTCACCGGCCGCCTCGAAGGCTTTGCCGACGAACTGATGGTCTCGGTGACCCGTCGCCTAGGCGATAAGCTCGGCGGCACGCGGTAAAGGGAGGGTACGGCCATGGCCATGGGTTCAGCCGGTAGCGCCGGACGCGGACGGCGCGGCAGGCGCCGGGGACGGCGCGGCGCGCTGTCGGAAATCAACGTCACCCCGATGGTCGACGTCATGCTGGTGCTGCTGATCATCTTCATGATCTCGGCACCGCTGCTCAATCCGGGGATCAAGCTGCAACTGCCGAAGACCGAAGCGACCGCTTTGAAGGATGAAGGCGACCCGATCACCGTGTCTATCAAAAAAGACGGCGAACTTTATGTGGGTGAAGATGCCGCCACCTTCGAGCAATTGACGCCGCGCTTGCTGGCCATGACCGACAACGATACGTCGAAGCCGATCTATGTCCGTGCCGAAGGGGCCGCCTCTTACGAGACGGTGGCCAAGGTCATGGCCCGGTTGTCTGTGTCAGGTTTTACCAAGATCAATTTGCTGACCGACGGCATGGGTAAGGCGGATGCAACTGCGAAAACCGAGGCGGCGCCCTGAGCATGAAGATGGGACGCGCCCTTCTTGGATCTATTCTCCTGCACGCGGGATTGCTGGCGCTTGCCTTCCTGAACTGGCAGAGCCTGCCCGAAGCCGTGCCGATAACCTCGGTGCCGGTCGAGTTGGTCACGGAGATTCCGGAACAGGCGATGGCCGCCGCGCCGAAGGACGAGCAGGCCGTGCTGGAGCCGGTGCCGGAACCCGCGCCGCCCGAACCCGTGCCTCAGCCGGAACCCGACCCGGTGCCGACCCCGCCCGCGCCGAAACAGCCGGTTCAGGAAGTCAAGAAAGAGACCAAGAAACCGGAACCGAAAAAGATAGAACCGCCGAAGCCCGTCAAGACGCCGCCGTCGAAGGACGGAATGAAGAAGCCGAAGCCGGAAACGCTCGACCTCGACGCGCTCAGCCAGACCAAGTCTTCGCCGCCGAAGTCGAACACCAAGGCCCCGGCGCGTCCGACGCCGAAACCGACCGACGGCTCTTCACAGCGCGGCAATGCGCAGGTCGATGCCGGGGTAGCGCTCAATCAGGTGGTCGCCAAGCTGCAACGGCTATGGTCGCCGAACTGCGACGTGCCGGGTGCCGACAAGGTCAATCCGGAAATCACCTTCACCATTTCGCCCAATGGCCGCGTTATTCGTGGACCCGACTGGACGAACCGTCGCAGCGATCTGGTATGGGAGGCCGCCGCCGTGCGCGCTCAGGCCGCGGTGAAAAAGGGCGAGCTGTTTACGGGCCTGCCTGAGGAACTGTATAACCGGCCGCTGGAAATTACCTTCCGCGGCGATCTGGCCTGTAAGGGCCGATAGAATTTATTTTGTCGCGCATTTGATCCGAAAACCGCCTTGCACTTTTCGGAATGCGCTTAGGGAGGCGTCATGAAACCGTTTATGAAACGTCTGAATATCTGGCTTGCCGCCGCCGTGGTGGCATTGGTGCCCATGGCCGGGACCGTCGCTTTCGCACAGACTCCGCTGAAAGGCGAAGTCACCGAAGGCGTCATCGAACCCATGCCCATCGCCATCGACATCAATGCCTCGGGCAGCGATCTCGGCGACAAGATTTCGCGCGTCGTCATGGCCGATCTGGAGCGCTCGGGCTTTTTCAAGCCGATCGATCCGAACGCCTTTATCGAGCAGAACCTCGACGTCAATGCGACGCCAGCCTATACCAGCTGGAAGACGATCAACGCTCAGGCCCTGGCCAACGGTTTGGCGACGGTCGATGCCAGCGGGCGGTTGCAGGTCGATTTCCGCCTGTGGGATATATTCTCTGAAAAGCAACTTCTGGGCATGTCGCTGACGGCGACGCCGGAAAACTGGCGTCGTATCGCGCACAAGATCGCCGACGCCATCTATGAGAAGCTGACCGGCGAAGAGGGCTATTTCGACACCCGCATCGTCTTCGTCGCCGAAAGCGGCGCGCGCGGCAAGCGCGTCAAGCGTCTGGCCATCATGGATCAGGACGGGGCCAATCCGTCCTACCTGACCGACGGTTCGTACAAGGTGATGACGCCGCGTTTTTCCGCCGACTCGCAGGAAGTGGCCTATATGGCGCTGCGCGACGACAGCGCACGCATCTATATCTTCAATATCGAAACGGGTCGTCAGGAATCGGTCGGTCAGATTCAGGGCATGGTCTTCGCGCCGCGCTTCTCGCCGGACGGTACCAAGCTCGCCTTCTCGGTGGCGCAGGGCGGCAATACCGACATCTATGTGATGGACCTGCGGTCGCGCTCGACGAAGCGCCTGACGCGCGAACCGGCCATCGACACCTCGCCGTCTTTTTCGGCGGATGGCTCGACCATCGTGTTCAACTCCGACCGGGGCGGTTCGCCGCAAATCTACGCCATGAACCTCGACGGGTCGGGCGTGCGCCGCCTGTCGTTCGGTGGCGGCATCTATTCGACCCCGGTCTATAGCCCCAAGGGCGACCTGATCGCCTTCACCAAGCAATCGGGCGGGCGTTTCTCTATCGGCGTGATGAGCCCTGACGGTTCGGGCGAAAAGCTGCTGACCTCGTCCTACCTCGAAGAAGGTCCGACCTGGGCGCCGAACGGCCGCTACATCATGTTCTTCCGCGAGCCGCCGGGGGCCATGCCGTCGCTGTGGACCGTCGAGGTAACGGGTCGTATCGAACGCGCAGTTCCCTATCCGGGCGGTGCGTCAGACCCAGCCTGGTCGCCGCGGTTGAAGTAGAGGGTTCATAGGGCGTCCTAAAAGCCTCACCCCATAAAAAAGGGATGCGGAAAATAACGGAATAACGCCTTTGTTATTGGCTTTTGAGCGTAACGATGGTCTCAATAGAATCTAGTGTGCGCCGCAATATGGCCGTAATGTGCGTGTTACAAATTGTAACTATAGGTGTGAGGGGCATTGCCCTGACATGCCGTTTGTAGAGTTTAAACCTCGGTGATCGGGCTCCGGCCTCTGGGACCGGACCAAACATTAATTATAGTGATGAAGGGATTGCTTATGTCCATCTCCACCAAAACGATTGCGAAACTCATGTTGGTGACGTTTGTCACCGCTTCGGTGGCCGCCTGTTCTTCCAAGCCGAAGGAAGTGATCGACACCCCGGCCAAGCCGGTCGAAAAGGAAGAGGTCGCGCCGTACGTGCCGCCGAAGAAAGACCCCGTCGAAAAGCCCATCGCTCCGGTCGGCGTCGTACCGGGCTCGCAGCAGGACTTCGTCGTCAATGTCGGCGACCGCGTCTTCTTCGATCTCGACTCGTCGTCGATCCGTACCGACGCTCAGGAAATCCTGGACAAGCAGGCTGCGTGGCTTGTCCGTTATCCGGCCGTCAAGATCCGTATCGAAGGCAATGCCGACGAGCGCGGCACGCGCGAATACAACTTCGCTCTGGGCGCCCGCCGCGCCGAGGCCGTGTCGCAATACCTGACCTCCAAGGGCGTGGTGCCGGCGCGTATCGCCACCATTTCCTACGGCAAGGAAAACCCGATCAATACCGAAGCCAACGAAGACGGCTGGGCGCAAAACCGTAACGGTCACACGACCCTGACCGAAGGCGCCAAGTAAGCTTCCGGCAGCTATAGATCAGAAGGGCCGGTGCAAACCGGCCCTTTTTTAATGCGATTACCAGTCTTAATTTCGCCGGGTTAAATCGTTAGGCTCGACAAGATAAAATTGCGCCGTTATTAATTTTCGTAAGTTTTGCTATGCCGTATCGCGTAGCGATTAAGGGGGCTGCGGCGATCATGTTTAGGATGACCATGACCAGACTTAATCTGAAGGCTGTTATCTCCGGATTGGCGCTCTCTCTGGCCGTTGCCGCGCCGTTGACCCTGGCCGTACCAGCGCAGGCCCAGTTATTCTCCATCGATCAGGACGACGCCGACAAGGGGCCGCCGATCGAGTGGGACAAGAAGCGTCTTGAACGTCTCGATCGCAATGTGCGCAAGCTGGAAAACGCCATCAGCAAGTACGAAGGCCGTAACGCCAAGAACCCCGGCCCACCAGCGCTGATCGAGCCCGATCCCGAAGTCGTGGCGCTTCAGGCGACGGTGGCCACGATGTCGCGCAAGGTCGACGATCAGGCGCAGCAGATCACGACCCTGACCGGACAACTGGAGGAGGCGCGCTACGCCAATACCCAGCTGGCGCAGAAAAATCAGGCGCTGGAAGTGCGGCTCGACACCCTGACCAAGCGCGTCGATATGCAGGACGCGCACCTGAAAGACATCGATGCGGCTCTGGCCGGTCCGCCACCACCGCCGCCGACTACCGGCACCGCCGAAGGTGACTTCGATCAGGCCTATAGTCTCCTGACCAACGGCAGCATGGAAGACGCTGAGCGCGCCTTTACCGAATTCACGACCAAGTGGGCGACCGCGCCCCAAGCCGCCGAAGCCTGGTTCCGTCTGGGCCAGATCCGCTCGACGCGTGGCGATGTATCGGGTTCGGTCGCCGCCTATGCGACCTCGCTCAAGGGCTGGCCCAAGACGAGCTGGGCGCCCGAAGCGACCGTCAAGCTGGCGGCGGCTTTGGGTCAAACCGATGCGCCGAAGGCCTGCGTCGCCCTGACCGAGTTCAACAAGCGCTATGCCGCGACCGCGTCGGCACCGATCAAGTCGCAGGCCAAGGCGCTGGCGACCAAGGGCAAGTGCGCCTAGAGCGCATTCCAAAAAGTGTGCAGCGGTTTTTGGAATCAAATGCGCGTCAAAATTCTGACGATGTAAGACAAAGGCTGGCCGCGACGCTGGGGGATTTCCCCGATATCGCCGCCAGCCTTTGTTTGTTTCCGGAATATCTGAACGGGGCCCCCGACAAGCCGGTGGGCGTCGCGGTATCCGGCGGCGGCGATTCCGTGGCGCTGCTGATGGCGCTTATGCTGTGGGGGCAAAGGCCGCTGGAGGTGTTCTGCGTCGATCACGGGCTCAATCCGCTGAGTGCGGGCTGGACGCAGGGCGTGGCCGATCTGTGTGCGGATATGGGTATCGGCTTTACACCCCTGCATTGGACGGGTGACAAGCCTGCGACAGGGATTCAGGCGGCGGCGCGGCGCGCACGGCATAGTCTCATTCTGAACGCGGCGCGTGAAAAGGGTATTCGCGTGGTTTGTCTGGGGCACAATGCCAATGACGGCACAGAGGCCGAAGCCATGCGCGCGACCGGCTCCAGCGTTGGGTCGCCGCGTCTGTGGTCGCCCGCGCCGTTCTGGCTGGAAGGCGAGGGTGTGTTTTATTTCCGTCCGCTGATTGGCGTGTCGCGCGCGCGGTTGCGCGCATGGCTGACAGCGGCGGGCGTCGGCTATATCGACGATCCGGCGAACGAAAATCCGGCTTACCTCAGGGCAAAAGTGCGTCAGGCATTACAAGTGAATGCCCCCTCCGCCAGCGTCGCTACGCGCGCTGACACCTCCCCCGTACGCTGCGCTACAGGGGAGGATGTAGGCGCGTTCATCCTCCCCTGCAAAGCGGGGGAGGGGGACCCCGAAGGGGGGGAGAGGGCAAGCCATTTGCACGATGCCGGGGCTTTTCGACTCGATCATATCCCCTCTGTCCCCATTCTCTCGGCCATGATCGTCTGCGCGGGCGGCGGAGAAAAGCTGCCGTCAACCCGTGAAATTACGGCGATTATCGACGGACTCAACACTGGACGCACCTCGTTCACCCTCTGCGGGGCGCGTATCGAACGACAAAAAGACAGCCTGCTGATCTGTCGCGAGACGGGCGACATGACCCGCAATGGCACGGTCCCGCAGCGCTGCGGAGATATCTGGGACGGACGTTTCCGATTGCCTGTTTATGCGCAGACCGACGATATTGTGCCTCTGCGTGGCCATGCCAAACGTTTGCAACGTCGCGATCGTGAGAAAATCGCCGCCTTGCCGTCGCTGGTGCGGGCTTCTTTGCCGGTTCGGTTGATAAACGGCGAACCGCGGCTTTTCGCGGCAGGAGATTTGCACTGTCTCGTCCATACGCGCCTGAAGGCCGCGCTGGGACAGATTCGGAACGAAGCCGATGCGGATTTCGGGATGGAAACCGTAGCGCGCCGCTAAAAGCACCCCTATATAGGGAAAACAGTTATTCGGGTCGCCGGTATCGGGGCCCTGTTGAAAAGGCTAGGGAATGAATTTTCGTGCACTGACGATTGTCGGTATCCTGCTGGCGGTTCTGGCGGTCGGCTACGCCGTCGTCAACAAGAACACCTATCCGGCGGCGCCCAAGGAAATGAGCTACTCGTTGCTGAAGGAGCGCGTGAACAAGGGCGAAATCGTCGACGCCAAGTTCGATCGCGATCAGGCGCTGGTCACCGATAACCAGAAGCAGAAGTTCAAGGTCGTCACGCCGTACCCCAACAGCGACACCGCCGACTGGCTCGATTCCAAGGGCGTCAAGGTCGATATGAAGACGGTCACCACACCGTTTCTCGTCTCGCTGCTGACCGGTTTGCTGCCGATCATCCTGATCATCGGTATCTGGCTGTTCTTCATGCGTCAGATGCAGGGTGGCGGTCGCGGGGCGATGGGCTTCGGCAAGTCGAAGGCGCGTCTCCTGACCGAGCACAAGAACAAGGTAGTCTTCGCCGACGTTGCCGGCGTCGACGAGGCCAAGGAAGAATTGCAGGAGGTCGTCGACTTCCTGAAAGACCCGACCAAGTTCCAGAAGCTGGGCGGCAAGATCCCCAAAGGCGCATTGCTGGTAGGCCCTCCGGGTACCGGTAAGACCATGCTGGCCCGCGCCGTGGCCGGTGAAGCCGGCGTGCCCTTCTTCTCGATCTCCGGTTCGGACTTCGTTGAAATGTTCGTCGGCGTCGGCGCCTCGCGTGTCCGCGACATGTTCGAACAGGCCAAGAAGAACGCGCCGTGCATTATCTTCATCGACGAAATCGACGCCGTCGGTCGTCACCGCGGCGCCGGTCATGGCGGCGGCAACGACGAACGCGAACAGACCCTCAACCAGTTGCTGGTCGAAATGGACGGCTTCGAGGCTCAGGAAGGCATCATCATCATTGCCGCGACCAACCGTCCCGACGTGCTCGACTCCGCGCTTCTGCGTCCGGGCCGCTTCGACCGTCAGGTGACCGTGCCGAACCCCGACCTGACCGGTCGCGAAGCCATTCTGCGCGTCCACATGCGCCATGTGCCTCTGGCCGTCGATGTCGATGTGAAGGTCATAGCGCGCGGGACGCCGGGCTTCTCCGGGGCCGATCTGGCCAATCTGGTCAACGAAGCGGCGCTGATGGCGGCGCGCAAGGACCGCAAGCTGGTCACCATGAAGGACTTCGAGGACGCCAAGGACAAGGTTCTGATGGGTGCCGAGCGCAAGTCGATGGCCATGTCCGAACAGGAAAAGAAGAACACCGCCTATCATGAAGGCGGCCATGCCATCGTGGCCCTGAAAACGCCTGAGGCCGATCCGGTGCATAAGGCGACGATCATCCCGCGCGGCCGGGCGCTCGGCATGGTCATGCAGTTGCCGGAAGGCGACCGTTACTCGCAGAACTACGTGCAGATGACCTCGCGTCTGGCCATCCTTATGGCGGGCCGCGTCGCCGAAGAACTGATCTTCGGCAAGGATCAGGTCACGTCCGGGGCCTCTTCGGACATCCAGCAGGCGACGCGTCTGGCTAAGGCGATGGTCACCCGCTGGGGCTATTCCGACGAACTGGGCTTTGTCGATTACAAGCAGGGCGAAGACGAATACGGCGCTTTGGGCCGCGATACGTCAGAAGCGACGGCGCAACTGGTCGACAGCGAAGTCAAGCGTCTGGTCAAGGGCGGCTATGACGACGCCAAGCGCATCCTGACCGAAAACATGGACGGTCTGCATCGACTGGCCAAGACCCTGCTCGAAATCGAAACCCTGACCGGGGAAGAGATCGAGAAGGTTCTGCGCGGCGAAGAGATCATCCGCGACGAGGAAACCGGCGTACTTCTGGAAAACGCCACCCATCTGGCGGTGCCGACGACCGACGATCCGATGCCCGTGCCGGTCGTACCCGACACCGGCGTTCCGGAAGTCAGGGAACAGGCGTAAGCCTTAAAGCCTACCGTCAAAGCCTGCCTCTTCGGAGGCAGGCTTTTTTGTTCCTGGCCTATCACCGGTATTTATGACGCACCTGCAAACATGGTTGATGAAAACCTGCACGGACTCGATTCCGTTATCACATTGTTAAGGCCGTTCTGGTTTTCTGGGGCGCTTAGCATCCTGCGTTTGGTCTGTCCGCATTTGCCCTGAAAGGGCCGGTGGCGTCAGTCCGTGTAGGGGATGCGACTGTGTCACGAACCGAGGACAGAATATGCCTGCCGTCGTCAGAGGGGGCCGCCGCCAACCTAATACAGGAATGGTAGCTCCGCAAAGCAAAGCCCCCGCCAAAGCCGCCCCGAAACGTTCGGGCGCGCGTGAGTCCGGCAAGCTTAAACTGATCGGCGGCGTGGCCATGCCGAACGAGCTGACCGCGTGGCTGGCCTTCGGCGGCATTACCATGCTGATGAGCGTCGTTCTCCTGACCGGCGGTCGTGCCGAGATGCTGCGCACCGGTATCGTCAACTTTACCGACGGTCGCATCGCCGCCATCGGCGTCAATCTGCAAAATGTCCGTCTGCAAGGCGTGTCCGACGTGGCGCGCGGCGACATCAAGGGGGCCTTGAAGTTCGAGCGCGGTCAGCCGATCGCCCTGATGGACCTCAACAAGGTCAAGGCCGACGTCGAAGCCATCGGCTGGGTCAAGTCCGCCGTCATCCGCCGTCAGTTGCCGGATCAGCTGATCATCACCGTTACCGAGCGTCCGCGTCTGGCCGTCTGGCAGTTTCAGGGCAAGACCCAGGTCATCGACGACACGGGTCAGGTCATCCCCGAAGCGCACGAGGCACAGTTCCGCGACCTGCCGCTGCTGGTCGGCGAGGGGGCCAACGAGTCGGCGTCGGAGATCGTGCAACTGCTTCAGGCGCGGCCCGAACTGCAATCGCGCGTCTGGGCCTATGTGCGCGTCGACACGCGCCGCTGGGATATTCGCCTGAAGAACAACACCATTATCAAGCTGCCCGCGCTTGATCAGGAAGACGCGCTCAACCGCCTCGACGTCCTGATCAGCCAGCAGCGCATCCTCGATCAGGGACTGGCGGTCATCGATCTGCGCGATCCCGGTGCCCTGGTCGTCAAACCTTTTGAAAATTCCTGATTGCCGCCCTTAGGAAGTTCCCATGTCGCGTCTTGAAGATCGTAAACTGGCCAAGGAAATGGCCAAAAACGGCAGCCGCAACGAGGCCGCCGCCCGCATGTCGGTCACGCCGGGGGTGGTGGCTTCGCTCGATCTCGGCGCGTCGAAGATCGGCTGTTTCATCATGAAGCCCGACGGTGTGCGCACGTCTGACAATTCGATCCGCGTGGCAGGCGTCGGCTACGTGCAGTCGCGTGGTATCCGCGCGGGCGGCATCATCGACATGGAAGCCGCCGCCACCGCCATCGCTCAGGCCGTCGAGCGCGCCGAAGCCATGGCCAATGTCTCGGTGCAGGGCGTCCGCGTCTCGGTCCCCGGCGCGCAGACCGCCTCGCACCGCGTCTTCGCGCAGGTGTCGCTGGGCCTCAAGCCCGTCTCCGACGAAGACCTCAACCGCGCCATCGCCTCGGGTCTGGCGCAGGTCCGCTTCCCCAACCGCCGCACTATCCACCTGCTGCCGGTCTCGTGGTCGGTCGATGGGCAGAGCGGCGTGCGCGACCCGCGTAACCTGACCGGCCGTTCGCTAGGATTGGAACTGCTGGTCGTCACCATCGACGAGAATGTCTTCAACAACATCATGCAGTGCGTCGGCATGGCGCATCTTGAGGTGCAGGCCATCGTTTCCGCGCCTCTGGCCGCCGCCGTTGCGGCGCTGGAAGAGGACGAAAAAGAACTGGGCGCCATCTGCATCGACATGGGGGCGTCGTGCACCACAGCGGCGGTGTTCTGCAACGGTTCGCTGATCCACGTCGATTGCCTGAACGTCGGCGGCGCCCACGTCACCGCCGATATCGCGCGCGGCCTGTCGACGACTCTGGCCGGGGCCGAGCGCGTCAAGACCCTGCACGGTTCGGCCATCGCCTCGGCCAACGAAGACCGCGAAATGGTCGAAGCCCCGCCGCGCGGCGACGACGCCGGTGCGGCCCCGATCTCCGTACCGCGCTCGATCCTCAAGGGGATCATCGCGCCGCGCGTGGAGGAAACCTTCGAACTGCTGCGCGAAAAGCTCAAAGCCTCCGGCGTCATGATCGATCCCGGCGCGGGCATCGTTCTGACGGGCGGGGCATCGCAACTGGCCGGTGTGCGCGAACTGGCCGTACGGGTGTTCGACCGCCCGGTGCGGCTGGGCAAGCCCAAGCGCGTGCCGCATCTGGCCGACGCCGCGGCGGGTCCGGCCTTCTCGGCCTGCGCGGGGGTCATCCTGCGCACGCTCTATGGGCCGCGCGACGTGGTGCCGGCGCGCAAGATCATGACCGCGCGCCTGTCGACCAAGGACACCTCAAGCGCCGGAAGCGGACCGATTGTCACCCGCGTCATGGACTGGCTGCGCCAGAATCTCTGAGACAGTTCAGTTTCGCTACTCAAAACGCCCGCTGGTTCAGCGGGCGTTTTTGCGTCTGCCATGGCCAAGCGCTACCGGACTCATCCACAGATAAAACGAGGTTATGATCGCGTCAATGTGATCCGGATACGGTAGCCTGTGGATGATTCTGTGTTAAGGGTTTTGCGTATAATAATGAAGGCCTGTTAACTATTTTGTCAGCAAAATGGCGAACTTGGCGGGGATTGTGAGTCATTTTTGACTCACCTTCGACTCAATCGGCGCGCAAAATTCATAAGTTGGTAACTTTCGTTAAATTTTATTATCTTTCCCCCTTCAAAACGGCGCGACTCAAGTTATCCGGTAACTATTCATTAAGCATATTCGATGTCTGATGGAGCTTCTCAATGAAAGCGCCAAGGTCGAAGAATTAGCGAAAGCTTTGACGCCCGATGACAGGGTTCCCCGCCCGGGGGTAATAGAAGGTTGGTCTGATCACATGGCTATTCATCTTTCGGCGCCGCGCGCCACGGAACTCAAGCCTCGTATCGTTGTGTTCGGAGTCGGTGGTGCCGGGGGCAACGCCGTCAACAACATGATCGAGGCCGGTCTGGAAGGCGTCGAATTCGTCGTCGCCAATACGGACGCCCAGCAGCTTCAGTTCGCCAAGACCGACCGCCGCGTGCAGTTGGGCGTCTCCCTGACGCAGGGTCTGGGCGCGGGCGCGCACCCCGAAGTCGGCATGACCGCCGCCGAAGAGTCGGCGCATGAGATCGCCGAGCACCTCGAAGGCGCGCACATGGTCTTCATCACCGCCGGCATGGGCGGCGGCACGGGTACCGGTGCGGCCCCGATCATTGCCAAGACGGCGCGCGAACGCGGCATCCTGACGGTCGGCGTGGTGACCAAGCCCTTCATGTTCGAAGGCCGTCACCGTATGCGTCTGGCCGATGCGGGCATCGCCGAACTGCAACGCTATGTCGATACCCTGATCGTCATCCCGAACCAGAACCTGTTCCGCATCGCCAACGAACGCACGACCTTTGCCGAAGCCTTCGGCATGGCCGACCAGGTCCTGCATTCGGGCGTGCGTTCGATCACCGACCTGATGGTCCTGCCGGGCCTGATCAACCTCGATTTCGCCGACGTGCGCTCGGTCATGTCCGAAATGGGCAAGGCTATGATGGGCACGGGTGAGGCCTCGGGCGACGACCGCGCGCTGCAAGCCGCTCAGAACGCCATCGCCAACCCGCTGTTGGACGAAACCTCGCTCAAGGGCGCGAAGGCCGTGCTGGTCAACGTCACCGGCGGTCTCGACATGACCCTGCTCGAAGTCGACGAAGCGGCCAACGCCATCTCGTCGGAAGTCGATCCGGACGCCAACATCATCTTCGGTGCGGCCTTCGATCCGACGCTGGAAGGCAAGCTGCGCGTTTCGGTCGTGGCGACCGGCATGGACTCCGCCGCCGCCCAGCAACAACCACCGGTCCAGCAATCGGTGTCGCAGAACCCGCGTCAGTCGGTCTATATCACGCCGGGCCGTCCGGGTGCCGCCCAACCGGTGCAACAACCCGTTCAGGCTGCCGCGCCCGCGCCGCAACCGGCCCCTCAGCCCCAGCCGGTTCAGCAGGCCGCTCCGGCGCCGCAGCCGGAATTACGCCCGGAGCCGACGATTTCGGCCGCTCGCCCGAACCTATTCGACGAGCGCCCCGCAGCCCCGGCCCCGCAGCCGCAATACCAGCCACAACCCGAAGCCCGCGTGATCGCCAAGATCATCGATCCGTCGGTCGAGGACGAGTTCGATATCCCTGCCGCCCCGGTCCAGGCACCGGCTCCGGCGCAATCGCGTGAAATCCCGCAGCGTCCGGTCGGTGGTTACGGCACCGTGCGCCCTCAGGATCCGGTTCGCGCGCCGCAGTCGCAACAGCGTCCGCTGGCCGAAGACGACAACCGTGGCGGCCTGTGGCGTGGCCTGTTCCCGAACCGTCAGCGCAACGAGACCCCGGCGCCCGACTACCGTCAACCGGCGCCTCAACCGCAATCCTATGCCCCGGCACCGCAGGCGCAACCGGCCCCTCAGCCGCGCGTCGAGCCGCAACAGACCGCGGAGGTGGAGGACGATCTTGAAATCCCGTCGTTTCTTCGCCGACTGGCCAACTAAGACGGATACGAACGATAAGTTCTGATCTGGCCCGCTGGAAACAGCGGGCTTTTTCATGTTTAACGGACATAGTAAATTCGGTAACAATTCCTCAACGATTTTGACCATGCTGTGGCCGCAAAGCCTTAATTGGCCTTATTTTCAGCGTTACAAACCGTAATTCATGTTTAGTTGAGCCCACCCCCCGTGCAGGGGTATAAGATGACCCATGCGGAAGGATTCCGCGTCTCTTATCTGGGTTTTGCGTACATGTCGCCTGATCATCACGAACATACGATTGCGGTTCCCGCCATCTGCGCCGGTGTCGGTTTGCACACCGGTCAGCGTGTGCGTTTGTCCGTGCGCCCGGCCCAGGCCGGTGCCGGTATCGTCTTCGTGCGCACCGACATCACCGATCGCGACAACCGCGTTCCGGCGCGTGCCGACCTTGTGACTCAGACCCGTCTGGGCACCGTCATCACCAATGCCGCGGGCGTGTCGGTCTCGACGATCGAACACCTGATGGCCGCCCTGTCGGCGCTGGGCGTCGATAATGCGCAGATCGAACTGGACGGCCCGGAAGTGCCGATCATGGACGGCTCGTCGCTGCCCTTCGTGCAACTGCTCGATCAGGCCGGTTTCCGCCGTCAGTTCCTGCCGCAAAGCTTCATCGAAATCCTCAAGCCGGTCACGGTCATCGAAGGCGACAAGCGCGCCTCGTTGCTGCCCTGCGACCGTTTCGAGATGCACTTCGAAATCGACTTCGACTCCGCCGTCATCGGTCATCAGGAAGTCGATCTGGTTGTCACCGAGCAAAGCTTCCGCACCGAACTGGCCGCTGCCCGTACCTTCGGTTTCATCGAAGGCGTCGAGGCTCTTCGTGCCGCCGGTCTGGCCCGTGGCGGGTCGATGGACAATGCCGTCGTCATCGACGGCGACCGCGTCCTGAACGCCGAGGGCCTGCGTTTCGTCGACGAATTCGTCCGTCACAAGGCGCTCGACGCCATCGGCGACCTGTACGTCCTGGGCATGCCGCTTCTTGGCAGGTTTGAAGGAATTCGCGCCGGTCACGGCCTTAATAATGCCGTCGTTCGCGAACTACTGTCGCAGCCGGAGGCCTACCGCGTGGTGACCCGCGCCCCGTCGCTGCAACAGGCGGGCTAAGCGGGGCTTTGCGAAAAGCAGTTGGCGTTTGCCGATGCCTATTGTAGAGCTATCCTCCATAAATCGTTAAGCCTGTCGGGTCATCGCGCCCGATGAAGTGAGGATATACCGTGCCGGCCATCTCCAAGTCGACCTCTTCTCTCAAGAAAGCAGGCCTCATCGCGCTTGCCGCACTGGCCGCAACGACCGCGCTTTCGGGCTGTGCGGGCAAGCGCGCCCCGGCGACCCGTCTGGTCTACGAAGAGCGTCCGGTCGAATCGCTTTACAATATGGGCATGACGCGCCTCGACCAGAAGAGCTGGAACGAGGCCATCGACTATTTCGAAGAAGTCGAACGCCAGCACCCCTATTCGGAATGGTCGCGCCGTTCGATCGTCATGGAAATCTACGCCAACTATCAGGCGAACAACTACATGGAATCGACCGCGGCAGCGGAGCGTTTCATCAAGCTCTATCCCGGCTCGACCCTGACGCCCTATGCCTACTATATGCGGGCGATCAACTATTTCGAGCAGATCGTCGATGTCGGCCGCGATCAGGCCTATACCGAAACGGCGCAATCCTATCTGCGCGAGATCGTTCAACGCTATCCGGGTACCGAATATGCCCGCGACGCGCAGGTGAAGCTGGACATGGTCTCCGATCAGCTGGCCGGCAAGGAAATGGAAATCGGGCGTTACTACCTGTCCGACAATCAGCCGCTGGCGGCGCTCGGTCGGTTCAAGACGGTGATCACCAAGTATCAGACCACCAGCCACGCACCGGAAGCCCTGTATCGTCTGGTCGAAGCCAATCTGATGATGGGCATTACGGACGAGGCCAATCGCAACGCCGCCGTGCTGGGTTACAACTACCCCGGCGATCGCTGGTACGCCGCTGCCTACAAGCTGATGAAGGAGCGCGGTCAGGCGATGGACATCAAGCCGCTGCCTATCGCGGAACGCACCAACGATAAACCGGCGAAAAAAGAACAAAAAGAGAAAAAAAGCTGGCTAAGCCGCATCAACCCGATGTAATCTGATGGCCTTCGATGAAAATCGGAGGCCTTTTGGTATCAGGGATTCCATGCTTACACGCCTTTCGATTCAGGACGTCGTGCTTGTCGACCGGCTGGACCTCGATGTCCGCTCCGGCCTGTCGGTGCTGACCGGGGAAACCGGGGCCGGTAAATCCATCATTCTCGATTCGCTGGGTTTGGCGACGGGCGCGCGCGGCGACGCGGGCCTGATCCGCAATGGCGCGCCGCAGGCCTCGGTAACGGCGGAGTTCGAGCTTGGCATTGACCATCCGCTTTACGATTTCCTCGAAGACAAGGGGCTGGCGCTCGCTGCCGGGGAGCCACTGCTGCTGCGCCGCGTGGTCAGCCGCGACGGGCGTTCCAAGGCCTTCGTCAACGATCAGTCCGTGTCGGTCGCGGTACTCAAGGCGCTGGGCGACAGCCTTCTGGAGGTCCACGGTCAGCACGAGACGGTCGGTCTGCTCGATCCGCGCACCCACGGCGCTATGCTCGATAATTACGGGTCGTGCGAAGGGGCGCTGGCGGCGACTTCGGCGGCTTATCGGACGCTGAAAGGCCTGCGCGACCAGTATCGCGACCTCAAGCGGCAATCGGAAAACGCCGCCGCCGAAATCGAGGAACTGACCCTGCGTTTGCAGGAACTCGACCGCCTCAACCCGCAACCGGACGAAGAGGCGCAACTGGCCTCGGAACGCTCGCTACTGGGGGCGTCGGAGCGGGCGCTGGAAGACATCAACGAGGCGCGGACGACCATCGGCGGCGATCAGTTATCGCAGCGTCTGGCCAAGGCCTTCCGCGCGCTCGACCACGCCCGGACGCGCGCCCAGCAGGCCGGGGCGACCGAGGGCAATGCCGTGTTGACGGCGCTATCTCAGGCCGCCGAAGCGCTCGACCGCACCCTGATCGCGGCTGACGAGGCGATCGCCCTGATCGACGCGGCGGGCTATGCGCTCGACGTCGAGCCGGGCAAGCTGGATAAGGTCGAGGAGCGCCTGTTCGCGCTGCGGGCCATGGCGCGTAAGCTAAATGTCTTGGTCGAAGATCTGCCGACGACGCGGGCCAAGATGGCGCAGTCCCTGGGTCAAATCGAGGACGCCGACGCGCAACTGCGTAAGCTGCATACCGAGATCAAGGCGGCGGAAGCGGCTTTCCATGCCGCGGTCGAGGCCCTGCGCGCCAAACGCGTGGCAGCGGGCGAGCAACTGAGCCGTGCGGTCATGGCCGAACTGGTGCCGCTGAAACTGGACAAGGCGGCGTTTCGCGTCGCCATCCGGTCGCTGGAGCCGGAAAAATACGGAGCGAATGGCGGCGATGTCGTGGCTTTCGAGGTGCGCACCAATCCGGGTGCTGACTGGGGCGGCATGGCGGCGATTGCGTCCGGCGGCGAACTGGCGCGCTTTGCTTTGGCGTTGAAGGCGGCTCTGGCGACACGCGGCGGCGAGGACACGCGCGGGCCCGTCATGATCTTCGACGAGGTCGATCAGGGCGTCGGCGGCGCGGTTGCCGATGCCGTGGGCCTGCGTCTGCGCAAGCTGGCGGCCTCGTCTCAGGTCATCGTGGTCACCCACTCGCCGCAGGTGGCGGCGCGCGGCGATCAGCATTTGAAAGTGTCCAAGGCCGATACGGGCGAGGGCGTGCGCTCGCGCGTCGTGCAACTGTCGAAGGACGAGACGCTTGAAGAACTGGCGCGGATGTTGTCCGGTGCCGAAATCACCCCCGAAGCCCGCGCAGCGGCCATTGCGCTGGTGAAGGGGTAACAGATTTAGCATCCCCCCTGTTATCAGGGGGGACACCGGCTTTAGCCGGAGGGGGGTTAAACCGGCGGCATTAACCCCACCGTCTTTTGCCGCTCCGCGCCAAAATCCACCTCCCCTGAAATCAGGGGAGGAGCTTTGAAAAAATGACTCAGACCGACACACCTGACACCGCGCGTGCGCGCCACGAACAGCTTTCCGCAGAGATCAAGCACCACCGCGATCTCTACTACAATCAGGAAGCGCCCGAACTCAGCGACGCCGATTACGACGCGCTGGAACGCGAACTGCGTGCGCTTGAGGCCGACTATCCCGACCTGCGCACGATCGAGAGCCCGACCGAGCAGGTCGGCGCCGAGATCAGCACCAAGTTCGCGCCGGTCACCCACGGCGTACCCATGCTGTCGCTCGACAACGCCTTCGCCGCCGCCGATGTGGCCGATTTCGAGAAGAGCATCCGCCGCTTCCTGCGTCTGCCCGAAGACGAGGCGCTGGGTTTTGCCGCCGAGCCCAAGATCGACGGCGTGTCGTGCTCGATCCTCTATGTCAACGGCAAGCTGACGCGGGCGGCGACGCGCGGCGACGGTCGCACGGGCGAGGACATCACCGAAAATGTCCTCACCATCGCCGACATCCCGCACGTCCTCAGCGGCACTGGTCATCCCGAACGCATCGAGATCCGCGGCGAGGTATATTACCCCTTGCAGGCCTTTGCCGACATGAACGCCAAAGCGGTGGAGGAGGGGACCAAGACCTTCGCCAATCCGCGCAATGCGGCGTCCGGCGCGCTGCGGCAACTGGATGCCAGGATCACCGCCTCGCGACCTTTGCGTTTCTTTGCCTATACGTGGGGCGAGATATCAGACCCCAATTTCGTCTCTACACAAACCGAAGCTCTCGCCAAATTCCGCGACTGGGGCTTTCAGGTCAATCCGCGTTCGGCCTGCGTCGAAAATGCTGATGGCCTGATTACCGTCTATGAGGCCATCATGCTCGACCGTTCGGGACTGGGCTACGATATCGACGGCGTGGTCTATAAGGTCGACCGGCTGGACTATCAGCGCCGGCTGGGCTTCGTCTCGCGGTCGCCGCGCTGGGCCATCGCGCACAAATTCCCCGCCGAACAGGCCCTGACCCACCTCAAGGCTATCGACATTCAGGTCGGCCGTATCGGCACCCTGACGCCTGTGGCGCGGCTGGAGCCGGTGACGGTCGGTGGCGTGGTGGTGTCGAACGTGACCCTGCACAATGCCGATGAAATCGCGCGCAAGGACGTGCGCATCGGCGATCTGGTCCGTGTGCAGAGGGCGGGCGATGTGATCCCTCAGATCGTCGGGGTAGAACTGTCTGAGCGTCCGGCGACCGCCGAACCTTATGCGTTTCCCTCCCTCTGTCCCTGCCCGCTGAAAACCGAGGTGGTGCGCGAAACCAACCTCAAGGGCGAGGAAGGCGTGGCGCGGCGTTGCACCGGCGACCATGCCTGTCCGCATCAGCGCGTCGAATATCTGAAATACGTCGTCAGCCGTAAGGTACTCGATATCGAGGGGCTGGGGGAAAAGCAGTTGCAGAAATTCAGCGAGGAAGGCCTGATCCGCGAACCGGCAGACATCTTTACGCTGGAGGCGCGCGACAAGACGTCCCTGACCCCGTTGCGCAACCGCGAAGGCATGGGCGAGACGAGCGCGCGCAACCTGTTCACCGCCATCGAGGATCGGCGCAATCTGCCGTTGGATCGTTTCATCGCGGCGCTGGGCATCAAGGGCGTCGGCGAGACGACGGCGCGGCTGCTGGCGCGCGCCTATAGTTCGGAAGTGGCCTTCCATGAAGCCATGCGCGGACTGGCCGGAGCTGATGAGGCGACGAAGGAGGCGCTGGCCAATATGGATCAGGTCGGGCCGTCGCTAGTCGCGGCGCTGATAGAGTTCTTCGGCAACGACTATAATCTGGGGATTTACGAGCGCTTCCGCGATCAGGTCGCGGTGCAGGACGCCGAGGTGGTCGCGGCGGATTCTTCGGTGTCGGGCAAGACGGTCGTATTTACGGGAACGCTGGAGAAGATGACGCGCGATGAGGCCAAGGCGCAGGCGGAACGTCTGGGGGCCAAGGTAGCAGGATCGGTCTCGGCCAAGACGCATATCGTGGTGGCGGGGCCGGGCGCAGGGTCCAAGCTCAAGAAGGCCGCCGAACTGGGGGTTCAGGTAATGACCGAGGACGAATGGCTGGCGTTTATCGGCTAAAAATCCCTCGCCCTAAGGGGAGAGGGAAGCGCGAAGCGCAGGGTGAGGGGGCTTAATCTGTCAGAGCCCCCTCATCCGGCTTCGCTATGCTCAGCCACCTTCTCCCCCGAGAGGCGAAGGAATTAAAGCAAACCCTTCGGCGAATAGCCGGGCCAGCAGGTGCCGGGTTTCTGACTACCACCGCGATTGCTGTCGCAGGGCGTCGAGCAGGCGCTCAGGCACAGTGCGGACATCGTCAGCAGGGCAATAACTGCTTTGCGCATCACCCTAGTCGTAAGCTTGCGCGAAATAGGCCTGTTCCTGCGCGTTCAGGGCAGGTTCCGGGAACAGAGCGCGGTCGATCAGACTGATTGCGCCAAAGAAGGCGACCAGACCGAAGACAAAGCCGGTACCGATAAGCCAGTTATGGCTGACCGCGCGGCGGGCTTCACGTTCCGGCGACACGACGCTGTGCGGGACGTGGCCGATGGTGAAGTCGCCGAAACGGTCGGTGGCGGGTTGAAAGACGCCATTGATATGAGCTGTGGCAGGCATGATGTCCCTCCGGAACGCTACGAACTTACCTCACCTTACGAAGTCGGGGATAAGAGGTAAGTCCGAGACCGGAGTGACAAAGATAAGCGCGCGATAAGCTCGTTACCCGAAGATTAACCTAGAGTGGCGCGCAAACGGTTTTCAGCCACTCTGCAACGTCCGGCTTTACGCGCGGGGTGAGCAGGTCCAGCACCTTGGCATGGTAGTCGTCCATATAGCGGCGCTCGGCCTCGGTCAGCAGCGCGACCTCGATCAGGCTGCGGTCGATGGGCGCCCAGGTCAGGTTGGCGAAGCCCAGCATCGGCCGCTCACCGCCCGCAATCGGCGCGGCTTGGCTTACATATTGCAGGTTCTCGATGCGGATGCCGAAGTCGTTGGCCTTGTAAAAGCCCGGCTCGTTCGAGACGATCATACCCGGTTGCAGGGCGTAGCGGTTGAGCGCCTTGGCGATGCGTTGCGGGCCTTCGTGGACGCCGAGATAGACGCCGACGCCGTGTCCGGTGCCGTGATCGTAATCGAAGCCCTGATTCCACAGGAACTGCCGCGCCAGCACGTCGAGGTGCGTGCCGGTCGTACCTGCGGGGAAGCGGATCGTGGCCAGAGCGATATGACCCTTGAGGACCAGCGTGAACATGCGTTTGTGTTCGGCGGTGGGTGTTCCGATGGCCATAGTCCGGGTCACATCGGTCGTGCCGTCGACATACTGTCCGCCGGAATCGACCAGCAGCAGATTGCCAGGCGCGATGCGGATATTGCTCGTCTCGTTGACACGGTAGTGGGGCAGGGCGCCGTGCGGCCCGAAGCCGGAAATGGTGTCGAAGCTGAGATCCTTCACCACACCGGACGCGATGCGCAGGGATTCCAGTTTCTGCGCCACCTCGATTTCCGAGGGCAGGGTGGTTTGGGCTTCGGTGGCGACCCAGTAAAGGAATTCACAGAGGATCGCGCCGTCGCGAATGTGGGCTTCGGTCGTGCCGCTGATTTCCGCCGCGTTCTTGCAGGCGCGCGGGACAAGGCACGGATCGTCGCCGGGGACAGGCTTCGCGCCAGCGCTTTTCAATGCGTTGAGCCAATAGGCCGAGGACAGGTTGGGATCGATCAGAACCGCCTGACCGCTCAACGCGCCGAGCGAGGCCGGGATATCGGCGGGCGTCAGCAGGGTGACTTCGTTGCCGAGCCACTCGCTCAGGCCTTCGGTGACCTTGGCGGGTTCGAGGAACAACTCCGCCGAGCCGTCGTCGCGCAGGATCGCCTGACCGAGCGGCAGGGGCGAGCGGATGACGTCGCCGCCGCGCACGTTGAACAGCCACGCGATCGAGGACGGAGCGGTGATCAGCGCCGCCTTGATGCCCTGCGCCTTGAGCTGTGCGGCGAGGTCCGCGCGCTTGTCGGCGCTCGACAGTCCGGCATTTTCCAACGGCTGCGGCACAACGGATGCCATCGGCTGGGCCGGACGGTGGGTCCACGCCAGATCGATGGGATTGGGCGCGACGGCTTTCAGCGTGACGCCGGACAGGGCTGCGGCGGCTTCAAAGTCACGCAGCGCGCTGGGGCTGTGCAGGGCCGGATCGTAGCCGAGCACTGTGTCCGACGGCAGGTCCGCGATATAGTCGGCTATGGCCGTGGCGGTGAAGTCGACGACGCTGAACACCGACGGATCGGTCTGTTCGCGCGATTGCAGGGTATAGCGGCCGTCGGCGAACAGGGTGGCGGAATCTTTCATGACCACTGCCGCACCCGCCGAACCGGTAAAGCCCGACACCCAGGCCAGACGCTCATTGGCATCAGGCAGGTATTCGTTCTGATGCTCGTCCTCGTGCGGGACGATCAGGCCGTCGAGCCCGAGAGCCTTCAACTGCGCCCGTAACGCCGCCACGTTCGTCACGCCCTGCGCGGGGGTGGTGGTGACGTGATAGGTCTGAAAGGTGTGCGCGGTATCGGCGGTCATGGCGGGGCCTCGTAAAATGCTTGCTCCTATATAACCGGGTGTGATTTAGTTTCAAACGCGCGTTTTCGGGGGGCACATGTTTAATCGTCGGCATTCCGCCTTTACACACTTCATTTTACCGATGTTGCTTATCGCTGTTGGGCTGATGCTCGGCGCATCGTCAGGGCAGGGGACATTGCTGGCCTTCGGGACATGGCTGGCCGCGTGTCTGAGCTTCTATTTCGGTGCGGGATATCTCGTGCTGGTTTTCATCTTCAATCTCGTGCTGCGTTTCTGGTGGGGAGATGAAACGATTTTCATATCAGCCCCCATGTTCGCGGCAGGAACCTATCTGCTGGCGCAACACCTGAACTTTCACTGTCCCCGCTGTGGCACGCATGTAAGCGCCAATACCTGGTCGCGCATCAATACGGGAACAGCGCCCGCCTATTGCACCGTCTGCGGACGTTCAAGGCAAGGCATACGCGCCTTTCAATACAAACGTCATCCTGAACCTTGGGACGGGCAGTATCACGACGAAGGTGGGGGGCCATTTCCGGTCGATCACGATATCGCCGATATGGCACTATATTATGCTCAGAAGCGCTGGGAAAAGAAACGCCGTTAACACGTCTCCATCGCCGACGCCTTGCCAGTGTCTAGCACATAGGTATCGCCCTTGCGGACATAGCGCTCGACGAAGGACCGCGTGCCGCTATAGGTCACGTCGAACGAGGCATTGGCGACGATTTTCGTAATCTTGCCTTCGATGGTGACCGGGTTTTTATCCGTCGCGCCGCTGTTGCTATAAACCATCGGCACCGTGGCGCGGGCCACCGGGCCTTCGGGCGTCAGTTCGGTCAGGGTCAGCCACGAACAGGTATAGCCCTGCCACGTGCCGCCGCCGTCGGTTTCCAGCGTCGGGTTGCTGGCGAACTCCTTGCGCACCTGCGTCCCGGCAACCTGCCCGAAACTGCCGCTCTCCAAAGCGGGCAAGAAGGCCTTGGTCACGGCGAAATGATCGCCCTCGGGTTTGAGGTAATGGACGGCGACCTTGCCGGCGCTGACGTGACCCGCATTGTCGACGGTGCCTTCGCTGATCAGGACCGGGCCGAAAGGTGCCGAGACCAGATGTTTGCCCATATAGGTGACGCTTTCGGCGGCACGGACGGTAGTCTGCCCTTTAAACGCGGCGTCGGTGGCTTTCCTGAGTTGCTGATCCGGCGGCAGGGTGGTGACGGTTGCGGTGGGCACCGAGGCGGGGGTTTCCGCCGACATCGTATCGTGATCGGGGGCGATGGGGGTATCTGCGTCGCGGTCTTTGACGAAGAGCCAGATGGCGATCAGGATCAGGGCGATAAAGAACAGGCTGAGCAGGAAGCCGAAGAACCCGCCGCGCCGTCGCCGTACGGGAATAACCTCCGGCGCAGGCCTGACCGGTGGGAGGCCGTCGTGCAGCAGGCGGGCTTTCTCGCGCTGGAACTCGTCTTCGGTCAGCGCCCCGTCGCGGCGCAGCGCGGCCAGTCGTTCCAGTTCGGTCAGATGGGTGTCGCTCATTTAAAAGGCTCCGGTTTAAGCCGCGAAGCCTAAGCCGAAGCCTGCAAAAAAGTAATCGGGAAAGCTTACCCGCCGCGCACCAGCACCAGCGTGCACCAGGCGTCGCGGTGGATGCGACGCACGACGCGGAAGCCCTTCGACAGATAGGCTGCCTTCACAAAACGCTCCTGCGTGCGCAAAAGCCCCGACAGGATCACCGTGCCGCCGGGCTTGAGCGCGGTCTTGATCGACTGCGACAAACCAACCAGCGGGCGGGCGAGAATATTGGCAAAGACCAGATCGTAAGGCGCATCCTTGCGGACATCCTTGTGGTTCAGACCGTTGGCCCAGACAAACCGCGCCGGCGCCGAGTTTAGCTTGGCATTCTCGTTGGAAATGCGGACGGAAATGGCGTCGATATCGGTGCCGACGGCGAATTTCGTGCCGGTCTTGGCGGCGGCGATGGCCAGAACGCCGGTGCCTGCGCCGACATCCAGCACGCGCTCGAAGCGCTGCTTTTTCAGCAGGTCGTTATAGGCCCACAGGCAGCCGACGGTCGTCCCGTGGTGGCCGGTCCCGAAGGCCGCGCCGGCTTCGATGCGCAGATTGACGGCGTTGAGGGGCTTTTTGCCGCGGTCGTGAATGCCGTACACGAAGAATCTACCGGCGCGCACCGGCGGCAGGCCCGACAGCGCCATGGCCAGCCAGTCGGCATCAGCCAGTTGATCCGCCGTGACCGTCAGTTCCGGATATTCGCCCAGAAGTTCCTGTAAACGCTGATCTTCTTCCTCGGTCGTCGGGAAGGCGTCGATGCGCCAGATATTGCGGTCTTCGTCCTCTTCGAGGATCGAATAGGTCGCCCCTTCCAGCCACGCGTCGCCGTCGATGGCCTCGGCAGCGGTTTCCGCCACTTGGCGAGGGCCTTTTGCTATGATTTGTTGTGGATTATAAGTCATGACGGCTATACGAAACGTCCGATTCGATGTGACGAAAAAATTTCAAACGGTCTTTACGCGTAAGGGTAGCCCTACGCCAATGGGAAAGTAAGTGATGGCGACGGAAAAAAAGACGATCAAGGCGGCGGTGAGCGAGATTCCGGCCGATGCCGGGGTGAAAAAGACGATTGCGCGCAAGGCGCCGGTGGTCAAGGCAACCGCTGAGAAGACCGTAGCGGCAGCCGAGGCGACCGCCAAGAAGGCCGTCAAGTCGGCATCCGCCGCGACCAAGAAGGCCGAGGCCGCGACCAAGACCGTGACCGCCAAGATCGACAAGGCCACCAAGGTCGCCAAGGCCAAGGTCGAGCAGGTCGAAAAGACCGTCGAGACCCAGGCCAAGAAGGCTGCCGCCGCGACCACCAAGGCGACCAAGGTCAAGGCCGCTGCCGCCCCCGCCGTCGCCAAGGCCAAGACTCAGGCTGCCAAGGCCATCGACGCCGCTCAGGCCGAGGTCGACAAGGCCGTGAAGAAAGCCAAGCCTGTGCTGGAAAAGGCCAAGGCTCAGGCCGAGGCCGCCGTGGGCGTCGCGAAAGACAAGATCGAAGACGCGGCCGAAGCGGCCAAGCCGATCGTTGCTGACGCCAAGGCCAAGCTCGACACGGCGGTTGATACGGCTAAGGACAAGATCGAAGACGCCGTCGAGGCCGCGAAGCCGAAGATCGCCGAAGCGAAAGCCAAGGTCGAGGATGTCGCCGCGGCGGCCAAGGTGAAGATCGACGAAGCCGTCGAGAAGGCCAAGCCGGTTCTGGCCGACGCCAAGGAAGCCGTCGAAGAGGCGGTGTCTAAGGCTCAGGTCGAGGCGGAAAAGGTTCAGGCGGAGGTCCGCAAGGCTCAGACCGAAGTCAAGAAGAAGGGCTTCTTCGACTGGCTGTTCAAGAAGTAAGCTGGTTTTCAAAGATCGTTTTAAAGGCGCGGGCGGCAACGTCCGCGCTTTTTGTTGGCTTGGGGATTACCCCTCCGTCTCGTCGCTCACGCGCCGATCCACCTCCCCATCTTCGCTTAGGCTCGATAGGGAGGAGGGCGTACATATAACGTCCCCCTCACGCTCCCTCCTCCCTACGCAGTGGGGAGGTGGCGCGACCGAGCCTAAGCGAGGGCGTGACGGAGGGGTACAACGCCGATATTTCCGCTCCCTCCGGCTTATCCGATCGCGCTCACTCTGACGAAAAAAAGCACCCACATCACCACCAGCACCGTCACCGAACTGGCAAAGGCGAACAACCGCAGCAGTATATGGTTGATCGTCACATGGATGATAGTATGCGCGGCCCGGAACGCCACGAACAGCCACGCCAGCACCAACTGCACGTCCGACACCGTCTTCGTCACAATCATCAGCAGACAAACCACATAGAACAGCACCGGTAGTTCCAGCAGGCTGGCATAGTTGCGGCTGATCTGGGTCAGGCGTGCGGGCACGCGCTTCGATTCCCCCAGAGCGAAGTCGCGCGGCGAGACCTGTCGCTTGCGCACGGCCCCGATGCGGCTGATCAGGATTCCCGTTAGCATGACGAAGGTCAGGGCCGCCAGAGCGCCGACCGGCCACAGTATAAGCAACGAATTGGGCATGGTGCCTCCCTTTTCTTTGCCGCAGCATGGCACGACCCGGCGGTTTGCGCTACTGACACGGCCTGACCCGCCGAGCGCTAAGACAATCCCATGAAATTCCTGTTCCGCCGCTTCGAAGCCCTGATCGACCCGTTCCGCTCCTATAATGAGGGGACGCCGCCCGATAGCCTTTGGCGGTTCTACTGGCGCTTTATCGTTCAGGCGTGGCCGGTGTTCATCGTCCTGATCCTTGCCGGGTTCTTCGCCACCCTGACCGAAGTCATGGTCTTTCGCTACATCGCCGAGGTCATCGACATCCTGACCACGGCCAAGCCCGCCGACCTGTGGACGCGGCACGGACCGGACTTCGTGCGCATGCTGCTGGTGCTGGGGCTGGCGTGGCCGCTGACCATCATGTTCCACTCGCTGATCCTGCGTCAGGCGGTCGAGTCGAACTTCTCCTCGCTGATCCGCTGGCAGTCGCACCGCCACGTCGTGCGGCAATCCTTAAGCTTCTTCAGCAACGACTATGCCGGGCGGGTGGCCTCGAAGGTCATCGACACGGCGGGCGCCCTGCGCAACACCCTGACCAGCCTGTTCGATACCTTCCTCTATCTGGTCGTCTATGTGGTCAGCGCCCTTTATCTCTTCATTGAGGCCGACCTGCGCCTGATCGGGCCGCTGGCGATCTGGGGCGCGCTCTATGCCGGTGGTTGCTGGTGGTTCATCCCGCGTCTGGCCGAGGCGTCGAAGGCCGGCTCCGAAGCGCGTTCCTCGCTTGTGGGCCGGACGGTCGACAGCTATACCAATATCCAGACCGTCAAGCTGTTCGCCAATACGCAGTTCGAGGACGACTATGTCCGCGAAGGCCTGCGTATCAACAATAGCGCCTGGCAGGTCCAGCAGCGGCTGATCTCGTCGCTCGAAGCCTATGTCGCCGTGATCAATGCGGCGCTTCTGATCGGCATGGGCGGGCTGGCCATCTGGCTGTGGGGGATCAGCGCCATCACGGTGGGTGCGATTGCCATGATCGCGGCCCTGACCAACCGGCTGCTCAACATGTCGGGCTGGATCATGTTCCAGATCACCGGCCTGTTCGAGAATATCGGCACGGTGCAGAACGGCATGGAGACCATCGCCCGTCCGCACAGCGTTACCGATGCGCCGGATGCCCGCGACCTCACGGTGAGCGACGGCGAGGTCCGCTTCGACGACGTGCGCTTCCATTACGGCGCGGGCGAAGGCGGGCCGGTCGCGCTCGACGGTATCGACCTGACGCTGAAACCCGGCGAGAAGATCGGCGTCGTCGGGCCTTCGGGGGCGGGGAAATCGACCCTCGTCAACGTGTTCCTCAGGCTCTACGACCTGAGCAGCGGGCGCATCACCATCGACGGTCAGGACATCGCACAGGTCGGTCAGGAATCCCTGCGCGCCCGCATCGGCATGGTGACGCAGGACAATTCCCTGCTGCACCGCTCGATCCGCGACAATATCGCCTATGGTCGTCCTGACGCGACCGAGGCCGAGATCATCGAGGCCGCCGAACGCGCCCACGCATGGAGCTTCATCCCCGGCCTCAACGACGGCAAGGGTGGTGAGGGGCTCGACGCGCAGGTCGGCGAACGCGGGGTCAAGCTCTCCGGCGGCCAGCGGCAGCGCATCGCCATCGCGCGGGTGCTGCTGAAAGACGCGCCGATCCTCGTGCTCGATGAAGCGACCTCGGCCTTGGACTCGGAGGTCGAGGCGGCGATTCAGGAAAGCCTGCTCGACCTGATGCAGGGCAAGACGGTCATCGCCATCGCGCACCGCTTATCGACCATCGCGCGGATGGACCGGCTGGTGGTGATGGACAAGGGGCGCATCATCGAAACCGGCACACACGCGGAACTGCTGGCGCAGGGTGGATTGTACGCGCGCCTCTGGGCCAGACAAACGGGCGGGTTTATCGCCGATTAATCCCCTCGCCCCTACGGGGTATCAGGGCAAGAGAGCTTTCTAATACCTCCCCGCCACGCGAGGAGCCGGGCGGCCGGTGCCGGGGACCGCGAGCCGTCAGGCTCGGGGTGGTGGGGGCCTTTTCTCAGTGTCCGCGATCTCCGACACCGACACGTCGCGCAGTCCCAACGCGGACCGCGCCTTGAGGATCGCATCTGTATAATCGACATAACTCGCATCAACCGCAGGCGTCAGCCCCGGCAAGGTCTTCGGACTCTCATCCGCCACCTTGGGCTCAGCCGCTTTCACCGCAACCACCGCCTCAGTCGCGCGCACCGCCACCGGCGTTTCCGCCTTGACCGGTGCCTCGACCGTCGTTCCGGCAGCGTCCCACCACGACCCCAAAGCCTTTTGGCGCTTGTCGCCCCACTCCAGTATCCCGGCCAGATTCACGCGGGCCTTGACGGCCTCGGCCTGATGGCGGGCGCGTTCGGTTTGCAGCTTGTGCGGATCGGGGGCCTGCCCTTCGTCGCGGTCGCAGCGGCTGTAGATGCGCTCGATGACAGCGACCACGCGCACGGCGCGCTCGACGCCGGAGAGGTCTTGGGGATCGTCCAGCGCCACGGTCCTGAGCAGCATCCGGTCGGCAAAGGCGCGCAAATGTCCGCGCCGTGCCTCCGGGCTCAGTTTTTCTTCAGGGGTGCGCGCATCCAATGCCATGCGGATAGGATGCACGGAGTTGAGTGGGCGGGGATAACTTACGTGAAATTACCTGTTATGGCCCTTTGGAGACATTAGCGCTTTTACGGCGCGCGGCTGAAGTATCTGGTGTGGACGGTATTTAGCTATATCATTCCGTTCGCAACTGCTTTGATCGAAGTACACCAAGAATCAAATCTGCGAACCCCGCCTGCTACGTACGGCGTCATTGTGGTTTCTACCGAAATTTTGTCACTACTTGCAAACCAACCCAAAGCACGGAGTTGCAACGCTGACCTCTTAGATTTATGCGCAAAGAAATTTCGTGTAAGCCGCAATTCATCTAGTAACCAAGGCGTCGACCCCACTGCGCTGGCAAATTTTGCGAAATTGCCAATTCTCAAAAGGTTGGCAGCTTGAATTGCATCAATCGGCTTATACCAATCTGGCTCATACGGTCGTCTTCTGTACAAAGAAATGAGGTAGTGCCCCGCCGCCTCACGGGAGCGATATCTAAACGGGAGGCTAGACGCTACGATGCCACTTCGGTCACTGCCGTGACCTGAAGCTGATATCAGTACAAAATTTCTAACATACAACTCCCAAGTTGTTTGTAGCTGAAATGCCAAATGTTCAGCTTGTCTGCGTGTTGCTGGCGTTAGCGGCGAGCTGAATAGATCACCAGCTTCCAGCGCCAATGCATCTACACGTTTCTCAAGTGTCGACGTAAGTGGTATTAGCATTATCGGGCGAGTGCTCTTGCTATATTGGCAAATCTGACCTTTCTTGAACTTACGCGCTGCGTCGAACTTTTAGTGGCTAAAACGAATTCGGAATACGCCCCAGTTACGTCCTCGTTTTCCACTGCGGCGCTTAGAAGGCCAAGCTGCTCACGCGCTTTATCCAAATTAACTCCCACACCACGAACCTCTTTGACGCTTTCAGATACCGCCGAAACGGGCATAATACCTTTTACAAAAGCTATAGCGGTTACTAGCATTAAGAAATTCGGGGCATCAAAAAAAGTTGTTTTGGCTAATAAAGTGCCAAACCATTCAACTGCCTCTGAGATAGTTGTATTTATTTGAGTGGTTATTGGTTCAAGATCATCATCTGATAGCTTTTTATGGGAGGTGTAAAAGCTGGTCACTTTGTCCTCGCCACCGTCACCTATACCATCCTTCATGGCCATGTACATTTCCGCGATCAGCGTTGTGTTTTTGAGCCGAACACTGTCTCTAATTGAAACCACATGATATTCATCCCACAGAACCCCCCATTTTCGCGTTGTGTTCCAAATGGCCCATTTGACTGGTTCATCGAACTTGGCATGGCGCAACTCTGCTGGTGTGACTTTGACGCTGTACGAGTTCAACCGAGCAAAAACCTCCAGCACATCCGCGTCAGAAGCGTTAATGAGTTGGACTGTGGTTATGCCATATGAAAGAAAATCAGCCTTCACCTGGTCATCCAGATCATTGTACCGCATTCCACCAATTTCTGGCGTGCGCTGACTTAGCCGAAGCTCGTTTGAGGCAAACCCAATTATAGCTCGCAGGCGCTGCTGACCATCTACTACTTCTCGTATTGAGCCTTGTGTGGTCGGATTGATGCGTGTCCTCAGATAGATTGAGGGAATTGGAAATTTGCGAAGTATTGTGTCAATCAGAAATGTTTGAGCCTGTGGCGTCCAAACAGAGCCGCGTTGAAATTTTGGCTCCAAAATCAATTGCTTTTGACGATGCCAGTCGAGAAAATCAGAAATGGTGTATGTCTGAGGTATGCTGGCCATCGTTTTCTCCAAAGTTGCATTTTCTTAAATGACACGGTTGTTATAAGCAGTGCCAGTATAAAATTATGGGTATTATCTAGAATGGCACAACGGCACCAACGCTGATAGCGCTGCTATGTGCGATGTGGTCAGAGGGAAAACGTTTGGTGGCAATCAATAATCCTTCGCCGAATGACCGCGAGGGCACTTAACAGGAGCCATCGCAAGGCCCCCTCCGTCGCGGACTTCGCCGCGACACCTCCCCCGTACGCTACGCTACAGGGGAGGATGTAAGGGCTTAGATGTAAAAACCGTTGCACTTTCCGGTCAAATGTTCCACTGAACCACGGTGAAATTCAGGAGGGGTGTTTCCATGTTCGGCTGGTTGTTCGGTAAGAAAAAATCGAAGTCCCAAAAGGCCGATAAGACTCCGGCGGTCGCGCCGGTGGTGGACACCCCCGCTAGCGTGGAGCCCCCAGTCATGAGCAAAACTACCCGTACCGAATCCGATACCTTCGGCCCCATCGAAGTCGAGAACAGCGTCTATTGGGGCGCGCAGGCCCAGCGCTCGCTCGGCAATTTCAAGATCGGCTGGGAAAAGCAGCCCCTGCCGATCGTGCGGGCGCTCGGCATCGTGAAACGCGCGGCGGCGGAAACCAACCACGCCCTGGGTAAGCTCGACGCGACCCTGACCAACGCCATCGTTCAGGCCGCCAACGAAGTCATCGAAGGCAAGCTCGACGCGCACTTCCCGCTGGTCGTGTGGCAGACGGGCTCGGGCACGCAGTCGAACATGAACGCCAACGAGGTCATCTCGAACCGCGCGATTGAAATCCTCGGCGGCGAGATGGGCACCAAAAAGCCCGTTCACCCCAACGACCACGTCAACATGTCGCAGTCGTCGAACGACACCTATCCGACCGCCATGCACGTGGCCTGCGCCGAGGAAATCTCGCACCGCCTGCTGCCGGCGCTGCAAACCCTGCGCAACGCCCTGAACGACAAGGCCGAGGCGTGGAAGACGATCATCAAGATCGGTCGCACCCACACGCAGGACGCCACGCCCCTGACGCTCGGTCAGGAGTTTTCGGGGTATACGCAACAACTGACCAACGGCATCGAGCGCATCGAGCAGACCCTGCCGAAACTGATGCAACTGGCCCAGGGCGGCACCGCCGTCGGCACCGGCCTCAATGCCCCGATCGGCTTTGCCGAAGGCGTGGCCGAAAAGATCGCCGCCATCACCGGCCTCGGTTTCACCACGGCGCCGAACAAGTTCGAAGCGCTGGCCGCGCACGATGCGATGGTCTTCTCGCACGGCGCCATCAATACGGTCGCCGCGTCGCTGTTCAAGATCGCCAACGACATCCGCTTCCTCGGTTCCGGCCCGCGCGCGGGTCTGGGCGAACTGGCCCTGCCGGAAAACGAGCCGGGCTCGTCGATCATGCCGGGCAAGGTCAATCCGACGCAGTGCGAGGCCCTGACTCAGGTCTGCGTGCAGGTGTTCGGCAACCACGCCGCCCTGACCTTCGCTGGGAGCCAAGGTCATTTCGAGCTGAACGTCTTCAACCCGGTCATGGCCTATAACTTCCTGCAATCGGTGCGTTTGCTGGCCGATGCGGCGGTGTCCTTCACCGACAACTGCGTGGTGGGTATCGAGCCGCGCATCGACAATATCCGCAAGGGCGTCGAAAACTCGCTGATGCTGGTCACGGCGCTGAACGGTCGTCTGGGCTACGATGCCTGCGCCAAGATCGCCAAGACCGCGCACAAGAACGGCACGACGCTGCGCGAGGAGGCCGTCGGCGGCGGTTACCTGACCAACGAGGAGTTCGATCAGTTCGTCCGCCCGGAAAACATGGTTTCGCCGGGCTAAGACATAAAGGCAGTTTGCAAATCAGCCCGTGCGGTCCGCCGTGCGGGCTTTTCTGTTACCGCGACGGCCATTCCCACGGCGGTTCGTCACGGTCGGCAATCAGGGTCTCGCCGTCTTCCTTGTAAAGCTCGATGCGCTTGGCTTGAGCCGCCGACTCGATGGCGGCGACCAATTCCGGCGCGTGAGAGACGACAATGATCTGGCTGCGTTTCGATGAGGCCGCGATCAGCCGCCCAAGCGCCGGCAACAGGTCCGGATGCAGGCTCATTTCCGGTTCGTTGAGCACCATCAGGGCCGGGGGCCGGGGCGACAGCAGGGCGGCGATCAGCAGCAGATACCGTAGGGTGCCGTCGGACAGTTCCGCCGCGCGCAGAGGCCGAAACAGCCCGGCCTGAGTCATGTAGAGCTCGAAATAGCCACCGTCCTCACGGATATCGACCGAAGCCCCTGGAAAGGCATCGTCAAGCGCCGTACTGAACGCCGCGATGTCGCCGATTTCGATGATGGTGCGCACGGCGGCGGCCAGATTGTGTCCGTCGCTGTCCAGCACCGGCGTGTGCGTACCGATCTGCGGCCGCCGTGCGCCGGAGTCGCGGTCCGAGCGGAAGTGGTCGTAGAAGCGCCAGTCGCGCATGGCTTCGCGCACCATGAGCAGTTCACGGGCGTCGGTCGGAGCGCTGGCGTGGGTCATCATGCTGTCGAAGGTGGCGAGATTACTCAGGACGACCTGCCAGGTGTGGTGAGCGTCGCGGACCTTGACCATCGGACCGTTGCGATAGGCGATTTCGTTGCGTTGACGCAAAACCTGACCGTACCACAGGCTTTCGGTCTTGATATGCGGATCGTAGTTGAACATCGACGTCCCCGCCGCGATCGGGTAGCCGAGGTCGATGGCGTAACCGAAATCTTCCATCGCGAAGCCGAGCTTCAAGCTGACCGGTTTCTTCTGCTGACCTGACACCACGCGTTGCGCGCCGCGCTTCATGGCCGCGGTATAGGCCAGCGATCCGGCCCACAGGACGGATTGCACCCCGCCTTCCAGCGCCAGAGAGCGGATAATATTACCGTTGGCGACGTCGGCCAGCAGGCGCAACGACCGGTACAGGCTCGACTTGCCCGAACCGTTCGGTCCGGTGACGATATTGATGGGGTCGAGTTCAAGCCGGATATCGCGCAGCGACCGGTAACCGGCAATGCAAAGGGTAGTAATCATAGTGTCGTCTCTGGCGTATAGATCACCATACCGGCTATCTATGGCCACGCAAGGTCACAGGCGGACTCGACGCGCGCACGGTTTGAGCTATAGTCGAGAGGGTTAATGGGGGACTGAACATATGGCCAGATACGTCGATAGCGCGCTGAGCGCGGGCGAACCGATCCTTTATGACGCCAAGGTCCATTGGGCGATCTTTCTGCAACCGTTTTTCCGGTTGTGGCTCTATGCGATCTTTGTGGGTTTTTTCTATTTCTTTTTAGGATCGGGACTGCTGGCCGATATTTCCGCAGCCTTGGCGCGTAAGTCGAGCCTGTCGTGGGCGCATCTGCTGAGCCCGATCCTGATCAGTATCGCCGTTTTCTGTCTGATTTTCGGGCTGAGTTTTCTCAGCGCGATCGTCTATTATTTCAATTCCGACTTTGTGCTGACCGACCGCCGGGTGCTGTCGAAATTCGGGCTCTTAAGCCGGACGACCAGCGAACAGCGCCTGTCCAAGGTCGAGTCGATTCACGTCTATCAGAGTCTGATCGGGCGACTGCTGAATTTCGGCAATGTGACCATCACCGGGACGGGGTCTTCGACGACGACCTTCGGGCCGATGGCCGATCCGATCGCCTGCAAGAAGGCGATCGAAGAACAGCTGGACAAGGAGCGGGACCGGTCGGGGCGCGACGTCTGAACCCGTTACATAACACGCAAAATGGAAAACGGACGGAAGAGCGATCTTCCGTCCGTTTGGTTTTGTATCGTGGCAGCGGTGCGGTGCGCATCGGCTGTCTCCCCTGTTGTACGCGGAACCTTATTCGTGATGGGACCGGTTCAGATAATGTACAGGGCAACGGTCGCGAAGGCGGCGAACGACAGGAAGGCGATGGCGGTAAGGGCGTGGCTCATGGTGGATTTCCTTAGATGGACAGCAGGGCGAGGGCGCAGAAGGCCGTGATCGACAGAAAGAAGATCGGGGTCAGATAGTTGGTCATGGTGATATCCTTGGAGGTTTGAGTAGTGGCTTAGATCAGAAGCAGCGCGGCAGTAAGAAATGCAGCGAAGCTCAGAAAGAGGGTGGGGGTCAGGGCGGTTTGCATTTGAGTATTCCTTTAAGGTTGCTTGGGTGTGAGGCGGTGTGTGCCGCCGGTGAGAGCGATATGCCTCACGGGTGAGATAGTTTCAAATTAAATGAACGTCATGAACTCGTTTTAATCATTTGATTTATTTAATGAAATTATTGTAATTCTTAAACGGAATGTAATGTGTCCACTCGCATACTGAAATTCCGAGGCACTTCAAGGCTTTATTTCTGTACGAGGGGGAGCTATAAGGATGCCGCTCCCGACGAGACGCGCCGTACCGGGACCGTAGCCAAGCGTATTCCAAAAAGTGCATCGCGGTTTTTGGAATCAAATGCGCGACTGAAACTACGGACAGACAAGACGACGCTCCCTTACATCGTTATCTCAATGAAGGAGCGCGTCATGACGACGTTCATACCTATGCCGTGGGTCTATCTGATTATCGCCGGTCTGCTGGAAATCTGCTGGGCTATCGGGCTGAAATATACGCACGGCTTTACGAAGCCCGTGCCGTCGATGTTCGTGCTGGCGACGCTGGCGGGCAGTATGTTCCTGCTGGCCAAGGCCGCTCAGACCCTGCCCATCGGCACGGCCTATGGCGTGTGGGTCGGGATCGGGGCCTTGGGCGCGGCGATCCTCGGCATCGTGCTGTTCCATGAGGCCGTGACGCCGATGCGCTTGCTGTTTCTGGCGATGCTGCTGGTGGCGATTATCGGATTGAAAGCGACGGCGGGATAAACATCCCTATACCTCCCTGCACGAAGTGCGGGGAGGGCCGGGCGGCCGGTGCCGGACCATTGGCGGAGCCAATGGTGGTGGGGTGTCCTGCGGAGTTTCAGCGGCCACTGCCGTAAATAAGCCAGAACCCCCACCACCACATCTCGCTGACCTTCGGTCATCTCGTGCGGTCCCCGGCACCGGCCGCCCGGCTCCCCAACAAGTTGGGGAGGTATGTTTTTAAGCGATTAATCCGTCCACCGGTTTCACGCCTATGGCTCCCGGGAACACGTCCGTCTGCAACCGGCGTACATCGGCCCCCAGATGGTCGCGGGCGACGCCCATGACTACGGCGCGCAAATCGGTGGTGGGTTGAAGGTCGCGGCCTTCGTACAGGGCGGAGGCCTTGACACCCGGCCAGTCGGCGACGACGCGAGCGCCCTTGACCGCACCCCCGGCGAGGAAGGCGGCGGTCGCCTGACCGTGGTCGGAGCCCTGCGTGCCGTTGAAGCGCGCGGTGCGGCCGAATTCGGTCGCCACCAGCACCACCGTGTCGTTCCATTTCGCTCCAAGGCCGCTTTCGAGCGCGGCGAGCGCCGCATCGAGCCCGCCGAGCAATTGCGTCAGGCGGCGCGGTTCGGCGGTGTGCGTGTCCCAGCCGTCGAAGGCCATGGCCGCCACGCGCGGGCCGTCGTCGCGCGCCATCAGGGCCGCTGCGCCCTTGGCCATGTCGAGCATGGCCCTGGTCTGACCGCCACCGCCACCGCCCATGTCCTTCATACCAGAGGCGATCTTGCCGGTTTCGATCCCTTCGTGCAGAACCTGCATCAGGGCCGGATCGGTCTCGCCGTACAGCCGCAGCAGGCGCGGGGGCAAATCGGCATCGGCGTCTTTCAGTTGCGACGGGGCCCAGCCGAGCAGGGGCGCTTCGCCGCGAATGACCAGCGGCGTCAGGGTGCCGACCGACAGGCCTTTGGTGGCCTTCAACTGCGCGGCGTCGAGCTTGTCCGAGGTGCCGAGCGTCGTCAGCAAGCGGTTGAGCCAGCCGGAATCGGCGAAACCGGGTTTTTCGTGACCTGATTCCAGCACGTCCTGACCGTCGAAGTGCGAACGGTTGCGATAGGGCGTCGCCGAGGCGTGGACGATGGTCGCTTGTTTGGCCTGATACATGCGCGCCAGATTGGGCATGGCGGGGTTGAGGCCGAAAAAGCCGTCGAGTTTCAACGGATCGCCGTCGAAGACCGGCGGACGCAGGGCGGCGAAGTCGGGATCGCCGACGGGCGGCACGGCGGCGAGGCCGTCCATCGCCCCGCGCAGGATGATCACGATCAGGCGCGGATCGCGGCCTGCGGCAAAAGCGGTGCTGGGCAAAAAGGCCGAGGCGAACAGGCCGGTGGTGGTGACGAGGAAATGGCGGCGATTCTGTTTCATCTTAGCGCCTCATGAATTCGGGGGAGAGGAGGACGATTGACAGGCCCTGTGCGCGGGTTTCGGCCTGAGCCACGGATTTGCGCGTGGCGTCGGTGATGAGGCCGCTCAAACGCGCCTCGGCGAAGTCGCGGGGGTCGGTCTTGGCGGCGTAGCGGTCGGCGAACTGATAGGTCACGTCGAGGCGCGTGCTGAGGCCTTCGGGCGTCGCCCAGACGGCGGCCATGTCGCTGAAGCCGTTGGGACCGGGCGGTTGCCACAGGGGCTGCCCCATGGCGCGCAGGGTCTGGTACAGGCGTTGCGGCGGCAGGGGCGAACCGGTGGCGCGCAGGAGGGCGATCAGATATTCCTGCGGCGAGCGGAACTTGCTGCGCGGCGCGTCCCAGCTTTCGGGGGCGTCGATCAGGACCGTATAGACTGCCGTCAGATCGCCGTCGGTGTCGGTAAAGCGTTTGGCGAGGCGGTCGACCAGCGCGGGCGGCGGCTGATCGGCAACGAAGTGGCGGACCAGCTTGGTGGCGATATGCTTGGCAGTAGCGGGATGCCGCGCGAGGTCTTCGAGGACGCGGACGCCCTGACGCTCGCCATCGTCGGCATAGGTCTTGCCGAGGACCACGTGCGCGCCCGGTTCGTGGGCGCGGGCGTTGAACTGGAAGCTTTCGCCGTCGGAAAGCGCACGCGGCGTGCGGGCGACGCCCCAGCCGGTGATGACCTTGGCGAACGACGTCACGTCGGCCTGACTGTAGCCCCCATTGACGCCCAGCGTATGCAGTTCGAGGATTTCGCGCGCCAGATTTTCATTCAGGCCGCGTTTGGCGTTGCGGTTGGCCTGAGAATTGGGGCCGACCGAAGCGTCGTTGTCGAGATAGGTCTGCATGGCCGGATGGCGCTCGGCGGCCAGCAGCAGGTCGCGGAACTTTCCCGTCACGTGGGGGCGGATGGCCTCGCGTTCATAGGCCCCGGCGAGGACGCGGACGGGGATGCCCTTGTCGACCGACACCGCGAAATGGTTGGCCCAGAACATCACCAGACGCTCGTGAAAGCCGATCGGCGCCTTCATCCACGCGTCGATGCGCGCCTTGCCCTCGGCTTGCAGCACGGCCTGCGGCAGTTTTTGGGTATCGTCGGCCATCTGGCGTTTGGGGTCGGGTTTGGTCATGTCGCCTGACATGCCGCCCGCCATATCGCCCATCATATTGGGTGACATCTCTTTAGGCTTTTCCGCGTCGGCTGCCTTTTCGCGCATCATCCGGCGCGCCTGATTATAGTCGCGGATCTGGACCAGCAGTTCCGGCGAACCGGGCAGAGCGTTAGAGAAAGCGAGGTCTTTCTGGATAGGCGACAGCTCTGCCGACAGGGCCGGGGGGGCTTTCAGTTCGGCCTTGAGCGCGGCTTGCGGGTCGCTGAGCGCGCCGCCATAGCCTGTCGGTGTGACGCCTAGCCCGAAGCGGCTGAAGGCGATGGCGGCCCGTGTTTCGGGGGTCATGGCGCATCCTCTGAATTATTGTTACACAGATGATACGCCCGCTTTCGCGATAACCCTACGGTCCTACGGTTGAAGTTGATACAACGTGATCTTCACGTCGTCGCCGTTGGAATAGTTGTAGCCGTTGACGACGGTGACCGTACGGGCCTTGAGACCGGCGGTGGCGAGGCTCTTTTTGAACTCAGCATCGTGGCGGCCTTCGACAAAGACCGGGCGGCCCTGACGGAGCGCCGCAGCGGCCTGATCGGGGGTGTCGGTCAGTTCGGTCTTGGTCCCCATGGCGAAGACGAAGCTCGGCTCGGCGTAACCCAGCGTGGCGACCGGACCGGGGTGCAGGCCCTCGCGCGGATCGAGGCGCGTATCGACCAGCGTCTGTTCCAGCGTGCGCGACATCCACAGGGGCTTGAGCTGCGACAGGATGGTGACGAAGCCGAGGTGCGCGGCGACGCCGGCCCCCAGCAGGCACATCAGGCCGGTGAGCTTGTGATTACGCCACAGGAACAGGGCACCGAGACCGGCCACCAGCAGGGCGGCGGCCGAGGTGATGGTCACCACCGGCACGATCGAGGCATTGCCGTATTCGGTCAGGCCATAGACCGAGATCAGGGTGATCAGCGCCCCGGCAAACAGGCCGAGCGCGACATTGGTGACCTTGGCCCAGGTCTTCAGCGGCACCGACAGGCTGATGGCGGCGAGCAAGGCCAGACCGCCATAGGTCGGCAGCGGATAATGGGCCAGCTTGGTCGGCGAGGCCTCGAAGACCAGAAACGCCGGCAGGAACCAGCAGATGGCAAAACGTACTACCGGGTCTTTGTAGCGCGTGAACGCCGTTTGCAGTGCGCCGCCGAGCAGGAAGGTGCCGGGGAAGAACAGCAAAGGCAGGAGCAGGGTATGCAGACCTGGCCACGCGAAGTGGCCTTCGGAGCCCGAGACCAGCTTGGGCGCGAAGTCGTCGCCGATGGCCGTGCCCCAGAAGGCGCCGTCGGTGGCAATCGTAATGGCGATGGCCCACGGCCCGACCATGACCAGCGTGATCAGCAGGCCCCACACCCAGCCGAGGTGCTTGAGCCAGTCGAGACGGCCCGTGCCTTTGAGGTCTTTGGTGCGCAGGTCCCAACCGGCTAATGCGCCCGCCGTGGCGACGAACATCAGCGGCCCGATGGGGCCCTTGATCAGGATAGAGGCGGCGAACGACAGCCAGAAGATCAGCTTGTATTTGGTCAGTTTCGGCTTTTCGGTCGGGTCGGTGCGGTCGCGATAGGTGACGTAGATCTTGGCCAGTGCCATCAGAAACAGGGTGGTAAAGCCGCACAAAACCGCGTCGGTCTTGGCGATAAAGGCTTCCGACGACAGCAGGAACGAGACGCCGAACGTCAGACCGGCGATCAGGGCGGTTTGCTTGGCATCGAAGCCTTCGGTATCGTGTTCCGGCTTGCGCGCCAGCAGCATCCCCGCGCCCCAGACCATCGAAAACGCCGCCAGCGCCGCGCCGAACAGCGACGGCCAGCGATAGGAGAGAATATCGCGCTCGGCGACATTGGAGGTGATCGCGGTCGAGGCCGCTTGCAGCCAGTGGATACCGACGGGCTTCTTGTGCCGCGGGCCGTCCTGATAGCTGATATTGATGAAGTCTTTCGTCTCCAGCATCTGGCTCGACGCCTGGGCAAAGCGCGATTCGTCGCGGTCGAGCGGCGGAATCAGCATGGCGCAGGGCAGACCGACCAGAAAGGCGATCACCGCCGCCAGCCACGCACCGCGCATGCCCTTGGTCAGGCTGTTGAAGACGTTTGAAGACATAGGACCTGCCAAAATACCGGTAAAAAGACGCGCACGCGGCTGAAAAAAACCGTAACCGAGTGTTCTGTTTACGCTTAAACCCAAACCTGTTAAGACGCCAGACTCCAATTCTCTCCAGCGTTTTACGCTTTCGTTTTGTCGCGATATTGGTGCCGAAAACCGCTCAACACTTTTCGGCATATCGCTTTAAAAAAAGTGCCTGACCTATGCCTATAACCGTGTCCGTTGTTGTTGCCGTTCATAACGAAGAAGGCTCGTGCGTACAAGTCGCGCGGGAACTGGAAGCGGTATTTAACGACGGTCTGGGTCAGGACGCCTACGAGCTGATTTTCGTTGACGACATGTCGAGCGACAATACGCTGAGCATCCTCACCGACCTCAGGACCAGCCTGCCGAACCTGCGCGTCCTTCACCACGAAAAGAACGTCGGCAAATCCGGCGGCGTGCGCACCGGCGTCATGGCGGCGAAGGGCCACATCATCGCCATGCTGGACGGCGACGGGCAAAATCCGGCAGCCGACGTGCTGAATGTGGCGAAGCGTCTGCTGGAAGCCGGTCCCGACATCGGTCTGGTCGCCGGGGAACGTCGCCGCCGTCAGGATACTTCGTCGAAAAAGTGGGCCTCGCGCTGGGCCAACGGCATCCGCAAGAAGATGCTCAATGACGGCTCCGACGACACCGGCTGCGGCATCAAGGCCATCCGCCGCGAAGTGTTTCTGCGTCTGCCCTATTTCGACAATATGCACCGCTACATCCCGGCCTTGGTCAACCGCGAAGGCTATGGTAGCCTGTTCGAGCCGGTCGACGACCGTCCCCGCACGACGGGTCAGTCTAAATATACCAATATCGGGCGGCTGTGGGTCGCCCTGTCGGATTTGCCGGGCGTGATGTGGCTGAACCGTCGCTACCGTCATCCGGGGAACACAACCGAAGTCTAAAATTACCTCAGGGGGCGGTATGGCCAGCGACAAGTCTAGGCAGGAAGAACGAAACGCGGTATTAACCACTTCCGTTGTCGCCCACGCAGGTAAGAAACAAATGGCCGGTGCCCCCCCGCAGAAGGAAGCTGGATTTCTGACGGCCTTCCCGATGCTGCTGATCCCCGTCGCGGTCTATAATCTGGTGGCGCTGTTCAATATGTTCGGCAACGATCCGAACTCGGCCTATAACGGCCTGACCCATATCCTGTTTCAGATACCCATGCCGTCCGACGGCACGAAGTGGATCGTCAATATGGGCGACGTGATCGTTCTGACCGGCCTGATCATGCTGTTCTTCGAGATGCTGAAATCGACGCGGTCGGACAGTGTGGCCATCGTCAACCACTCGCTGTCGATGATCCTGTTCATCCTGTGTCTGGTCGAGTTCCTGCTGCTGCGTCCGTTCGGGACGTCGGTCTTCTTCCTGCTGACGACCATGACGCTGCTCGACGTGCTGGCCGGGTTCATCGTGACCATCGTCACGGCACGCAAGGACTTCGAGTTCGGTTAAGCGCGTTCCAAAGTTTGCAGCGGTTTTTGGAGTCGAACGCGCGTTTTTAAGATTGCAGGGTCGCAGACCCTGCACCCGTAATTTGGAGCAGATTACGCGAACAGCGTGAAAATCGTTGCGACCAGAAGCACGTCGAAGGTTTTCATCAAGATCGGCAACAGGCTTGGCATGGGACGCTCCGCAATAATTGCGTCAAGCGCTGCAAGACCCGTGCCGTTTGGTTAAACCTTGTTTACCTTAAATCTTCTCTTGTTTGATGCGACCCGGAGCGGGGCGGCGATCGTTCGGCCCGGAATATTCCGACTTCAGATAGGTGCTTTTTGCCCGGTCGAGCGTTTCCGGCCCGCCGCGCAGGCCGCGCTTTTCGCCGCCGCCCAGCACCTGTGCGGCATAGTCGGCATTCTCATAGGCCTTGTTCGCCCGCCGCGCGCGGGGGATCGCGTGATCGACCACGGGACCGGCGGGGACGGGAAGGTTCGGCTTATCGGACATGCGGGGTTCCGGACGTGAAAACGGACGCAGGCTGCCCTGCGTCCGTTTCTTATATACTATATTCGTTAAAAGCTCACTTGCGCGTGGCCAATTGATCGATCTGCGCCTTCATGGCCTCGATCTGCTCGCGCAGTTCGGAGACCTGATCGCTGTCTTTGGTCGTAGAGGTGGGGGCCGCAGAGGTCGGTGCGGAAGCAGAGGCCGCCGCCGGAGTCGCGCCTGCGGTCTCACCCGCACCCGGTGCGAAGGAAAACGGCGAGAACATGCGCATGGCGCGATCGAACATCGCCAGGTTCTGCGATACCTGCTCGTCAAAATAACCGAGGCTGGGCGCGCCGCCGAAGGCCTGCGAGAACTGAGAACGGAAGCGCTCCTGCTGCTTGGCGAAACCGTCGAGCGACATTTCAAGATAGGTCGGCAGCAGGTTCTGCATCGAGTCGCCGTAGAAAGAAATAAGCTGGCGCAGGAACTGGATCGGCAGCAGGTTCTGACCGCGGCTTTCCTCTTCGAAGATGATCTGAGCCAGCACGCCGCGCGTGATGTCGTCGCCCGTCTTGGCGTCGTAAACCACGAAGTCGATGTTCTGACGCACCATGTCCGACAGGTTGTCGAGCGTCACGTAGGAACTGGTCGCCGTATTGTACAGACGGCGATTGGCGTACTTCTTGATGATGACGCGGTCGCCGTCCTGGCGCTTCGACTTGGTCTTGGTCTCGGTCATGTCTTCTCCCCCTGTATGGGTTATGTGCCTACCCGTTCTTTCGCAGTCATGTTGCGCAGCATGAAAGTCTGCGCAACAGCGAAGGAAAAGGTCGTTTCCGCGGCTTTTTGTGCTTATGCGGAACGCTTGATTCCAATAAATGGCTATTTTTGCAAATGTTCAAGTGCTTATCCCTTGTGCGGTCGCACAAAGCGGTAAATCAACCGTGAAGCGTGTGCAGGTGCGAACAAAATACCGGTCAAATTCACGTGTTTAGCCGAGATTGCACACACTTTGTGTCGTGACACCGTCATGCCTTTGGGGCAGGTTCCCCAACGTTTCACGGTTCGGACGGGCGCGAAATGCGCCGATTCCCAAAGGGCGTCCCGCTTACTTAATTGATGAGGAAATTTTCGAATGTCGAATTCTGTGTCTGATGTGGTGATCGTGGCGGCGGCCCGCACACCGGTGGGGTCGTTTCTGGGCAGCCTGTCCTCGCTATCGGGGGCTGAACTCGGTGCCCACGCCATCAAGGCGGTGCTGGAGCGTTCCGGTCTTGACGCCGCCGACATCGATGAAGTGATCCTCGGTCAGGTGCTGCAATCGGCGCAGGGGCAGGGGCCCGCGCGTCAGGCCTCGATCAAGGCCGGTCTGCCGCAGGCGACCCCGGCCTGGAGCCTCAACCAGATCTGCGGTTCCGGTTTGCGCGCCGTGGCGCTGGCGGCCCAGCAGATCGCCTTGGGCGATTCCAGGATCGTCATCGCCGGGGGTCAGGAAAGCATGTCGCAGGCGACGCACGCGGCCTTCCTGCGCAACGGTCAGAAGTTCGGCGATATCTCTTTCAAGGACACCATGATCGTCGACGGCCTGTGGGACTCGTTCAATAACTACCACATGGGTCAGACTGCCGAAAACATCGCGACCAAGTGGGAAATCACCCGTCAGGCGCAGGACGAGTTCGCCGTCTCGTCGCAGAACAAGGCCGAGGCCGCCCAGAAGGCCGGTAAGTTCGACGCCGAAATCGCGCCGGTGACCATCAAGGGCCGCAAGGGCGACACCGTGGTCGACAAGGACGAATTCATCCGCCACGGCGCGACCGTCGAAGGCATTGCCGGTCTGAAGCCTGCCTTCACCAAGGACGGTTCGGTCACCGCCGCTAATGCTTCGGGTCTCAATGACGGCGCTGCGGCTCTGGTGCTGATGTCGGCGGACGAAGCCGCTGCGCGCGGTCTCAAGCCGCTGGCCCGCATCAGGTCGTGGGCCACGGCGGGCGTCGACCCGGCTATCATGGGTACCGGCCCGATCCCGGCCTCGAAAAAGGCGCTCGAAAAGGCGGGTTGGTCGGTCGCCGATCTCGATTTGATCGAATCGAACGAAGCCTTCGCCTCGCAAGCCCTGTGCGTCGTCAAGGAACTGGGTCTCGATACGGCGAAGGTCAATGTCAACGGCGGCGCCATCGCCATCGGCCACCCGATCGGCGCGTCGGGCGCGCGCATCCTGACGACACTGCTGTTCGAACTGAACCGCCGCGCCGAAGCGGCGGGCAAGCCCTTGAAGGGTCTCGCCACCCTCTGCATTGGTGGAGGGATGGGCGTTGCCCTGACGGTCGAAACCGTCGCGTAAGCCGCCCTGGTGGTCTGCAAATAATCATCTTCCTGCGATGCGGTGCTCACGTACTCAAGTACGCTGCGCTCCGCGTCTCGGAAGCTAATCATTTTCGCCTCACCATGACGACTTACGGTGAGAGCGCGTTATAGAAGAAAAGTAAGGAAACAAAATGAGCAGAGTAGCACTCGTCACCGGCGGCACCCGCGGCATCGGCAAGGCCATCGTCAAGCGTCTCAAGGACGCCGGTTTCAAGGTCGCCGCCGGTTATGCCGGTAACGAAGAGGCCGCCAAGAAGGTTGCCGAAGAACTCGACGTCTTTGTCGTCAAGGGTTCCGTCGCCGATTTCGAAGACTGTCAGCGCGCGGTCGCCGAGGTCGAAGCGGCGCTGGGCCCCATCGAGGTTCTGGTCAACAATGCCGGGATCACCCGCGACGGCTTCTTCCACAAGCTGACCCAGAAGGCATGGCAGGAAGTCATTCACACCAACCTCGATTCGATGTTCAACATGACCCGCCCGGTCATCGAAGGGATGCGTGAGCGTAATTACGGTCGCATCATCAATATCTCGTCGATCAACGGTCAGAAGGGTCAGGCCGGTCAGGCCAACTATTCGACCGCCAAGGCGGGCGTGATCGGCTTTACCAAGGCACTGGCGCTTGAATCCGCCGCCAAGGGCATCACGGTCAACTGCGTGGCACCGGGCTATACCTCGACCGAAATGGTCTCGGCCATCGCGCCGGCGGTGCTGGAAAAGATCGTGTCGGGCATCCCCGTCGGTCGTTTGGGCACGCCGGAAGAAGTTGCCGAAATCGTCGCTTTCCTGGCCTCGGACATGGGTAGCTTCATCACCGGTGCGACCATCGCGGTCAACGGTGGCCAGCATATGGCGAGCTGATCCGTCTCGATTAGTGGGTTATAAATTACCCCTCCCGGTTCGTCCGGGAGGGGTTTTCAATGCGAGCGATTTGCATTCGCCATCGCGTGCTGTTGTAAAACCGCCACAGGCTATCGCGACAACGATTTGCGCCTTTCAATCATCTTATCCGCGTCCAATTTCCGCCCCTTTCCAAGCCTAACTCTCAGGGCAATGACATATCGTGGGTTAAAATCGTTGTTTCCGGCCGTTCGCCCCCTGTTCATGCGTAATCTTTGCCTGATGATTCTGGCCTTGCTCCTGCCTTTGGCGGGCATGGCCCCGACCCAGGTTTTGGCTCAGTCGGAACGCGCGTTGAGGGATTCGCTTCTGGGGCCGAGCAGCGCCAATGACGGCCGCACCAATACCGCGCCGCCGGTCGCCCGCTTTACTACCGATCGCGGGCAGGGCTTCGTGCTCGACCGCAGCCAGCGCAATCCCCTCATTCAGTTCGACGGCGATAACGAGGTCTGGTCCCTGACCCCGACGCCCGGTCCGATGGGCGATATCATCTTCAAGAACGATCTGGGCGAGCCGGTCCTCAAGGCGACGCGTTGGGGTGGCATGATTCTGTTCTCCAAGGACCGTCCAACCGGCGATCCGGTCGCGGTGGCCGGTCGCGCCGAGGCGTTCGAGCCCGGCCATATGTCACCGACGCAACTCTTTCAGCATCTGGTGCGGACCTCCAAGCGCGCTTCGGCGGCCCTGACGCGGCTGATCCGTTTCGAGGCCGACGTGCAGACGCCGGGCGCCGACTTCCTGTTTGCCGACGCCGCCACCGTGACCGCGGACGCGATGGTCGACCTGTCGGCGACCAGCAAGGGGCGTCAGCTTCTCGCCCCGGTGCAGCAGGTTCGCCTGATCGAAGGCCGTCCGCCCAGCGCCAAGATCGAGGGCAATGTTCTGGTCCTCAAGCTCGACCTCAAGCGCGGCTGGGGCGGTCGCCCGTCGTCCAAGATGGTGACCAAGGTTCTGACCAGCGGGCATTGACTCCCTCAATGGTTATCGCTGACTCCCTCCTCCCTATCGAGCTTGCGAAGATGGGGAGGTGGCGCGCCGAAGGCGTGACGGAGGGGGATGACTCCGAAGTTCAGCGCTCTCAGACCTTGGTTTAGCGGCGGCGGCGCCCCCACCGTCTCGTCGCTTACGCGCCGATCCACCTCCCCATCTTCGCCAACGGCTCGATAGGGAGGAGGGAGTCAGAATTGATCCTTCTGTTTTCTGATCTCACCGAATTTGGCGGCCTGTGCCGCGAAGCCGCTTTCCTGTAACGGATAGACCAGAAACGGGTTGCTGGCGATTTCGTCGGCCAATACCGAAGGCACCGTCGGCTCTCCCAGATCGCGCTGTTGCCGTACCTGCGCGGCGCGGGCCTCCAGCACCGGAAACGATTCCAGATTTTCTGTTTGTCTCAGACTTTCGGCGAATTTCAGATTCGACAAGGTATATTCATGCGCGCTGTAAAGCCGTGTCTCAGGATCAAGCGCCATGATCCGCTGCAAACTCCCCCACATATCCTCCGCCGTGCCCTCGAACAACCGCCCGCAGCCCAGCGGGAACAGGCAGTCGCCGACGAAGGCCACCTGTTCCGAGGCCGCGCTATAGCCGATATGGCCCAGTGTGTGGCCTTTCAGATCGAGGATGTCGAAGATTGTCTCGCCCAGCGCAAACCGGTCGCCACCCGTCAAAATATGATCCAGAGGCGCGATCTTCGTCACCTCCTCGGGCCCGTAGATCGTACAGCCGAACCGGTCTTTCAGCGCTTGATTGCCACCGGCATGGTCCCGATGCCAGTGGGTATTGAGGATATAGTCGAGCCCCCAGCCCAGACGCGACAGCTCTGTTGCAATCGTATCGGCGTCCGGCGTGTCAATCGAGGCGGTCTTACCCGTGGCCCCGTCGCGGATGAGGAAGCCGTAATTGTCGCTTAAGGCGGGAAAGAGGTGGATTTGCAAACCGGACACGACGATTTCCTCTGATAAGCTTTGGCTTGACGCGCATTTGAATCCAAAAACCGCTACACACTTTTTGGAATGCGCTTAATCTCCCCTATATATAGGGAACACCACCGCCTTTGCCGAGGTTTGACTGTTGCGTCGCACCGTTTCCGAACTGAGCCGTTTCTACGCCACGCCCGAAGGGGCCGTGACCCGACGTATGGTGGCGGCGAAACTGAACGAGGCGTGGCCCGACCTGACCGGCTGCGACGTGCTGGGGCTCGGCTATACGACGCCGTGGCTCGACTTGTTTCCGGCGGAGGCGCGGCGGGTGATCGCGGCCATGCCGGCGGCGCAGGGGGCGGAAATCTGGCCCGAAGGTCTGAAAAGCCGTTGCGTACTGGTCGATGAACACTATACGCCGTTTCCCTCGGCCATGTTCGACCGCATCTTCATCATGCACGGGCTTGAGGAAGCCCCCAACCCCGAAGGCGTCCTGATGGAGGCCTCGCGGCTGCTGACGACCAACGGGCGGCTGATTCTGGCGGTGACGGCGCGCGGCGGTCTGTGGACCCATGCCGAAAAGACGCCGTTCGGCCACGGCCAGCCGTTTTCGCGCTCGCAACTGGAGCATCTGCTGCGGGCCGCCGAGCTTGAGCCTCTGGCCTGGTCGCACGCCCTGTTCGTGCCGCCGATGCGCTCGTGCCTGCGCTGGGCGCAGACGTTTGAGACCTGGGCGCCGCGTATCTGGCCCTATCCGGGCGGGTTGATCCTGATGGAAGCGGGCAAGCGCGCCATTCGCTCGAATATTCGCGGCACCGCGACCTCGGTGATCGACGACCTGCGCGACGCACTGGGGGTGCCGCAGCCTCAGCCGGTTCATCCGGTGGCGGGATGTGACATCAAATGAGAAAAGCCCGGCTTCGCGATGAAGCCGGGCTTTTTAAAGCGCATTCCGAAAAGTGTGCAGCGGTTTTGACTGCGTCGAACTTCGTTTCGGAATCAAATGCGCGACTAAAAATTAGAGCCTCAGACGGCGATCTGAGGCTCATCTCTTACATGCCGCCGGGGCGCATGCCCGGACCGCCTGGTCCGCCCATGATGCGCATCTGCGGTTGCTGGTTGGCATTGGCCGGGGCCGGACCGCCGAAGGCATAGCGCAGACCGAGATAGATGACCGAGGCCTGCTGGCTGCGGCTCGATTCCGAATAGACGGTCTTGGTCTGGGTATAGGTGACCGACTTGCCGGTATTGAGCGGGTCGCGTACCGTCAGGGTCAGGGTTGCCTTCGGCGTCAGCTTGCGGGCATAGGTGAAGTTGCCCATGCCGAAGGGCTCGGTATAGCCCTGACCGGTGAGGGTCTTGCCGCGCGAGAAGAAGAAGACCGAGATCGAATCTTTGGCCGTCGCATTATAGGTGAAGTTCATCCGGCCATTGAGCGAATCGGCTTCCTGACTGCCGGTCGCCGGAGTGGTCAGTTCGGTGTGGGCGATATCGCCGCCCAGAGTCAGGTTCAGCTTCGGCGTCAACTGGCCATTGAAGTTGAACTCGATCCCGCCAGCCTGGCTTTCACCGCCGTTTTCCTGCGTCGTCAGCAACACATTGCCCGTCAGGAAGCGGCTGGTCTGGGTGATGACGTTCTGATTGTCGCGATAATAGCCGCGGATCTGATAGTTGATCTTGCCCTTGGCGACTTCGTAGCCCAGTTCGAACGAGTCGGTCTCCTGCGGCTTGAGGTTCGGGTTGCCCTGGGTGACGTTGGTCGGATCGTTATAGGTCAGGGCAGCGTTCAGCGATTGCGGGTTCGGGCGTTGCAGGCGACGCGCATAGGAGAAGCGCAGCTTGGCGGTGTCCGAGATCAGGTAGGTCGCGAACAGGCTGGGGCTGTATTTCGTGTAGTTGATATTGGTGTGCGTGGCGGCATTGACCAGATAGGTGTCGAGGTCGAGGTTTTCCATGCGCAGGCCGGCGAGGACGACCCACTTTTCGCCGAATGGCTTCTGATAGGTCATATAGGCGGCGGTAAGGGTCTGCTTGTACTCGAACCCATTGGTCAGAAGGGCGTTGCCGAGGCCGTCAGCGCCGGTGCCGGTCGATTCGTTGCGGTTGGAGCTGTCGTCGCGGGTGATCTGAAGGCCGGTGGTCAACTGATCGGTGCCGACCGGGCGGTTGTAGTCGAGGCTGAACACGGCGCTCGACAGGTCGCGCGACGAGGTCTTGCGATCGGTCGCCGTCGAGACGCTCGGCAGGGTGTAGTTGAAGGTATTGGTCGTGATGCTTTCGCCGGTCGAGCGGCTGATGCGCAGGTCGGCCTTGAGCGTTTCGCCCGGCAGCTTGCCGACATGGCTCCAGGTCAGGGCGAGGCTCTGGTCCTGGCCTGGGTTTTCGGCGCGCACGAGACTGCCGTACCGGCGCGTGACCACACCGGCGGCATTCAGGGTCGCATTGTCGCCGCTGCCGGTGATGTTGACCTCGCGACGGCTGTAGGCGACGGCCGCGCTCAGGGTATTGGTGTCGTCGAGATTATAGTCGACGCCCGCATTGATCCCCAGATTGTTGAACTTGGCCGTGCCGATGGTATTGGACTCGGTGCGCGAGGTGGTGTTGCCGTTGGCGTCGAGCGCGCGCTGACGGCGCGTCGACTTGCCCGTGCCACCGTCTTCGCGATAGTTGATGCCACCGTTGAACGACACCTTACCCGCCGTGTAGCTGCCGCTGACGCCGCCATTATAGCGACCGTCGCCGACCGCCACATTGGCCGAGCCGTAGCCGCCCGGACGACGGTTCTTCTTCATGACCAGATTGATGATGCCGCCCGACCCTTCGGAGGAAAACTGCGCGCCGGGATTGTTCATGACCTCGACCGACGAAATGTCGCCGCCCGACATGGCTTGGATGGCGCCGGCGCGGTTGTCGCCCGACATCATGGCCGAGGGCTTGCCGTCGACATAGACCTGAACGTTGGAATTGCCGCGCAGGGCGACATTGCCGTTGGCATCGACTGTGACGCCCGGCACCTTGTTCAGCGAGTCGGCGGCGGTGCCGACAGCGGCGTCGGGGTTCTTGGTGTTGTCGTAGACCTGACGGTCGATGCGGTTCTGCGCCTTGGCCCCCGTGACGGTAACCGTGGTGGTTTCTTCGTCCGCCTTCTTGGTTTCGGTTTTGACCTCAGCCTTGGGGTCGGCTTTCGGATCGGTTTGTGCGGTTTGGGCGTGCGCGCCCGACACCAGCAGAAGCGAGGCCAGCACGGCGAAGCTGACGGTGGAATTCAGGGAGGAGGACATGGGGAGGTCTCTGGGTAAAAACAAAATAAGGTGCCGGGGAGGCATAAACCTGTTCTACGCGCGTTTTTACCGCCCCCGTCGTTACCCGGCTTATATAGTTTTGTCCGATTTATGTGAAGCGGTCGGGGATTTAAGTTTTTGTAATGTGAAGCGCAATAAAACCCGATGCCATAAAGGCTTTTTGATCCGCTTTCATTACATGTCTGTAAGCTTAAATCTGAATGTCATATTTGCGAAGGGTTTGCATTGGCTTTAGACGCGGTTTTACTTGGTAAAATCCGCGCGCCGGAGTTTTCGCGAAAAACACCTGTAAAACAGGCTTGAAACACGACCGGAGTCGCGGCCATATGCGCGGGAATAAGGATAGTTCGATATGATGAAGCATCTGATCGTCATGCGTCACGGCAAGGCCGAAAAGGACGCGGAGTCGGGCGAGGATTTCGAGCGCGACCTGATGCAGCGCGGGGTGCGTGAAGCCACCGCGGTGGCCGAGGCGCTCAAGGCGCGCGGGTTGAAGCCCGACTTTGCGCTGGTGTCGTCGGCCCACCGCACGTCGCAGACCTTCGATGCGGTGAACGCGGTGCTGGGTCCGATCCACGCCGAGCGCCGCGACGATCTGTATAATGCCGGCGCCAACGACCTGCGCCGTCTGGTCGAGGCGCATGAGGAGGCGGGCGACTGCCTGCTGGTCATCGGGCACAATCCGGGCATCCAGTATCTGATCCTCGACTATATGACCGAGGGCGCGGCCTCGCAGACCGAGATCGACAAGGTGCGCGGCACCTATCCCACGGCGGCGGCGACCGTGTTCGAGGTCGATGTGGCGGGCCGCCCGCTCTATGACGGCGTGCTGAAACCGAAGGATCTGGGCGAATAAATGGACATCTATAAGCTGGCCACCCGCGCCCTGCACGGTCTCGATCCCGAAGACGCCCATGCGGCGACGATCCTGGCCTTGAAATCGGGTTTGGGGCCTCAGTCGTCTTACGATCCGCTGGAACTGACGGTCGAGTTTCCCTGCACGGGCGGCGGGGTATCGGCGCGCAACTGCGTCGGTCTGGCGGCCGGGTTCGACAAGAACGCCGACGTGCCGCTGGCCATGTCGCGCGCCGGGTTCGGCTTCGTCGAATGCGGGACGGTGACGCCGCTGCCTCAGGAGGGCAATCCGCGTCCGCGCCTGTTTCGTCTGAGCGAGGATGAGGCGGTGATCAACCGCATGGGCTTCAACAACAAGGGGCTCGATGTCTTCGCCGGGCATCTGGAGCGCTATGTCGGGCGTGTGAGCCGTCCCGTTCTGGGGGCCAATATCGGCGCCAACAAGGACGCCACCGACCGCATGGCCGATTACGTCACGGGCCTGAAGCGCCTGTGGGGCCTGTCGAGCTATTTCACGGCCAATATTTCGTCGCCCAATACGCCGGGGCTGCGGGCGCTTCAGGGCAAGTCGCATCTGGATGAGTTGCTGGCGCAGATTGCCGCCACGCGCGCCGATCTGGTGCGCGTGACCGGGCAGAACTATCCGATCTTCCTCAAGATCGCGCCGGACCTGACGGAAGACGAGATCGCCGACACGGTGCAATCGACCATGACGCACGGGCTCGACGCACTGATCGTGTCGAACACGACGATCGAGCGCGCCGAGACCCTGCAATCGGCGCAGAAGGCCGAGACCGGCGGCCTGTCGGGGGCGCCTCTCTTTGCGTTGTCGACGGCGGCCTTGCGCACAGCGCGGCAGGTGTCGGAGGGTCGGTTGCTGCTGATCGGGGCGGGCGGGATCGCCTCGGGGGCCGATGCCTATGTCAAGATCAGGGCCGGGGCCTCGGCGGTGCAATTGTACTCGGCGATGGTTTTCAAAGGGCCGGGTCTGGTTGACGAAATCAAGCGCGATCTGGTCGATCTGTTGCTTCGTGACGGGTTCACGCACGTGTCGCAGGCGGTAGGGGCGGACGCCTAAATTATACCTCCCCACTTGTGGGGAGGGGGACCGCACGAGCCGACGAAGTCGGTGATCGGACCGCCGATGCGGATGTGGTGGTGGGGGCCTTCTCGGTCATTGTAAAGCGCGCGTCGGGCCGCAGATTTATTCGCGGTATCTACGCGAGCCCCCCACCGTCTCGCTGCCTGCGGCATCGATCCACCTCCCCCAGTAAACTGGGGGAGTATAAGTTAGGTGTCCTGCAACCGGTTCGCCGTCAGGCGCGACATCGCGCAGATAAACAGCACCCAGATCAGCGTATTCTGTCCCAGAATAAAGCTTTCCGACAAGATCAGGAAGCTGAACAGGCACAGCGTCAGCACCGAAAAAAACCCGTCCTTCACGCGCGCAAACCGGAACAGGGCGCAGAAAAAGGCGATGGCCAGCACGCTGCCGAACAGTATGACGCCCAGCCAGCCCAGTTGCACCAGCAGGTCCAGCCAGCCGTTGTGCGCCGAGGGCACGTCCCAGTGCGTCTCCATCTTGACGATCTTGTTGGGCACCGAATCCGGCCCCCAGAAGGCCTTGTAGCCGTAACCGAGCCACGGGCGCTTGTCCGACAGACGCAGCAGCGACTCCCAGATTTCTGTGCGGCCCGTCAACGTCGGGTCCTTGCCCAGCGCCTTGAAGATCGCTTCGGGCATCAGGAAGAACAATGTCCCGCCGATCAGCGAGACCGTCGCGGCAGCCCATACGAACAGGACGCTCAATATGCCGCCGCGTTTCAGCGCCATCAGGACCGGCATGGCGAACAGGCTGAGCATACAGGCCAGCAGCGAGGTCTTTGAGCGCGACATGACCACCAGAAAGAAGATAAGGGCCGCCGCCACGATCCACGCCGTGCGGCGTTCGGGGACGATGAAGGCGCTGGCGCAGGCGGCGACGAAGCCGAAGGTCATCAGCGAGGCCATCTGGTTCTTTTCGTGCCACAGGCCGCGCCACGCCCCGGCATTGATGTCGTGGTGGACGCCCATCGTAGGATAGAAAAGCGCCGCCAGAATGCTGCCGACCGCCAAGACGGTGAAGGTCAGGGCGACGATCTGGGTCAGGTCCGAGCCCTTGAAGCGCATCCCCAGATAAAGCCCGAACAGGGTGGTAAAGGCGAGGGCCAGTGAGCGTCGACTGGTCACGGCGGGGTCGATGGACCAGTATCCCGACGCGTAACACAAACCGATCAGCAGCCCGCCCATGAACAGGGCGGGTAAAATGCGCAGGAACCTGTCGGCCCGGAGCGCACACAGCAGCAGGGTCAGGCCATAGACCGGCAGCCACAGGAGCCGCATCCACGCCACGTCGCCGCCGGTTTCCTGGTTGGGGGCGAACAGCGGCGCCCACAGGGCTTCGGTGAACATGAAGACGCAGAAACAGGCGAGCAGAATCTCGGCCCGATAGATCCAAAGGGCCAGCCCGTCCAGCGGCGTATCCTGTGTTGAAGGCACGACGTTTCGCTGCGCATAGGGCGCGACATAGTCGTCATCTTCGTAGGCGGGCCTGGCGGGCATGGCCTTATGGTAAAGGCAAAAGGTAAAAAAGCTTACCCGACTTAATACCTCCCCACCACGTGGGGAGGGGGACCGCGCCTGAAAGGCGTGGTGGTGGGGGCCTTTTCAACATCGGCAAGGCCCCCCTCCGTCACCTCGTTTCACTCGGCGCCACCTCCCCCGCGTGGCGGGGGAGTATGATTTGGATTAAAACGGTGAGAACTTTTCCATCAGGTTCTGCGTCACCGGGGCGGCCTGCATCCGGGTCACGTCGCCGCGGCCGCCGTAAGAGATACGCGCCTCGGCCATCTGGGCGTGGCGGACCGTATTGGCCGACGAAATATCCTCAGGCCGCACGATGCCCGACACCGTCAGTTCGCGCACTTCGCGGTTGGTGCGCACTTCCTGAGAGCCCTGCACGATCAGATTGCCGTTCGGCAGGACGCCGGTAACGACCGCCGCGATGGTCAGGGAAATCTTTTCCGCGCGGTTGACGCTGCCCGAGCCGCTGAAGTTCGTCGAACCGTTGGTGGATAAGCCATTCGACGCATTATACTCGCTCGGCAAAATTTTCCCCAGCGACGATTCCAGCCCGAAGACCTTGGGGATCGAGGCGTTGTAATCGCTTTCGCGTGAGCGGGCGGTGGTGTTCTGGGTCTGGGCCTTGTCGTCGATATCGACCTGCACCGTCAGGATGTCGCCGACATTGCGGGCCCGCTGGTCCTTGAAGAAGGCCTTGGCGCCGCTGCGCCACAGCGAATTGGCCGAGGCGGCGGGGGGCGTCGGCGCATAGACCTGCTGCTGCGGCACCAGTTGCGACGGATACCCCATCGGATTGAGCTGCGGGCCGGAGACGGCTTCGTTGACGCTGGCGCAGGCCGTAAGCGAGGCGGCGGCGATGACAAAGGCGGCGAGAGACGGGATACGCATGGATACTACCTCAACGGCTTGAATAGAGTTTGTCGGAACGGAGCGCCAGCGCGGCATCGCCGGTGACCGCCGTGCCGGGGCCGGTGACGACGGCCTCGATCAGCTTTTTCGACTGCGGGTTCTGGACCATGACGACGTCGCCGATGGCGGCATCCTTTTGCGCCTGACCGGTCATGCTCAGGCTGATGCCGTTCATCGACCAGGTCACCTTGACCAGTTCGGCGCGCTTGATGACCACGGGCGAGGCGAGGTCCGATGTCCTGACGATGCCGCCTTCGCGCACGGGCAGGCGGACGCTCTTGCCGATGGCGGTCTGCGCATCGAGCATCAGCGCGCCCGACGCCATATGGGCCTGCACCGGCTTGAAGGCGATGTCGGCAGCGGAGACGATCTCGCCTGCGCTCATGGTGCGCGTGAAGACCAGCACGTCTTTCGTGGCCCCGGCCTGAACCTTCGTGGCGGTTGCGACGCCGTCGCCACCGGCGGAGACGATGATCCTGCGCAGCCCCTGCGGGTTGGTCCAGATCAGGCCCGCCTGACGCGCCTGCACCTGCACCTGACCGGCGTCGAGCACGATCGACGGGTTCCTGCGCTGGGCGATGACGATGTCCGAAGCCTTGCCCGCGCCGTCGAACAGGTCGCCCAGCGTGACGCGTCCGTCGGCATCGGTGACCTGCGCGCGCAGGGTGACGCTGTCTTGCGCATAGGTGTGGCTGGCGGCGAACACGGTCGCCGTTCCCGCCAGCATCAGCATATAGACGGAACGGTGCATCAGGTGTTTCCCTAGTTACGCAGGCTGCCGGCCACCGACAGCATTTCGTCGGCGGTGGTGATGACTTTCGAGTTCATTTCGTAGGCGCGTTGCGCGACGATCAGGGCGGTGATTTCCGACACGGCGTCGACGTTCGAGGCTTCGGTATAGCCTTGCAGCAGCGTGCCGTAGCCGGTGTCGCCGGGGGCGGCGATGGTCGGTGCGCCCGACGCGCCCGATTGCAGGAACAGGTTGTCACCGATGGCGTCGAGCCCGGCTTCGTTATAGAAGGTGGCGAGTTGAAGCTGACCGATGACGGTCGGGGTCGTCACGCCGTCCTGCGTCACCGAAACCTGACCGGTCTTGGAGACGGTGAATTCCTTGGTGTCCTGCGGCAGGGTGATCTGCGGCTGGACGAGGTAACCGTCGTCGGTGACCAGTTGCCCCTGATCGTTGATGGCAAAGTTGCCGGCGCGCGTATAGGCGGTCTCGCCCGACGGCATCAGGACCTGAAAATAGCCGCGCCCGTCGATCATCAGGTCGTAGGAATTGTCGGTGCGGGTGACCGAGCCCTGGGTCAGGATGCGATAGACGCTGCCGGTCTTCACACCGGCACCGATCTGGATGCCGGTCGGCACGACGGTCCCGGCTTCGGACGACTGCGCGCCCATGCGCTCGACGTTTTGATACAGCAGATCCTGAAACTCGGCGCGCTGCTTCTTGTAGCCGACCGTGTTCATGTTGGCGATGTTGTGCGAGATGACATCGACGTTCATCTGCTGGGCGGCCATGCCGGTGGTAGCGGTTCTTAAAGCACGCATGTTTTGTTACTCCTTAGGCGACACGACCGAGACGCTCGATGGCGTTGCGGTTGAGTTCCTGATTCTGGTCGATGACCTTCGAGATCGAGGCGTAGGACCGGTTGATCTCGACCAGCCGGGTGACTTCGGTAAGGGCGTTGACGTTCGACGCCTCCAGCATGCCCTGACGGATGCGGACGTCGCCCGCCGGGTCGGGTGTGGCGTTTGAGGTCGCCGCGAACATGTTGTCGCCGCGCTTTTCCACGTCGGACAGGTTGGCGAAGCGCACGACATTGATCTTGCCGACGCGGACCGTGCCGTCGGCGGAACGTTGCGAGACGATGCCGTCGGCGGAGATGCTCGGCGCGCCGAATTCGGCGTTCAGGCGGATTTCGCCGCCGTCGCCCTGTACCGGCAGGCCTTCCTGCGTGGTCAGGACGCCTTCGGAATTGACCGTGAAGGCGCCGTCGCGGGTATAGAGCGGGCCGCTGGGGCCGTTGACGACGAAGAACGCGCCTTCGCCTTCGATGGCGAGGTCGTAGTCGCTGCCGGTCTGGATGAAGGACCCCTGCGAAAAGTCGCGACCGATCCCCTTGTCGAAGGCGAAATTGGCGGGGGCGCGGATCGGCAGGTTATAGGCGGGTTTGCCGGGTTCGGTTTCGACCAGAAGCTGCTCGAACTTGTAACCGCTGGTGTTCATGTTCGCCAGATTGTTGGCGGTGACGTCCAGTTCGCGGCGCAGGACGAGCTGACGCGACAAGGCGACGTAGGTGGCGTTATCCATGCGGGCTCCCTGTGAAACAAACGGCGTTAACCATGTTTTTCAAGAAGCAAGAGCCGTGCCAGAGCGGAAAAAAATCGTAATTTATTGAAAAGACTTGAGAATATGTAGGGGCTGATTCAGGGGTAGCGAAAGGGCGGCAGAATCTGCCGCCGCCCCTAACGAAGGCATTCGTTAACCTTCGCGCGCGACATAGCGCATGGCGACGTCGCAGCGTTCATATCGCGCACCATAGGTGGCCATGATCTCCGCGTCGTGACGGAAGCCGAGCTTCTCGTACAGATGGATGGCGGCTTCGCAGCGGGCATTGGTCAGCAGATAAAGGGTCTCCGCCCCCATGAGCTGCGCTCGCGCGATCATGGCGTCGAGGAGAAACTCACCGGCTTTCAGACCGCGCGCCGACGACCGGACACCCATCTTGGTCAGCTCGAACGCGCCGGGACCGGTTTTTTGCAGGGCGCAGGTGCCGACGATACCCAGACCGGCGGCTTCGACGAAGAGGATCGCGCCGCCGGGGGCGATGATCTTGTCTTCGGGGTGCCGCAGGACCTCGATGTCGGTGGCCTCAAGCCGGAACATGCTGCTGATCCATTCGGCATTGATATCGTGAAAATCCGCCGCCAGTTCCGAGCTATATTCGCGGACGGTCAGGGCCGGTTTGGAGTCTCCGGCACGGGCATAGAGCGACTGTGTTTCCAGCACCGCTTCGAGACGGCCAATCTCGGCCATGAAATCTCCGTCGAGGGCCGTGAGGATCTCCTTCACGCCGCGTTCGATGCGCGGCAGGGCCAGATGTTTGGCGCGCGCCATCGCCGCCTGACCTTCCGGGGTCAATGACGCGGTGCGGCGACGCTGATCCTTGCCCTTTTCGGACTGCACAAGGCCCATATCGACAAGCTGCCCGATGCCGCGCGTGATACCGGGCTGACTGACGCCGATCACCTCGACCAGTTGCCCTATGGCCATCGGCTGCCGATCAAGCGCCACCAGCAACGGCATATGGGTGGGTTGCACCGGTAGCCCCGCTTCGTTGACGATGCGCGCTGCATCGGCCTGCAATCGCTCGGCCAGTCGTTTCAGGCGGCTGCCCAGAAACACCGGACCCATGTCGCTGACGATATCCATGTCGCACGCTCCTTAATGTATATCGCGATATATAACGCGTTATTTATATTTTCAAGAGACCTGATCGCATTCGTTACAGCGATTTAATTGGACGTAAGGATTGAAACTATCCAAGGTAGGCCAGAAGAGGGGCGGGGTGCCATCTGTATCTTTGACCGCGGATCACCGCCTCCCCGCAAAGCCTGTCCGGCGAAGCTATCTGGGGAAGCCTGTTTTATGTCACTCGCGTTATCAACGCTGATCTACGAATGGCGCCGCTACATGGCTGCTGTCATCGCGCTGGCGGTCGCCGGTCTGCTGGTGCTGGCGCTGGTCGGCATGTTCATGGGGATCGGCAAGAACTTCAGCGCCACGATCGACCGCTCGCCGGCGCATATCATGATCCTGCCGCCGGATTCCGAAGGCCTCGGCACCAGCCAGCCGCGCCGTAATATCCCGCTGCTGTTCCAGCATAGCGAAGTCGTCGAGGCGACGCCGTTCAACGTCACCTGGGGGCAGTTCACCAACTTCCCCGAAGGCGAGCAAAAGGCCGTTCGTGAAGGCGTACAGATCTACGTCGTCGACCCGATCCCCGGCGCGGTGACCCTGCCGACCGACTTCCCCGAAGACGTGATTCTGGCCTTGCAGGAGCCCTATTCGGTCATCCTCGACGTGACCTCGCTCAACAAGCTGGGCGTCAAGGTCGGCGACAAGGCCAAGATCAACGGCCGTACCGTCACCGTGCGCGCCACCATCAGCGGCTACCCCAGCCTGTTCAACTCGATGATCTTCACCTCGCGTCAGTCGGCCAAGCTTCTGGGCCTCGTCCGCGAAGGGCCGCGCGTCGGCGCTATCCTCGTCAAGGTCAGCGACCCGGCGCGCACCGATACCGTGGCCGCCGAACTGAACGTCATCGGCAAGGGTCAGTTCAAGGCGTGGACCAAGCCGGAACTGTCCAAGCGCAATCAGGAATCGATGTTCAAGAACTCGTTCATCTCGATCCTGCTCGGCTTCATGCTGGTCGTCGGCGTCTTCATCGGCGTGGTGATTACGTGGCAGACCCTGCAAGGGGCGATCCTGGCCAATATCAAGGAGTTCGCCTCGCTGAGGGCGCTGGGGGTATCGATCGGCAGCCTCAACCTGATTATCATGGAGCTGAGTTTCTGGGTCGGCGTCGCGGGCCTCGGCATGACGGCGATCCTGCTGGTCGGCGTTACGGCGCTGGCCGGGGCGATGGGCCTGACCATGTTCTATCCCCTGTGGTCGGTGATCACCATCGCCATCATGCTCCTGATTATTTCCGTCCTGTCGGGCCTGTTGTCGCTCGGTGTCCTGAAAAAGAGCCAACCTGCGGATCTGTTGCGATGAGTGGAAAACTAGCCATAGACGCCAAGGGCCTGTCGAAGGCCTACAAGATCGGCAAGCAGAAGCAGGCGGTGCTGAAAGACGTCGATTTCAATGCCTATCACGGGCAGGTCACCATGGTCATGGGGCCGTCAGGATCGGGTAAATCGACCCTGATCGCCGCCCTGTCCGGCCTGATGAAGCCCGACGAGGGCGAGGTCATCGCCTTGGGCGAAAGCCTGTGGAAGAAGAAAAAAGGCAAGATCGACAAGTTCCGCCTCGATCACTGCGGCTTCATCTTTCAGGGCTTCAACCTGTTCCCGGCGCTCAACGCCACCCAACAGGTCGAGCAGGTGCTGAAGTACTGCAAGGTCAAGAAGTCGGAAGCCAAGAAACGCGCGGTTGCCGCCCTGACCGAGGTCGGGCTGGAAAAGCGCCTCAAGCAGACGCCATCGGCCTTGTCCGGCGGGGAAAAGCAGCGTGTCGCCATCGCGCGCGCCTTGTCGAAAAACCCGCAACTGCTGTTCGCGGACGAGCCGACCTCGGCGCTCGACTCGGTGTCGGGTCAGGTGGTCATCAAGCTCCTGCACCGCGCCGCCAAGGAACACGGGGCGGCGGTGATCGTTGTGACCCACGACCCGCGCCTCGAAGCCTATGCCGACCGCGTCATCCATATGGAAGACGGCAAGATCCTCAGCGATCATTTCGTCAATCAACCTCAAGACGTCGTTGAGACGCCTGTTTCGTGATCAGAGAAATACCCATGTCATACAAAAAATCGCTTCTCGCTCTGGTCCTGCTTCCGGCGGTTCTGTCGCTCGCGGCCTGCGGCGGCAAGCCGGGCGAACCCGGTAAGCCCGGTGCCAAGAAAGACGCCGTCGCCGAGGTCAAGGCCCCGCCGTCGCCCTACGCGGCCATCGCCAACGGCAAGGCCGACGTCGAAGGCGGCGTCATTCAGGTCGCCGCCCGCCGCGCCGGTGTGGTGCAGGAAGTGCTGGTTCAGGAAGGTGATGTCGTCAAAAAGGGCCAGATCCTCGCCCGACAGGAAGCCGATTCCGCGCAGTTGTCGGTCCAACGCGCCCGCGCCAATGTCAACGAGGCGCAAGCCTCGATGCGCCTGACCCAGGTCAATCTCGACACCGCGCGCCGCGAATACGAACGCTATGAGAAGCTGGCGGCGACCAATTTCGTCGCCGGTCAGAAGCTCGATCAGCAGCGCGACGCCATCCGCGAAGCCGAGGCCCGTCTGGCGGCTCAGGCGGCTTCGGTGCAGACAGCGCAGGCCTCGCTGGCTCAGGCCAATTTCGATCTGGAACAGACCCTGGTTCGTGCGCCGCTCGACGGCCGCATCGTCCGCCGCTACGCCAATCCGGGATCGGGGGCCTCGACGCTCAACGTCTCGACCATGTTCGATCTGGAGCCGCAGACCGAGCGCATCATCCGCGCCGAAATCGTCGAGAGCTCGATCCCTGACGTGACCCCCGGTCAGGAGGTCGAAATCATCCCCGAAACCGACCAGACCAAGGTCTTTGTCGGCACGGTCAAGCGCGTGGCCGCCACCTTCGGCGCCCGCAAGCTGATCTCGGACTCCGGCAACGAGGCTTCTGACGAACGCGTGGTCGAGGTCGTGGTGACCGCCGGCGACGCCCCGCTGCTGATCGGGCAGCGCGTGCTGGTCAAGTTCATGAAGCCGGGCGAAAAGGCCGGCATCAAGCGCGAGGCGCCCAAGCCTGTCGCACCCGCCAAGAAATAGGTAGCCTGTACTGCCTGTCAAAGCCCCGGATCGTGCAGATGATCCGGGGTTTTTTGCGTTTTGTGTCAGGGCGGACATCGGGTGGTCGCTTCACCTCTCTATGAAAGCCTTGCGCCACAAGGGAAATCTTAACCCGCAGGCGGTAAGTATCATCGTCCAAGACCAAGGATTTCGCCCGCGTGCCTGCCCCGCAACACCCTCTTCAGACTGTGACGCCGCGCGCGGGCGGGGCCAGCCTCGACGTGCTGCGGTTTATGGCGGCCGGGTTTATCCTGCTGTTTCATTTCGGTGAATCCGCCCCGCGCGACCTGCATCAGATGTCGCCGGTACTGGCGCAAGGCTGGCTGGCGACCGATTTTTTCCTGATGCTGTCGGGCTTTATCCTGATGCGCGCCTATGGGCCGAGATTGCAGGAAGGGCGCGTGTCGCCATTCGATTTCGTCAAGAAACGCTTTTTCCGTCTGTGGCCGTCGCACGTCGCCGTCCTGTTATTGATGTTCGTCGTGGTGACTCTGGCGACGTTGAAAGGGCACCCGCCGGGGCATATGGAAAAATACGGCGTGTGGTCGTTCTGGGAGCAATTTTTTCTGATCCACGGCTGGGGCCTGAGCGAAGAACCCGGCTGGAACGTTCCGACCTGGACCCTGTCGGCCCTGATCCTGTGCTATGCGCTGTTCACGCTCTATGTGCCGTGGGTGCGTCGCTGGAGACCATGGGCGCTGGCCGGTGGGATAGTGGCCGTGCTGGGAGCCGGATACGCCATCGCCACCTTTGCTGGCCACGCCTTTGTCGATCTGCCGTTCCGCTGGGGGCTGGTGCGCGCCATCCCCCTGTTCATCGTCGGTAGTCTGCTGGAACGACTGGTAGCGAATATCCGCGTGTCAAAAGGTGTCTATGCCGCGGGTATGCTGGCTTGCCTGACGGCCATTGCGGGATTGGCCAGCCTGCCGCGTCACGCTGTCAGCGACATTTTGATCCTGAGCCTGCTGGCCGTCGTGCTGGCGGTGTCGGCCAGCGTCACTCTGCACGAAAATCACCTGACGAAGCGCATGGGCCGCGCCTCGTTTTCGCTGTTCCTGACACATTCTCTGGTAGGCGCGATCGCGCTGGGCCTCGACGGCATGCTGATGGCGCGGATCGGCATCGACCCGGTCGTACACTGGGGCCTATGGGGTACGTCGATCGTTGCGGCGATCGTCGTGGCGTTTCTTTTCGATGCCCTGATCGATACGCCTTTAAGTCAGTGGGTATCGCAACGGCTCAGTAGTGGTAGCGGCACTGCGCGATCAGCAAGGCGTCGTCCGTTACCCGATAGATGATGCGGTGTTCCTGATCGATCCGTCGCGACCAGTAGCCCGACCACTCGTGCTTTAATGGTTCCGGCTGTCCGATGCCCTCGAAGGGATGCCGCGTGATGTCCTTTATCAGCGCGTTCAGCCGTTTGAGCATAGCCTTGTCGGTCGATTGCCAGTGAAGGTAATCGTCCCACGCCTGACTTGAAAAGACGATTTTCATTCGTCTTCGATCAGGTCGCGCACGATGCCACGGCCTTCACGCAGTTCCTTGATCGCCGCGTCAAGCCGCGCAGCGTTCTTCGGACTGGCCTTGAGATAGGCCGTTTCCTGCCAGGCGCTGAAGTCTTCAAGCGAAATAAGCACGGCGGGGCTGCCATTCTGACGCGTGATCAGCAGCGGTGCATGGTCTTCATTGACCTTGTCCATATGGCTGGCGAGGTCGGCGCGGAACGCGGAATAGGTAACGTGTCTCATGAGGCAATTCCTTGTACGCATACTTGTACAATAAATCTCTCAAATGTCCATATTTTGGTCTGGCGCGCATCTGATCCAAAAACCGCTGCACACTTTTTGGGATATGCTTGCTTACACCGCGTCCAGCCCGATATCGAACACTGGTGCCGAATGTGTCAAAGCGCCCACCGAAATCACGTCGATGCCGGTTTCGGCGATGGCGCGCACGGTGCTCAGATTGACGCCGCCCGAGGCTTCGAGGATCGTCTTGCCCTTGGCGATGCTGACGGCTTCGCGCAGGGTCTCCAGATCGAAATTATCGACCATGATGACATCAGGCTTGAACGGCAGGGCCTGTTTGAGCTGATAGATCGAGTCGACCTCGATCTCGATCTTCATGGTGTGACCGGCGGCGGCCTTGGCCAGTTCCAGCGCCTTTTCAACCCCGCCGCAGATGGCGATGTGGTTGTCCTTGATCAGGATGGCGTCGTCGAGGCCGTAGCGGTGATTGTGCCCGCCGCCGCATTTGACCGCGTGCTTTTGCAGGCCGCGCAGGCCGGGCAGGGTCTTTCGCGTACAGGCGATGCGCGCGGGCAGGCCGTCGAGCGCCTTAACGTAGGTCTGGGTCAGGGTCGCGACGCCCGACAGGTGCGACAGCAGGTTCAGCGCCACGCGCTCGGCCGCCAGAATGGCGCGGGCATTGCCTTCGACGCGGGCGATGACGTCACCGGCCACGACCTCTGAGGCGTCGGGTTTGACGATCTCGAAACGCACGTGCGGGTCCATCAGGTTCATCGCGATGCGGGCGCAATCGAGCCCCGCCACGATCCCGGCTTCGCGGGCATTGAACTCGGCCCGAAAACGCGCCTTGGGCAGGATGACGGCGTCGGCGGTGACGTCGCCGGCGAGGCCGAGGTCTTCACGCAGGGCGTCGCGCACGACAGGTTCGACAAGGATGTCGGGCAGTCCGGTGATGTACATCAGGCAATCTCTCTGTTCATTTCCGTCTGTATAAGGCGACCCTCTTTCAGGCGGACGAAGGTGCGGTGACCCTCGGGCGCGGTGGCGGGGAAGTCCTGACGGTAATGAGAACCGCGACTCTCGCGCCTTTGCAAGGCGCATTCGGCGATCAGGCGCGCCGCGACCAAAGGTAACGCACCTTTGAACGAAAGTTCGAGGTTTCCGATAAGCTCGATCAGGTGTTCGAGGCCCTCGGCGTCGCGGATGACGCCCGCGTGCTGCGCCATACCGTCGCGCAGGGTTTGCACGGCCTCAGGTGTCAGGCGCGGCGGCGTGACCGGACGCAGGGCGTTTACTGTGTCGGGCGTGAAGGTTACAAGCTCACGCGCGGCGGCGTGACCGACGCGTTCGCCAAAGGCGGCGGCTTCGAGCAGGCTGTTCGACGCCAGGCGATTGGCCCCGTGTACGCCGGTCGAGGCGCATTCGCCGACGGCGAACAGGTTGCGCAAGCTGGTGTGGCCGTCGATGTCGGTGCGGATGCCGCCCATGTGGTAGTGCGCGGCGGGTGCCACCGGAATCGGCTCGACGCGCGGGTCGATGCCCGCCGCCATGCACGACGCGAAGACGGTCGGGAACTCGTGCGGAAAGTGCGCGCCGATGGCCTCGCGGCAATCGAGATACGCGCCGCCGAGCGTCAGATTGGCGCGATGCACGGCGCGCGCCACGATATCGCGCGGGGCCAGCTCACCGTCGGGGTGATCGTCGAAGGCGAAGCGGTAACCGTCCTTGGTGATCAGGGTCGCGCCTTCGCCGCGCAGGGCTTCGGTGGCCAGAGGCGCGGGGTCGATCCCGGCCTTGAGCGCGGTGGGGTGGAACTGCACGAACTCCGGATCGGCGATCTCGGCCCCGGCCAGAGCGGCCATGGCCATGCCTTCGCCGCGCAGATTGGCCGGGTTGGTGGTGACGGCATAGAGCCCGCCGGACCCGCCGGACGCCAGCACCACGACCGGCGCAAAGACCTCGATAACTTTGCCGCCCAGCTCGACGACCGCGCCAATCACCGTGTCGGCGTCGGACCTGATCAGGCCCGAAGCGATCGCGCCTTCCCAGATGTCGATATGCGGTGCGGCCTTGGCCTTGGCGACCACGGCTTCGAGGATCTTCTTGCCCGCCAGATCGCCGCCGACGCGAGCGACGCGCGCCAGCCCGTGCGCGGCTTCGCGATTGAGGACGAAAGTCCCGTCGGCATTATGGTCGAACGGCGCGCCGAGGTCGTTGAGGCGGTGGACGACGCCCGGCCCCATCTCGGTCAAAAGGCGCGTCGCATTGGCGTCGTTGATGCCTGCGCCGGCGACCATGGTGTCTTCGGCATGCGCGGCGGGGGAGTCCTGATCGGAGAGCGCGGCGGCGATCCCGCCCTGCGCCCAGGCTGACGAACAGGCCACGCCCAAAGCGACGGGGGCCAGCACCAGCGTCGGCTGCGGCGCGGTATTGAGCGCGACCGAGAGCCCGGCAAGACCCGCCCCGATGACGAGGGGACCGTTATGGATATAGACTTCAGGCATTTTAGCGCCTTTCTTAAATCCCCTCTCCCTGTGGGGAGAGGGTTAGGGTGAGGGGGCAACACTTGTGCCCCGGACTCCCACTCATCCGGCTTCCGCTGCGCGTCAGCCACCTTCTCCCCCCCGGAAGTTAAGAATTGAGGGGCGAAGGGAGAGGGTTAGTGAGTGACATCGTAGTAATATTTATGTGCTTCGTTTGTTTTAAGCACTCTGTCGGCAATACTCCATACACACATGCGTAAGTCAGACGGTGTGAATGGTTTATCTTTCTGCCTAAGGTGTTCAGCATAACTTAGGAACGAAAAATAACATGCGTGCCAAAGTGTATTGTTTCCATGAGGAAGCGCTTCGATGCTTATGTCAGTGCGGGTTCGTTTGAAAAACACCACCTCCGAAAAGATTGGAGAGTAATTTTTCAAGATGTTGATGCCTCTAATTTCCTCGTAGGCGCGTTCCAGAGTTTTGGGATCGGTGGCCTTTATCCGGATCATTTTTGAGGAAATGGTCACGGTAAGTGCGTCCCCGCTCATGAGATCAACTCGACATCGACATGGTGCCGTGCCTTGATCATGTCGTAGCGCGCGGGCTTGGCCGGTGGCGGCATGTCGATCATCCGCTGCACCGACAGGCGCGCCTTGTCGATGATCGCCGCGTCCACCGTCACCTCATGCGTCAGGGTCAGAAGCGACGCATAGATGCCTTCCAGCGTGATTCGCTTCATGTGCGGACACAGATTGCACGGGCGCAGGAACTCGACGTCCGGACCGGCATCGGCGGTGACGTTGTCGGCCATCGAACATTCGGTGATCAGAACCACCTGCTTCGGCTTATGCTGCGTCACATAGTCGGCCATGGCCGTCGTCGATCCAGTGAAATCGCAGGCCGCGATGACGTCCGGCGGGCATTCGGGGTGGCCCAGCACCACCGCGCCGGGGTTTGCCGCCTTGACGTCCAGAATATCCTGCGCGTTGAAGCGTTCGTGGACTTCGCACGAGCCCTTATAGGCGATGATGCCGATGTTCGTTTGCCGCGCCACATTGCGGGCGAGGAACTCGTCCGGCACCAGAATGACGCGGTCGACGCCCCATTCTTTCGCAGCCCATTCGACTACCTGCACGGCATTGGCCGACGTACAGCAGATGTCGGTTTCGGCCTTCACGTCGGCGGTGGTATTGACATAGGTGACGACCGGCAAGCCCGGATAGCGCTGCTTGATCAGGCGCAGTTGCTCGCCCGTCAGGCTTGAGGCCAGCGAACAGCCGGCGCGCAAGTCGGGGATCAGGACGGTCTTTTCCGGTGCCAGAATCTTCGAGGTTTCGGCCATGAAGTGCACGCCGCCCTGCACGATGATTTTCGCGTCGGATTTGGCGGCTTCGCGGGCGAGGCCCAGACTGTCGCCGACATAGTCGCCGACCCCGTGGAAAATCTCGGGCGTCATATAGTTGTGCGCCAGCACGACCGCGTTCAGCTCGCGCTTCTTGCGATTGATCGCGGCGATCAGCGGGGCCTGAAGCTGCCATTCGATCGGCGAAATCTTGCCTTTCAACCGCGCGTAGATGCCGGCGGTTTCGGCCTCGACATCGGCGGTGAAGCTCAGCGCGCCAAGCGCTTCGTCCACGATCGGGTTTTTGCTGTGCAGCATGTCTTCGTCTCCTGTACGGTCGTTCGTCTTTGCGTTCGACCCTTATGCTCAAATTCAGCATAAGTGGCATTAAAATACGCTTTTGGACGGTTAATGCAAGAGGACGGCGATAAAAAAGTGATCACCTATTGTATCGGATACGGAGGATCGGTGAGGGGCGAGAGGGTATACTGCCACCATCTACCCGCGACAAAATGTCGTGAAAGCCGGAATTATCATTGAAAGTTTATGGGCCTCTGCTCATATCAGCAGGGCTCTATTTCAAAAGGATTCATTATGGCGAAAGCGTCTGAAAATTTGGCCGATACCCCTGTCTGTCTCGAACTGTCGAAGGTCCTGGCCGACAGCTATAACCTCTATCTCAAGACGCACGGCTATCACTGGAACGTGCGCGGGCCGCAGTTCAACAGCCTGCACACCATGTTCATGGCGCAATATACCGAAATGTGGACCGCACTCGATGAAATCGCCGAACGTATCCGCGCTCTGGGCGAACTGGCCCCCATGTCGGGCTCGGCGTTTGGCAACCTGTCCTCGATCAAGGAAGGCGACGCAACCAACTCGGCCAACGCCATGCTGAAAGAATTGGCCGAAGGGCACAAGACCCTGATCGCCACGCTGAAGAACGCGCTCAAGGTCGCCGATGACGCTGGTGACGACCCGACGGTCGATCTGCTGACCACGCGCCTCGCCGCGCACGAAAAGTTCCTCTGGATGATTTCGGCGACGCTGGAAGATTAAGCTGTATCAGATGAAAACCCGCCTTAACCGGCGGGTTTTTTATTGCCTTAATTTTGATCACGGTTTCGTGATATCGATAGGGGGTATACCTTGGGAGGGGAAGATGAAGCTTTTTTATCGTCGCACGGGCAAGGCGCTGGTGATCGTTTTCGGTCTGTTTTTTGCGGCGGTCATCCTGACATCGCGGTCGGGTGATCTGGGACTTTATCCGCCGTCGAATGGCGACGTGACCATCTATGTCATCAATAACGGTTTCCATACGGACATTGCCTTACCGGCCGAAGCGGTGCAGGCGCGCGGCGGGCTTCTGGCGTCCGCTGGGCGGGCGGCAGGCGATAAGGCGTGGGTCGTCTATGGCTGGGGCGATGCCGGATTTTATACGACCAAAGGGTTTTCGGTGGCACGCGCGTTCGACGGTATGCGGGCCCTGTTCAAACCGGGCAATCCATCGGTAGTGCGCGTATTTGGCGTCAGCCGCCGCCCGGATGAGGCCTTCGATGCCGAAGTCGTCCCGGTCATGATCTCGCAAGCCGGTTTCGACGCTTTGGCGCAGCGCATGGAAGCGTCCTTCGCGCAAACCAATGGCGCGCCTATCCGGGCGAACGTCGCTAATAGCGATGCCTTCTTCGACAGTACCGGGCATTTTTCCATCCTGCGTCTGTGCAACCATTGGACGGCGGATCAGCTTGATGCGGCGGGTCTGCCCACGACGCCGATGATCGATGGTCTGGCGCCGCTGTTCATGCTCGACCTGAAATGGCGCAGCGGGGTTGAAGCCACAGCTAAAATCCCCCACAAGGCGGAATGATCTTCATCACGCCCAAAATCTCGATCGACGAGGCCGAACTGAGCGAGAGCTTCGTCCGGTCATCGGGCGCGGGTGGGCAGAACGTCAACAAGGTTTCGACCGCCGTCGAACTGCGCTTCGGCATCTGGGAAAACCAGACCATTCCCTACGACGTGAAAGAGCGCCTGATCAAGCTGGGTGGTCGCCGCGTCACGCAGGACGGGATGCTGGTTCTGTTCGTTCAGACCCACCGCACGCAGGATATGAACCGCAAGGAAGCCCGCGAACGCTTCGTCGAGTTGCTGCAAAAGGCCGCTGCGCCGCCGCCGCCACCGCGCATCAAGACCAAGCCGACCCAAGGGGCCGTGCGCCGCCGTCTGGTCGCCAAGTCGATCCGCGCGACGGTGAAATCCAATCGCGGCCGGGTGACGGGTGAAGACGAAGACTAGGCGCTTAAGCGTTTACGCACCCAGAACCAGCCCGCCGTATAGAGCGCGATCACCAGACACAGCGCGGTAAAACGCAGATCGGTATGGAGCGCTTCATCCAATATCCGAGCCCCGACGCCGATGGCGCTCGACAGGGCACAGAGGGCCCACACGCGCAGTGCCAGACGGAAATGGCTGGGATCGCGATGGATCAGCCACTGCTGATAGAGGTGGTCTTTGTGCGCGGTGAACAGGTCTTTTTTCCGTTGCGCGCGCCATATGAGCGTTAGGATGACATCGACCAGAAACGGTGCCAGCAAAAAACCGCCCAGCCACACCGACGCGATTTCATGCGTGTTGAGAACCAGCACGCTGCCGGTAACCAGTGCCCCGCCGAACAGCGATCCGGCGTCGCCCTGAAACACCCGGCCCAGCGGCAGGTTGAACGGCAACAGACCTGTAAATGCGCCCGCCGCAGTGACGCAGACCAGCAGCACGCCGCTCATCAAAAGACCTGAATAGGTTTGCGGTCCCAGCACGACGATAAACCCGGCAAAGATCAGCAGGCAGACGATTTGCGTGCCGATGGCCAGACCGTTCGCACCGTCCATGAAGTTGATGGCATTCAGCCCGACCACCAGCCACAGGGCTGAGCCGATCACGCCGACCGGCAGGGGCAGGACGAGCGCCAGGCCGGGTCCGAAGACCAGTTCGCGTGCGGGAAACAACCACGCGAACCCGAGGCACAGCAATATCTGAAACAACAATCGTGCCTTGGCAGGCAGGTCCATGAAATCGTCGATCGCGCCGGACAGACCGGCCAGGCTGGCGAAGATGAACAGCAGGGCACCCGAATGGACGCTGTCGGATTTGCCGGGGACGCAGAGCCAGATCAGCAGGCCGAGGCTTAAACCGGCCGCGGCCATGACGGCCAGCCCGCCGCTGGTAGGGGTGGGGGCCTTGTGCGCGCCGCGGTCGCGGGGAATGTCGACCGGCCCGCCTCGGATGGCCAGTTGCGTAAACCCGGCGGCCAGCAGGGCCGACAGGACGAACGCCGCGAACAGGATCAGGGGCGGTACGATCCACACTTCGATCATGGGCGCACCTCAAAACCCCTCTCCCCATTCTTGACTCTTGGGGGGAGGGGGTGGCGCGAAGCGCCGGGTGAGGGGGCAAGGGTAAGGAAGTAAAAGGTCGGAGTTCCAAGACTCCCCCTCACCCCAACCCTCTCCCCGTGGGGGAGAGGGGGAAGGGGGGGCAAGTTTACTTCAGCGAGGCGCAGAAGCGCTGGATGCGCTCGCAGGCTTCGGTCAGCACGGCTTCCGACGTCGCGTAGGAAATGCGGAAGAACGGCGACAGGCCGAAGGCCGCACCATGCACCACGGCGACGGTCTCGGTTTGCAGCAGTTCCGAGGCGAAGTCCTCATCCGTCTGGATGACCTTGCCCGACGGCGCGGTCTTGCCGATCAGGCCCTCGATCGACGGATAGACGTAGAAGGCACCTTCCGGCACCGGGCAATAGATACCCTCGGCGGCGTTCAGACCGGCGACGACAAGGTCGCGGCGCTTCTGGAACACGGCGGCGCGCTGCGGGATGAAGTCCTGCGGCCCGTTGAGGGCTTCGACGGCGGCCCACTGCGCGATCGAGCAGGGGTTGGAGGTCGATTGCGAGATGATCTTCGACATCGCCTTGATCAGCGGCTCGGGACCGGCGGCGTAACCGATGCGCCAGCCGGTCATCGAATAGGCCTTCGACACGCCGTTCATGGTCAGGGTGCGGTCGTAAAGCTCCGGCACGACCTGGGCGATGGTGGTGTAGTGGAAGTTGTCGAAGGTCAGGTGCTCGTACATGTCATCGGTGAGGATCCACACGTGCGGATACTTTTTCAGCACTTCACCCAAAGCCTTCAGTTCGGCCTCGGTATAGGCGGCGCCCGACGGGTTCGACGGCGAGTTGAGGATGAGCCACTTGGTCTTGGGCGTGATGGCGGCTTCGAGCGTTTCCGGCTTCAGCTTGAAACCGTCGGCCATTTCGCCGACCGCGAAGACGGGCGTGCCGCCGGCCAGCAGGACCATGTCCGGATAGGACACCCAGTAGGGGGCCGGGATGATCACTTCGTCGCCGACGTTCACCGAGGCCATCATGGCGTTATAGATGACCGGCTTGCCGCCCGGCGAGACCGAAACCTGCGTCGTCTTGTAGGTCAGGCCGTTCTCGCGCTTGAACTTCTCGACGATGGCGGCCTTGAGCTCGGGGATGCCGTCGACGTCGGTATAGCGGGTTTCGCCGCGCTTGATCGCCTTGATGGCGGCGTCGCAGATATTTTCCGGCGTGTCGAAATCCGGCTCACCCGCGCCCAGCGAAATGACCTTCTTGCCCTGACGGGCCAGTTCACGCGCCTTGGCGGTGACGGCGAGGGTAGGGGACGGTTTGACGCGCTTGAGGGTATCGGATTCGAGGAAGGTCATGAGCTTCGCTTCTTGGCTGCTGGAAGTATGAACGGGAAGTGCCCCCTCTTTTGCGCGCGCGGAGAGGTTTGTCCAGCCTTGTTACACCGGTTTTGCGACATTTTCTCAAGGTAGTGGCCCCAGGGCGGCTATGCGGCAGCGGAGACCGGTGAGGAAATGGTTTCCGTTGTATCCAGAGGGGCGATGTCGAGGCACGGCGTATCGCTTTGCGGGGATAAGAATTGTCAAATCGATCATTATCAATCACGAAAGTGGCGAAAAAATTTAAATTCAAGATAATGAAAGATAAGCCAGTAACTTGAATTTATTGAAACTGATTTGATTTATTTCAAGTTTGAAATATAGAAAGGCAAAAATATTTCTAAGTTGAAATAGAATATATAATATATTTTTATTTCAATATTGACGTATTAATTCAATTTTTTTACATGTATTGTCTGTGTTATTTTCATCACTTTTCAATTTCAATTGTACTATCTGTAATATTATTGCCGAATTTGGTTGAAGTGTAGCTTGACGATTTCAAATTCGATCAATAATGATCACGGCTATCCGACAAGGTGTGTCAGCCTGAGGCCCGCATAAAAACAAGGGCCCTGGCAGGGGAGTGAAGTTAACCAGCGATTCTGAACAGGACGACCGTTGTGCCCCCGTTTGTGGTGTGCCGGTCGTGTGCGTTTCGTGACCTGCTTTTGCGGGCTGAGAACGTGCGCCCTGAGGGTCGCTGTCGCGTCCTTCCTGCATTTTGTGGGCAGTGCTTAGAGGCACGCCGCGCAGACGGCGTATTAGAGGGAATATAAATGCACACATTATCCAGAGGCGCCTTCGCCCGATATCTGATGAGCGGCACGGGGCTGGCCCTGATCGCTATTCTGGGCGCGTCCGGCATCGCCGAGGCGCAAACCGCGACACCGGCCAAAGGTGAAGAAGTCACCGACGTCGTCGTTGTCGGCGTCCGCAAGTCCGAACAGTCGGCCATTCAGCGCAAGAAGAAGGCCGCGACGACCCAGGATTCGATCGTCGCCGACGACGTGGCGCAATTCCCGGACAAGAACGTCGGCGAAGCCATTTCGCGCATCGCCGGGGTGGCGCTTGACCGTGCCGAAGACGGGGCGACCGGCGGCATCAGTATCCGCGGCATGGGTGCCGATCTGGTCCGCATCGAAGTCAACGGCATGTCGACGCTCGGCGCGGCATCGGCGGACGGGCGTTCGGCCAACCTGACCGACCTGTCGTCGGACCTCATCAAGAGCGTCGACGTGGTCAAGGGCCAGACGGCGGACATGACGTCCGGCGGCATCGGCGGCACGGTACGCATCGAGCAGCGCAACGGCCTCGACTTCAAGAAGCCTTACGTCCAGTTCAATCTGCAATACCAGCAGATGAGCCTGATCGACGGCTGGACGCCGCGCGCCACCATCGTCGCCTCGCGCAAGTTCCTCGACGGTCGTCTGGGCGTTCTGGTCAATTACAGCTACGACAAGACGGTCTACGGCGGCGATATCGCCCGCACCTCGAACAATCAGCAAGGCTATATCCAGACGGCCGACCTCGACGGTTCGGCGGAAAAGACCTATACCATCCCGGCGTCGTGGGACGCCGCCGCCGCCGCTGTCACCACCAAGGCAGGGTGTGCCGCCCTGTCGAACAGCACCTCGAACGGCGCCACCAACAGCCGCGCCAACTGCTATAACCAGTGGAACGACTACGTCCCGTCGCTGCCGCGCTACAGCCGCTGGCTGCGTTACGACACGCGTCAGTCCCTTCAGATCCGTCTCGACTACAAGGTCAACGACGCCCTGACGGTGTTCCTGAACTATAACCCGAACAAGATCGAACGTCGCCTGAACGACAACAATTTCAGCCTGACCGCGCCTGTAACCACGCTCGTCTCGACCGGTGTTGTGCAAACGACCATGACGAACATGACGTTCAGCGACAATCACTTCCTGATGTCGGCGGATATCGCCAATGCCGGCCTGACGACCCAGAACCGCGATTTCTCGGCGGAAACCGGTACGACCTATCTGCAAACCGGCTTCGACTACAAGAAAGACGGCTGGCTGATCACCGGTCGCTTCGGGCGCTCCTCGGCGGACTATCAGTCCGAATCGAACGTCATCTCCTATTCGATCTCGGGCATTTCCTCGATCTCGTGGAAGGTCGATCCGACCAACGGCCTGTGGACCTACACCCTGCCGTCGTCGGTAAACACCAGCAATCCGGCGCTCTATATGCCGGCGGCGGTGGCTCCGGCGGGCGTCGGCACGGCGCGCAACCCCTATTCGTCCAATGTGCGGATCGATTACACGCCCTATATGTCGGAAACGACCGAAGACGTGGCGCAGCTCGATTTCACCAAGACCTTCGAGTCGATGGGGCCGCTGCAAAGCATCAAGTTCGGCGTTCAGGCGCGCAAGTACCAGAACACGGCCTGGAGCGGCGTCGGCGCGGAGCTGGGCAACGGCGTCACCTTGCCGACCGCCATCCTTCAGGACAATTTCCGCACCTGCTACACCGCCTATGCCACGACGACCGTACCCTGCGTTTACGGCACGACCGCGGGGACGGGCACCAGCTCGCTGCGCAGCGTCTATACCCTGACGTCGGATCAGTACCTGTCGCTGGTCACCAATACTCTGATCGACCTGCCGGGCAAGGACTTCATGTCGGGCTATTCGAACCGCGGCTCGCTGCCGACGACGTGGACCTCGATCGACGTCAACAAGGCCTTCAGCATGATGAAGGACTGGTTCGGGCTCAACAACTACAACATGAACTGCCTCAAGTCCTGCACCGCCTCGGACGGCAAGGTCTACGAACAGCCCTACTATTCGGGTGAGGAATCGGCCCAGACCGCTTACCTGATGGGCAATTTCGAGCAACGCGTTCTGGGCATGGACGTGACCGGCAACCTCGGCGTTCGCTATAACAAGTGGAACGTCACCGGCACCACCTACGTCATCTTCCGGGACGCTGTGCCGACCGCAACGGCGACGGCGGGCGTCTACACCTATACCTACACGCTCAAGTCGACGGAAAAGCGTTCGGCGGATCGCAGCACCGAAGACGTCCTGCCCAGCTTCAACCTGGCCGTCTGGCCGATCGAAGACAAGCTGGCCGTCCGCTATTCGCTGGCCAAGGTCGCGGCCCGTCCCAGCATGACGCAGGTCACCGGCGGCGCGGTCATTACCTGTAACGAAATCGCCGCGCAGTATGAGCAGCTGACCGATGCCAACGGCGACGATATCGACTCGACCTGTTCCGGTCGCCTCGGCAATCCCGACTTGCAGGGTTACAAGGCGCGCACCACCAACCTGTCGCTGGAATGGTATCCGAACAAGGACACCCAACTGAGCTTCGGTGTCTTCCGCATCAATACCAGCGTCGGCGCGCCGATCGCCGTCACCTATTACAATATGGAGTATAACGGCAAGAAGTACGACATTCCGACCTATGCCGACGGTCCGGGCAGCATCACCGAAGGCTACGAAGTGGCGGCCCGCACGGCCTTCACCTACCTGCCGTGGAAGCTGCGTTACACCGGCGGTGGTTTCAACCTCGGCACATCGGAAGTTGCCGGCAGCTCGGTCGACAAGGACCCGCTGACGGGCCGCGATCTGCCGCTGCTGTCGCAGTCGAAATACTACTACAACATCAACCTGTGGTACGACGACGGTCGCCTCAACGCCCGTATCGCATGGCAGGCGCGTTCCGAATATCGCACCGGCTTCAGCGGCGTGCGTAACGCGGCAGGTCTGACGCCGCTTACCGGAACATCGGGCGCATCGGTCACCACCACCTTCTATCCGGGTTCGCCGATCTTCCGCCGGGCCACCGGTTATCTGGACGCCCGCGTCGCCTATAAGGTCAACCGCACGATCGAGCTGTTCTGGGAAGGCAAGAACCTGACGCGCGAAGTCATCAGCCGCGACAACTCGGACTATCTGAGCTTCAACGAGTCGGGTTCGATCCCCATCACCTACGACACGGCTGACAACGGCAGCCGCTTCTATATCGGCTTCCGCGCCAAGTTCGAATAGGTGTCCCTGTCGCGCATTTGAGTCCAAAACCCGCTACCCACGTTTTGGACGCGCTCGATCTCCTTAGCAAGAGAACCGCCTTGCCGCCGCCCCCTCCTCCGGGGCGGCGGTTTTTTGTTTGTGCCCAAACCGCTGAAGTGCAAGTCAGGCGAGGTGACAAAACACGCTGTGTCCGTTAAGCGTTATGCTCGCCGAAAGTCTAAAAGAGGGGGTGACGGGCTATGATGCGGAAATCCATGACATGCCTTTTATTGGTGATGGGAATATCGTCGTTCGGGGCCTCGTTTGCCGAGGCTCGGAAGGGTGAGGCCATCTATGAGGAAATCGTTGCCGTGGCGCAGTCGCTGAATCCTCATACAGAAGCCCTGTCCGAGGAGACGGCAAGAAAAGATACGCCAGCGGGATGTCGTGAAATTCGTGCCATGCGCCTGAAGATAATGCGCATGTATGAGCTTATGCTGGAGGCAAAGACGGCTGACCCGGCTTTTTATAAATCACGTCTTGGCGGCGATGCTGGGCTCGAACAAATGGCAGGCTTTCTTGCGAAGACGGAGGACGGCCTGGCGAAAAAATGTGCGGGCGTGGAGTAGCGAGTCTTGCACATCCGTTACATCTCTTGTCTTGATTTCAGCACACGCGAGAGGCACATATCGCGGCGATGACCGACGCACCCGACCCTTCCGACGCGCAAAGCAAACCGCCCGCCCAAATACCCCTGTGGCGGCGCGGCTACGACTTCCTCGTCGAGATGGACTCCAAGACCATGCGCGCCATCTGGGTGACGCTGGCCCTGTTCGCCATGATCGGCGTCATCTTCCTGATCGGCAAGACAGACTTCGGCCATGAGGTCACCCACGAATTCGAAGCCTGGATGGCCGAATACCGCGACTCGCCGTGGGGTATTTTCATCGTCATCGCCGTCTTTACCCTGTCGGCCTTTATCGGCGCGCCGCAGTTCGTCCTGATCGCCGCCTGCGTCGTGGCCTTCGGGCCGTGGTGGGGCTTCGTCTATTCGTGGGTCGCGACCATCGTGTCGGGGGCCGTGACCTTCTATGTCGGGCGACTGGTCGGCGCAGAGACCTTTGCCAAGATCGGCGGCGGCCATATGCAGCGCCTGTCGGAATATATCGGCAAGAACGCGTTCTCGGCCTCGTTCATCGTGCGCAACGTGCCGTCGGCCCCCTTCATCATCGTCAATATGGCGTTCGGCGTGTCGCGGGCGCCGTTCGTCGGTTTCATGCTCGGCATGGGGCTGGGGTCGATCCCCAAAACGGCGCTGGTCGCCATTTTCGGCACCTTCTTCACGCGGGTGACCGAAGGCGGCGACTGGAAAGGGACGCTGCTGATCGCCGTGATCGGACTCCTGTGGCTGGGGCTGGTCGTGGCCGCACGGCACCTGATCGCCAAATGGCAGGAACGCCGGAATTAACCGTCTAAGTCATTTAAGGACAAGGTTTTGCCGCATTTGCGATCATTTCGCAAACAGGCGCGCAAGGGCGATGACATTTTGTGTGATCGTACGCTGTCCCGAAGGGTAATTTCAATACGAATCAATAGCTTGTTTTTTTCCCCAAGGGGTTGAATCCAAGTTTTTTACCCATAGTCGTCTTGGGGCCTTGAAATTGACTCCAGATAAGGGCAAGTGGGGTTTTTCCGTACAGTCCGGGCTTGGATACGAAGGGCGTTGCCTGTACGAACCGCCGTATGCCGGACCGTCCGGCGCCCCAAAGACAGAATTTCTCAATCGGTAGTGCCCAATGTTAAAGCCCTTTTTCGGCAGCTTCTCCAACGACATCGCGATCGACCTCGGCACCGCTAACACGCTGGTCTATCAGAAGGGGCGCGGCATCGTACTCAACGAGCCGTCGGTGGTGGCGCTGCGCAACGTCGGCGGCCGCAAGGTCGTTCACGCCGTGGGCATAGAGGCCAAGCAGATGCTGGGTCGGACGCCGGGCCACATGGAAGCCATCCGCCCGATGCGCGACGGGGTCATCGCCGACTTCGAAGTCGCCGAGGAAATGATCAAGTACTTCATCCGCAAGGTGCATAACCGCAAGGGTTTCGTGAACCCCAAGGTCATCGTCTGCGTACCGTCGGGCGCCACCGCCGTCGAGCGCCGCGCCATCAACGACTCGTGCCTCAACGCCGGCGCGCGCCGCGTCGGCCTGCTGCCCGAGCCTATGGCGGCCGCCATAGGCGCCGGCCTGCCGATCCATGAGCCGACCGGCTCGATGGTCGTCGATATCGGCGGCGGCACCACCGAAGTGGCCGTCCTGTCGCTGTCGGGCGTGGTGTACGCCAAGTCGGTCCGCGTCGGTGGCGACAAGATGGACGAAGCCATCACCAACTTCATGCGCCGCAACCACAACCTGCTGATCGGCGAAACGACTGCCGAACGCATCAAGAAGGACATCGGCACCGCCCGCGTCCCGCACGACGGCGAAGGCCTGGCCATCGAAGTCAAGGGCCGCGACCTGATGCAGGGCGTGCCGCGCGAAGTCCGCATCAGCGAGCGTCAGGCCGCCGAAGCCCTGGCCGAACCGGTCGCCCAGATCATCGAGGCCGTCAAGGTCGCGCTGGAAGCCACGCCGCCGGAACTGGCCGCCGATATCGCCGACAAGGGCATCATGCTCACCGGCGGCGGCGCGCTGCTGCGCGGCCTCGACTCGGAAATCCGCGATCAGACCGGCCTGCCGGTGACCATCGCCGAAGACCCGCTGTCGTGCGTCGCCATCGGCTGCGGCAAGGTGCTGGAGCATCCGCGCTGGATGAAGGGCATTCTCGACTCGACTATGTTCTGAGCCGTGACCGGCTCGGGGATGTTCTGAGGCATCGTCCAGCGGTTTTAGCGCCGTCATTCAATTGACGAAAATGTCCTTGATATTGGTGGTCGGAAACCTGCAATATCGAGTCTGTAATAAGAGTCTGGGTGGGCTCTTGAGGAAACCGGCGTGTCATACGGGGATAACCAGCCATTCGAGAACCTCAAGCTCCCGCTGACCTGGGGGGTGATGATCATCGTCGCCGGGGTCTGCGTGGTCGGCGCCCTGATGTTTCTCGGCGACAAGCGCGGCGGTCTGGATGCGGCGTCCTATGGCAATCGCGGCGGCTTCGACGGCGTGGCGGCCAAAAGCAACAACCTGCTTTCGACCCCGGCGCACGTGGTCGGCGACGGGGCCAACTGGCTCGACGACTATTTCTTCGCCGCCGATGAAAACCGCATCCTGAAAAAGAAGGTCGCGGAGCTGGAGAAGTACCGCGACTCCTATATTCAGGCCAAGGAACTCAACCGCCGTTACGAGGTACTGCTCAACCTGCGCACCGAACCGGCGGTCGACACGGTGACGGCGCGCTCGGTGTCCGTGTCGCGCGGGCCGTTCAACAACAACCGCCTGATCGATGCGGGCGCGTCCAAGAAGATCAGGTTCGGCAACCCCGTGATCAACGAACACGGTCTCGTCGGGCGCATCGTGGGGGTCAGCCCGGACGTCAGCCGCGTCCTGATGGTCACCGACGTGGTCAGCCGCATCCCGGTCATGGTTGCCCGCTCCGACGCCCGCGCCATGATGGTCGGCGACGGCGGTGGTTTCCCGCGCCTCGAATTCGTGCGCGGTGGCAAGGACGTCCTGAAAAAAGGCGATCAGATCCTGACTTCCGGCGACGGCGGTATCTTCCCGCGCGGCCTGCCCGTGGGCGAAGCGCGGCGCGGTGTCGACGGCGTGTGGCGCGTCGACCTCTATACCAACCGCGCCCCCATCGACATCGTCAAGGTGCTGAAATTCGAGGATTTCTCGCAACTGCCGCGCGCCGACGAAGTCCTGCGCACGCCGCTGGTCACCGATGTCCTGCCGCCCCCGCCGCCGGTAAAGATCACGGGGATCGGGTCGAGCGCCTCGGCCTCCAGCGCCGCCGCGCCGGGTGTGACGCCGGTCAATAATGGCGCGTCGTCCTCTGCCTCGTCGTCGTCGCAACAGGCACCCGTCAATCGCCCGAAGCCGCGCCCGGTGACCAACGCCGCCGCGTCGTCGTCGGCCAGCAATCCGGCCCCGCCGCCACCGCCCGCTGAGACCTCGGCCAGCGCGGCCAGCGGAGGCTAGGACCGTGCTCCAGAGCCGAAACAACACCAGCCGCACGCGCCGGGGCAACCAGAGCGCCCTGCGTCGCGCGCGTCTGGCCAAGGCGGTGTTCGACAAACGCCCGCCGCGCCGGACCAGCGGCGGCCGCACGATCGGGCCGCAGGACTGGCTGCTGATCCCGGCGGTGCTGTGCGTCGTCGCGACCTTTATTCTGGCCACCGACATTCCGTTGCCATTCGGCTGGGACCTGCCGGAGCCGGTGTGGCCGATGGTTCTGGCCTTCAGCTGGCCGCTGATCCGCCCCAGCTATATCGCGCCGCTGCTGCTGGCCGGGCTCGGCTTTTTCCTCGACTATTTCTGGGGCGCACCGCTCGGCTTCTACGTCCTGTGCCTGATGGCGGTATACGGAGCGACACTTCTGATCCGCAGCTATATCGTCGGTCAGGACCTGTGGGTCGTGACGGTCGCCTACGGGCTGGCGGTGCTGCTGTTCTTCACCCTGGGCACGATCCTGACCGTCATCGATACGGGTATGGTGCCGCGCCTGATCAGCGTCTTCGAGCAGATGCTGGCGACCGGGGTGCTGGTTTTCTTCGTCCACGCCCTGCTTGAGCGCTTCCTGCACGCCGATGTGAGGTTCACGTGAGCGAACCTTCCATCTTTTTCGAGGACGTCAACGAGAAGCAGGGGACGTTTCACCGCCGCATCTTCCTGATGGGCGGGCTGACGGCGCTCGGCATATTTGCTTTGCAGGGGCAACTGGCCCTGCTGCAACTGGTGCAGGGCGGAAAGTACAAGAAGCTGTCGGCGGCCAATCAGTTCAATTTCCGCATCCTGCCGCCGCCACGTGGGCAAATTCTCGACCGCAACGGCAATGTCATCGCCGGCAACCGCCCCAGCTTCCGTGTGCTTTTGATCCGCAACGAAATCGAAGACCTCGATCAGACGCTGGACCAGATTTCCTACGTCCTGCCGCAGACCGAGGCCAATCGCCGCCGCATCGTGCGCGACGTCAGCCAGTCGCAGCGCTTCGTGCCGACGGTGGTGGCGTCGGACCTCAGCTGGGAAGACTTTTCGCGCGTCAATCTCTACGCCTCCGAAATCCCCGGCGTGCAGGCGGTGATGGACGAAATCCGCGTCTATCATTACGGCGGGGCGTTTGCCCACGTCGTCGGTTACGTGTCCAAGGTGTCGGAAAAGGACGTCAAGGCCGAGGGTGAAAACCCCGACTCGCTGCTGCTCCACCCCAGCTTCCGCATCGGCAAACAGGGTGTGGAAAAGGCGTTTGAGAAGCAACTGCGCGGCGTCGCGGGCGCTCAGAAGATCGAGGTCAATGCCCGCGGCAATATCGTCGCCGAAGACCCCAACGGCACCAAGCCGCCGACGCCGGGCGAGGACATCACCCTGACGCTCGATGCCGAGATTCAGGCGCGCGCGTTAGAGGTCTTCGAGCAGGATTCCGGCAGTGCCGTCATGCTCGACATCCATACCGGCGAAATCCTGTGCATGACCTCGGCCCCGGCCTTCGATCCCAACCTGTTCGTGTCGGGCATCTCCAGCAAGGCCTATCGCCTGCTGGCCGATTACGAGCGCCTGCCTTTGCTCGACAAGGCCATCGGCTCGACCTTCGCGCCCGGCTCGACCTTCAAGATGAACACGGCGCTGGCGCTGCTGGCCGCCGGGGTGACGGCGGAAGAGCGCGTCCATTGCCCCGGTTCCTACCGCTTCGGCAACCGCACCTTCTATTGCCACAAGAAGAGCGGCCACGGGTCGGTGGATATGCGCCACGCCCTGAAATATTCGTGTGACGTCTATTTCTACCATATGTGCAACCGTGCCGGCGTCGACCGCATCCACGACACCGCGCACAAGCTGGGTCTGGGCGAACTGTTCGATCTTGAGATCGCCGGCGAAAAGAAGGGATTGGTGCCCACGACAGAGTGGAAGCGCACCTATTTCGACGGAAGTTCCCGCCTGCGTCCGAAGGATCCGAAATGGCATCCGGGTGAGACCCTGTCGGTGGCTATCGGGCAAGGTTACACCAACGTTTCAGCCCTGCAACTGGCCGTCTATACGGCGCGCATCGCCAATGGTGGCAAGGCGGTGACGCCGCACCTGATCAAGAAAATCGGTGCGGTGGACAAGAACGTTGTCTTCAAACCGATCGATATTCCGGCTGAACATCTTCAGGTCGTGCGCGAAGGTATGTATATGGTGTCGAACGACGCCGACGGCACGGCCTATCGCAATTCCCAGCTCAATCTCGGCGACATCAAACTGTGCGGCAAGACCGGTACGGCGCAGGTCCATTCCTACGACAACGCCAAGACGCGTAAGGCCAGCATCTGGAAGTTCAAGGACCACGGCCTGTTCGTCTGCTACGCGCCCGCCGATAATCCGAAATACGCCCTGGCCGTGGTGCTGGAGCACGGGGTCGGCGGCGCGGCCTTCGCGGCGCCCAAGGCGCGCGAGATCATGAAGGTGGCGCTGCTCAAGGACCCCGCCATGCAGGCGCGCATCGTGCGACCCGTGCCGGTCGAAGACGCCGCCGCCGCTGCCGCCGGACCGGTACCCGACATCGTCGATGTGCCGAACCCCGACCCCACCATTCCACCTGCCGATTGAGGACATCATGGCCGAAAGCGCAATGACCCGGCGGGGCGAACGCGAACGTTACGATGTCAAACTGCTTCAGGTCGACTGGGGCTTCGCGTTGGTCCTGTCGCTGATCGCCGGGATCGGGGCGCTGGTGCTCTACAGCGTCGGCGGCATGTCGTGGGAGCCGTGGGCCTATAACCACCTGCTGCGCTTCGGCCTGTGCTTCGTGCTGATGATCGCGCTGTCGCTGGTCGATCTGCGCTGGTGGCTGCAACTGTGCTACCCGGCCTATGCCATTTCGCTGCTCTTGCTGGTGGCGGTCGAGCTGTTCGGCGAGGTCAAGATGGGCGCCCAGCGCTGGCTCGACATCGGCATCACCGACATCCAGCCGTCCGAATTCATGAAGCTGGCCATCGTCATGGCGCTGGCGCGCTGGTACCACGAAGCGGGGATCAAGGACGCTACCCTGTCGTGGAAATTGATCATCCCGCTGTCGATGATTCTGGTGCCGGTGCTGCTGGTGGCGCACCAGCCGGATCTGGGGACGGCCATGCTGATCCTGTTGACGGGCGTGACGGTGATGGTCGTGGCGGGCCTCGACTGGCGCATCATCGGGGCCGCGGCCGCCGCCGCCGCCGTGGCCATTCCGTTCTTCGTCATCTTCGTCATGCACGACTATCAGCGCGACCGCGTCCTGACCTTCCTCAATCCGGAAGCCGATCCGTCGGGGGCAGGGTATCACATCCTGCAATCGAAGATCGCCATGGGCTCCGGCGGCTTTTTAGGCAAGGGGCTGGGGCTGGGGTCGCAGTCGCAACTGAGCTTCCTGCCGGAAAAGCACACCGACTTCATTCTGGCGGCGGTGTGCGAGGAACTGGGCTTCGTCGGCGGGTTTACGGTGTTTGCGCTCTATGCGGCAGCGATCTATATGGCGCTGCGCATCGCCACCTTGTCGCACAGCCACTTCGGACGGCTGGCGGCGGCGGGGACGACCGCCACCTTCGCGCTCTATGTGCTGATCAACGGGGCGATGGTCATGGGACTGGCCCCCGTCGTCGGCGTGCCGCAGCCGCTTTTGTCGTTCGGCGGCTCGGTTATGATGACGGTGATGATCGGCTTCGGTCTGGTCATGGGCGTCAAGGTCCACCGCTATCAGGAACTGCCGCGGTCGCAGTCCTTCTTCGCGCAGTTTGAATAGGTTGGTCGAGCAGGTCGTTATGGAGTTTGAGGAACTGATCGAACTGGCGCGCGACTCCTATGTCGGGCAGTTCGTAAATTTTGCCGACACGCAGTTGAAGGCCTATCCGGAGGGGACGCCGGAAATCAAGGTCATGGTCGCCGAGGACTCCGGTCTTTATCGCGGCCTGTACTGTGCCGACTTCATCACCGTCGATCCGGAAGAGTCGGAATCGCCGCGCATTATCGAACTGGCCCCCGAAGAAGAGGTGACCTTTGAACCGATCGAGGTGACTCTGGGCGAAATGGAGATGACGGTTGAGGCCTTAAGCTGGCACGACATGAACCTGACGCTGGCCGACGCGCCCATGCCGCACGAAGGCGGCGGCGTACAGGGGATCGAGGCGTGGTTCGAGACCTGGTTCGACCCGGACGACGTCAATGTCGATCTCGATTCACGCTTTTCCGGCCATATCCATTCGCTGATCATCGACGGGGACAATCTGCACGTCGATTTCGGTACGGCTCCGGTTCAGGCCCTGATCGACCTGCTGCTGCTGATCGAGATGAACGGCTGCACGGGCGTGAAGGTGTTTTGAATCACAGGAGGAAAAAGGTGTAACTATACCCAAGGCTTTTTGTATTTTTAACGCCTGAAGTTGTATCCGTGACGTCTGCTGAGTCGGGGGATGCACGTGGTCAAGTTTTCAAACATAGTTATAAATTTGGTAGTGTCGCTTGCGGTTGCGGGCTGCTCACCTGGTCAGTCTTCCGGCGTTGCGGAAAAGGCCGGTATTGCAGGTAAATGGGCATCAGCGTCGAAAGGTTGTAAAGGCGAACAATCTTTTGAAATTTCTGGCAGCCGGATCAGTTTGATCACGGCAAATGGCACGGCTCATAAGTACATATATTTTAAAATAGCAGAATTGTCGCAGACAGGTTCCGAAGGAAAAATGCGGGCGAAGTCCAGCATGGAAAACGATGCGTATTTTATAGAATTTAACAGATCAAAAATGATGACGTACAAATATGTCGGCGAAAAGGGAGAGGTCTACGAAAAGGCCAGTACACCTGACGCACCGGTCCTTAAGGTACTGACCTTAATCAGATGTGATTAGGATAGTAACTGTTCGACGAACGCCGGAACGACCTCGGTCGCCGGGCCGTAGATCTTCTCATCGAACAAACTCTGGCCCTGCGAGGGTTCGAGGTTCAACTCCACCGTATGCGCTCCGGCCCGGCGGGCCTCCTGAACGAACCCGGCAGCGGGATAGACATTGCCCGACGTGCCGATGGAGATAAACAGGCCGCAGCCCGACAGGGCGTCGTAGATGCGGTCCATCTCGAACGGCATTTCTCCGAACCAGACGATATCAGGTCGCAAACCGCTTTCACCGAACGGCGAAGGCGTGTCGATCAGCATATCGCCCGACCAGTCGCAACTCTTGCCGGTTTCGACACAGCGCGCCCTGAGCAGTTCCCCGTGCATATGGATCAGGCCGAAGCCGCGTTTTGGCACAACATTCCGATGCGCCCGGTCGTGCAGGTCATCGACATTTTGCGTTACCAGCAGCACGTCGCCATCATACGCCGCCGACAGCCGCGCCAGAGCCTCATGCGCGGCATTGGGGGCGACGTCTTTCAACTGCGCCCGGCGTTGATTGTAGAAGTCGTGCACCAGCACCGGATTGGCGTCGAAGCCTTCCGGCGTGGCGACGGCTTCGACGCGGTGGCCGCACCACAGACCGTCAGACGCGCGAAACGTCGGCACGCCCGATTCCGCCGAAATCCCCGCCCCCGTCAGGATGACGATGCTTGGTCTCATTCGCCCACCAGCACCACGCCCTCGCGGCGCGGATCGGCCCCGCCATCGATCTTACCCTCGCGGAACATGACACCATGCAGGCCGGAGTTTTCGCCGGTGACTTCCTGAATCGTATAGCCCATGCCCTTCAGCCCTTGCAGAATTTCCGGCTTCATCAGAGGCGCTTCGATGCGGATGGCGTCGCCGCGCGCCACGACATTGGGCAAAGCGATGGCGTCGGCCATCGGCAAGCCCCAATCGAGGACGCCCACCAGCGCCTTGAGGTTATAGGACAGGATCGAGGTGCCACCGGGCGAACCCACCATGCCGATGAAGTTCTTGTTCTTGTCGAAGATCAGCACCGGGGCCATCGACGAGCGCGGGCGCTTGCCGCCTTCGACGGCATTGGCGACTTTTTGCCCGTCCTTCGTCACCGGGGTGAAGGAGAAGTCGGTCAACTGATTATTGAGGAAAAACCCTCCGACCATGCGCCCGGTGCCGAAGATGCTCTCGACCGTCGTCGTCATCGACACGGCGTTACCGTAGCGGTCGCGGATGACCATGTGCGTCGTCCCGGCAGGCTCATGCGTATTGTCTTTTGCCCACACCACCGCCTTCGATGGCACGCCAAAGGTCGGCGCGGGCGAGGCCTTGCCGATGGTGATCAGAGCGACGCGGGTTTTGATATAGGCCGGATCGCGCAGGGCTTTCACGGGGACGTCGACGAAGTCGTCGTCGGCCAGATACTGATCGCGGTCAGCGTACATCAGGCGCTCTGCCTCGATGATTACCTGCCAGCCGCGGGCGTCGTTGGCGTAGTCGCTCATCGGGAAAGCCTCGATGATCTTCAGTGCCTGCAACAGCGACACGGCGGACGACGGCGGCGGCGGGACGCAGATGATATAGACGCGGTAGGTGTCGCAGACCGCTTCGCCCTGTTTCGGGAAATAGGTCTTGAAATCGTCGGGTTGCAGGTCGCCGGGCAGGGGGCCTTGGTGCGTTTTCGCAATGATGGCATCGACCAAAGCGCCTTCGTGGAAGATGACCGCGCCCTTGTCGGCCAAGGTCCGCACGGTCTGCGCATAGGCCGGGTTTTTCAGCCGCTCACCTGTTTTTTTCCAGCCGCCATTGCCATCGCCGAAATAGGCAATGACGTCGGGGGTCTGGCTTTGCGGGAAGGCAGCCGACGCCAGATAGTTGCCCAGACGCGGCGAGATGATGAAGCCTTCGTCGGCGAGCGTCTCTGCGGAACCGAACAGGTCTTTCCACTTGAGTTTGCCGTGTTCGGCGTGGGCCATTTCCAGCATCAGGACGGCGCCGGGAACACCTGTGGCGCGGCCCGACACGACGGCCTCGTTGAACGGCAGGGGCGTGCCGTCGGCCTTGAGGAACAGCTTGCCGGTCGCCGATTTCGGGGCGGTTTCGCGGCCATTATAGGCGGTGGTCTTGCCGGTCTTGTGGTCGTAATAGACCATGAAGGCCCCGCCGCCGAGGCCGGAACTTTGCGGCTCGACCAACCCCAGCACCGCCTGTACTGCGACGGCGGCGTCGATGGCCGTGCCGCCGTTTTCCAGTATGTCCATACCCGCCTTGGCCGCCAGCGGATTGGCGGCGGCGACCACCGGCTTGAACGCCGCCGGTTCGGACTTTGGGGTCAGGGTCGCGCAGCCGCTCAGGCCCAGCACCAGCAGGGCGGAGGCGAACAGGCGGCGCGTCAGGAAGGCGGGGGAGCGCATGGCGGCCTCGTTTTAAAACTCGATCAGGTGCAATATAGGCGCCCCCGCTGCCGGGGCAAATAAAAACCCCGCCCTGATTATTTATAAGACGCCGCAAGGCCGATCGTCGCCGAACGCAGACCTGCCGCAGAGGCCGTGACCCGAATGGCGCCGGCGCTGCGCCCGGTCTGCACGATCGCCTGCGCCAGACCGTTGAACAGCTTGCGCTGCGAGGCCTTGTCCGCCTCGTGACTGGTCGGATTGCCGTTGCCGACCCCGATGATGAGCGCGGCGTTCGTGCCCGCGTCGCTGACCTCGAAGGTGACCAGATGACCGGCGCGCGGCACCGGACGGCCTTTGGCGTCGAAGGCCTCGACCTTGAGGACCGCGACATCTTGCCCGTCGGCCCAAAGCGCGGTGCGGTCAGCGGTCAGCACCAGCTTCGCCGCCGGGCCCGCCGTTTCGCGCGTCTGCTTCATCACGACCTTGCCGTTTTTATAGCCAAAGGCCTGAATCTTCCCCGGTTGATAAACGACGTCCCATTCGAGATGGCGATTCTTCACCACGTCCTTTTTGCCCGCCGACTTGCCGTTGACGAACAGCTCGACCGCATCAAGGTTCGAATGGACCCAGACGGGGATGGTCTGACCTTCCTTGCCTTCCCAGTTCCAGTGCGGGAACAGGTGCAGCAAGGGCTCGGCCTTCCACCAGGCGCGGTAATAGTAATAGTTGTCCTTCGGAAAGCCGCAGGTGTCCATAATGCCGAAATGCGAGGAAATCGACGGCCAGCGCGGATAGGGCGTCGGCTCGCCGCGGTAATCAAAGCCGGTCCAGATAAAGCCGCCCGCAATAAAGGCCTTCTCGTCGAACAGAGGCCAGTAGGCCTCCGCCGTCGAGGCCCACCACGGGTGTTCGGTGTCGTAGGCGCGGACATAGGCTTTGTCGCGGTCGGTGACGTATTCACCGCGCGTCGAGACGGTCGAACCGGTTTCCGAACCGTAGATCGGGATATTGGGGAAGTCGGCGTGGAACTTTTCCATCTGGCCGTGCCGGTAGTTGAAGCCCAGCACGTCGACGACCGAGGTGATGCCCTTGCCGTAGGAATTGTCGAGCGCTGCCGTCACCGGACGCGTCGGATCGAGGCGCTTGCACAGGGCCTTCATGGTTTTGGCCACCGCTATGCCGCGTTCGGTGCCTTGCAGGGGCTCCTCGTTGCATATCGACCAGGCGATGACCGAAGGGTGGTTGCGGTCGCGGCGGATCATCGCCTCAAGCTGATAGAGCCCCTCTTCAGAGGATGACATCTTGCGCGTCTCGTCGATGACCAGAATGCCCAGCCGGTCGCAGGCCATCAGCACTTCGGGGGTGGGCGGATTGTGCGAGCAGCGATAGGCGTTGGAACCCATCTCCTTCAGGCGTTCCAGCCGCCAGATTTGCAGGGCATCGGGGATGGCCGCGCCGACACCGGCATGGTCCTGATGGTTGTTGGTGCCCTTGAGCTTGACCGGTTTGTCGTTGAGGAAGAAGCCTTTTTCGGCGTCGAAGCGGATATCGCGCAGGCCGAACCAGGTGATCTGGGTATCGATCACCTTCTCACCTTCGAGGAGAGTTGTTTCCAACCGATAGAGATACGGATCTTCCAGTGACCACAGGTTCGGCGCATCGATTCTCAGGGACTGTCCAACCGTGTCGGTTTGGTTGGCGTCCAGAGAAATATTCCCGGTACTACCGGTAAAATCCAGTTTTCCAGCTCTAGCCGTGCTGTGCGAGACGGTAATCGTTCTTGGTGAGTCTGCCGCATTGCGCACCGTGGTGACGATCTCGACCGTGCCGTCAGTTTGGCCGCGCACCCAGACGCCCCATTGCGGAATATGCACGGCATTGGCCTTGACCAGCCAGACATGGCGGTAGATGCCCGCGCCCTCATAGAACCAGCCTTCGCCCTGCGTGGCGTCGACGCGAACGACCAGAATGTTCGGCTTGTCGTCGGTATTGATGAAGTCGGTGATATCGACGCTGAACGAGGTATAGCCGCTCTCCTGCCGTTTCAGGATAAAGCCGTTGAGCATGACCACGCAGTCGCGGAACACGCCGTCGAACTCGATCCACAGGCGCTTTCCCTTATCCGCGGGTGAGACCGGCACCTCGGTGCGATACCAGCCGATGGAGGTTTCGGGAAAGTTACGACCGATGGGCTTATAACCGTGGTCCGACGGCGGATCGCGGTCGTCCGGCTTTTGCGGTGTGTAGTCGGGATTGTTGACGAAGGGCAGTTCCACCGCCCAGTCGTGCGGCAGGTCCAGCTTTCGCCACGCGGAATCGTCGTAATCGGCGGTCAGGCATTCGGCGACATTGGCACCCTGTTTGGCGTGGGTTGCTTGATTGGCGCCGTACTTGAAATCCTTTTTCAGGTCGGTCGCATGGCCGAAGTGGAACCGCCAGTCGAAATCGAGGCTGATCCGTTCGCGCGGGCCCAGGTCGTCTTCGGGGAGCAGTTTGGCGGCGGGGGCAACGCTGTTCGCCGCGACGGCGGGGGCCGCGACAACGGCTCCGGCAATGGCGGCGCTTTGCAGCAAATGGCGGCGGTTCAGGCTGGTCATGGCGGTCCCTGTCTCTGTTTTCATTATCGTACAAATAAACACGCCCAAGCTTCAAGCGAAACCGAAACCCTTCGATAGCGCAAGCGATTGATTGCAATCTTTGGGCGATTGGCTTGTCAAATCATCTAAAAGTTGATTAATCTTGAAATACAAGATCGGGACGTGAGGGGTGGGGACGTGGCGGATACATCGACGGACATAAAGGCGCGCACCTACGACCACCTGTCGCCTGACGAACTGATCGCGTTGCTGGAACGGCGCGACCGCGACCGGGCGCGCATCGGTCTGAACTGGGCGCCGGACAAGGCCGAACGCGATCAGGCCTTCAACGACGATTTCGTCACTTTGCGGCTGGATGAAGCCCTGTGCGAGGGTGCGTCGCCGTGGGCGAACCTCGTCATCGAGGGGGATAATTTCGACGCCTTGCGCTGGCTGCGCATGACGATGAAGGGGCAGGTGAAATGTATCTTCGTCGATCCGCCCTACAATACCGGCGGCGAATCCTGGGCCTATAACGACCGTTATCTCGATCCCGGCGAAAGCGGTTTCGGCTTCACGACGTGGCTGGAGTTCCTGCACCGGCGGTTTGTTCTGGCGCGCGACCTGCTGACCGAAGACGGCGTGATCCTTGTCAATATCAATGACGAGAACCGGGCCCTGCTGGAACTGATGCTGGATCAGACCCTGCCGCGGATGAAGATCGGCAGCCTTGTCTGGCGCTCGCGCACGGGCGGCAACGATACCGAAGGGCCGTTCCTCTCGGTCAATCACGAGCACGTGCTGGTCTATGCCAATCCCGGTTTCCGCTTTGGGGGTACGGAAAAGACGTTCGAGATGTACCGGTTATATGACGCTGTCCGAAAGGATAACTATCGGCTCGATAACCTGACCCAACCGAAGAGTTATCAGGAACGACCTAACGCTTTTTATCCGCTGCGTGACCCTGAAACCGGCATCTATTACCCCGCCAACCCCAGTAATGTCTGGCGCTATGCCAGCCGGGAATTCGGTAAGGCCGATCAGAAGGTCAAAACCGCGGTCATGGAAGACTGGATTGACAAGGGCCAGATTCATTTTCCAGTGAATCAACAAACCGCCGTCTGGACCACCAAAGCCGATTTGCTGGCCGCCATAGCTTCCGGCGATGTGCCTAAATCCGGGGCGACGGTGAAAATCTGGGCCGATATGCCGGACCTCGATTTCTGGGTCGGCAAGACGGTGGGCTTCGGTACGCCCGCCTTCAAACGCTACAAAGGCGATCTGAAAAACGAAACCCAACCTCTATCGTCATGGATCACGCCGACCTCGGAGAGCCAGACGCGCGGCACCGACAACACCATCGTCAGCGGCACCAATGACGAGGGGACCAAGGCGCTGAAAGCCCTGTTCGGGGCCAAGGTCTTCAACTACCCCAAGCCCCTGTCGCTGATCCGCGAACTGATCCGGCAGGCGACCAGCCCCGGCGATACGGTACTCGATTTCTTCGCCGGATCGGCGACTACGGCCCACGCGGTGATCGACCTCAATACGGAAAATCAGGGCGACCGTCGCTTCATCATGGTCAGCCACGACGAGGCGACCGAGGCCGACCGTGACCGCAATATCTGCCGCGATGTCACGGCGCAGCGCATCCGTTTGCTCAATCACTCCGCGCGGGCGTTGGATAAAGGATCGGTCGCGCCGTTTGCCTATCTGCGCACGCATCGACGGCCCATCGATGAGTTGCACGACGAGGGCGTGCTGACCGGCGAAGACATCTGGTTGTCGGTGCAGGCGATCCACAGCTTGCCGCTGATCCCGTGGGGGGCGACGCAACCGGTGCAAACACACGAGATCGACGCTGTGCGCGTGCTTTACGTCCACGATCTGTCGGTCAGCGGGGCGATGAGCGCACTGGAGAAAGCCGCCGCCGATCCGCGTCCGCTGCATCTCTATACGTGGACGCCCGCCTTGGCGCGCGATGCGCTGTATGGCGTCGAGGCCGAGATCCACCGACTGCCTGCCGCCCTGACCGACCGGTTCGCCGTATGAGCCCGCCGTTCGTCACCGAATCCGCCACCGACCACGTCCCGCGCACTACGCGCCGCAGTCCGGTCGTCCTCGCGCCCTATCAGGTCCGCGCGGTGGAAACCCTCGCCGCCGAAATCGGCAAGACCCAGCGCGAAATCGCCTATGCGCCGTTAAGACGGTTCGACATCGCCCGCGAACACGGCGTCAGCCTGCTGACCGCGCCGACCGGCTCCGGCAAGACCCTGATTCTCGGCCGCACACTGGAGGCCCTGACGCTGGAGGCCGCCTCCATCGCCGCCGGGTTCAGGGGCACGATCTGGTTCTGGTTCGCGCCCTATGCGGGGCTGGTCACCCAGACGCAGACCGCTTTGCGCAAGGACTGCACCGGCTTGAAGCCGTGCGATATCATGGCCGACCGCGAACCCTCGGCGCGGCGTCCCGGCGACGTCTATGTGACGACCTGGGCCTCGGTCGCTACAAGTAACCGCGAGGCGCGCCGCCTGCGTCGCAGCGGCGAACGCAGTCTGTCGCTCGACGACCTGATCGCGCAACTGCGCGAAGACGGCTGGTTCATCGGTTGCATCATCGACGAGGCCCACGTCAATTTCGGCATGAACGCCAAGAGCGCCGCCAGCTTCTATCTGGAGCATCTGCGCCCGGACATCACACTGCTGGCCACGGCGACGCCGAAGGATCGCGAGCTTTCGACCTTTATGAAAAGCGCCGGTTTGGGACCACCCAACCGCATCGAAATCGCTCGCGACGAAGTGGTCCGCGCGGGTCTGAACAAGCGAGGGCTGGTTGCCGCCGCCCTGCTGCTCAATGAGAGCCAGCGCGCCGCCATCGACGCCGATGCGACGCTGCTGCGCGCGGCGTGGGTCCATCACCTCAAGGTCAAGGCGCGGCTGCGCGAGCGCGGCATCACCCTAACGCCGCTGCTGCTGGTGCAGATCGAAAATCAGAAGGAGAAAGGGCCGGACCCGGTGCGGGCCGTCGCCGACCTCCTGCGTCAGGTCGGCGTGCCGGACGACGTCATCCGCACCCATACTTCGGGCAGCCCCGACCCGGCTTTCCACAGTCTGGCCTATGACGAGGACTGCGAGGTGCTGATCTTCAAAGTCGCCGCCGCCACGGGCTTCGACGCCCCGCGCGCCTGGACCCTGGCCAGCCTGCGCCCCAGTCTGTCGCCGGAGTTCGGCTTGCAGGTGGTGGGCCGCATCATGCGCGTCCATCCGCGGGTCCGGCCGATCCACGGGCAGGATATGCTGCTCGACCGGGCGCAGGTCTTTATCGGTGACCCCCGCCGGCAGGGCGGCCTCGAAGCCGCCGCCGCGACGCTGAATGCCCTGCGGTCGGGGATCGAAACCCTCAGCGACCAGATTTCGATCTTCGCCTACGGGGATACGAACGTCGCGCCGGGAACGCCACCGATCATTCCTGAGGCCGCGCCGGATCGTTTAACCGCCAGCGTGACGACAGCGGAGACCCTGACCGTTGCACTTGAAGCCGAATACGAACGGCAAATCGTACAGGAAAATACCTCGCCGTTCGACCTCGACCTGTTCGGTGCGCCGTTGCCAGAGCCGATACGCCGTGAGGGCGACCGCGAACCTAAGCCGGGCCATCGGTTTTATGATCTGCGCCGCGATCTGGGTATGCCGTTGCGGCTGAAGACCGAGCGGATGCCCGAACCGGCGGAGCTACCGCATCTGGCGCGCGCCGCCGCCGAAGCCTTCGAGATCGACGACCGGGTCATCGCCTTGCTGCACGAAAAGGGCGTGGCGGCGGAACTGCGGCTGAAAGAGCTGCTTCTGTCGCAGCAGGAGCGCACCGAGGCCATCACCGCCCTGCTGTCACCGGCGAAGCTGGCCCGCGCCGCGCAAGGGGCGTTTAATTTCAACGAGAACATCGACCCGCGCCAGTTCCGCGCGCGGCTGATCGAACGCTTTGCCGAGGCGATGGAGACCCGTGGCGATTTCGGCATCGACCGGTCGCGGTTGGGGCGGGTGATCGATCAGATCGCGGTTTATGATCAGGACCGCATCCGCCGCGCCCTGCGTACCGCTCAGAGCCGCCAGGCCAAAAGCATCGACGCCGAACCGCTGCCCGCGCAGATGGAGGATCGCGAAGGCCTGTTCGAGGCGCTAAAGGCGGCCTACGGCGTGTTTCCGTCGAGGATGAACCGCCCGGAACAGGTCTTCGCTCAGTTTATCGATACCGCGCCGGGGGTGAAATGGTGGTTGCGCAATGGCGATCATCCGGCGTGGGGTTGGCCGGTCAGCATCGTGCTGGCGACGGGGCGGCGCTTCTTTCCCGACTTCGTCATCGCCGTCGAAGGCCGTAGGGCGCTCGATACGATACGGCTGGTCGAGGTCAAGGACGATGGGGTCGAGGGTCCGCTCAATTCACAGCTCAACCAGACCAAGGTTCTGACGGGGCACGTTGATTATCTCGACGTGCTGTGGGTGACCAAATCGGACAGCGAAAGCCGGATCGAACGCCTGTCCTATTCCGAAGACCAGCGCCGCATCGTGGCGCGCGGCCACCTGAGCGAGGCCGACCTGTGCTGATCAGGCGGGAACCAAGGGTGACCGGCGACCTGTAAACCAAACTGTAAAACGACTGTAAATCGGCCCGAAGATCTCAGGATTTCAGGCAAGAAAAAAGGCCCCGAAGGACCTGATTTCATTCAGAAAAGCGGATGGCGCACTCGAAGAGATTCGAACTCCTGACCCTCAGATTCGTAGTCTGATGCTCTATCCAGCTGAGCTACGAGTGCGTACCATTTCCGTGTCTCGCCTCATTGAGAAGCCTCAGCGGCGGCGAGGGCGGACAATTAGTCTTTTCGATTTTCAAACGCAAGGCCCAAAACCAAGTTTTCCCCTGTTTTTGCGTTTTTTTGTAAAAACCCCTTATTCGGTGTCTGCCGCCAGCCGTCGTTCGACCTTTTCCACCTTGAGCGCCAGAAGTGCCGCCGGGAAACACATCAGCGCCCCGAACCACAGAGGGCCATCCGGGCCGATCAGGCTGAACAAAAAGCCGGCAATGACCGGACCGGCAATGCGGGCTGTGGCCCCCGTGGCCATGTTGAGACCCAGCATGGCACCTTGTCGGTCGGGCGGGGTGGCCTTGGAGATCAGGGCCGAGATCGAGGCAAAAATAACCGCCTGACCCAGCGTCGCGAACATGACCAGCGGCGTGATCAGGAACGGCAACCGGTTGATGCCTTGCAGCAAAAAGCCCAACCCGAAGACAATCAGCCCCATCGCCAGTACGCGGGCCTCGCCATAGCGACGCACAAGCGGACGGGTGAGGACCATCTGCATCAGGGCCGCGGTGACTCCGATAAACAGGAAGATCAGGCTGATTTCGTGGGCGTGCCAGTTATAGCGCGCCTTGGCCCACAAGCCGAAAGTCGCTTCAAGCCCGGCAAAGGCCGCCATGTAACACAGGGTGGCCAGGATGACGCGGCTGATGACGGGGTTTCTGCGCGCCTGAGCGAAGGTTTCACGAAATTTTTCCGGCGGCGCCATGGTGCGTGTACGCTGACGGCTTTCCTTGACAAAGAAGAGCACGCCCAGCGTCGCGACTGCCGACAGACCGGCGGCGACGAATAACGGCAACTGAAACCCGGCCATGCCGGCGTCTTCGTGGACCAGCACCCCGCCGATGACGGGGCCGACCACGAAACCCAGCGAAAAGGCCGCGCCGATCAGGCTCATGCGCGAGGCGCGCTGATGCGGCTCGGACATGTCCGACACATAGGATTGGATGCACGACACGTTACCGGAGCCTATGCCGTTGAAGAAACGGATCAGGATCGCCCACCAGATATTCGGCGAAAAGGCCAGCAATATATAGAACAGGACGTTGGAGGCGACCGTGATGACCATAACCGGTTTGCGGCCCCACTTGTCCGACAGGCTACCCCACAGCGGTTCGGCGAAAAATTGCCCCAGCGAATAGGCGGCGAACATCAGGGTCACCTGCCAGGCGTCGGCCTGAAGTTGCTGAGCGAAGAACGGCAACAGCGGCACGAGCAGGCCGAAACCCACCAGATTGATGAAGACGACGCCGAACATGACGCTCAGCGCGCTGTTGTCCTGAATGGCGGATTTTATGGAGGTTTTCTTGGCTTTTATCGTCTTTGGCGCGGGCTCGGTGTCCGAAGTTTCGGCGTCCGGTTCCGGCGTGTGCGGCTGGGGCTGGGTGACTGACATCTGACCCCTATAGTCCATTTGTGTGCGATTGCGAACGATAGATTTCGGGGGCAGGCGAAAGTCACGCAGTTGTTAAGGTCACGTGTCTCCGCGCACCCCCAAGCAGAGATTGTCAGGCGATAGTTCAGTATGATACCGCTTTTGTTTCCGGAAATTTACACTGAGGATTAAGACGATGCGGGTTTCGATAAAGGGCGTGGTGGTATTGGGGCTGGCGATGGCCGGGTTGGCGGCGTGTGCGACGGCACCGTTGCGGGCAGCGCCGGAAAGCTTTGTCGGACAGGGTTCGGCAGCGGTCCTGGCCTCGTGGGGCAAGCCCGACTCGACGGTCGCGGGCGAAGGCGGCGCCGAGGTTTGGACCTATAAGCGCGAGATCAGCAAGGCGACGACGTCCAGCAATATCGACCGCACCGAGCAGAGCGAGGAGCTTTCGACCGGTTCGCGCCTCAAATCGTCGGGCAGCGGCACCAAGGTCAGCAAGGACAATATCAAGCTGACCTGCGAAACGCGCTTTACCGTCGCGGGCGGACAGGTCACGGCGGGCGTCAGCGAAGGCGATGGCTGCATCAAATAAGGTGACTTGACTTCTTAAATTTGTTCTTGTTATGTTCTGAATATGCAAAAGGCAGATTCAGGACATGACGGGGACGACGGGGGTGGCCTGAAATGGCTGTACCTCGACATGAACGCCTTTTTTGCCAGTTGCGAGCAGCAGATGCGACCGGAACTGCGGCGTCGGCCCTTGATCGTCGTGCCGGTGAAAAGCGCCTATACCTGCGCCATTGCCGCCAGTGCCGAAGCCAAGGCACTGGGAATCAAAACCGGCACGCAGGTTGCTCTGGCGCGGCAGATGTGTCCGGGTCTGGTGGAGATCGAAGCGCGGCCGGACCTCTATGTCGATATCCATCATCGCATCCTCGGTGTGGTCGACACGGTCATTCCGGTGGACAAGGTGTGCTCCATCGATGAGGTCGCCTGCCGCCTGATGGGGCCGCAGCGGCACGAGGCGGCGGCGCGGGCGCTGAGCCATCGCATCCAGACGCGCATTCTGGAGCGGGTCGGCGAATGCCTGACCGCCTCGATCGGGATTGCGCCGTCGCGCATGCTGGCCAAGACGGCCGCCGACATGATGAAGCCGCTGGGGATGACGGTCCTGCGCATGGATACCCTGCCGGGAGCACTGCTCGACCTCGATGTCGGCGATTTTCCCGGCATCGGGACGGCGATGAAGGGGCGGCTGTTCAAAGCCGGGATTTCGGAGGTGCGGCAACTCTGGCACCTCAGTCCGTCGCGGTTGCGGCAGCTGTGGGGCGGTATCGGCGGCGATAATTTCTGGTATTCTCTGCACGGGATCGATCCGCCGGAAACCGTCACCGAGCGCCATTCGATCAGCCATTCGCACGTTCTGGCGTCGGAACTGCGTCCGGTGGAGGCCGCCCGACCCGTGGCGCGACGGTTGACGGTCAAGTGCGGGACGCGGCTGCGGCGAATGGGATTCAAATGCGGCGGGCTGCATCTGTCGATTCGCGGCGTTCAGTCCGGTCGCGCCCAGGCCGAAAGGGTGTTTCCGGCGACGTCGGATACGTTTCGTCTGCTGGAAGCCATAGACGACATGTGGAGGCAATGCGCCCGGACGCTGAACCAGCCGCGCATCCAGAAGGTGTCGGTCACCTGCCTGAAGATGATCCCGGCGGATACGCCACCGGACCTGTTCGGCTACAGTCCGGCGGTTCAGGAGGACGGGCGGCACATGAAGCTGCTCAAGGCGCTGGACGGGTTGAACGAGCGCTTTGGCAAGGATCGCGTCAGTATCGGCCCGCGCCCGAAACTGCACGATTTCGTCGGCGCCAAGATCGCCTTCAATCGCGTACCGGAGGTCGAGGAGTTCTGGGAGTAGGTGCATTGCAAAAAGAAGGACTTCTCAAGGTCGTATGCGCCGGTTATAGCTAGGGTATGAACGACAAGGTCTTCTATTCCGTCGCCGCGCTGATCGCGCTGGGCATGATTACCCTCAGCCTCGTCTGGCCGCAGGGGCTGGGCGTCCGCTCGCCTGCGCCGTTCGGTCATGAGATCGAGCTGCCCGATCAGGTACGCGCCGAACGTGAAAAGGCCGAGCGCAAGGAAAAGCGTCACGCCGAGGAAGCCGCCGAGCGCGCCGCCCGCGCTCAGGCGCAAAGCGAAGGCGATGCGGCCTCTGCGGTTCCCGCCAACTAAACGCGAATGCTATCTGTCCTGATCTTCGGCTACGGCTTCATTGGCGCGGCCTTTGCCGATCTGTGCCGGAAGCAGGGCTATGCCCTCAGCGCCACGGCCCGCGATGCGGAAAAACGCGCTATCCTGACCGCGCAGGGCGTTGTCGCCATCGATCCGATGGACACTCAGGCCCTGACCGTCGCCGCCCATAACGCCGATGCGATCCTGATCACGCCTGCGCCGGACGATGGCGGCTGTCCGGGCTTTGCCGTCTTGTCAAATGCGCTCACGACACTGCCGCGCAAATGGATCGGTTATCTGTCCACCACCGGCGTTTATGGCGACCGGGCCGGCGGCTGGGCCTTCGAGGATCAGGCCCCGACGCCGTTATCCACAGAAGGTCGCCGCCGCGTTGTGGCCGAATCGCAGTGGCGGGGCTTGCCGCATAATGTCGCTGTATTCCGCCTGCCAGGACTGTACGGCGTGGGGCGCAGCGTTATCGAGCGCCTGAGGGCCGGCACGGCACGCCGCATCCACAAGCCGGGACAGGTCTTTTCGCGGCTCTACGATACCGATTGCGCCGACGCCCTGATGCGCAGTCTGGACCGGCCACGGGCGGGCGCGATCTATAATCTGTGCGACGATGAACCCGCCCCGGCGGACGAGGTCATGGTCTGGGCGGCGCGGACCTACGGTTTCGACGTGCCGCCGGAAATTGTCTTCGACGATCCGGCCCTAAGCCCCGGCATGAAGCGCTTCTACGCCGAGAACAAGCGCGTCTCGAACGCTCGCGCCAAGGCCGAACTGGGCTGGCGGCCACAATACCCGACCTATCGTGAGGGGCTGACCGAGGTATGGCGCATCATGGTGGCGCGCACTTAATCCAAAAACCGCTTGGCACTTTTTGGCGTGCGCTTAATAGGCCAGCGCTAAGCCGTCCTTGCGCATTTCGGTCGCCGCGCCATAGGCCCGGCCCAGCGGATCGTTCTGCGTCATGATCGCCTGATAGCCGCCGTAACCGCCGGGTGCGGGTTTTGTCGCCCAGCCGAGCTTTTCCAGCCCCGCCCGCGTCTCCAGCGGTACGCCGTTTTCCAGATTGAGCGTCCCGGTGCCGCTGGCCATTTCGCCGGTCGGTTCGGACGAGCCTTCGTGGTGCCAGCGCGGCGAATCACCGGCCTCCTGCAAGCCAAGCCCGTAGTCGATCATGTTGACGAGGATCTGCGCCTGACCTTGCGGCTGCATGTCGCCGCCCATGACGCCGAAGCTGAGCCACGGCTGCCCGTCCTTGCAGGCGAAACCGGGGATGATGGTGTGGAACGGCCGCTTGCCCGGCGCGTAGATATTGGGCGAGCCGTCGCGCAAGGAAAACAGTTCGCCGCGGTCCTGAAACATGAAGCCCAACCCGTCGGCGACGAGGCCGGAGCCCATGCCGCGATAGTTCGACTGAATCCAGCTCACCATCATGCCATCCTTGTCCGAGACGGTGAAATAGGTCGTATCGCCGCGCGCCGGGGCCTCATAAGGGACCACACGGGGCAGGATGGTGTCTTGCCTGATTTTTGCCGCCTGTTCTTTCGCATAGGTTTTCGACAACAGGGCCTCGACTGGCATCTTCGAGAAATCCGGATCGCCGAAGAATTTCGCCCGGTCCTCGAAGGCCAGCCGCTTGGCCTCGATCTGGGTGTGCAGCGAGGCGGTGGTCTGGAAGCCCATGCTTTTCAGGTCGAAATTCTCCAGAATATTCATCATCTGAAGCGTCGACAGGCCCTGCGTATTGGCGCCCAGCCCCAGCACCTCGACGCCGCGATAGGTGGTTTTCAGCGGTTCGGAATATTCGCCCTTATGCGCGCTGAGATCGGATTTGCGCAGATGGCCGCCAATGCGTTTGAAATAGGCGTCGATGGTCTCGGCGATCTGGCCTTCGTAGAAGCTGCGCGGGCCGTTCTTGGCCAGTTCGCGATAGGTCGCGGCCAGATCGGGGTTGCGGAAAATCTCGCCTTCACGCGGGGCGCGGCCATTGGGGGCATAGGTCTTAAGGAAGTTCTGCACCTCCTCGATGCCCGACGTCGGATTGGTGAAGCGGCGATAGCTGGCATTGAGGTAATAGGCGATGGTTTGCGCGACCGGCACGCCGCGTTCGCACAGGGCGATGGCCGGAGCCAGCAGGTCGGCGAATTTCAGCTTGCCGTATCTGGCGTGCATTTGCCCCCAGGTATCGACCGCGCCGGGTACGGAAACCGAGACGCTTCCCCAGGACGGGATATGGTTGTCTTTCGCCTTCGCGCGGACGTGTTCGAGGCTCATCCCCTTAGGCGAGCGGCCCGACCCGTTGAAACCGATGACTTTTTTGACCTTGGGGTCCCACAACATGACATAGGCGTCGCCGCCAATGCCGCACGAGACCGGCTCAAGGAACCCCAGTGCCGCATTGATGGCGATGGCCGCATCGATGGCCGAACCGCCCTGACGCAGGATGTCGATACCGATCAGACTGGCCATGGGGTGGGCCGTCGCCGCCGCACCCTGCGTGCCCCAGACGGTCGAGCGACCGGCGAACTGGGCGCCGGTTACACGGTCGCCGCCCTTGAGCGGATCGAGCGCGAAGGCGGGCGATGTGGCGAGGGCCGGCAAGGTAGCGAGGAAACTGCGGCGGTGCATGGGTCAAACTCCGGTTTGATCCATGTGGTATCAGATTTTACGATTTGGCAAGGCCGCGCACCGTGTCCACCAGTCGCGTCAGGTCCGCCGGGCTCGACAGCCGGTGGTCGCCGCCCTTGATCAGCGTCACGGTCACGTCCTTAGCAGAGACATGCCGTGCCAGCCGCAGGCCGTGCTCCCACGGCACAACCTCATCGTTCAGGCCGTGCAGGATCTGCACCGGGCCGTCGAAGGGCAGGGGCTTATCGAGGACCAGATGGTCGCGCGCTTCGTCGAAAAAGGCCTGCGACATCGGCACGTCGTAATCATAGCCGCGCAGATTGAAAAACCCGGATACCTCCAGCGCGCGTCGGTCTTCGGGCGATAAAGACGGCAGCATCAGTTCGGTGGCGAAATCGGGGGCGGGGGCGATGAACACGGCGGCCCTGACGCGTTCGGGCCGGTCGCGGATCAGCAGCGACGCCATCCAGCCGCCCATGCTGGAGCCGACGATGACCAGTGGGCCGGTGGTCAGATTGTCCACCACATCGAGCACGTTCTGCCGCCACTGACCGACGCGGGCGTTGTCCCATGTGCCCGAACTGGCCCCGTGCGCGGCGTAGTCGAAACGCAGAAAATCCCAGCCTTCGCTGCGGGCGGCATCGGCCAGGGCCTGCGCCTTCGAGCCGGTCATGTCGGATTTGAAGCCGCCCAGCCACAGGACGGTAGGGCCGTCGCCGGTCAGGCGGCGGTAGGCGATCCCGGTCCCGTCGGAGCCGGTGAGAAACGCTTGAAGGTCTTTGGGGGTGTCTTGATTTGCGCTATCGGTCATGCGCATAAGCCATAATCCTGACGCCACCCGTGAACAAGCCCCGATGCCGAACGCCTTTCCCTACACCGTGCTGCAAGTCGTGCCCGAACTGGACACCGGCGGGGTGGAGCAGACCGTGGTCGACATCGCCCGCGCGGTAATCGAAGGGGGCGGCCGCGCCATCGTTGTGTCGAAAGGCGGGCGGCTGGAGGGGTATCTGACATCGATCGGGGCGGTGGTGCATCGCTTACCGGTCCATTCCAAGAACCCCTATATACAGTGGAGGAACTATTTCGCGCTTAAGGCTTTGATCAAAAAAGAAAAAGCCGATATCGTCCATGTGCGGTCGCGCGCGCCGGCGCTGTCGGTGCTTCCCGCCGCAAAGGCGCTGGGCGTGAAGACGGTGACCACCTATCACGGCATCTATAATGCCGGATCGGCGTTGAAGCGCTGGTACAACGGACGCATGACGACGGCGGACGTGACCATCGCCAATTCCAGTTATACGCGCGACCATATCCTCAAAACTTACGATATCGATCCGGCGAAGGTCATCGCTATTCCGCGAGGCATCGATCTGGGCAAGTTCGATCCGGCTGAGTTTGACCCGAACGATGTTGATCAAAAGCGCATCGACAAGCTGGCGAAGGCGTGGAGCATTGACCGGACCGATGGCCGGACGCGGTTTCTGCTGGCTGGACGCCTGACGCGCTGGAAGGGGCAGGCGCTGATCATTGAAGCGCTGTGGGCGCAGCACACCGAATTGGTAGAACGTGCCCATGTCGAAGTCATTATGGCGGGCGACGATCAGGGGCGCACGGAGTACCGGCGTCAACTCGATGACCTGATAGCCATGTATGCGCTTGAAGATACGGTCAAGCTGGTCGGCCATTGCTCGGACATGCCCGCCGCCTATGCCCTGTGCGATTTCGCGCTGGCCCCGTCGCTGGAGCCGGAGGCCTTCGGGCGCACGGCGGTCGAGCCTCAGGCCATGGGTAAGCCGGTGTTGGCGGCGAAACACGGCGCAACGGTGGAAACCGTGGAAGACGGCGTCAGCGGCTGGCTGATCGCGCCGGGCGATAAACTGGCCTGGGCCGATGCCATGAAGGCGGCGACCCTGACAACGCCCGAAGTGCGCGCCGGGATGGGCGCCGCCGGTCAGGCGCGGGTAGGCGAACGGTTCAGCCTTGAGGCCATGTGCGAGGCTACCCTTGCGGTTTATCGCTCCCTTCTTACATAGGCAGTTATGCTGGTCGCGCATCTGATCCCAAAACCGCTGCACACTTTTTGGGATGCGCTTAAAGGCAACAGGCGAAAATTAAAATCGCCGTTTCCACAAAGGGGATTGATCACCCCCATGCCCTTCCTATAATTAGGCCCCAAATTCGGACTCCTGAGTCCAAACCCCATCAACAGTCCATGGAGACTTTGCTATTCGTCGCCCAATGCAAGCCCCGCCCGCTAAAGACGGCCCCCGTATCAATCAGGACATCAAGGTGCCCCGCGTCCTCCTGATCGATCAGAACGGTGAGAAACAAGGCATCATGCCGACCTCCGCCGCGCTTGAAGCCGCCGAAGAAGCCGGTCTTGATCTGGTCGAAGTCTCCCCGACCGCCGACCCCCCCGTCTGCAAGATCCTCGACTACGGTAAGTTCCGCTTCCAGGAGCAGAAGAAGAAGGCCGAGGCGCGCAAGAAGCAGAAGGTCGTCGAAATCAAGGAAATCAAGCTTCGCCCGAATATCGACATCCACGATTACGAGGTGAAGGCCAAGGCCATGACGCGCTTCTTCGAAGAAGGCGACAAGGTCAAGGTGACGCTCCGCTTCCGCGGCCGTGAAATGGCCCACCCGGAACTGGGCATGAAGCTGCTGAACAAGGTCAAGACGGATTTCGAGGAAACCACCAAGGTGGAATACGAGCCCCGGATGGAAGGTCGCCAGATGATCATGATCCTGGCACCGAAATAAGCTTTAGAAAAATAACGAGGCTCCGGGTTCAACCGGAGCCTTTTGCATATCAGGAGAAACAAATGGACAGACGCACCCTGCTCATGGGGGCCGCCGGTGTGGTCGTGGCCAATGCCGTGGCGGCGCAGACACCGGTATCCGGGTCGTCGCCGTTCACCGTCGAAGGCGTGATCAGCCAGCAGGCTAAAGACTTTCCCGAGGTGCGCGCGCCGGACCTGCCGCCGGAAGGCACGATCCGCAAGCGTGAAGGCATCGTCTATCTGACGCGACCGGGGGAGAAACTGCTGGTCGATGTCTATCGTCCGGCAAAGGCCGGTCTATACCCGGCGGTGCTGATGATTCACGGCGGCGGCTGGGAATCCGGTTCGCGTCAGATGGAACGCGCCTTCTGCCAGCGGCTGGCGGCTTTGGGCTTTGTGGCCATGACGGTCGGCTATCGGTTGGGCGAGAGCGGGCGGTTTCCGGGTAATGTGCTCGATATCAAGGCCGCCGTGCGCTGGGCGCGGTCCCACGCCGATGCCGACGGCATAGATACGCGCTTCGTCGCCATTGCCGGGGGTTCGGCAGGCGGGCATCTGGCGGCGTTTCTGGGGGCCAGTAACGGCGTGGCGGCGTTCGACGATGCACCCGGTGATAGCCGTGTCGACGCTGTGGTCGATATCGACGGCGCGGCGTCCTTCCCCGATGCGGCGCTGATCAAGCGGGAGGAAGAGCGGCTGGGGGCGACCTCGCGCTATCTGGGTGGCAACTATTCAACGCGGCGCGAAACGTGGTTCGCCGCGTCGCCCCTGACCTATGTCAGTCGCCAGAGCGCGCCGACCCTGTTCATCAACTCCAACCGCCCGACACCGATCCTGCCCGGTCGCCCGGAGATGAAAGCACGGCTCAACGCGCTCGGTATCGTATCCGAGATTATCGACATGCCAGAGGGCACGCCGCACCCGTTCTGGCTGGTCGAGCCGTGGTTTACGCCCACGATCGAGCGCACGGCAGCGTTTTTGATGACGCAATACAAGGCAAAGATCGGCGTTTGATTGACATTTTTTACCGATATGTCATTATTTAAAAATGTGACATTTGAGGTGTGCTATGTATCAGGCCAATATAACCTTAGCGTCCAATGGCCGGTTGGTGATTCCCGCACAGATGCGCGCGGAAATGGGCCTCCCTCAGGGCGGGCCGGTCATAGCGCGGCTTATTGATGGCGCGGTCATCCTTGAGTCTGTCGATCTGGCGGTCAGGCGGGCGCAAGCGCTGGTCAGGCAGTATGCGACCGTGGCCGACAGCGTCGCCGATGAATTGATCCGGGATCGCCGCGCCGCCGCCGATCATGAGTGATCATATTCTCGACAGTTCGGCGATGCTGGCCCTGCTGTTCAACGAGGTCGGGGCCGATCGCGTGCAAGCGGTATTGCCCGATGCGGCGATTTCGGCTGTCAATTTTTCGGAAGTAATTGCCAAATTGACAGAAAAAGGCGTGCCGCCGGACGCCGCGCGACAAGCCGTGGAAGCTTTGGGCATACAGGTCATCGTCCACGATGTCGAACAGGCGTTTTTGGCGGGTGCTCTGCGTCCGGTGACCCGCGCGCTTGGTTTGTCATTGGGTGATCGCGCCTGTCTGGGTCTCGCGCAGATGCGCGGTTTGCCGGTGCTGACGGCGGATGCGGCATGGGCAAACCTCTCCGGTTTTCAGGTCGTGCTGATCCGCTGATCTGCGGCAAAATTCCCATGCTGGGGCCTCTTGTGTGGCGCAATAATCACACCATATCGATGAGCATGAGAGGCTGCTTCTGAGCAAGGGCCACTCAAATTTATCCGCCGAAATGGGGAGCCCAAGACTATGAATATCGAAAAATACTCCGAGAAAACGCAAAAGCTTATCCAGAGCGCTCAGGCCATTGCCCAGAGCCGCAACCATCAGTATTTCACCCCGCTGCATATCCTGAAGGCCCTGACCGAGGACCGCGAATCCGTGGCGCGCCCGTTGCTGGAACGCGCCGGTGGCCGCCCCGAAGCCTTTATCGGCGCGGTCGATGCGGCGCTGGCCAAGCTGCCGTCGGTAACCGGCGGCAATACGCAACTCTATATGCACAATGACACGGCGAAGCTGTTCACCGAGGCCGAAACCGATGCCAATAAAGGCGGCGACGCGTTCGTGACCGCCGACCGCCTGCTGGTCGCGGCGCTGAACAATAGCGATGGCGCCAGCCTGCTCAAGGCGGCGGGCACGTCGCTGGGGCAATTGAAGGACGCGCAAAAGGAATTCCGCAAGGGTAAGCCCGCCAACAGCGCCACGTCGGAAAACGGCTTCGATGCGCTGAATCGTTATGCCCGCGACCTGACTCAGGACGCGCTCGACGGCAAGATCGACCCGGTCATCGGCCGCGACGAGGAAATCCGCCGAACGATTCAGGTGCTGGCCCGCCGCACCAAGAACAACCCCGTGCTGATCGGCGAACCGGGCGTTGGTAAGACCGCCATCGTCGAAGGTCTGGCGCAGCGCATCATCAATGGCGACGTGCCGGAATCGCTGAAAGACAAGAAGCTCCTGTCGCTCGATATGGGCGCTCTGATAGCCGGGGCGAAATACCGCGGTGAATTCGAGGAGCGCCTGAAGGCCGTCCTCAACGAGGTGACTCAGGCCGAAGGCCAGATCGTGCTGTTCATCGACGAGATGCACACCCTGGTCGGTGCCGGTAAGTCCGACGGCGCGATGGACGCCTCGAACCTGCTCAAGCCCGCTCTTGCGCGCGGCGAACTGCACTGCGTCGGCGCGACGACCTTGGATGAATACCAGAAGCACGTCGAAAAAGACCCCGCTTTGGCCCGGCGTTTCCAACCGGTTTTCGTGCAGGAACCCACCGTCGAGGACACCATCTCGATCCTGCGCGGGCTCAAGGAAAAGTACGAGCTGCACCACGGCGTCAAGATTTCCGACAGCGCCATCGTTTCGGCGGCGACGTTGTCGAACCGCTATATTTCCGACCGTTTCCTGCCGGACAAGGCCATCGACCTTATCGACGAGGCCGGGTCGCGCGTGCGCATGGCGGTCGATTCCAAACCCGAAGAGCTCGACGAATTCGACCGCCGCATCGTGCAGTTGAAGATCGAGCGCGAGGCCCTGCAAAAGGAAACCGACGCCGGGTCGCGGACGCGGCTGGAAAAGCTGACCGACGAACTGGAAGATTTGGAGGGCAAATCCGCCGAACTGACCGCGCGCTGGAAGGCCGAAAAAGACAAGGTCGGGGCCGCCTCGCGCGCCCGCGAAGCATTGGACCGCGCCCGTATCGAACTGGCGGCGGCGCAGCGCAATGGCGACCTGCAACGGGCGTCGGAAATCCTCTATGGCCAGATCCCGCAGCTTGAAAAGCAGGTCGCTGAGGCCGAAACCAAGTCCGAGGAAGCACCGCTGACGCCGGAAGTCGTGGACGCCTCGCAGATCGCGCAGGTCGTATCGCGCTGGACCGGCATCCCGGTCGACCGGATGCTGGAAGGCGAGCGCGACAAGCTGCTGCGCATGGAAGACGAACTGCGTAAACGCGTGGTGGGTCAGGATGAAGCCCTGATCGCCGTCTCCGACGCCGTGCGCCGCGCGCGGGCAGGGCTGAAAGACCCCAACCGCCCGATCGGCTCGTTCCTGTTCTTGGGCCCCACGGGTGTCGGCAAGACCGAGCTGAACAAGGCCCTGGCGGAGTTCCTGTTCGACGACGAAGCGGCGATCACCCGCCTCGACATGTCCGAATATATGGAAAAGCACGCCGTTTCGCGCATGATCGGCGCCCCGCCGGGCTATGTCGGTTACGACGAGGGCGGTGCCCTGACCGAGGCCGTGCGCCGCCGACCCTATCAGGTCGTCCTCTTCGACGAGGTCGAAAAGGCCCACCCGGACGTGTTCAACATCCTGCTTCAGGTGCTGGACGACGGGCGGCTGACCGACGGGCAGGGGCGTGTGGTCGATTTCCGCAACACCCTGATCGTCATGACCTCGAACCTCGGTTCGCAGTACCTCGTCAATATGGACGACGGCACCGATATCGAGCAGGTCCGCCCGCTGGTCATGGACGAGGTCAAGCGCCACTTCCGCCCGGAATTCCTGAACCGGATCGACGAGACCATCCTCTTCCAGCGCCTCGGCCGGGCCAATATGGGCAATATCGTCCGTATCCAGCTCAAGGGTCTGGAAAAGCTGCTGCGCGACCGCGAGATGACGCTGGCCATCGACGACGCGGCACTCAACCATCTGGCTGAGTTGGGCTATGAACCGGCCTACGGCGCGCGGCCACTCAAACGCGTGATCCAGAAGCAACTGGTCGATGCCATCGCCAAGCGGATTTTGAATGGTGAATTCAGCGACGGCGACGTGATAGCTGTCTCCTTCGACGGTGATCATCTGGTGATCGGTCGCCCGACGGTCAACTAAGCGCAATCCAAAAAAAGTGTGCAGCGGTTTTTGGAAAGATGCAGGGTCTCGGACCCTGCACCCGTTAGTTGGAGCAAATGACTCCGTCGCGGTTCTCGTGGCGGGGTTTTCGCTTGCCTGTGTCTCAATTGAGATGCAATCTATATGAAAATGGAGGCGAATATGGGTGCTCACTCTTCGATGCTGCATATCCGTGTGGATGATGAACTGAAGTCTCAGGCCAGCGAAACCTTGGCTGGGTTCGGTTTGACCATTTCGGATGCCGTCCGTATCCTGCTGACCCGCGTCGTGCGCGAGGGCGCATTGCCGCCGGGTTTGACCTCTGATTCTGACGCCTACGACGTGTGGTTTAGGGAAAAGGTGCGTGAATCTCTCGAAGATACGCGTCCGTCAGTGCCGCACGCGCAGGTTATGGCCGAGGCTCAGGCCTTGATCGACAGCAAGCGTAAACGCCGTGCGGAGTCTTGAGTGGCAAGCCACCGCCCGCTTCGAACTGCTCTCTATCTTGGATTATATTTCCGACGATGATCCGGACGCGGCGCAGCGGTTAAAGGATTTGATAGAGTCACAGGCAGATACTTTGCTTGAATTTCCCAACCGCCATAGGGCAGGACGTGTGCCGGGAACACGGGAAATGGTGGTGCATCCCAATTACCTGATCATCTATGCCGTGACCCCACAGGCGGTTAAAATTGTGCGCATCCTGCATGCCGCACAGCAGTGGCCTGAGGTTTAATCACCACCCCAAAACCACATCCCCTCTTAGGATCGTCTCGACCTCCGGCGTGTGTTTGCGGTCGCCGTCGTCGTGCAGGATCAGCGGAGGTAAGAGCCGCAGCGGCGCTTTACCCAGACGCTTGGCACGGACGAGAACGCGCTTGGCGTCTTTGTCGATGAACGGCTGGATCGGGCGGATGACGAACGAGCCGCACTTATTCAGGCCGCTAAGGATATCCCCCAGCCGATCGGCGCGGTGGACGAAGACGATCTCGCCGCCGTCCTTCACCGCTGCCTGCGCGAAGTCGAGCCACGCGGGCAAGCCGTCGTCGGCGATCCACGCCGGGCGTTTCAACTCGTGCGGCGCGCGCAGGGTGTCCGGATCGTCGAAATAGGGCGGATTACTCAGCACCATATCGAAGCGCGGCAGGTCGAAGCTCTTGTAACCCTTGCCGATGTCGCCATAGATCGCACTGTGTTCGCCGCCGTTTTGCGCGATATTGGCCTCGGTCAACACAAAGGTCGCCGCATCGCGCTCGATACCGGTCGCCGTCACCTGCGGGCATCGCGCGGCCAGCGATAAAAACACCCCGCCGACGCCGCAGCCCAGTTCCAGAACGCTCACCGGCTTTACCGGACGTTCGGCCAGAATGCCCGCTGCGCCCGCCGCTAACAGCGCGCCGTCCATCCCGATACGGTAGCCCTTGGCGGGCTGACGCAGCCTGACGCGACCGCCCAGCAGGGTGGTTTCGACGATATCGGGCAGGGCAGGGGGAATGAGACTGTGCATAGAGGGTGATGTAACGGCAACTTTTACCGCGATATACCACAAAGTCTTAACGCGGGCATGGACTAAGGCGAAAAGCGGGTTTAAGTGGGGAAATCATGTGTTTGTACCGCCGGAGCAGGTAGTCTTGGATACGGCCAATATCGAAAAAACCCGTTATGCGGAAACGTCTTCTAAAGCAGACGTCAACGCCCTCGTACGCCTGTGCGAAGCGGATATGGCCTCGGTCAATGCCACCATCACCGAGCGGATGCAAAGCGATGTCTCGATAATTCCGGCCCTGGCCGAGCACCTGATCAGCGCCGGCGGCAAACGTTTGCGCCCGTTGCTCTGCGTCGCCGCTGCGCGCATCGCCGGGACGACTAATGTGCACCATCACAAGCTGTCCGCCGCCGTCGAATTCATCCACACCGCCACGCTGTTGCACGACGACGTGGTCGATTCCAGCCAGTTGCGCCGCGGCAAGGTCGCCGCGCACCTGATCTGGGGCGCGCCGTCGTCGGTTCTGGTCGGCGATTTCCTGTTCGCCCGCGCGTTCGAGTTGATGGTCGAAACCGACTCGCTTCAGGCGCTGGGTATCCTGTCGAAAGCCGCCGGGGTCATCGCCGAAGGCGAGGTGCTGCAACTGATGAAGGCCTACGATATCGGCCTGTCGGAAGCGGTCTATATCGACATCATTTCCGCCAAGACGGCGGCCCTGTTCGCGGCGGCGTCCGAAAGCGGCGCGGTGGCGGCGGGGGCGTCGCGCGACAAACAACAGGCGCTGCGCGACTACGGTATGAACCTCGGTCTGGCGTTTCAAATTCAGGACGATGCCCTCGATTACGGCGGCACGGCGGCGTCTCTGGGCAAGAACGCCGGTGACGACTTCGCCGAGGGCAAGGCGACCCTGCCGCTGATCCTCGCCATTGCCGCGACGGGTGAGGCGGAAACCGATTTCTGGCACCGCACGGTGTCTCTGCGTCAGCAGCAGGAAGGCGATTTCGCGCGCGCCCAAAGCCTGATGATCGAGTCGGGTGCCATGGCGCAGACGATCGACCGCGCGAAGGTCTATGCCCGCAAGGCCAAGGACGCCTTGAAGCTGTTCGAGGCGAGCGAGTGGAAAGCTGCGCTGGAAGCTCTGGCCGATTACAGCGTCGAACGCACGAAGTAGGTCAAAAGCCCCTCCATATCCGGGGTTTGCCAGCCCAGATGCTGGCCGGAATCGACACAGATCATTTGCCCCGTCACCGAGCGCGCCTGCGTCAGATAGACGACGGCTTCGGCGATCTCGTCCGGTGTCACGCGCTTTTGCAGCAGGGTCGAGGCGGCCTCTGACTCGAAGTCTTCGGCGCTCTGATGGATCGACGGCAGGGTCGGGCCGGGGCCCACGGCATTGACGCGAATGCGCGGGGCCAGTTCCTGCGCCAGAGTCCGCGTGGCGTGCCACAGGCCGGCCTTGGACAAACCATAGGAAAAGAACGGCGGCGAGGGTTTCAGAACGCGCTGATCGATCAGATTGATAATGGCGGCACCGTCGGGAACCCCGCCTTGCGCGGCAAAGGCCTGCGCCAGCAGCACCGGGGCCAGCAGGTTGGTCCGCATGTGCTGATCCCAGCATTCGACCGTCATCGAGCCCAGCCGGTCGTCGAAAAATACCGAAGCATTGTTGACGAGCACGCTCAGCGGCCCAAGGGCGGCAACCGCCGCCGGGATCAAACCCTTGACGCTGTCGGGGTCGGAAAGATCGGCCTGCAAGGCTTCGGCGCGGACGCTCAGGGCGCGTAATTCACCGACCAGCTCATGCGCGGCGGCATCCGACGTGCCGTAATGGACGCCGATGGCGTAACCCTGACGCGCGAGGGCAAAGGCGACGGCGCGACCGATTCGTTTGGCGGCGCCGGTAACGAGCGCACTCTTAGTCAATGCGGCCGAAATCGATGAAGTTGATCAGGGCAACGACGCCGAGGAAACCTAACATGATCGCGATGGCCAGCATGGAAAACGCTCCGAAATAAATCTGTACGTCGTGCTTAACCTTGTGCGGATCGCAACTCAAGAGGCGTTACCGGATTAAAATGTGCTGCGCCGCAATGACGACTTGAGAAATTGTATAACAAGGTTCATTCTAAGCTCATGGAAGACTGGAAACGCCTTGTCGAGCCCTATACGCGGCCGCTGTTTTTCGCGCATTCGCGCGTAACGCGCGGCAAGACGCTGGGGGTGCGCGGCATGGTGATCGAAGAGGGCAAGCGCGTCCTTCTGGTCGAACACACCTATCTCGAAGGCTGGTGGCTGCCCGGCGGCGGCGTGGATGCGATGGAAACCGCCGGCGATGCCGTCATACGTGAACTCCAGGAAGAGGCCGGGGTGACGCCGCTTGAGCGACCGAAACTACTGTCGATCCATTCCAATGAGCGCTTTTTCCCCGGCGATCATGTGCTGGTCTATCGCGTTGATCGCTTTGAACAGGGTGACCTGACCTCGCACGGCGAAATCAAGCAGGCGGCCTTTTTCGACTTCGACGCCCTGCCGGATAATATTAACGGGGGGTCTCTGCGGCGGATACAGGAAGTGACCCAAGGCTTTCCACCTGACCCTTTGTGGTAGGTGCTTTTTTACGCCCGATGACGGCGCGCAGCCCGTTGCGTGAGGGCTTTTCGAACCCGTAATGCGCCAGTGCCGACAGGGCTATGGTCACTGCGATCGACGCCCAGAGCCAGTGGATACGTTCGCCCGGCAGGGCCAGACCGAATTTCGGCAGGGTGCGGTAAACGGCAAACAGCACGACATCGTGGATCAGATAGATGGCGTAGGACCACAGGCCAAGCTTGTAAGCCGCGCCGCTGCCGAGCGCTTTCGCCACGGGGCCTTCGTCGGTCGACAGCGCCATGACCAGCAGCGCAAACAGGCCGACAAGGATCAGGTCCGACGGACGCCACGCCAGAAGCAGCAACGACACGCCCAGAATCAGCAGGGCGGCGCGCGACGGGATCAGGGCGCGGAAACGGAACGCGACCATGCCGATGAAGAAGCTCAACAGGCAGCGCAGCATCGTGCCAGTAGCATAGGACGCCGCGATATCGAGCGGGCCGGTGCGCCGTGCCGCCTGACCGAACCACAGCGGGCCATAGGCGACTAGCGCCAGCAGGCCGGCGGCCACGGCGGCGGCGATCAGGGCCTTTTGCCACGACCATCTTAGAGCGGCAACGACCATCAGCGGGAACAGCAGATAGGCCGCCCATTCAGTCGAAATCGACCACGACGGACGGACGATGGAATTGGCCAGCCCCCAGGCCTGAGTCATGGTCAGGTTGGGCAGGATGGCGCGGGCGAGGTCTTCGAAATAGTAGCGCGTCCCCAGCACGGTGGGGATGAGCAGGGCGGTGATCACCGTCATCAGGGCGAACAGCGGCCAGACGCGCGCCACGCGTAGCAGGATGAACTTGCCGAACGCTCTGGGCTCGAATCGGCCCTCGAACATCCGGCCATAGGTCATGGCCATGACGAAGCCCGACAGGACGAAAAACAGGTCCACCGCGATATAGCCGTGCTTGACATAGTGCTGCCACGGCTCCGGAAAACGGAAATAGCCGGTGGCGTGATAAAGCACGACATACAGCGCCGCGACGCCGCGGAGTCCCGTCAGGGCGCGGATTTCACCGGATTTGGCAGCGGTGGGGACGGCGGAGTCCGGCATGGAACGCGATACTTTTTATGAAACGACATGAAGGGAGGTTGGCTCTCCATATTTCATTTGGAACGTCCGGCCAACAAAATTGTGACAACCGAACATTACAGGGCGTGAAGGCGGGGCACTAAAAGTTTTCGATAACGGTGCTTGTATCCCGACGCGTAGGAGGGCATTTATGCGAACATAAGGCGTACAGGCATGAGTGACTCGGTGACGGAAGACCAACCCATATTAGATGCGGAAGCCGTGGAAGAGGTGCTGACCGGCGCGGCCCTGATCCTGCGCGAGGCGCGGTTGGCCGAGGACAAGCCGGGCGTCTATCGCATGATCGGCGAGAACGACGAGGTGCTCTACGTCGGCAAGGCCAAGTCGCTCAAGAAACGCATCCTGCAATATGCGCAGGGCCGCGTCCACGCCCAGCGCATCGCGCGGATGGTCTATCTGACGCGCTCTATGGTCATTGTCCGCACCCGCACCGAAGGCGAAGCCCTGTTGCTGGAGGCGCGCCTGATCAAGGCGCTCAAGCCGCGTTACAATGTGCTTTTGCGCGACGACAAATCCTTTGCCGAGATACTGGTGCGCAAGGATCACGAGGCGGCGCAGATCACCAAGCACCGCGGGGCGCATTCGATCAAGGGCGAATATTACGGCCCGTTCGCCTCGACCGGCGCGGTCAATCGCACGCTCGATACGCTGCAACGGGCGTTTCTGCTCAGGACCTGCACCGACAGCGTCTATGCCTCGCGCACCCGACCGTGCATGCTGCATCAGATCCGCCGCTGTTCCGCGCCCTGTACGGGGGTAATCAGCCTGGACGACTACAACGCTTTGGTCGAACAGGCGCAGGATTTCCTCAAAGGACGATCGCGTGTCGTCATCGACGACCTGTCGAAGCAGATGATGCGCGCCTCGGACGATATGGATTTCGAAAAAGCCGCCTTCCTGCGCGACCGGGTGCGCTCGCTCAACCACATCACCATGTCGTCCTCGATCGGGCTGGGCGAGGCCGAGGCCGATGTCTTCGCCGTGGTTAGCGAGGGCGGCTCGGCCTGCGTGCAGGCGGTGTTCTATCGCGCGGGGCAGAACTGGGGCGACCGCGCCTATTTCCCGCGCGTGCCGGATTCAGGTGAAGAGGCCGACAGCGGCGAGGGCGAGATCCTCGACGCCTTTCTGGGGCAGTTCTATCAGGATCGCCCGGTGCCGAAGCTGATCCTCGTTTCGCATCCGTTGTCGGAGCCCGATCTGATGATGGAGGCGCTGTCCTTGCGCGCCGACCGCAAGGTCGAAATCCACAATCCGAAACGCGGCGAAAAAGCCGACGTCGTGGCCCACGCGCTCAACAACGCCAAGTCGGCCTTGGGGCGGCGCATGGCCGAGCATTCGGCCCAGACGCGGCTGTTGAAAGGCGTGGCGGATATTTTCGAATTGCCCGCACCGCCGGAACGCATTGAAGTCTACGACAACTCGCACCTTGGCGGTACGCATGCGGTCGGGGGCATGGTCGTGGCCGGGCCGGAAGGCTTTATGAAGGGCCAGTACCGCAAGTTCACCATCCGCGACCTCGACAAGATGAATGCCGGCGACGACTACGCCATGATGCGCGAGGTCTTCCGCCGCCGCTTCATGCGCTTGAAAAACCGCGCCGCCGATGCCAGCGACGACGAGGGCTTCGGGCGGCCCGATCTGGTGCTGGTCGACGGTGGGCAAGGGCAACTCGACGCCGTGCTGGAGGTCATGCGCGACCTTAACATGGAGGACATCAAAATCGTCGGCGTCGCCAAGGGCCCCGACCGGGACGCGGGCATGGAGCGTTTCTTCATGCCGGGCCGCGCGCCCTTCATGATGGAGCCGAAGGCTCCGGTGCTTTATTACCTGCAACGACTGCGCGACGAAGCCCACCGCTACGCCATCGGCGCCAACCGGCAAAAGCGCGACGCGGCGATCACCAAGAACCCGTTGGACGAAATCGAAGGCATCGGCCCGCGCAAGAAGCGCGCGCTGCTGGCCGCCTTCGGCTCAGGCCGCGAGGTCGGCAAGGCGCAGATCGAGGACCTGCGCAAGGTCGAGGGCATCAACGAGGCTCTGGCGCGGAAGATCTACGACTTCTTCCACGGGTAGGTCGATATCTTCCCTTTATGGGATAAACGCATTTTGCCTTTGAGATTTGGCGGTAAAAGTGCCAAACAGGCGCAGCCTCAGGCGAGGTGCGACGAAGGAGCGATCCGGCATGACCCACGAAAACGTCAACCCGATACCCAACATACTGACCAGCCTGCGCCTGCTGCTGGGCATTGTTATGTTCCTGCTCATGGCGATTTCAGGTGACGCGGTCCCACTGATTTCGGTCATGCCCGACATGATTTTCGGCCTTCAGCGCTGGGCCTTCGTGCTGTTCGTCATCGCGGCATCGACCGACTTTCTCGACGGTTATCTGGCGCGCAGGCTCAATGCCGTATCGAAATGGGGCTCCATCCTCGACCCTATCGCCGACAAGATTCTAGTTTGCGGCACCATTCTGGGTCTGTTCGCCATGCACAAGGGCGACCCGATTTTCGTCCTGCCGGGCGCGATCATTCTGTTCCGGGAGTTTGCCGTATCGTCGCTGCGCGAATCGGTCGCCGGACGCGGCATAACCCTGCCGGTGACCCTATTGTCCAAATGGAAGACGACCTTGCAGATGGTGGCGCTGGGCGCACTTTTGCTCACGGAAAGCTGGGCCGCCTTTAAACTGACGGACGTCATGCCGCTGTGGTACGATCCCTTCTTCGTAAGCGCCTATATCGCCTTGTGGTTGGCGGCAGTGGTTTCGGTATGGACCGGAGCAGCTTACTTTATCGGCACCAAGCACCAGCTCTGAAAATCGCCATCCTTGGCCGATGAGGGCGTCGCTTGTAGGTCTCCCTCCTCCCTATCGAAGATGGGGAGGTGCCGAAACGCGTAGCGTTGAGGCGGAGGGGTATAATGCCAAGCCGTTCAGCGCGCTGGATTTTCGGAGGTGTACCCCTCCGTCACGCCTTCGGCGTGCCCATCGCTTGCGAAAGATATACTTTCGCTGGCGCTATACCCCACTACGTAGGGAGGAGGGAGAGTCTATTTTAGCAGCCATAGTCAGAATTTCAGTCGCGCCGGTTCGCGAATCTGGCGAAAGGTTAACGCCAGCGGCCAAATCCCAACACTTCATTAACCATAGTTTGTGAGGATGCGGCATCCCTTACGTCTGTGGCCATGCCACGCCTGATCGAGTGTACCCGGCATAATGGCCAAGAAAGAAAAACCCGCGAAAGAGGCTGACGCCGCGCCTGCTGAGGGTGCCGACGGCGAAGCCCCGGCTAAAAAAGGCCCGCCCATCCTGATCATCGCCATCGCCGCGGGCGTTCTGCTGCTGGGCGGTGGCGGGGCGGCGGCTTATTTCCTGTTCCTCAAGCCCAAGCCCGCCGCCGAGGCCGGTGCGCACGGCGAAGCGGCCAAGGACGGCCACGGCGAGAAGAAAAAGGACGACGGTCACGGCAAGAAGAAGGAAGAGAAGGGCGGTCACGGCGGCGGCGGCGAAAAGGTCGACCCCAAGACCCAGCCGGTCATTTCCGAAGGGCCCGACGGTATCACCTATTTTACCCTGCCCGACAGTCTGTCCAATATCCAAAACCCGACCGGCAAGACGACCGTTCTCAAGCTTAAATTGACCTTCGAGGTCGCCGACCATGAAACGGTCGAATTGCTGAGCGAAAACCTGCCTCGTATCGACGATGTGTTGCAGGGGTTCATGCGCGAACTGCGCCCGGAAGATCTGGCGGGGTCGCAGGGCAATTATCAGTTGCGGCTGGAAATCCTGCGCCGCGTCAATCTCGTCCTGGCTCCGCACAAGATCAATGCGGTGCTGATCGAAGAAATGCTTGTGAGCTAAACCCTGCTTCAACCCACTGAGTGAGTACAAGAGTAAATGGCTGACGTCGATCAGGAAGCTATGATGGCCCAGTGGGAGGCCGAACTTGCCGCCGAGGCCGAGGCCTCGACTGGCGGGGGCGGCGGCGGGGGCGGCGACGGTGCGGGCGATTTGGCCGCCGAATGGGAAGCCATGGTCGGCGGCGGGGGCGGCGATGCGCGCTTTGCCGTGCCGACGGGCGCCGAACGCATCCTCAATCAGGACGAAATCGACAGCCTGCTGGGTTTCGACCTCTCGGAAGACGAATATAATGAGCGCTCCGGCATCCGGGCGATCATCAATTCGGCGATGGTGTCGTACGAGCGTCTGCCGATGCTCGAAATCGTCTTCGACCGGCTCGTGCGCCTGATGACGACGTCTTTGCGGAACTTTACGTCGGATAACGTCGAAGTGTCGCTCGACAATATTTCCTCGATCCGCTTCGGCGATTACCTAAATTCGATCCCGCTGCCGGCGATTCTGGCGGTGTTTCGCGCCGAGGAACTGGACAATTACGGCCTGCTGACCGTCGATTCCAACCTGATCTATTCGATCGTCGACGTGCTGCTGGGCGGACGGCGCGGCACGGCGGCGCTCCGCATCGAAGGCCGACCCTATACGACGATCGAGCGCGTGCTGGTGCAGCGGATGGTGGAGGTCGTGCTCAACGACGCCAAGATGGCGTTCGAGCCCCTGACCCCGGTCAATTTCAACCTCGATCGCCTTGAGACCAATCCGCGCTTTGCCGCCATCGCGCGCCCGGCCAATGCGGCGATTCTGGTCAAGCTGCGCATCGACATGGAAGACCGCGGCGGGCGTGTCGAGTTGCTGCTGCCCTATGCGACGCTGGAGCCGATCCGCAAGATGCTGCTTCAGCAGTTCATGGGCGAAAAGTTCGGCCGCGATAATATCTGGGAAAGCCACCTGGCCACGGAACTGTGGACGACTCAGATGGAAGTGCGCGCCGTGCTCGACGAACAGCAATTGCCGCTGTCTCAGGTCTTGAACTTGCAGGTGGGTGAGACCATCGTGCTCAATGCCAATGCTGATTCTCCGGTCCAGCTGCGTTGCGGGAACATTCCGCTGACGCAAGGAAGGATGGGGCGCAAGGGCCACAATATCGCCGTCCGGGTCGATCAGCCCCTGGCGGCGTCCACCAAGCGCCGATTGACGCAATTTAAGAAGAAATAATGACCGCTGCCGGTCTGATCATGGATGTCGTGCTGATGGGGCTGCTGCTGGCGGCCCTGTGGTTCGGCGTGCGCCTGAACGGACGGCTGAAGAGCCTGCGCAACGGGCAGGAAAGCTTCATCAAGGCGGTGGGGGAACTGGATCAGGCGGCGATAAAGGCCCACGCGTCCCTGCGCGAACTGCACCATAATGCCGAAGAGTCGCAGGAACTGCTGCACGGGCGGATCATGGCGGCGCGCGACCTGCTCAACAAGCTGGAAAGCCAGATCAACCGCGCCGAACGGGCCCAGCGCGATCTGGAAAGCGGGATTGCCACCGCGCGGGTCGAGCCGGTGCGGGTTGAGCCGGAACCCGTCGAAGAGCCGCCACTACGCATCCAGCGCGAAACGCAACAGCGTGAAGAATGGTCACGCGCCCGGGGTGCCGAGGCGCGGCAAACCTATGCCGGGAACCGCCGTCCGGCTTTCGATGACGAGATCGAGGACGACGAATTGCCGCTGCCCGACTCGCGCCGGTTGCGCGATCTGAACGACCGTCTCAGCCGTCGCGAACCCGCACCGACAAAGGCCGAAACCGAACAGGTTTCCGAATTCGGGCTGCAAGCTATTAACGAAATGTTGAGGGCCTTCGCCGATCCTAAGGGGACCGGTGCGTCGCGATCTCGCGACCCCTTGCCAGAACGCAGACCGGACACTGTCCCGCGCCCCGCCAGTCCCCGCAGCCGTCAGCCGTCCGTGCTTGACGATGAACTGTTCGGAGGGCAGGGGGCCGAGGACGCCGATCCCACCCCGCCGCGCCCGCTCTTCCGGCGCACCCGTTAAATTCTTAAGTAAACAGAGTTCATGGCCTATAATCTCCGCCTCTTGCCGCTGATCGCCGTCGCCGTGGGCGGCGTTATCGCCGTGCGCGCCGTGGGCTCGATCGAAGCCATGCCCGCCTTTCTGAAGTCGGCCACCGCCTGGGCCGAAGGCGCGGAAAAGGCCAAGCCCGAACCGAAAAAAGACGCCAAGGCGGAGCCCAAGGCTGTCGGTGACGAAGGCGCGACCGAGGAAGCCGCCGACGCCGGTTCGGCCTCAGGCGACGACGCCCTGAGCATCCTCGACATGGCCTCCCCGGCGGCGGCCAAGGCCGCCCCGGTCTGCGCGACTTCGGTCGAGGATTTGGCCAAGCAGGCCGGGATGTCGCCGTCGGAATTGCAGGTCTTGCAAAGCCTCGCCCAGCGCCGTGCCGAACTGGACGCCCGCGAAAAGCAGATCGCCACGCAGGAGCAACTGATCGCCACCGCCGAGGCCAAGCTGGACGGGCGCATCAAGCAACTGACCGACCTCAAGGGGCAGGTGCAGGGGCTGCTGGACGAGGCCAGCAAGACCGGCGATCAGGACGTCCTGCGCATGGTCAAGGTCTACGAATCGATGAAGCCGAAGGACGCCGCCAAGGTGTTCGAGACGCTGAAAGACGATGTGCGCCTGCCGATCGCGGCCAAGATGAAGGAGCGCAATCTGGCCGCCGTTCTGGCGCAGATGACGCCGGACAAGGCGCGCGACCTGACCGAAAAGCTGTCGCAACGCATGAAGAAGGCCGACGACCTGCAAAACAAGCTGGACAAGGCCACGGCGCCCGGCGCGGCCAATCAGGCGGCGAACGCGCCCAAGCCTGCCGCCAACGCTCAAACCCCCCCCCAAAAATAATCATACATCCCTGCACGAAGTGCGGGGAGGGGGACCGCACGAAGGGCTTTAGCCCTGAGATGTGGTGGTGGGGTGTGTTTTTACGGGTGACAGGGCTAGTTGATCTGGCGAAAGGCACCCAACCACCATTTGCTCCGCAAATGGTCCCCCTCCCCGCGCAAGCGCAGGGAGGTATAATTATTGCCGGATTTCAGGAAAATTAATGCCTGTTACCTCCCTATTAACCACGCCTTAAGCCCAATCGAGGCAAGGATTCAGGCGTCATGACCCGTCCACCCACCGACCTGTCCCGTCTGAAAGCGGCGTTGAATGCGGAAACGCAGGCGCGCTGGCGCGAGGATGCGCGCGAGACGCAAGGCTGGTCAGTGAAAGCCATCAGATCCACGGCCGCTATCGCCGTCCTGTCGGGGGCCGCTGCCGCTGGGCTGGCCGTCTCGGCGCCTGCCGTGACCGAAATAGCCTCAGGCATCATCGCCCCCAAGTCCGAGATCGATTTCCGCGTCGGGCGCAACGCCTCGATGGGACGACTGGAAATCTACGGCAGCGTCGGGTCGCGCGCTTCGGTGCGCAGCGAAAAAGGCCCCAAAAAGGAAGAACTGGTGGTCATCCGTCTGCCGGGGCAAAAGACGCCTGATATCGGCGATTTCCGCGCCAATCCGCCGATGGGCGTGACGGCGGTCGCGCTCCGTCAGGACAGCCGCGCCAGCGAGATCGTCATGACCCTCGCCGAAGGGGCCAAGGCGCGCTTCGGGCGCTCGGACGGCGCGGTCTATGTCCAGATCGAAACCAAAGACGTCGAGGGCGATGCGGCCCGGTTGATCATGCAAAGGGCGGGCGAAACCGCGTCGTCCAGCAGTTCTTCATCGGTCTCCGAACAGGCGCCCGCCAAGGCGAATTACCCCGTCGTGGCGCTCAAGCACGTCAAGCTCGAAGACGGGGTTCAGATCGATTTCCCTTTCCCCGATGTGACCGGGGCCGCAGTGTTCCGGCGCGGCGAGGCTGTGTGGATGGTCTTCGACAAGGAGGTCGATTTCCGCCTGCCGCCGACCCTGAAAGACGGCGTCGTGATCGAACAGGCCAACTGGGCGCGCAATGACGGCTTCACGGCCCTGCGCCTGATCGCCCCCGCCGGCGGCAGCCTGTCGGTCGATACCGAAGGCGCGCTGTGGCGCGTCCGCGTCGGTGGCAAGGCGCTCGATGCGCCGCTGTCCGAAGTGGCCGTCAAGCGCGACGATACGTCGGGCGCGGCGACCCTGACGCTGAACCTCGCCGGGGCGCGCAAGGTGGCGTGGATTCGCGATCCGATGGTCGGCGACCGCATCGCCGTGGTGACCGCGCCGGGGCCGGTCAAGGCCGTCCGCGACGATCGCTCGACGGTTCAGGCCTCGATCGGCTCGACCGCGCAGGGCGTGATGATCGAGCGCATGGCTCCGGATGTGACGGTGACGCTCGACGGCGACCGCGTGGCGGTGACGCGTCCGGGCGGGCTGCTCATGTCGTCCGACGACAACGGTACCGAGGCGCGCACCCTTCAGACCGGTTACCGCGCCGCCCTGTTTCCGACCGCGCCGGACGCCTCGTGGGGCGAATTGCCGGAAGAGGGCTTTCTCAAGAAATACAATGCCCTTCAGATCAGCGCCGCCGACGAGCAGGGGCTGGGCGCCGAAGGGCCCTATACCGCGCGGCTCGATCTGGCGCGCTTTCTGGTGGGCCAGGGCATGAATTTCGAGGCGCAGGGCGTCCTCGATCTGCTGGGCAAGACCAATCCGCGATCCTTGGGCGACCCGCAGATGCGCGGCCTGCGCGTCGTGGCCAAGGTCATGTCCGGCCGCCTGACCGATGCGCAGTCTGATCTCGACTCGACGGCCCTGATCAGCGATCCCGCCGCCAATCTGTGGCGCGGCTATATCGCGCAAAAGACCGGCCACTATGAGGAGGCGCGCAAGGCCTTCGCGGCGGGCGCTCCGGCGCTGGACGGCTTCCCGCCGGTGTGGCGCACGCGCTTCGCCACGGCCAATGCGCAGGCGGCCTTGGCGACCAAGGACATCGCCAGCGCGGCGCAGATCATCGGTTACGCGGTGACGCAGGACGTTCAGCCGCTCGACCGGCTGGAGGCGCAACTGGTGCAGGCCCAGATCATCGAGGCTCAGGGCGACAAGCGCCGGGCCATGCGCGTCTATGCGGCCATCGCCAAATCGACCTCGGACCGCCTCAATACGCCCGCGCAACTGAACGCCGCGCGGCTGAAACTGGAATTGGGTGAAGCCAAGCCCGACGAGACGCTCGCCATCATGAACAGCCTGCGTTTCCGTTGGCGCGGCGACGATACCGAGCTGCAACTGATCCGCACAGTCGGTGACATTTACCTCAACCAGGGCCGCTATCGCGAGGCGCTGGAGGTGCTGAAAAGCGGCGGCATGTCGTTCTTCAATCGCCCCGAAGCGATGGAGATCAACCAGAAGCTCAATGCCGCCTTCCGCAGCCTGTTCCTCGACGGCATGGCCGACGGCCTGCAACCGGTCGAGGCGCTGGGCCTGTTCAACGACTTCCGCGACCTGACGCCGGTGGGCGCCGACGGCGACCTGATGGTGCGGCGCATGGCGCGGCGTCTGGTCGAGGTCGATCTGCTGTCACAGGCCGCCGACCTGCTCGACTATCAGGTCGAAAACCGCCTTCAGGGCGTAGCCAAGTCGCAGGTCGCCGCCGATCTGGCCGCTATCCACCTGATGAACCGTCAGCCGGAAAAGGCCTTGCAAGCGATCTGGAAGACGCGCACGACCTTGCTGCCGAAAGCGGTCATGGCCGAGCGGCGGGTGCTGGAGGCGCGAGCGCTGAACGATCTGAACCGTACCGACAATGCACTTGAGGTGCTGGGGACCGACATGTCGCCCGAAGCGCTCGACGTGCGCGCCGACATCTACTGGCGGCAAAAGGATTGGGTCAAGGCCGGGGCGCTGCTGGAGAAACGTCTGGGCGAGCGCTGGAAAAAGGACGGCAATCTGAGCCTCGCCGAAGAGGCCAACCTGATCCGTGCGGGGGTGGCCTATAGCCTGGCCTCCGATCAGAAATCGCTCGACCGCCTGTCGCAGCGTTTCGGCAAGTTCGCCGAGACGGCGCAGAACGGCGACGCTATGCGGGTGGCGCTGGCCGGACTCGATAACGGCCCGCTGAGGGCCTCGGACTTCGCCATGGCGGCGGCGCAGACCGACAGCTTCACGGGCTGGGTCGCCTCGATGAAGCAGAAGTTCCGCGAGCAGGGCAAGACGCCCGCCGCTCTGCCCGCGCCCGCGCAACAGGCGCAAGCCCCGGCGGCGGCACCCGCGCCGAAGAAGGCCTAAGCCTACTTCTTCAATAAAGGCTCGATGGCGGCTTCGAGTTCGCTGGCGTCGTTGCGCGTGATCTGGACGATCTTGCCGTTGACCATGAAGGTCGGCGTGCCGGTAACCCCCGCATTGAGCGCGTCCTGATTGAGGTCGTTGAGTGCGTTGAGGCCTGTCGGATCGGTGACGCAGGCGTTGAACTGCGTCTCGTTCATCCCCGTCGACTGAGCGATGCGCAGTAGAACCGGGCGGGCATTGGCGTATTGTTCCGGCGCGCCGCCCTGATCCATCTCACGCTGGGCGCGCATGATGGCGTCGACCACGGTCAGGGCCTTGTCCTTGGCCACGCAATTGGCCAGCATGTGTCCGGCGGCGGCCACGGCGGCATTGCCGGTCATCATCGGACGATAGACGTAGCGCACCTTGCCGGTCTCGACATATTTTGTCATCAGGGCCGGGGTGATGGTTTCATTGACCTCGGCGCAGATGGGGCAGGCGACCGAGGCGTATTCGACCACGGTGACCGGGGCATCGGCCTTACCCGCCGTGATTTCCCCAACGCTGACCTTGCCGGTGCTGCCCGACTGGCCGCAGGCGGTCAGGCCCAAGGCAGCTACCCCCAGGACGGCCAGTCCCGTAAAACCGGTCAGGACGGCGCGGCGGACAAACGGGGTGTTCATGTCGGAGAATCCTCAGTTGGTGTGTGGATCGGATGAGTCGAAAACAAGGCGGCGGAATTAAGGCGCGACGTGGGGGATGGCAAAACCCATGCAAACGGTTGTCTCTATGGTTAGGGATCACATCCGCGTGATCATTGTCCGGTTTCGCTTTAAGGCGGATATGTGGCCATGTATTATATCTTCATTCTCCAAGGTTTGGAGAATTTGAACCAAGTGAAGGAATATGATCGTCAGTTAAAAAGCATCGCCGCAAGTTTAGACGCGCGGCCTCAAAATCAAGGCGAAGAGTCAGGGTGTTTACCAAATCTCTGTCAGACCGTCCGGTAGTCGAAAACTCGGCCACAGCCCATATTTGCTTTACTCGCGATCAAGCCCCCGAAACTGAGACCGTTTTGACGTTCCATTTGGAACGCGCGCGACCCCTTGCGTTTTTTCCACCTTAACCTCTGAAAGGCCGCGCAATCACGCCGCGGAAACCCATATGAACATGAATACCCTTCGCCCCAAGGTGTCGATCCCCACGCGCTGGAAGTTCCTTGTCCCGCTCGGCGCCGTCGCGCTGCTCGGCCTGTTCGGTCTGGCCAGCTGCGGTCAGACGATCCAGCCCGGTAATGTCGGGGTCAAGATCCGCACCCTGGGCCCCAGCGCCGGGGTCGATCCGACGCCGCTGCCGTCGGGCTGGCACATCAATCTGCCGGGCGAGCGCATCGCCGAGTTCCCGGTGATCCAGCGCACCTATACCTATACGCGCGAAAAGGATGAACGCGGGCCGGAAAACGAGGAGGTCACCTTCTCGGACAACAACGCCCTGCCGATGACGGCCGACGTGCAGCTGGTCATGCGCATCGATCAGGCCAAGGCCCCGGCGCTGTACAAGCGCTATCGCCTGACCTTCGATCAGATGTTCGAAGGTCCGATCCGCAATGACGTGCGTTCGGCCATTGCGGCGGAAACCGAACTGGTCAGCGTCGAGTTCCTCTATCGCGGCGGCCGCCAGCAGGTGATCCAGAAGGCCCTGGCCCGCGTCAACCGCAAATGGGAGCCGCAGGGCGTCAATGTCAGCCAGCTCGACTGGATCGGCACCATCCGTTATCCGCAGGTGATCCTCGACTCGATCCAGGCCAAGACCAAGGCCGATGCCGATGCGTCGGCGGCTCAGGCGCAGGTGGCGGTCGCCAAGGCCCAGGCCGACGCCAAGATCGAAGAAGCCCGCGGTCAGGCTGAGGCCAACCGTCTGCTGGCTCAGTCGATCGCGTCGAGCCCGCAGGTCGTACAACTGCGTGCGATCGAGAAGTGGGACGGCAAGCTGCCTCAGGTCACCGGTTCGGCGACGCCGTTCATCGACCTGAAAAAGGCGGACTAATCCGCAACTGGCGGAGGAAGCACAAGACGTTCTTCCTCCGTATTCCCTGCCGCGATGCGCTTGTCGCGGCAGGTGCTTTACGCTAGGCTTTACCCATCGGGACCGTCTTCGGCCCGGCATGCCAAGGAGGGGGCACATGAAGTTATCGATCGATTTTGCGTTCGCGGGCCTCGCGATCATCCGGAAAAATCCCGTCGCCGTTCTAACCTGGGGCGCGGTCGCTCTGGTGGTCAGTCTGGTGACCAATGTGATTACCATTGTTCTGGCCGGTTCGGCTCTGGCTACCCTGCAAGGCTATGAACAGTCGCCGCCGAGCGATCCGATGGCCGTGTTCGGTCAGATCGGCGCTATGGCGCCTGCGCTCATCCTCAGCATCGTCATCGGCCTGACGGTGGCCGCCGTCATCCAGTGCGCCGTCTTCCGCAGTCAGCTTCAACCCGAAGCGCGCGGCTTTGCCTATCTGCAACTGGGCGCCGCCGAAGTCCGGCAGATCTTCGCCACGATCCTGTGGACTCTGGCCTTCATCGGCTTTTACATCCTTTTCGCCGTGGCGGTCGGGATATCTGTCGGGCTGCTGAGCCTCGTCACGCAGATCAACGGTTTTCTGGGCGGACTGCTGATCTTCATCGCTGGCGTCGCTGCCTTCGTAGGCTTTTTGTATGTCCTCAGTCGCTGGTCGCTGGTCATGATCCAGAGCTATGCCGAAGAAAAGATCGACATCTTCGGTAGCTTCAAACTGACCAAGGGCAATGGCTGGACCTTGCTGGGCGGGTATCTGCTGCTTGGCCTCGCCACGATCATCGTGATGATTGTCGTCTATGGCGTCCTATTCGGTATCACCATGGGTGCGGGCGGCGATTTCATGTCCTCGATCCAGCAGATGAGCCAGCCGGATGTAACCTCCCTGTCGGCGCTGCTAACCCCAGGCTTCCTTATCCAGCTGATCGTCGGCGGCCTTCTGTCGGGGGTGTTTTACGCGGTGATGCACGGCGCGGCGGTGTCGGCCTATCAGACCCTGACCGACAAGAAGATCGCGTCCGCCAGCGTGTTTTAGATCGAATGAAAATCTAAATTTTTGTTTTGTCGCGATATGTCGAAAACCGCTCACACTTTTTGACATATCGCTCTCAATTGCCGACCGCGAGGCGGCGTGCTACTATCTATTAATAACAGTTAGTGGAGGCACGCATGCCGACCTCCGTGGCGCTGGGTGCGCATTTCGAACAGTTCATCAAGGATCAGCTGGCTTCGGGGCGTTATAACAACGCCAGCGAGGTCGTGCGCGATGGCTTGCGCATGCTCGAAGACCGCGAGGCCGAGAAGAAACGTCGGCTGGACGCGTTGCGCGCGGAGATCGAGAAGGGCATGGAGGGGCCGTTCATTCCCGCCGAGCAGGTCTTTGCCGAGTTGAGGCAAAAGCTGGCCGATAAGGCGCGGCGCAAAGCCGGATGAAGGTCGCGTTTTCGGTCCAATCCATCGCCGATGTTGAAGATATCGCCTTTTATATCGCAGAGGATAGCGAAAGCCGCGCTTTAAGTTTTACGGATGAGTTGGAGCAAAGTGCTTGTCGCTGGCGGATTCGCCCCATCGTGGTGCGGTCAGGGGCGGACTGAGTGCGCGCACGCGAATCTTACCCTACGGCTATTACAATATCTATTATCGCGTCGGTGACGATGTTGAGATATTGCGCATCCTGCACAGCGCGCGTCATATCGACGACGGCGACCTTTGATTACCCCCCGCCAGCGCCGCGCTGGAAGCTTTCGACCAGCGAGCCGCAGACCAGCCGCCAGCCGTCGACCAGAACCCAGAAAATCAGCTTGAACGGTAGCGACACCACCACCGGCGGCAGCATCATCATCCCCATGCTCATCAGGACCGAGGCGACGACCAGGTCGATCACCAGAAACGGCACGAACAGCAAAAAGCCGATCTCGAAGGCGCGTTTCAGCTCGGATATCATGAAGGCGGGCGTGATCACCGTCACCGGCAGGTCGAGATTATTGGCGGGCTTTTCGACCTTGGACAGGCGCACGAACAGGTTGAGGTCGTCGGCACCCACCTGCGACAGCATGAAGGTCTTGACGGGTTCCGACGCCGCATCGAAGGCTTGCGGCAGTTCCATTTCCTGATCCATCAGGGGCCGGATACCGGAATCGTAGGCCGCCTGATAGGTCGGCGCCATGACGATGGCCGACAGGAACATGGCCAGCGAGATCAGCACCGCATTGGGCGGGCTCTGTTGTAGGCCGAGCGCGGTCCTGAGCAGCGACAACACGACTACGATGCGGATGAATGAGGTCGTCATGATGACGATCGAGGGAGCCAGCGACAGAACGGTCAGCAGGCCGACCATCTGCACGACGCGCGCGGTGAGGGTGCCGCCTTGCCCCAGATCGAGATTGATCGATTGCGCCAGCACGTCGACGGGGAAGATCAGCAGGGCAAAGCCGAGTATGCCGCCGATCAGAGCAGCGGCGTAAGCGCGTTTCGAGGGCTTGGCGGAAGGCACCGTGTCCATGCTCAGATCACCGACTTGCTTTGAGCGGGCACAGGCGCGGGCTTCGGTTTCGGCAACTGTCTCGGCTCCAGCAGTTCGTGGCCTTCGCCGAGCAACAGCAGGCGTTCCTCGTCGTCGATGCGTACCAGCACCAGCCGCCGCGCCGGGTCGAGGACGAGGGTTTCCACCACGTTCATCCGCCGCTCGCCGCGTTGGGCCTGAAGCTTCGCCATCAGTTGCGGCGCATAGCGGCGCAGCGCGTAGGCGAGGCCGACGACCAGCCCGATCACGAGCACCAGCGCGAACGCCGCGCGCAACAGGCTCAGGAAGAAATCCATCGGGCCACCCCTCACAAAACTCAGAAAATAGCTACGCCGCAAACCTTAAAGGCTCGTTAACCAAGAAGGGGGCATAATTTGCCGATGCACCTGTCTCTAAGGTGAGTCGCGCAAAGCCAGAAGGAGCCCGCGATGAGTATCGACGATATCGGCCTTCTCGGCGCGCTCAAGGGCAAGATGGGCTGGCTGTCCCAGCGTCAGAAGCTGGTCGCGCAGAACGTGGCCAATGCCTCGACGCCGGGCTTCAAGCCGCGCGATCTGAAGCAGATGGACTTCGCCGGCATGATGAAGGGCGAGGCGGAGCAGACCGGTCTCGGCCTCAGCCTGACCAGTGCAGGACATATGAACGTCGAAGGGGCGGGGACGTTTGCGCCGAAATCGGTGGTGACACCGGACTCGGAAACGACCATGGACGGCAATTCGGTCGTGCTGGAAGAGCAGATGCTCAAGATGGCCGAAAGCCGGATGCAGTACGAGGCCGCCATCGGCTTCTATCAGAAATCGCTCGGCCTGCTGCGCATGGCCGCCAAGCCGCCCGGTCGTTAAAAAAGCAGAGTGACAGATTATGCCCATTAACAAGATTCCCGAAACCAATCCGGCCATGACGGTTGCTGCCAGCGCGCTCAGGGCGCAGCAGGCGCGGATGCGCATCATCGCCGAAAACATCGCCAACGCCGACTCGACGGGCCAAACACCCGGCTCGACGCCGTACCGCCGTCAGATCCCGGTCTTCGAAGCCTCGAAGATCGACGGCGCGACCGGCGTCAAGCTGGCCTCGGTCAAACCGGACCAGAGCGACTTTCAGATGGATTACGACCCCAGCCACCCGGCAGCCGACGCCAACGGCTACGTCAAGCGTCCGAACGTCAACAGCCTGATCGAAACCATGGACATGCGCGACGCCCAGCGCGCTTACGAAGCCAATCTGAACGTCATCGAGACCGCGCGCTCGATGGAACAGAAGACCCTCGATATTCTGAAGAGGTAATAGATGAACCCGTTACTCGCCGCCCGCGCCTATGGGGCCGTTCAGAAGCAGATTTCCGGTCTCAACGACGAGGGCAAGGCTGCGTCCGGCACAGGTGCGGACTTTTCCAAGGTTCTGCAAGGCGCCATCGAGCAGACCTACAAATCGACCCAGACCGCCGAAACCCAGATGGCCATGCACGCCCAGGGCAAGGCCGAACTGATCGACGCCGTGACGGCGGTGTCCTCGGCCGAAGCGTCTTTGGAAAGCGTCATCGCCATCCGCGATCAGGTGATCAGCGCCTACCAAGAAATCCTGCGCATGCCGATCTAAAAATCGCGGTCTTTGGCCAATTGGTGCGTCGCCAAAATACCATCTTGGGCTTGCCGGTACTAATGTACCGGCGTCGCTAACCTCCTGCCACTTGACTCAAATCTCACGATTTTTACTCAAACCCATATGTGGTTTGCAACACACCCTGTTTTTCATTTGACCGCTTGCCTTATGCGCAATGACAGCGTTATCAATTGAAAAAAACAAATCAGGGCAGGACATCATGATCAGCATATCGCGCCGCGCTTTGACGGCGGCTCTCGGGATGGGCGCGGCCATTCCCGGTCGGATTTTTGCCGCCGAACCGCGTCGCAAGGTGACGCTGGACCTGTCCAGAGCGACGCAGCCGCTGGATCGCTTTTTCGACCTCTCCATCGGTTCGGACTATCCCGGCACCCTGATCCGCGACGACAGTCAGGCGCAGTTGAAAACCGCGGTCGATGAGCTGGGGTTTCGCTATATCCGCTTTCACGCCATCTTCCACGATGTCCTCAAGACCGTGACGGTAAAGGACGGCAAGATCGTCTACGACTGGACGAAGATCGATTACCTCTACGATCAGTTGCTGGCCAAAGGCATCAGGCCGTTTGTCGAGCTTGGCTTTACGCCGGAGGCGATGAAGACGTCGGACCAGAAGATTTTCTGGTGGCAGAGCAATACGTCGCACCCGAAATTCGACGCGTGGAAGGACCTGATCCACCACTTCATCCTGCATATTCAGACGCGCTACGGGGCGGCGGAAATCCGCACCTGGTTCTATGAGGTCTGGAACGAGCCCAATCTTGACGGTTTCTGGGAAAAAGCCGACCAGAAGGCCTATTTCGACCTCTATGTCCTGACGGCCAATACCATCAAGGCGATCGATCCGGCCCTGCGCGTCGGCGGACCATCGACGGCGGGCGCAGCCTGGGTGCCGGAATTCCTCGACCACGTCCATAAAAGCGGGGCGGCGGTCGATTTCGTCACCACCCATACCTATGGCGTCGACGGCGGCTTCCTAGACGAAGAAGGCAAGCAGGACACGAAGCTGTCGCCATCCCCTGACGCCGTCATCGGCGACGTGCGCAGGGTCCGCGCCGAGATCGAGGCCTCGAAATATCCCGGCCTGCCGCTCTATTTCACCGAATGGAGCACCAGCTATACGCCGCGCGATCTGGTCCACGATTCGTACATCAGCGCGCCCTATATCCTCAGCAAGCTTAAGGGGACGCAGGGTCTGGTGCAGGGGATGAGCTACTGGGTCTATACCGACCTGTTCGAGGAGCCGGGACCGCCGCCGACGCCGTTCCACGGCGGCTTCGGCCTGATGACGCGCGAAGGCATCCGCAAGCCGGCCTGGTTCGCCTACAAGTACCTCAAAGCGCTCCGCGGCAAGGCCATTCCGTCCGACGATCCTCAGCTGTGGGCTGCCGGTGAGGGCGGGACGGTGTCGGCGGTCCTCTGGGACTTCCGCCAACCGGTGCAGAGCGTCAGCAACAAGCCGTTCTACAGTCGTCTGGTGCCGAATGCGCCCTCCGCACCGATCGACGTGACGCTTGAACATCTCAAGCCCGGCACGTACCGGGTTCAGGTTCGGCGGACGGGCTACCGCGCCAATGACGCCTATTCGGCCTATATCGATCTGGGGGCACCGAAAGACCTGTCGCCGGCGCAGATCGCGCAGATGCACGGGCTGACGCGCGATGTGCCGGAAACAGACGCAACCCTGTCGGTCGGTAGATCGGGGCGATTGCGCCTGACCCTTCCGATGAAGACCAACGATATCGTCGCCCTGAGCGTGACGCCGGTGAATTGATGCGGCGCGGTTAACGCCAAATTAACCGTGAGGTCGGCAAAATATGCCTAACGGTGCGGTGTAAAGCCGCCGATAGTTGAGGGTGTTTTGCGATGACGGGTACCGAAGTGCTGGGCGTAGGGCGTGACGCGATCTGGCTGACCATTCAGCTCTGTGCGCCGGTGCTGATCGTCGGCCTCGTCGTCGGGGTTGTGATCGGCCTGTTTCAGGCCCTGACCCAGATTCAGGAACAGACCCTTATCTATGCCCCGAAAATCATCGCCGTTTTCGTGACCCTGCTGCTGGTTCTGCCGCTGATGGGGGCGCTGCTGACGGGCTTTATGAAAGAGATCGCCGGCAAGATCGCCGGGATGTAGGCCCGCCGCGGGAATCGCGGCATAGGTGGCGATCATGGCGCGTGTCACAAAATATAATGCGAACGTTTCTCCTCCCTGTCGCGGTAGCGATGGGGAGGTGGCGCGCCGGCGCTTTAGCGAAGGCGTGACGGAGGGGGGTGACACCGTAAGCTTCGCCCCCTCCGTCATTCTCGCTACGCTCAAATGCCACCTCCCCATGCCTTCGGCACAGGGAGGAGAATAGTTTTGATCCCCACGGCCCCGTCGCCCGATTTTGCTACCGAAGTGGCGTCCTTCTTCGGGACGTCGCAGACCGTGTTCACGGCCATGCTGATCTTCGTGCGGCTGGGGGCGGTGGCGACCCTGTTGCCGGGGATGGGCGATCAGGCCGTGCCGCCGCGCATCCGTCTGTCGTTCGCTCTGGTCTTTACGCTGATGCTGATCCCGGTCTTGCGGACCCAGATGCCCGCCCTGCCGCCGACCCTGGGGGCGATGGTCGGGCTGGTCATCCACGAGGTGCTGATCGGCCTGATGCTGGGGATGCTGATGCGGACCTTCATCGCGGCCCTGCTCATCGCCGGGGAAATCCTGTCGCTGCAAACGACCCTGTCGTTCGCCCAGACCGCCAATCCGGCCCAGGCGCAGCCCAGCGCCAGTCTGGCCACCTTTCTGTCCATGCTGGGACTCGTCCTGATCTACGCCACCAACCTGCACCATATGTTCATCGCCGCCATGCTCGATTCCTATTCGGTCTTTCCGCCGCTCAAGCCCGTCATGGTCGCCGATGCGGGCAGCCTGATGATCCGCACCGTGGCCGACACCTTCATGCTGGCCTTGCAGATGTCGACGCCGATCATCGTCTTCGGGCTGGTGTTCAATATCGCCGCCGGATTCGTCGGCCGCATCATGCCGGCCTTTCCGGTCTTCTTCGCCGTATCGCCCTTGAGCGTCCTCTTCGGCCTGTTCATCTTCGCCGTCGGGCTGGGGGGAACGGGCATGGTCTTCATCGACCACTACGAAGAGTTCCTCACCATATTTGTCCGGAGTCGGTAGGATATGGCTGAGGAAGGTGAAGACAAAACCGAAGAGGCCTCCGCCCAGAAACTGGCCGAGGCCCGGAAAAAGGGCGATGTCGCCAAGTCAGGCGATATACCGCAGGCGCTCTCGCTGATCTTCGCCTGCGCGGTGATCATCATGTACGGCGAGAAGATCGCCCTGTCCCTCACCGAGACCCTGACGGTCTTTATCGCCATGCCGCACCAGTTGCTGGATTCGCTACAGGGCGACGGCGGGGTGACCATCGCCAACGCCGTCATGTTCCGCGTGCTGCCGATCATCGGGCTGGTCATGCTGGTCGCGGCGGCGGGCGGCGTGATCGGTAATGTTGCTCAGACCGGCCTGATGTTCAATGCCGAGAAGCTCAAGCCCGACTGGACGAAGCTCAACCCGATGTCGGGTTTCAAGCGCCTGTTCGGGGTCGATGCCCTGATCCAGTTCGCCAAGACCCTGATCAAGCTGGTCGCGGTGGGCTTCATCACCTATCTGATCCTGAAGGGGCGGGCGGTCGATATCAACGGCCTGACCGGTGCGTCGCCGATGCTGATCCTGCCCTATTCGCGCGAGGTGTTCATCTCGCTGGCGGTGGCGGTGTGCCTGTTCCTGGCGCTGGAGGGCGGGGCCGATTTCTTCATCCAGAAGTTCCGCTTCATGCAGCGGATGAAGATGTCGAAAACCGAACTGAAGGACGAATACAAGCAGGCGGAAGGCGATCCGCACGTCAAGGGCCGTCTCAAGCAGATCCGGATGGAAAAGTCGCGTCAGCGCATGATGGCGAACGTCCCCAAGGCGACCGTCGTCATCACCAACCCCACCCACTACGCCGTAGCTTTGCGCTACGATAACGAAACGCCGGCCCCGACCTGCGTGGCCAAGGGCGTCGATGCGGTGGCCCTGAAAATCCGCGAAGTGGCGGGCGAACACGATATCACCATCGTCGAAGACCCGCCCCTGGCGCGGGCGCTCTATGCCGCGATCGATGTCGACGAGATCATCCCCGAAGCCCATTTTCAGGCCGTGGCCAAGATCATCTCCTTCGTCATGGCGAAGAAAAAACGTGGTTTTTAACGACCCTTTCTAGAGCGTTAGAGAATAAGCAGTCATGGACGGCAAAACAGGTTAATATCGACCGATTCGTTTGCCCTTTAGGGCTTTGACACTGAGGTCCGCCTTGTCCCTGTCGTCTCCTGCCGTTTCCGTCCCGCGCGCGTCAGCTTTCGAGCGTATTCGTGAGTTCGCCAGTCCGTGGGTCTTGGCCGCCGTCGCGGTGGGCGTCGTCGTGGCGTGCGCGGCCTTCTGGGTCATCGCGGGCGAGCTTCCGGCGGGCGTGATTCTGGCCATTTTGCTGATCGCCATGGGGATCGTGGTGTCGCTGGGCTTGTTTACCTTTTCTACCGATGCCGAAGACGACAACACCGGTCTGGGGGCGCAGCACCTGGTCGATGCTCTGGCCGAGCCCGCGGCGATCGCCGGGTTCGACGGGCGTATCCTGTCGGCCAATCCGGCGTGGCGCGACGCGGGCGGCAATCTGCGCCGCCTGCCGCAGGGGGACGAGGCTCCGGCTTTGTTTACCGCCATGCGCGAAGCGCGTTCGCAAGGGGCGGGACGGGCGCTGGTTCGTCTCGGCAGTTTCGATTTCGAGATGCTGGTCTCGCGTCTGGGCGACGAGCAAGTACTGGTCCGCGCCGGATCGCAGGGCGTTCTGGGCACGGGGCTTCTGCTCAATCACGAGGTCGCTCCGGCAGCGGTCAATGGTCCCGCTTTTCTCGACACCGAAATCGAGGATGACACGCCCGCACCGGTGGTTGAGATCGCCCCGGCAGCCTTCGACGGCACGTCCGCGCCCTTCGGTCAGGCGCTGGTGCGCGGCGATACTGTGCTGGGCGGCGAGCTGGTCCACGTCAATACGGCCTTTGCCCGCCTGATGGGCCGCTCGCAGTCCGAATTGACGGGGAAGGTGTGGGGCGACCTTCTGGAAGCTTCGGCGCGCGAAGAGATGCAGACCAAGCTCGACCTGAAATCCGCAGGCCCGTTCGAGGTGCGCCTCGACGGCAACAAGGATCTGCCGTTGCAGGTGTTGTTCGCCGCGTCTGAGGGCGGCTACATGCTGTATGTCTTCGATATTTCCGAACAAAAACAACTGGAGCAGAGCCTGGCTCAGGTCCAGAAGATGCAGGCCATCGGGCAGTTCGCCGGCGGTGTGGCGCACGACCTGAACAACCTTCTGACCGGCCTCAAGCTGCGCGTCGAGGACCTGCTGCATAACCATCCGCTCGGCGATCCGTCCTACGACGGGCTCAACGAAATCCGCCAGATCAGCGTCCGCGCCGAAGATCTGGTGCGCAAGCTGCTGGCCTTCTCGCGCAAGCAGACCGTCAAGCGCGTGACGCACAATCTGGGCGAACTTATCTCCGAATCCGAAGTGCTTCTGCGCCGCCTAATGCGCGAAGACGTCAAGCTGGAGACCGAATACGGCCGCGATCTGCCCGACATCCACGCCGACAAGGGCCAGATGGAAATGGCGGTGATGAACCTCGTCGTCAATGCCCGCGACGCGGTGCATACGGCGGGCGGCGGGCGCGTCAAGATCAAGACGGCGGCTCTGTCACAGGCCGAGGCGGTGGCGCAGGGCTGGGCCGATGCCCCCGTTCAGGGCGCAGCCCTGATCGAGGTGTCGGACAACGGGCCCGGCATCGCGCCGGAGATCATGACCAAGGTCTTCGAGCCGTTCTTTACCACGAAACCGCTGGGCGAGGGGACCGGGCTGGGGCTGGCGACTGTCTATGGTATCGTCAATCAGGCCGACGGCCACATCGTCATCCAGTCGGTGGTGGCCCCCGAACCTGGCCACGGCGCAACGTTCAAGCTGTTCCTGCCGGTCAAGGTCCGCGTCGAAAAGCCTGCCGGTGAGGTCAAGCCCGCCGCGCCGGTCAAGGTTACGCCCAAGGACCTGTCGGGCGCGGGTCGCATCCTGTTCGTCGAAGACGAGGAAATCGTCCGCGGTATCGCCGCCCGTCTGCTGCGTCAGCGCGGCTACGAGGTGACCGAGGCCTGCGATGGCGAAGAGGCGCTCGATATCATCGAGGGCGGCGGCAAGTTCGATCTGCTGATTTCGGACGTCATCATGCCGGGTCTGGACGGGCCGTCGATGCTGAAAAAGGCGCGGCCTTATCTCGGGAATGTGCCGGTGATGTTCATTTCAGGCTATGCCGAGGCCGAGTTCTCGGACCTGCTGGAAGATGAGATCGGGGTGTCGTTCCTGCCCAAGCCGTTGGACATCAAGACCCTGGCCGAGAAGGTCAAGGAACAACTGGCGGCGTAACGCTCTCCCTCCTCCCTGTGCCTCAGGCATGGGGAGGTGGCGACGAGCATAGCGAGACGACGGAGGGGGCGCGAAGCGCTAACCAAGATCGCAGCCTGCACAAACGTTCTGAGTCATCCCCCTCCGTCATTTTTGCTGACGCTCAAATGCCACCTCCCCACTGCGTAGGGAGGAGGGAGTACAACTGACGGGTGCAGGGCCAAATATCTTAAAATGGGGACCCTGCCCCTGCCTACTCCGCTGCCGTGGTCGGATCGTAGATCTCGATCAGGGCCAGAGACTCCAGCAGGATGGCGCGCATGGCGGCCTGAGCGCCGTCGGCGTCGCCTTTTTCAATCGCGATCAGCACGTCTTCGTGGGCCGGGACCGAGGCCGTATGACCGGAAATACGGTTGGTGATGCTGATCGACAGGCGCAGCGCCGTATTGATCAGTTCGCGCAGCTGCCAGAAGAACGGATTACCCGAGGCGCGCAGGATGGCGACGTGGAATTCGATATCGGCGGTCAGGGATTGTTCCGGATCGGCGGCATGGGTGTTCATCCCGTCGAGACCGTCGCGGATGCGGCGAATATCGGCCGCGTCGCCGCGCCGGGCCGCCAGATAGGCGGCGGTCGGCTCGATGGCCAGACGGACTTCGCTGAATTCGCGATAGATCTTGTTCGAGAACGGCCGTTCCATCAGCCAGCGCGTCACGTCCGGATCGAGCAGGTTCCACTTGCCGACCGGCTCGACCTTGGTCCCCTGACGCGGGCGGGCGCTGAGCAGGCCCTTGGCGGTGAGCATCTTGACCGCTTCGCGCGCGACGGTGCGGCTGGCGGAAAACTGCGTACAGAGTTCGGCCTCGGTCGGAAAACCCTTGCCGTCGTAAAAGCCGGAAACGATCGATTGCCCCAGGGTTTCCAGAAGGCCGTAGGTGAGGCTGACGCCTTTAGAAGTGCGCATGGAACGGGAGCCTGTAGGCAAATGAGTCTTCTTATCTGGTCTTAAACGACAAATTTTACCGTGATTGTCCAGTACCAAACGCAAAAGGCGAAAGATTTATGTCAGGCAGCGCCCGATAATCGGGTGTCACCGGCGCTAATTGATAGCGTTATCATTTAAGGCTTGCGCCCTTGAGGCGGGGCCGATAGTCTTTTATAACATAATAAACGGGACGGCCTGAGTAGCCGCCCGACAGGATAGGGAACAATGCCGGACAGAGGCGCCGCCGCGTAACGCGCGGAACCTTGTCATCCCCGTGAAAAGGACAATGGGGTTTCGCGTTTGCGAGGCCTGTGTTTTGACGCGCCATTCATAAGGCGCGCGAAGGTTCAGGGAGGTGGCTATGTCTGTATCTGCAATGTCGCGACGGCTGTGTCTGGCGGTCGCCGCAACGGTTTTGGCGGCTATGCCCGCAGGGGCCGCCCCGGGTGACGCAAGCCTGCCGCATATCGTCAAGACGAACGGCAAGACGGCGCTGATGGTCGATGGCGCGCCCTACCTGATCCTGGGGGCGCAGGCCAATAATTCGTCGAACTATATCCCGCAATTACCTAAGGTCTGGCCGGCGCTGAAGGACATCCACGCCAATACGCTGGAAATCCCCGTGGCGTGGGAACAGATCGAGCCCGAAGAGGGAAAGTTCGATTTTACCTATGTCGACGAACTGGTCAGGCAGGCGCGTGACAACGATGTACGGCTGGTGCTTCTGTGGTTCGGGACGTGGAAGAACACCTCGCCGAACTATGCGCCGGCGTGGGTCAAGCTCGACAACAAGCGCTTTCCGCGCATGACCAAAAAGGACGGGACCCTGTCCTACTGCCTGTCGCCGATGGAGCGCACGACTCTGGAGGCCGACAAAAAGGCCTTCGTCGCCCTGATGACCCACCTGAAAGCCATCGACGGCGACCGGCATACCGTGATCATGATCCAGCCGCAGAACGAGTCCGGCACCTATGGCAGCGTGCGCGACTATTCCCCGAAGGCCAATAAGGTCTTTGCCGGTCAGGTGCCGCAGGCCCTGCTGAAAAAGAAGGGCATTGCGAAAGGCGGGACGTGGAGCGAGGTCTTCGGCAAGAACGCCGACGAATATTTCCACGCCTGGCATATCGCCAGCTATATCAACGAGGTCGCCGCTGCCGGGCGCAAGGTCTACGACCTGCCCATGTACGTCAATGCGGCGCTGCGCGAACCGCTGGTCGAGGTCGGGCCGGAGACCTATTCGTCGGGGGGCCCGACGCACAACGTCATCGACATCTATCAGGCGGCGGCGCCCGCCATCGATATCATCGCCCCGGATATCTACAAGCGCGATTCTAAGAATTACGAGGCGGTGCTCGACCTTTACACCAGGCACGACAACCCGCTGTTCGTGCCGGAAACCGGCTCGGATACCGAATTTGCGCGCTATATCTTCTCGGTCTTCGGACGCGGCGGGATCGGCTTCGCGCCGTTCGGCATCGACTATACGGGCTATACCAACTATCCGCTGGGCGGTCGCGACATCACGCCGGAGGGGTTGAAGCCGTTCCGCGAAAAATACGCCGTCTTCGCCCCGATGGCGCGCGAATGGGCGAAGCTGGCCTTTGAGAACACGGTTTGGGGCGTGGCCGAGGCCGACGACCGCAAGCCGCAGACGATCGATCTGGGCGGTAAGTGGAAGGCCGATATCGTCTATGGCGAATGGCAGTTCGGTCAGACCGACTGGAAATGGCTGGGGACTTTCGATCCGGTGCCGGGGCGTGAAAAGCCGAACGGCGGCGTCGTGGTGGCGCAGTTGTCGGAGGACGAGTTTCTGCTGACCGGCGTCCATGCCCGCGTCAATTTCGGGCTGGGGCCCAAGAATAAAGGCAAGAACCTGATCTTTGATCGCGTCGAACAGGGGCATTTCGACAAGGGCCAATGGGTCGTCGATTTCGTGTGGAACGGTGACCAGACGGACTACGGTCTGAACCTGATCGGGCAACCGGCGATTTTGAAGGTCAAGCTGGCGACGTATTGACTGACCCCGTGGTCGCAAAAATAAACCCCCTCGCCCCTTCGGGGAGAGGGTTGGGGTGAGGGGGCAACCGTCCGAGTTCCCGACTCCCCCTCATCCGCCGCTTTGCGGCACCTTCTCCCCGTAGGGGCGAAGGGAAGAAAAAAATCAGGGAGCAAACAATGAAACCTTATATCTACGCATCCGCTTTCGCTGCCACGCTGATGGCGTCGACCGCTTTGGCGGGGACCTATACGAAGACCGACGCCGGCATTGTGGTCAAACCCGACACCGGCCCCAAAGAAATTCGCCTCGACGTCATCAACGACTCGATTATCCACGTCGTGGCGGTCGACGACCCGGCGCGTGAACAACTGCCGTCGCTGATGGCCATCGCCAAACCGGAAGGTAAATTCACCGTCACCGACGGCAAGGGTGTCGTGGTGCTGAAAGCCGCCAAGGCCTCGGCGCAGGTCAATCTCGCTACCGGCAAGATCACCTTCTTCAATGCGAAGGGGCAAGCCGTCCTGACCGAGGCCAGGAGCGCCATTACGCCTGTTACCATCGAAGGCAAGTCTTACGTCGCCACTTCTGCGCAGTTCAATACCAACACACGCGAGGCCTTCTACGGTCTGGGGCAGCACCAGAACGCCCAGATGAACCTCAATGGCGAAGACGTCGAACTGCGCCAGCATAATATGGACATCGGCATCCCCTTCGTCGTGTCGGACAGGAACTACGGCGTGCTGTGGGACAATAATTCCGTCACGCGCTTCGGCAATCCGGTGCGCTTCGGTCTGGCCTCGCGCGATCTGAAACTCACCGCACAGGATGGCTCACGCGGTCTGACGGCGAAATACTATGTCGACGACACGCTGGTCCTGACCCGCGTCGAGCCGGATATCCGCTATCAGTTCCTCGCCGATGTCGACGCCTACTGGCCGAAGGACGCCGCCCTGACGCCCGCCGCGACCAAGGGCAAGACGGTTCGCGTCGTCTGGGAAGGGACGATGGCGTCCGACACACCCGGTGTCCACAGAATGCGGCTCTATTCGTCGGACTACGCCACGCTCACCGTCGGCGGCAAGGTCGTCTATGACAAGATCTGGCGGCAGGGCTGGAACCCCTGGTACCACAATTTCGAGCAGACCTTCGCCAAGGGCAAGCCGGTGCCGGTCAGGGTCGAGTGGGTGCCGTCGGGGGGCATGGTCTCGCTGCATCACTCCGATCCGGAAGCGGCGGCGGATAAACATTCCCTGCGTTTTGCGTCGGAAGCCGGGACGGGGCTTAACTACTACTTCATCAGCGCCGACTCGATGCAGGGCGTTATCGGCGGCTATCACCACGTCACCGGCGCCCCGCCGATGATGCCGAAATGGGCCTATGGCTACTGGCAGTCGCGCCAGCGCTATGAGACGCAGGACCAGTTGCTGGGGGTGCTCAAGACCTATCGCGACAACAAATGGCCGATCGACAATATGGTGCAGGACTGGTTCTACTGGCCCGAAGACCAGTGGGGCAGCCACCAGTTCGACCCGAAACGCTTCCCCGATCCGAAGGGTCTGGTCGACGGCGTGCACGCCCTGAACGCGCGGATCATGATCTCGATCTGGGGCAAGTTCTACCCCAATACCGACAACTACAAGGAACTGGACGCCAAGGGCTATATGTGGCGCAAGAACGTCGAGCTGGGGGCCAAGGACTGGGTGGGCAAGGGCTATCTCAACAGCCACTATTCGCCCTATAATCAGGAAGCCCGCGATATCTATTACCGCCAGATGAAGGAGGGCCTCGTCAAATACGGCTTCGACGCCTGGTGGATGGACAATACCGAGCCGGACGTGCGCTCCAACACCTCGCCGGAGGAATTCGCCTCCCTCATCACGCCGACCCAGATGGGGCCGGGGGCCTTGGTGCATAACGCCTATGCGACCATGAACACCCAGGCCATGTACGATGGCCTGAAAAAAGATCAGCCCGATACGCGGCAGTTCATCCTGACGCGGTCGGGTTTCGGCGGCGTGCAGCGCAATGCCGCGGCCCTGTGGTCGGGCGACGTGGTGGGGACGTGGCCCAACCTCTTCGATCAGATTTCGGCGGGGGTTCAGACGGGCTTTTCCGGCGTGCCCAACTGGACCCACGATATCGGCGGCTACGCGCAGGAAACGCGCTTTCAGGGCACGGATGTCGGCGGTTTGCAGGAGAACCGCGCCGGTGGCGGCAAAGGCACGGCGGAGGATCTGAAAGAGTGGCGCGAGTTGAACCAGCGCTGGTTCCAGTTCGGGGCCTTTTCGCCGCTGTTCCGCTCGCACGGTGAAGGCGTCAAGCGCGAGATCCATGAAATTTCTCCGGCGGGGTCGCCGATGCGCGCCAATCTGGTGTGGTTCCTTGAGCTGCGCTACCGCCTGATGCCTTACATCTACAGCGCCGCCGCCGACAGCCACTACGAGTCCGCCCCGATCATGCGCGGCTTCGCCCTCGATTTCCCGGCGGATGCGAAGGGCAAGGACGTCAAGGACGCCTATATGTTCGGCAAGGCCTTCCTCGTCGCGCCGGTTTATCGTTACAAGGCGACGTCGCGCGCGGTCTATTTCCCGGCGGGGGCAAGCTGGTACAACGCCTGGACCGGCGCAGTGGTCAAGGGCGGGCAGACCATGACGGTGGCCGCGCCGCTCGATCAGATGCCGCTGTTTGTCCGTGCGGGCTCGATCGTGCCGATGGGGCCGGTCATTCAGTACGTCGATGAAAAGCCTGACGCGCCGCTGACGATCAATGTCTATACCGGTGCGGACGGCAACTACAGCCTCTATGAGGATGACGGCGTGTCGAACGGCTATGTGAAGGGCAAACTTACGCGTATCCCGTTCGACTATGACGATAAAACCGGCGAACTGACCATCGGCGCACGCACGGGCCAGTACGACACAATGGTCGCGGCGCGGACGTTCAAGGTGCGCTTCCTCAAGGCCGGCGACAAGACGACGGACTTCGATGCGGCAGCGATCAACGTGGCCTATTCCGGCAATGCGTTAAAAGTGAAGCGGCCGTAACCCTTTATACCTCCCCAGTTTACTGGGGAGGGGGACCATTCGTGAAACGAATGGTGGCGGGGGCCTTCGCCGTCGTTGTACAGTTCGCAGCGGGCCGCAGATTTATTCGCGATATCTACGCGAGCCCCCCTCCGTCTCGCCGCCTATCGGCATCGATCCACCTCCCCCGGCACGCCGGGGGAGTATGAGGGAGAGGTTTCGCCCACGCTGAACGGTTCGGGGGTCTGTTTCGGGCCGGGGCGGTATTTGAGGCCCTTTAGCCAGAGTTTCAGCGCCTCCCAGTGGATGCCCCAGACGACCTTGAGCGTCATCAGCGGCATCGCGAAGAAATAGCGCATCAGCACGCGGTCGGTGAGCGGCTCGCGCTTCGCCCTAAACGTCGCGGTCAGCATCTTGTCGCGCCGGTCGCCGGTGACCTGCTCCAGCTGGATATGCAGGCTGAAGCGGTCTTCGGGTGGCGTCACATCGAACCGATAGGCCATGTCCATATCCATGAACGGCGAGACGTGCAGGCGCTTATCTGCGGCCTGACGGATGCGTTTGTCATCGCGCACCGGCAGGACGTAGCAGTGCCGGTCGCCGAAGGTGTTGTTGACCTGATAGACGATGGCGCGCAGGTCGCCCTCGGCCTTCTGCACGAAATAGAGCGCGATGGGATTGAACACGAAGCCCAGCACGCGCGGCATGGCGAGCAGGAACAGTTTGTCGGTGGCTTTGTATAGGCCTTGTGGTGCAAGCAGCGCGATGATCCGCTCACGCAACGGCGCGGTGGTGTCGCCCTTGACCGGGCCGTGGTCGCGCTCGTAAAACCCCAGCCAGTTGAAGCGGTTCAGACCGAGGGCTTTCAACGGTTTGATCGTCTGGTCGAGCGTGTCGAGGTCGAGCAGGATCTGAAATATCGAATATTCGAGGTGGTGGACCCTGGGCGCAAAGCGATGGTGCATCACCGGCCCGGCATAGAGGGCGGGGATGATCATCTGTCTCCTCCCTGTGCCGAAGGCATGGGGAGGTGGCGCGTCGGCGCGTGAGCGGCGACGTGACGGAGGGGGGGGACACTGTAAGCTTCGCCCCCTCCGTCAGCTTCACTTTGTTCGCTGACACCTCCCCATGCTTCGCACAGGGAGGAGGGAGGCCCGATAACGCTTTTCATTCCGCCGCCTCCGCCAGCACCGGCATGTCCGGACGCCAATGGATGCGCGAGCGGCCCCAGTCGAAAACCCAAGGACGCTCGACGCCACTGATCGCTTCGGCGACGGCGAGGCCCGATTGCAGGCCGTCTTCGTGGAAGCCCGACCCGAAGTAAGCGCCGCAGAACCACGTGTTGCGCGTACCCTGAATCTCGCCCAGACGGCCTTGCGCGGCGATGGCGGCCTGATTGAACAGGGGGTGGTCGAATGGCATGGTCTTGATGATTTTCGCCGGATCGACCGGGCGCACCGGATTGAGCGTCACGAACAGGTCTTTGCCCTTTATACCTTGCAACAGGTTCATCCAGTAGGTGACGCACAGCATCCGGCCCGAGCTCACCTCGTCTTCGCGGCCGATATAGTTCCAGCTTGACCAGGCGTGCTTACGCTTGGGCATCAGGGCCTCGTCCGTGTGCAGGACGACCGTGTTGTCGGTATATTGAAACTGCCCCAGAATATCGCGTTCGGTTGCATCGGCGTCGGCGATTATCCGCAGGGTATCGTGCGCGTGGCTGGCGAAGACGACCTGATCGAATTCGTACACCGCGCCGTGCTGATCGGTGAGGGTCACGCCGCCCGCGTGACGCGTGGCCGAGGCAATGCCGCAACCGGTGCGGATACGGTCGCGGAATGGCGCGATCAGGGCTTTGACATAGGCCTGAGACCCGCCGGTGACCGTGCGCCAATGGATGCGGTCGGTCAGCTTGAGCAGGCCGTGGTTCTCAAAAAAGGTGATGAAGGCGCGGAACGGGTAGTCCATGATTTCCGCTGCCGAGGTCGACCAGATGGCGGCGGCCTGGGGCAGAAGGTGGTCTTCGACGAAGGCGCGCGAATAGCGCTTTTGCTTAAGATATTGCCCCAGCGTCAGGTCGTCGCAGGCCGTCGAGGCCTTGTCGATCGGGGCCTGCTTATAAAAGCGCAGCAGATCCCACAGCAGTTTCAGGAACCGCGGACGGGCGACATTGCGCCATTGTGCCAGAAGGCCGGACAAGGATACAGAAGCATATTCGAGGTCGCCCTCATCGATGGAGACCCCGAACGACATATCCGACAACTGGTGTCTGACGCCCAAATGGTTGAACAGCGCCGTCAGGTTGGGATAGCACGGCGTGTTGAAGACGATGAAGCCCATATCGACCCACAGCGGTTCGGCGTCGGTGCCGATATTGACGCTGTGGCTGTGGCCGCCGGGCGCGTTGTCTTTTTCGAACACCGTGATATCCGCGTGCGGATGCAGGTGCCACGCCGCCGACAGGCCGGAAATACCGGTGCCGACGATAGCGATCTTTGGGCGGCCAGAATAAGGGCGGGCGTCGTACATGCGGTACTCTCTTGATGACTCTATACGAGTGGTACGACCTTACGGCGGGGACAGATCATAGAGGCGACGATAACAGAGTTGTTTTCAAAGTTGTGATCCATATTCGACCCTGTCGCGTAGAACCGGCATGACTTCGCGAACGAGCCCCCATGCTGTACCGAAAAAGGCTTTTGACCCGGAACCGTTTCTGGGGTCATCTGGCGGCATGATCGTCAGCGACCACAGTCCGGCGGGCCGAAACGAGCCCGCATCGCCCGAAGCCCTGATCCTCCGCATTGCCGAGGCGCGCGACCGCGACGCCTATGCGCAACTGTTCACAACCTATGCGCCGAAGCTCAAGGCCTTCATGATGGGGCGCGGCCTCAGCCCGAACGAGGCCGAGGATCTGGCGCAGGACGCTCTGCTCAATGTCTGGCGCAAGGCCAGCTATTTCGATCCGTCGAAGGCCGCCGCGACGACCTGGATATATTCGATTGCCCGTAACCTGCATATCGACGGCGTACGCAAGCTCAAGCGCGCCCGCGATTTGCCGGAGGATCTATGGGCTCAGGAGCCCGATACCGCCGCCGACGTGGCGGTGATCGGGGCCGAGGACGCCCGCACGGTTGCCGTCCTGATCGACACCCTGCCGCCGGAGCAGATTGAGGTCATAAGACTGTCGTTTTTTGAAGATTTGTCGCACGGTGATATCGCCACGGCGCTGTCGATTCCGCTGGGGACGGTCAAGTCGCGCCTTCGGCTGGCCATGATGCGCCTGCGCACTGCTTTTGATACAGGTACCCGCGTATGACTAAGATAAACCACCACGTTGACGAGTTGCTGCTGCTCGATTATCACAATGGACGGCTGAACGCCGGTCAAGGCCTGCTGGTTGGCACGCATGTGGAGATGTGCAGCCATTGCCGCTCGCAACTGCGCCTGTTCGACGCCATCGGCGCGGCGCTGTTGCAGCATACGCCGCCGGTAGCGATGCGCACCGACGCGCTGGAACTGGCTCTGGCGCGGATCGAGCGTCCGGAAGAAGTTGCGGCCCCCGCCGTACCGGTCCTGCCTGCCTATCTGCAAGGGATCGCCCTGCCGGCAGGTCTGCGTCAGACGGCGTTCAGGAAGCGCTACTGGGCCGCGCCCGGTGTGTGGATGGCGCATGTCGATACGCCCAAGGACGGCAAGTCGCTGACCTATCTGATGCACGTCAAGGGCGGCATGGAAATGCCGGTCCACGACCATGAGGGACTGGAAATGACTCTGGTCCTGACAGGGACGTTCAGCGACCATAACGGCGTCTACCAACCCGGCGACTGCATCAGCTGCACCGAGGGCGACCACCATGCTCCGGCCATTGCAGCGGGCGAAGACTGCCTGTGCCTGATCGCGGCGCTCGCGCCGATCGCGCCAAAAACGCTTTTGGGTAAACTGCTCAAGCCTTTCGCACGTATATAGATTTTACCCTCGGAGAGGTGAGATGAAGATGTTCCTGATCGCCCTCGTACTCACTCTTGTCGCCGTTGCCGTTCTCGACGCCCTGTGGCTCGGGACCATGACCGGACGCCTGTACCGTCCGCTGATGGGGAACCTGCTCGCCGACAAGTTCAACATGGTGGCCGCCGTGACCTTCTACCTGATGTACGGGTTCGGCGTGACGTGGTTCCTCGTCTTTCCGGCGCTGAACGGCACCTTGCCCACCAACGGTTTGTCGGCAGGCGTCGCCCTGACGATCAATGCCGCTCTGCTGGGGTTGCTGGCCTATGGCACCTATAATTTGACGGCGCTGGCGGTGATCCGCGACTGGTCGCTGAAACTGACGCTTATAGATATGGTCTGGGGCATGGTCCTGACGACCGCGAGCGCCCATGCGGCGGTCTTTGCCGCGCGACTCTTCCGCCTATAGATTTTTTATACCGAGTGGCGTTCCCATAGATATTAACAGAACGGCGGGAGACGATGGATGGTTGCGCAAACCCTTGAGACGACGGGCCTGATGGCGGATTTGAAAATCGTGCCGCCCGCCTTACGGCAGCCGTTGAAGGTGCTGCGCCACAACTGGCATCGCGGCAGTCTTGACATCGTCTTTCCCAACGGCAAGGTGTTTGAAATCCGCGGTCAGGAGCCGGGTCCGGCGGGCGTCCTCAAGGTCAGCGACTTCCGTTTCCTCAAGCGCGTTCTGGCGGCGGGCGATATCGGCTTTTGCGATGGTTATGTGGCCGGGGAGTGGGACACACCCGATCTGGCGGAGCTACTCGAAGTCTTCACGCTCAATATCGACCGTCTGAAGCGGTTCCTGACCGGCAATCCGCTGGTGCAGATGATCAACCGCGTGGCGCACTTCTTCAACCGGAACACCAAGGCAGGGTCGAAGCGCAATATCTTCGCCCATTACGATCTCGGCAACGCCTTCTACGGTCAATGGCTGGACCAGACCATGACCTATTCGTCGGCCCTGTTCCGCGATACGAATAACCTGGAGGCCGCACAAACCGCCAAATATGCGGCCTTGGCGCGTATGGTCGATCTCAAGGCCGGTCAGCACGTGCTGGAAATCGGCTGCGGCTGGGGCGGATTCGCCGAATATGCGGCGAAGGTCGTCGGCGCGCGGGCGACCTGTCTGACCATTTCGCAGGCTCAGCATGATTATGCAGTGGACCGCATGAAACGCCTTGGGCTCGATGATAAGGTCGAGGTGCTGATGCTCGACTATCGCGACGTGCAGGGTCAGTTCGACGCCATTGTCTCGATCGAGATGTTCGAGGCGGTCGGCGAGCAGTTCTGGGGTGATTATTTCCGCAAGGTCGAGGCCTGCCTGAAACCCGGCGGCAAGGCGGGTTTGCAGATCATCACCATCCGCGACGACCTGTTCGACGACTATCGCCAAAGGCCCGATTTCATTCAGAAATACATCTTTCCTGGCGGCATGCTGCCGTCGCTGAAAAAGCTGCGCGAGCAGACCAATAAGGTTGGTATGACGGTCACCGCCGATATGGGCTTCGGCCACGACTATGCCCATACGCTGAAATTGTGGGCGCAGCGTTTCGAGGCGGCGTGGGGCGAGGGCCGGATCACCGGCTTCGACGCCGCCTTCCGCAAGATGTGGCTGTTCTATCTCGCCTATTGCGAAGCGGGTTTCCGCACGGGACGCACCGACGTGGTGCATTACGGTGTTCAGAAACCCTGATCAGTCGTCATCGTCGCCGTTACCGCTCAACTGGTCGATCATCGGTGACAGTTCGGTCGCCATCTTCTGGCAAGCACCGAAGGCCTGATCGTAGCGGGTGCGGTCGTCGGTGGTGAAATAGGCGCCGTCGCGTTCGAGCAGCCACTTGCCGCGATTGACGCAGCCTTGCGCCAGACTTTGCGCGCTCTTGAGCTGACGGATGGCACCCGCCTTCGAGGTCGCCGAACGCGCGCGTTCAAGATACCGTGTGACGGTGCCGACGTCCTCGAACATGCCGTCGGTGGTGGCCAGGATACGTTCGGCAGCCTGATAGGCCTGCATCTTGGTGTCGACGTCTTTGGCGCGGGCATAGATGGTCGGGTCGCGCTGGCTGAGATAGGCGTCGGCGCGGGCAGCCTTTTCGTCCTCTATGATGAAGTCGATGTGCCACCCGTCGGCCTTGTCCTTCTGACCCATGCGGTCGAGCGCTTCGATCTGCACGCGGCGGGCGACGGGGTTGCGGCTGTTGAGTTTGCGCACGGCCTCGGCATCGGCCAGAGCGCGGGCGGACTCGTTCTTTTTCAGGTAAACCTGAGACCGCACCTGTAGATAGTCTTCGGATGGATCGTCGGCGATGACCTTATTGAGGTCGCTGAGGGCAGCATCGGTCTGACCCAGTTCGGCGCGCAGCACCCCGCGGTTACCGTAAGGGCGCAGCCAGCCGGGCGACAGGGCAATGGCCGTGTCGAAGTCTTTCAACGCCTCGGTGCTGGCCTTGTTTCGCCACAACAGCACACCGCGCACATTGTGAGCCCCTGCCGCCGTCGCCGGGTTCGTCAATGCCGCCGTGGCGTCGGCATAGGCCAGCGGTTCCAGATTGCTGATCGCCATATTGGTCAGGGCTCGTGCCCGCAATAGCCGCGCCTGAGCGTTGCCCGGTTCAGCCTGAAGCACGATGGTGGCCAGATAGGCGGCCTTTCGGCGTCTGAAATTGGCGTCACGCCCGCCGGTCGCGACATCGATGGCCAGGGCTTCGGTCAGGGTGTCCGACGGCTTGGGCGGTACAAGCTTTGCCGTACGGTCGCGGTAGGTGGTACCGTTGTCCTTCACATTGGCAAGCGCCACCGCGTGAGCGAGTTGATGTCGGCGCAGATTGCCGTCATTGCTCTCGATCTCAAGCCTGAGTTCCAGCGCGCCGATATGTTTCGGATCGCACATCAGGGCCAGATGCGCGTCGCGGTAGGCTTCGTAATATTTGCCGCTGCGGCGGTTGCGCCAGCCGCTGTCGACCTTGCCGTCAGGATTGCCCTTACAGCTGTTGAACACGCCGTCCCTGAACATGCGTACCGAATAGGCCGTTTTCTGCCCCTCGCTGTCGGCGACCACCTTGTCGAAATCGGCTTTGGCCTCGGCCTTGTGCCCCAGAAAGGCGTGGCATTCGCCGCGCTTGATCCGGTCGCCCCAATAGGCCGCACCGCCTGCAAAAGCGAGGTCATAATAGGCGACGCAGGTCGCATAGTCTTCGGCAAAATAGGCCATCAGCGCCGTTTCCATCAGCCGTTCGCGGTTGCCCGGCGTGGCGTCGGCGGCGATCCTCAGATACGACAGGGCAAGAACACTGAAATCATCACGGAACAGGATTCGGCTGGTGGCGTAATTGATCTCCGGATTGTCTGGGTGGCGGGCATGGAGTTCCAGTATCCGGCGGTCAGCGTCCTCGCCCACGGCGTGGACATAGCGCGCAATCGCCCGTTCATTGTCCGGATCGACCATCAGCACATTGAGCGCCAGCCCCTCGACCCGGTCGCCTTCGGGCGGGTTTCCGTCCAGTCGCGCCAGATGATAGGCAACAAAATTGGCCTTGGCCGGCTCTATACGGTCGGGCGCCAGCTTGGCGGGAACGTCTGCCAAGGCGACGCTGGCCAGTGTCCCGGTCAGAGCCAGACTGAAGATCATACGGCGCATGTCATATTCCCCTTTGCCGAGGGCCTAAGATTATCCGGGACGTGCGAGCCCGGCCAATTACAAATGCCGTCAGGCATGATGGCGGCATTCCGTAAACAGGCGACACGCCGCGTGACCCTAAAAACACTTGTCTCACTCTGGCGGGCGGGCTACCACACCTGTTCTATTAACTTCTGGCGGGAATCGTTTGCACGGTTTTCGCGGCGGGGCGTCGGTTTGGCTACGGGTGGAAGCGAGCGGAAAAAAGTAGGGGCGATTACGCTTGTGCGCCACGGCGAACCGGCCCTGTCGCGCCGCGTGAAGCTCGATTCCGACGGCTACCGCGACTGGTGGGCGCGCTACGAAAAGGCAGGCCTGCTCGAAGGCCAGATGCCACCGCCGATGCTGCTGCAATTCGCCAGGGAAGCCGGATACATCTTCTCGTCGACGCTGCAACGCTCGATCGAAACCGCCCGCGCTGTGACGCGCGGCAAGCCGTTCGTCTCGCTGCCGGTCTTCGTCGAAGCGCCGCTACCGCCGCCGAAGTTCCCGAAATTCATGAAGTTTTCGCCGAAATACTGGGGTGGGATTTCGCGTTGGTGGTGGTGGGCCTTCAATCACCATCAGGGCGAGGAAACCCGCGCTCAAGCCGAAGAGCGCGCGCGTCAGGCGGCAATGCTGCTGCACGAAAAGGCCCTGACCGGCGAAGACGTTCTGCTTCTGGCGCACGGCTATTTCAACTTCACCATTTCGCTGGAGCTGAAAAAATTAGGCTATAGCCAAACCTGCGAGCAGGGGTTTAAGTACTGGGGCTGCCGCCGCTACGAGAAGCGCGTCTAGTCTTTAAAATAGTGAGATTCCCATGACCGATTCCGCAACGCCCGACCTGAGCACGCTGTCCTTCGAGGACGCGCTGGCGCAGCTTGAGCGCATCGTGTCGGAGCTCGAATCGGGTCAGGCACCGCTGGAAAAGTCGCTGGAGCTGTACGAGCGCGGCGCAAAGCTGAAGGCCCTGTGCGAACAACGTCTTGAGGCCGCGCGGTTGCAGGTCGAAAAGATCACCCTGAGCAAGGCCGGTCAGGTCGAATCCGTCGCCCCGGCGGAGTTCAACTGACGCATGCCGAACCCTGTCGCCGCCAATTCCGACCTGCCGCCGCTGCATCAACGGATGCAGGAGACGGCCGACCTCGTGACCATGGCGCTCGATGAGCTTTTGCCGCGCGCCGATGGCTTCGAATCGCGCCTGACCGAGGCCATGCGCTACGCGGCGCTGGGGCCGGGCAAGCGTCTGCGCCCCTTCTTTGCGATGGAGGCCGGACGGCTGTTCGACGCCGATCCGCAAGCCGTGCTGCGCGCCGCGTGTGCGCTGGAATGCATCCACGCCTATAGCCTCGTCCACGACGACCTGCCGTGCATGGATGACGACGATATCCGCCGCGGGCAACTGACGGTCCACCGCGCCTACGATGAGGCGACCGCCGTTCTGGCCGGGGACGCGCTTCAATCGGTGGCGTTCGAGATTCTGGCCTCGGAAGACACCCACGAAGACCCTCAGGTGCGGGTGGAACTGATCTCGCGGCTGGCCCTGGCGTCCGGCGCCCAGGGCATGGCCGGCGGGCAGATGATCGACCTGATCGGGGTGTCCGACGACCTCGGCGGCGTGGCGCGGATGCAGCGCCTGAAAACCGGCGCCCTGATCGTCTATGCCTTTGAAATTCCGCTGATCATCGCCGACGCGTCGGAACGCGAAGCCAATGCCTTGGTCCACTTCGCGCAGGATCTGGGGCTGGCCTATCAGATCGCCGACGACCTGCTTGATGTCGAGGGCGACCCGGACCTGCTGGGCAAGGCCGCCGGGGGCAAGGACGCTGCCAAGGGCAAGACCAATTTCGTCACCCTGCTGGGGCTGGATGAAGCCAAGGCGCGGGTGCAACTCCTGTCGGAACAGTGCAAGGCGCGGCTGGACCTGTTCGGCAGCGATGCGCAGATTTTACGCGACAGTGTGGATTTCGTGCTGAAACGGCAGAGTTAAGCGATGTTTTGTCGCGATATTATTGCCAAAAACCGCTGACACTTTTTGGCATATCGCTTGTATCCGGGGGGAATATGAAACGCATTTTGGGGATTTTGGCGCTGACGGTCGGCGCTATGCTGGCCGTGGGCGTTCAGGCGCAGACGCCGCTGACGCCGGACGAGGTCAAGACCTATAGCGAGCGGGTCGACCGTTACTATATCGAAAGCCCGTCGCGGACCAAACAGGCCGAGATCACAGCAGGTTTCAAGGCACGGGACACAAGCGTCTATTGCCGCGTCACGACCGAAGATATCGCCTGGTATCGCAAGGCAAAGGCCGAGGCTTTCGCGGCTCTGACGGCGTTGCGGGCGCAGGGCAAATCCACCGACCTGATCCACCACGCCTATCTGGGCCTGAGCGAGGCCGCCGACGGCGGGGTGATAACCCAAGCGGATAGCTGCGCCGGCAAGACCGTCGATAAAGGCCCCGACAAACTGGGTGGTCCGCGTGCCGAACTCAAGGCCCTGACCGAGGCGTTGAGCGTGGCGCGCGCCGATTTCAAGACGTCGCAGGGTCGCGGCGACGACCTGAACGCCTGTGCCGATATCCGCAGCGCCGAACGGATAAATGCCGCGAGGCTGAAAAAATATGAGATTCTGGAGCAGGTCTACAGCCTGATGATGCCGGAATCGTGGGCGCCGTTCAAACCGGGATATGCGGCCGCCAAAGCCGAGGCGACCGAACTCACGCGCCTGAGCGGGGAGACCTGCGCCAGGGTGAACGCGCCCGAGCCGCCGCCCTTGCCGCCGATCCCGCAGACACCGGTCGAGGTTGCCGCAGACCTCTATACGAAGCGGTTGCTGAAAGCCACCTCGGCGATGATGTCGTTTACGCTTGGCGATGCGACGGGCATGTGCGAGGCCGCCAAAACCAGCGTTCGGTTGATCGAAGAGGCCAATACCGGTCTCAAGGACGATATTGCCCGGCTTGAGGGTGAGGGTCACGACGTGTCGTCCCTGCGTTCGCTTCAGACCTCGTCGATGGAAATGCGCCAGAAGATGTCGCAAACCAAGGAAAAGGCTTGCAAGGTTTCCGCCAATGACGGCCGCACCACGGCTTTGATGGCCGAGGGCGATCAACTGATGCAGGATTACGAAAAGGCGATGGCCGACCTGCAAATCGCGGTGAAGGCAAAGGACCGGGTGGCCGGTTGTAATGCCAGCCAGCGCGCCCTGAAAAGTCTTACGCGCCTCGATGTGGTCATGCGTGAGGCCATGGTGCTGGATGGCGAACATCTGAGCGCCGAGGACAAAACGATGCTGGATGGCAGTCGGAAACAACTCGGCACCATGATCGCCCAGACAAAGGACCTGTCGTCAAACCTCTGCGCGTCCGGTGCCCCGGCGAAACCGAAGGGCTGACCCCGGACATGATTTAATTACCCGTGACGGCGCGCTCTGGACAAAACAGCGTCACAGTTTTATGTCCGTTGCTATAGAGACAATAAGATTGCCGGTGAGCCGGCGCATGAGTGCACCCGTCTATGCCGCATCCCGATACCTCCGTTCCCGGCGCGCCGGTTCTCGACACGCTTGAGACGCCGTCCGCCATCCGTAACCTCAGCCCCGCGCAGTTGAAGACGCTGGCCGAGGAGGTGCGCACGGAAACCATCGAGGTCGTGGCGAAGACCGGCGGGCATCTGGGTTCGGCTCTGGGCGTCGTCGAATTGACGGTGGCCCTGCATCACGTCTATGAGACGCCGCGCGATATCCTGATCTGGGACGTCGGGCATCAGACCTATCCGCACAAGATACTGACTGGGCGGCGCGACCGCATCCGGACGCTCCGTCAGGGGGGTGGCCTAAGCGGATTCACCAAGCGTTCGGAAAGCGTCTACGACCCATTCGGCGCGGCCCACGCGGCGACCTCGATTTCGGCGGCGCTGGGCTTCTGCGCCGCGCGCGACCTCAAGGGCGAGGACAACCGCGTCATCGCCGTCATCGGCGACGGCTCGATGTCGGCGGGCATGGCCTATGAGGCGATGAACAACGCCGCCGAGACGACGAAAAACCTGACCGTCATCCTCAACGACAACGATATGTCGATCGCGCCCCCTGTCGGCGGGATGAGCGCCTATCTGGCCAATCTGGTCTCCGGCGGTGCCTATCAAGCCGTCCGCCGCTGGGGCAAGTCCGTCGCCGAACGCCTGCCGCGCTCGCTGTTCGAACTGGTGCGCAAGTCGGAAGAGTTTTCGCGCACATACGTCACCGGCGGCACCTTCTTCGAGGAACTGGGTTTCTACTATGTCGGCCCGATCGACGGCCACGACATGGAAAACCTGCTGTCGGTACTGAAGCGCGTGCGCGACATCACCGATCGCCCGGTGCTGGTCCACGTGGTGACGCAAAAGGGCAAGGGCTATGTCCCGGCTGAGACCGCTGCCGACAAGTATCATGGCGTGGCGAAATTCGACGTCATTACCGGCGAGCAGTCCAAGCCCAAGGCCAATGCACCGGGCTATACCGAGGTCTTCGCCGCCGAACTGATCAAGCGCGCCCATATCGACCCGAAGGTGGTGGCCATCACCGCCGCCATGCCGTCGGGTACGGGGCTCGACCGGTTCAGTGAGGTCTTCCCCGACCGGACCTACGACGTCGGCATCGCCGAACAGCACGCCGTAACCTTTGCGGCAGGCCTCGCGGCGGACGGCATGAAGCCGTTCTGCGCCCTCTACTCGACGTTTTTGCAGCGCGGTTACGATCAGGTGGCCCACGATGTAGCGCTACAGGATTTGCCGGTGCGCTTCGCCATCGACCGGGCGGGGCTTGTCGGAGCCGACGGCGCGACCCATGCCGGGACGTTTGACATCGGCTATCTGGGGACTCTGCCCGGCATGATGATCATGGCCGCGTCGGACGAGGCGGAGCTGGCGGCGATGATCGCCACGGCGACAAGCTACGATGACGGGCCGTCGGCGTTTCGTTATCCGCGCGGCGAAGGCGTCGGCGTCGAGATTCCGGCTCTGGCCGAACCGTTGAAGGTCGGCAGGGGCCGCATCGTCCGCGAAGGCTCCAAGGTCGCCATCCTGTCGTTGGGGGCGCGTTTGCAGGAGTCGCTCAAGGCTGCCGATCTGCTGGCGGCGCGGGGCCTGTCCACAACGGTCGCCGATGCGCGCTTCGCCAAGCCGCTCGATCGCGATCTGGTCAGGCAACTGGCCAAGCACCACGAATGCCTGATCACGGTCGAGGAAGGCGCGATGGGCGGATTCGGCGCGTTTGTGCTGCATTATCTGGCGTCGGAAGGCGCGCTGGATCACGGGCTGAAGATCCGCACCCTGACCCTGCCGGACGTCTTTCAGGATCACGACAAGCCGGAGAAAATGTACGCCGATGCGGGCCTCGACGCCCACGGCATCGCGGCGTCGGCCATGAAGGCGCTGGGCTTCAGCGAGGCCGATATCGCCAAGGCGGCGGTGAAGGGGTAATTCAAACGTTGTTTTTTCGTAGCGCTATTTGTTTGGTGCCTGTCGGAAATTAAAACGTTCCTTCTGCGCCTGAACATGTTCGCCAAGGGGCTGGTCCGGAGATTTTGTCCAGCCACCAACGCGGTTTATGTCTTGTTTCAGGCTGCTTTCAGCCTTATCGGCGGTTTCACTATCCATCCGCTCTATTTGACCGGCAATCTGGCGTGTTTTACGTCGATCATCGCGACTTTCGCGCGCTTTGCGGAGCGGAATAGCTTTGCGAGACGCTTTGTCGCTTTCACCATAGTTATTTCGCCGGTCCTTGGCGTAGCTGAGTTTCTTCTTTTCTTGCGGCGAGCGTTGAGCCGGAGGATTGCCTTTCTTTGAGGCAAGCATTTCCTTTACCTCCTTTAAACTGTGCTTCACATCATCGAACAGGTCTTTGTCCATGGGCATAGGATGCGACAAAGCGAACGTTCAATCAAGCCTGTCTTAATTCCCTCTCCCCGTAGGGGGGGAGGGGATTAAGACAGGTACGCAAAAACGGCGCTCCCGGAAAAGAGCGCCGTTTTGTTTTATGCTGCCACAGCTTTACTTGCTCAGGATGATCGCGGTGATGATGCCGGTCGCGGCGGCGGCAAGGATGTAGCGGTTATCGACCTTGCGCCATTCGTAGCCCTTGGGCGGCTTGGACAGGCCCCGGACCTTGCGGTAATCGACCGAGCGACCGCGCTGCCAGTCGTTATAGGCGACATGGCCGCCCTTGCGGTAATCGGACTTCTTGTGCCAGCCGCGATTGTCGCGGTCGTCGTTACGGCGGTTGTCATTGCCGCGGTTGTCATGACTTTGCGCCGAAGGGCGGTCGTGGTTTTGCTGGGGCTGAGCCGAGGCGATATTAGCGGTGGCCAGCGAGGCCGTCATCATCAGCAGGATGGAAGCCGTTGCGATGCGTTTCATAAGGGTCTCTCCTTTGGTTAGGTCTTTTCGACATCCCCAGAATGCGTCCCGCGCGCTGAACTCTATATGAATGATTAAAGGTATCAGTGTGTTGCTTGTGTAAAGGTGGTGAAATATTGCCGCAATTTGGCCATAGACACACACAAAAAACGGCGCCCCTTGTGAGGCGCCGTTTCCGTTAGACCTTGGCCAGTTTAGTGGCTGAGCACGATCGCGGCGATCAGACCGGTCGCGACAGCGGCGAGGACGTAGCGGTCATCGACCTGACGCCATTCGTAGCCGCGCGGCGGGGCGTAAAGCCCACGGTGGCCGCGGTATTCGACGTAGCGACCACGGTCCCAGTCACGGTAGCCGACATAGCCGCCACGGCGGTAGTCGGAACGGTCGCGCCAGCCGTCACGGTGCCCGTCGCGATAGTAGCGGCGGTTATCGCGGCGATCGTCACGACGGTCATAGCGATCGCGGCTGTCGTAACGATCATAACGGTCGCGGCTATCGTAGCGGTCGTGACGTTGCTGTTCATGACGCGGCTGGGCCTGAGCCACATCCGCCATGGCGACGGAACCGACCATCATGGCCAGAATAGAAGCGGTAACAAAGCGTTTCATGCCAAAATCTCCTTAGGCTAAACCCTCCCGGTGACAGGCAATATACGCCCTTCGGCATGAACCCGACATGAACCATGCTGTCAGATTTAATCAAAAGGTAACCAATTTTCGGCCGGTTTTGCGCCTGCCATCGATTGCATTTCGTGGCCCCCATTTACAGCCGGAATTCCTTGGCTAAGGCTGGTGTTCTGGATCGAATTTCGGGGCGCAGCATGGCCGATACACCTCTTACCGACGATGCCGCGCGCCGCGCCAAAGGGTTTCTCGGTCTCATAGAACGCGTCGGCAATCTGCTGCCTGATCCGGTGATGATTTTCGTTTGGCTGATCTTTGGCCTGATGATCCTCTCGACGGTGGGCGCAGGCCTCGGCTGGTCGGCCTCGATCCCCTATACCGGTGAAGAAGCCCCGCACTGGGCGACGCTCGATAACGGCGTCGTGACCTATACGGCGACCAGCCTGTTCACCGCCGAAAATATAGGCCGCCTGTTCGTGGATATGCCCAAGACCCTGACCGGGTTCGCGCCTCTGGGCGTCGTGGTCGTGGTCATGTACGGCGCGGCCGTGGCCGAACGCTCCGGCCTGTTCTCGGCTTTGATCAGATCCTCCCTGCGCAATGCCCCGCGCGCCATCCTGACGCCGTGCGTCATCGTCACGGGTATGGTCTCGCACCACGCGTCGGACGCCGCCTATGTCGTGTTCATCCCGCTGGCAGGCCTGATCTACGCCTCGGTAGGCCGCCACCCGTTGGTCGGCATCGCGGCAGCGTTTGCGGCGGTATCGGGCGGCTATGCCGGCAACCTGACGCCGGGTCAGATCGATGTCTTGCTGTTCGGCTTCACGCAGGAGGCCGCACGCATCATCGATCCGGCCTGGACGATGAACCCGGTCGGCAACTGGTGGTTCATTCTGGCTATTGTCGGCCTGTTCACGCCGATCGCGTGGTTCGTCACCGACCGCATCATCGAGCCGCGTCTGGGGAAATGGGGCGGATCGCCCGATACCGAGCTTCAGGCCGAACTGGCCAAGTCCGAAGTCACCGCCGATGAACGCAGGGGTCTGCGCCGCGCCGGTTGGGTGGCGCTGGTCATCGTCGCCCTGTTTGCGGCGCTGGCCCTGTGGCCGGGTTATACGCCGCTGATCGACGAGACCAAGACGGGCCCGGCGCAATTGCAGCCCTTCTACGGCGCGCTGATCGCCGGGTTCTTCCTGCTGTTCGTCACGGCGGGTATCGCCTTCGGCACGGCAGCGGGTACGATCAGATCCGACAACGACGTCGTCAAGATGATGGGCGAAGGTATCCGCTCGCTGGCCCCCTATCTGGTCTTCGCGTTTTTCGCCGCGCACTTCGTGGCCATGTTCAACTGGTCGCGGCTGGGGCCGATCACGGCGATCAACGGCGCGGAGATTTTGAAAGCCTGGGCCTTGCCGACGCCTTTGCTGCTGGTTAGCGTCCTGCTGTTTTCCTCGATCCTCGACCTGTTTATCGGCTCGGCCTCGGCCAAGTGGTCGGCCCTGGCCCCGGTGGTGGTGCCGATGTTCATGCTGGTCGGGATTTCGCCGGAAATGACCACGGCAGCGTACCGGATGGGCGACAGCTACACCAACATCATGACGCCGCTGATGTCGTACTTCCCGCTCATTCTGGCCTTTACAAGGCGCTGGGACAAGACGATGGGGGTAGGGTCGCTGCTGGCCCTGATGCTGCCCTATGCCCTGTGTTTCATGGTCGCGGGGATCGGCATGACGGCGGCATGGGTCGCGTTAGACTTACCGCTGGGGCCGGGTGCGCAAGTGCATTACACGGCACCGTAAGCAAGGAAGAGTCTCCACAGATGGCCACAGATGCACACAGATGAATCGAGCGCGTTGCATTGATGGCTGGAAAGGGGAGAACCACAGATTACACAGATTTCACAGATTTTTTTTGTCTTCGGCACCGTACGAGGCCGTTAGAGCATGCTGCAAAAAAGTGGAAACCGGTTTTCGCGCCAAGCATGCGACCACCAAGGGTCTTGCGACAATGATGCGCCAAAGGCGCGTCGATCATCTGATCTCAAACGGCCTCACAGACGCCAGATAATCTGTGAAATCTGTGTAATCTGTGGTTCTCAAAACGATCAGAGGGCTAAACTCAAACGACGATCGAAACACAAGACCGTTGTCGCAAACGCCATCTGTGTGCATCTGTGGCCATCTGTGGAGAACCTTCAATCCTCAGCCACGATCTCCGTCGTCAGGTCGCTCCATAGCCGGGCGATGTCGCGTGTGGCCTCAAGGGCATGCTCGGCCACCCCGGCGAACAGCCCGAACCCCAGCGGAAGGGTGTCGTAACGACGATAGACGACCCGCGTCCGCGCCTCCAGCAGTCGCCGGACATAGCGCTCGGCCTGACCGGCCAATGGATCAAGCCCACCGCACACGATCAGCGTGCGCGGCTGACCGCTGATCAGGCCTTCGCGCAAAGGCGAAAGCGCCGGATCGCTCAAATCGATCCCCGCGCCCGCATAGTGGCCGATGGCGATGTCGACACCCGCGGCGCTGACCGGCCAGCTTTTGGCGTAGGGGCTGGTGCGAATCTCCGCATCGCCGAGGTCGAGCAAAGGTGAGACCAGCAACTGCGCGACCGGCAGCGGCTTGAAATCGCGGCGCAGATCCAGGCACAGCCGCGCCGCCATATTGCCGCCGATCCCAGCCCCACCAACCGTAATCTGATCCGACAACGCGCCCAGCGTCGTCAGATTGGCCGACGCCCAATCGAAAGCGGCGCGGGCATCCTCATAGCCTGCCGGAAAGCGATGCTCCGGCGCCAGACGGTATTCCGGCAGAAACACCAGGCAGCGCGCTTCGGCGGCCAGCACTCCGGCAAAGGCGAGGCTCAGTTCCGGCCCGCCGAGCACGCCATTGCCCTCGTGGAAAAAGACGAGCAGCGGCGCATTGTGGCCGACCTGCGCCGGGCGCACCAGACGCCCGCTGATCAGGCCGCCGTCGCCGACCGTCTCGACCCTGACCTTGAGCGCAGAGGTATCGTCCATCAGCGTCGCCGCCTCGTGCCAGTCTTCGCGCGCACCCTCGATCGAGGTGCCGGTGAGCGACAGCGGCGTGCGGTGGTCCTGACGCGCGAAAAAGGTCTTCCACAGGAAGGTGATCTGGGTGTCGAGCGTTCGGCCCTGCACATGGATCACTCCGCCGCCCGAGAGGAATTTCAGCACTGAGAACGGCAGCGACAGCAACGCCTTGAGCCCCCAGCGACGCAGGACGGATTGACGGGGCAGGGGCTGTCTCAGGGAGGGCAGGGGCATGACGGGCTTCGACCAAATGAACCCGTTTAGTGTTAAGCCGCTTTACGGTCAGCGACAAGCCGCTAACGGTATCTGCATCTATACCTCGTCCGGAAGCTTAGGTTCAAGAACAGATGCGCCTCTATACTGCGGACGGAAGGTGCAAACGGTTGCATGGACGCGATGTCGTTTGATCACGAGGAACGTGATGCGCAACAGCGGTAATAACGACGATTTTTTGCGGTTAACGGGCAATCTATATGGGATTTTTATTTGACGGTTCTTGAAACCTGCGGCTTACTCTCAGCTGCAATTCGTTATTCTGGCTGCCGACTAAACGGGGTTAGGTACGTCTGTCACGGACGCCCGACACGCTCGCTATCAAACTGCTGCTACCGAGATACGACTTGTAGAGGGGGTATTGTCCTCCCGAACACCTCGATACTGGCTTTGTTTGACTAAGGAGAGCGATATGGCTGAAGGTACGGTCAAGTGGTTTAACAGCACCAAGGGTTTTGGTTTCATTCAACCGGCGGAAGGCGGCAACGACGTGTTTGTGCACATTTCGGCGGTTCAGCGCGCGGGTCTTCAGGGTCTGGCCGACGGTCAGAAACTGTCCTACGAGCTGCAAACCGAGCGCGGCAAGACCGCCGCGGTGAACCTCCAGGTTCTGTAAGGGTTTTGAAATCCTGAGATTAAGCCGTCCGTGTCCGCACGGGCGGCTTTTTTTGTTTCATCCTTCCCCGTTTACGGGGCCAAGAAGGCTTTAACATCCTTCCCCGTAAACGGGGAAGGATGTTAAGCTTTCGCCGCCGCTGCGATCAGGGCCCGGACCTCGTCCGCGCTCATCCCCTCCGCCCGGTAATCGCGCAACGCTTTCGAGCCCTTGCGTTTGGCCAGACGGCGGCCCTCGGCATCGAGCAATAGGGCGTGGTGACAATAGACGGGCGTCGGCAACCCCAGCAGTTTTTGCAGCAGGACCTGCGTGTGGGTCGCCTCGAACAGGTCGTGGCCGCGATGGATGTGCGTCATCCCCAGCAACCCGTCGTCGATGACGACCGCCAGATGATAGGCGACGCCGATATCCTTGCGCCCCAGCACGACCTCGCCATTAATTTCGGGGCGGGCGACCTGCCAGCCGGTCTCGCCTTTCGGACCGGCCCCAAGTTCCATAAAACCGAGGTCGTTCCACTCGGCGCCCAATTGTTCGCGCGCCGCATCGAGCGACAGACGCCATGCCGGATTTAAAGAGGTCGGTTCATTATCCTCCGACGCTAAGGGATCGCCCTCTTGCGGCGCGCCTTGCGCGGCCTGCGCCAGTTCTTTGCGCGTCTTGTAGCAGGGATAGACCAGCCCGCGCAGTTTCAGCGTCTCCAGAACGGCCTCAAGCGCCGCCAGATGCCCGGACTGCCGGAGGGGTTCGCGATCCCAGCGGATGCCCAGCCACGTCAGATCGTCATAGATGGCCTGCTCGTATTCCGGTCGGCAGCGGGTGCGGTCGATATCCTCGATGCGCAGGCTGAAATCCCCGCCATTGGCCCGCGTGGCGTCATGGGCCGTCAGGGCCGCATAGGCATGGCCGAGGTGCAGATAGCCGGTCGGCGAGGGCGCAAAACGCGTGCGGTAGGTCATGCCCTTGATCTACCAGAAAAAACCACTAAGCTTAAAGAAAAAGCGGCCTGTGGGGGGCTGAAGGCGACAGGGGGACGGCCATGCCGCGCAAGGCTATCGAAATTCCGACATCTAGGGCGCCGTGGGGTTGGGGGACCGCGATCGAGGACCGTTACCGCCCGATGATCGCGCGACTGGAGACCCTGTCGCGCGACAAGCCCGGTGCCTATCGCCGACGCGTCCTGTTGGGGGCCATGCTGGGCTACGCCTATCTGGCCGTGGTGCTGGGCGGGCTTCTGGTGCTGACCGTCGCTCTGGTCGTCGTGGCGTTCGCGACGTCTCTGGCCCTTGTGCTGGGACAGGTCGTGATTGCCTTTCTCGTCATGGGCTTCGACGTGCTGCGCGCCCTCAGGGTGAAGTTCGAGCCGCCGAAGGGCATTCCGGTAAAGAAGCGCGACGCGCCCGCCCTCTACGCCATGCTCAAGGATATCCGGCGGAAAACCAGAGGCCCGCGCATCAGCAAGGTGCTGATCACCGAGGATTTCAACGCGGCGATCATGCAGATGCCGCGGTTGGGGGTGTTCGGGTGGCACCGCAACTATCTGCTGCTGGGTCTGCCGTTCCTGATGGCGATGGACGAGCATGAGGTGCGGGCCGTTGTTGCGCACGAATACGGGCATCTGGTCGGCGCGCACGGTAAGCTGTCGGCCTGGGTCTACCGCGTGCGTCAGACCTGGGCGCGCCTGTCCTATGCCTTCGACGGCGGCGGCATGGGGTTTGTTCTGAAACGGTTTTTCCGCTGGTACGGGCCGTGGTTCAACGCCTACAGCTTCGTGCTGGCGCGCGCCAACGAATACGAGGCCGATCGCGTCTCGGCCCGCGTGGCCGGCAGCCACACCGCCGCCTGCGCTCTGGCCCGGACCAGCGTCGAGGGTCACCGTTACGAGCAGCACTGGCAGGCCCTGATGGCCCATAACCGGGTGGCCGAGACGCCTGCGGCGGGCCCCTATACCGCGTTGGCTCTGCGCTTTGCGGAGCCGTTCGAAATCGCCGACCGGGCGCGGATATTGTCGGGCGCCCTGAGAGAGACGACCGATATCCACAATACGCATCCGTGCCTCTCCGATCGCCTGACGGCGCTGGGGGAAGCCTTGCCCGATCTGGGGCCGGTGGAACGGTCGGGGGCCACGGCATTTCTCGGCGAGGCCCTGATCGGGCGTCTCACCGAACGGCTGGATACGGAGTGGTGGGGGGCGGTGGCCTCGATCTGGCAGGAGAATTTTCGTCAGGCGGAGCTCATGCGGGCGCGGCGGCGCGAACTCGACGGTCTGGCGACGCAGGGGCCGCTCGATGAGTCGCTCTACTGGGAGCGCGTCAATCTGCTTGAAACCGAGGGGGAGGTCGCCACGGCCCACGCCCTCGCCGAAACCTGGGCCGAGGCTCATCCGGAGCGTCTCGACGTGCGCGGTCGCGTGGCGCAGTTCTACCTCGATCAGGGCGACCGGAAAGGCCTCGGCTTGTTGCAAACCCTGCGCGACAGCGGTGAGCGGCGGCATCGCCTGACGGCCTTGCAAACCCTTGCGGCCTACTATGTCCGCTTCGATCCCGACAGTCCGGAACTACCTCTGGTCTTCGAAGCGCTGGCCGAGGCTGAGCGTTTTGAAGCGGCCATCGAAACCTTCCTCGCCCGGGTTCTGCCGGAGGGGCATATCGAGGCCGCCGACCTGCCCGATACGGCTATAGCAGCGCTCAAACGGGCGCTGGACATGAACAGCCGCATCCGGTCGTTGTGGGTCGGTCGCCGGACCATGCCGGAAGACCCGTCCGTGGCGCAATATATCGTCCTGTTCGTCAGCCGGAACCGGCGCGAAGGGGCCTTTGCCCGAGAGACCTTCATGGACGATGTGCTGAAAATTCTTGAGGCTCTGGGCGCGGTCATGGTGCTTGAAAACGATCGTGACCGCGACTGGTTGCGCAAGCGGCTGATGAAGATCAAGGGTACGGAGGTACGCCGCGACCGGAAGCGATGAGGCGAATTTCGTTTCCGTCATGCAAATTTCACTATTCTTTTGCCGGAATCAGGTTCTTACTTGGTCTGTGGATCATTTGCCGTGATTGCGGCAAACTTCAGCAGAAGGAGCTTCGTCTTCCGGTACGCTTATCCTCTTACGCCTGATGTTGACCTTTCTCATGGAGGGACGTCATGCAGGTCCTGAAAAACCCGCCGTCCGACCGGCGTGCCCTGGTCCTGAACGCCGATTTCAGGCCGCTCTCCTATTATCCGCTGTCGACCAAGCCGTGGCAGGAGGTCGTCAAGGCGGTCTTCGAAGGCCGCGTCGATGTGGTCTCGACCTACGACGTGGAAATCCGCTCGCCGTCGATGTCGATGCGCCTGCCCAGCGTCATTTCGCTGAAATCCTACATCGATCAGAACCGTCCCCCGGCCTTTACGCGCTATAACGTCTTCCTGCGCGATCAGTTCACCTGTCAGTATTGCGGGTGCCGGTCGGACCTGACGTTCGACCACGTTTTGCCCGTGTCGCAGGGCGGTCGGTCGAGCTGGACCAACATCATCACCGCCTGCGCCCCCTGCAACTTGCGCAAAGGGGGAAAAACACCCCAGCAGGCGCATATGAACCTGACAAAAAACCCACACCGCCCAACAATGTATCAGTTGCAGGACCTCGGCCGTCGTTTTCCGCCTCACTATCTTCACGAAAGTTGGGTAGACTACCTGTATTGGGATACGCCATTGGAGCCCTGAGCGCATCCCGAAAAGTGCCCTGTTATCTTATGTTAGGTATCAGGCGGTTTTCGGAATCAGATGCGCGACCACTTCAATGTCGTATATGGGTGATTTTCGGGTCAGTTGAGCATGTCGCGTGTGCGCTATGAGTTGGATCGCCGGGACTTCGGCGTGATCCGGTTTCCCCGTGAAAAGGGGCAGACCGTCATTTCGCTGAAGCCGGTCGAGGCCGCGTTGTCGCGCGCGCTCGACGTGAATATCGAGGCGCGCCGCGAGCGTCTGTTCGGCCCCAAGGTGTCGCGGTTCAGCTTCCACGGTGAGATCATCCCGTTGAAAGTCCTCGGAAACGGCGATGCGGTGCTCGACCTGTCGGTGGTCGACGACGAGGCGCGCGAAACGATCATGGAACATCTGCGCCTGAGCGAAGATTTCGAGAGCCTTTGACTCCCTCCTCCCTACGCAGTGGGGAGGTGTCGCGCCGAAGGCGTGACGGAGGGGTGCGACTCCAGGCCTTTGTGCGTGCTGAAACGCTTGTAATTACCCCTCTGTCTGCTCACTGCGTTCGCATCCACCTCCCCACGGCGTAGGGAGGAGGGAGACACTTATCCCCGCTGTTCTGAACCGTGCGCATCATGAGCGTATGACCGATACATATGCCCCCTTACACGACCGCCTGATGATTCAGGCCCAGCGCATGCTCGCCGAGATCGAGCGCGCCAAACCCTCAACGCTGAAAGAGATCGTCGCCGTTCTGAGCGCCCTGTGCGTCGCGACGCGGCTGATCCGGCAACTGCATACGCCGCTGACGAAGGCGAAGGTTACTGACAAGGTGCCTTCCGCTCCCGTCTCCCCCGAGACTGACGATCGCGCTCCCTCCTCCCTACGCAGTGGGGAGGTGTCGACGAAGCCGACGGAGGGGGCGGCACCGCCGCAAACCCCGCCCGCTTTAGACGTGCCCGCATGGCAAAAGGGCTGGTCCGACAAACAGGCGAAATTGCGCGAACAGCGCGCGGCACGTACCGGCAAATGGCCCGACGGTACGCCTTATCGGAAGACGGGGTAGTCTTTGGTTTCGTGGTCAAAATTCTTACGACATAAGCCGTAAATGCCTGTCATTTCCTATTTCGCACTGAACGGGTTTGTTCTATACCTGTTCCCATGCCCTCTGCCCCCAATGACCTGTTTCAGGCCGCCGGTCTGACCCCGCAAGCGCCTACGCTCACCCCCGCGCCGGAAGGTTTCAAGCCTCTGGCCGACCGGTTGCGTCCGCAAGCGCTCAATGAGGTCGTCGGTCAGGACCATCTGTTAGGCTCGGGCGGGGCTATCGCGCGAGCGGTCGAGCGCGGGTTCCTGCCGTCGCTGGTCCTGTGGGGCCCGCCGGGCGTCGGTAAGACGACTATCGCGCGGTTGCTGGCGGCCAGCGTCGGCTACGAGTTCCAGCAGATATCCGCCGTCTTTTCCGGCGTCGCCGATCTGAAAAAAGCCTTTGAACACGCGCAGTTGCGACGCAATCAGGGCGTCCGTTCGGTGCTGTTCGTCGACGAAATCCACCGCTTCAACCGCGCCCAGCAGGACAGTTTCCTGCCCTATGTCGAGGCGGGCGTGGTGACCCTGATCGGCGCGACAACCGAAAATCCGTCGTTCGAACTGAACGGCGCGCTTCTGTCGCGCTGTCAGGTCTTCGTGCTGAAACGTCTCGATGACGAGGCGATGGAAAAGCTGATGGCGCGGGCCGAGGACCATCTGGGCCGTCCGCTGCCGCTCGATCCGGAAGCGCGCGAAACCCTGAAAGGGCTGGCCGACGGCGACGGGCGTTACCTGCTGACCCTGATCGAATCATTGGATTCGATGGGTTTCGAAGCGCCGCTCAATGCCGAGGCCCTGCTGCAAAACCTGCAAAAGCGCCGCCCGAACTACGACAAGGACCGTGAAGGCCACTACAACCTGATCTCGGCCCTGCATAAGTCGGTGCGCGGCTCCGATCCCGACGCGGCGCTGTACTGGTTCGCGCGAATGCTACAAGGCGGCGAAGACCCGCTCTACATCGTCCGCCGGATGCAGCGCATGGCCAGCGAGGACATCGGCAATGCCGATCCCATGTCCTTGCTGATGACCAATGCGGCGCGCGAAACCTATGAGGTTCTGGGCTCCCCCGAAGGCGAACTGGCCATCGCTCAGGCCCTCGTTCACATGGCCTCGGCGCCGAAATCGAACGCGGTCTATACGGCGTTCAAGGCGGCTATGAAGACGGCCAAGGACACCGCGACCCTCGATCCGCCCGAAGTCATCCGCAATGCGCCGACCAAGCTGATGAAGCAACTAGGGTACGGCGAAGGCTATATCTACGATCCCGACGATCCGGACGGCTTTTCGGGTCAGAACTATTTCCCCGATGGGATGGAACGCCCGAAATTCTACGACCCGAAGGGCGAAGGCCACGAGGGCAAGACGAAGCAACGCCTTGAATACTGGGCGCAACTGCGCGACACCAAGCAGCGCCAGCGGGGGGAATAGATGCGGGCTATCCTCAGGATCGTCATGTGGACTCTGGCGGGTATAGTTGCCATCGGCGTGCTGCTGACCCTCTATGAGCCGAGCCTTCTGGTGAAGCTTTTGCGCGGCATGAACCTGACGGTTGGCATTCAGGATCTGGTCATCTGGGCGGCGTTTCTGATCGGGGCGATCATCGTCCTGACGGCGCTGATCGGGTCGTTTAGTAAATCGGGCAAAGAGGGGAAATAATGCCGGAAACCAAACCACTGACCGCCTATGGTCTGGCCTTTGTGGCCCTGAGGCTGTTTGCGATCTATGCGGCGTTCAATCTGTTCCAGATTTTGGGTACGGTGTGGCAGGTTTTTTCACCCACATACAGCGACCGGGAAACTATGATCGCAGTGCTTGTCCCGGCGGCTTTGGCTCAGCTTGTCTTCGCGTCACTGGCGTGGTTCGGCGCACCGTTTATGGCTAAGCGTCTGGTGCCACCGGCACAAAGCGAAGCGCAATATTCAGAGCCACCGTCAGTAAATTCGTGGCAAAATGGGCTTCTTACTTTGCTGGGCTTTTATCTTCTCTATCGCTTGGGGATGGATATTGCGAGCGCGATCGCCACCGTGGACAGACGCCCCAGTGTTCGTGAACTGGTGCAGGCCGTCGTAGGGATTCGTCTGATCGCGGGCCTGATCCTCATCCTTTTCCCGCAGGTGATCACCACGGGGCTGGAGCGGCTGCGCAACGCGATCAGCAAGCGGCGCGGTATATAGATGGATTTTTCAGCCCTGCTTCAGCTTATGCCAATGGCCACTATGGTCCTGCCGGCCTTTTTGCCGTTGCTGATCAAACGGCCTGTCGGTGTCAATCGCTACACGCCCTACATGCCGTCGCCGCTTCAGTTTAGCGACGCGCTCTGGGTCTGCCTGAAAAAGTCCGCCATCTTTTACGGCAGAGCGTCGCGGTCCGAGTTCTGGTGGTTCTATCTGTTTTATGCGGGACTGAATATCGGTCTGACGGGTATCGGTGCCCTAACGAACCTTTCGTGGTTGGTATATATATCCTATCCGTTTGCGATCCCTCTCTTATCTGTCGGGGTCAGGCGCTTGCACGATATCAACCGGTCGGGCTGGTGGGTTTTGCTGAGTTTCGGTCTGGGCATTATTCCGCTGACCTTCATGTGGGCAACAGCGTCACAGCCCGAAGAGACCGTCAGCGAGGTTTTCGACTGAGGTCTGGGCAATATGTGCGGAATGCGCTAAAGCCCGCGCATGAGCCCGCGTAAAACCTTTACCGATAAGACCATCGACAAGTTCAACCGCAAGAAGGCGTCGCGAAATTCGCCACAGCACGCCGAAGCCATTGCGCGTCGCGAGGCGAACGGCGGCAAGCCGCCGCAAAAGCCGAAGAACCCCAAGGCCATCGACCGCCCGATCACCTTGCCTCAGGACGCTATCGACTGGGTGAAATCCATGCTCGTCCATGAAGACGAGGCGATCATGGGCTTCAACAAGCCGTCGAACCTGTCGTCGCAGGGCGGGCGCGGCAATTTCCATAATCTCGACGACCTGCTGTGGGCGTTTGCCAAATCGAACGGCAAGAAGCCGCGCCTGCTGCACCGGTTGGATCGCGATACGTCGGGCATCATTCTGGCGGCCAAGACCAAGCCTGGTGCGGCCTTCATGGGCAAGGCCATCGCCGGTCGCGACGTGCATAAGACCTATCTGTGCGTCGTCGGTAATCCGCACAAACTGGCCGATAGCGGCGTGATCGAGGTGCCGCTGCGCCGCGAGGAAATCGGCAAGGAGGGCTATTCCCGCGTCTGCGCACCGGACCATCCGGACGCCCAGACGGCAAAGACCACCTATCGCGTGCTGGATCGAACCGACACCTCGGCGCTGGTTCTGTGCGAGCCGTTTACGGGGCGGATGCATCAGATTCGCGTCCATCTGGCGCATCTGGGGGCGCCGATCGCCGGGGATGTGCGTTATGGCGGCGCGCTGAGCCTCGACGGCATCAGGGTGCCGCGTCTGATGTTGCACGCCCGCGCCATCGAGTTTCCGCACCCGAATGGCGGTCGCAAGACGCTGGAAGCGCCCCTGAACGACGATATTCGCGCGCTGTGCGAGGGGCTGGGGCTCAAGGTAAGTGCCGGTTAAGGTAAATGACGGTTAACACTGATTACTATGAAGTTGTTAATCATGATTGCGTCAAATGTTAAAATTATATTCAAAAATACGTGATTTTGACGCGAAAAGACCTTTTTTCTTTCGCCTATTGTTAAGCATTGTTCATTAAATTCACCGCATGAGCGCCGTGTATTGGGTGTGTCGGGGTCGGATGTCGAAAATGAACAAGTCTTTCATGGGTAAATGCGCGCAGGCCATGCAGGCCGGATGGCGCGGCTTTTGGCGCGACAAACGCGGCAATACGACCATGATCTTCGGCCTGTCGGCCATTTCACTCGTCTCGGCGGCCGGTGCGGGGATCGACTTCTCGCGCGCGGAATCGCAGCGGTCGGCCCTTCAGGACGCTGCCGACGCCGCCGTGTTGCGCGGGGCGCTGCTGTCGAAGCAGGGGACCAGCACCGCTCAGACCGCCGCCAACACGGTCTTCACGCAGAACCTGGCCGGCAGCGATGTCAGCGGCGCGACCGGCTCGCTGGCCCTGACGACGTCGGGCAATATGATGACGGCCACCTATACGGGGACGGCCAACGTCAAGACGATGTTCCTCGGCCTCGTCAACATGTCGACGCTCAAGATCACCGCCGTCGCTAAGGCCCAGACCATTATGCGCAAGGCCGAGATCGCCCTGGTGCTCGACGATTCCGGCTCGATGGGCAATGACGCGACGCGGATGGCCAACCTGAAATCGTCGGTCGACAGCGTTCTGGCCGATCTTCTGGACAACGGTGTCAACAAGTCCGAAACCAAGGTGTCGATCGTGACCTTCGACAGCCGCGTGAAGGTGGCGGCGGCGACCAACTATACGTGGGTCGATTACGGTCAGGCCGAATACGTCAATATCAAGTGCAATAATACCAGCTGCTCGAACACCACCTATACGGTGAGCTACGACAACGGCTACGGCGCGCGCGCGGCCTACAGCCTGACGCTCAAGAATCCGAACGGCAACAACAAGACGATCACCATGCCGGCCATCGCCGACGCCAAGTCCAAGTGGGACGGCTGTCTGGTCGATCGTGATCAGTCCTACGACGTCAACGAAACCACGCCTTCGGGTTCGACGGCGCTTTATCCGGCGCGTCCTTGCTATCCGTACAGCGGCGTCGACAGCCCCAGCCTGTCGCCGGTCAGTGCCCTGAGCACCGACATCGCCGCGGCGCGCACCTATGTGAAAAACCTCGATCCGTCAGGCAATACCAACATCACCATCGGCGTGCAGTGGGGTCTGGAAACCCTGTCGTCGTCGTCTCCCTACACCGGTGGCGTGGCGTTCAAGGACACCGAGGTTCTCAAATACATGATCATCGTCACCGACGGTGAAAACACCTCGAACCGCTGGACCAGTTCGACCTCGTCGATCAATGCGCGGACCGCGCTGGCCTGTCAGCGGGCCAAGGATCTGGAAGTCACGGTCTATGTGGTCCGCGTGCTTCAGGGCGATTCGACCCTGCTCAAGAACTGCGCCAGCAAGACGGACTATTTCTACGACCTGAAAAGCACCAGCGACCTGAACAGCGCCCTGACCGACGTATTCAACTCGATCAAGAGCACGCGACTGACGCAATAAGCGCACCCCAAAAAGTGTGTAGCGGTTTTTGGATGAGGTGCGCGTCTGATTAAGCGCACCCCAAAAAGTGTGTAGCGGTTTTTGGATCAGGTGCGCGACTGATTAAGCGCACCAAAAGATAAGCGGAAGCTTTCGTTGAGATGAAAGCTTCCGTTTTGCCGGAATTTTAAGGTTTTCGCGTTATCCTCGCTGCAACTGTGGTGAGAGGCAGACGCGCGATATGAATATCCTGAAGACATTCCGTGCTGACCGCGGCGGCAATACCGCCATGATCTTTGGTCTGACCGCCTTCGTGCTGGTCGCGGCGGTGGGCGGCGGTGTCGATGTGACGCGCGCGCTCAATGCCCGCAGCAAGCTTCAGGACGCCTCGGACGCGGCCGTTTTGCGCGCTGCCACTATGGCGCGCGGCACGACCGCCACGGCACAGCAGGCCGCCGCCGATCAGGCCTTCAACGCCAATCTCAACGCCGTCGGTATGAACCGCGCCGGGCTGAACATCTTGTCGCGCAACCTGGTTCGTGTCACCGAAGGCGCCAATACCAGCCTGACCTACAATGTCGCCGCGACGAACAAGAACCTGTTCCTCGGCCTGATCGGCATGAACACCTTCGACCTCAAGATCATGGCCGAAGCCAAGGCGCAGATGCGCAAATCCGAAATCGTCTTCGTCCTCGACTCGACCGGGTCTATGGCCAAGGACGGGCGCATGGTCAATCTGCGCTCGTCGGTCGATGCCGTGCTGGCCGGATTGCTCGAAGGCGGGGTCAATGTCTCGGAAACCAAGGTCGGCATGGTGCCGTTCGATACGCAGGTCCGCGTCGCGCCGGGGACGGGCTATTCGTGGATCGACTGGGGACAGGCCTCCAGCTCGCAGTCCTGTTCGGGTCTGAACGGCAACTACTGCTCGATCATGATCGACGCGGCGGACAAGGTTTGCACCGGCGCGCTCAATGTCGAGGCCTGCAAGGCGACGGTGAAGCTCTATTACAAGACGTCGACCGGCGGCGGCAAAACCAATTACGACGTCAAGGTCTATGCCTATGAGCAGGTGGGCTCGCTCTACACGATCCGCACCTATTCCGAAGGCACCTATACCACCACGACGAGCCAGGCCTATTCCGGCGGGACGAGCTGCAATTCGGAAACCGGAGCCTGTACGACCACGACCGGCGGCACACGCGACGTGACGACCACGACCTATAACGGCGAAAGCGGCACCAGCGTCGTCAAGTCGAACCTGACCGACTACAATACGGCCCCGGCGGGCTATACCAATGCCGCTTCAAGCGTCCTGACCTATCCGGCCAGCTACTCGAACGGCTATGATGGCAAGCCATCGACGACGACCACGACCACAACCAACGGCAAGCCGCGCACCATCTACTGGCCCGCCGTGCCGGCCAATCGCGCCGCCTGGACGGGCTGCGTCATTGACCGTACCCAGCCCTACGACGTGTCGGCGGACTCGCCCGGTGCCGCGCTGGCCTCGCAATATCCGGCGCGACCCTGCGTCACCTCGACGCTCGGCACCGTCCGGCCGCTGTCGACTGATATCGCCGGGGCGCGGACCTATGTGCAGGCCCTGAAAGAGGGCGGGACGAACTCCTATACCAATATTACCATCGGGGTGCAGTGGGGCATGGAAGTCCTGTCGCCGACGGAACCGATGACCGGCGGGGTGGCGTTTCAGGACGACGTGACGCTGAAATACATGATCGTCGTCACCGACGGGCAGAACACGAAAAACCGCTGGACCAGCACCACGACGCAGATCGATGCCCGCACCAAGCTGGCCTGTCAGGCGGCCAAGGCCAAGGGCATCACCGTCTTCGTCATCCGGGTCATGGAAGGCAATTCGACCCTGCTCAGCGAGTGCGCGACCAAGCCCGAATATTACTACGACCTGACCAATGCGGCGCAGCTCAATCAGGCGCTCAAGGACGTGTTCGAGGCGATCAAGAAGACGCGGCTGACGAAGTAATTCCTCTAATGCCTCCCCGGTGTACCGGGGAGGGGGACCGCGCCCGAAGGGCGGGGTGGAGGGGGCCTGCGCTGTCGTTACAGCGGATAAATGGGCCCGCAGATTCACGCTCGGATTCTACGCGAGCCCCCCACCGTCTTTTTGAGCTGTCGCTCAAAAATCCACCTCCCCCAGTTTACTGGGGGAGTATGAAAGGTGGCATATCCCCTTCACGTCAGTCCGTCGCGGCGAACAAATTCAAAGTAATTCCTTTTCCGTCACGGGCAGGAATGTTAAGCGGAAAAGCGTGGGCACGTGTCCGCGCTTTTTTCGTCAGGATACCGCCGCATGAACCAGAAAATCGACTGGAGCGAACTGTTCTTCTCCTCGACGGGGCGCGTGCGTCAATTGCCGTTTCTGATCGCTATGGCCGTCCTGCTGATCGCTTTCTTCATCTACGATTCGGCGATTACCGGCGCGCCGCGCGTTCTGACCGGCTGGATCGTCTATCCGGTGCTGCTGTTCTGCGCCGCCTGCGTCCTGTCGAAGCGCCTGCACGACCGGGGCCGCTCCGGCTGGTGGTCGGCGGTGATCCTGCTGGGCTTCATGATGGCGTGGCCGCGACCCGAAGGTCTGTTCGATTTCGTCGGCGTGCTGGTGCTGGGCTGGGCAATCATCGACTTGGCCCTGATGCCC
>NZ_AWGF01000002.1 GCF_000495855.1 Asticcacaulis sp. YBE204 | reverse complement strand
TTACGGAAGCGCCACCCGGTTTGTCGAGACGTCGGGCGAACAAGGCCTGATCTAGACGCTTGCCACACCCTCGACCGGCCCGAAAATGTCCATGAAACTGGCGCGCAGAGCATAGTCCGCTTCGTCCATCGTCACCGGCAGCCCCAGATCGACTAGGCTGGTCACGCCGTGTTCGGAAATGCCGCACGGCACGATGCCGGTAAAATGCGACAGGTCCGGCTCGACGTTCAGGCTAATGCCGTGGAAGCTGACCCAGCGACGCAGCTTGATGCCGATGGCCGCGATCTTGTCTTCCGGCGGTGGGGATACCCCCCGGTCGCGGCGCTCGACCCACACGCCGACGCGGCCGTCGCGGATATGGCCTTCGACATTGAACCGCCACAGGGTGTCGATGACCCAGGTTTCCAGCGCTTTCACAAACGCCCGGATGTCCTTGGTGCGGCGGTTGAGGTCCAGCATCACATAGATCACGCGCTGGCCCGGCCCGTGATAGGTGAATTGCCCACCGCGTGCGCTGTCGAACACCTCGAACCGGTCGGGCGTCAGCAGATCTTCGCGCTTGGCCGACACGCCCGCCGTATAGAGCGGCGGATGCTCGAGGAGCCAGATCAGTTCCGGCGCTTCGCCTTTTTGGATGGCCTCGACGCGCTGTTCCATGAAGGCCACCGCGTCCGGATAGGCGACGGGAGCCGCCTCGACGCGCCATTCGGGCAGGCCACGTTCCGGGTCGCGCAAGAAAAAGTCGGGGAGGGCGTCCGCATTTAGGGTGTCGTTAAGCATGTTTGGTCATTTTGAAGCGATAAGGGTGTTTCATAGCCCTATATGGTGAGTTTAGGGGCTTTAGTCGAGCGTGTCAGCCAATCAGGTCAATTCCGTACCGGTAGAAATCTCGGTGCTTCTGGGGCGTTCGGTCCTGCCGATGCAGCAATTGCTGCGCATGGGCCGCGGCGCGGTGATTCCGCTCGACGCGCGTGAGCATGACGAGGTGTGGATTCTGGCCAACAACCACCCCGTGGCGCGCGGCGAAATCCAGATTTTCGAAGAGAAGATCTCGATCGTGGTGACCCGCCCGGCCAATGTCTACGACTATATGGCACTGGGCAACTAGCCGTATTTGACGACCGCCGTCATTTGATATAAATCAGACCCGTCGCGAAAAACGACTGCCGATATATTCCGGCGGTCAAGCACACGCCGCACCGTTTTTGAACGGTCGCGGTCAGCGTCTCCCCTGAATCCATGGTGAGTTGTCGCGCTTGGTCGCGTCGTCGGCTCGCCTTGACCGGAGCGCGTCATGAAACGTCCCCTTATCGTTATTTTCACGGCTATTGTCCTCGATGCCGTCGGCATAGGCCTCATCTTTCCCATCCTGCCCTCGCTGCTGCGTGAGGTCACCCACACGCAGGACGTGGCGCCTTACATAGGCGCCCTGACGGCCCTCTATGCGGTGATGCAGTTCATCTTCGCGCCGGTACTGGGCGCGCTCAGCGACCGGTTGGGTCGCCGTCCGGTCCTGTTGCTGTCGCTCGGCGGGGCGGCCATCAACTACCTGTTTCTGGCGTTCGCGCCCAACCTGTGGATGCTGGTGCTGGGCCGCGCCATCGCCGGCCTGACCAGCGCCAATGTCGCGGTGGCCAGCGCCTATATCACCGACATTTCGCCGGAGGATAAACGCGCCCGCCGCTTCGGCCTGTTCAACGCCATGTTCGGTATAGGCTTTATCCTCGGCCCGGTGCTGGGGGGCGCTCTGGGCGATTACGGGTTGCGGCTGCCGTTTATGGCGGCGACGGTGCTGAACCTGTGCAACCTTCTGCTGGCCTTTTTCAGTCTGCCGGAATCACGACCTCCGACGCGGGGCAAGATCGATTTGGTGTCGCTCAATCCGTTGCGCCCCCTGCGCTGGGCCTTTTCCCTCAAAAGCCTGTGGCCTGTTCTGGCGCTCTTTTTCATCTTCAGCGCGACCGGCGAGGCCTATGGTATCTGCTGGGCCTTGTGGGGCCATGACGCCTTTCAGTGGAACGGGCTGTGGATCGGGCTGTCGCTCGGTACGTTCGGTGTCTGTCAGGCGGCGGCACAGGCGTTCCTGCCCGGACCGGCGGTGAAATGGTTGGGCGAACGCGGCGCGATCCTGACGGGTATAGCGGGTGTCTGCACGGCCTTGACGGTGATGGCCTTCGCCCGGCAAGGCTGGATGGTGTTCGCGATCATGCCGGTATTTGCCTTGGGCGGCATCGGCGTCCCGGCGCTGCAATCCCTGGCGACACGTCAGGTCGATGACAAATTGCAGGGTCAGTTTCAGGGCGTGCTGGCCTCCACGGTCAGTCTGGCGTCGATCGTGGCGCCGCTGGTCTTTTCCAGCGTCTATTTCGCGGTCGGATCGCATTGGCCCGGTGCGATCTGGCTCACGGTAGCCTGTGTTTACGCCTTGACGGTACCTTTGGTGCTCGGCCTGCGCTTCAAGCCATCCGCCGTACGGACATAGGCCTATTTTCGCAAATTTCGGGGATAAAGCGCATTTGCCGCTTCACAAACCCCTCAGGGCTTGCTAAGTGGCGCGCCTTCCGGTGTGTGCGGTCATGGCGGAATTGGTAGACGCGCAGCGTTGAGGTCGCTGTATCGCAAGATGTGGAAGTTCGAGTCTTCTTGACCGCACCAATCGGATCAAAAAAGGTTTTGAGGCCAGCCCTCGAAACCTTTTTTTGTGCCTGATAGGCGCAGGCCCGAAAAGGCTTGCAAACATTAGGGATTCGGGCACATTCCTGCATCATTCGAAGCGATTATTTCATCCGGTTCATTTCAGCGTCTATTTCAGTGTTTCAGGGGAGGCGGATCATGGTCAAAAAACCCGAAGCCGAACTGGATACGCTGGCCACGCCCGCCGATGAAATGCAGGGCTCGCTGAAGGCTCTGGCCGAAGCCGTCGCCAAGGAAACCTCACGCGAAGCCGCTGAAGACAGCGACCTGCCGGAACTGAATACGCCCGAGCAGATCGAGGATTTCGCGCTTCAGGACGACTACGCGCTCAATCCGCAATATATCGAGCTGGTCATCGACGCCGCTGATCGCAATGACGGGATGCGCCTGCGCGAACTGCTCGACGCGCTGCACCCCGCCGATGTCGCCGACCTGATGGGCTTCCTGTCCGAGGATTACCGCGAGCAGGTCATTCCGTGGATTCCCGCCGACGCCCTGGCCGACATCCTGTCCGAACTGGACGAAGGCATCCGCGAAGAGGTCGTCGAGACCCTGCGACCGGTCGATCTGGCCGAGGTGCTTCAGGAACTCGATTCCGACGATGCCGCTGCGGTGTTCGAGGACATGGAGGCCGATCAGCAGAAAGCCGTTCTGGCGGCGATGGACCCCGAGGACCGCGAGGCGATGGTCACGTCGCTGGCCTTCGAGGAGGAGACCGCCGGGCGCCTGATGCAGCGCGAGGTCGTGGCCGCGCCCGACTTCTGGGACGTCGGCCACACCATCGAGCATATGCGCGCCCACGGCGACGACCTGCCGGAATTGTTCTTCGATGTCTATGTCATCAGCCCGACGCACAAGCCTGTAGGGGCGGTGCCGGTGTCGCTGCTGATGCGCAGTCCGCGCGCAACGCCCCTGTCGGCGATCATGGAGCCGATCACCGAAATCGAAGTCGGCATGGATCAGGAAGAGGTCGCCTATATCTTCGAGAAATACCACCTGATCTCGGCCCCGGTCGTCGATGCCGGTGGACGTCTCGTGGGGCAGATCACGGTCGATGACATCGTCAACATCATTCAGGAAGAAAACCGCGAGGACATTCTGGCGCTGGCCGGCGTGTCGGACGACGAAGGTCGCGATTCCAGCGTCTTCGACGTGGTGCGGTCGCGCCTGCCGTGGCTGTGCGTCAACCTGTTGACGGCCTTCATGGCCTCGTCGCTGATCTCGGTCTTTTCAAACGAAATCGAAAAGCTGGTGGCGCTGGCTGTCCTCATGCCGATGGTCGCCTCGATCGGCGGCAATTCCGGCACGCAGGCCCTGACCGTGTCGGTGCGCGCCCTGTCGTCGCGCGAACTGACCACCGCCAACGCCCTGCGTACCGTCTGGCGCGAGGTCCGCGTCGGCTGGTTCAACGGGTCGGTGATCGCCGCTATTCTGGGGGTCGTGGCCGGTCTGGTGTTCAGCAGCCCGATGCTGGGGATCACGATCGCTCTGGCCGTGATGATCAACCTGACGGCGGCGGCTCTGGCCGGGACTCTGGTGCCGCTGACCCTGTCGAAACTGGACCGCGATCCGGCCGCGGCCTCGCCGATTTTCGTGACCATGGTTACCGATTGCGTCGGTTTTTTCAGTTTCCTGGGGCTGGCCGCGATAATTCTGTTGTAAAATTAACGGACCGTGTGAAATGCTGCACGTGCGGGGTTAATCTCTTCTCTTAAGCTTAACGGATCGGATGTAAATCTGACCGGGCTGGGTGGAAGATCGTCGGCAGGATTATTAGCGTGAGGCGCGAATCTTGCTCGGGGATTGACCTAACCTCGCAGGTAGTGCCGTTTTGGGTCAGGAAGAGTTGATGAGAGCGCGACAAAAAGTCTCCCGCGCCGGAGTCGAGCTGATCAAGAGTTTTGAAGGGCTGCGTCAGCAGGCCTCGCAGTTGCCCGACGGCCGCTGGATGATTGGCTATGGCCACACCTTTTCCGCCCGTGAAGGCGCCCGCGTCTCGCCCGAAGACGCCGACGCCCTGCTGCGCTTCGATCTGCTGCCCATCGTCGATGGCGTCAACAATCTGGCCGTCACGCCGCTGAATCAGAATCAGTTCGATGCGCTGGTCTCTTTTTGCTTCAATGTGGGACTTGAGCATTTCGCGACCTCTGACGTCCTGCGTCGGGTCAATGAGGGCCGCGCGACCGAGGCCGCCCAGGCGCTCGACAACTGGACCAGCGCCGATTTCAACGGGCAGACCTATGTGCTGGCGCCGCTGATCCGCCGCCGCGCCGCCGAAAAGAGCCTGTTCCTCACGCCGGACGACAACGGTATCGAACTGGACGGCAACCTGATGCCGCAGGGGATGACGATCCGTTCCCCGGAAGCGCCCGTGGTCGTGGCCCCTTCCGTGGTGGCCCCGGTCCCGGTACCGGACGTACCGAAACCCGCACCGTTCAAGCCGACCATCGTCCGCGTGGCCGATATTGCTGCCACACCGGCCCCCTCGGCAGCGTCCGGTCTCGACGCGCAGGCTGCTCTGCTCAAGGCCGAGCAGGAAGCCCGCATTCAGGAAGAGTTCCGTCGGCTGGAATCCGTGCGCGTCGCCGAGGAGCAGAAGCGCGAAGAGGATCGCCGCGCCGCCGAGGCCCAGCGCCGGGCCGAGGAAGCCCGTCGTCTGGAGGAGGCGCGCCGCGCCGAAGAGCAGCGTCTGGCCGACGAGGCGCGCGCCCGCGAGGACGCCCGTCTGCGCGAGGAGGCCCGCCGTATCGAGACCATCCGCGCCCAGGAAGAGGCGCGCATCCGCGAAGAGAACCGCCTGCGCGACGAACTGCGTCAGGAAGCCCTGCTGCGTGAGGAAGCCCGCATCCGCGAGGAGGTTCGTCAGCGCGAGGAGGTCCGTCTGCGGGAAGAGGCGCGGCTGCGTGACGAGGCCGTGCGTCAGGAAACCCTGCTGCGCGAAGAGGCCATGCGTCAGGCTCAGGCTCTGGCGTCGGCCCGCGTCGCCGAGGAAGCGCGTCTGGCCGAGTTCCGTCGCCTCGAAGAGGCGCGTCTGGAGCAGCAACGCCTTGAGCAGCAGCGGCTGGAGCGCCAGCGCCTCGACGACGAGGCCCGCCGTCTGGAGGAAACGGCCCGCTTGGAACGTGCGCGCCTTGAGAGCGAAAGGCTGGAGCGCGAGCATCAGGCCAGACTTGAGACCGCCAGACTTGAAGCGGCGCGATTGGAAGCCGCCCGTCTTGAAGCCGCCCGTCTTGAAGCCGCCCGTTTTGAAACAGAACGCGCGGAACAGGCGCGGCTTGAGGCTGCCAAAATCGAATCTGCCAGAATCGAATCTGCCAGACTTGAAGCCGAGCGTCTGGAGAAAGAACGCGCCGAGGCAGTTCAGGCCCAAGCCGTTCAGGCAAAGGCTGAGGCCGACCGTCTGGAACAGGTACGGCAGGAAGAGGCGCGCCGCACAGCGGAAACGGAGGCTCAGGCCGGAGCCGACGCCGACGCCAAGACCGCAACGCCAGCGCCCGATGCCGACGAGGCGGCGCGCAAGGCCGAAGAAATCCGCAAGGCCGAAGCCGCCGCCGCCCTGATGCGGCTCTATTCGCCCTATGCCAGCATGGGGCCGCTGGTCAAACCGAAGCCACAACCACCTGTCGCACCGCCGCAACCGGTGACGCCGCCTGCCCCGGCGTTTGAAATCTCGTCGAAGCCGCAGCCCGACGTCAAACCGGAGCCCGCGCCAGAGGCTAAACATGAGGCCAAACCTGAGGCCAAACCTGAGGTCAAGGCCGAGCCCGCCGAACCGGAAGCTGTCGAGGACGCGCCGCAAGTCCTGCGCCTGCACCACAAGATCGAATCCGGCGTAAGGCCCAACCCTTCGTTAATGGCCCCGCCGACCGTCGTGGCCGCGCCGCCGGTCGCACCCAAAGTCGAAATGCCTCAGCCGCAACACGCCGCGTCGTCCGAGCGCCCGGTCCACTGGCGCGAGCAATTGCAACACCCGGTATCCGGTGCGGGGGCTGACGATTCCCTGAGCTTGGGCCACCACCACACGGCACACGGTTCGGCGGCGCTGGCGACGGCGCCGGTTGCGCCGCCGGCCGCTCTCCCGGCGGACGAGTTCGACGACGAAGACGACTGGGTCGGCGACGACGGCCGCATCGCGGTCTCCGCCGAGGAAGCTCAGGCCAACGAGCGCAGCCTTTGGCAGATGATCGCCTCGACCCTGCAATGGATATTCATCTCGATCATCGGTCTGGCGGCGCTGGGCGGCGCGGCGGGGGCCTATCAGAAGTCGCTCGACGACCTGACGCAGCGCATGGGCAATGCCGAGTTCTTCACCACCATGTCGATCGCTCTGGCGATTGTGGGTATCTTCTGCGTCTGCGTGTCGGTGTGGCTGATCTTCCGCCGTCTGGGCGGTTTGAAGGATTAATCTCCCTTCTACAATGAAACTCCCTCCTCCCTACGCAGTGGGGAGGTGGCGCTGAGCGTAGCGAAGTGACGGAGGGGGCGCGAAGCGCTAACCAAGGTCGCAGCCTGTATAAACGTTCGGAGTCATCCCCCTCCGTCATTTTCGCTAACGCTCAAATGCCACCTCCCCACTGCGTAGGGAGGAGGGCGTTCTTACATCTTCGGAACGGGCTTGTTGCCCAGTTTCATAGGCTTCGACACCACGCGGCCTGTATTCTTCAACCCATATTTCGGCTTTTCGAACTTCGGCGGCGTGATGAAGCTGTCGTCCGGTGTAAAGGCCGGTATGTTCGGATGCAGGCTGACCCCCAGCTTACGCAACTGTGTCACCGGGTGCTCCAGCTTGGCGAGGCTGTCCACCGTCGTCTGATAACCCGACTCGACCGCCAGATCGTAGGCATACCAGTCGCGGATTTCGACGCCTTCGGGTTCGGGGATGATCAAAAGATCGCTGGCCAGACGGCTCTGCTCCAGATCGGCGGCGGTGGTGATCGTCGCCGAGCGCATCAGGATCGAGACGATCGGCGGCCCCTTGCGCCAGTCGCCTTTGAGGAACCAGGTCGGCAGGCTTTTCGGCACCTCTACCGTTTTCGGATCGATGCCCTTGGCGCGGGTCACATCGACGCCGATGACGGTCCCCAGATGCGTATTGCGCATCATCAGGGCCGGGAAGGAACGCATCACCGCCCCGTCGACCAGCACCTGACCCTCCTCGATGACCGGCGGCATGATCCCCGGCAGCGAGATCGAGGCGCGCAGGGCCTGACGCATCAGACCGCCCTTGTGAACCTTGATCGTGCCTGAGGTCAGGTTCGACGACAGGCAGAAGAAGGGCAGGGGCAGGTCTTCGATCAGGACCTCGCCAAAATACTTCGTCAGCCGTTCGTCGACCTTCTTGCCGCCCGTAAGGGCCAGAAACGGGAAGGTGATGTCGTCCAGTGGCGAGGAATCGACGAAGGCCGCCCGGATATTCTCGTCGATTTCGGCCTCGGACCATTCCTGCGCTACGCAGGCGCCGACGATACCGCCCATCGACGAGCCGCAGACGAAATCGATGGGGATATGCGCCTCGCGCAGCGCCTGCACCGCGCCGATGTGCGAAAAGGCCCGCGCCCCGCCGCCTGAAAAGACGATGCCGATCGAATGGCCGGTGACGATGCGGGCGATGCGCGCCGCGTCCTGCACCGAATGATCGCCGACGTGGAACCAGCGTGCCGGGCGGAAGGTGTCGATCCAGCTCTTGGTGTGGGCGATGATCTTGCGGCCATCGGATTCCTGCGCCTGAATGAGGATCAGGTCCGGCGCCCGTTGCAGCCCCAGCGGGTCGAGCATCTGCGAGTCTTCGGGGCTGAGCGTACCCGTCGGCGTCTCAGGTGTTTCACGCGCCGAATGATCGCGCGCGTCGGCGATCCAGAAGGTGTGATCGACCTGCCGCGAACTGAGCAGCCGCCAGTGGCTTTCCGGTTTTTCGGCGACGTAAAGGACGTAGTCGTTCTCGGCCTCGGCCTTGGAGAAGGTGTCGAAGGTGGAACCGTGATTGTCCTTGTCGAAGATCGCCACGCTGTAACCCAGAGTGCGGATATGCCCGGCGATCTTATCGACCAGAGGCCGCACAAGGATGTCATTGAGCGCGAAAAAGGCGAAGACATTCGGGGTGTTGTGGCGGCGTCCTTCGCGCGGCGTCCCTTCGCGGGCGCGTTGGATCATCTGCTTCGACAGGGCCAGCAGCACGTCCGGCGCGGTCTCGATGGCGCGCAGGAAGGCCTCCTTCGGCAATACCATCAGCTCGCAGTCGCGCAGCGCGATCAGGGTCGAGGTGTGCGGCGTCCCGGCGATCAGCGACATCTCGCCGGCGGGTTCACCGGGCTTGATGATGCCGATCAGGTGCAGGCCCTGCTGATCGTCGTCATGGCGGAAGACGCCCAGACGACCTGAGCGCAGTAAATAGAGGTGGTCGGACTCGTCTCCGGCGCTGAACAGGCGGCTGCCGCCGGACAGGGTGATCCAGCTTGCCTCTTCGAGCGTCGAAGAGGTGTTGAATAGCTTGGCGAGGGCGGTTTCCAGCGTGTCGGCCATGAGGGCGGGCCTTGATTCTTATGGTTACGGTTAATAGATAGTGTCCTCTACAATGCCTGCCAATGTCTTAAGTGCAAGTGGCGGTAATATGTTCCCGAAAGTTGAAGTAAGATGAGCGTCAATCTGGTCAAGCTGTGCGTGGGTGCCGATACGGTCGAAGACCTGCTGAGCTGGGAGGCGGGCCACGCCACGCGCACCATCCACACGCGCCAGACGCCTAAACGCGCCGAGGAACTGCTCGACGGCGGCTCGCTGTTCTGGGTCATCAAGGGGGTGATTCTGGTCCGCCGCCCGATCCTCAGTATCGAGACGGCCGAGGGCGCTATCCCTCAATGCCTGATCACGGTCTCGACGCAGCATATCCTGACCGAACCGCATCCGCGCCGCGCCTTTCAGGGCTGGCGCTATCTGGAGGCCAAGGATTCGCCGAAAGACCTGGTTATGGGCGACAACGGCGCGGAATTGCCGCCGGAACTAGTCAATGCCCTGCGCGAGGCAGGCGCGTGGTGAGGTAACGGGCAAAAAAAAGCGGCCCGTACGCTAACGGGCCGCATGAGTTTACCTTCCTATAGGGGAATTAGTACGCAGAAGGTATGGCAGATGCCGAGGCGGAAACCTTGGTTTTTTTCTCGGCGAATACTGGCGAAATATTGGTTTTTATTGAATTTATCCCTGTTGGTTCTGCGCTTTTCTTTTTTGGGTTGCAGATACCGTATTGTCTTCGATGTTTACTCTATCAGCTTGATGACCTATAGAAAAATACGAAATATCAGCGTATCTATTGAAAAAATCTATACAACATGGAGCCCTCATGGACCGCAGCCTGCTGCAATTTCTGTCGGTCGCCGACGCCGGTTCCCTTAGCCTGGCCGCCGAACGCCTGCGGGTGACCCAGCCGACCCTGACCTTCAACCTCAAGAAGCTGGAAACCTCGCTGGGTGTCGAGCTTTTCGAGCGCACGCCGCGCGGTATGCGGCTGACCTCCTACGGCCAGACGCTCTACGAGCACGGTATCGTCATGAAGCGCCTGCACGACAACGCCCTGACCTCGATCGAGCGTCAACGCAAGGATATGGACTACGGTCTGAGCCTCGGTTCGGGCTACACGGCCTGGACGGCGTTCCTGCGAGGGTTCATTTTCGATTACCGGGCGGAGCATCCCGACGTCGCCATTCATGTGAGCATCGGCAATGTCCTGCGTCTGCTGGACCAGCTTCTGGCGGGGGATATCGTCGCCTTCGTCGGGCACAAGATTCCTGACCTCGACCCCAGTCTGGGGACGGACTTTTCACCGGTAGGCCACTTGCGCGACGGCTATTTCGTCCGCGCCGGACACCCGCTGCTGGGTCAGGTCCGGACGCTGGCCGAAATGAGAGCCTATCCCTCGACGCTCGCCTTTCCCAAGGAAAGCCACCAGCGGCGCTTTTCCAACTCGGTGTTTACGGGCGGCACGGTGGGAAAGGCTTTTACCTCGGATTCGCTGGAAGCCTGTCTGGACTACGTCAAACAGACCGACGCGGTGCTTCAGCACGGCGACCTGATGGCGGGAGAGTTTGCCCGGATAGGAGTTCATCAGGTTCGCTTGGTGCAGGACGACATGTCGGACCCGGTGCGCATGGGGGTCTATTCGTTGACGGAACGCAGCACCGACCCGCGGGCTCAGGCCCTGATCACCGAGTTCAAACGCCGCGCGGCGCAGGCCTACGGGCGGGGAGAGGGATCTGCGTGAGGCGACAACACGATCGTACCGCCCTGTATCGATTCGTGACGGTGAAGGGCTTGCCGTCAGTAAAATTATGTGAAAATTTGTTTTAAATTTGGTAGTTAAAATTACCAAATGTCGCCTGATCGGCACGCCACAAATTGCAGATATTTTTCACCGGCAATAATCAGCACGGCTTAATATTGTCTCATAAAAACACATTTTTCTGACAGCGCTATCATTTTATATTCATGTAAATTATTGAAATATATAATTTATATTTAATTTTGGGCGACCATGTCTCTGGAATTTCGTGTGATTTGTGTCACATTTTTTACTTTCAAATTAGAAAATTGTTTCCTCATTTAAAAACATCATTGTTCAATGCGTGTGGTAGCGTTATCATTTTGATGGGTGAGCGATAGGCCTTTTTAGAAAAAAGTCCTCCCGGTCTCATTCAGCCCGGTGAGTGTGTGTGGTGTCAAAATACCAAATTCCGCATCGCTCCGAGTTTCCTATGCACTACGCAGGTACTTCAAAAATAAAAAGCGGACGTCACGTCCCAGGAGAGGAACAATGAGAGAGTTTTCGTCGCGGCGTTTCGCGACATACCTCATGGCGAGCACAGGCCTGGCCATGATAGCGCTAACGGCGGCTCCGGTCGCCGCGCAACAAGCCGCTCCGGCGTCCGGCGACAATATCGAAACCGTCGTCATCGTAGGTACGCGCGCGTCCCAGCAGTCGGCCATCGATCGCAAGAAGAAGGCCAAGACGGCGACCGACTCGATCGTCGCCGACGATGTCGGTTCGTTCCCCGACCGCAACCTGGCCGAAGCCCTGTCCCGTATCGCGGGCGTGAGTCTGGCGCGCGGCGAAAGCGGCGAGGGCGAGCAGATTACCCTGCGCGGTAACACGGCAGACCTGACCCGTGTTGAACTCGATGGCATGTCCGCCGCCACATCGGGTTACGATCTGGCCTATGGCAACCCGTCCGGTCGCGGTGCCGACCTGCGCGAATTGCCTGCCGACCTGATCAAGAGTGTCGATGTCGTCAAGGGGGCAACCCCGGATCAGACCGAAGGCGGTCTGGGCGGAACGGTCTCGATCCAGACCCGGACCGGTCTGGACTTCAAGAAGCCGTTTTTCCAGATCCGAGTGGCGGGTGAACGCAACTCGATGAACGAAAAGATAGTTCCCGACATCGGTATCGTGGCATCGCGCAAATTCTTCGAGGGTCGGCTGGGGGTCGTTTTCAATCTCTCGACGCGCAAGACGTACAACGAAAGCCATCAGACCAGCATGGACAATTTCGATCAGGGCTATTACCGCCTGGTCGATTTCGATGGCTCACCGGAAAAGACTTTTCAGTTCAACCCCTCGACCGTTTCGGGTTCGGCAGCCACCCTGCCGGTCGGCAGCTATGATCTGGCGGTTGGCGGCACCGCGAAATTCCTGACCAATACGCCGCTGGATATCGTCACCCGGTCGGCCAATGCCAAGACCAAGGCCGACTGTCTGGCCGCGTTTCCGCTCTATACCGAAGCCCAGCTTAATACGATCACGGGTGCCAATAGCAACAACAGCCGCCGCGACGCGCAAACGATCCGTATTCAGGAACAATTCACCTGCCTGAGCCAGTGGAACGACTATTCGCCGTCGAACCTGCGTGAGGCTCTGCAAAAGCAGTACGAGGACCGACAATCCTGGGATATCCGGTTCGATTTCCGGGTAAATGATAAGCTGACCGTCTTCGCGAAGTATCAGAAGACCGATCGTAAAATGCAGGATATCCGCGCCAACCGCTCGCGCGGCAATATCGATATCGATCCCAATTCGCGCGGCGGCGATGCGTTTGCGACCAACCTTTTCACTCTGGTGGGCAATACGACCTTCCCGGTCAACTCATCGGACTTCATTACACCCACCGCCGGGAACGGCTATTATCTGTACAATCCGACGCAACTGTCCGGTTATCGGCAACTGGATAACACTGCCGGTTCGGTGACGACCAACAACGCGTTCCCGATCTACGGTCAGGCGATCAATATTGTGCCCGGTTCCATCAAAATGGATTCCGCTCACCACGTCACCGCGCTGACGCTGGGGCGCGCCGAGTATAATCTCGACCAAATCTACAATGATCAGATCTGGGATACCTCTTACATTCAGGCCGGCGGTACCTATAAGGACGGCCCGCTTCTGATCGAATTCATGGGCAGCAAACAGGACGCAGAATATACGCGTTACGACTATCGGGCATCGATCAAGACTTTCTACACCGGGGCGGAGATGTTCGCCACGCCGACCGGTACGTGGGATATCAAGCTTCCGGCGTCGTTCAATCCCAACGATTTGACGCAATTCATGCCGCTCAACCCGGCCACCGGGTCAACGGCGTCGCAACTGGCTCAATACTCGGACTCTATCAGCCTGGGCTTCGGGCCGCGTCTGGTTGAGACCGGTGAAACCCAGGGCAAGATCGACCTGACCTATCAGATGCCGGACTTTCCGGTCCTGAAGCGCTTCAAGGCCGGTATTCAGTACCGCAAGATCGACAATCAGCTGTGGCGCGGCGACGGATATTTGCCGAGCCTGATGGTCGGCGTACCGACGCAAAACCTCCGGTCGACGGTTCGCGCCTGTGAAAATCAGGCGACGACGACAGCCGCAAACCGATGCGTCTACGGCTATGTGCCGAATGCGATGTACAATCTGACCAGCGGCGTTCCGTCCTCGGCCCGTACGGACTGGATGCACGGGGTGGAAACGCTTCCGCGCGCCGATTTGATCAAGATACTTCAGAACAGCATCCTGCCTATGGAGGGTGCCTTCTTCCCGGGTTACGACGGTGTTCAGGGAATGTCGCAGTGGAATACCCTCGATATACCCAAGCTGTATTCGCAACTGGCCTCGGCACAGAACTATAATACCAACTGCCTGAAGGTGTGTAAGGGCACAGATGGCAACCTCTATGCCATGCCGACCAACTTCTCGTCGGAAGAGGTTACGGCCGCCTACTACATGTTCGATTTCGAACAACCCCTGCCGTTCAATATGACGTTCGAAGGCAATTTCGGCGTCCGGGCGGTTAATTCGAAGGTGGCCGGCAGCGGTTTCACGTCGATCAGTTCCGTGCGTAAAATCACCGGCACCGGCGACCCCCTGAAGGATTGGAACGCGGCGGAAGGCTATGGTCGTGTTCAGACGACGACCATCACCAAGCCGATCGCCGTCGAACGCGAATATACCGACTGGTTGCCGAGCTATAACGCCGCGCTCTGGGCCATTCCCGACAAGGTCGTTCTGCGCTATAACTGGTCGAAAACCATCTCGCGCGCGGGCGTCAGCTACCTGTTCCCGGCGGGCACCTGTACGGTGGATCAGCGGATCGAAGACCGGATTGTCGCCGGTGAAGATCTTGATCAGACCTGCGGCGATTTCGGTAACCCCGATCTGAAGCCTTACACGGCAACCAAGAACAACACCGCGATCGAATGGTATATCAACAGGGACACCTTCGTGTCGCTGGCCTATTACCGTCAGAAGATCAAGATCGGCTCGCCGACGCGTAAGATCATGGTCGATCAGCCGGTGTTCGCCGGAAGCGGTGAAGTCGATCCGGTGTCGGGAAAGCCCCTGTCGGATTTCACCTTTACCTACAACACCTGGATCAATCAGCCGGGCACCACGCAGGCGGGCTGGGAGTTCTCCTCGAAAGCGGCCCTGACCTTCCTGCCGTGGCGTCTCCGTTACATGGGCGTCGATCTGAACTATTCGACCAACAAGGCGTCGGGCGGCGGCTATCAGGACCTGATCTCCGGCCAGAATCTGGGGCCATCGGGACGGCCCGAATATTTCGGCAACCTGTCGATCTGGTACGACGACGGCAAGACCAATGCGAAACTGGCCTATCAGGTCCGCTCGCAGGTTCTGGAATGTATCGCCTCGTGCGACGCCAACCGTCTGCCGACCTATGCCTACCCGAACTCGAACCCGCGGACCTTTGTCAGCCTGCCCTACAATCCCGGCGAAGCCTACTATAACGCCGAGAACGCCTATCTGGATGCCAAGATCACGCACAAATTCAAGCCGAACGTCGAGGTGTATTTCGAGGCGACGAATGTCCTGAAAGAAGCCAGCGTTCGTGTAGGCCCGACCCGTGGTCTGGCCGCCGTTCCGGAAACGCCCTGGCAGGTGGTCTATGGCGGCCGCAAGATGCGTCTCGGCGTCATCTACAAGCTGCAATAGTCGCTGTTCCGCCGTCGCGAACTCCCCGCGACGGCGGTCACGATACCCAGCGCCTTTTCATGTGCATCATCCCGATATGAAAAGGCGAAACTACAGGGCGGCCGCGTGAGTGGCCGTCCTTTTTTGCGTTGATGGCCGCGTGATCAACATCGGTTTAGACGTGTACTATCGTCAGTCCTGACTACCCGCCCGGGTGCAGACCCGGCGCTTCCTGACCGGTGCGGGCGACGTATTCCGTATAGCCGCCGCCATATTGATGCACGCCGTCAGGCGTCAGTTCCAGCACCCGGTTCGACAGTGCCCCCAGGAAATGGCGGTCGTGCGAGACGAACAGCATGGTCCCTTCGAAATCGGCCAGCGCCGCGACCAGCATTTCCTTGGTCACCATATCGAGGTGGTTGGTCGGTTCGTCCAGCACCAAGAGGTTCGGCGGATCGAACAGCATCCGCGCCATGACCAGACGCGCCTTTTCACCGCCGGACAGCACGCGGCACGGTTTTTCGACATCGTCGCCGGAGAAGCCGAAGCACCCGGCCAGCGTCCTTAGCGCGCCTTGCGGGGCCTGCGGGAACGCGCCTTCCAGCGATTCGAAGATCGTCTCTTCGCCGTCGAGCAGGTCCATCGAGTGCTGGGCAAAATAGCCCATCTTCACGCTCGCGCCCACGGTGACCGTGCCCTTGTCGGGTGTGGTGTCGCCAGCGACCAGCTTGAGCAGGGTCGACTTGCCCGCACCGTTGGCGCCCAGGATGCACCAGCGTTCCTTGCGCCGGACCTTGAAGTCCAGACCCGAATAGATCGACAGATCGCCATAGCCCTTATGGACGTCGCGCAGGTTCAGCACGTCGTCGCCGGAGCGTGGCGGGCTGCGGAATTCGAACTGCACCGCCTGACGGCGACGGGGGGCTTCGACGCGCTCGATCTTGTCGAGTTTTTTCACCCGGCTCTGGACCTGAGCGGCGTGGGAAGCGCGGGCCTTGAAGCGTTCGATGAACTTGATTTCCTTGGCCAGCATGGCCTGCTGACGCTCGAACTGCGCCTGACGCTGGGCTTCGGTAAGGGCGCGCTGCTGATCGTAGAAGTCGAGATCGCCCGAATAGGTGATCAGGGTGCCGCCGTCGATTTCGACGACCTTGCCGATAATGCGGTTCATGAAGGCGCGGTCGTGCGAGGTCATCAGCAGCGCGCCGTCGTAATTCTTGAGAAACGCCTCCAGCCAGATCAGGCTTTCGAGGTCGAGGTGGTTGGACGGTTCGTCGAGCAGCATCCCGTCGGGCCGCATCAGGAGAATCCGCGCCAGCGCCACGCGCATCTTCCAGCCGCCGGAGAGTAAGCCCACATCGCCGTCCATGCGTTCCTGCGAGAAGCTTAAGCCCGCCAGCACTTCGCGCGCGCGCGCTTCCAGCGCATAGCCGTCCAGTTCCTCGAAGCGAGCCTGTACGTCGCCATAGCGTTCGATAATGGAATCAAAGGCATCCAGCTGATCCGGGTCGGCCATGGCGGCTTCAAGCTCGGCCATCTCGGCGGCCAGCGCGCTGACCGGGCCGACGCCGTCCATCACGGCGGCGACCGCGCTTTGCCCCGACATTTCGCCGACTTCCTGACTGAAATAGCCGATGGTCATGCCGCTATCGATAGCGACCTGTCCGTCGTCGGGCTGTTCCTGACCGGTCATCATGCGGAACAGGGTCGTCTTGCCGGCGCCGTTCGGTCCGACAAGGCCGACCTTCTCGCCCTTCTGAATGCCCATCGAGGCGTCGATGAATAGGATCTGGTGGCCGTTCTGCTTGCTGATATTGTCGAGGCGGATCATAAGGAACTTACTATTGAAAACGAGGGACGCGGGAGGTTGCGCAGGCATCTACAATGGCGCGGCCGTTTAGGGAAGGGCCTTGCCGGATATGACGACCGATACGAGCGAACTGGCGGCGCGCTTTCAGAATCTGGCGACGCGGTTGTTGCGGCAGGCACGCGTGCTGGACGGGGCAGGCACGATCACCAGCGCCCAGTACGCGGCCCTGAGCACACTCTATAGCCACCCGGATATCGCCCTGACCGAACTGGCCGCGCTGGAAAAGGTCGCGCATCCAACCATGAGCCGGATGGTCAATGGGCTCATCAAGGCCGAACTGGTCGCCCGCGCGGCGCACCCGACCGACAAGCGCACCGTGTCGCTCAGCCTGACCGAGGCGGGGCGGGCGGCCTATGAGACCGTCTATGCCCGACGACTGGCCATGATGGGTGCCATGCTGTCGCGGTTGAAACCGGAGACCATCGCCGATCTGGTCGCCAATCTCGAAGGCCTGCTTGACGCGGAATCGTAAACGCGCATATATGTAGCTATGCTACGCATATGGAGATGGCGATGAAAAAGCGGTATATAGCGGGCGCGGGTATTGCCGCCGGACTCTATCTGATCAATGCCTCGTGGGCCGCGACGCCGCCGGAGACGAAGCCACAACTATTGTCGCACCGCGGGCTCTATCAGCACTATAGCCGCGAAGGCCTGACGCGCGACACCTGCACGGCGGACCGCATGTTGCCGCCGACGCATGGGTTTCTGGAGAACACCCTGCCATCGATGCAGGCGGCCTTCGACCTTGGGGCCGACGGAGTCGAGATCGACGTCCACCCGACGACCGACGGCGATTTCGTCGTCTTCCACGACTGGACGCTCGAGTGCCGCACAGATGGGAAAGGGATCACGCGTAAACACAGCCTGGCCGAACTGAAGGCGCTCGATATCGGCTACGGCTATACCGCCGACGGGGGCAAGACCTATCCGTTCCGCGGTAAATTCAAGGGCCAGATGCCGTCGCTGTCGGAGGTCCTGACGGCTTTTCCGGACAAGCACATCCTGATCAATATCAAGAGCAATGACTCACGCGAAGCCGATCAACTGGATGCGTGGCTCAAGGCGCATCCCGAAGCCCGTCCCGAACGGCTGAGTGTCTTTGCCGGGGAGCGGCCGACGGAACGGCTGGTTACGCTGCGCCCGGAACTGCGTCCGACGGGCAAGGCGAAGCTGAAAGCCTGCGCGGTGCGCTACATGGCGCTGGGCTGGAGCGGCTATATGCCGGACGCCTGCCGCAACACGACGCTGTATCTGCCCACCAACTATGCGTGGCTGGCCTGGGGCTATCCGAACCGCTTGCAGAAGCGCTTTGCCGACGCCGGGAGCTATATCTGGCTGATAGGCGACGCGAACAAACGCAAGGGCGGTATGCCGTCGCTCAACACGCCGGACGAGCTGGCCAAGGTGCCCAAGTCGTGGCGCATGGGCATCGTCACCGACACGATCGAGGTCATCGGGCCGTTAGCGAAGCCGGACTAAACCGCGATATTGTCGATCAGGCGCGTCTTGCCGAGCCATGCGGCGGCGAGCAGGCGTAAGGCGCGCGTGTCGGGGCCGGGTTCGCTGAGCGTATCGGCATCGCGCAGAGTGACGTAATCGACCGGGCCGAAACCGGCGGTGAGCAGATTGTCGGTCGCAGTTTGCAGAGCCACGTCGCGGTCGCCGCCATTACGCACCGTTTCGGCCACAGCGTTCAGTTCGACGATCAGGCGCGCCGCCGTCTGGCGCTCTTCGGCGCTGAGATAGGCATTGCGCGAGGAAAGCGCGAGGCCGTCGGCTTCGCGCACGGTCGGCAGGCCCACGACTTTTACCGGCAGATCGAGGTCGCGGACGAAGGTCTTGACCACTTGTAACTGCTGATAATCCTTTTCGCCGAAGACGGCGACGTCGGGCTGGACCTGATTGAACAGTTTCATGACCACGGTCGCCACGCCGTCGAAGAACTGCGGGCGGAACTCGCCTTCGAGCGGGCGGGCGGGGCCTTCGACATGAACCAAGGATGCGAACACGCTGGGGTACATCAGGTCGGCTTCGGGCAGATAGACGAGGTCACAGCCGACGGTCGCCAGAAGCGCAGCATCGGCGTCTTCCTGACGCGGATACCGGCCGAAATCCTCGTGCGGGGCGAACTGTTTCGGGTTAACGAAGATCGACACCACCACCACATCGCACAGGCTTTTGGCGTGCTGCACGAGCGCCAGATGCCCGGCGTGCAGTGCGCCCATGGTCGGTACGAAGCCGACACTCAACCCCTTGGCGCGAAAGGCGCGGACCGCGGCACGCAGGGCGGTCAGGTCACGGACGCGCGTCACGGTGTCGGATATCGGATCGGCATTCAGCATGCGTGTTAACCAGTTTTGCTAACGGCGATTTAAACGCCGTGTGTCAGGGTGCCTATATGCGCTCCCCGTCTCCGTTTTCAAGTCTGCTGACCCTGACGATCTGCCTTGCGGCAGTGGGCCTGAGCGGCTGTGAATTGCCCAAGGGAGACGGCAAGGACTTTCAGCGAATGGCCGCGCGTTTAGCCGAAATCGATGTCGATGGGAAGGGCGAGACCTCGTCGTCCGCGTCATCGTCCTCTGAAGTGTCGCGCGAGGCGCAGATCGAACTGGCCTTTGAAACCGCGAAAGAACTGACGACGGGCAAGGATGGTCTGATGGCCCACGCGCCGGAAATGAAGATCCGCATCGTCAACCCGCTCGATATGGACCGTCCCGATGCGGAGACCATTCTGGATACGGGACTACCCAACGCGACCGAGATCGCCGATGCCGAACCGAAGTCTTTGCCGACCGAAAAGAAAATCGTAAAGGTCGAGGCGCCGGTCGTGAAAACCGCGGCCGTGGCTTTGCCGAAAAACGGCGAACCGGCCTTCAAGACGATCCAGATCGGCTCGTTCAGCAGCCGCGACGGGGCGAAGGCCGCGTGGACGGCGCTTCAAGCGCGCAATCCGGGGCTTGAGCGTTTCAAACCGGTGCTGCAAGCGGTCACCACATCCGAAGGCAAGGCGATGGTGCGCCTGCGCGTCGGCCCGGTCACCTCTCAGGCTCAGGCCGAACGGCTGTGCGATCAGCTCGGCATTACCGACAGCTGGTGCATCAAGGCGGGGTAAGCGATATGCCGAAACGAAGTTCGGCGTAGCCAAAAGTGTGAAGCGGTTTTGACTACGTCGAACTTCGTTTCGGCTACAATATCGCGACAAACAAATATCTAACCGCGTAATGCCTTCCAGCCCTCCACAAAGGCCGTGGCCTTGGCGTGGACGATGTCGGGCGTGTCGCCGGGCTTGTAGACACTGGAGCCGATGCCGAAACCGGCGGCACCCGCATCGAGGAACTCCTTCATATTGCCGGGCTCGACGCCGCCGACCGGGAAGACCGGCATCGTGCGCGGCAGGACGGCTTTCAGCGCCTTGAGGCCCTTGGTGCCGGCCAGTTCGGCAGGGAACAGTTTCAACGCGTCGGCCCCGGCGTCGATGGCCTGAAAGGCTTCGGTCGCCGTGAAGAAGGCCGGGAAGGAGATCAGGCCCAGCGCCTTGGCGAAGCGGATGACCTCGACATTGGTGTTGGGCGAGATGCAGATCTGCCCGCCGACGTCTTTCAGTCTCTGCACGTCATCGAGTTTCAGCACCGTACCGGCACCGACGATGGCCTTCGAGCCCAGATGCGTGGCCAGTTTGGCGATCGAGTCGAACGGTTGCGGCGAATTGAGCGGCACCTCGACGATTTTGAAACCGGCATCGATCAGGGCGTCGCCGACCGGCAGGGCTTCTTCGGGCGTCAGGCCGCGCAGGATAGCGACGAGCGGCAGGGTCTTGAGGATGTCCTGCCATTGTTCGATGAGAGTCATGTCGTAGTTCCTTTAAAACCAAACACTCGAATGGGCTCTGCCCTACCGAAGTGCGTGACGTATAGTTAAGCCTCATGCCAAAAGTGGCCCCACTTTTGGAAGCACATGAGGGGCCGAGCAAAAAACATCGACTCAGGTCGAAGACCGGAGGCGATGGATGGCCCACAGGCCGGCTTCGGAGGCGGCGTTTCCGTCGAAGCGCGTCACGTCCTTGAAACCGGCGAAGGCGAGGGCTTTTTCGTAGAGATCGACCAGCGCGCCGTCGCCGACGAGGCGCACGGGCGACGGGCCGTGGCGCTCCAGCTCGGCGATGATTTCCGAGCCGATCAGGATGCCCGACAGATAGGCCGACAGGTGCGCAGGCGCGATATTGTTGAACAGGGCTTCGGTGCGGACGGAGAAGATGACCGACAGGAAGGCGCGGTTATACATGCCGCGCTCGACGCCTTTCAGGAAGGCCTCTTCGTTGTCGGTGGTGTTTTCCATCAGCACGCCGAGGATCGAATGCGCCTTGAGGACCTGGAACATTTCACCGGTCATGTGCGTCGAAAAGGACTGCACCTGACCATCACGGATCAGCGCCCATTTCGAGTGCGTGCCGGGCAGGACCATGAAACCGTCGGTCGGGTCGCTTTTCAGCAGGCCGAAAATCTGGGTTTCTTCGCCGCGCATAACGTTGAGCAGGCCCGTGCCGGGGCTTTCGGCGAACAGGCCGGGGACGATGGACACGTCGAGCTTTTCCGACGGGGCGCGGACGATGCCATCAACGAGCGTTTGCAGATCGGCGGGGCAGGCGGCATAGGGCGCTTCCACCCAGCCCTGACGCGAACCAACCATGCCCGACAGCAGAAAGGGCAGGTGTTCCAGACCGGCGAAGTCGTCTTTCAGGACGCTGAGGAGCGCCTGCTCGAAGGTCAGGACGCCGAGGTTCTTCAGGCCGATATTGGCGGCGTGGCGCGCGATGACCTTGCCCGCTTCGTCATAGAGGAACAGGCGAAAATTGGTGGTGCCCCAGTCGGCGGCGATCAGCGAAGGTGTGGTCATGGTCGGGCGTTCCTTAACCCCCTCTCCCTGCTTGCGGGGAGAGGGTAGGGGTGAGGGGCAACAGTCAGAGGGAAAGCCCCTCATCCGGCCCAAAGACTTTCGTCTTTGCGCCACCTTCTCCCCGCAAACGGGGAGAAGGCATGGGAGTTCCTACCCCCCAAACTTCTGCGGTTCAAGGCCGGTATGGCCGCGCAGGAGTTCACTTGGGATTTCAAACAAAGTCCCCGCTTCACGATCGCCGGGCTGATCCACGGCCGCCGAGGTCACAAAGACACGGTCGAGCTTGTCGCCCGCGAAACAGACATTGGTGATCTGCTGGGCAGGAAGATCGATGGAGAAGTTGAGCGAAGCGTCGGGATTGAAGCGGCTGACCTTGCCGCCGCCCCAGTGGGCGATCCAGATACCGCCCTGCGCGTCGGTGGTCATACCGTCGGGCGAGCCCCAGTCGTCCGGGAAATGGACGAACAGGCGCTTGTTGACCGCTTCGCCATCCTCGATATCGAAGACGAAGACATCGTTTTCACCCGAGTCCGTGTGATAGATTTTCGAGTGATCCGGCGCGAAGGTCGGGCCGTTGGCGACCTGATAGGGACCATCGATTTCACGGTGCGTCAGGTCGGTATCGAGGCGGTACAGCGCGCCGGACTTCTGCGTCTGAGGCTTGTGCATCGACCCCGCCCAGATGCGGCCCTGATCGTCGGCCTTGGCGTCGTTGAGGCGATTGCCGGGCTCGTGCGGGAAGGGGTTGGCGATGTGTTTCAGGATGAACGGGTCGAGGCGCAGTTCGTAGAAGCCGCTCATCAGGCCCGCAATGAAACCGCCTTGCTGGCGCTCGATGACCCAGCCGATATGTTCGGGGAAATACCAGGTCTTCGTGCTGAGATCGGCCATATAAAGCGCGTGCAGCTTGTTGCCGAGGATATCGACCCAATAAACGCAGGCATCGCGGCGCGACCACAGAAGGCCTTCGCCCAGAGCCGCGCCAGGCGGTGTGCGGCGGAGGATGGAATCAAGCGGACTGGACATGGAAGCGTTCCCCGTTTTGTTATTCTGTCTTTTTGTCCGACTATAGGAAAGCCCGCAAGGGGTCAAGTTTGTATGATAATTGCGCCTGTGACGCGTCGACGCAGCATCAATGGTATTGAATGGAAATAATTCTCATTTATTTCAATGAATTATCAGAAAGTATCGGGAATGTTACCTTACGTCTATCTTGACGTTCGCGTAAAGCGGGCGCAAGTAAGCAGCAACCAAAATTTGCAGGAGGATGTCCATGCCAGATCTGGCGCCGGGAGCTTACATTTATGACGCGGTGCGCACGCCGCGCGGCAAGGGCAAGAAGGACGGCAAGCTGCACGAAGTGACCGCGCTGGAGCTGTCGCGGCAGGTGCTGAAAGGTTTGAAAGACCGCAACAATCTCGATACGGCGCTGGTCGACGACGTGGTGTTCGGATGCGTGACGCCGGTCGGCGAACAGGGTGGCGATATCGCCCGCGCGGCGGTGCTGGCGGCGGGTTATAACCAGACGACCGGCGGTGTGCAGATCAACCGCTTTTGCGCGTCCGGTCTCGAGGCCATCAATATGGCGGCGGCCAAGGTCATTTCCGGCGAGGCCGAGATGGCCATCGGGGGCGGCGTCGAATCGATGAGCCGCATCCCGATGGGCTCGGACGGCGGGGCCTGGGCCATCGACGTCAATGCGGCCTTTCCGTCCTATTTCGTCCCGCAGGGCGTCTCGGCGGACACCATCGCCACCAAGTGGGGCTTTTCGCGCGACGACGTCGATGCCTATGCGGTGGAATCGCACAAGCGTTCGGCGCAAAGCTGGGCCGAAAAGCGCTTTGCGAAATCAGTTCTGGCCGTGAAGGACCAGATGGGCGTGACGCTTCTGGATCGCGACGAAACCATCCGCCCGAATACCGACATGCAGACCCTGGGCGGGCTCAATCCGTCGTTCGCCATGATGGGCGAAATGGCTTTCGACGCGGTGATCAATCAACGCTATCCGGAGCTGGAGCGTATCAACCACGTCCATACCCCCGGCAATTCCTCGGCCATCGTCGACGGTTCGGCGGCGGTGTTGATCGGTTCGGCGGAGTCGGCAGTCAAGACCGGCCTGAAACCGCGCGCGCGCATCAAGGGCATGGCCTCGATCGGCTCGGAACCCTCGATCATGCTGACCGGCCCGTCTTACGTCACCGAAAAGCTGTTGAAGCGCCTCGGCATGGCGGTGTCGGATATCGACCTCTATGAACTGAACGAAGCCTTCGCCTCGGTGGTCCTGCGCTACATGCAGACCCTCGATATCCCGCACGACAAGATCAATGTCTGCGGCGGCGCGATCGCCATGGGTCACCCGCTGGGCGCGACGGGGGCGATGATCCTCGGCACGGTGCTCGATGAGCTGGAGCGCACCGGCAAACAGACGGCGCTGGTGACGCTTTGCGTCGGTGGCGGCATGGCCACGGCCACGGTTATCGAGCGCGTATAAGGGGAGAGAATATAATGGAAAACTTCAAAACCGAACTCGATGCCGACGGCATCCTGCTGGCCACCTTCGATGTGCCGGGCAAGTCGATGAACACCTTCACGAAATCCGCCTTGGCTGACCTCTCGGCCATTGCCGAACGCGCCAAGACCGACGCCGAGGTCAAGGGCGTGGTCATCACGTCGGGCAAGACGACGGGCTTCTGCGCCGGGGCCGACCTCGAAGAAATGCTGGGCGGCGCGTGGGAAGCGAAGTCCGACCCCAACGATCCGGAAGGTGCGCTGAAGGCCGGGTTTACGGCAGCCTTCGAGATGAACCGTGTCTATCGTCAGTTGGAGACCTGCGGCAAGCCGGTGGCGGTCGCCATCAACGGTCTGGCGCTCGGCGGCGGTCTGGAACTGTCGCTCGCGTGCCATTACCGCGTACTGAACGACGGTCCGAAAACGCAGGTCGGCCTGCCGGAAATCAAGATCGGCCTGTTCCCCGGCGGTGGCGGCTCGCAGCGCCTGCCGCGTCTGATCGGCGCACAAGCCGCCCTGATGGCCATGTCGGAAGGCAAGAGCTTCAAGCCGAAGGAGGCCCTGCAAGCGGGGATCGTCCACGAAGTCGTGCCGGTAGGTCAGGAAGTCGAGGCCGCCAAAAACTGGATCAAGACGAAAGGCGACGCCGTCGCCCTGTGGGACAAGAAAGACTATAAGATCCCCGGCGGCGGCCCCTACCATCCGGCGGGTGCGCAGGTCTTCATCATGGGCAATGCCTTGTTACGTAAGCAATCCTACGGCAACTATCCGGCGGTGGTGAACCTGATGCGTGCGGTCTATGAAGGCCTGCAACTGCCGTTCGACACGGCCATCCGCGTCGAGAGCCGCTACTTCGTCAACACCCTGCAAACCCCGCAGGCCAAGGCGATGATCCGCACCTTCTTCTTCAACATGCAGGCCCTGGGCAAGGGCGGCGGTCGTCCGGCGGGTCAGCCGAAGACCGACCCGCAGCAGGTCGCGGTGCTGGGCGCCGGGATGATGGGCGCGGGCATCGCCTATGTCTCGGCTCTGGCCGGTATCAAGGTCATCCTCATCGACCGCGACGACGCAGCCGCGTCGAAGGGAAAATCTCATTGCGAGTCCCTGCTTAAAAAAGCGGTGTCGCGTGGCAAGATGACTCAGGAGAAAGCGCAATCTGTCCTCGACCTGATCGTGCCGACGCCGGATTATGGTCAGATCACGGGTTCCGACCTCATCATCGAAGCCGTGTTCGAAAACGCCGAACTGAAAGCGACCGTCACCAAGGACGCCGAGGCCAAACTCTATGCGGGCGATAAGGCCGACACGGCGATCTTCGGTTCCAACACCTCGACCATCCCCATTTCGCAACTGGCCAAGGCGTCGGGCAAGCCGGAAAATTTCATCGGCATCCACTTCTTTTCGCCGGTCGACAAGATGCTGCTGGTCGAGATCATTACCACCGACACGACGTCGGACGCGACGCTCGCCAAGGCGATGGACTACGTGCTGAAGATCAAGAAGACGCCGATCGTCGTCAACGACTCGCGCTTCTTCTTCGCCAACCGCTGCTTCATCCCGTTCACCGCCGAAGGCATGACCATGTGGTCCGAAGGTATCGCGCCGTCGATCATCGACAATGTTGGACGCATGACCGGCATGCCACGCGGGCCGCTGGAGATGATGGACGACGTGGCGCTCGACCTGCTGGTCAAGATCACGTCGGAAACCGCGAAAGCCATGGGCGACGCCTATGTGCCGATCCCCGGCGAAAAGGAGGTCGCCGCTATGGTCGCCGACGGCCGTCTGGGGCGCAAGAACGGCAAGGGCTTCTACGATTACCCCGAAGCGGGCGGTAATAAGAGCCTGTGGTCGGGTCTGAGCGACAAGTTCGTCGTGACGACCGACGAGGCCGAGCCTGAACTGGTCGAGGAGATCAAGAAACGTCTGCTCTATATTCAGGCGGTGACGGCGGCGCGTTGTTTCGAGGAAGGCGTCATCACTGATCCGCGCGAAGCCGATGTCGGCTCGATCTTGGGCTGGGGTTTCGCGCCGTGGTCGGGCGGGATCGTCTCGCTGATCGACTCGATCGGCGCGGCGAAGTTCGTCGAGGAACTGGACGCCCTGGCGGCCAAACACGGCGACCGCTTCGCGCCGCCGCAATTGCTGCGCGATATGGCCGCCAAGGGCGAAACCTTCTATGGCCGGTTCGGTAAAAAGGAAGCCAAGGCGGCTTGAAGCGGTTGATTTGAGACGGTAAACCGAAAAGGCGGGCAGGCGACTGTCCGCCTTTTCAATTGGGGGGAAGGTGAAAATACATTTTCGTTTTTGGTGGCTGCTCGGCCTGTGGGTCTTTTTTGCCTGCGGACTAGCGGTCTTACCTTTGCTGTATCTGACAGATCCGGCGTCACCAGCCTTTATAGCCGCCGGCCCGCTGACCTTCGGATTCGTGGTTGTGGGCTGGATCGTCGGGGTTTGTCTGCATGAATATGCACACGCTGTGTCGGCCTTCCGCGAAGGCGACTATATGACCCGGATCAGGGGGTATCTGACGCTCGATCCGCTGCGCTACATATCAAAGCGGATGAGCTTCTTGCTGCCTCTGGTGATTCTGGTCCTCGGCGGCATTCCCTTGCCGGGCGCGGCGGTCAGGATCGATCTCGATGCTCTGAAAGGTTCGCGCTCCCAGACGATTGTCGCCTTGGCCGGCCCGGTGACGACTCTGGCCTTATCGATCGCGCTGTTTACCCTCTATGCCCTGCTGAGTGTCGGCGGCCCCTTCGTGGCTCCCCTTCGTCAGGCCGTGGGTTTGCTGGGCTTTTTCAATCTGATTGCCTTCTTTATCAATATAACGCCTATACCGGGGTTGGACGGTTATATGGCCATAGAGCCTTATCTGACCGGGCGTTGGCATCATCGAATTCGGCGGCTATCGCAAAAACCTCTGGTGTCCACGCTGGTGCTGATCGTCGTGGTGCTGCTTGCCATTGCCGTCTTTGCGCCGTTGACTCATCTGATCATGGTGGGCGCAGGGGTCAATGAGACCGATCTTGACGAGGCCATGACCCAGTTTCGTTTCTGGTCTCAAGGTTTGTAATGAAAGCGACAGGCCATTCGTGCTAACTACTGGTAAGATTATATCCCTTCAGGAGTTTCCCATGCGCCTCATTCTGCTTGCCGCCGCTCTGACCGCCCTCAGTGGTCCCGTTCTGGCGCTCGATACCGCCGCGCTCAAGAACAAGGTCATGCCTCCGGTCAATTCGACGGAGGAATACGCCGTGTGCAGCGCCACGACCCTGTGGCTGGGGCAACTGGCCAAGTCCTCCGCCCAGACCGCCGAAGACACCGAGCGCGCCGAAGGCGTCATCAAGATCGGCGCCCTGTGGTCCTATATGGCCGGCAAGAACAAGGGCATCGAGATGAAGGACTATATGCAAACCTATCTCGTGAAGGACGTCGCCGATTTCGGCGCGCTCGACAGCGACACGCGGACCTTCTACGTCCAGCAGTGTCTGGAACGCACCGAAGGCATGGTTCAGCGCTTCAGCAAATAGTTTTTATTGGTCGCGATATTGGTGCTGAAACGAAGTTCGACGCAGTCAAAACCGCTTCACACTTTTGGCTTCGCCGAACTTCATTTCAGCATATCGCTCTAGGTCATAAACTCATAAATCGGTAGTCATAAGGTGTGTGCTGTGATTCAAGGTTCTGGGAGGAACCTTGATGAGCACGCCCCGCCGTTATGAACTGAGCGACTTTGAATGGTCGATAATTGAGCCCTTATTACCCAACAAGCCGCGAGGCGTTGCTCGCGTTGATGACCGCAAGGTGATCAATGGGATTTATTGGCGACTTCGCACAGGATCGCCGTGGGCGGATATACCCGAGCGGTACGGGCCATCAACGACGTGCTACAACCGGTTCGTACGTTGGCGAAAATTAGGCATCTGGGATCAGATTTTTGCGGCTGTTTCCCAAGCCTATGACGGCGATATTCAGATGGTTGATTCCACCTCCGTTCGTGTGCATCAACATGCGGCGAACGGTAAAAAAGGGGGGCCTGTAAAGCGCCAACCTCCGCTGGGAACCTCTCTGCAAGCCGATGCATGGGGCGCTCACGAGGCGGATTAACCACCAAAATTCATGCTCTGGTCGATGCCAATGGCCTGCCTATCCAGTTGAAACTGACCGAAGGCCAGGCACATGACGGACGTAGTGCCGCTGACATGTTCGAGGCGATGGGCCGGGGACAGATACTTCTCGCAGATCGTGCCTACGACAGTGACGGACTGCGCAACCAACTGGCTGAGAAAGGCGCATGGGCTAATATCAAGCCCATGCCCAATCGAGTAAACGTCCCGGCCTTTAGCGCTTTTCTGTACAAATACAGAAATCTCGTTGAACGCTTCTTCAACAAACTCAAGCACTTCAGGGCCATCGCAACGCGCTTCGAAAAACACGACCAAAACTACATGGCTCTCGTCAAACTCGCCTCAGCCAAAATCTGGATGCGCTTTATGAGTCGGTGACCTAGGCCGCTTTCGCCCGCGTGACCAGCCAGATCCCGGCACAGACCAGCACCAGCGACAGGGCGTTCTTCCATTCGAGCATGTTTTCGCCGAGGAAGAGCGCCGACAGCAGGACGCCGAACACCGGGATCAGGAACTGAAACGCCGCGAACAGGCCGACGGGGTTATATTTGAGCAATATACCCCACAGGGCAAAGGCCGCCGCCGACAGCAGCGCCATATAGAGCAGCAGGCCCAGCGCCGGTAGCCCCATGCCCTCCAGATGCCCGCCGAAGCCGAAACCGGCACCGATCAGGACCGCGCCGCCGATGCCAAGCTGCCAGCCGGTCATGACCACGGCGTCCATGCTTTGCGACAGGCGTTTGCCGTAGATCGACGCCGCCGACAGGATGAAGGCGGCGATGACGACGAAGCCTTCGCCGAGCAGGGAAAACTCCATATCGAGCGCGCCGGGCTTGAAATTGACGACCATCACGCCTGCGAAACCGATCAGGCAGCCCAACGCTTTCAACGGCGTCAGGCGGTCGTTGCGATAGATAAAATGTGCCAGAACGACGCTGAAAAAGGCGCCGGTGGCGTTCATGATCGACGACTTGACGCCGGTGGCGTGGGCGAGCCCGATATAGAAAAACACATATTGAATGCTGGTCTGGACCAGCCCCAGCGCGATCAGCTGGCCGCCTTGGCGGGGCGTGAAATTGAAAATGGGCCGCCCGGTCAGGCGCGCAAATCCCAGCAGCAAAAGTCCGGCCAGAAAAAAGCGCCAGCCTGCGAACAGCAGTTGCGACGGCACCTGATCGCGGGTGATCGACAGCAGATGATACCCTGCCTTGATCGCCGGAAAGGCGCTGCCCCAAAGGAAGCAGCACAAGATCGCCGTCAGGAAAACGGTTTTTCGGTCCTGAAAGAACGATTTGACGTCTAACGTGCTGAAATTCACGGGTTTTGCTCGATAATCAGGGTTTGGCGCAGGCTTTGGGACGGTCTATAGAGCGATATGTCGAAAAGTGTGAGCGGTTTTCGACCACAATATCGCGACAAAACAAATCTAAGGTTTGGGCATCGAACACCACGGATGGGTGAGGATATTGTGAAAAAGCTGGTTATTTTTCTGCATGGCGTGGGATCGGAAGGGGCGGCGCTGATCGGCTTGGCGAAGCATTGGCAAGCCGCACTGCCGGATACGGCATTTGAAGCGCCCGATGGGCCGGAGCCGTTCGATATGTCGCCGCACGTGTCGGGTCATCAATGGTTTTCGGTCAGGGGCGTGACGGCGGATAACCGCGCCGAACGCGTCGCCGCGGCGCGGCCCGCCTTCGATGCCACGATCAGGACCCTGATGACGAAGCACGGCGTCGACGATCCGGCGCAGGTCGCGCTGGTCGGCTTTTCGCAAGGCGCGATCATGGCGCTGGATGCGGTGGCGGCGGGTCGCTGGCCGGTCGCGGCGGCGGTGGCGTTTTCAGGGCGGTTGTCGACGACCGATCCTTTGGCGTCATCGGGCACGCCGGTCTTGCTGATCCACGGACGCGACGATGACGTGATCCCGTTCGGCGAAACGGAGGCGGCCGCGCAGCGGTTGTCAGCGGCAGGTGTCGCCGTTGAGGCGCATAGTCTCGACGGTCTGGGCCATTCGATCAATGCCGTCGGGGTGCGGCTGGGGCGGGATTTTCTCAGTCGGAAATTCGGCGCTCCGTTACAAATATAGTCATGTTACGTGAAGCGCTTGTGCGCCGTCCGGGGATCGGTTAACCTCTGAACATCAAGGGTTTACAAGGGCTTTATCATTATGTTCAGGAAAATCATCACGGGCGTTGTCGCCACCGCCGCGCTGCTGGCCGCCGGTCAGACCTCGGCGCTCGATCTCACCAAGATCCAGTCCAAGACCAAGCCGGTCGAAAACAGCAAGGAAATGTACGAGGTCTGCGCCGGCGTCATGGGCATGGCCTTCATCAATTCCAGCAATCTGGCCGAAAGCCCGGACAAGGCCAAGAAGGTCGAGCTGCTGAAAAGCATCGCGGTCGTATGGATCGCCAAGGCGGCGGAAAAGAACGGCGTCACCTCGGACGCCTATATCACCAAGCCGCTGACCGACGATATCAACTCGATCCAGGCCATGCCGGAAGACGTCCGCATCTTCTATATCGGCTACTGCCTGGAGCAGACTCAGAAGATGACCTGAGCTTCAGGTGTCGATCATGATGAAAACCTCCGGTGTTTAACCGGAGGTTTTTTTATGCTTTTTCGGCCTCGGCGGGGGTGAGGGTGGTCATGCTCAGGGCGTGGATCTGCTCGATCAGCTCTTCGCGCAGGGCGGCATTGACCAGCCGCTGACGGGCCACGCGGCTCAGACCCTCGAAGGCGTGTGACACGACCGTGACGGAAAAATGGCTCTCCCCCCCTTCACGCGCACCCGAATGACCTTTATGCTTGTCGCTGTCGTCCTGTATTTCAAGGCGTACAGGCGATAGAGCCTCGGTGAGTTTGACCGCCATGCGGTCGCTGGTTTTACCCATAATTTAACCTCGAAGGGGCTTTATAGTTCTCTTCCCAAGACCTATATGGGCAGGCTACACAAAATTAAAGGGCTGCGTTCGTAATCATGAGCGAAGGTTACAAGTACAAACCGAAATTTGGTCTGGATATGCGCATCCGCCCGCCGAAGGAAGGCGAAGTGGATGGCAAGCGTCCGGAAGACGATGTCCTGTCGCTCAAGCCGGGCCAGATTCGCTGCGAATGGCCGGAGTGCCATAAGGCTGCGACGGCCAAGGCGCCGAAATCGCGCGAAATGATGAACGAATACTATAACTTCTGCCAGCTTCACGCGGGCGAGTACAATAAGAGCTGGAACTTCTTCGCCGGGATGAGCGAAGGCGAGGCCAAGTCGCACCGCGAAGCGACCATGACCGGCGGACGTCCGACCTGGGCCTTCCGCGCCTCGGCCGCCAGCCGCGAAGCCGCGGCCTTTACGGCGGGTCGCACCAAGGGTGCGGGCATGTACGATCCGCACAGCGTCTTCGGCGCCGGGGCTGCCCCGCAAAAACCGGGCAGTGAACCGGTCCAGCGTCAGTACGGCAAGATCGAACGCGGCGCCTATGCCGACCTCGACCTTGAAGCCGGTGCCGCTCCGGAAGTGGTGCGTGCCGCCTACACGGAGCTGCTCAAGCGTTGCCACCCGGACAATAACGGCGGCGACCGCTCGGCGGAAGAGAAGCTTCAACGGGTGATTAAGGCTTACAAAGTTCTCAAAAAAATGGGCTTGGCCTGATCTCGCTTTTGGCATTCGAGTAGCCCCCTCATCCGGCGCTTCGCGCCACCTTCTCCCCAAAGGGGCGAAGGGATACTGTTAAGTCCCCTCTCCCTGTGGGGAGAGGGTTAGGGTGAGGGGGCCTCTCATGCCAACCACAAGAACCGGTGGATGCCAGTGCGGCGCGGTGCGTTTCCGCGTCGAAGGCGAGCTTGGCCACGCCTCGATCTGCCATTGCCGCATGTGCCAGAAGGCCTATGGCAATGTCTTCGCGCCGCTGGTCAGCGTCCGCGAAGCGATGCTTGTCTGGCCCAAAACCGAGCCGAAACGCTTTCAGAGCTCCAATCTCGTCCGACGCGGGTTCTGCCCGGACTGCGGCACGCCCCTGACTTACGAAGCACCCGACGGTGTGGCGCTGTCGATCGCCGCCTTCGACGATCCGGGCGACATAGCGCCGGTCATTCAGTTCGGCACCGAGGGCAAGCTGCCGTGGGTCGACAATCTGCACACCTTGCCGGAACGCACGACGCTGGACGATATCGACGCCGCGCCGTTCCTCGATAAGCTGATCAGCTATCAGCACCCGGACCGGGATTGATCTAAAAATATGCCGCAAATCCGACATTAGGTGTTGTGTCTTGAGGCCTGAGGTCTTAGCTGAAAATCGACTATATTGTTTGTTTCCGGAAGACCGCCGACCATGTCTCTTATCACGCCTGAAACCCTGAACGATCCTCTGTTGGGCTTTGCGCCGGACAAGATGGTCTCGCTCCGCGACGTCTTCGGCGTCGATTCGGACATGCAGGTCCCGGCGTTCTCGACGCGCGACGAACACGTACCGGAAATCGACGACAGCTATCGTTTCGACCCGCAGACGACCATCGCCATCTGCGCCGGTTTTGCCTATGACCGCCGCGTCATGGTGCAGGGCTTCCACGGCACCGGCAAATCCACGCACATCGAGCAGATCGCCGCGCGCCTCAACTGGCCGCTGGTCCGCGTCAACCTCGACAGCCACGTGTCGCGGATCGACCTGATCGGCAAGGACGCCATCGTCCTCAAGGACGGTCAGCAGGTCACCGAGTTCAAGGAGGGCATCCTGCCGTGGGCGCTGCAACGGCCCGTGGCGCTGGTCTTCGACGAATATGACGCCGGGCGTCCGGATGTGATGTTCGTCATCCAGCGCGTGCTGGAAGCGCAGGGGCGTCTGACGCTTCTGGATCAGAACAAGGTCATCCGCCCGAACAAGTTTTTCCGTCTGTTTTCGACGACCAATACCATCGGTCTGGGGGACACGACCGGGCTTTATCACGGCACGCAGCAGATCAATCAGGGCCAGATGGACCGCTGGTCGATCGTCACGACGCTCAACTATCTCAGCCACGAGGCCGAGGTCGGCATCGTGCTGGCCAAGCTGCCGGAATTCGACACGCCGGAACGTCGCGCCCTGATCGACGCCATGGTGCGCGTCGCCGACCTGACGCGCTCGGCCTTTGCCAATGGCGATATCTCGACGGTCATGTCGCCGCGGACGGTCATCACCTGGGCGCAGAACACGCTGATCTTCGGCAACGACACCGAACTGGCCTTCCGTTTGACCTTCCTCAACAAGTGCGATGAGCTGGAGCGCCCGACCCTGGCGGAGTTCTATCAGCGCAGCTTCGGGGCGGATGTGAAGGAAAGCGCCCTGAAGGTGAAGGTTATATAATCAGGTCCTCCCCTGATATCAGGGGAGGTGGCATTTGAGCGTAAGCGAGAATGACGGTGGGGTTAAAACCGACGGCTTAACCCCCTCCGGCCCTTCGGGCCACCTCCCCCTGAAATCAGGGGGAGTGCTAGGAAGCTAAGGTTCTATGGCCAAACCCGTTACCGTTCTGTCCGATCCCTTCCGCAAGGCGCTGATCCATTCGACGCGCGCTCTGGCGGAAAATCCCGAACTCGAAGTCGTCTTCGGGCCGGACGGGCCGCGCTATGATGGTCAGAAGCTGGTCCTGCCCAATCCGCCGCGCGACCTCAATGCGCGGCAATCGGCCACCGTGCGCGGTCAGGCCGACCGTCTTGCGCTCAAGGTTGCCCACCACGACAATGCCGTCCATTCGCGCGCGCGTCCCATCGAGACGGTCAGCGCCGAAGCCTTCGATATCCTCGAAGAAGTGCGTCTCGAAGCTGTCGGCTCGCGCGCCATGGGCGGGGTGCGCAAGAACTTGCGCGCGGCGCTGGAGGCCGATCTCGACCGCAGCGGCATCGCGCGTAAGGAAGACCGCAACGACCTCAATCTGGGCGACATACTGGGCCTGATCGCGCGCGAAGTGCTGATCGGCGACCCGGTGCCGGAGCCCGTGCAACGTGTCGTCAATCTGCTGCGTACGGAAATCGAGGACAAAACGGGCCAGAGCCTGAGCGAACTGGGCGCGCTGATCCACGACCAGAAGGCCTTTACGCAGAAGGCGCGCGAGGTGTTGCGTGCGCTCGACCTGACCGACGATTCGCAGGACGCTGCCGAGGAAGAAAAGAACGATCAGGGCGAGGACGAGCAGGCCGAGGGCAGCGAGCCGGAACCCGACGCCGAAGACGACTCGGACGACGAGGGCGAATCGCAACCGGAAACCGAGGAGCAGCCGACCGGCGGCGACGACCAGTCCCAGCAGGGCGAGGACGACTACACCCAGATGTCCGGTGATCCTCAGTCTCTGGCCGACGGGTCCGCCGACGAGGTCGTGGACGGCGAGGCCGCCGAGGCCAGCCAGCAACAGATGCCGCCGCAAAAGGGCGAGCGCAAGGACTACGACGTCTATACGCGCGCCTTCGACGAGGTGATCGCCGCCGAGGACCTGTGCGATCCAGAGGAACTGGAGCGCCTGCGCGGGTTCCTCAACCAACAACTGGCCAATCTGTCCAACGTCGTGTCGCGTTTGGCCAACCGCTTGCAGCGTCGTCTGATGGCGCAGCAGTCGCGGTCGTGGAGTTTCGACCTCGAAGAGGGTGTGCTCGATGCCTCGAAGCTGACGCGGGTGATCATCGACCCCTCGGCGCCTTTGTCGTTCAAGCAGGAAAAGGATACCGAGTTCCGCGACACCGTGGTGACGCTGCTGCTCGATAATTCGGGATCGATGCGCGGGCGGCCGATCATGGTCGCGGCGATCTGCGCCGACGTGCTGGCGCGGACGCTGGAGCGCTGCGGCGTCAAGGTCGAGATTCTGGGCTTCACCACCAAGGCGTGGAAGGGTGGGCAGTCGCGCGAACAGTGGGTGCGCGAAGGCAAGCCGGCGGGGCCGGGACGGCTCAACGACCTGCGCCACATCATCTACAAGGCCGCCGACAACCCGTGGCGCCGGGCCAACAAGAACCTCGGCCTGATGATGCGCGAAGGCCTGCTCAAGGAAAATATCGACGGCGAGGCCCTGCAATGGGCCTATGGGCGGCTGTTGGCGCGGACCGAGTCGCGCAAGATCCTGATGGTCATTTCCGACGGCGCGCCGGTCGACGACTCAACCCTGAGCGTCAATACGGGGCATTATCTGGAAAATCACCTGCGCAAGGTGATCGCCGAGATCGAAGGCTCTGGCCGCGTCGAACTGGCCGCTATCGGCATCGGTCACGACGTGACGCGCTGGTATCGCCGGGCCCTGACGCTGATCGATGCCGAGCACCTGGGCGGGGCGCTGATCGAGAAGCTGGCCGAACTGTTTGACGAGAAGACGGCAGGACCGGGACGGCGGTAAGTATATTTCCCCTCGCCCCTTGGGGAGAGGGAGTCAGCGAAGCTGACGGGTGAGGGGGCCTGCCCTACCTCACAAAGCCCCCTCACCCCAACCCTCTCCCCGCAGGGGAGAGGGGGTTATGGAGCCGCTCCTATGCGTCGTTTGTTGGTGCTATTGGCTTTGACGTCCAGTGCTGCTCTCGCCAATCCCGTCCCCTATCAAGGCGGGGCGAGCGTCACCTTCACGCCGCTGCCGAAGGTCGCCGCGCCCGCCATGAAGGCGCGCTATGTCGGCGGCTATGAGGTCAAGGGGCAGGGCACGTCGCGCCTGATGGGCCTGTCAGACCTGATCGTCACACCCGGCAAGGACGGGCTGATGATCGACGCCGTGAGCGACTATGGCGACCACGTGCGGATGATCATGTCCGCCAATGGACGGGCCGGGAGCCTGAGCGTCGACGCCCTGAAAGGCGCGGACGGCAAACCCTTCGGCAACAAGACCCTGTCCGATTCGGAAGACATGGCGCTCGATCCGATGACCGGCGATCATTATGTCTCGTTCGAAGGCGATGCCCGCGTCCTGCTCTACAGCGCCGAAACCGGCGGTCTGAGCGGCAAGGGCGAGCGGCTGCCGTTGAGCGGTTTGCCGTTGCTGCCGGACAATCAGGGGCTTGAGGCGGCGACCTTCGTGCGCGAATTTCCCGGCGAGACCTCGCTGATTCTCGGGGCAGAGGCGGGCGGCTTCTGGCGCTGTCGGCTGGAAGATTATAAGTGCAGCACCCTGATCGGGCCGACGACGCCGGGGTTCGGCTATTCGTTGGTCTCGCTTGCGCCGCTGGACGTGGATAAGCCGGATCAGATTCTGGCGCTGTACCGCTTCTATACGCCATGGAGCGGGGCGAGGACGGTGCTTCGGCTTTTGAAGCTCGACGGCAAGCGCCTGACGCTGGTCGAGACGATCCTTGAGGTCAAGCCGCCCATGGCCAACGACAATTACGAAGGCGTTTCGGCGGTCAAAATCTCTGACGGCTATCGCCTGTATCTGATAAGCGATCCGATCGGCGATAATGATCCTACCCGGTTGCTGGTCTTCGATTACAAATAACAAAAAACCCCGAAGGCGAACCTTCGGGGTTTTTCATGTGTTCGGTTTTCACCGTAGCAATCCTTTGTCGCGCATCTTGGTCCGAAAACCGCTATGCACTTTTCGGGATGCGCTTAAGCAGCGGCCTTCTCAGCCAGCTTCGCCTTGATCTGCTTCTTCAGGCGACGCGCACGGAGCGACAGCTCGGTGTCGTCAGCCTTGACGAGGAAGGCGTCGAGGCCACCGCGGAAGTCCAGCGTGCGCAGGGCAGCGTTGGTGATCTTCAGGCGGAAGGACTGGTTCAGGGCTTCGGATTGAAGCGCGGTTTCACGAAGCGAAGGCAGGAAGCGACGCTTCGTCTTGATGTTTGAGTGGCTCACGGAGTGGCCGACCATCGGGCCGACACCGGTGAGTTCGCAACGACGCGACATAGGATCCACCTTGGCTAGAAACAAAAATGACAACGGCTCACAGCGGACTGCGGCCTTTAAGAGGGGCGTTCTATAGGCAAAGCGTGCCGGGCCGTCAAGGGGAAAACGCCGCTTTCCCGCCTGACGGTGCCGGTTAACGCGCAAAGGCCTTCGGCAGGTCGGGAGTCGCCTTGACGACGATCTGCTGAGGGTCGCGCCAGATGATTTCCCGACCGATGCGCGCCTTGATCTGACGCACCGGCAGCCCGCCTTCACCGATCAGCCAGGCACAGTATCGCGCCCGCTCGATCGCCTCAAGCGCTTCGGGCGTAAACCAGCAGATGCCCCAGATGGACTCCCGCCGCTTGAAGTGCCGCCCCAGTCGGTGAGGCACGTCGAGGTGGTGGTTGAACCAGTCGAACTGCGCGCGCAATTCGTCCTTGATCCATTGGGCGCAACCGCGCCGGTCGAGCAGATAGCTCGATTGAAAGAAGCCGCATTCGGCCCCGGTATAGGGGTCGATATGCGCCGTGACATAGCGCACGTACATGGTCTCATGCTCCGCGCGAAAAACACACGGAGTCCCTTATATTATTTGGATTTCGGCTGATGGAAAACGGCCCCTCGGGGCGCTATTTCAGGCCCGGAGGGAGATTGCGTTCGGATGGCCGATTAAACAGGCACATGCGGAAATCTCCGATAGTGAGACACAGGAGCCGTTCCTGTACCGGCGTTACAGACCGGGCGCAAGCTGGTTGAAAATGAAACTTTTAGCTGTGGATATTGTGCCACACGGCAAACCGCAGTGATTCTTTATTGCGGCTGACGGAAAGCTGCGCCCGGCGGCGGGCCATAATCATCTTCACCGAGGCGACAGACCATGGACGATAAGGCAAAATTCGATACTACCAAAGGCAATGGCGGCGAAACCCATCAGCAGATCCATCATTCCGGCCCGCATACGCCGGACGGACACCTGACCACCAATCAGGGCATCCGCGTTTCGGATAACCAGAACAGCCTCAAGGCTGGGGCGCGCGGTCCGACCCTGCTCGAAGACTTCGTCCTGCGCGAAAAAATCTTCCATTTCGACCATGAACGCATCCCCGAACGAATCGTCCACGCCCGCGGTTCGGCGGCGCACGGCTATTTCGAGCTTTACGACTCGCTGTCGGACATCACCCGCGCCGACCTGTTCCAGCGCAAGGGCGAGCGCACGCCGGTCTTCGTGCGCTTTTCGACCGTCGCCGGCGGTGCGGGCAGCGTCGATACACCCCGTGACGTGCGCGGCTTCGCGGTGAAGTTCTATACCAAGGAAGGCAACTGGGACCTCGTCGGCAATAATATCCCGGTCTTCTTCATTCAGGACGCCATGAAGTTCCCCGACCTGGTCCACGCGGTGAAGATGGAGGCCAATTCGGGCTATCCGCAGGCGGGATCGGCGCACGATACCTTCTGGGACTGGGTGTCTCTGATGCCGGAAACGACGCATATGCTGATGTGGGCCATGTCCGACCGGACGATCCCGCGCTCCTTGCGCACCATCGAAGGCTTCGGCGTCCATACCTTCCGGCTGATCAATGCCGAGGGGAAATCGACCTTCGTCAAGTTTCACTGGAAGCCGAAGCTGGGCCTGCAATCGACCGTGTGGGACGAGGCCGTGAAGCTTCAGGCCGCCGACAACGACTATCACCGCCGCGACCTTTATGAGGCCATCGACACGGGGGCCTTCCCGGAATGGGAGTTAGGCCTGCAACTGTTCGATCAGGAGCTGGCCGACAGCCTGCCCTACGATGTGCTAGACCCAACCAAGATCATCCCCGAAGAACTGGTGCCGGTGAAGCTGGTGGGGCGTATGGTGCTCGACCGCAACCCGGACAATTTCTTCGCCGAGACCGAGCAGGTGGCCTACTGCCCGGCCAATATCGTCGACGGCATCGACTTCTCGAATGACCCGTTGCTGCAAGGGCGGTTGTTCTCCTATCTCGATACGCAAAAGTCGCGGCTGGGGACGGCCAATTTCCACCAGATCCCGATCAATGCGCCGAAATGCCCGGTGATGAACTTTCAGCGCGACGGGATGATGCAGATGAACGTCCCCAAGGGCCGCGCCAATTACGAGCCCAACAGCCTGGCCGCGCATGGCGAAGAGGGCGGACCGCGCGAATGCCCGATGACGGGCTTCAAGACCGCTGCCGGACGCGACGACCGCGAAGAGCAGGGCGACAAGTTGCGCGTGCGGCCGGACCTGTTCGCCGACCATTATTCGCAGGCGCGGCTGTTCTGGGTCTCGCAACAACCGGAGGAGCAGGCCCATATCGCCTCGTCCTTCGTGTTTGAACTGTCGAAGGTCGGTCTTAGCCAGGTACCGGGCCGGATGGTGGCCAATCTGCGCAATGTCGATGAAGGTCTGGCCCAACGCGTTGCCGAGGGACTGGGGATCGACCTGCCCGCCAAGGCCGAGGCGGCGCGGGCGGTGGTCGAGCTTGAACCGTCCCCGGCACTCAGCATCCACGGCAATATGAAGGACACGCTGGAATGCCGCGCGGTCGGTATCCTGATCTGCAAGGACACCGATGCGGGGCTGCTGGACAAGCTCAAGGCCGATATCGTGGCGGCGGGCGGCAAACCGGTCGTCGTCGGTGCACGGCTGCACAATATCCCGCTGTCGGACGGATCGATGGCCGACGCCGACGGCCAGTTACAGGGCATGCCGTCGCAACTGTTCGACGCGATCTTTGTCCTGCTGTCGGAAGCGGGCACGCAGCGCCACGTGAAAGAGGCGGCATCGATCGAATGGGTGATGAACGCCTTCGGGCACCTCAAGGCCATTGGCCACACGCCGGAAAGCCATCCATTGCTCGAAAAAGCCGGGGTGGTGCACGACGACGGCGTGGTGCTGATCGACGACTTTATCGAGGCGGCGAAAAAGCGCTACTGGGCGCGCGAGCCCAATGTACGAACGCTCGCTTAAATGTAAAAAAGCCCCCGGATTTCTCCGGGGGCTTTTTCTATAACTTGTTCTGAAATTAAGCGGCGGCTTTTTGCAGCGACTTGTTCAGGATGGCGACGGCGGCATCGCGGTCGATCTTTTCGATCGCGGCGACTTCGCGGGCCATGCGGTCCAGCGCCGATTCATAGAGCTGACGCTCCGAATAGGACTGTTCCGGCTGGTTTTCGGCACGGTGCAGGTCGCGAACCACTTCGGCGATCGAGACGAGGTCGCCGGAGTTGATCTTCGCTTCGTACTCCTGAGCGCGGCGCGACCACATGGTGCGCTTGATGCGCGCGCGACCCTTGAGGGTCACCAGCGCCTGAGACATCACGGCTTCGGCGGCCAGATGGCGCAGGCCGGCGGTCTTGGCCTTCTTGGTCGGGACGCGCAGGGTCATTTTTTCGTGGTCGAAGGTCACGACGTACACTTCGAGGGTGTAACCGGCCACTTCCTGGCTTTCGACGGCAGCCACCTGGCCTACGCCGTGCGCCGGGTAAACGACCTTGTCGCCCACGTTGAAATCGAGTTCTGCTGCTAAAGTCGACATTGCGGTCCTCTCGCTTGGTAAGGAGGGCGAACAGCAGTTTGTCCGTGCGCATTCAGCGTGTCGAAACCTCAGGCCCGGCGGCTGGGGGAGAGCCGGGAGGTACACACGCACACAAAAAAACGATGTCCCGCGTAAGCGAAGCGCACCGTCTGTTTCGGGATTGAATACTGCTAAGACAAGCCTGTCATCCGACCTTTGTCGAAGACGCCATGCCGCAGGGGTGCCTGCATGGCGTTTAGGTGAAGAAAGATGATGCGGGGTACGTCACATCTGTGCGTCCTCGTATCGAACTTCACCTGTGTATCACAAAAATACGCAAAAATAAAGGGCCAGGGCTTCGTGTAACCGAGGCGGGGTCGTTTACCCTGTTACCGATGAGTCCGCCCTTCGATCCAAGGTTTGGCGCAAGAATATTCAATCGTAAACTCAGGTGAGAAAGCATAGAGTCCTGCGAAGACATGGATATGCGGCATGTCCGGCCTTCGGGTGAGTTAAGCGGATCGTAAAAATAGGGTTAATATGAGGGGTGGGGCGTATAGCTGTCCGGAGCACGCCTTTTAACCCTGAGAGTCGCTGCGACGGGGATAAAAAACTCTGTGGATGAAAGTATAGACATAAGGCGGCAATAAGGGCGTCGGGGCGCTCAGGCATTCCGGCAGCGAAATAAATTTTTCATATGGAATGGTTATTTAGGCGGCGCACCGAAGGCAGGCAGGCACCACGTCCAGTGAATCGCGGCGGCTCTCAACGCGAAGGCGGCGGCGAACCCGCTCAAACCCGCTGGCCAGAAGCTTAGACCGAGCAGGCTTAGGCCGACGAAGACGCAGGCCCCCAGCAGTGCGGCGGTAATATAGATGTCCCGGCGCAGCAGCAGGTTGGGCTCTCCGGCGAGCACGTCGCGGATCACGCCCCCGAAGGCGGCGGTCAGGACGCCCATCACGACCGCCGAAAACGGCGCGACCCCCAGATTGAGCGCCTTGGCGCTACCGACCACCGCGTAGGCGGCCATGCCGAGCGCATCGAGCCACATCATTGCCATCAGGCGCTTGCCGGGTTTGCCGTCGGGGTGAGGCGAGGCGCTTTTCGGCGCCAGACACCACACGGCGAGCGCCGCCAGCAGGCAGACGATGATATAGCTGGGGCGTTGCACCCAGAAGACCGGCGCGCCGATCAGCACGTCGCGCAGCGTGCCGCCACCAACGCCGGTGATGGCGGCGAAAAAGCCGAAGGTGATGATGTCCTGCCGGGCGCGCGCCGCCGCAATGGCGCCGGATGCGCCGAAAACGGCCACGGCGGCGTAGTCGAGCCAGTAGAGGGCCGTGCTCAGGGCTTCGATAGGGGCGGGAACCGGCATGAAGTTCCCGGCGTCTTACTTGCCGTCGCCGGGCTTTTCCGAGAAGTACTTCTCGAACTTGCCGGTTTCGCGCTCGAAGTCTTCACGGTCGGCGGGCGGGGTGCCCTTGACCGAAATGTTTGGCCAGACGCGCGAATATTGCGAATTGACCTCAAGCCACTTGCCGTCGGGCTCGTCCTCGGTGTCCGGCTTGATGGCATCCACAGGGCATTCCGGCTCGCACACGCCGCAGTCGATGCACTCGTCCGGATTGATGACGAGGAAGTTCTCGCCTTCGTAGAAGCAGTCCACCGGACAGACTTCAACGCAATCCATGAACTTGCATTTCACGCAGGGGTCAGTGACGATATAGGTCATCGGAACTCTTGAAACCTGATTAGGAGCCAGCCGTGGGGCCGGACAAAGATGGTGCGGCGCCGTCGCAAAGTTGATGCGCCGGACTGTGGCGTCATGACTTTTGCGCGGCTGAGTGTCAAGGCTTAAGGCCCCGGCGCGTCTCGATTTTTACTAAACCGCGCAAAGGATTTTACTAAGTTGCGGATCGATTTTGCGACTGCAAAACATTCTCGATATTGAGCGCGGCTACTCCGGTGCCTTATCAAGTCGTTCGTAAAGGGTTTGCGCCTCGCTGGCCGGGCCGCGCCGTTCGCCCGTATCGAGGACGCGGACGTCGATCATCCGCTGCCCGATGACGAAGATGAGGCGGTCGCCGGGGCGGATCGTATGGCCGGGTTTCGACAGGCGCGTCGTCTGAGCGAAACGCTCCTGCCGGATCGTGCCGCCTTCGATGAATTTCGCCGACAGGGCGCGGGTCTTGAAAAAGCGGGCGCGCCACAACCAGACATCGATGCGACAGGTTTCCAGGGCTTCGGTCATGCGTATCCTTACGTTTGCAGCAATATATCAGGCTCCGTTTGCCAAAAAAGGTTGATTCTTTGCGATCCGTGCCGCAGTCGTGGAAACCGATTGCAAAGAGTAAGGTGCTGGGGATTCGCCATGTGGGCCGCGCTTAAGAAAGAAACTTTCCTGCTGATCGCGCTGATCGTCGCGTTCGTGGCCATGCCGCTGGAGCATTCGATCATTCACGCCGGTCAGACCGTGTCGCTGATCGCGGCGCTGGCCCTGATCGCGGTGATCATCATGGCCTCACTGCGGGTAGCGCACCATGCGGAAATCCTCGCCGAGAAGGTGGGCGAGCCCTACGGCACCATGATCCTGACCCTGTCGGCGGTGCTGGTCGAGGTGGTGATCCTGGCCATCATGCTGTCGAACGCGCACAATCCGACTCTGGCGCGCGACACCATCTATTCGGCGGTGATGCTCGACATGAACGGCATTATCGGCATCGCGGCGATCATGGGCGGCCTGAAACACGGCGAGCAGCCCTATAACGACGCGTCGGGCAAGACCTATATCGTGATGATCATGACGGGGATGGGCGTGTCGATGCTGGTGCCGGAGTTTGTGCCGGTCGCCCACTGGAAGGTCTATTCGATGTTCTCCATCGGAATCATGATCTTCCTCTATGCCATGTTTCTGCGCCTTCAGACGACGAAGCACAGCTATTTCTTTGCCTATACCTATGCGGCGTCGGGCGAGGAACACCACGTCCACGGCGGCAAGACCGCGCATTCGGCGATCATTCTCGTGGCGGGGCTGATCCTGATCGGCCTGCTGGCCGAGGTGATGTCGAAGACGCTGGATGTGGGGCTTGAAGGCGCCGGCATCCCGCCGATCTTCTCGGCCCTGACCGTGGCGACCATTTCGGCCAGCCCGGAAATCCTGACCGCCCTGCGCGCGGCGCTGGCCAACCGGATGCAGCCGGTAATTAACATCGCGCTGGGGGCGTCGCTGTCGACCGTGGTCCTGACCGTGCCGGTGATCGAGCTTCTGGCCCTGTTCAACAATCAGCAGATCCACATGGCCCTGACGCCCGCGCAAAGTATCATGACGGCGCTGACGCTTCTGGTCGCAGCCATCAACCTGAACGACGGTCAGACCAACGCCATCGAAGGCACGACGCATTTCGTACTGTTTTGTGCGTTCCTCATGCTGTCGTTTCTGGGGTTATGAGTCGCTCTCCGCCTCGCTCCAGTTTTCCGAAGCGTGGCGAATGCGAAGGATGGTTATGCCGTTGTCGTCTCGCAGGTAAAAGATCAGGTGTGATTTGAACGGATGCATATAGGCCGGAGATTCGACTTCATACCTTATACGACCCAGTGTGGGAAACTCCGATAGAAGATCGAAAGTCCTGATCAGTGAGTCATAATAGGCTTCGGTCTGACGTAAGCCGAAAACCTTACGCCCGAACAGGTATATGTCTGTGAGGTCGTTTTCGGCTGCTGCGCTTAGTCGGAAAGTCACGGCTTATTGTATCCCAGTTCAGCGGCGCGTTTACGAGCCATTTCAAGTATCTCAGACACGGAGTGAGGGCTAATCCCGCTAGCCATACCCTCGTCGATTTTCGCCTGCATGGCGGTGATCTTTTCAGCCCGTGTCTGATCCCGGCGGATCAGGTCGCGCACGTAATCGCTGGTATTGCTGTAGCGACCCGTTTCCGCCTGTGCTTCGGCCCAGGCCTTCATCTGTTCGGGCAGGGAAATGTTCATCGTGGCCATGACGCGCTCCTTCGTTTCAGCGAAGGGTACAATTCATGGCAAACTTTGTCAAATCACTTTGCGCGCAGCACGGCGAACGGTGAATAGGGATTGATATATTCCGGTTCCGGCCTCGCCTTTTTCGGCGTAGCAGCGGATTTGGTGCGCCATCCGGTGCGCGCGTCACCCTCGCCGAAGCTGTGCGTCCCTGCCTTGGCGAAACCCAGAGCCAGCATCAACCGGTCGTTGGCGATGTCTTTCAAGGCGTCGGGTTTGAGATAGACCGCGCCCTTGTGGAACTGGCCTTCGGACAGGGCCTTGTCGATGGCCGCCAGCGTTTTCAGCTTGACCGGCTTATGGTCGGCGACCGCCACCAAGCCTTTGAGGCTCAGCGCCCGCTGCGGATGGTCGCGCGCGCCGCCAAAGGCTTGCATCACGTTATGCGGCAGGCGCGGCAGGGTCCATACGAAGCGATTGGCCTGCACCCCCATATCGCGCAGGGCCTTGCGCTCCTCCGGCGTCAGCCGGTCGTCCTTGCGCAGGACGATGCCGCCGTTCTCATAAAGCTGATAGGCCACGGCACGCACGGCGGCGGGCAGGTTTTCGTCGCGGGACGCCTGATAGACGCGGTGCAGGGGCTTCAATTGTTGCAAGGCCAACTGCTGCACGAAATCGGCCAGCCGCTTGCCCGCGCGTTGTTGCAGGGCCGGGTGATCGACCTGACAATCGAGGCGGACCTTTGGGTTGAAATAGTCCGACGGTTCGATATGCCCGATCACGGCGCCGTGCCACAGGATATCGGGCCCGCGCAGTCTTAGAGTCTTGGTGGGTGCCTGACTGAGTTCATTCAGACGGTCCTTGAGGATCGGCGTCACCGCGCGATAGGCGGCCTGACGCAAGGCCTTGTCTTCGACCAGGGTTTCGCCGGATGACTGGACAAAATTGAGGCCGCGTAACTGTCCGACCGTGTGGCCTTCGAGGATGACCTCGCCGGTGGCCGTGACTTCGGGTTTTGGTGTCTCGAAGGCATTGAGCGCTTTGAGCAGGGCGCTGGTCCGCTGATCGACGAAACGCTTCATCAGGGCTTCATGCAGCTTGTCCGACAGGCGCGCCTCAAGGTCGCGCGTCGCCCCGCGCCAGTGGTCGGCGTTTTTCAGCCAGTTGGTGCGGTTGGCGATATAGGACAGGGTGCGCACGCCCGACAGCCGCCCGGACAGGGTGTCGATATCGCCTTCCAACCGGTCGAGGTGGCTCAGTTGTTCGTCGAACCAGTCCGCCGGCACGAAGCCATCCGGCCGCATCCGCGACCAGAACAGGAAGCTGACCATTTTCAGGTGTTCGTCCAGCGACACCTTGCGGAAGTCCGGCAACTGACAGACCTCCCACAAAATGCGTAAACTAACCGGATTGCGGGCCTTGAGCGCGATGTCCTCGTCCTGCGCCAGATGGCGCAGCGCTTTTTCGTCGAGCGCCTCCTTGGCCAGATGCAGGGCGGGCAGGGGCGAGGGCGCGGTCAGGCTTTTCAGCAGGTGATCGAGCGAGGTAAAATCGAGTTTGTGGTTGCGCCACTGCGCGGCGGTCAGGCTGAGGAAGCGGTGGTTCTCGATGGCCTCGACCAGGTCTTCGTCCATCTCGGGCGCGTCGCCAGTCGCCCCAAACGTGCCTTCCTTCTTGAAACGCCCGGCACGACCGGCGATCTGCGCGGCTTCCTGCGCGGTGAGGGGGCGGGTGCGTTTGCCGTCGAACTTGCTAAGGCCCGCGAAGGCGACATGGTCGATATCCATGTTCAACCCCATGCCGATGGCGTCGGTCGCGACGAGGAAATCGACCTCGCCGCGCTGGAACAGGTCGACCTGCGCGTTGCGCGTCTTGGGGCTGAGCGAGCCCATAACCACCGCCGCGCCGCCGCGCTGACGGCGGATCAGTTCGGCGATGGCATAGACCTGCTCGGTCGAAAAGGCGACGATGGCCGTGCGCGGCGGCAGGCGCGTCAGCTTCTTGGGCCCGGCATATTTAAGCTGCGACAGGCGTTCGCGGAACAGGATTTCGGCGTGCGGAAACAGGGACTTGAACAGCGGCGCGAAGGTCCGCGCCCCCATGAACAGGGTTTCCTGATAGCCACGCGCGTGCAAAAGCCGGTCTGTGAACACATGGCCGCGCTCGGTATCGGCGCAGAGCTGGATCTCGTCGACGGCGAGAAAGTCGACGCGGCGCTCCAGCGGCATGGCTTCGACCGTACAGATGAAATAGGCGGGCAGGCGCGGAATGATCTTTTCTTCGCCGGTGATCAGAGCGACGGCATTGACGCCCTTTTCCTTGACCACCCGGTCGTAGATTTCGCGCGCCAGCAAGCGCAGTGGCAGGCCGATCATGCCCGTGCCGTGTGCCATCATCCGTTCAAGCGCGTAGTGGGTCTTGCCGGTATTGGTAGGCCCCAGCACCGCAACGAGGCGGTGGTCGCGTTCTTCGCGGGCGAACAGATCGGAAGGGGGATGCGAGAGATCGGGCACGGCACTGTTTTAGAGCCTATTCCGAAAAGTGCGCAACGGTTTTCGGATTCAAATAGGCGATCAGAAAAAAACCCACGCATAGCGGCTTTGGGAAGGTGGAAATGAGGCCGTTAGGTGAGGATTTATGAGGGTTAACGCAAGGCCGTGTTCACCCTGAACAGCAGGGAAACGAATCATGACCGAATCAGTGACATCGTCAGATGCCTGATTCGTTCTATACCATATATGGTATGTCGCTACGGCCTTAACCATATAGCTGTGCAGACTTTATGCGATGAGTCGCACGGGGAGTCGAGTCGGGAATCCGGCGCGCAGATGTCCCCGGAAATTTACGCGCCGAACGTTCAAAGACTTCTCAAGCCCGCGCCGCCTGTGCTAGGACCGACTTAAGTGGCCCCTTAGCTCAGCCGGATAGAGCAAGGCTTTCCTAAAGCAGAGGTCGGGGGTTCGAGTCCCTCAGGGGTCACCAGCGGCCGTTTGATTGGCAACCGCCGCGAACCGGACAATTTCGGCAGGCCGGGTGGCTGTGACGACATATTTGCTGACCCAACGTCTTGATTAATACATGTAATTCCGTCAGGTCCACCGCGGAATAATGCGGCGCGGCATCCATGACGAAATCGTGCGCCTGCCGCGAGGTAGCTTTGGGTGCGATATGCCCCAGTCGTTTCAGCACACGAACAACGTGCGTATCCGCGATAAAGCTGCGCATACGCAAAGTACTGGCGTTCAGCGCCGAAGCCGCCACCTTCGGTCCGACACCCATAAGGTTTTGCAACCAGGCCTCGGCTGTCAGAGGCGGATAGTCGGCCAGAAAGTCGAGATCGAAATCCGGGTGCTTGACGCGAATGCGATGGAGCGTCGCTTGCAGAAAAGGCAATCTTGTCTTCCGGAAAGGTAACATCGCCAATAACGGCCAAGACGTCTCGTATTGGGGCGTCGGCTAGAATATTCCAGTCCAGATAGGCGACGCGCAATCGATCATAGGCCGGCAGCGATACCTCGTCACGCGTCCGGCCACTGATCATTGACCTGACCAGTTGCTCCATAGGTGTGCGTTCAGGCGCCTGCGTATATGGGCCGAACAGAAATAGCAGGGCGTCACGCAACCTATCCAGTTCGGTCGTGGCACCGAAGTCGAGGGCATATTGGGTCATGAACAAAACGCACAAAATTGCATAAGTTCTTATTTTGTTCTATATGGGGAAAGTGTCAAGTCACCACAGTCAACGCATCTCCCAACCGAATCGTACCGCCTTCCAGCACTTGTGCGGTGATGCCGCCGTGGCCGCGCACCGCATTGTAGCCGCCGATACCCAGTATCTCTTCCATGCGCGAACAGGGGTGGCATTCGCCGGTCATTTCCAGCACCGCTTCGCCCAGACGAAAGCGTTTGTCCTTTAGCGCCAGCAAGTTGATCCCTGACGTCAGGACATTGCGCCGTAATTGTTCCGGCAGCACCACCGTGCCCAGATAGCTGCCGATAGCGTGCAGGTCTTCGTGGCCGATCAGGGTCAGGTGCCGCGTCCCACGTGTCGCGCTTTTGTAATGGTCGCCGATCAGGCCAGCTTTACTATCCAGCACGGCTTCGGCCACGCTGTCGATCTCGCCGCGCCGCACGGGACGCAGGCCGATCCACTCGATCGTGCCGGGACGCATGGACGCGTTCATCAGGGCGGCGAGGGGCGAGTTCGGATTAATCGGCATGGGGGCCTCAAACGGAAACAGACGGCCCGCAAAGGCCGCCTGTCAGTATAACACAAACAGAGAGTCTTACGCCGCGAAGGTGCGCGTCTCGTCGGCGGCCTGTTTGGCGACGGGCTGCATGACGGCGGTCAGGCGCGACACGAACAGGCTATAGACGCCGGTCATGGCGGCCATATTGTCCTGCATCTTTTCGACGGCAGCGTTTTGCAGGGCCAGAACGTCTTCCATCGTGCGGACGCTCATCGCCTGTTTCGACAGGTCCTCGTAATTGGCCAGCGAGCGGCCATAGGCGTCCGTCATGGCCTTGTTGACTTCGCCCAGCATGTCCGAGGTCTGCTTGCCAGCCTGGGCATAGGCGCTCATCGTGCGCTCGCCGATTTCCTTGCTGCGCTGGCTCATGCGCTCGGTGTTTTCGCGCACCGTGTTCATGGCGTCGCGGCCATAGGCCATGCCTTTTTCAGTCGTGGATTTGGCAGCGTCGGCGGCGGTGTTCCCAAGGGTATTCATCGTGTCTTCGGTTTTGGCGATGGCGTCGGAGGGGTTCAGGGTGTCGGCCATGAGATAATTCCTTGAATAGAGCCCTGACCGGCGCGCGAAAAGGCACGCGGCGAACGCGGTCGAGGCAGGGAAGGGGGGCAAAGAAAGGGGTGCTGCCGAAGAGTTCGGCAGCTCACTTCTACTCTATCAGGCGTAATTATTTTGCGCCGCTTCCACGTCCCATTTGTAAGAATGACGTAAGGTCACTTTGCGCCGAACGCCGCGTAGAAGGTCCGCAACGCTGCCTCGACTTCGCGCTCGATCTCGTCGTCGGTCGGTTCGGGCAGATAGTTCAGGAAGCGTGCCTTCTGATAGCGGTTCTGACACAGGGCGATGAACTGGCTGGCGGCGCGCATGGTGTCGTCGATGCGGTATTCACCCGCCTCGACGCCCTTTTGCAGGAAGGCGGCGACGTTTTTGATGCCGCGCAAAGGACCATTTTCGTAAAAGCTGCGCCCGCTTTCAGGCCAGCGTTCGGCGACCGCCATGATAACGCGGAAATTGCGCTGGGTCTCATCCGAGGTCACGACCTTGAGATATCGCTGCCCCCAGTGCGTCAGAGTTTCGCGATAGCTGCCCTGTTCCGCTTCGATCAGGATGTCGATCAGATTGGCGTGCAGGGCGCAGTGCCGCTGCACGAAGGCCTCGAACAGCTCTTCCTTGCTCTTGAAGTAGTTATAAAGCGTCCCTTTCGAGCCCCCGACGCGCGCGGCGATGGCCGACATCGAGGCGGCATCGAAGCCGCCTTCGAGGAAGATATCGCTGGCCACATCGAGAATGGCTTCGCGACGGGCGTCCTTGTCTCCGCGGGATTTAAGCTCCTGCGTACTCATACTTGATTAGCCTCATGCTGGCGTCGTGCCCCTAAAAAATTTCACACTTTCTTTGGGGTGCGCGCTTATATTGTGGACGGAAGGTTCAGATTTTCGCACTGCGGAAATTTTTTCTGACCGTACCGTACGGTTCTGTTGACAATATAGCGTCACAGGCCTATAGGCACAAGTGATAAATGACCGTACCGTACGGTTTGCGTTTCCAAGGTCCCGCGATGTTCGTAAATAAGCGCCCCATTTCCCTTCTATTGCTTGGCGTCAGCGCCCTGAGTATGACCGCCTGTGCGGCCCTGCCGAAGGACCAGACCAATGCCGCCGTGCCTCAGGCCGTACAGATACCGTCCGACATGGTGCATAACCGCTGGTGGACGCAATATAACGATCCGCAGTTGAACGCCTTGCTCGACACCGCCATCAAGGACGCGCCGAACCTGTCGGCCGCCGCCGCGCGTCTGCTCAAGGCGCGGGCGCTCGAAGACAGCCAGCGCGCCTCGCTCTATCCGACGGCGACGGCTTTGGGCGCGACGCTGCAAATGGGCGGTAATAATCCTGCAATCGATTCGATAACGCTGGGTGGCATCAATTTCGGCTGGGAGCTCGACTTCTGGGGCAAGAACCGCGCCGGGGTGAAGGCCGCGACCTCCGCCGCCGACGCTACCCGCGCCGACGCCCATCAGGCGGTGCTGGTCCTGACCACGGCGACGGTCAACGCCTATTTCGAGCTGGCGCACCTCTATAAGGACTACGACCTCGCCAAACGCGCCCTGGTGCTGCGGCAGGATTCGGAATCGCTGGTCTCGCAGAAGGCCACCAGCGGCCTGACCTCGAAGGCCGAGCTCGAACTGGCCCGCGCCGCCGTGTCGAACGCCCGCGGCGAACTGGCGGCGATCGAGGAGCGCATCCTGATCCAGCGCCACCTGATCGCGGCGCTTGCCGGTCAGGCCCCGGCCTTCGGTGAACAACTGGAGCGCCCGAACCTGCCCGACGCCCGCAATTTCAAGGCCCCCGAACGCCTCGATCTGGAGCTGATCAGCCGCCGTCCCGACGTCGCCGCCGCCCGGTTGCGCGTCGAATCGGCCTCGTCGTCGACGCAGCGCGCCAAGGCGTCCTTTTACCCGAACATCAACCTGATGGCCTTCGCCGGCAAGGTCTTCCTCAACGACCTGAGCGGGTCGGGCATGGATGCGATCAATGCCGGTCCGGTCCTCAGCCTGCCTTTGTTTGAAGGCGGCAAGCTGAAGGCCAATCTGCGCGGCGCCGAAGCCGATCAGTCGGTGGCGCTGGCCAGCTATAACCAGACGGTCGTCACCGCCATGCAGGAGGTCGCCGACACCGGCGCCAGCCAGCGCGCCCTGAGCGAACGTCTGCAACATTCCAATGCAGCGCTGGCGTCGAGCGAGGAAGCCTATCGTCTGGCGCGTCTGCGCTACGAAGGCGGTCTGAGCGACTACGCCACGCTGGTGCTGGCCGAACAGAACCTGCTCACCCAACGCAGCACCAACAACGCCCTGCAAAGCCGCGCCCTGACGCTCGAAGTCGCCATGGTCAAGGCGCTCGGCGGTCCCTACTAATTTAAAACCTCGCACCTCATCCTGTTTTTCTGAAAAAAGTCAGTCCCATGTCCGACAACGCACCCGAAACTCCCACCGCTCCGGTCGCCCCCGCACGCACCGCCAATAACAACCGCCGCACCCTGATGACCGGGCTTGCTGCCGTCGTCGCCATCGGTGCCGTCGCTTACGGCGCTTACTATGTCCTCGTCGCCTCGCACTATGTTTCCACCGACAACGCCTATGTCGGGGCCGAAACCGCGCAGGTCAACGCGCTGGTCTCCGGCCCGGTCCTGCGCATCATGGCGCAGGAAACCCAGGTCGTTAAGGCCGGCGACGTGCTGATGGTCATCGACGACGCCGACGCGAAGATCAACTACGCTGCTGCCGAAGCCGCTCTGGCCTCGGCCGAACGCCGCGTCATGGGCTATTACAGCAACGACAAGGCGCTGGCCGGAGCGATGGGCGCGCGCGCCGCCGATATCGCCAAGGCCGACGCCGGGATCAAGGCCGCCGAAGCCGAAGCCGCCCGCGCCAAGTTCGAATACGACCGCCGCAAGAACCTCGCCTCGACGGGCGCGGTGTCGCAGGAAGAGCTGACCGCCACCGAAAGCGGTTATGCCGCCGCCGTGGCCAATGTCAGCGCCGCCCGCGCCGCCCGCGCTCAGGCTCAGGCCGCGTTGCTGACCTCGGAAGGCAATCGCCAGTCGAACGCTACCCTGTTCGCCGGGGTGCAGCCGGGTGAAAACCCCGAAGTCATGGCCGCCCGCGCCAAGCTGGCCGGGGCCAAGCTGGCGCTCGACCGCACCATCGTCCGCGCGCCGATGGCCGGGGTCGTCACCAAGAAGGCCGTTCAGATCGGTCAGCAGGTTCAGGTCGGCACGCCGCTGATGGCGGTGGTTCCGGTCGCCAACGCCTATGTCGACGCCAACTTCAAGGAAGTGCAGCTCAAAAAGGTCGTCGCTGGTCAGGAGGTCGAGCTGACGTCTGACCTCTACGGCGAAGGCGTCAAGTTCAAGGGCAAGGTCGTCGGCGTTTCCGGCGGCACGGGTTCGGCCTTCTCGCTGATCCCGGCCCAGAACGCGTCGGGTAACTGGATCAAGGTCGTTCAGCGTTTGCCGGTGCGTATCCAGCTCGATCCGAAAGAGCTTCAGGCGCATCCGCTGCGCGTCGGCCTGTCGATGAAGGCCAAGATCGACGTATCGAAGTAATCTTCAGCACCTCCCCTGATCTCAGGGGAGGTGGATTTTTGCCGAACGGCAAAAAGACGGTGGGGTTAACCCCTGTCCTGTAACCCCCCTCCGCCGTTCCGGCGGTATCCCCCCTGATATCAGGGGGGAGGCTGAACTTATGGAGCGCCCTCATGGCCTCAGCACCTCCCAATACCATGCCCGCGCCGCTGACCGGAGGCGCTCTGGCGCTGGCCGCCGTGGCGCTGGCGCTCGGCACCTTCATGCAGGTGCTCGATTCGACCATCGCCAATGTCGCCCTGCCGACCATCGCCGGGAACCTCGGCGTCGCCTCCGATCAGGGGACGTGGGTCATCACCTCGTTTGCGGTCGCCAACGGCATTTCCGTGCCGCTGACCGGCTGGCTGATGATGCGCTTCGGCGTCGTCCGGACCTTCGTCGTCTCGGTCGCCCTGTTCACCCTGGCCTCGTTCCTGTGCGGCATCGCGTGGAACCTGCCGTCGCTGATCCTGTTCCGCGTTCTGCAAGGGGCGGTGTCCGGCCCGATGATCCCCGGCTCGCAGGCCCTGCTGATCATGATCTTCCCCCCTAATAAACGCTCTACGGCCCTGGGGGTGTGGTCGATGACCACGCTGGTCGCGCCGGTGCTGGGGCCCATTCTCGGCGGCTACATCTCCGATAATTTCGCCTGGGAATGGATTTTCCTGATCAATGTGCCGATCGGGATCGCCTGTACGTGGATCTGCTGGAGCTTCATGCGCAACCGCGAGACGCCCACCGTGGCGCGCAAGCTGAACATGATCTCGTTCTCGCTGCTGGTTTTCTGGGTCGGCACGCTGCAACTGGTGCTCGATACGGGTAAAGACGCCGACTGGTTTGCCTCACCGCAGATCGTCATCCTGTCGATTATGGCGGGGATCGGCTTCATCGCCTGGCTGATCTGGGAACTCAATGAGAAGAACCCCGTCGTCGATCTGTCGCTGTTCAAGAGCCGCAACTTCATGTTCGGGGTCATTGCGCTCTGTCTCGCCTATGCGGTCTTCTTCGGTAACAACCTGCTGATGCCGCTATGGCTGCAAACCAATATGGGCTATGTGGCGACCTGGGCCGGGCTGGCCGCCGCACCGTCGGGCGTGGTGGCGGTGTTCCTGACGCCTTTCATCGCCCAACTGTCGAACCGTCTGGACGCCCGCATTCTGGCGACGATTTCGCTGCTGCTGTTCGCCCTGTCGTTCTATATGCGCTCGCTCTATTCGCCGGATGTCGATTTCGGCAACCTGATCGTGCCGATGTTCGTCATGGGGGCGGCGATGAGCATGTTCTTTACCTCGATGATCACCCTGTCGTTCCGCGACGTGAAGCCGCATCAGATGCCGGCAGCGTCGGGCCTGTCGAACTTCGCGCGCATTACCGCCGGTTCGTTCGCCGCATCTCTGGCGACGACGGTGTGGGATCGCTACGAGACCGAGGCTCAGGGCAATATCGCCAATATCGTGCCTCTGGATACCCTTCACCGCGCTATCGATCAGGCGATGGCGATGGGCATGTCTCAGGCGCAGGCCGTTGGGGTCGTCACCCGTCAGGTGATGCAACAGTCCTATCTGCTGGCCACCGTCGATATCTTCCGGGTGTCGTCGATCATCATCGTCTGTCTGGTGCCGACGATCTGGCTGTGCCGCAAGACCATGGCCAACGGTCAGGTTCACGCGGCGGACTGAGTGAGCCACCGGACACCACGCACAAAAAAAGCGGGCCGTTTGCGCGGCCCGCTTTTCCTTTGTCTGGTAAGGATTACAGCCCGCCGGGCTTGCAATCCTTCTTGAGGAAGTCGTCGACCATGGTGAGCAGCTTGGCGGCATGCTCCGGGTTCCACAGATTCGATTCGTGGCCCATGTCCTTGAAGGAGACGTATTCGGCCTTCTTCTTGGCCGCGATCAGCGCATCGTAGAAGTCTTTCGACTCCGACGGAATGACGTTCGTGTCGCGGTCGCCGTGATAGATCAGGATCGGAATGCTGGCCTTATCGACATTGGCCTTGGCATCCAGACCGCCGACGAACGGGCGCTGGAACTCGCGCTGGAAGCGGTTGTCGCCGTTACGGTTCTGCATCGACTTGGGCGACGAGGGACCGGCGCCGGAAATCGCACACTGATAGATCGGGGTCGGGCGCACGACGGCGGCCATGGCCGAGTAACCGCCGAACGAATAGCCGTGCATGGCCAGACGGTTCTTGTCCGCCACGCCCTGCGCGACCATACCCAGCGCAACGTCATCCATGTCGTCCGACATGGCCTGACCCCACTTGCTGTCGCCGGCGCTCCACTGCGCCATGCCCCAGCCGTCCGAGCCGCGATACTGCGGCATGGCGACGGCATAACCGCGGGCGACGAAGTACTGCGCCCAGGGCGAAATGACGTTCCAGTCGAGATAGTCGCGTGCCCACGGGCCGCCGTGCGGCACGATCAGGGTCGGGTAGGGGCCCTTGCCGTACTTTTCGACATTGGGCTTATAGACCAGCGCCGGAATCGGACGGCCATCACGGGCGGTGAACTGCTCCAGATCGCCATGCCCCAGAAGCTTCGTGTCGAGCCACGGGCGTTCCGCGCCGATCGCACGAATACCGACGCCTTCGATGTAGAGATAGTATTCCGGCGGGGTCGCCGGGCCGGACTTCTTGACGATCAGGGTCTTGTAGTCCTGGCTCCAGTCGACGAGCGACAGGCCGGGGCCGTCATAGAGGCGGATCTTGACCGGCTTGAACGTGGCCAGATCCTTCCAGTCGACGCTCTTGGTCTTGATGCCCAGCGCCTGCTCGATGGTCTTCATCGTGTTGTCGAGTTTTTCGTCGACATAGTAGTACATCGGACGGTCGGCCTGATAGGCGAAGGCCACGACGTCGCCGCTGCGCGGATCGATCTGCACGCCGCCGGCGTCGAAGGTCGGATGTTCGAAGGCGACTTCACCGAACTGCTTGGTGCGGACGTCGAAATTGTAGATGCCCGTATGATCCTTGCCGCGGCGCGCCGAGACGAGGATGATGGCCGGATCCTTGGTCAGGCCGACGATCGACGGCAGTTCGCGGTCCTTGAAATAGGCGCGGTAGATTTCTTCCCAGGCGCCGGTTTCGGGGTTCTTGAACTTCTGCGAGATATAGGCCTTGCCGGTTTCGAACTCGACGCCGTTCTTGGCGACCAGTTCCCCCTTGAGGTTATAGATCAGGCTGCCGTCCTTGTCGCCGATACGTTCCTGAACGACGTATTTGCCGGTCATCAGGTTCGACTTGTAGATTTCGCCGTCGTCGCCCTGAACCAGAACGTTTTCAGGATCGTTCGGCAGCGAGTCGATGACGCGGGCGCTCGACAGGGCGCGGCTCAGTTCTTCCTGCTCGCTCTTGGCGCGGCGCTCAGGCGCACCCTTCAGCCACTTGGAGCCTTTCAGGTCGGTGAATTCCGTCTTGAAGACGTAGCTGCGCATCGAGCCGTAATCGAGCAGCTGACGCATGGTGACGGCCATACGCTCGTTCTTGACGAACGACACGCGCATGAAGCGCATACGCGGATCGATGCCGATACCGGTGGGCTTGGTCAGGTCGTCGGTGGACCATACGGTGATCACCGCGGCCTTGCCGTCCTGCGACGTCAGGGCCGCCATGTGCTTGCCGTCGGGCGAAAGGGTCAGGCTGTCCATCGCGGGCAGACGCCCGAAGTCTTCGGCCGTCGGCGCGGTGGCCTGGGCATGGGCTATGGCCGGCAGGAGAACCGCCGGTGCCAGAGGGCCGGCTGCCAGGGTAATGGCAACGGCCAGCGCCCGGTAGGAAGGCGACAAGGTAGTGAAAAGGGCCATATTACGCTTCCGAAAAAATGAGTTACTTCGTGCAACAAAAGGCGGGGAGCGATGTAAAATGCATCCTTGTCCCCCGACGCCCTGCTGGTTGCATTGGCAATCATCATATTCATCGTTTCAGCCGTTAGTCAAATGCGATCATAAGATGGCGAAATCCGGGCATTCGGTTGCGTGAATCGGGTGAAAACAAGGCGTCGATTTTAGCGATATATGACGAAATCAATCATTCATAAGGGGGAATGCCGCAGTGCGAAAAAGGCGGACAATATAATTTAATTACTTGTTATTACTTTATAAATTTTGCAATTTTCAGGTATCGAGATACCAATACCTGCGTTATTTTTGACGCTTTCTTAGCGAACGCGTGTTAAATTTGTGACATGTGGAAAGTCTTATCGTAATTTGGCCGTAATTGGGTTTGTGGTTTTTAATTAGTTGAATATAAAACTTTCAGCCAAATGGTTTTTCTGGAAACCGTTTGCTCCCATTTCGGCCCGTTCAGATATCGCCGGCTCTCCGCCGGCAGGGGATATAAAAGGTCTGACGTGCTTTAGTTCATTACCGGAGGGTACCTTGAAACGACAAAATCTATTGCTCGCTTCTACGATGTTCATGAGCCTGGCGGCCTTCGCGGTTTCCGCGTCGGCACAACAGGCCACGACCACGGAAAAGGAAGCGACTGAGGCCAAAAAAGAAGAGAAGATCGAAGAAGTCGTCGTCACGGGTTCGCGCCTGCGTCGCGCCGAATTCACCTCGGCCTCTCCGGTTCAGATCATCACGTCGGAACGCAGCACCCTGGTCGGCCTCTCCGACACCACCAAGGTGCTCCAGGGTTCGACGATCGCCGCCACGGCGTCGCAGATCGACAACTCCTACACCGGCTTCCTCGTCACCGGCGGTCCGGGCTCGAACACCATCTCGCTGCGCGGTCTGGGTTCCAACCGCACCCTCGTCCTGCTGAACGGCCGTCGCGTCGGTCCGGCGGGCGTCGGTGGCCGCATCGGGCCGACGGACCTGAACTCGATCCCGAACTCGGTGATCGACCGTACCGAAATCCTGACCGACGGCGCTTCGTCGATCTACGGTTCGGACGCCATCGCCGGCGTCGTCAACATCATCACCAAGAAGAACTATTCGGGCGGCAACGCCACGGCGTTCGTCAGCCTTCCGGAAGAAAGCGGCGGTGAAACCCGCAGCTTCAACATTTCGCAGGGCTTCACGACGGACCGTTTCTACGGCGCCATCGCGGCTGACTACTACAAGCAAAGCGCCCTGCGCTACAGCGATCGCGAAAGCTTCGCCTGCCCGCAGGACCGCTTCACCGACGCCAACACCGGCGCTCGCCTCGACCTGACCTACCCGGACGGTAGCTACAAGTGTACGCTGGGCTTCTTCTCGGGCGCCATGACCGCGACCGGTACGGGCCGTCGTTACGTCTATAAGGACGGCGCTGTCGCCGGCGGCGGCTACCTGGCCGACGACCTGGCCGGTCTGCACCGCGTCAACGCGACCTACACCTCGGCTCAGAGCGCCAACTGGCTGGCCCTGACCCGTGCGTCGCGCGCTGAAAACCCGACCGAAGATCCGCGTTGGCTGTCCAAGACCCTGATTTCGCCGGTCGAGCGCAAGTCGATCAGCTTCTTCGGCGGCTACGACCTGACGGGTAACACCGAAGTTTACTTCGAGTACCAGTTCAACAACCGTACCTCGCGTCAGGACAGCTGGCGTCAGCTGTTCCCGACGGTCGCGATCGGTAACCCGAACAACGTCTTCCGCACGGGCAACCCGAACGGCTATCCGGCCTCGGCCGTGCAGCCCGTCATCATCATCCCGTACAACTCGACTCAGGACATCAACTACCGTCGCGCCGTCGTCGGTATCAAGGGTATCTTCCCGGACTTCGGTACGCTGAAGAACTGGACCTGGGACGTCTACGGTCAATCGTCGCACTCGGTCGGCACCTACGGCATCGACACGGTCTATAACGACCGCGTTCTGGCCACCTCGGCCTATGCCACGGCCTGTAACACGGCCGTTCTGATCTCGGCCACGTCCTGCCCGACCGGCGGCATCGCCTGGACCTCGAAGGACGTTCTGGCCGGCAACTTCACGCAGGCGCAGAAGGACTTCCTGTTCTTCACCGAATACGGCAAGACGACCTACCGTCAACAGTATGTCGAAGCTGACTTCTCGGGTGACCTGTTCGAACTGCCCGCCGGCACCGTCGGCGCGACCGTCGGTTTCATGTACCGCAAGGAGTCGATCAACGACACCCCGGGTACCGAAGCTCAGCGCGGCAACTACTGGGGTCTGTCGACCGCCGTCATCACCAAGGGTGAAGACACGATCAAGGAAGCCTTCTACGAACTGGGTATCCCGGTCCTGAAGGGTCTGCCGTTCGTCGACAGCCTGACCGTCGGTGTTTCGGGCCGTTACTCGGACTACGACTCCTACGGCGCCAGCGACACCTACAAGGTCTCGGCCAACTGGGTCATCAACAGCGCCTGGCGTCTGCGCGCCTCGCAAGGCAACTCGTTCCGCGCTCCGGCCCTGTACGAACTGTTCCTCGGCGACCTGCTCAGCTTCTCGGCTCAGACGGCCATCGATCCCTGCTACCAGTGGGGTACGAAGACCGACGCGGCTCTGCGCGCCAACTGCGCCGCTCAGGGCATCCCTGACACCTACACCTCGTCCAACCCGACGACCGGTACGGGTTACTCGTCCGCCTCGGTTTACGCCGGCGGTGGTGCGGGCATCCTGCAAGCCGAAACCTCGGACAACCGTACGGTCGGCCTGATCTTCACGCCGTCGTCGGTCAAGGTCCAGGTCGCGGTCGACTTCTTCGAAACGAAGATCAACAACCAGGTCGCTCAGTTCGGCGTCGCCAACATCCTGAACGCCTGCTATACCTCGCCGAACCTGTCTTCGCCGTTCTGTACGCTGTTCAAGCGTGACCTGACGCCGGGCAGCTCGACGATCTACATGATCCAGCAAGTTGACAACAACTACGTCAACATTGCCGAGCAGTTCATGCGTGGCTTCGATCTGAAGATCTACTACGACCACACCTTCGGTCCGGTGAAGATGCGTATCGAAAACCAGTCGTCGTTCATCCGCAAGTGGACGCAGATCCTTCTGCCGGGCGCCGCGCCTCAGGACAACCTGACCTTCGGGGTCGGTTCGCCGGAAGTCGTGTCGAACAACAACATCCGCTTCGACTACAAGGACTACACCCTCAACTGGAACACCAGCATGGTGGGCGCGTCCTCGATGCGTGAATGGTACGGTACGGACTGCTACACGGGCGCTCTGCTCGGCTATACCGCAGCGAACTACTGCTACGATATGCACACCGAGTTCTACGCCAACCACACGATCAGCCTGCGTAAGCGCTTCGACAAGTGGTCGGTTACGGGTACCATCCGTAACATCACCAACGAGTCGGCTCCGTCCATCACGTCGGGCACCGCCACGCGCGTTGGTAACGCGGCTCTGACCAGCCAGTACGACTTCCTGGGCCGTACGTTCACCCTGAACGTTTCGCGCTCCTGGTAATCGCTACCCGAACGATCCTCACGGATAGTTCGAACGGAAACCCCCGGCTTTTCAGCCGGGGGTTTTTGCTTGTAAGGTGGGCGCAAGCATAAAAAGGAAAATGGGCGCTTGAACGGCTTTATTCTGTTGCTGGCGGCGGCGATCTATGTCGCAAGCCTGTTCGCCGTCGGCACCTGGGCCGAACGCCGCACCACACGCGGAACGCCTTTGCCGTTTCGCTTGCCCGCCTATGCGCTGGCCTTGGGCGTCTATTGCACCAGTTGGACCTTTTACGGCGCGGTGGGCTCGGCTGCCGGGCAGGGCTGGAGCTTCGCCCCCATCTATCTGGGGCCGATTCTGGTCTGGCTGTTTGCCTCGAAATTCCTGTCGAAGCTGATCGCCGCGGTTCAGGCCGAAGGCGCCACGTCCATTTCCGATTTTATTGGGGCGCGTTTTGGCAAGAGCCGGGGCGTGGCGGCGCTGGTGACGCTGCTGGCCCTGTTCGGCACCATCCCCTACTTGGCGCTGCAACTAAGGTCGGTCGGCACCAGTTTCGCACAGGTCGCGGGTGGAGATACGGTCTGGCCCATGACCCTTACCGCCGGGGCGCTGGGGCTATTCGCCATATTGTTTGGGACGCGGCATTATGTGGCGTCGAGCCGTAACGCCGGTGTGCTCTATGTCGTCGCGGCGGAATCGCTGGTTAAGATTCTGGCGCTGGTCGCAGTGGCCGGATTCGCCGTCCTCGCCTTCAATGCCGCGCCGCCGGAGGTGCGCAATCTGGGTTTGGCGCGTTTTTCGGCGCGCTTCGATCCCGTTCAGATCGATCTCGACTTCGTCATCATCACGCTGGTGTCGATGGCCGCCATCGTCTGCCTGCCGCGTCAGTTCTATACGGGCGTCATCGGCGCCGATCGTCCCGAAGACGCGAAGCGGGCGCGGGGTCCGTTCGTCGGTTATTTGCTGGCGACCCTGCTCGTCATACCGCCGATTACGCTGGCCGGGTTGACGCTTTTGCCGTCGCAGGTGTCGCATGATCTGTTCGTCCTGAACCTGCCCTATGGCGCCGGGGTCCACTGGCTGACGCTTCTGGTGTTCATCGGCGGGTTTTCGGCGGCGACCGGCATGGCGCTGGTCGAAACCATCGCCCTGTCGACCATGATTTCCAACGACCTGATCGCACCGTTTCTGTTGCGTCACCGGACCATGTCGAGCGCCGCCGACTTCGGTCGTCTGATGCTGTGGGTCAGGCGGATTTCCATCGGCGGGGTGATGGGGGCGGCCCTGACCTACGCCCTGTGGGTGCCGCCGACGCGACAACTGGCCTTTATAGGCCTGATCGCCTTTGCCGCCATCGCGCAGTTCACGCCCGCTTTGCTGCTGGCGGTGCGCGGCAAGGTGCGCGACGCCACCGCCATTCAGGCGGGTTTGCTCGCCGGTCTTGTCGTCTGGTTCTACACCCTGTTTTTCCCCACCATTGCGCCGGAACCCTGGCTATCGGCGCTGGGGAACGGTCCTTTGGATCCTTTGGGTTTGTTCGGTTTCAAGGGTATCGATCCCTTGACCCACGGCGTGATCGTGTCGCTGGGGGCCAATGGGCTGGCGTGGTTCGTCGCGCTGGCGATCGGGCGCAAGGGGCCGTTGCCGGGGTTCCGTCTTATGCCCGTGGTACGCGAAGGGACGGTGCAAAATCTGGGGCAACTGACCACCCTGACAGCGCGGTTTGCCGGGCAGGACGCGGTAAGCGAAGCTTTCGGGGCGATCAATACCAGTGCAAGCGTGGACCGATCGTCGGCACGGCGGGCAGAACGCCTGATTGCAGGTGTGGTCGGCGCCCCCTCGGCGCACGCCATCGTCTCGTCGGCCCTGTCCGGGACGACGATCAGCGTCGAGGACGTGGCGCGTCTGCTCGACCAGTCCGGCCAGAGCCTGCAATTTTCAAAAGGACTTCTGGCGGCGACGTTGGAAAACATCGACCCCGGCGTCAGTGTGATCGATCAGAACCTGCGGCTGGTGGCGTGGAACAGCCGCTATCTGGATCTGTTTCAATATCCGCCGCAGATGATCCGCGTCGGCGCGCCGGTCTCGGATTTGATCCGCTACAATGCCGAGCGCGGCGAATGCGGACCGGGCGAGGTCGAAAACCACGTGGCGCGACGTCTGGAACACATGCGAAGGGGCGCGCGTCACAGTTTCGAGCGCCGCCGCGCCGACGGCAAGGTCATCAAGACGGTGGGCGGACCCATGCCGGGTGGTGGCTATGTCATGTGTTTCACCGACATTACCACCGAAGCGGCGGCACTGACGGGGCTCGAAAATGCGCGGCTGGAACTGGAAAGCCGCGTCGAACAACGCACGGCGGAGCTTCGATCCGTGAATGCCGCCCTGGCGCGAGCGACCGAGGAAAAGACGCGCTTTCTCGCCGCCGCCAGCCATGACCTGTTGCAACCGTTGCACGCGGCGCGACTGTTTACGGCAGCTTTGTCGGAAGACGTCAAAGGCGAAGGGCTGGCTCTGCTTGGCAATGTCGAGCGCGCCATCGATGCGGCGGATGCATTGTTGCGGTCTTTGCTCGATATATCGAAGCTGGACGCCGGTGGGATTACGCCCAAACCGACACGATTCGATCTAACGACGCTGTTACAGGACCTTGAGGTGATCTTTCGGCCTTTGGCGGCGGAAAAAGGTATTGCCCTGCGTCTGACCGGCCCGGCGGTGTGGGTGGAATCCGACCGCAACCTGCTGCGCTCGATCCTGCAAAACTTCGTCTCCAACGCCGTGCGCTATACGGCGCGCGGCGGCGTGCTGGTGGCGGTGCGACCGCGTGGGAATGCTGTACGGATCGAGGTTTACGACACAGGTTGCGGCATTGCGGACGAAGATTACGAACGCATTTTCCGCGAATTCGAGCGGCTGGGCACCAGCGGCGAGGCGGGGATAGGTCTGGGGTTGGCCATCGTCGAGCGCACGGCGCGCGTGCTCGACTTGCCGGTCGATGTGCGCTCGCATCTGGGCCGGGGCAGCCGGTTCGCAGTGACCTTGCCGATGGCTGTATTTGAACCCGCCGTCCCTGTACAGACGATGCGCAAGGCCGAAATGGCGCGGACGATTCTGATCGTCGATGACGAACCGGCGGTGCGTGAGGCTATGGCGGCATTGTTGGTGCGCTGGCGTTGCGCTGTCCGTATGGCCGGTGATCCCGATGCGGCGATAGCTGAGGCGCAGGGTATAGACGGGGCGCTGATCGACTATAATCTGAGCGAAGGGGCCGACGGCCTGTCGCTGATCGCCCGGTTGAGGGCCGCGTGCCCGGACCTGCGGGTCGCGCTGGTCACCGCCGATCATGGGCCTGAAACAGCAAGCGCCTGCGCCGCGGCGGGCGTGCCGCTGTTCTATAAGCCGCTCGATCCGAAGGTGCTGAAAGACTGGCTGGGCGTTTAAATTGCCCCGCCGATACCCAGCGCCCGCGCCGCCAGCACGGCCTGGGTTCGATTCTGCACATCCAGCTTGCGCATGATGGCGGTCATATGCGCCTTGACGGTGGCTTCGGAAATATTGAGGTCGAAGGCGATCTGCTTGTTCAATCGCCCGGCCAGCACCCCCAGCAGAACGCGCAACTGCGTCGGTGTCAGGTCGGCGACCTTGGCCGCAACGGCATCGACTTCCTGATCGTCGGGTGCGGTCTCGACCCGGCGGCCCTCCAGCGCGTCGTTGATCGCCGTCTGCATGAAGGGCAGGGGCTGGTCCTTGCCGATAAAGCCCACCGCGCCGAAGCGCCGGGCCTGATGCGCCGCCTGTTCGGCCTCGGCGGCGGAGACGACCAGTATCGGCACGTCGGGGGCTTCGGCGTGAATCAGGGCGACGCCGGAAAAGCCTTCGGCACCCGGCATTTTCAGGTCGAGCAGGATCAGTTCGAGATTTGACGCCGATTTGACCGCTTCAAGCGCTGTCGCCAGCGTTCCGGCTTCTAATATGTCGGCGTCCGGACGCACCTTGCGCGTTGCCAGAGTCAGGGCCTGACGAAACAGCGGGTGGTCGTCGGCGACCAGAATGGATGCGGGGCTGGACAGAAAAACCTCCGTCGCGCCCTTTTTATTGACGAAAGCGCTGACGAGCGTTTGTACCCGTCAGCGCTCTCCCTTCGCAAGCACTATCTGATGTCAGGCCGGTTGCAGGGCGCGATCCCGGACCAGCGCCTCGACCACCGACGGATCGGCAAGCGTTGAGGTGTCGCCCAGACTGTGGATTTCGCCCTCGGCGATTTTGCGCAGGATGCGGCGCATGATCTTGCCTGAGCGCGTCTTGGGCAGGCCCGGCGCGAAGTGGATGACGTCCGGCGTGGCGATAGGGCCGATTTCGTGGCGCACCCACTGGATCAGGGCCTTGCGCAGAGCTTCGGACGGCACTTCGTTGGCGTTGAGCGTCACATAGGCGTAGATGCCCTGACCCTTGATGTCGTGTGGCATCCCGACCACAGCGGCTTCGGCGACGGTCTCATGGGCGACCAGCGCGCTTTCGACCTCGGCGGTACCCATGCGGTGACCGGAGACATTGATGACGTCATCGACTCGACCGGTAATCCAGTAATAGCCGTCGGCGTCGCGCCGGGCACCGTCGCCGGTGAAATACTTGCCCGGATAGCTGGCGAAATAGGTCTGGAAGAAGCGCTCATGATCGCCCCAGACCGTGCGCATTTGCCCCGGCCAGCTTTTGGCGATGGCCAGAATCCCCTCGGCCTGACCGGTCAGAACGCGCCCGTCATTGTCGAGGATTTCCGGGAATACGCCGAACAGGGGCTTGGTGGCCGAACCGGGTTTGAGCGCCGTCGCACCGGGCAGGGGCGAGATCAGGTGGCCGCCGGTTTCGGTCTGCCACCAGGTGTCGACGATGGGGCATTTCCCCTTACCCACCACGCGGTTGTACCACTCCCAGGCTTCGGGATTGATCGGTTCACCGACAGAGCCCAGCAGGCGCAGGGACGACAGGTCGCAGCGATCGACCCACGCTTCGCCTTCGCGCATCAGGGCGCGAATGGCGGTGGGCGCGGTGTAGAAGGTGGTCACCTTGAACTGATCGACGACCTGCCAGAAGCGCGAATGGTCGGGATAGTTCGGCACGCCCTCGAACATGACCGAGGTCGCGCCATTGGCTAGCGGCCCGTAGACGACGTAGGAGTGGCCGGTGACCCAGCCGACATCGGCGGTACACCAATAGACGTCGCCGGGCTTATGATCGAAGACATAGGCGTGGGTCATCGAGGCCCACAGGAGATAGCCGCCGGAGGTGTGCAGCACGCCTTTGGGCTTGCCGGTCGAACCGGACGTATAGAGGATGAACAACGGATCCTCGGCGCTCATCGGCTCCGCCGGGCAATCGGTCGAAGCTTGGGCGGCCAGAGCGTGATACCAGAAATCCCGACCCGCCGTCATCGGGACGGTATTGCCGGTGCGTTGAACGACGATGACGCGGGTGACCGTGTGGCTCAGCGCCAGCGCGGCATCGACATTGGCTTTCAGCGGCACGGCCTTGCCGCCACGCAGGCCTTCATCGGCGGTAATGACGATGCTCGAATCGCAGTCGGTCAGACGCCCCGCAAGCGCTTCGGGTGAAAAGCCGCCGAAGACGACCGAGTGGATCGCCCCGATGCGTGCACAGGCCAGCAGGGCCATCGCCGCTTCGGGTATCATCGGCATATAGATGGTGACACGGTCGCCCTTGCGCACGCCCTGATCTTTGAGAACATTGGCGAATTTACACACCTCGACGTGCAGTTCGTGGTAGGTGATGGTGCGGTGTTCGGACGGATCGTCGCCGGCCCACAGGATCGCCGGCTGATCGCCACGCGTCGCCAGATGCCGGTCGAGGCAGTTGGCGGCGACGTTGAGCACGCCGTCCTCGAACCAGTTGATGCCGAAATCGGCTTCGTGAAACGACGAATTGTCCGTTTGCGTCGGGGCCTTGATCCAGTCGAGGCGCTGCGCCTGCTCAAGCCAGAAGGCGTGGGAGTCGGTTTTTGAGCGCGCATACATCGTCTCATAGGCGTCAGCGCTGATGACGGCGGTGTCGCGCCAGTTGGCCGGTACCGGATAGACGGTCTCGCTCATGATAGTCCTCACTGTTGTATTTATGGGTACTGAGACTAATCGACGCGCGGTACGGCACGCATCCCCGACCAAAGTCGAAGCGCATTTCACCGTTACAGGTGCAACCGATTGACGGGTTTGCGCATCGGTGTTTAGCTGCGTCTTTGCCCGTTGTTTCCGAGTCCTTTATGGCCGCTTCTGCTTCCGCTACCGTCATCCCCGCCCTGTCGTCTGTTCCGATGATGAACACCAACTGGGCCATCGGCATCGGCGGGATCGTCGCCCTGCTGGCCATCGCCTTGCTGCTGTCGACCGACCGTAAATCGATCCGCCTGCGCATGGTCGCCTGTGCGTTTGCGCTTCAGGTGTTGATCGGGGTGCTGGTCCTGCACACAAGCTGGGGCAAGGCCGGGGTGCAGGGCATGGCTCATGGCGTCGAAGCCCTGATGAGCTATTCCAAGGGCGCGATCGACATGTTGTTCGGCGGGCTGACCAATGTGCCGGGCGGGGCCGGGTTCGCGATCAATGTGTTGCCGGTTATCGTCTTCTTCGCGGCGCTGGCCTCGGTGCTATATTACCTTAAAATCATGCAGTTGATCATCAAGGTGATCGGCGGGGGCTTGGGCTTCATCATCGGCATCAGCCGCGTCGAGGCGCTGGCGGCGGCGGCCAATGTGCTGGTCGGGCAATCGGAGTCGCCGCTGGTCGTGCGGCCCTATCTGGCCGGGCTGACCAAGGCGCAGTTGTTTGCCATCATGGCCTCAGGCATGGCCGGTGTGGCGGGGACGATTCTCGCCGCCTACGCTCAAATCGGAATCAAGATCGACTATCTACTGGCGGCCAGCTTCATGTCGGCCCCCGGCGGTTTGCTGATGGCCAAGCTGATCATCCCCGACCCCAAGGGTGTTCCGGTCCATTCGCCCGTGCCGATCATGGAAGATGCCGATCACCACCCCAAAAGCCTGCTCGGGGCCATTTCCGACGGGGTGCAGGACGGCCTGAAGATCGCCGTCTCGGTCGGCGGCATGATTCTGGCCTTCGTCGCCCTGATCGCGTTGCTCAACGGCATCATCGGCGGCATAGCTGGCCTGTTCGGCTATCCCGACCTGACCCTGCAAGGGATGCTGGGTTTTGTGCTGGCCCCGATCATGTTCCTGATCAATATTCCGTGGAACGAAGCGGTGACGGCGGGCGGCCTGTTCGGTGAAAAGCTGATCATGAACGAGTTCGTTGCCTATATCCACCTGATGAACGAGGGCGGGCAGTTGTCGCCGCGTTCGACCGCTATCATGAGCTTCGCTTTGTGCGGATTTGCCAATCTGTCGTCGATTGCGATTCAACTGGCCGTCATCGGCGGTCTGGCGCCCAATCAGCGCGACATGATCGTCAAGATCGGTCCGAGGGCGCTGGCGGCAGCGACTCTGGCCAATCTGATGAACGCGGCAATTGCGGGATTGTTGATCGGGTAAAGGTTTCAGACCTGTCGTCATATTTTTGTTGCACATGCAATAAATGCCTGATTACCTCTTGTTTTAACCGCCTTGTTTGTGTGGAAGAGGGGGTCGGCGATGAGCGTATCCAGCACCGAATTTGAACTGCCCGCGCGGCCGGAGGCCATGCGTTTCAAGGCTGAAGAGACGGCGGTGATCGTCATCGACATGCAGAACGCCTATGCCAGCTTAGGCGGCTATGTCGATCTGGCCGGGTTCGATATTTCGGGCGCGCAGTCCACCATCGAAAACATCGCGAAGACCCTGACCGCTGCGCGCCAGTCCGGCATTCAGGTCGTCTATCTGCAAAACGGCTGGGACCCGGACTATGTCGAGGCCGGGACGCCGCTGTCGCCCAACTATCATAAGTCCAATGCGCTCAAGACGATGCGCCGCAATCCTAACCTGAAAGGGCAATTGCTGGCGCGCGGGACGTGGGACTACGACATCGTCGAGGCCCTGACCCCGCAGGACGGCGATATCCGGGTGCATAAGCCGCGCTATTCGGCCTTTTTCAATTCGCAACTCGATTCGATTCTGCGGGCGCGCGGTATCCGCAACCTGATCTTCGTCGGGATCGCCACCAATGTCTGCGTGGAATCGACCCTGCGCGACGGCTTTCACCTCGAATATTTCGGCGTGATGCTGGAGGACGCGACGCATCAGCTCGGCCCCGATTTTATCCAGAAGGCCACGGTCTATAACGTCGAAACCTTCTTCGGCTGGGTGGCCAGCGTGGACGATTTCTGCAACGCGATCAAAGACATAAATCCATAACTTTATAGTCGCGCAATTGATTCCGAAAACCGGTTCCCACTTTTCGGATTGCGCTTAGGAGGCAAGCACCATGCCCAAGGAAGCGATTAACCCGCCCGGATTCCCGAAACCGCTGGCACCCTATTCGTCGGGCACCAAGGCCGCCGGCGTGGTCTATGTATCGGGCACCCTGGCCATCGATCCCGACGGTTCGATCCATGCCCCCGGTGACGCCACGGCCCAGACGCGGCACATCCTTGAGACGATCAAGACAGTCGTCGAGACCGGCGGCGGCACGATGGACGACATCACCTTCAACCACATCTTCCTGACCGACTGGGCGCATTACGCGGCGATGAACGCGGTCTACGCCGAATATTTCCCTGGCGAAAAGCCCGCGCGTTTCTGCATCCAATGCGGTCTGGTCAAGCCGGGTCTTGTCGTCGAAATTGCCAGCGTTGCCCATGTTGGCAAGTGAGGTAAAACCTTTCCCCGAAGCCGAAACGGTCACGATCTCCGGTCTGGCCGTCAAGCTCTATGGCCGCAAGGCGGGTATCCCCGTCATTCTGTCGCCGGGGCTGGGCGGCCACGGGGCCTACTGGTCGCCGCAGGTCGAGGCCCTGTGCGAGAAGTTCCGCGTCATCCTCTACGACCATCGCGGCACGGGCGGCAGTGATCGCGACGAACTGTCGGTGTCCTATCACGCGCGCCACATGGCCGATGATATCGCGCTGATCCTCGAAGGCCTTGACTACGAAGCCGCGCACATCGTCGGCCATGCCGCAGGGGCGGTGGCGGGCCTGCAACTGGCGCTCGATCACCCGCAGAAGGTGCTGAGCCTGACGTGCGTCAACGGCTGGGCCGTCGCTGAGCCGCATTTCAAACGCTGCTTCGAAATCCGCACGGCGATCTACAAAAGCGGTGGCGCGGAGGCCTACCTGAAGGCGCAACCGCTGTTCCTCTTCCCGGCGGAATGGATCAACGACCATTTGGAGGAACTGGATGCTCAGGCCGCGCACCACGCGCCGGGGTTCCAGAGTGAGGCCAATCTGCTCGCCCGCATCGAGGCCTTGCGCGACTTCGATATCCGCGACCGGCTGGAAGACATCACCTGTCCGGTCATGGTTATCGGAACGCTCGACGATATGCTGGTGCCGGTGCGCTCCTCGGCCTTCCTCGCCGAAGGTCTGCCGAACGCGCAATGCCGGATCGTCGGCTGGGGCGGCCACGCGGTCAATGTCACCGTGCCGGACGAATTCAACGACATACTGACGACTTTTTTGAAGGGGATATAAAATGGAAATCGGCGTCTTCATTCCTATCGGCAATAATGGCTGGCTGATTTCCGAGAACTCGCCACAATACATGCCGAGCTTCGATCTCAACAAGGAGATCGTGCTCAAGGCCGAGGGCTACGGCCTCGACTTCGCCCTGAGCATGATCAAGCTGCGCGGTTTCGGCGGCAAGACGCAGTTCTGGGAGCACAATCTCGAAAGCTTCACCCTGATGGCCGGTCTGGCGGCGGTGACGTCTAAGATCAAGATTTTCGCCACGGCTGCGACCCTGACCATCCCCCCGGCGATCGTGGCGCGCATGGCGTCCACCATCGATTCTATTTCGCACGGGCGCTTCGGCATCAACCTCGTCACCGGCTGGCAAAAGGCCGAATACGACCAGATGGGCCTGTGGCCGGGCGAAGAGCACTACGTCAAGCGCTACGACATGCTGACCGAATATGCACAGATCCTGCGCGACCTGTTCGATACGGGCGTGTCGAATTTCAAGGGGCAGTATTTCGAGATGACCGACTGCCGCGTCAGCCCGAAGCCGCAGGTCGCGCCCAAGATCATCTGCGCAGGCTCGTCCGACGACGGTCTGGCTTTCTCCGCGCAATATGCGGATTACGCCTTCTGTCTCGGCGTCGGGGTCAACACGCCCAAGGCCTTCGAGAAAAACAATATCCGCCTCAAGGCCGCTACCGACAAGACCGGTCGCGACGTCAAGACCTTCGTCCTGATGATGGTCATCGCCGACGAGACCGATGCCGCCGCCGAGGCCAAGTGGCAGTCCTATCGCGATGGCGTGGACGAAGACGCGGTCAAGTGGCTCAAGGCCCAGTCGGCGCCCAATGCCGTCAACAAGACGACCAATGTCGTGCAGTTGTCCGACACGGTGTCGGCGGTGAACATCAACATGGGGACGCTGGTCGGCTCCTATGCCAAGATCGCCGCCATGCTCGACGAAATGGCCGAGGTCGAGGGCACCGGCGGCGTGCTGCTGACCTTCGACGACTTCCTCAAGGGCATGGACGATTTCGGTCAGAAGATCCAGCCATTGATGAAAACGCGCAAGCACATCACGGCTTAAGCCGGTATCTCGGATGCCAGTGTCCGGGGTCGAGGTGGCGGAATAGGCCGGTCTTGACCCCGGCAAGCGTCCGCAACATCTCCTCGCGCATCCACGGCATCCGGCACATCAGACCGAAGCTGCGGTCGCGTACCCACGGCGCAAGCTTTTGATCCGACTGAAAGAAGGGCGTCATCCAGCGGCTGGCGATCTGATAAAAGGTGAGGTGGGCCTTTCGGGCGCGACTATAGGTGGCGATGGCCTCGTCGATGCCGGGTTCACGCGACAGGGCCTCGCTGAGGATCAGGGCGTCGCACAGGCCGAGATTGGCGCCTTGCCCCAGTTGCGGGCTGATCGGATGGGCGGCGTCGCCGGTAAAGATCAGCCGTCCGGCGTGCCAGCGTTTCATGACGCGGTGTCCGTATTCGGCGAACGTCAGCTGGTCAAAGGCTGTAAACTGTTCGGCAAAGGGCCTCATTAGCGGCCAGTAGCGCGCCACGCCGTCCTGCCACGCGGAAAGACCCGCGGCGCGCACGACGGCGTGGTCGCGCGCGGGCAGGCTCCAGAAAAAGGCCATGTGCGGACGCGGATCGGTCGGGGTCTGCCCCAGCGGCAGGGTGCCGATCATGACCCGCGCCGCGTCGTAGCGTTGCAATAGCTGATCTGTGCTGAAGCCCTCAAGGTCGTGGACCACACCCCACAGCGCCGCATAGGGGTAGGGCGTGTCGTGGGACACCGCCCCGTGACGCAGGGCCAGTTTCGACTGCCGTCCACTGGCGTCGACGATCAGGTCGAAGGGGCCCGCGTCCCGACCATCTGCCATGTGCAACGACAGCTTGCCGTCGGCGTGGGTGCGTGTCTTTATGGCGTCGCAGCCGGTATGGATCGGCACGTTCAGACCCTGAACGTGGTTGTACAGCACCTGAAACAGGCTGGCGCGGTGCGTGCCGAGCCCGAACAGGTGCGGTGCCAGCCAGCGGTAATCAAGTTTGTAGATAACCGTGCCGCGCTGGGTCTCGCCATAGAGCCGGTGAACGGGCGAGCTCAGGGCAATGAGCTTTTCGTCGAGCCCCAGTCGCGCCAGAACCGCCAGCCCGGTCGGTTGCAGCAGGAGCCCGGCCCCCAGCGGACGCGGCGCGTCGAAGCGCTCGAACAGATCGACCGCGTGTCCGGCGGCCTTCAGAAACCCCGCCAGAGCCAGCCCGGTCGTGCCGGCCCCGACTATGGCGATTTTATAAATGGGCGATAAGAGCGGCATAACGCTAAAAGTTTATATGTATTAATGTGGCGTCTGCGTCGAGCATGACGCACCCTTGTCTGCATATCAACCGGGAACGTCTGATGATCCGCACTTGCCTGTCCGTTCTACCGTTTGCGGCTATCCTCGCCGTGGCGGCCTGTTCCTCGAAAGAAGAGGCCGCACCGCCGACCAAGGCGGAGGCCTCGATGTCGAGCGAGGTATCGGCCAGCGCGTCTTCGGCCGCCGATGTGGCCAGCGATTATGTAGGCCGCTGGACGGGCCCGGAAGGCACCTCGCTCGAGGTCACGGCGCGCGAACACGACTATGTTGTGTCGATCACCAATCTCGATGGCCCGAAGGAATTTACCGGTACCGTGGTCGGCAACGGCATCCAGATCGAACGCGACGGGCAGAAGTTCCTCATCCAGCACAGCAATGGCGCTCAGACCGGCATGAAGTGGCTGGCCGACAAGCGCGACTGCGTGACCGTGACCACCGGCGAAGGCTATTGCCGCGATTAAAGCGCATTGGCTGCGCCGAACTCCGTTTCGGATAAAATGCGCGCAGAATAAAACCCATATGACTATTGTGGTTTTTAAGCCGATCGGTTAGGCAGCGTTCCTGATTACAAGGAGCGCTGTCATGGCCGACGAAGACGACATCATCGTAAAGGACTCAAACGGCACGCGCCTGTCCGACGGCGACAGCGTGACTCTGATCAAGGATCTAAAGGTCAAGGGATCGGGCGGCGTGACGTTGAAGCGCGGCACCCTGATCAAGAATATCCGCCTGACCCACGACGAAGACGAGATCGAGTGCAATCATGAAAAGGTGCGCGGTCTGGTTTTACGGACGGAGTTCGTGAAAAAAGCCTGATTTTCACCGCCGCTTTATGAAAGCCAGCGGTGAACACGATCCGTTTTACAGGTAGCTGAGCGTAGGTTTGTCCTGATAGAGAGGACACCCTTATGGCCCTGACCGCACATCCTTCATCCCCGGAAACCCGCAGTATCGTGCCCTTTGCCGGGACCGAACTACTGCTCCTGTCTATCGCTCAGATCGTCGCCTCTCAGGCACCGGAATGGTTCGGCATAGGTCGCAACGTCGCCGAACAATCGGCGGCGACCTCTCATCCGCTGGTGCCGCTGGGACCGGCCTTCGCCATCTGGGGCGTCATCTACCTCTACGGCATCGTCAGCGGCGTGTGGGCGATGCGCCATTACAGCAGCGTCGCCCTGAAAGCCGCAGGCTGGCATCTGGCCCTGATCTGGCTGATGAACGCGGTCTGGTCGGTGTGGGTGCCCGTAAGTGGCATCGATTGGGTCAGTTTTGTCATCATCGCCATCTCGGTCATATCGGGCATAACCGGCCTTGTGAAGCTTAACGGCCTGACACTGACCAAAGCTGAAAAAGGCTTCATCGTCGCGCCGCTGGCGCTGGTCACCGGCTGGGTGACGGCGGCGATGGTCGTCAACTTCACCTCCGCCCTGGTCGCCGCCAACGCCGTCGTTGATCCGCGTGAGGTGATGGTGTCGACAGGCTTCCTGCTTGGTCTGATCGCCTTGGGCGGTACTCTGGTCTATACGGCACGCAGTGCCATCTATGCCGTACCGCTGGTCTGGGCGCTGGGCTGGATCGCCGCCGCCAATGTCACGCGGCAGAACGAACCGCTGATGGCGTTTACGGCGGTTATCGGGATCGGCTTGCTGCTGGTCATGACGGTCGTCGTAAAGCGCCGTGCCTGAAAAAAGACCCCCTGCGGTTCCGGCGCAGGGGGCAAGTGGTGGCTTATAACCGCAAAGAACCTTAGCGATTGGCTTCGGCGGCTGAACCCTTAGCCGCTTCCAGCGCCGCTCGGATGCCGTTGCCATAGGCCGTGTCGATGCGGTCGAAATGCCCCAAAGCCCGCTCGACGATAAAGTCCGGCACCCCGGCCATCGAGGCGGCGATATTGCCGTAGAGACGCGCTTTTTGCTCTTCCGTGAACAGGGCATGGAGGGCGCGAGGTTGGACGTAATCGTCGTTGCCCTCGCGGTGATTGTAGCGATCCGCGTCGCCGGAAATCAGGAGCGGTGGTTCGCGGTATTCCGGCGCTTCGGTCGGCCCGCCGAAGCTGTTGGGCTCGTAATAGGCGTCCGGGTTCGACTGGAAATTGTCGAAGAAGCGCATCGATCCGTCGCGGTGATAGTGGTTCACCGGGCATTTCGGCGCATTGACCGGCAGGGCTTCGTAATGCGTCCCCAGACGGTAGCGGTGGGCGTCGGCATAGGCAAACAAACGCGCCTGCAAGACCTTGTCCGGCGAGAAACCGATACCGGGGACGATGTTCGACGGTGAAAAAGCGGCCTGTTCGATCTCCGCGAAATAGTTGGACGCATTGCGGTTCAGTTCGATGAACCCGACGTCGATCAGCGGATAATCGCCGTGCGGCCACACCTTGGTCAGGTCGAACGGATTATAGGATGTCGTGTCGGCATCTCTTTCCGGCATAATCTGCACCTTGACGTCCCAGCGCGGGAAGTTTCCGGTCTCGATCGTGCCGAACAGGGCTTCCTGATAGGATTCGCGCGTTTGACCGATCACGGCTGAGGACTCAGCATTGGTCAGGTGTTTGTGGCCCTGCTGGGTCTTGAAGTGGAACTTGACCCAGAAGCGCTCACCGTCGGCATTGAGGAAGCTGTAGGTATGCGAACCGTAGCCGTTCATGTGCATCGGATCGGTCGGGATGCCGCGATCGGACATAAGGATGGTCACCTGATGCAGGGCTTCGGGGCTCAGCGACCAGAAATCCCAGGCGGCGGTCGAGGAACGCAGATTGGTGCGCGGGTGACGTTTCTGCGTGTGGATGAAGTCCGGGAATTTCAGCGGGTCACGGATGAAGAAGACCGGCGTATTGTTGCCGACCAGATCCCAGTTACCCTCGCTCGTATAGAATTTCAGCGCGAAACCGCGCACGTCGCGTTCGGCATCGGCAGCACCCATCTCCCCGGCGACGGTCGAAAACCGCAGCAGGAGCGGGGTCTGCGAACCCGGCTCGAAGACCCTGGCGCGGGTGAATTTCGAGATGTCGTGGGTGACGGTCAGAGTACCGAACGCGCCCCAGCCCTTGGCGTGGACGACGCGTTCGGGGATACGCTCGCGGTTCTGATGGGCCAGCTTTTCAATGAGCTGCCAGTCCTGCATCAGCAGCGGGCCGCGCGGTCCCGCCGACAGGCTGTTCTGATTATCTGCGACCGGCGCTCCGGCGGTGGTGGTCATCATGGTGCCGTGCATGGCAGGACATCTGGCGTCGCTCATCTTGATCTCTCCTCAGGTGTGAGACGACTATGGCGACAGCGTCCGTATAAATAAAATAGATAGTTCTTGGGTTTTGGATAAGCAAAATTTGTTTCATGCTGCTGACGGAAGCTGGCAGGATTCATGCGCACGATGGCTGTTCCGCCGCTGGACATCGCTGGTCTATCGGCGCAAGAAACGGCAAGCGCTTGTCCCACTCGTACGGTAAAAGCGTGGCTCAATACGGATTCAAACCATGTCTGCCGCCAGTCTGTTTCGCCTTCTGTCACTTGCCGCCATTTGGGGTGGGTCGTTCCTGTTCATGCGGCTGAGCGTCCCCGCGCTGGGACCGGTGTGGCTGATTATCCTGCGCGTACTGCTGGCGGGTCTGTTCCTGACGGGGGTCGGCTTGGTTCTTCGCAAGGCCTTGCAGATCAAAGGTTTTTACAAATATTTCCTGATCCTCGGCCTGTTCAATTCCGCCGTGCCATTCCTGCTGTTCGCCTTTGCGGCGCAAACCCTGTCGGCGTCGCTTCTGTCGATCCTCAACTCGATGGCCCCGCTGTTCGGCGTGCTGATCTCGTCGCTGTGGACGCGTAGCCTGCCGACGGTGAAGACCATGATCGGCATGGTGTTAGGGCTCGGTGGGGTAGCGGTGCTGGTAGGCCTCGATGCCGCGCATCTGAATGCCCAAAGCCTGATCGCTATCGGTGCTGGCATGACGGCGGCCCTGTGCTACGCTATCGCCTCGGTCTATGCACGACAGGCCAAGCGTACACCCGATCCGCTATCGAACGCGCACGGTGGTATGTGGGCCTCGGTGCTGCTCATCGCACCGTTCATGCCGTTCTTCGCGCCTCAGGCCGCGCAACTGGCCACCGTGACGCCGGTCATGGTCGCGGCGGTGCTGGCGCTCGGCATCGTGTGCAGCGGCATCGCCTACATGATTTATTTCAAGCTGGTCGCCGATATCGGCGCGGCGCAGGCCCTGACGGTCACCTTTCTGGTGCCGGTGTTCGGGACGTTGTGGGGCTATCTGTTCCTGCACGAAGGCGTCGGCTGGTCCACCCTGATCGGCGGGGCGCTGATACTGTATGGCACGGCGCTGGTGGTCAATTTCTCACCCTCAGTACTTCTGAAGAGGCGTCAAGCGACCCTGGAATAGCGGTTCTGTGCGTCCGACTGCCGGGCATAGGCGTCGAACGCGCAGGCGACATTGCGCACCAGCATCTTCAGCGGCGAGTGGAAACTCACGACGCGATCGGTCACGCTGACGATCCCGGCCTCAGTGAAGTCGGCCAGCCCCGCGATATCGGCGTCGAGATAGTCGGCGGCATAGCCGTGCCGCGCCAGAATGGCCGGAATATCAGCGCGGAAATAGCACATCAGGTCGTTGATCACCGCCTTGCGCAATTTATCGTCGGTCTGATAGGCCCAGCCGCGCACGATCGGTAAAAGACCTTCGGCGATACGGTTCTGATAGGTGGTCGATTGCGGAATGTTCTGAAAAATCCCGCCCTCAAGCTCGCCGATCGACGACGCCCCGAAGCCCAGCAGGTCGTCGTTAGCCAAGGTCGAATAGCCCATGAAATTGCGGCGCATCGTTCCGGCCTCATAGGCGCGGGACAGTTCATCGTCGGGCTTGGCGAAGTGGTCGATGCCGATGGCGCGATAGCCGTGCGCCTCGAAAAACGCTGTCAGGGCGAGGAACATCTGCACCTTGTCGTCTGTGTCCGGCAGGGTAGCCGTGTCGATCAGGCTCTGGTGTTTCTTGACCCACGGCACGTGGGCGTAGGAAAAGGCCGAAATGCGTGCCGGATCGAGATCGGCGACGTGCGCCAGCGTCCGTTGCAGGCTCTCAAAGCTCTGACCCGGCAATCCATAGACCAGATCGAGCCCGATGGCAGTCAGGCCGTTGTCGCGCAGCATCCGCATCACCGAGCGGATCAGCTCGATGGGCTGGACGCGATTGATCAGCTGCTGGACCACCGGGTCGGTGTCCTGAAGCCCTAACGAGACGCGGTTGAACCCCAACGCCGCATAGGTCTTCACCTTGCTCAGAGTGACCCGGCGGGGATCGAGTTCGATGGACAGTTCGGCATCGACCGTCAGGTCGAAACGGCTGTGCAGGGCCTCCATGATGCGTCCCAGATCGCCGGGTGTCAGCATGGAGGGCGAGCCGCCGCCGAAATGAACGCTATGAACCTGAGGGCGGAAGGTTAGCCGATCCGCGACCATGCCGATCTCTGCGATCAGGCTGTCAACGTAGCTGGCGACCGGGTCGTAACGCTTCGTCGCCCGCGTATTGCAACCGCAGAAATGGCACATCTGCTCGCAGAAGGGGATGTGCAGATAGAGCGCAATCGAGCGCCCCGACGTCATCTGGCGCAATCCGTCCGCATAGGTGTCCGCCGTCATTGCACCGAAATGATGGGCCGATGGATACGAGGTATAGCGCGGCGCTTCGCGGCCCAGAAAGCGGGCGATATCGTGATCTTGCCAGCTTTTGTGGGGCCAACTTTTGTGAATGACAGAGGCGGGCATGGCGGGTTCCTTTACGCGATACCCGCCGCTTTTACGCCGATTTATCCCTCCGGTTTATGTGGTCATTCGCCGCAGGTTAGGGCAGCTTGGCGCTGTCCATCGTCGAGATCGCGTCTTTCAGGCTCGCGTCGTAATAGTGTTCCGCCGGGGCAATATAGACGATATAATAGCCGAGCCCGCCCTTTGACGCTGCCTGTGCGACGCCCTTGACGTTCAGGCCTTCCGACGTCTTGGCGGTCAGTTCGAAGCGCACGGCGCGCGTTCCGTTGAGGTCGACGGGCTTCGGCGCCGAGGTTTCGATCTTCTGGTATTCCAGAGTCGACAGCGAGGTCGTCACGAACTCGATCTGCTCCTGAAACGACATATTCGCCTTGCCGCGCGGGGCGGGGGCGTTCTTATTGTCGCCCTTGGTTGGGCTGACCATCAAAGGATCGGCGGCGCTCAGGCCCTCGGAGACGAACAGGCGGTTAAGCCCCGGCGCGTCGATGCTGAGCACCTTTACCTTCTTGGCGCGCAGGTAATAGAGATTCGATACGTCCGACCAGTCGCGGCTGAGGTGGACGCTGTAGCCGGTGCCGACGGTCAGCGCGCCTTTCGGGGCGAGCGTCGGGCCGCCGCAGGCGACGAGCAGAGCGGCGGTAAGAGCCACGAGGCCGGTATATTTGACAAGTTTACGCATAAATTTCCCCCTTGAATTAGTTCGTTGCCGCGGCAGGCGCGACGGGATCGGCCTTTAAGCCCTTGAGTTGGTCTTCGACCATCCAGGCGTCTTCGGCGGACGGATTGGCTTTCAGATAGGCCTCGAACGCAGCGATGGCATCGGCCTTACGGCCCATCCGGCGATAGACTTCGCCGAGCTGGCGCTGGGTCGCGGCGGGTGCATCGGCAAAGGTCGCCGCGCGCGTATAGGCGTTGGCGGCGGCCAGCAAATCCTGCGAGCCGAGATTGTCCTTGGCACGCAGACGGTAGGCCTCGCCGGCATAGAAGCTGAGCAAGCCCTGATCCTGTTCGTCGAGGCTGAGGCGCGAAATGACGAACAGGGTCTGGCCGTAATCCTGACGGCGCAGATCGTCTTTCAGCCAGCCCGCCAGATAAGGCCTGATCTTGTCGCGATAGGCGACACGCTTGGCCTTTTGTTCGTCCTCGGTATCGGGCGACTTGTCGAGGCCATCGGCCTGCTGGCTGAGAGCGGCGACGCGCTCGGCCTCCAGCGGGTGACTGCCGAAAACGTTGATGCGGCCACCGCGGCGGCGGGTCTTCTCGAAGTCCGAGGCGGCGGTTTCATCGATCACGAACGCCCAGATGCGCACCCCGGCGTGGGGGTCGTAGCCGGATTTGAAGGCATATTCGTCGCCCAGTCGGTCGGCCTCGTTTTCATTCTCGCGCGAATAGGCGAAGAAGGCCGCGATCGAACCGAGATAGACCGCGTCGATCAGCCCGCCGGTAATATTGGAAATGTCCCGCGCCGCGGAATAGGTACCGGCATTGGCCGCTGCCCCGGCGCCGATGACGCCGATAACCAGACTGGCCGCGGCGGCGGCGTTCTGGTTCGACTTGACGGTCTCGAACGTCTTGATCGAGTGGCTGCGGCGATAGTGCGCAAATTCGTGGCCCAGCACGAAGGCCAGTTCGTCCTCGGTCTGGGCGCGCAGCAGCAGGCCGGTCCATACCTCGGTATAACCGTTGGGGGCCATCGAGGCGTTGAAGAAGGGCCGGTCCATGACATAGAGGCGAAGATCGCCGGTATGCTCCCCGGCCACCCGGGTCAGCACGCTCTGAACATAGGCATTGAGCGCCGCGTCGTGGTTGCGTTCGCCCGATGTCCGCGCGCTGCGTTCGGTCTTGGCGGTTTCTTCCCAGATGGAAAATTCCAGCGTCCCGGCGACGGGTTTCTGACCCGGCGTGCGGTCGGCCAGATAGGCCTTGTCGGCGGCGTAGGCCGGGGCCGACGCCATGACCAGCGCCATCGCCGACGCTGTGAGCGCGCGCATCATCACAGCGGCAGGTCCTTGAACAGGGTGGCGACCGCCGTCGTCGCACCCTCGGCCTCGCGGATATCGGTACCTGACGCTACGCCGTTGAATTCGTACCACACGACCTGACCGGTGCGCAGATCGACCAGCGTTGCCTGAAGGGTCTGGCCGCCGAACTGCATCGGTCCGCCCAGCATGGCCATGCCGATGTTCATCGCGGCCTTGGCCGAACTCTGATAACTGCCCTTGCCGCGCAGGAAGAGGGCGTAGTGCGGAGCGGCTTCGGCGGCGGTACCCGGCGGGATCAGGCTCTGCACGCCCGCGCCCAATGTCCAGTCGAAGGTCGTCTTGGTCGGCAGCTTGTACATACTGACGTCCTGCATGGCCATGCCGAGCAGGACTTCGTCGTTCAGCTTGAGGATTTGCAGCGCGCGCGGATCTTCCCAGGTGTCGGCATTGACCTCGGTGACCGTGTATTTTTTCCCTTTGAGCACCGTGGTCATGGCGGCGGCCAGATGGCCCTGCGAGGCCTTCGACCAGTCGGCCTTGGGTTCGGTGATGCCGCCCATGGTCAGGAGGCCCAGGCTGATTTCCGGTGTGACGACGATGATGCTCGCCCCTTCGGCAGGCTTCTCGATCGGCACGAAGGTCTTGAGTTTCTGCGCCTGAACCGGCTGCCCGGCGACGGACAGGCCGATAGCGATGGCCGCGATGGCCAGCCATTTTTTCATGATTTCCCCCCCAGGGTTTTAGTATGTATCGCGCCCGTAACGGGCGATGGCCGGACGTTAATTCAAACCCGGCGGAACTGCAAGGGGTGCCGCCGGGGAAATTAGGTTCAAATTTTCAGGAACTTATTTCAACGCTTCGGCCAATGCGGTCGCGAATGCTTCGGGCTGATCGTACATAATGAAGTGCTGGCTGTTGTCGAAGCGGCGGGCGGTGAAACGCGCCGTGCCCGTATATTGTACCTTGTAAAAGGCTTCGGTCTGTTCCGCCGTATAGGGCATGGCCGGGCTGTGCGGAAAGAACAGGACGACCTCGGCGGTAATTTTCGGCAGGTCTTTGCGCAGATCCATCGTCATGTCGTCATAGAGGGCCTGAGCGACGACGTAACGATCCGATTGCGCGCCCCACGTCGCGATACGCAGCCGGTTTTTCTCGGCCTCGGTCTTCGGCTCTCCCAATGCGGCGAGCGCGGCCTGTTGCTGGACTTTGTAGGTCGCGTCGTCGCCTTTCAGCATGTTGTCGCGCATCTGGGTGGCTTGCGGGGCGATGGTTTCCGCCGTGGCAGCGGGATTGAACAGAACCCCGATAAAGGGCAGGGCGTCGACGACGATGACCTTCGACACGCTGTCGGGGTGCTGGCTGGCCAGACGCAGCCCGGTCAGGCCGCCGAGCGAATGGCCGACGACGATCGGCTTTTGCAGTTTGTTCTGCACGATATAGGCATTAAGCGCTTCGGTCACCGGGTCGATGACCGGGCCGTTGCGGTTGGCGGCGGCGGGCTCAGGCCCGAAGCCTGCGATATTGATGACGTGCAGGCGGTACTGGCCTTTGAGCTGCGCCACCGTGGCGTCCCAGACTTCGCGAGAACAGTTGAGGCCGGGGATCAGGATGACATCCGGACCTTGGCCCACCACCTCGACCGAAAAGCGTGCGGTCTCGGCAGACGGGAAGGGCGTGGCGGCCTTGGAGCCCGACGCGCAGGCGAAGAAAATAGCGGCGGCGATGATGAACCAAAAGGCAAGGGAAGGGCGGCAACGCGCCAGAGGGCTGCGTTCGGACATGGTAATTTCCTTATGAAAAGAGGATTATATTTTGGGTCGGTACGGGTTGTCGAAGATGTCTTCGACCGGCAGGTCGAACACCCCGGCGATCCTGTAGGCAAGGTCGAGCGAGGGATCGTGCTTGTCGGACTCCACCGCGATGACGGCCTGTCGCGAGACGCCCAGTTTGGCGGCCAGATCGGCCTGGGTCAGGCCGGCGGCGGACCTCAGTTCCTTGAGCGTGGTCTTCATTTACTGCCCCGAACGAAGGGCGAGACCAGGCCGAAGCAGGCCCAGAACATCGGATAGACCAGATAGCGCTCGATCAACTGGGTTTCAGTGAAGTTCTCGATGAAGCCTATGGCGGTGCTGAGGAACAGGGTCAGGCCCATGGCGATCAGGACGCGGCGCACCATCATGGCGCGGATATATTCGTCGGAGCGCTCGATGAAACGCAGGAAGGTGACGATGGTGCCGCCGATCGGTAAGGCGGGCAGGATCGCCAGGGCATAAAGCAATGGCCCCGTAGGGTGGTTCGTCTTGATATAGAGGATCGCGCCTGTGAGCAGGCCGACATAGAGCGTCATCCAGACGATCATCTGGATCGTGTATTCGGCAGCGGGTGATTTCAGGTTCATGGGTGTAGTCCTTTAAGATGGTGAAGGACATCGGGCCGGATGTAAGGTTTAGGTTACATCTGAAAAATGTAATGTCAACCTGACATCGAAAATAAATGTCAGGTTTTCATGACATGGCCAAAGCCGGTCGTCTGTGTCAGGTTTCGCGAAACAGGAGGTATCCATGCGTAAGATCATATTCTTGAGTGGGTTGGTGACGGGTGCGGTAATCGGTCTGAGCGCGCCGGTATGGGCGGACAACGACTCGCCTCGCGTGGCGGCATTGGAGGCCCGCCTCGCGGCGATGGAAGCCCGGTTGGGTGACGGGCAGCGACTGACGCTCGACGCCGGGCGGGTCCTGACGCTGGAAGCCGGGGACGAGATTCGCCTCAGGACGGGCAGCGCGTCGCTGTCGCTTCGCAAAAATGGTCAGATCACACTCGAAGGTCAGGGCATTGATGTTAAAGACAAAAATGGAACGACCGTCAAAGGCAGCAAGATATTGTCGAACTGACCGGTAATATGCACTCGACCGATATCGCACGAAACCCTTGCAGCATAAGGCGTGGATCATAAAAAAACCGCGTTCCGTTAACTCAAATTAACCTTGTCTCTGATAGCCATGAGATGGTTTCTTTTGATAACGGATATAGAGATGACAACGGTTCAGATCGGTCGCCCGGCCATTCAGCCCAAACGTGACGGCATTCTGGCCGGTGTTCTGGTGATGGGCGTGGCGCTGGCGGCCTCGGTGGCGGTGTTCGTCACCGCTCAGCAGGCGATGAAAGCGGAAATCCGCGGCAATCTTGACGGGCTGGCGAAATCCGCCGCCGCCTTGCTAGATACGCAGACCCAGGCGCAGTTCACCGAAGCGACCGACAAGACCAGCCCTGAATATCAGGCGACGGTGGCGCCGTTTCAGAAGATGGTCAATGCCGACAAGCGCCTCGCCTTCGTCTATTCGATGGTCGAGCGCGACGGCAAGGTTCTCTTCGTCATGGACGCGCAACCCGCCGGTTCGACTTCGACGCCGTCGGCGGTGATGGACGTCTATGCCGAGGCGTCGCCCGTCCTGAAAGAGGCCTTCGCGGCCAAGGCCGCGCGCACCGAAAGCGAACCGGTCACCGACAAATGGGGCACATTCCTCAGCGGCTATGCGCCCTATTACGACGCATCGGGCACCTTTCTTGGCATGGTCGGGGTCGATATCACTCTGAAGGAATATCAGGCCAGTCTGGCGCGGGTGCAACTGGCGCTCGAAATCGGCCTGTCCATCGCGGCGATCTGCGCCATAGCCGTCGGTTGTGCCGTATTCGGCTTCCGCCGGACCATGCTGCGCAGTCAACGCGACGCCATCGCTCAGCAGGCCCGCATCGATGAGATGGAACGTCAGCGCGTCGAGGAACAGGCGCAAGAGGCGGCGCGCGCCGTCGCCCAGAAACGCGCCATGATGCACGATCTGGCCAATGAACTGGAGCGGTCCGTCAAGGCCGTGGTGACCGAGGTCGTGTCGGCGACCTCGATGCTGCACGACGAAGCCGGGAGTGTTTCCACGATTGCCGTCGATACCAAGGAGCGCACCTACAAGGTTTCGGCCATATCGCAGGACGCCGCCAGCAATTCCGCTCAGGTCGCCGCGGCGGCTGAGGAACTGACCGCGTCCATTCAGGAAATCCGTCAGCAGGCCGATCGCGCGACCGACGTCGTGCGCGCCGCCGCCGGGCGCGGTGACGCTGCCAAATCGGTGATCGAGCGCCTCAGCGCCTCGTCGGGCCGCATCGGCGACGTGGTCAGCCTGATCAACGGTATCGCCGGTCAGATCAATCTGCTGGCACTCAATGCGACGATCGAGGCCGCGCGCGCGGGCGACGCGGGCAAGGGCTTTGCGGTCGTGGCGTCGGAGGTCAAGGGTCTGTCCAACCAGGTGTCGAAGGCGCTGGGCGACATTTCCGAAATCATCGCCTCGATCCAGTCCGAAACGCGCCTGTCGGTCGAGGCGATGAACGACATGCTGAGCAGCATTCAGGCGATCGACAGCAGCACGGCGGTCATCACCGAAGCCGTCCGTCAGCAGTCGGAAGTGACGGCGGAAATCACGCATACCATCCACGCCACGGCGACCGGGGCGCGTGAAATCGCCGACAACATGATCACGGTGACCACGGCGGCCGATAATACCGGCCTTACGGCACGACGTGTGGCGGGCGCCAGCGACACTTTGCAAGGCCATGCCCGCGTGCTCAACGACAAGGTGGACGACTTCCTGAAACAGATTAGGGCGTAACGGTAACCGGGTAATGCTATCGATGGTTTCGTAAAACACCATACTACAAGTTTCTTTTAAGGTCGGGTTTATCCCGGCCTTTTTCATGTCTCGCGCGCTTCTATCGATTAGCGAAACTAAAGCTGCCGAACGCGCGTTTCAGTGCGTAAAGGCCTGTGTCACGTGATCTTGTGGGTCGTATTAATATATTTTATTTATATATATCAAATATATAAACTCACATTTTGACAGTCGCATATCCATGCATAGTTGCCACCGCCACAACCAGCCTTGTGGCGACTTTAAGGCATGATTTCTAAACTCACGCAAAATTCGATTGACGAAAACCGGGTTATATACAACTTATCTGGTTGTAATTAACGCCTTCCGTTGTGAGAGATTTCGATGAGCCAGGTCCATTCTCTGAACCCGACCCTTTCCGCTGCGCGTCGTCTGAGCGAAGCCGAGGAACATATCCTCAGCGCCATCGGTCAGATCCGTTACGGCTCGGTCGAGGTGGTGATCCACGACTCGCGCATCGTTCAGATCGAGAAGAGCGAAAAGGTCCGCTTCGAGACGAAGCGCGACGCCTGATCAAGTTTCAGTACCGCCGCGACAACGCGGCGTTTGCATACAAGCCAAAAAAATACCCAGAAAACCGCACCGCACATAATCAAAGGCTACCTCCATGTCCTCCTCCCTTAAGACCAAATCGGGCGTCTTTACGCTCGCCCTGCTGGCCAGCGTCTCGTCGCTCGCCGTCACCCACGCCTATGCCGCCGATGCGCCGGCCGCTGCGGCTGACGATGTCGCCGACGCCGCCGACAAGGCCAAGAACGACATCACCGACGTCTACATCACCGCCCGCCGCAAGTCGGAAAACATTCAGGACGTGCCGATTTCCGTGACCGCCGTCAGCGGTGCGCAACTGGAAGCGCAAGGCATCAACAATGTCGAGCAACTGACCCGCGCCCAGCCGTCGATCCAGCTCATCACGCAGAACCCGCGCAATACCGCGACCACGATCCGCGGCCTTGGGTCGACCATCGGCCTGACCAATGACGGTCTGGAGCAGGGCGTCGGCATTTATGTCGACGAAGTCTTCTACGCCCGTCCGGGTTCGGCGGTCGCCGATCTGATCGACGTCGAGCGCATCGAAGTGCTGCGCGGCCCGCAAGGCACGCTGTTCGGCAAGAACACGACGGCGGGCGCGCTGAACATCACGACGCGTGCGCCGACCTTCACGCCGGAAGCGACGCTGGAAGCGACCGTCGGGAACTACGGCTTCCTGCAAGGCAAGGCCATCATTTCCGGCCCGCTGATCGACGGCAAGCTGGCCGGTCGTCTGGCGGTCGGTGCTACCAAGCGCGACGGCCTCTATGAAAATGTCACGACGAAGACGAAGCAGAACGACCTGAACAGTCAGGTTCTGCGCGCGCAACTGTTGTGGACGCCTAACGACACGCTCACCGGTCGTTTCAGCTATGACTACGCCTATCAGGATCCGGAAGCCAATACGCAGGCTTTCGTGCGTGCCGGTACGACGCTGCGCGCCGCCAACCGTCAGTTCGCTTTCCTGTCGCAACAGGCCGGCGGCTATCAGCCGGCCTCGACCAATCCCTATGACCGTCTGGTTGACGTGAACGGTGAGATCCAGGCCAAACAGCGCATCAATGGGGCCTCGGCGACCTTCAACTGGGATTTGGGCGACACGACCCTGACCTCGATCACGGCATGGCGCAAGTGGGAGTGGTGGCCGCAGAACGACCGCGACTATACTTCGCTGTCGATTCGCACCAAGTCGAGCAATCCGTCGGATCAGAAGCAACTCAGTCAGGAAGTCCGTTGGGCCTCGAACGGCGACAACACGATCGACTGGGTCGTCGGGGCCTATGCCTTCAAACAGCGCGTCGAAACCAACGGCACCGAAGCCTGGGGCAAGGACGCCGCCTGGTGGCTGATCGGCACCACGACCGGCTCGCCGGCCGTCGCCGTGCCGTCGAACCTGCTCGACGGTTACGAGCAAAAGCTGCACGCGGTCGGCAAGACGACCTCCTACGCGGTGTTTGGGCAACTGACGTGGAACGTGACGGACAAATTCAAGGTCACGCCGGGCCTGCGCTACACGACCGAAGACAAGTACCAGCTTTACCAGCAGGTCGCTTCGGGCGGTCTGGCGACGACCAATTCGGCGCTCATCTCGGCCAAGAACGGCATCTCGCGGACCTATGCCTATACGGCGGAACTGAGCGACAGCAAGCTGACGGGTCAACTCAGCCTGTCCTACGATCTGGCGCCGGACGTCCTGTCCTACCTGACCTTCTCGAAGGGTTACAAGTCGGGCGGCATCAACGCGGCGGGTATCCCGACCGACAGCGCCGGCAACCCGGTTATCCAGAGCGCCGTGCTGCGCCCTGAAAACGTCAGCGGCATCGAACTGGGCTTCAAGACGCAGTTCTGGGACAAGCGCGGGACGCTGAACCTCGCCATCTACTCGAACGACGTGAAAGACTATCAGGCCAACGTCGTCGACTCGAACACAGGTTCGCTGCGCGGCTATCTGGCCAATGTTGAAAAGGTCGAGGTCAAGGGCGTCGAACTCGACGGTCGCTGGCGTCCGATCGACGGCTTCAATATCTGGGGCACGGTCAGCTACACCGACGGCAAATACGCTTCGTTCACCAACGCCCCGGCACCGCTGGAACTGCAAGCGTCGGGCACGTCGATTGCCGACCTGAGCGGCAAGGACCTGCCGGGTGTGTCGAAGTGGGCGGGTTCGCTGGGTGGCGAATACACCTGGAATGCACCGTTCGGCGCGCTGACGGGCGACGCCTATATCAGCGGCGATGTCTCCTACCGTTCGGAATGGAACTCGGACGCCTCGGTGTCGAAATACGCCGTGGTCGACGAATCGACCATCGCCAATCTGCGCCTCGGCTACCGCGCCAGCGGCGGCACGGAAATCTTCCTGTGGGTCAAGAACGCCTTCGACGAAGAGTACCTGCAATTCCTGACCATCCAGCAGGGCAATTCGGGCGCGCTCTTCGGCCAGCCGGGCGATCCGCGCACCTTCGGCGTGACCCTGCGCAAGTCGTTTTAAGTCTACATCCTCCCCTGTACGCAGGAGAGGATACATTTTCCTTGGTGAGACTAAGGGCGTCTGTTTTGATACAGGCGCCCGCTTTTTTGGATATGAGCCATGACATTGCCCCTCAACCGCCGCCACCTGATGATGTCCGCCGGGGTGGGCCTGACGCTATTGTCGGCCTGCGGGCAAAAGCCCGCCGAGGGCAAGGCGATTGAACTGCTCAATGTGTCATATGATCCGACACGTGAACTTTATACCGAATATAATGCCGCCTTTGCCAAGTACTGGCTCGACAAGACCGGGCAGGCCGTAACGGTCCGTCAGTCGCACGGCGGTTCCGGCAAGCAGGCGCGGGCGGTTATCGAAGGCCTTGAGGCCGATGTGGTGACGCTGGCTCTGTCCGACGATATCGACGCGCTGGTGCGCAAGGCTTCGCTGTTGCCTGCCGGATGGGACGCGCGGCTGCCCAATCATTCCGCGCCCTATACCTCGATCATCGTCTTTCTGGTGCGCAAGGGTAATCCGAAAGGCATCAAAGACTGGGGCGATCTGATCAAGCCAGGGGTAGGGGTGATCACGCCGAACCCGAAAACCGGCGGTGGCGCGCGCTGGAACTATCTGGCGGGCTATGCATGGGCGCTGAAAACCTATGGCGGCGACGAAGCTAAGGCCGAGGACTATGTGAAGCGCCTCTACGCCAATGTGCCGGTGCTCGACACCGGCGCGCGGGGCTCGACCACGACCTTCGTCCAGCGCGGCGTCGGCGATGTCCTGCTGACGTGGGAGAACGAGGCGCATCTGGCGGTCAGCGAACCGGGCGGCGAGAACTTCGAGATCGTCACGCCGCCGACCTCGATTCTGGCCGAGCCGCCGGTGGCGTGGGTCGATCGCGTGGTGGATAAGAAAAAGACCCGCGTTGTGGCGGAGGCCTATCTGACTTATCTCTACAGCGAGGCAGGGCAGGATATCATCGGTAAACACCACTACCGTCCCAGCGTTCCGGCGGTTGCGGCGCGCTATGCGGATCGCTTTCCGGCAGTGACGCTGAGCACGATCCGCGATCTGGGGGGCTGGGACGCGGTGCAGGCCAAACACTTCGAGGACGGTGGTATCTTCGACCGCATTACGCGGAAATAGTTATGGCTCGACGGGGAGGCCCTCGGCGATCCAGCCTCGAATGCCGGGGGCTAGATGGGCGTCGGCCTCGATCCCGAAGGCCTGAGCCGCTTCGATGGCGCGCAGCGATCGCACGCCGCCCGCGCACATGAAAATGATCTCTTTCCCGTCCTGAGGCAGTTCGCCAGGATGGAAGGTCGACAGCGGCTGGTTGACGCTGCCCGCGATGCGCGCCTGTTCGAATTCGTAGTCTTCACGCACGTCGATCAGATGGATCTGACCGCTGTCGAGGGCGGTCTGGACTTCGGCGGGCGTGAGGTTGCGGACGGACATGGCAGGCTCCTTGGTCTTTGTTCCGTCATACAGGCCTCCGTGCGCTATCGCCATAAAAATATGACCTTTTGCCGCGCGTCATCCGGCCTCTGAGGCAGGCGGTCGCGCGGCGGAATGCGCAGGTCACAGGGCAGCGTTTTGCGCCTAAACCCCTCTCAACGGATTTACACCGAGAGAGGACATTTCGTTATGAAAGCCGCATATTGTATCGCCGCCAGCCTTCTGGCGCTCGCCACCGGTCACGCGTCTGCGCAGGATTTTACGCCAAAGGCCAAGGGGCAGTTCATCATCACCACGCGCGTCACCTCTGTCGCGCCGGAAGAGACGGGTGACATCCTGACGGCGGCGGGTGCCGATTCCGGGCTGGATGTGAAGGTCAGCGACGACACCATCCCCAGCCTCGGCTTCACCTATTTCCTGACCGATCACGTCGCCGTCGAAGCCATCCTCGGCACCTCGAAGCACGAGGTCCGCGCCGTGGGCGGTGCGACCGACGTGAAGGTACATTCGACCTATGTGCTGCCGCCGGTCGTCTCCGTACAGTATCACTTCAACCCCAAGGGCCGCGTCAGTCCCTATGTGGGCGCGGGCGTCAACGCCATGATCTTCTATAACGACAAGAACTATAACGGTTTCGACGTGAAACTGGACAACGGCGTCGGCTATGCGCTTCAGGCCGGGGTCGATGTTGCCGTCAAAGGCAAGTGGTCAGTCAATGTCGATGCGAAGAAAGTCTTTTTCGACACAGATGCGGATATCAACAAGGGCGCGCTCAAATCCGACGTGACGCTCGATCCGTGGGTGGTTTCGGTGGGCGTAGGCTACCGGTTCTAACGGTCGTCTTCACCGAACGGGGATGGTCGCCTTTGCGGGTTGTGAGGCCATCCCTTTTTATTTCCTGGTGAGCGCGTCCGGTTTGTGCGCGGCCTTCGCGCCGGTTTTAGCGCTTTCGACCAGATATTGCGGGTCATCTTTCGACGCTGCCACGTGATGCGACTTGATGTCGGTAGGCGCGGTCAGCTTCTTTTTCACCATGCCATGGGTTTCGCCCTGAGACGTGTCCCACGCCACCTTATCGCCGGGTTTGAAGGTTTTGGTCATGCTCGATCTCCTGCGCACTCAATGTGCCGAAGCGCGAATCAGAAGGCGATGCGGATTGATAGGGGCGGGCGCTTCTGCTAACAGGACGCAAAATCACCGGAGTTAGCCCCTTGACCACTCTCACCGTCACCGAAGCCCTTGAAAACGTCTATGCCTCGATGATCGCGGACAATGCCGATCTCGATTCGCACATCGCGGCGCTGAAAAAGACGCTGGCGGCCGAAGGTCTCAAGGAAGCGGTATTCGAGCCGTCGCGTTTGGCGCAGAACAACCGTCAGGGCCGCAAGCTGATGCAGTCCTACTTCAAGAAGCGCGGCGTGACGGTCAGTTTCAAGGAAGCCTGACGGTCGCCACGTACCGCAATCGAAGAATCGCCCGCGCTCTTTGCAAGTGACTTGCAATTGAATTCGCAATCTGATAATTGAGACACATTCTCAGAGGCATTCACACGGGTTTCACCCAGGGTTCGGCTGTGTACGTTTGTAATTGTAACGCAATTCGCGAAAGAGATGCGCAAAAGGCCATTATGTGCGGCGCCGCGACCGTAAAAGCCGTTTTCGACCATTGCCAGACCCGCGCCCAGTGCGCCAAATGCGTTTGCGACATCCGGCAGATGATCGACGACGTGAGCGCCACAGTACGACTGGCCGCCGAATAGGTCGTCTGTCTCCATACTGCCGCCAACACGAAACGGAGCGGCACCATGAAGGGCAATCCTCAGGTTATCAAACTACTCAACACCGTCCTCACCAACGAGCTGACGGCGATCAATCAGTATTTCCTGCACGCGCGTATGCTGGAAAACTGGGGCCTGACGCATCTGGGCCGCATCGTCTATCAGGAATCGATCGAGGAGATGAAGCACGCCGACCTGCTCATCAAGCGCATCTTCTTCCTCGACGGTCTGCCGAATTTGCAGGACCTGCACAAGCTGAAGATCGGCGAGACGATCACCGAATGCCTGACCGCCGATCTGTCGGTCGAGGTACGCGGCCACAAGACTCTGGTCGAGGCGGTGAAGTACTGTGAAGAGCACGCCGACTACGTCAGCCGTGAGCTGTTCAAGAAGATCCTGTCGGACACCGAGCACCATATCGACTGGCTGGAGACCCAGCTCAACCTGATCAAGATGATGGGCGAGCCGAACTACCTGCAAAGCGCGATGAAGGAAATCGAAGGCGAGGGGTAGATTCCTTACTCATACTCCCCCGTCACACGGGGGAGGTGGCGTTGAACGAAGTGAAACGACGGGGGGGGGCCTTTGTAGAAACCGCAAGGCCCCCCTCTGTCACTTCGTGACATCTCCCCCACAAGTGGGGGAGTATGAAAGCCGGGTTTTCAACAGGAACTATAATAATTTGCCCTTTGACCTTTCGTCATATAGCCCCTAACTTTCCCGCACAGGAACAAGGTGCAAGGTGGCGTATTGGCGCATAGGCTAGACAGGTTAAGGCTCGATCGTCGCCGCGTCCTCAGACTGGGCGCGGCCGGCAGTGCGGCAGCGCTACTGGCGGCCTGCGGCAAGAAGGACAAGGCACCCGGCGGCCTGAAATCCGAAGAGGGGTCGCTGGCCTGGGCCGTATCGGGACCGTGGCGCAGCCAGCTCGACCGCGAGCGCGACAGGTTCCGTCACCCCATCGAAACCCTCGATTTCTTTGAGATCAAGCCGAAGGATACCGTCCTCGATATGTGGCCGGGTGCCGGTTATATGACCGATATTCTCGCGCCGTGGCTGGCCAGCGGCAAGGGCCATTACGTCGCGGGCCTGATCGAGACCGACGCTGCGGCCCCCGAAGCGGCCACCCTCACCGAACAGTACAAGGCGCGTTTTTCCGCCGACAAGAAACTCTATGGCGAGATGGCCTATACGGCGTTCGGCCCCAATTCCGGCCCGTTGGCCGATACCGAAAGCGTCGATGCGGTCCTGTTCCTGCTGGTGCTGCACGACTGGATGGCGGCGGGCATCGCCGAAAAGGCCTTCATGGACGCGATGGCCGTCCTCAAACCCGGCGGCATCCTCGGTATCGAGCAGCACCGCTCCGACATCGGCAATGCGCAGGACCCGGCGGCAACCAACGGCTATGTGCAGGAGCCCTTCGTCAAGCAACTGGCGTCGGAAGCGGGTTTCGAGTTCGTCGAAGCCAGCGAAATCAATGCCAACCCCAAGGATAACAAGTCGCATCCGTTCGGCGTATGGACCCTGCCGCCGCAACGCCTGACCGCGCCGCGCGGTGAGCCTGCAAATCCTGAATTTGATGGTACACTCTACGAATCCATCGGTGAGAGTGACCGAATGACCCTGAAATTTAAGAAGCCCGGATAATGAGTCGCATCGCCGCCCTGTCGTCCACAGCCCCCCTGATGGCCATTCCCGAATCCCGTCCGCCTGAAGGCGGCGTCGGCGAATGGTTCCGTGGCGCCGGTGGCTTGCGTCTGCGACTGGGCTTCTGGCAGCCCAAGGGGCCTGCGCGCGGCACGGTCTTCGTCAGCCCCGGACGTTCGGAACCGATCGAGAAATATTACGAGGTCGTCGCCGATTTGCTGAGCCGCCGGTTCTGCGTTGTGGTCCACGACTGGCGCGGGCAGGGGTTGTCGGCGCGGTTGCTGCCCGATCGTCTGAAAGGCCACGCGCGCTCGACCGAGGAATTTCTCGACGATTATCAGCGGCTTCTCGACGGGTTTGAGGACCGCGCGCCCAAGCCGTGGATCATGATGGGCCATTCGATGGGCGCGGCGCTCAATCTGTCGACTTTGATCAAGGGCGAGGAGCGTTTCGGCGCGGCGATCTTCATCAACCCCATGCTGCGCATCAAGACCGGCAAGCATTCCCTGTGGTCGGTCTCGTTCCAGACCGACTGGAAGGTGCGCCACGGTCAGGGCACCGACTACGTGCCGGAGCTGTTCGACGATCCGTTCGAGCACACCTTTGAGGATGACGCCCTGTGCCACGACGAGCACCGCTACAATATCTGGCGCGAGCAGCTGTTCGCCTGCCCGCATCTGGCCATCGGTACGCCGACCTGGGGCTGGCTGAACTTCGCGCTGAAGATCGGCGAGACCCTGCTCAAGGACAAGGGCAAGCTGATCAAGAAGGTCCGCACGCCGGTGTCGATCATCTGTTCCGGCGACGACACCCTGATGATGAAACAGCCGTCGAAAATGTTCGCCAAGAAGCTGCCCAAGGGCCGCTATGTGGAAATCGCCGGAGCGGATCATGAAATCCTGATGGAGCTGGACGAATATCGCCGTCCGTTCTGGGCCGAGTTCGACGAGATGGCCGAGGCGACCCTGCCCGCGCCGGTGACCTTTGCGCCGCCGCCGGTCAGCGATGCGCCGACCAGCGTGGTCGAGGCCGCGCCCGTGCCGGTGAGCGCCGAGGTCTTTGATTCGCTCGTGCCGGAAGACGTGCCCCTACCTGATCCGGCGGTCGAAGGGCCGGAAGACAATCTGAGCGTCGCGCCGCCGGTTGAGGTGGAAGACGAGTCGGCTGAACCCGCGCCTGATGCGCCGAAACCGGCCTTGTTCGTGGCCTATGAATTGAGCGACGTCCCGGCTTATGCGCCGCCGCTGGAACCGGCTGAGGAGATTGAGATCGTCGACTGGGAAGAGGCGGTCAGCGGCGAAAAGGTCGAGCCTGAAGCACCGGCCAAACCGGACGGCCAGCAGAGCGCTTGATTCCCCACCTCCCTACGCAGTGGGGAGGTGGCGCGAAGCGCCGGAGGGGTATAACGCCAAGCATTTCACCATGCTTCGGCGTTTGGAGTCGTAACCCTCCGTCAGCCCTGCGGGCTGCCACCTCCCCGCAAAGCAGGGAGGTGGGAGTAAATCCATTTTTTAGAACATCGCTCCAGACTAAAACCCTAATGAGGATCAGCGGGGCGGGACGACAGTGACAGGTGCGCCAGTGCCTCGGTCAGGACAGCGCGCGATCCGGCGGCGATGACCTGACCGCCGTAAGAGCCGACCGGTTCGCCCACCCAGTCGGTGACGATGCCGCCTGCGTTTTCGATGACCGGGATGATGGCGTCGATATCCCACGCCTTGAGCCCGGTTTCGAGCGCGGCGTCCATCGTGCCTTGTGCGACCATCGCAAAGGCATAGGCGTCGCAGCCGTAACGGATCAGCTTGGCCGCCAGCCGCGTGTGGTTGAACGCGGCCACTTCGTCGCCGCTGTACAGATGCGGGTCGGTGGTGGCGATGACGGCGGCGGATAACCCGGTGCAATCGCGGACCTTCAACGGCGTCGAGCCTTCGGGCGTGACCAGACGCGACCCCAGCGGCGAGCCGAGGAAGACTTCTTTCAGATAGGGTTGCGAAATAAGACCCAGAATGGGACGCCCTTGAAAGCGCAGACCAATCAGGGTCGTCCATAACGGCAGACCCGAAATAAAGGCGCGCGTGCCATCGACGGGGTCGAGCACCCAGACGAAATCGGCGTCCGGACGGATCGTGCCGTATTCTTCGCCGATGATGCCGTGGTCGGGATAGTGTGCCTCGATCAGGGCGCGAATGGCGCGCTCGGCGCCCTTGTCGGCTTCTGTCACAGGATCGAAAAAGACGTCGGCGCGGCTGGCATTACCCTTGTTGATCTCGGCCAGATCGCGGGCGCGGAACAAAGGCAGGGCGACGTCGGCGGCGGCTTGCGCCAGAGTCAACGCGAAGGCTTCGAGGGTCGCGAGTTCCGCCGGGGAGGGGGCCATGAGTCACCTTGCGCTGTATATGTGTGCGCAGGTGTAGAGACAGAGCCGTCAAAGTTCAATTGTAAAAGGTCCGGGCCGTCTTTTACGCGACGACCCGGTTACGCCTACTGTACGCAACGCTTACAAAACGAGGAACGAAGAGACCAAACAGACGCTTAGGCGGCCTGTTCGCTTTCGCCATTGAGCGACTTGGCGAGGTCGAGCAGGCGGCGGCGCGGACGCTCCGACAGGCGGTAATAGGCCTGAATGAGGTCGAGGGTTTCCTTGCGCGAAAAGACTTCGATGCCTTCGTTCTGGACGGCGGCAACTTCGGTCTTTTCGTCGGTCAGGCCGTCGTAGAAGTAGTTGATCGGGGTTTCCAGCGCTTTAGCCAGCTGGAACAGGCGGGCGGCGGAGATGCGGTTGGCGCCGCATTCATACTTCTGGATCTGCTGGAAGCGGATGCCGACGGCCAGCGCCAGTTGCTGCTGGGTCAGGCCCAGAAGGCGGCGGCGGCGGCGCAGGCGTTTGCCTAGGTGCAGATCGATATCGGTAGCCATAGGTTTGATCCCTCGTTCGTTGAAAAAGCGTACCGTTTCGGGACGGTTCGCTTATCTGGGTTCAAACTCCGTGCCAGCGTTATGTGAGCTTCATCAGGACGCCCGCGACTCGCCCTTGGGCACCGGCAGGACCAGCACCTTCATCGCCTTGTCGGGGTTGAGATACTGCTTGGCCAGGTCCTGTACCTGCGCCGGGGTAACGGCCTCGATCAGGGCCTTGCGCTTCAGCGCATAGTCGCGCTGACCCGGATTGTCGGCCGCACCCGGCAGCAACCCCAGCCAGTAGCCATTGGTGCGCGTTTCCTCATTCAGGCGCGTCAGCAGCAACTGCCGCGCCCTGAGAAGTTCATCGGCGGATGGCGGCTGCGTCTTCACGCCGTCGACCAGAGCCAGAAAGCTGTCGTAAAAGCCGGTTTCGGCGCCGGGATAGATCTGCACCGTGGCGGACAGATAGCCGAATCCCTTGAACGTCGTCGAGGTCACGTTGCGCGCCAATGGTACATAGGTCGAACCCGTCTCGGCGCGTCCGGCCTCGTAGTGGCGCAGGCTGATCACCTCGGCCAGAAGATCGAGCCCGACGGCGGTTTCCGGGCTTGTGTAACGGTCGGTGGTGGGAAAGGCGATCAGAACCAGCGCCTGTTCGGCACCGCCCTGATGGTAGAGAGTCTTGAACAGGCCCGATGTCGGGAAATGCACCTCGCTGCCACCGTCGACCGTGGCATAGGTCGCGGGCAGCTTGGCCAGTGTCCCGAAGGTGGCGTCGAGCGCCGGGCGCGCCTGATCGACGGTGATATCGCCGACGATGGTGATCTCCACCGGTGCATCGCGCAAGGACGCCCTCACGATCCCGGCCAGCGTCTCGTTGCTGAGGGTGGTGAAGTCGGCCTGCGACAGGGGCGTCACCCGGCTGTCGTTATTGTACAGAATCCGCGCCAGGTGCAGGCCCAGCACACCTGACGGGCTGGTATTGGTGTAGGTGTAGAACGACGGCACGGTGTGTCGGACGCGCTCCAGATAACCGGGGTCGAAGGCCGCGTCGCTGTAGAAGGCGCGCAGCACCTGCATTTGCAGTGTGAAATCCTTCGTGCCGCTCTGGCCGAACAGGACGGCGGCGTCATCGGTCATGTGGTAGCTGAGGTTGAAATTGACCCCGGCCATCGATTCGTTGATCTCGGCGGCGCTCATCTTGACCAGACCGCCTTCAAACAGGTCGTAGAAGTTCAGCGCAAAAACCGGCGTCGGGGCTTTCGGCGACAGACGTTTCAATCCGCCCGCCGAGCGTACCGTGACCACGACTTCGTTAGCCTTGAGCTTTGTCGTCTTGATATTGACCGTGACGCCATTGGCATAGGTCAGGCGCGTATAGTCGAGCGCCTCGTCGCGGACGGTTTTGACCGGGCCCTGCGCAGCGCCGAAATCGTCATAGGCCCAAGCCTTGGCGGCGGTATCTTCGGGCGGCGAGAGCTTGGCTTTCGACAGTTCGGCATAGTGCGTCTCGATAGCCTTGGCATCCAGTCCGGCGACCGGCGCGGGGCCGATCAGCGAGATCAGCGGCCCATCGCGCCTGAGCAGGTCTTTGAGATAGGCGTTCATCGCCTCACGCGTCAGCTGCGGCTTGAGGCTTTCGTAAAACGCCACATCCTGCGACGGCGTGTTGATGACGTAACGCCCGTCGATCGAACCGGCGACCATGTCGGCCAGCCATTCGTTCGACCGCGTCGCTTCCCCGGCCTTGCGTTGTTGCAAACTGGCCTCGTAGTCGGCGGCAGCGCGCTGATACTCGGCCTCGGTAAAGCCGAATTCGCCCGCCTGACGAATCAGTTCGACGGCCAACGACATGGCCTCCTGCGTCTGGCCGGGCTTCGGCATAACAAAGAAACCGGCGCTGTCGCCGGTGCGCTGAAAGTGACCGGTATTGATACTGGCGCGGGTGATGGGGGAATCGGCCTTCGCCGCGGCGCGCTCAAGACGCGCGTTAAGCGCCGCCAGAACCAGATTTTCCAGCATCATGTCGCGAACGAGGTCGCGGTTCTGAAAGCGCATTTCGACAGGCTTAAGCCACGTAATGTCGATGATTTCGGGTAGACCTGGCTCGAAATAGGTATAGGCGCGCGGCCCTTTCGCGGTGAACGCCCCCGGATCGCGCTTCGGATAGTCGGGCGTTTTCGCTTTCCAGCCGCCGAAGGTCTTTTGCAGACGCTTTTCGATTTGATCGACATCGACGTCGCCGACGATGACCAGAGTCGTCAGATCGGGACGGTAGAAGCTGTTGTAGAAATTGATGATCGACTCGCGCGGCGTATAGAGCACGATGTCGCGCTGACCCTTTTGCGGGCGCTCGGCCAGCAACTGACCGGCAAAGGCCGTGCGCAGCCAGTTCTCGTAGTGGCGCTCCAGCGGCCGGGCCTGATTGACCATCTGGGTCACCACCAGATCGCGGTCGCGTTGCAAAGCGGCCTCCGGGAAGGTCAGACCGAAGGCCATGTCCTGCATGACGGTGAAGCCGGTCTCCAGCGTGGCTTCGTCGTTGCGTGGCAGGGTAATCTGATAATTGGTCTCGCCTTCGGAAACGCGGGCCTGCTGACCGGCCCCCATCTGGATGCCCTGACGTTCAAGCTGACGGAACAGGTCGCCCTGCGGGTAGTGAGCCGAGCCGGAAAAGGCCATATAGGTGATCAGGTTGGCAATGCCGCTCTCTTCGTCGGCCTCGTCCAGCACGCCCGCACCGACACGCAGACGCATGACAACCTTGCCGGGCTGAGTCCCGTTGGGGTAGATGACGTAGGTCATGCCGTTGGCCAGTCGCCCGAAGCGGGCCGTCGGATCGACCGGCAGGTCGGAATGGATATGGGCGAACTGCGCCCCGGACTTGCCGGCTTTCAAGGGTTCGGCATAGGCGGTCACGTCGGCACCGACCCAGACCCCCGGCACCGCCAGAGCGACCGCCATTCCCAACACCCATGCCTTGAACCGCATTCCGGACTCCTATCCTGTCCGTGTAACTTATCAGGCTTTCAGGCCTTTTAAAGGCGCGATCATGCCTTGTCGTCACTCGCCGGCTTCGGTTTCGGCTGACAGGTCAGGACGTGGAAGGGGCGGTTGCGCATCTCGCACTGCGCGCGCGTCAGGGGCTGGTGGTAGGTGAGGGGCGCAAACCAGATGAAGCACAGGGTAACCCCGGCGCACACCCCGCCCAGCACGAAGTCTTTCTGTCGTTCTATGACCTTGAACCGGCTTTTCAGCACCTGATAGATCAGCGGCAGCAGCATATAGCTGAGGATCAGGCCGGTGAAGTAGTGGTAGACGTACATGACGCGCTGGGTGCCGAGAAAGATATGCACGCCCATGAAGATGGCCCACATGGCCAGCACGGCGGTCAGGATGTCCATCTCGTGCGTGTCGAGCCAGAGCTTCTTCTGAAAATGGCGCTGGGCGATCAGCCCTGTGGCGACGAGGATGCCGAAAAGGCCCAGACCCCAGCTGAACACATTGCCGACCATCTGCACGTAGCTGGTCTTGCCGTGGTTGGAATCCCAGCGATAGTTGATCGTCTTGTGCATTACCGGCCACAGGGCAGGGATCGAGCCGTTTTTCTCGGTCTTCACGATGCCGGTAAAGTCATGCTCCATATAGGCGAAATAGCCGCTGGTGGCGTCGTAGAGCACGCCCGGCGTCAGCGGTCCGCGCTTTTCCAGCCAGGCCTTGTACGGCTCGGACATGTAATTGCCGTCCCGGCGTCCGGCTTCGGATTTGAAATCCGGCGCGACGGGATTGATAAGGGTGTGCAGAACGAAGACCGCCACGACAACCCCGCCGAACGCGCCCAGCATGGCGCCGGACTTGACGATGCCGTGTTTCAGTTCGCGATCCATCGGCCAGCGCGCGCGGTGGAGGTCGCGTAAAATGGTCAGGCCGGTGAGGGCCAGCAGGACCAGGGTATTGACCTTGACCATGAAGCTCAGCCCGATCAGCGCCCCGAACAGGGCGGCATGTTTCCAGCTGTCTTTGCGCGGATCGTTGAACGCCCTCAGCCAGACGAGGATGCCGCCGAGCGCAAAGGCGATCTGGTACGGATCGAGATGAATGGCCCGAAAATGCACGATGAAGGCGTTTTCGAACAGGTAAAGCAGGCTGAAAATGAAGGCCGAAAAGGCTTCGCGCGTCAGGCACAGACAGATGCCGTAGAACAGCAGCGCGCCGATCACGCCGAACAGCCCGCCCATCAGGCGCGGCCCGACATAGGAATAGGTCGCAGGGATCTTGCGCGTATCGGTCTTCTTGATCTCGGTGAGGAAGTGACTTTTCGGGTCGCCGTCACCGACGATGTCGCGGCCGATCTTCATCAGCATGAAGCCCAGCGGTGGGTGCGAAGCATATTGCGCCGTATGTTCTTCGGCGCGCTGGACGGCGGTGACGTAATAACTTTCGTCCCAGAAGGCGTAGGGCGGATCGTTCAGGTCGCGCGCGAAGTTGAAGATGCCGAGCGCCACCACGGCGAAACCGAGTATCCAGCGCAGGGCGGCATCGCGCCACAGAACCTTGGTCAGGGGCTCATCGCCCCATTTTCCGGTACGGAGTTGGGCCAAGCGGGTTTTGAAAGAATCGCTTAATGCTCTCTCCCGAGGGGGAGAGGTTGGACCGTCAGGGCCGGGTGAGGGGGCGGAATGGGACTCGGTTTCAGACATCAGGCGCGTTTGACTCCCCCTCACCCCGGCCCTCTCCCCGGCGGGGAGAGGGGGAGGGTTGGCGCATATGGCCCAATCGTTTAAGACTCGGCAAGCCTATTTGTCGCTCCAGACGCCGAGTTCGTTGCCCGACGGATCGGTGAACTGGAACCGCCGGCCGCCGGGGAAGTCGAAAATGTCTTTGGTCAGCACGCCACCGGCGGCCAGAACTTCGTCGCGGCTCTGTTCGAGGCTGTCCGAATAGAGGATGACCAGCGGTTTCGCCGGACCGCCATCGGCATCGAACCCGCCGTCGATTCCGGCTTCGGACAGCGCGCCGTAGGACGGTCCGTAATCGATGAAGCTCCAGCCGAAAGCCTTTTGATAAAAGGATTTGGTGGCGGGCAGGTCGCCGGCCTGCCATTCGATATAGTCGATCTTGTGGTGCGTGCTCATATCAGTCTCCAGACGCTGGCGGCCTTGACGGCGCGATCCTCGATTTCGGTGTTGGTGGCGATGTCGTAGCGCCCGACGCGCTCCATCCCTTCGGAGGGGAAGTAGCTGCGGTGCGGGTCGCCGACATAGACGGCGATACTCTTGGCGCGGGCGGCGCGCAAAAATGTCAGCATGGCGTCGGCCATCGCCTTTTCGTAGCAGATATCCCCGGCGAGGATGACATCGACCTCCGGCGGCGGGCCTGCGAGGTGGTCGCCGTTTTCAAACGCGATGTCGACACCGTTCAAAGCTGCATTGAGCGCGACGGCGGCCTCACTGAACGGGTCGATATCGTTGGCGGTTACCGAGATCGCGCCATATCTGGCGGCGGCGATCCCGACCAGCCCGGACCCGCAGGCCAAGTCAAAGACGCGCTTTCCGGCGACCAGATCAGGGTGCTGTTTCAGATGCAAAGCCAGCGCCTGACCGCCCGCCCAGGCAAAGGCCCAGAACGGCGGCGACAGATTATGTTGCGACAGTTCGGCCTCGGTCATCAGCCACAGGCGCGTCACCTCGTCGGCCTGATACAGCCCGATCTCCGGCAAGGACGGCACGGGCAGGGGCCGCGTATGGCTGCGGATGAAGTCGGCGTGCATCACCCGGCCGGATCGGTGGTCACCGCGACCGGGTCGCCCGCGAAATCGGCGGCATAGGCGGGATTGATCACGGCGCGGATCACGGCCTGCGGGATGCGGATCTGGTACGGGCCCTCGGCATAGGGACCGACGTCGTAGGGCGCGAACAGGACCAAAAGCCCCCCGATCTTACCCTTTACTGTCGAGGGTAGAAGCACGAAGTGACTGTCAAAAAGCTTAGGACAGGTGAAACCGCCTTCAGCCTGTGTCGTCGGATTTTCATTTCGGTGAGACCGTTCGGCTTCGATTTGGTGGCAAAGAAAGGTATCGGCAGATGACAGATCCGTCCCTGAACCATTAACAAATAGATGTTGGTGACCGACAGGGTTTGTCGTTTTTTTATCCCATAATTCTGCGTGATAGATCATGTTGGAATGGGCGCCATCGGTATAGTTGGTCAACTCCGAATAGGCGGAAAACAATCTGTCGGATTGGCCCGATACGGTCCATTTTATGGTGCGAAGATAAGGGGGTGGATTGGAGCCCTCGGCTATGAGCGCGGCACGATCCCGGGCAGACTGAGCTATGAATATTTCTAAATTTTCTTTTCCGGCGGTATAGGCCTGCGCATGTACGTAAGGGAAAGTTTTCATGGCCTCAGGGAAGGTTAGGTTAACCTCTGCGTCCGCTGTCTTTTGTTCGAAAATAAGCGGCGTGTCCGCGACCGGCGCGGCGGGTTTGTCCTTCTCCTCTTTCTTCGAGCAGGCGGCAGCGAGGAGGCAGAGCGCGACGGCAGACAGGCGCAGAACGGTGGTCATTAGGTGTCCCTTATGGACGCAGGTGTCCCAGTACGATCGCCGCCACCCACAACAAACCGGTGTCCCGGTTCGATTTGAACAGCCTGAGCAGCAGGCCGTTATCATCGATTCGCAAGGCGCGGACCTGATGGAATAGATGCCATCCGGTTATAAAAAGTCCACCGTAAAAGGGCCAGTACAAACCGCCGACGATGCCGCCGACGCCGGTCAGGGCAATGGCCAGCGCATAGAAGAACGAAACACCGCCTTTGGCGTTCGTACCCAAGGCACGCGCGGACGATTTGACACCGATCATGGCGTCGTCCTCGATGTCCTGATAGGCGTAGATCGTATCGTAGCCGATCGTCCAGAACACCAGCCCCGCATAGAATATCAGCGCGCCAAGGCTGAGGTGCCCGGTCAGGCTGGCATAGCCCATCAGAAAGCCCCAGTTGAAGGTCAGGCCCAGCCACGCCTGCGGCCACCAGGTGATGCGCTTCATGAACGGATAGGCGGCCACGAGGCCAAGCGACGCGATGCCCAGCCCTATCGCGGTCCAGCCGAGCTGGATCAGGATCAGCAGACTGATCAGGGATGAGGCGGCGACGAAGACTAAGGCCTGTTTCGGCGTGATCTGACCGGCGGGGATGGGCCGCATACGCGTGCGTTCGACCTGAGCGTCTAAATCGCGGTCGACGAAATCGTTGAAGGCGCAGCCCGCGCCGCGCATCAGGGCCGAACCGAGCGCGAACAGGAGCAGCTTATAGGCGACCTCCCACGACAGCACCCACTGCGCGCCGAAGACGATGCCCATAGCGCCGGGCAGAAATAGCAGCCAGATGCCGACGGGCCGGTCGAAGCGCCCCAGCTTCAGCCACGGCCGCAAGGCCACGGGCGCATGACGATCCACCCAGTTGGTGGCAGCGGCGTCGGGCAGGATATCGGGCGTATCGGTCATGGCGTTTACATGCCTTTTCGTACTGCCGCTGTCCAGCCTTGCCCTCAACGAGAACCATGCAAGCTACCGTGCGTCGATGGCTACTACATTACAAATGGTACATGTTATAAAATGGTATCTTGCAATAAACAGTAGCTTGTCATATACACCATCTCATGACGGAGCGAATGATCGTCCCGGCGAAAGGAAAAACGGAGATGGCGGAAACCATTGACATCCAACTGAAGAAAGGGGTGCTCGGCCTGTGCGTACTGGCCCTGCTGGCCCGCAACGAGAGCTATTCCTACGAGATCGCCTCCACCCTGTCCGACGCGATCGGCATGGGCGAAGGCACCATCTACCCGCTGATGCGGCGGATGCAGAGCGACGGTTGGGTCGAAACCCGGCTGGTCGAATCCTCGTCCGGCCCGTCGCGCAAATATTATCGCCTGACCCAGGCCGGGCATGACGCCCTGGCGGCGCAGGCCACCGAATGGCGCGGCTTTGCCCGCGCGGTCGACGCGCTGCTGGACGCGGCGTCATCTGAAACTCAGGAGGGGTAAGGGACATGACCCGCAACGAATTCATCAACCGCTTGAAGCAGGGCCTTGTCGGCCTTCCCGCCGCAAGCATCGCCGATATTGTCGCCGATCACGAGGCGCACTTCGAGGACGGCATTGCCGCCGGTCGCAGCGAGGCCGAGGTGGCGGCGGCGCTGGGCGATCCCGACCGTCTGGCCCGCGAACTGAGGGCCGAGATCGGTCTGAAAAAGTGGGAGGACGTCAAGACGCCGTCGTCGGCGGTGGCCGCCATCTTCGCCGTTCTGGGACTGGGGGCGCTCGATATTCTGGTCCTGCTGCCGATCCTGATGGGGGTCGCCGGAACACTGGTCGGCTTCTTTATGGCCGCCATCGGTATCTTCGTCGCCGGGGGCGTCGTCTTCGCCGCCGTGCCGTTTCTGGCGCAGCCGGGCGGGGTCGCCGCAGCCCTGCTGGGGGGCGTCGGCCTGATGGCCGTGGCCGTGACGGTCGCCAGCCTGACCGGCGTCGTCACCGTGTGGCTGGTCAACGGCCTCGTCTGGTTCGCCCGTCTGCATTACCGCCTGCTGAAGCCCGCGCTTGAGCCGCAAGCCGCGTAAGGAGAGAAAAACATGATACGCAAACTGTTCATTATTGCGGGCGCAGGTTTTGTCCTTTCGCTCGCCACGCTGGCTGGTTCGGCCGCTCTGGTCTGGCACGACCTGTCCACCAACGACTGGAGCTTCCGGGGCGACGACGACAATCTGCGCCTCTATAAGGGCAAGGCCCCGGTTCAGCCGTCGATCAGCCGCACGCTCGACTGGACGGCGGGCGCCACACTCGACCTCGACCTGCCGGCGGAGGTGATCTACACGCAGGGTACCACGACCTCGGTGACGGTCGAAGGCCCCAAGGTGCTGGCCGACCGCGTCCGTCTCGACAAGGGTCGCCTCTATATGCTGGATGGTCCCGACTACGAAAAGGTCGTCAGTTTCCGGATAAGCAATGGCGACATCCGTACCGACACCCATGACGACCGCTTGCGGGTGCTGGTCACCGCTCCGTCGGTCAAGGCCTTCAACCTGACCGGTGACGCGCGGCTGAAGGTTGATGCCTACGATCAGCCGGCTATCGACCTGACCATCACCGGCAACGGCTATGCCCGTATCAAGGGTCAGGCCAAGACGCTTAAACTCGATATTTCGGGCTACGGCGAAGCCGATCTGGAAAGCCTCAGGGTCGAAGACGCCGACGTCAATATTTCGGGCTCGGGCGAAACCACCATCGCCCCGCGCAAGACCGCCAAGGTCGAGGTTTCCGGCGAAGGCGAGGTGCGTATCGCGACTCATCCGGAAAAGCTGGATACGAAGATCAGCGGCGAAGGCACGGTCGAGCAGGAGTAAATTGCTTTTAAATTCTCTCTGACTTACAAACCCCGCAGTCGGTCTGCGGGGTTTGCTGTTAGGAGCCAATATGGTCACCGTTTTTGCTCTGCATCATGTGCATGAATTTGATGACGGCACAGAAGATGTAAAATTGATTGGTATTTATTCCACGCTCCAAAACGCGGAAGTCGCCAGAGCGCGTCTTGCTTTACAGACCGGTTTCTCAAGCTTACCTGAAGGTTTCAGCATCGACACCTATGAGGTGGATGCAGATCAATGGGCTGAGGGTTTTGTAACTGTCGGTTAAGCCCGCAACCTTGCCTGCGCTGCCGGGATGACACGGGCGAAGGGACGGGGACCGAACAGGGTCATCTCCATCCCGGTTTCCAGAATATCGCCGCGCCTGGGTTTGCGCAGAAACAGGTCTTCTTCGGGCGTCACCACATAAAGGCCTTCGGGGGCATAGACCACCACCAGATTTTCGCTGCGGTAGATGCCTTCGCTCCACAGTTTCAACTGGTTATAATAGGGGTGCTTGAGCCAGGCATCCGGACGGTCGGGATCGACATCGATATTGAGGGTCGTGCCGTTCGGCTCAAGACGCAGGACGAAGCCTGCCGTATCCGGTCGCCACAGACCATTGAGGTCTTCGTGCTTGAGCCACAGACATTTGAAATCCTGACACATCTGTGGGTGCAGGCCCCAGATGCCGCAGCCGACGCTTTCGCGGGTGTGCTGGCATAGTGTACCGGCCTTCTTGCCCACGTCCTCGACGTCGTAGACCTTGCAGCATAGATTGCAGTCGCCGCACGCCTTCAGGGGGGCACGCTGACGGGCAGGCGTCGATACGGTGTCGGCGTGTGCCATGCTGAACCTTCTGTTCCACACCCCGCGCTTCGACGGGGTATATTCGCTTGTCGCGCATTTGATCCAAAAACCGCCATGCACTTTTTGGAATGCGCTTTCGCATCTAAAATGCGGCAACAGAGTCAACAAAGCGTTATAAAACAAGGTTAATCGCGGTTAAGCTTTAGATCAGCGGTATCCCGATATTGGCACGCAGCCCGCCCATCGGGCTCTGATCCAGCTCCAGTTCGCCCCCGTGGCTGCGCACCGTGTCGCGGGCGATGGCGAGGCCCAGACCCACGCCCTTCTTGTTCTGATTGCGCGAGTCATCGAGCCGCGAGAACGGCTTGAGCGCATCCTCGCGTTTTTCCGGCGCGATACCGGGGCCATCGTCATCGACATAGATGTGCAGCGAGCGCTTGCCGCCGGCTTTGTGCTCGATTTCGGCGCTGAGACGCACCGTCGTGGCGTAGTGAAAGCCGTTCATCACCAGATTGGACAGGGCGCGTGAAATGGCCGAGACGCGGAAGGCGGTCTCGATGTCCTCGCCCAGCGGCACGAAGTCCGGCGTGTGACCGGCCCGGCGCGCGCCATCGACGACGGTTTCCAGCAGAGCATTGACCGAGACCGTCTGCGGGCTTTCGACCATTTCGCCGGACGCGAAGGCCAGATATTCGTCGATCATATAGGCCATTTCCGACACGTCCTGCTTCATGCGTTCGGTGGCGGTGTCCTGTGTCGCCATGGCCAGTTCCAGCTTGAGCCGCGTCAAGGGTGTGCGCAGATCGTGGCTGACCGAAGCGAGCAGGGTGGTCCGCTGCTCGATATGGCGCTGGATGCGCGTCTTCATCTTGAGGAAGTTCTGCGCGGCGGCGCGGACCTCGGCGGCCCCATAGGGCTTGAAGTTCGGGTCGTCCTCGCCGCGGCCGAACTTCTCGGCGGCGACCGACAGGCGCTCGATGGCGCGAACCTGATTGCGGATGAACAAGATCGAAATCGCCGTCAGGACCAAAGTCGCGCCGGTCATCCACAGGATGAAGATGTGCGCCCGCGTCGCAAAGGCCCGTTCGCGCGGGGCGATGACGCGGATGACGCCGCCATCGACCTTGACGCGGATATCGACCGAGGCCTGATAGCGCGTCGTGTCGTACCAGAACGGATCGTCGAGTTGTTCGTTGAGCGCGCGTTTCAGCGAGCGGTCGAGCGCTGCCCAAGGGTTGCGACGACGGTTTTCCGGCAGTTCGCGCCCTGGCTGAAACGCAATGGATAACTGCATCGATTTTTGCGCGGCGGCGGAGATGCGGTCCATGTTTTCGCGCGTCGGATCGGCCTTATAGGCGTCTACCGCCCATGACACGTCGCCGATCAGGCCTTCCGACAATTTGGCCGTCACGGTTTCCCAGTGCATGTCGAAAAAAGCCCAGGTCACGGCGACCTGCATCAGGGCGACCGGCAGGACGATGATAAGCAGGGCGCGGCCCCAAAGCGTCTTGGGGATCTTGCGCTTGAAGGCCTGCGGCCAGAATTTGAGACGAGGTATGCGCATTAGATGGCCATATATCCCTTCGCCCCTATGGGAAAAGGTGGCCCTATAGGGCCGGTCAGGAGGGGGGAATAAAGAGCCCCCTCACCCTAACCCTCTCCCCACGGGGGAGAGGGGATATTCAATTAGTCCGGCGCCAGCATATAGCCCTTGCCGCGGACGGTTTGCAGATAGCGTGGGTTCTTCGGGTCCGGCTCGATCTTGCGGCGCAGGCGCGTGACCTGAACATCCACGGCGCGGCCGGTCGTATCGACGCTGTCCTTGGCGAGGTCCATGCGATCGACCGGGACATTGGCGCGTTCGGCCAGATATTTGAGCAGTTGCGCCTCGGCCTCGGTCAGGCGCACCATCGCGCCGTTCTTCGACAATTCGGCACGCTCCAGATCGAACGCGATCTGCCCCATATTGATGGTCTTGGGCAGGGCGGGCTTGATCCCCGTCCGGCGCAGAATGGCCTCGATACGCAGCAGAAGCTCCTGCGGCTCGAAGGGCTTCGACAGATAATCGTCGGCCCCCAGGCTCAGGCCCATGATGCGGTCGTCGGGCAGGCCGCGCGCCGTCAGGATGAGGATCGGCACGTTGGAATGCTGGCGCACCCACTTCGACAACGAGAATCCGTCTTCGCCTGGCATCATGACATCGAGGATCAGCAGATCGAAATCGAGCAGTTGCAGCATGCGTTTCGCCGCATCGGCATGGGCGGCGGCGGTGACGCGAAACCCTTGTCGCGACAGGAATTCCTTGAGCAGGTTGCGGATGCGGTCGTCATCGTCGACGACCAGCAGGTGGCGGACGATGGCGTCATTGATGCCGTTGGGTGCGCTCACGTGATCCTATCCTTGTGTGCCGATATCAACCGGAGAGTACAGGTTGCGTGACTGATTTGTCATCAGGCATTTGTCGCCTTTTTATCATGGCGCGTAAATAAGTATTGCCGGATGTAAAAAGCGCTTGCCTTGGTTTCAACTGTTATTGAATAGTTACCGGCTTGCGGGCGCAATCGTGTGCAAAGCCCGTTCGCGCGTCACGCGCGGCCAACTGGTATTTTGGGGATAAGCGTAAATGCCGTCATACGGGATGTTGAATTTTCAGAGCATACTGGGCATCGGGCTCATGCTGCTCGCCTGCTGGCTGGTCTCGGAAAACAAGAAGAAGTTTCCGATCTTTCTGACCCTCGGCGCCATCGGCGTTCAGGTTCTGCTGGTCCTGCTGTTCTTCGCTTTCCCGCAATCGCAGGCCGTGCTGGACGCCATCAATTCGGGCGTCGATGCTCTGGCTCAGGCCACCAACCAGGGCACGCAGTTCGTTTTCGGTTACCTCGGCGGCGGCAGCCAGCCCTATGCGGTCAATGACCCCAACGCCTTGTTCGTCTTCGCCTTTCAGGTTCTGCCCCTGATCCTCGTCATCTCGGCTCTGTCGGCGCTTCTGTGGCACTGGCATATCCTCAAATGGATCACGCAGGCCTTCGGCTTCCTGTTCCAGAAGACGATGGGCCTTGGCGGAGCGTCGGCCCTGTCGGTGGCGACCAATATCTTCCTTGGGATGATCGAAAGCCCGATCGTTATCCGCGCCTACCTCTCGAAGCTGTCGCGTTCCGAAGTGTTCATGATGATGGTTGTAGGGCTCGCGACCGTCGCCGGTTCGACCATGGTGGCCTATGCTCTGATCCTCAAGGCGACCCTGCCCAACGCCGCCGGTCACGTGCTCGTCGCCTCGATCGTTTCGGCCCCGGCGGGCGTGCTTTTGTCGCGCATCATCGTGCCTGAAAAGGACGGCGAGGGCGGTGCGGTTGCCGATTATAACTCTTCGCTCAAATACGACAGCGCCATCGACGCCATCTCCAAGGGCACGGCGGACGGCCTGATGGTCGTGATGAACATCTCGGCTATCCTGATCGTGTTCGTCTCCTTCGTGTCGCTGGTCAATATAATGCTCGGCATGTTCCCCCATGTCGGCGGCGAGCCCCTGTCGCTGGAGCGCGGTCTGGCCGTCGTCTTCGCGCCGCTAGCCTGGATCATAGGCGTGCCGTGGGAAGAGGCGCAAAAGGCCGGCTATATCCTCGGGGCCAAGCTGACCCTGACCGAATTCGTCGCCTTCCTGAAGCTGGGTGCCATTCCCGTCGATGAAATGTCGGAGCGCACCCGGATGCTGCTGACCTACGCTATCTGCGGCTTCGCCAATATCGGCTCGGTCGGCATCACGGTGACCGGTCTGGGCGTGCTGATGCCGGAGCGTCGCGAAGAGGTGCTGGGCATGGTGTGGAAAGCCCTGTTCGCAGGCTTCATCGCCACCTGTCTGTCGGCCGCCATCATAGGTGCCATGCCGGGTTCGCTGTTCGGTCTTTCGGACAAAATCCCTGAAAAGGCGGCGGTCGAAGCGCCGTTGCCGCCCGTGGCAGAAACGCCGGGCGAGGCTTTGGCGGAGGCCTCCGCCTCGGTGCAATAGAACAGGAAAAGGCCGGTGTTCGCACCGGCCTTTTTTACGCTTCGTCGGGGGAGGGTTGGGGAACGGCGCGCGGTTGAGACGCGGGCTTTGGCGGTACGCGCTTGATCACCGCGTCCACGTGCGACAACCACTTGCGCCCCAGTTGCACGGCCTCGGTGGCGGTCTTGGGGTGGACGTTGTTCGTCGTCACATCGCCAAACAGCGTCAGTTCGAACTCCGGCGTCTGGACGTCGGCGAAGATCAGCCGCAGCACGACGCGCGAAGCATTGGGGTAGGTCTCTTCCAGCACCCGGCGCGGTTCGCCCTTTTGCGTGCGGGCGACGACGCGTTCATCGACGATCAGTTCGGCGCCTTCGATCTCGTCAAAGGTAAAGACCAGCCCGTGCCGGCCGATATCCCATAGGATCGCCAGATCGCCGTGGCTGAAATCGAGACCGGCAGCCTTGGTGTTGCGCGTGTCGAAAACGAGAGCATCAGGGGCGTGGCCTAGCGCCGTGGTAACGCCACGCGCCAGCCGACGGGTATTTTCGAACCACCACAGAGCGCCGGACGCAATCAGGGTCAGGGCCAGCGCCGCAAACCCGAACCACAAGATGACGCGCAGGGCCTGTTCCATTCTACCGCCAAGCCATGAAATAAAGCGCATTCCGAAAAGTGTAAGCGGTTTTCGGATTAAATGCGCGTCAAGATAGGATGTGCTTAAGAAAAGCTTACGAATCAAGTCTTAGGCGGCGGGGGTTAATTTTCGGTGAGCAGTTCGACGCCGACCGGCACGTGATCCGAGGGTTTCGCGGTTTCGTGCGTCTTGCCGCGCGCGTCCTTGTGAATCTCGAAGCCTTTCAGGCGGTCGGCGGCCTGCGGTGACAACAGATGATGGTCGATGCGGATGCCTTCGTTCTTCTGCCACGCCCCGGCCTGATAATCCCAGAAGGTATAGCGGTTGTCGGCGGGCGGCAGCACGTCGAAGGCGTCGGTATAGCCGAGGTTTTTTAGAGTCTGGTACGCCGCACGTGTTTCGGGCTGATAGAGCGCGTCATCAAGCCAGGCAGATTCGCGATAGAGGTCAGCCTTGAACGGGATGGTATTGAAATCGCCGGATAAAATGCTGAGTTCCTCATAGGCCAGAATGTCTTTCGCGCGCGCGATCAGCCGCTGATACCAGCGGTGCTTATAGGCGTATTTGTCGGTACCGATCGGGTTGCCGTTCGGCAGGTAGATCGAGGTCACCCGCACCGGCACGGGGCCATCGACCACGGCCTCGATATAGCGCGCCTGTTCGTCCTCGTCCTCGCCGGGCAGGCCCTTTTCGACGTCCATCAGCGGGTATTTGGAGATCAGGGCGACGCCGTTATAGGTCTTCTGACCGTGGACGGCGACGTTGTATCCGAGCGACTCGAAGGCCTCATAGGGAAACTTTTCGTCGATGCACTTCAGTTCCTGAAAGGCGCAGACATCGGGCTGGGCCTCGGCGACCCAGTCGAGGATCAGTGGCAGGCGCGCATTGACCGAATTGACGTTGTAGGTGAAAAATTTCATAGCGCGTCCGCTGTCCTGTTTCATACCTCCCCAGTTTACTGGGGAGGGGGACCGCACGAGCCACGAAGTGGTGAGATGCGGTGGTGGGGGTTCTTACTTATGTCAGGCCCGAGACCGTTGCAACTAGGCGCCCCCCCCCCACTGTCTTTGACGCCGTCGGCGTCAAATCCACCTTCCCCGGCAAGCCGGGGGAGTATGAAGTGCATTAAATCGAAAAGCTCACGCCGCAGCCGCAGGACGATTTGGCATTGGGGTTCAAAATCTTGAACTGCGCGCCGACCAGTTCCTCGACATAGTCGATGATCGAGCCCGACAGCAGGGGCGCGGAAATTTCATCGACCAGTGCCTTCGCGCCCTGATATTCGATGACCGCATCGCCGTCTTCCGCCGCCTCGACCAGATCGAGATTGTACTGAAACCCAGAACAGCCCCCGGCATCGACGGCGACGCGCAGCATGATCGGGTGCCCGGCTTCGCTGGACAGATGATTGATGTGGCGCGCCGCGGCGCCAGACAGGGTAATCTGGGTCATGCCGCCAATATAGAGGCAAACGCGGCGGAGTTTTAGGGGGCAAGGCTCATATTTTCGCGCAGACCCGGTTGTGTCCTGATCGGGAAGGGACAAGTCGCCGCCAAAGGCGTATCCTGCGCGTCATTATCTGCCGATTCTGTTGCACGGACCTCCATGACCCTCACGCTTGCCCCCTTTGCCGAAAACGCCGCTACCTCGAAAGGCAGGCTCTATCAGGAGGCCGAAAGCTCGACGCGCACGCCCTTCGCGCGCGACCGCGACCGGGTAATCCACTGCACGGCCTTTCGCCGCCTCAAGGGCAAGACGCAGGTCTTCGTCGCCGACGAAGGCGACTATTTCCGCACGCGCCTGACCCATTCGCTGGAGGTCTCTCAGGTGGCGCGGTCGCTGGCCCATACGCTGGGGGCCGATCAGGATCTGGCCGAAACCATCGCCCTGTCGCACGATCTCGGCCACTCGCCCTTCGGTCATGCGGGCGAGGACGAACTGCACGCCATGATGGAGCCGTGGGGCGGCTTCGACCACAACGTCCAGACCTTCCGCATTGTGACGCGGCTGGAGCACCGCTACCCGGCCTTCGAGGGGCTCAATCTGACCTGGGAAACGCTGGAAGGCATCATCAAGCACAACGGCCCCGTGGCACATAAGCTGGGGAAGCCGTCGTGGAAATCGGTCGGCGATTTTTCGGATGTCTGGGATTTGCGGCTGGAAACCTATGCCTCGCTTGAGGCCCAGATCGCGGCCATTTCGGACGACATCGCCTACAACAACCACGATGTCGATGACGGCCTGCGCGCCGGTCTGTTCACGCTCGATGAACTGCGGGATATTCCGTTGATCGGCCCGGCCATCGCCGAGGTCGAAAAGGACTGGCCGCTGATCGATACGCGATTGCTGCGACTGGAAGCCATCCGCCGTGTCATCGGTTTCATGATCCGCGACGTCTGTCAGGAAACCGAAACCCGCCTCAGGGCCGACGGCATCGAGACCGCCGAGGACGTCCGCCGCGCGAAACGCCAGATGGTGCAGTTCTCGCACGCCGTCAACGAAGACCTGTCGCGGCTGCGCGCCTTCCTCTATGCAAAGATGTACAAGCACTTCATGGTCAACCGCACGCGCTCTCAGGCCAAGCGCGTGCTGGGTCAGATGTTCACCCTGTTCATGGAAGAGCCCGAAGTCCTGCCGCCGGGCTGGTTCGGGCGCGTCTGCACCAAGGACACCGAGGCCCAGCGCGCCCGCGTCGTCTGCGACTATATAGCGGGCATGACCGACAGCTTTGCCATCAGTCAGCATAAATCGCTGTTTAGTCTTTAGATTTGGTCGCGATATTGTAGCCGAAAACCGCTACACACTTTTCGGCATATCGCTTTAATCCTCCAGCCCCTCCGGCAGGGTGACGATGACAGCCTCGTCCTGCCGCACCTGATCAAGCGCGCCGCCCCTGTACAGAAACCAGCTCAACGGCAGGGCGACCACGGTCTTGCCGGGGGTGTTCAGCGCCGTCGTCAAAGCCTGACTCCAGCGGCGCTCGTTTTCCTGCTGAATAATCTTGCCGTCCTGACGCGGCGGAAAGCAGCGTTCGTCTTCCGGCGGGAACAGCTTCAAAACGGTAGCGATATCCGCGGTGCGCCACGCCTCGATCATGGCCGGAAGCTTGTTGTGCGTATGATCGAGCCGGTCGAGAATGCTGTTCATACAGGCTTCATCGCCGGCGGCGTCCAGCCGGTTTCGACTGTTGCGTCCGTCTTCGTCACCGGTGAACAGAAGGATTTCCCGAACCGGCACCCCGGCCCCTCTGGCCAGAAGCGGTATCCGGCGGGGGTAACTTTCGTTTATGAGGTTATGCTTGTTATAGGCGTCTTTCAGGAAAAAACTCGCGGCCCAGCCTGGGCGGAAGCGCTCGTAGCGCGCGCCGCTTTCACCGGCGCGACGGGCGGCAGCCTTGTAGCGGGCATAGGTTTCCGGCGACACCACGTCCTGGATGCGCCCCTTTTTCAGCAACTCCGGTTCGGCGGGGACTCGAATCCATTCGCTTTGGACCAGAAACGCGTTTGCGCCTTTCAGCCGTCGTTTGAGGCAGCGCTCGTCCCACTTCATGCCGAAGGTGACCGTGGTCAGGGTCGGCATGACCCAGACCACGGACTCGCCGCGTTGCAGACGCCACATGGCCGGGCAGGGCGCGCGGACGGTGACCTCCGTCGTGCGCGGGGCCTTGACGATGACCTCGGTGATATCGGACCAGCGCTCGTCCGGTTCGTTTTGGGCATGGGCCGTTGTGCCGGTTAAGCACAGCAGGATGACGGCAAGTCGCGCCAGGATTTTGACCATATGTCCCCCCGTCCCCCCGGCTACCGCGAGGGTTTAGTCCTTAGGCTCCAACAAATCCCACAGATTGCCGAACCTGTCACGAAAAACCGCCACCGTGCCGTAGGGTTCATGGCGCGGCGCTTCATTAAACACCGCCCCCGCCACGCTGAACCGCGCATGGTCGCGGGCGAAGTCGTCGGTGAACAGGATCAGGAAGACGCGTCCGCCGGTCTGGTTGCCGATAGCTGCACGCTGTTCGGGCGTCGAGGCCTTGCCGAGCAACAGACGGGTCTCCGTCGAGCCCGGTGGCGCGATCAGCACCCAGCGCTTGCCATTGCCGAAATCGGTGTCCTCGATCAGGTCGAACCCCAGCCCGCCGCAATAGTGTGCGATGGCCTCGTCATAGTCGGGCACAACCACCGTAACCGCCGCAACGTGGCTCATGATTTTCTCCGCGCACGTGGTCCCAAAAACCGCTTCACACTTTTTGGCGTGCGCTAACGATTGGACTTTTTAACGAGGAACATGGCCGCGTCGGCTTCCGATACCCATTCCTCGGCCGATTTTTGCCCGTCATAGGCGCGCACACCGAACGAGCCCGCGGCCTTGAGATACAGCCCCTGATATTCGAACGTCCCAAGATGCAGTTCGGCTTCAAGCTTCTGCGCCTTGGATCTGGCGACGGAAATATCGGCGTGGCGCAGCAGGATGGCGAATTCGTCGCCGCCCATGCGCCCGACGCTGTCGCCTTCGCGGACATTGGCGCGCAGAAGGTCGGCGACATAGATCAGGGCCGTATCGCCTGCCGCGTGGCCATAGGTGTCGTTGATGCTCTTGAAGCCGTCCATGTCGAGGAAGATCAGGGTCGCGGTCTCGCCGTAGCGTTTGCAGTCGCTCATGGCGCGGGCCATGTCGCGCAGGAAGGCGCGGCGGTTGAGCGTCGGCGTCAGGACGTCGTGATCGGCCAGATGCTCGGCAGCCTGGGCCTGCTCGGACAGGGCCTTTACGTCGGCTTTCAGGCGGGCATTTTCTTTGATCAGGCTGTCGATCAGGGCGCGCGCCGCATAAGGCCATTCCTCGCCGGCCTCTGCAAGCGGTGCGGGAGACTGAACGGGTTGCGGCACGGGACGGGGTGTCGAAAGCCCGGCTGATGCGCCGCCAAAATGGCTTTGCAGCAGGTTCTGCATCGACGCGGTATAGCCGCCCGTCGCGACAGGACGCGGGCTGTCCGGATCATTCTGAGACGCAGGGGGAGGGAGGCTCATGTGGCGGACTTTAGCGACCTTTTCGTTGTCATGCGAGTGTTAAATCTTGCGGTGAAGGCTTTCTTCCTATAGTGCGCGCAGCTTAACTATATCCCTCCTCCGCAAGTGTGTGAGCGCTCTATGGCACAACCTGAAACCACCCCCAAAGTCGCCATCATCATGGGGTCGCGCTCCGACTGGCCGGTCATGAAAAAGGCCGCCGAGGCGCTCGACGGACTGGGGGTCGCCTATGACGCGCGCGTCGTCTCGGCGCACCGCACGCCTGAGCGCATGGTCGAATTTGCCAAGGGGGCCAAGGCCGCCGGTTTTCAGATCATCATCGCCGGGGCAGGTGGTGCGGCGCACCTGCCGGGCATGACGGCGTCCATGACGACCTTGCCGGTGCTGGGCGTGCCGGTGCCGGTGCGCGACGGCCTCAAAGGCATCGATTCGCTGCTGTCGATCGTGCAGATGCCGGGCGGCATTCCGGTGGGCACTCTGGCCGTCGGTGAAGCGGGCGCCAAGAACGCCGGGCTTCTGGCGGCGCAGATTCTGGCCCTGACGGACCCCGAATTGAGCCAGCGGATCGAGGCTCTGCGTGCCGCCCAGACTGACGGTGTGCCGGAAAGTGTTGAGGACTAAAGTGACGCCACTGCCTTTAGGTTCGAAGATCGGTATCCTTGGCGACGGTCAACTGGGGCGCATGTTGTCTCAGGCCGCCAGCCGTCTGGGCTTCAAGGTCGTGGTTTACGGCCCCGACGCGGAATCGCCCGCCGCCAGCGTCTCGGCGGTATCCAAGGTCGCCCGCTATACCGATGAGGCGGCGCTGGATCGTTTTGCTGCGGCGTCCGACGTGATTACGTTCGAATTCGAGAACGTGCCGGTCTCGTCGCTGGAATACCTTGTCTCGAAAGGGGCGAAGGTCGCGCCGAACGCTCGCGCCTTGGGGATCACGCAGGACCGCGTTCTGGAAAAGACCTTTGCGCGGTCGGTCGGTATTTCGACGGTTGATTTTTACGAAGTCAACACGCTTGATGACCTTGAAAAAGCGATTGCGATCAATGGTGTACCCGCGCTTTTGAAGACGCGTCGCGAAGGCTATGACGGCAAGGGTCAGGTGTGGATTCGCCACGCAGACGAAGTCCGGGCCGCCTTCGAGAGCCTGAACGGTGCGAAGGCCATTCTGGAGGCGAAGGCCGATTTTCTGCGCGAAGTGTCGGTGATCGCGGCGCGCGGGTTCAATGGCGAGGTGCGAACCTATCCCGTCGGTGAAAACCACCACGTGAAGGGCATATTGTCCACGACCCTGGCCCCGGCGACGATATCGGAAACGCTGAAAAAACGTGCCGAAGATATCGCGAGGAAGGTGCTGGAAGGTCTTGATTATGTAGGCGTTCTGGGCGTCGAGCTGTTCGTGCTTGACGGCGACGAACTGGTGCTGAACGAGATCGCGCCGCGCGTCCACAATACCGGACACTGGACGCAGGACGGCTGTCTTTGCGATCAGTTCGAGCAGCATATCCGCGCCGTGGCGGGCTGGCCGCTGGGCGACACGACCGCGCGTTTTCAGGTTGAGATGACCAATCTGCTGGGGCCGGACATTCTGGCGTGGGAAACCCTGTCGCAGGAACCGAATTCCCGGTTGTATGTCTATGGCAAGGATGATCCGCGCGAAGGCCGTAAGATGGGCCATATCAACCGGTTGAAGCGGGCGGTGTAATCTTCTCCTCCCTGTCGCGCAGCGATGGGGAGGAGGGAGTCAGGCCGCTGACCCGAAACGCAGCTTTCCCAAAGTTTCCACGACATTCAGCAATGCCGATTCCGGCTTGAACGGCAGTTTTGCTTTCCACTTTTCGAACGCCATGACCTGATCGATATTGCGGTCGATCTGTTCATTTTGCGCCTCAAGGCCGCGCGTCAGCCGCGTCATCAAAGCCGTCGCCAGAATGCCTGACACGATCAGGCGTTTGGAGTAGTGATTCTCGTCCAGCGCCACATCGCCCGCCTTGCGCCAGACGAGGTCGGCGGACTCCCACAACAGGCGCTTATAGAGCCCCAGATGCTGCGGCAGGCACAGGTGGCCGACCAGACGGTGCGTCACCGCTTCATTGACACAGGCGGCGGCCAGTCGGGCGCGCAGCAGGGTGGCTATCTTTTCGCGGATTTTCAAACCCGATAAGGTCTCGTCGGTCCATTCGGCCTCGACCGCGCGGTCGCCTTCGCGCCATAGAATCGCGGCGATATCGGCGGGGCCGTTGGGACAGACCAGCGCCACCTCGGCGTCGCTGAGGCCGATTCGTTTGGCGCCCGCACGCACGGACAGGCTGTTTAGGCCCAGATCCGGCATGACGGCGGCCACGGCGTGGGCCAGTTCGGTTTCCAGAGCGGTAAGGACGTCGGTCATTGTGCTATATTAGGCTTTCAACCGGGGGCCGCCAAGCTGAAATCCAGCCCTGTGACGAAACGTGACGGTCAAGTCAGCGGCAGGGGCGATAAATTTACCGCGCATTTCAACGATGAGGGTAAATAAGGGCATTTTCGCCGACGGTTCGGCTTGAATTGAGCGCGGGCTTGCTGTATTGCCCTTCCCCACACGCCCGCAGACGTCAGTTTGCGGGCAGCTTGGTCTTTTAACCCCGCCCTTTTCTAGGCCCCGTACAAAAGGGCTGGCGGTTCACTGGAATGGAGAGATACCTCTGGTACAGATTTTTGTCCGCGACAACAATGTCGATCAGGCCCTCAAGGCCCTGAAGAAGAAGATGCAGCGTGAAGGTTCCTTCCGCGAAATGAAGCGTCACGTGCATTACGAAAAGCCTTCGGAAAAGCGCGCCCGTCAGCAGGCGGAAGCCGTGCGTCGCGCCCGCAAGCTGGCCCGCAAGCGCATCCAGCGCGAAGGCGGTGCGGCTCCGGTTCGCGCCAAGGCCTAAGACCTTCGTCCTCGGACAGAGTAATAAAAAGCGTCGGAACCAAGGTTCCGACGCTTTTTGCATTGCAACAACGACGCGGGCGCGGTTTGATATCTCCACGATAAAATCACCGAGACCCTGCTGATGCGCTCCAAATCCACCGCTAAAGGCCCCAACGAGGCCAATATCGCCATCCGTACCATCGCCATGCCCGCCGACACCAATCCCAACGGCGATATTTTCGGCGGCTGGCTGATGTCGCAGATGGACCTGGCGGCGGGCAATGTCGCCGCGCGCCGTGCCGTGGGCCGGGCTGCCACTATCGCCGTTGAAGGCATGACCTTCCATACGCCGGTTCATGTCGGCGACGAAGTCTCGGTCTATGCCGAACTGATCTCGGTCGGCCGTACCTCGATGAAGATCAGCGTCGAGGCCTATCGTCGCTCGCGTCATAACGACGAACGTATCATGGTCACCGAGGCCGACTTTACCTTTGTCGCCATCGATGAGGACGGAAAGCCACGCCCGCTTCCGCTTCCGTGATAGTCGCGCATCTGATTCCAAAAACCGCAGACACTTTTTGGGATGCGCTTGCGATTTACTATAATTCCGTTGACCTCTCGCCGAACCCTTGTCATTTTGACAGCCGGTTCAGGGAGGCGCGTCAATGGCGAAACAATCCATGTTTATTCGGCTGCGCAACTGGTTCACCGACTGGTCGGAAGACAAGACGCGCGGTGTGTTGAACGTGACGCTGGCCGTATTGACCGGCCTGCTGCTGGGGCTGGTGCTCGACACCGTCTTCCGTCAGATAGGCAACTATATCTTCCCGCCGCCGCCGACCTTCGACATGGCCAGTCCCGAAGATATCCGTGCGCTGCTCGATACCGTCCCCGCCGACGCCTATATCATCAAACTCGTCTCGTGGACGCTGGGGGTTTTCGGCGGCGGCTATGTCGCCGTGCGCATGGCCCGGACCGGCGCCTTTCCGGCCTGGCTGACCGGCATCCTGCTGGTGGCGAGCTACATGATCCATATGAGTATCATCCCGCATCCGAACTGGGTGGTGATGATCTGTTTGCCGCTGTGCGCGGTGTCGGCCTACGCGGCAGGTCTGCTGGGCAACTATGTAACCCTGATGCGGCTAAGGCAAACAGCCTAGCTTTTGGGTTTGTCGCCGATCGACAACTGGCTGGGGGCCTTGTCGAGCGTGACGCGCACGGCGGTCGGCCACATCACCGGGGCGAAATAGGGCGCGGCGGGCCAGGACTTGTTTTTCGGCATCATCGGCAGGGCTTGCGTCTTGCCGTCGGCCAGCACGACCTGCCCTGATCCGGTGTGCGAGAAAATGATCCGGTCGAAGTTCGGCACGGCCATGGCGGCGATTCCGGCGGCCTTTTTCGCCCCGGCGCGGGCCTGATCGACGCTCTTTTTCAGGTCCGCCGCCGCATAGTTCGTGGCATTGGGCAGGCTGCCGGCAATCGAGAAGGTGAGGCTGAGCTTCGTACCCTTGGGCATGGAAAACTCTATCGGCGCATGGGCCTTGAGCGCGGCCAGCGAGGGCGGGGTCACCAGACCGTCGGGGGCGATGGCCAGACTCTGGGTCTGACCGTTATGTTTGAGCAGCAGTTTCACGTCGCTCAGGGCCGCGCCGGTCACGCTCAGGCGATAGGCCAGCTTGAAGTGGGTGCGGTCGGCGGCGGGCAACTCCAGATAGTTGCGCAGGAACATGAAGAGCTTGTCGCACGGCATGTCCTTCTCCTTGTCCTCGGCCCAGACGGTGGAGCCGGACAAGGCCAGGGCCGCAGACGACAGGATAAGCACGCGACGGTCGATGAGCATAAGTTCCCCCAGGATAGACAACTCAACATCAAAAAAAGCCTGCCGCAGTTGGCGGCAGGCTTTTGGCGAAAATAGGGCTTACTTCGCTCTATCGTCGATGCCGATGCGCGAGGGTGCGGCGTCGAAGGTGAAGCTGACGGCGCCCTGATAGTCTGCGGGAACGAAATAGGGCGTCCCCGCCGGATAGGCGTCGGCCACTGCCGTCTTCGGTAAAATCTTCACGCTGCCGTCGGCCAGGGTGACGCGGCCATTGCCGGCGCCGACGAAGTACAGGCGGTCGGGTTTGGGCGTCAGGGCGTAAAGTGCGCCGGCGATCTTTTTCAGCACACGACTGGTCTGATCGACGGCCTTGATCAGCGGGGCGGCGGGCATGGTCTTCGCCGGGGTTTCGGTGGCGTAGATGCGCACCTTCATCGCCACCGACATATCCTTGGGCCCGCTGACCACGATGCGCGCACCGCCACGAAGCTGGGACAGCGTCGGCAGGGGCGAGATGCGGCCGTCGCCGAGGATGCTCAGCTTCTGGCTTTGGCCGTTGTGCTTGAGGACGATCGACCCGTCGCGGGCGCTGCCGTTCTTGATTTTGAGGAGATAGGCGACCGTCATCTCGTCGCGCTCGGACACCGGCACGGCCAGGAATTTCGACAGGAACGGGAAAGCCTGATCGGCGGAGACTTCCTTCTGGACGTTTTCAGACACGGCAGGCGCGGCCATGAGCATGGGACTGGCCGACCCGACGCCGATGCTGAGGACGCTCGCCAGAACGAGCGGCTTGATACGCTTAAACATGAGGAGGTCCACCATTATTCTTTGAAATGACGTTGTAACGGGAGGATATTACGGAAATAAGGCTGAACGCAGGATGAAAATATCAAGGCGGAATTAAGGGCAGGCCAAAACGGGGAAAAGCCACATACGCGGCTTATAACTCAGGACAGGTGTTTGACTTTCATCGCCGTATAGCTGTCGAGGATCAGGTCTTTCAAGACCGTCTCATCGACATCGCTCAGGCGATTGATGTGCAGGCAAGATCCGCTGACCTTGTGCTTGCCGAGTTTAGCCAGATAGCCGGACTTGTCCGTATCGCCCGACAGGACATACAAAGTCAGGTTGGCGCTGCGGGGCGAAAAGGCGGCCAGCGGCCAGTCGGCGGGCTTTTTCGATGAATTGACATAGGTGTAACGACCGTAACCGACGATGGCCGGGCCCCACATGACGGGGGCCTCGCCGGTGGCCTCAGTAAACAGATCGATCAGGCGCAGGGCGTCGGCGCGATGCTTTTCCGGCGCTTCGGTCTCGATATAGGTGCGCGGATCGACATCGGTCGGTTGGGTTTTCGGTTCGGCCACTACACGGGCTCCTGTACGGGATGATGGGTGCTCAGGCCTTTGTTGACGCCCTGGCGGACCTTGTGGCGGAAGACCGAGACGACGATGGTCGAAACGACGAAGATCAGGATCAGATTGTAGGTGATGACGCTGGCGACCATGCGCGGGCTTTCGCGGTTGTAATCGACGCGGCGCAGATAGCAGCCGGTGGCGTCGAACAGGCTGAAGGTCAGGGCGTTGACGGTCGAATCGAGCCAGAATTCCGAGGCGATAGCGAGGTGACCGGTGGTGCGCGGCCCCGTTTGCGACGGCAGGTCTATGGGGGCGGTGCCCCTCAGCCAGACAGAACAGGCCGTCGGTCGCGGCAGGACGTAATAGCCGTTGGCCGGGTCGCTGTTTTTGTTGATCAGCAGGCTGCCGGTGACCAGAAGCGTCATCATACCGGGCAGGGCAAGGACGAGGCCGCCGTTTTTGAGCGCCAGCCGGAATCGAGGCCAGCCTTCGGCATTCTGCGGACGCTCCATATCGACCAGCCGGATGCGGGCGATGACGAGCAGCAGCGGGGCGCCGATCAGGCCGAACATGGCGATCAGGCCGCCTGCGGGCAGGAGCAGGGGATGATCATCAAGGACGCCCTGCTGCACGGCGACGTGGCCGGTCGCGACGATGGCCACGGCCCCCAGCGCGATCAGAGCGCGCGCGGCGGTCCAGCCGTTGAAGCGTGGAGGCTTTCCACTCAGGGCGCGGATCAGGGCCAGCCCCAGATGCGCCAGCGCCGACAGCAGTAGCCACAGACCGACGATCAGCGCCAGAGCGACGCTGGCCAACGCGAGCAGGGTGAACAGATTATCGTCGTCGAGCACGGGGGCGGCTTCCGTCAAGCTGGCGAGGCGCTTATTAAGGATGGCCGAATGCCGTTATGTCAATGCGGGAACGGCAGAAGCGCCTGTAATTCCGCGCCGGTCGCCGTCCCCCAGCGCGATTTCAGGCCGTTGAGACCGCGCACCCAGTCTTCGACCATCGCCGCCTGCTGTTCATAACCATAGCCCGTAAACCCCTGACCGGGGACAAGTCTGTAGCGATAACGCCCGCGTTCGCGCCACATATAGCGCCACAGGGTCATGCCATTGGCATATTGCCAGATGTGGGTCAGTTCGTGCGCCAGAAGGGCCAGAGTCTCAGGCTGTGCCGACAGATCGTCGGGCAGGTTCGGCCAGAAGATGCACCGTCCGCGCACGACGATCAGGGCGCTGCGGCCGATCAGTTGTGACAGGCGCGATACCGGGTGATGTGCCGCGATCAGCTGTACCGTGTCCAGCGCCAGCGCAGCGGTAAGCCGAACGGGCAGGGCGCGGATTTCTCTATCGCTGAGCGGGCGGCGGAAGGCGGGCATTCGGGCAAGGTAGTCATTTCAGTCGGCTACACAAGCGGCTATACTGCGTTGACGATAATTCCCGGAGGCTCCTCATGCGCGAGACCGATCAACCTGCAAACATCCAGTCGGCGTATCTGGCGCTGCGTGCCGGCCCTGCGGCTACACGCATGAGTGTCCGGGTTACGCCGGAGGGTATCTGGGCCATAGCTGGTCTGGTGTCGGGGATATTGCTGTCCACCGCCGTACTGGTCGTCGCGGCCAAACGGAAATGAAAAACGGCGCGGATCGCTCCGCGCCGTTTCCTATGAGCTGATCTGTATTAGTTACCGCCGCCCGCCGCGACCAGACCCGACTTGGGGGCCAGGACATTACCACCGCCCGCCGCGACGAGGGTGGAGCCGTCGTTTCCGATGAGCGAGGCACCGTCGTTCCCGACGAGGTTACCGCCGCCGGCCGCGACCAGGCCATTGCTTCTGATAACTGCACCTGTGGCAGCATTGTTCGTCTTACCCGTCAGCGTCGCGCCGCCCGCTATCCCCGCAAGTTCTTTCTTCGGGACAAAGTCCGCAAAGCCGAAGCGCTGATTGCTCTTCGCCGCTTTTTTACTCCACAACGCCCATTCTTCTTCGCATTTGTAGGCGATGATACGGGCGCCGTCGCTTTTACTTCCGAATTGGACATCGGCGCAAAAGCCTTCTTCATTGCGCAGGAAGCCTTTCTCGTCATTAACCCATTTTTGAGCCGGCGAGCTGTTGCAATTCGTGACGACCAGAGGCGTACCATTTTTTTGGTTAAAGGAGACGGCCGAGGTGCTCAGGCATTTGTCATTAACCTTTAGTTGACCATAGTTGCCGGAAGCGAAAACGAAGTTTTGGTTTGAGCCGCCATGGCAGCCCCAAAGAACGATAGCTCCTGTGTTGCCGGCGACATCCAGACACTTTCCAACCGCGGTGCCGCTGGCGATAACCTGGGTGCCGGCGTAGGACGTGCCAGCAAAAGCGAAGGCGCTGCCAGCGACCAGAGCGGCCACGGCAATAAGGTGAGAAATACGCATAATATCTCCTTTGATGTTTCCCAGCCCCTCGGCCGCCGGGTGCATGATGGCGGCTTTTGAACAGCCTTGGTGGGGGCTCTGAGGGAACCATACACCATTCGTTGTTTTTGAAAATCGCCGTTCTTCGGGTTTCGGTATTTGTAATGCGGCGCTTGCGGCAAGCGGTTTGCCGTGTAACCTTTGCCGGGGTTTTTCAAAGGAAACGGCGATGAAAACGATTTTACCGATCATGCTGGTGGCGGTTCTGTCTATAGGTCCGGTGAGCGCGGCGCCGAAAACCGACGTCGTAAAGGAAGCCTCGGTCGAGTCCCTGCAAGCGGCCATGCGTAGAGGCGAGACCTCCGCCGAAGCCCTGACCCGCGCCTCGATCAAACGCATCGAGACCTTCGATAAATCCAGAGGTCTGAATTCGGTCATCGTCCTCAACCCCAATGCCGTGGCCGAGGCGAAGGCGCTGGATGCCGAGCGCAAGGCCGGAAAAATCCGCGGGCCGTTGCATGGCATTCCGGTCCTGATCAAGGACAATGTCGAGACCAAAGACCCGATCGCCACCACGGCGGGATCTTTGGCGCTCAAAGACAATGTCACCGGGCGCGACGCCCCGGTGGTGGCGCGGTTGCGCGCGGCGGGCGCGGTCATCCTCGGCAAGACCAACCTGTCTGAATGGGCCAATATCCGCGACAACGATTCGATGAGCGGCTGGAGCGCGGTGGGCGGGCTGACCGGCAATGCTTACGATGCGCGTCGCTCGGCCTGCGGGTCGTCGTCGGGCAGCGGCGTCGCCGTGGCGTGGAGCTTCGCGGTGCTGGCCGTCGGCACCGAAACCGACGGGTCGGTGGTCTGTCCCTCGGCCATGAACGGTATCGTCGGCCTGAAACCCTCGATGGGCCTGATTTCGCGCACCCATGTCGTGCCGATCTCGCATTCTCAGGATATCCCCGGACCGATGGCTCGCAGCGTAAAAGACGTCGCCGTCATGCTCGGCGTCATGGCGGGCAGCGATCCCGCCGATTCTGCCACAGCCGAGGCCGACGGGCATAAGCTCGATTACACCGCCCGGTTATCGCCCGATGCCCTGAAAGGCGTCCGCATCGGCGTCCTGCGCGACCGCACGGGCGGACCGGGCAAGATCGAGCCGGTGTTCAACGCCGCGCTCAAATCTCTGGAGGCTGCCGGGGCCGTGCTGGTCGACATCCCGGTGTCGCGCATCGAAGGGCTGGGCGAAGCGGAACTGACCGTTTTAAAGACCGAACTTAAGGCCGACCTCAACGCCTATCTGGCCACCACGCCCGCGACGGTGAAAACGCGCACGCTTGCCGAGGTCATCGCCTTCAACACCGCCCATGCCGCGACCGAAATGCCCTTCTTCGGTCAGGCCTTCTTCGTCGATGCCGAAACCACCAAAGGGCTCGACGATCCGGCCTACAAACTGGCCGCCGCCAAGGCCCGCTCTGTGTCGCAGAGCCATATCGACGGTCTGCTGAAATCCTACAACGTCACCCTTCTCGTCGCCCCGACCTATGGCCTGCCGTGGTTGTCAGACGAGGTCAATGGCGATCAATTCAGCGGCCCGTCGGCCAGCCAGTGGCCGGCCATGTCGGGCTATCCGCACCTGACCGTGCCGATGGGCTATGTGCAGGGCTTGCCGCTCGGCCTGTCGTTTATCGGCACCCAATGGTCGGACGAAGGCCTGCTGCGTGCGGGCTATGCCTTTGAACAACAGGCGAAGGTTCGCGTCCCGCCGAAGGAATAATCCCCCCATTTTTTGATGAGCAAGATAGTTTTTTGATGCGCGTGGCAGGCGGCCCGAAGGTCATTCTTATGCGCGGCGGCGTAGGCTGAGGACAAATCAGCCTCAGGATTCGCCATGAAAACCGCACTCCTCACCAACGCCAACCGTATCTTAAGCGTTCTGCCCTTCGCGCAGGCCTTCACCAAACAACCGCAATCGCCGCAACTCGTGGCCGCTGCCGCTCTGGTCAATGCGCCGTTCATCCGCCGCGCCGCCCCCGGCCTGAGCGCCGCCGTCACCATCGGGTTGGCCGCCATCGCGGCCGTTTCCTTCATCAAGGGTCTCAAGCGTCGTCAGAACCAGACGGCGCCCGATACCGAACTGGTGCGTTCATCCGCCACTTAGGCTTTGACTGAGGAGGTCGTCATGCCGATCAGGCCCTTGCTGTCCGGCACCTTGCTTGAGGCCCGCGCCTGGAACCGATCGGGCGGTGTGCAAACCAGGGTGAAACCGCGCCATGCCCTGTCCATCAGTTTATGGACGGGTTTGATGGTGACTGCCCTCGCCACCGTCGTTATTGCCACGCAGGTAACAGGAGGTGATATGCCCGAGGACGCTCAACCGCACGCCTATGCCGATCCGCGCAACCTCTACCCGGATACCTCCGAGGTCGTGCGCGAAAAGCTCGACGTGCGCCCGGTGTTACCGATACAGGCTCAAAATACCGGAACCTTCGGCTACGCCTTTGCACCGTCGGCCTTTGAGGTGCCCGCCTATCGACCTGTGGCGGACACATGGGTCGAGCCGTCTAACACCTATTCCGAGCCCACTGCGCCGCGCGGGGATAAGGCCGTATATCTGGCGTCCGACAAGCCTTCGTCCGGTGTCATGATCTGCACCGATGTGTGTCGTAACGCCGAATCCGAAGCGCGAGATACGGTCGAACCCTTGCCCGAGGCTGCCCCCATCATATCGAACGACAAGGCCCCCGTCGTCCCGGCCTCCGAAGGCGCGCCGGTCATCATCGAAACGCCGACCGAGGATTAGACCTCGTCCTTGCCCGACGCGAAAATGCACAGCAGCGTAATCAGCGCCGCCGCCAGCAGATAGTAGCCGACATGGCTCAGGCCGTAGGTTTTCTGTAACCACGTCGCGGCATAGGGCGCCAGAGACGCCCCGAAAATACCGGCGAAATTGAAGGTCAGGGACGAGCCCGTATAGCGTACGCTGGTGGGAAACGGCGCGGCCAGCGCCGTGCCGATCAGGGCGTAGGTCATTCCCATCAGCGCCATGGCCAGAGCCGCGAAAACGAAAATACCCGCTTCGCTGCCGCCCATCAGGACCGGCAGCAGGAACGAAAACAGCGCGATGGCGATCGTCGTGCCGATCAGGACTTCACGACGTCCGAAACGTTCGGCCAGTTTGGCCGACAGGGGGATGAACAGACCGAAGGCCAGCGACCCCAGAATCTGGATTTCCAGCGCGTCGATATAGGGGATTTGGCGAACCTTGGTATTGTAGGACAGGAGCCAGGCGCTGCCGATATAGAACAGGACGAAGGTGACCAGTGCCACGAAGGTGCCCAGAAACAGGCTGCGCTTGTGGCGGGCGAAAATGTCGACCAGAGGCACCTTGACGCGCTCTTCCTTGTCGATGGCCTGCTGGAATTCCGGCGTTTCGGTGATCGACAGACGCACCCACAGACCGACCATGATCAGTACCAGCGAGGCGATGAACGGTATGCGCCAGCCCCAGCTTAGCAGCGCCTCCTGAGAAATGAAATGCAGCAGAATCCAGAACGCGCCCGACGAGAGCAGCAGTCCCAGCGGTGCCCCCAGCTGCGGGAACATGCCGTACCACGAACGCTTGCCTTCCGGCGCGTTTTCGGTCGCCAGCAACACCGCACCGCCCCATTCGCCCCCCAGACCGAGCCCCTGACCGAACCGGCACAGCGACAACAGGAAGGGCGCCCAGACGCCGATCTGCGCGTAGGACGGCAGGCAGCCGATCAGCACCGTCGAAATCCCCATGGTCAGCAAGGCCGCGACCAGCGTCGCCTTGCGGCCGACCCGGTCGCCGAAATGCCCGAAGACCATAGCGCCGATGGGTCTGGCGAAAAAGGCCAGCGAGAAGGTGGCGAACGACTGCAACAGTGCCGAGGTCGGGTCGCTGGTCGGAAAGAACAGCGTCGGAAACACCAGCACGGCGGCGGTCGTGTAGACGTAGAAATCGAAGAACTCGATCGTCGTGCCGATCAGGCTGGCGACAAGCACCTGAGCCGGGGAATTGACCGGCTTGGTCCCGGTGGGCTCGATCTGGGCGGTGGTCATGGATATGTCCTGGGTAGTCCCGTTATGCCGGGGTTTTATAGGCGTGGCGTAGCGGATTTCAGACCTGAGGGGAAGCGCGTTTTACTATTGCATTGGCCCGGCTATTCTATCACGCTCAATCTGCGGGGGTATTTTACCGTTGAGACTTGTCGTCTTCGATCCGGCTGATTAAGCTGAAAAAGGTGTTCGGGGTGAGCGCCGGGACTATGTGGGGGAATAGCCAGATGAAACAGGTATTTGACCGGCGCGCCGTTATGGGCAGCTTGTTGGGTGTAAGCATCGTACCGTTGGGGGCAAGGGCTGCCGAAACGATGTCTGCGCCAGCGTCCCAGAACAATATCCCGCCGCACAAGATACCGCCGCAACCGGCCCTCGACGCCTTTTGCCGGAAACCGGCTGTTCACGACGTCAGCCTGTCGCCGGACGGGAAGCGCATTGCGCTGATCACGTGGGTCAGGGACCGTTTCGTGCTCCTGACTCAGGTGACGACGGGTGGCGACGTTCGCACCTTCGATCTGGGAACCGGCAAGGTCCGTTCGGTGATCTGGGGCGATGAGCGTAATGTCGTGGTTCAGGTCTCTACGACGATAGGGCTGGAAGCCTTTGCCGGCAGCCGTCAGGAACATACCCAGGCCCATTGCATCAACATAGAAACGGGCAAGATCCGTACCCTGTTCGACGATATGGGTGGTCATTACAATATCGTCGAAGGCGACATCAATCGCATAAAACAGGACGGCAAATACTATATCACCGCCTCCAACTATCAGATGCTGGGTGATTTCCCCCTTTTACTGTACCGGTTCGACTTCGACACCATCAAGGGCAAGCTGATCGATACGGCGAACAGCGATACCCACGGATGGGTCGTGACCCCGTCGGGCGTGCTGGTGGCGCGCTCGGAATATGTTCGCCTGCGCAAGGAATGGCGCCTGCTGATGCGCAACGAAAAGGGCTTCTGGCGGCCCGTTTTCACCCAGAAGGAAGCCATCGACTACCCGTCGCTGATCGGTCTGGGCCGGGATGAAAATTCGGCCATCATCTACCTAGACTCCGGCGACAATGCCGGGGAATATTTAGAGGTCAAATCCGACGGCACGCTCTCCGAACCGCTGGACAAGGGCGGCTATAATCGCGCGCCGCGGTTCCATCCGACGACGCGGCTGTTTGCCGGTTTCGCGCGCTGGGACGATTGGGTGAGCTACGAATACAGCGACCCTCAGCTAAAGCGCATCGCCGAAGTGTGTCAGAAGGCCATGCCGGGCTATAATGTCTCCATCTACGAATTTGCTGCCGAAGACCCGCGCAAGGTCATCATTTACGGTGAAAGCCCCGACGACCCTGGCACCTATTATTACATCGATTTCGGCAGCAAGGATTATGTCGCGGTCGGTGAGAACTATCCCGACCTACCGCCGGAATGGATCACCCAGAAAAAGCCGATCTCTTACAAGGCAACGGACGGGCTGACGATCCACGGTTACCTGACCTTGCCGCCCCATCGTGACGCCAAAAACCTGCCCCTGATCGTGCTGCCGCACGGCGGTCCCCATGCGCGCGATACCTCCAGCTTCGACTGGGAGGTTCAGCTCTATGCCTCGCGCGGCTATGCCGTCCTGCAACCGAACTTCCGGGGCTCGACCGGTTACGGCGACGATTTTGTCGAGGCCGGTTACGGTCAGTGGGGCCGGAAAATGCAGACCGACCTGTCCGACGGCGTCCGCCATCTGGTCGCCCAAGGGCTGGTCGATCCCAAACGAGTCGCCATCGTCGGGGCCTCCTATGGCGGTTATGCCGCTCTGGCCGGGGTGACCCTCGATCCCGGCGTCTATAACTGCGCCGTATCGGTGGCAGGGATCTCCGACATCAAGTCCATGCTCGACTTCGACACCAGCCAGTCGGGTTCCAGCACCAGCCCGATGATGTTGTCGCTCAAGCGCTCGGTCGGCGATCGCAAGACCCTCGATCAGATTTCACCGATCAAGTTCGTCGATAAGGTCACGGTCCCCGTCCTGCTCATCCACGGCAAGGACGATATCGTCGTCGATATCGGCCAGAGCCGCAAGATGGAACGTGCGCTCAAATCGGCGGGCAAGGACATGACCTTCATCGAACTGAAGGGCGAGGACCACTGGTCGTCGGTCGAGGCCCGGCGGCTGGAAATGTCCACCGCCATCGTCGCCTTTATCGAGAAGCATAACCCGCCCGACCCAACGCGAGTATAACTACTGTTCCTGATTGACCCCCAGTGGCCGTTCGGTGGTGAAGGCGGCGCTCGGCGGCACCTTGAAGTCTTTCTCCAGCAAAGGCTTCGACGGATCGTAACCCGGCAGATCGGCGACGATCTCGCTGGCGACCGGAGCCTTGGCCTCGCGCAACCCTTGCGCCACGATCTTGGCCAGTTCGTAGGCCCCGTAAGGCCCGTGGTGGGTGCCGTCTTTCTTGGAATAATCCTCGTTGTGCATGAACAGCGCCATGGCCGCCTTCGGCCCCAGCGTCTCGTACAGCACCCGGCTCTTGTCGTGCAGATCGATGAAGATCGCGCCTGATTCCGCCGCGGCCTCCTTGGCCAGTTGCGGATAATTGCCCAGCGTCTCGGTCACCTTACCGCCCTCGAAGCGGTTGCGGTGCATCGGCGAGACGATCACGGCGGTGCCGCCCCTGGCCTTCACCTGCGTCGCCCAGTCGATGAGGATCGCCTTGTACTTTGGCTCGGCGTCGGCGTCCTTCGACTTCTGGTCGTTGTGGCCGAACTGCACGATGAAATAGTCGCCAGGTTTGATCAGCGAGATGATCTTGTCGAAGCGGTTGGCGCCCTTCGATGAGAAGGTCGATTCCCCCGACTCACCGTGATTGGCGACGGCCACGGTCGGCTTGAAAAAGCGCGGCAGCATCTGCCCCCACGAGGCATAGGGCTCGCCCGACTGATCGCAGACCGTCGAATCCCCCAGCACATAAAGTGTCGGCACGGTGACCGGCTCGACCGTGATCGCGCGCACGGCAGGGGTGCCGTTGAACTCCAGCGTCAGGCGCGCATCCCAAGCGCGGGCTTCGGTCTCGACCTCGCGCGGCACCTTGAGCTTCACCTTACCACCCGGATAGACCGGCGTGCGGACATTGACGATGAAGGTCTTCGTCACCGAGCCCTTGGCGGGCACCTTGACGCGCTCCAGCATCAGGCGGCGCAGCTCGGCCTTGACGGTGGTCTCCGACGCCTGATCGCCGCCGAAGGTGACCGTGACCTTGTAATTGCCCTCCGGCACGTCGACCGAATAGTAGAAGGCCCCGTTGGCGCTCTGCTTTTGCAACAGCGGCGCGGTGCCCTCGACGCCGAACCCGGCGGCCGGGTCATAGACTGCATTGCCGACCACGGCGGAGGCCGTCGGCTTGGCGTCGCTGCCGAAAACGAAGGTTTTGGCGTGCGCCGGGAGAGCCAGAGCGCACACCAGCGCCGTCCCGGCAAAGAGCGAGCGATTGAAAACCGATGAAAAAGCCATGAAAGCCCCCTGAAGCATTGTTGTCGTTTTTATACGACAAATGCCGCCTCAGCCGTCGCCCGGTCAAGCCTTTATCCCTGCGACTTTGGTCTATAGAGGAAATCTCCGCCATAGACTCCCGCCTTCCCCTCGCCCCTATGGGGAGAGGGTGGCGCGAAGCGCCGGGTGAGGGGGCAATCTTTCTTCTCCCTCTCCCTGAGGGAGAGGGTCGGGGTGAGGGAACTGTGTCCCCACACTCAGGACGGTCCCGGTTTCCGCCTCGGATCAGCCATCGGCGTCCCGTCCTCATCGTACCAGGGATCATCCGGATAGGGATCGTCCGCGAAATCATCCGCCAGATCATCGAGTTCCCGGCTCAGTTCGCCGTCTTCGTCGATGTCGGGATGATAGCGCAACTCGGTCTTCAACCGGTCGAGCACATGCCGCCACGGGTCTTTGCCGCCGTCAGTTTTCGCCGTCGCCACCGGCATCGTCGCAGAAGCGGGCGCGCGCTTGGTTTCCAGCTTGGCCAGCTTCGGCGCTACCGGCAAACCCACAACCCGCGCCACAGGCGGCGCGACGGGCACGGCCGGAGCGGGCAAGGTCGGTCCCGACAGCTTGCCCTTGCCGATAAGGCTCTGTTCCCACTCGGATTTATTGACTAGTTCGACGCGATGGACGATCTTGGTCGCCGCCTGTTTGTCGCGCAGCACGTCGGCGGCATCACAGCGCGAATAAACCCGCTCGACCAGCGCGCCGAAGCGCATGGCGCGCTCGGCCTCGACCATGTCTTCGGGATCGTCCATCTGCTCGACGCACATCAGGATGCGGTCGGCAAAGGCGCGCAACCGCGCCCGCCGTTCCTCCGGCGTCAGCCTCTCCGATGTGCGCGGGTCCTGTGACATAGGAACAGGATAGGCGCCCCGGACGGGGGAGGGGATAAGTTCGCCTCTAAATCCCCTCGCCCCTATGGGGAGAGGGTTAGGGTGAGGGGGCTGGCTCCGAGCGTGTAACTTCCCCCTCACCCGGCGCTTCGCGCCACCCTCTCCCCACAGGGGCGAGGGGAAGGGCAGTAAGTTAAACAGCGGCGGCTTCGCGCACGACCTGATCGCGGAAGCTGACCGGCAGGTCTTGCGGTGTGAGCACCTGAACCCGCACCCCCAGCCGCTCCTCAAGCTCGACCTGTAAACCGGCGATATCGAACAGGGACGTTCCCGAGGGTGCATCGACCAGCAAATCGAGATCGCTGGCCTCGGTGTCCGTGCCTTTCAGCACCGAGCCGAACACACGCGGGTTCAGCAACCGAAAGCGCTGTGTCAGGCTTCGGATATCTCCACGATATAGGCTAGGGCGTCGGACGGCTTCATGGGTATAAAATGTACCCAATTCGGTGCTGGCTGGCAACGACGGCTAGGTGGATAGCTCGACTTACATCAGAATGCGGTCGGCAAAGGCGCGCAAGCGCGCCCGCCGTTCCTCCGGCGTCAGCCTCTCCGATGTGCGCGGGTACTGTGACATGGGCACAGGATAGGCGCGCCGGACGGGGAGGGATAAGTTACATTTTTTTCATGCCGATTGATAAAGCTTTGCAAGCAGCTTTATCAAACTCTATTAAACCATCTTTTATTATTTTTATTTCGCCTATTATTGAACTCTTTGTTTCTTTTCTTGTTATAATAACTTTATGCGCTATATCTCCTCGCTTAACTCCGTAAGCATCTAGCGCATTTGATGTAAGTGGATCGATATCATCAGGCTCTATTCCTATAGGGACCAGCAATGATCTTTGATTTTCTTTTCTGACACCATGATTTTTTTCAATTTGCTTATGTAAATTTACCTTGGCCAAATTGGCAAAAGTGGAAAAATTTGATGCTACATCTGAAGAAATTTTCTTTCTAGCGTTGTTTTCCTCAAGTTGAGCAATTGTTTCATAGGCTGTCATGCTCACAAGTGCCTTAGATATAATGCTCTCTCTGTTGTATAATTCTATTGCCTTTGTGGATATGTCTTTGCTTAATCTTTCAAGATATTCTTCAAAGGCGGCATGGGTAAGTAGTATGTATGATTGAACTTTTAAGTGATGTATCTTTGTATTGCATGATGTATCAGGAACTTTATATAAAATGGGTTTTATTTGAGTTAGTGTAGAAATTAAATTTTTATAGGCATCAGTTGGCGCTTTCATTTTGCGTATCCGGTATATTCAATTGAATGCCAGTTAATTGTCCTACGGCTTTATACCATCGCTCAAATCTGAGATGTGTAGCGCTTGTGGATTTAGTGGTGGTTTCAACGGCGCGTGTAAAATCGTTATCAGATGAAACTTCTGTGAAGACGCGTAGAAGTTCTCCGGGGTGATCTTTAGCAAACTTTCGGATGCCGGAATTTTGCATAGACCCAACAAGAACATCAAAGATGGCTCTATTAAATCGAGTTTCAAAATTTCCATCAACAATTTTGCGGCAGAATTTTTTCAAGCCAAACTCTTCAATTCCTACGGCAATCGCACCTTCCATAGATTCTAACGCGGTTTCCACCGCAGTTGAAAACGTTTTGTCTGAAAATTTAGAGTTAAAATCAATGCAGGTCTCATCCAGAAAGGCTTTGAGGTCGCCCCTATAAGCCCCATCAAACATATTAAAGGCTAAAAATCGAACGGCTAATTCCACGTCTGCCATTCTTGGGTCGGAGGCCTTTTTGCCTAAAATTTTATGTAGATTTTTTGGCTTTTCAGTCCATTTTATAATGAATTTTAAGAATTCACCTGGGTGTAGAGACATTCTTAATTCCATTGGAGAAAGTTTTACAGATCCAGAATTCAATCTATAAAATATCTCATAGAGCACTCGTTCGTCTTTCCAGCCTCTAATAACGGCAGTTCGTATGGTTTCATTCAATAATCGGTAAGACCATTCAGAATCATCTTCTAAATCTTTCCAACTTTTTCCTTCTATGTCTTTTAAAACGCGCAAATTTCTTAATTTAAATATCCTTCCATTTGGAAGTTTTCCGTCTATAAATTCTTTAATGGTAAGCAAGCGCTGTTTTCCATCTAAGACGACGAAGTTATTTTTTTGGTTTGGTTTTGAAGAAAGTAATATTTGAGGTATCGGAATTCCTAGCAATAAAGATTCTATGAATATAGATTTCGATTTGCTGTTCCAAACGTTTCTTCGCTGAAACTCAGGGTCTAAATCAATTTGCTTTCCGATCTGAGAGTGAAGAGTTTGAACTGTCCAATCTGACGGAGCTATAATTAATTGTGAAAAATCTTCTCCAGTGACAGTTGTCTCGCCCTCATCTTCCATGGGGTCTTGTGTTTCTATAACGATATCCTCATCGAAGGCTACGTCCTCGATAAAGTGTTCTGAATCTTCAGTAATTATATCAGACATTGGGCACCGATTTTTTAATTCGTATATATAATTGATAATTTAAGCAGGATTGCTACACAACTATAAATTTAACTTCTTTTTTCCTATGAATTTTACCCCTTCGCACCCGCGAAAATAATCGGGGCGAGGGGGTGGTGCTTTGACGTAGATTCGGTTATAGAGCGCGCCAAATCCAACACGCCGAACACTTTGGCCTCTCCCACACACTTGCGAGGGGCTTTTGTTTTGGCGGCGCGTATTCCGGGGCTCTTAAGGTTTTAAGGTCGGGTGCGTGTGGAAAAGAGGCCCCCTCACCCGGTCCTTCGGACCACCCTCTCCCCGCAGGGGCGAGGGGATTAACCAGAGCATTACATGAACCTTCGTAATATCGCCATCATCGCTCACGTTGACCACGGCAAGACCACGCTCGTTGACGCCCTTCTGGCGCAGTCCGGCGTCTTCCGCGCCAACGAGGCCACCGTCGAACGCGCCATGGACTCCAACGACCAGGAGCGCGAGCGCGGCATCACCATTCTCGCCAAATGTACCTCCGTCCTGTGGGACGGCAAGGCCGGCGAAACCCGCATCAACATCATCGACACCCCGGGCCACGCCGACTTCGGCGGTGAAGTCGAGCGTATCCTCGGCATGGTGGACGGCTGCGTCATCCTGATCGACGCCGAAGAAGGCGTCATGCCGCAGACCAAGTTCGTGCTGGGCAAGGCGCTGAAGCTGGGCCTGCGTCCGATCCTGTGCATCAACAAGGTCGACCGCCCGCACGCCGATCCGGACCGCGTCCACAACGAAGCCTTCGACCTGTTCGCCGCCATGGGCGCGACCGAAGACCAGCTCGACTTCCCGCACATCTATGCGTCGGGCAAGAACGGCTGGGCGACGATGGACCTCAACACGCCGTCCGACAACCTCGGCCCGCTGTTCGACCTGATCGTCGACCACGTTCCGGCCCCCAAGGTCATCGAGAACGTCAACGAGCCCTTCCAGATGCTGGCCGTTCTGATCGAATCCGATCCGTTCCTGGGCCGCATCCTGACGGGTCGCGTCAATTCGGGTAAGGCGGTTGCCGGTCTGGCCATCAAGGCGCTGAACCGTGACGGCGTCGAAATCGAGCGCGGCCGCATCACCAAGGTGCTGGCCTTCCGCGGCCTCAAGCGCCAGCCGGTCGACGAAGGCACCGAAGCCGGTGACATCTGCGCCATCGCCGGTCTGTCGAAGGCGACCGTCGCCGACACCTTGTGCGACATGAGCCTGACCGACGCGCTGCCCGCGCAGCCGATCGACCCGCCGACCATCTCGATGACCGTTTCGGTCAACGACTCGCCGCTGGCGGGCAAGGAAGGCACCAAGGTGCAGTCGCGCGTTATCCGTGAGCGTCTGCTGCGCGAAGCCGAATCGAACGTCGCCATCCGCGTCACCGAAACCGACGAGAAGGACGCCTTCGAAGTCGCCGGTCGCGGTGAACTGCAACTGGGCGTGCTGATCGAAAACATGCGCCGCGAAGGCTTCGAAGTCGCCATTTCGCGTCCGCGCGTGGTGTTCAAGAACGACCCGGAAACCGGCGAGCGTCTGGAGCCCATCGAAGACGTCCTGATCGACGTGGACGAAGAATATACCGGCGTCGTCATCGAAAAGCTGTCGGCCCGTAAAGCCGAACTGAAGGACATGGGCCCGTCGGGCGCCGGCAAGACGCGTATCACGCTGAAGTCGCCGTCGCGTTCGCTGATCGGTTATCAGGGCGAGTTCCTGACCGACACGCGCGGCTCGGGCGTTCTGAACCGCGTCTTCTCGCACTACGAAGGCTATAAGGGCCTGATCGACCAGAACCGTAAGGGCGTGCTGATCTCGAACGGCGACGGCGAGACCTCGGCTTTCGCCCTGTGGAAGCTGGAAGAGCGCGGCACCATGTTCGTGGGCGGCGGTGAAAAGACCTATATGGGTATGATCATCGGCGAAAATTCGCGTACCGACGACCTCGACGTCAACCCGATGAAGACGAAGCAGCTGACCAACATCCGCGCTTCGGGCACCGACGAAGCCATCCGCCTGACGCCGCCGCGCCGTCCGACTCTGGAACAGGCCATCGCCTATATCGAAGACGATGAGCTGGTCGAAGTGACGCCGAAGTCGATCCGTCTGCGCAAGAAGGAACTGAACCCGTCGTTCCGCAAGAAGCGCGTCAAGGTCGACTAAGCGTCCTTCCGAGTGAGACCCTGAACGCCGTCGGTGCCTTTCGCGCCGGCGGCGTTTATCGTAGGGTGGGCCGGTTCAGGAGATATGCCATGACCTTGTCCTCTATAGTCGCGCGGCCGTTTCTGCCCGCAAAGGATTTCGCCCTCAGCAAGGCTTTTTACGAAGCGCTGGGGTTTGAAAAGACGCTCGACAGTCAGGTGGCGATCTTCTCCTGTGGCGGGGCGGGCGGCTTCATCCTTCAGAACTACTATGTGAAGGACTGGGCCGAGAACTTCATGATGCAGTTGATGGTCGAAGACCTCGATGCGTGGTGGGCGCATATCGAAGGCCTCGATCTGGTCGGGCGGTTCGGGGTGCCGGCGCCGACGCCGCCAAAAATGCAGGCCTGGGGGCTGCGGCTGGCCTATGTTTATGACCCGGCGGGCGTGTTGTGGCACGTCGCCGAGGCGCGGCCCGACGCCCCTCAGGATCGGGCCTAAGCGATCGAAGCCTCATCGTTCCTTTAGGAAATCGCCTTTTTCCGGACGATTTTGACTCCTTAACTGGCAGCAGGGCCGGGGACGGAAACAGGAAGGTTTCGATGAAGCATTTGAAATCCCGCGCATTAATTGTCGCGCTGCCTTTGGTTCTGGCCTTGTCGGCCTGCGCCAGCCACAAATATGTGGATGACCGGATTGCCGCCGCCAATGGCCGTATCGACGGACTCGACCGGACGACGCAGGAGGCCCTGACCCGCGCCACGGCGGCGGGCAAGCTGGCGGAAGGCAAGTTCGTCTATTCGGTCGTCCTGACCGACGACTCGATCAGGTTTGATACCGGGCAGGCAGTTCTGTCGGAAGCCGGCCAGCAGACTTTGGCACAACTGGCGTCACGGCTGAAAGCCGACAACAAGAACGTCTATCTGGAAATACAGGGCTATACGGACTCCACTGGGACCGATGCCGTCAATTACAAACTGGGAGCCGAGCGTGCCGATAGTGTGCGGCGGTATCTCAACCGTCAGGGCGTGGCTTTGAACCGCATGTCCTCCATGTCCTACGGCTCTGAGCAACCCGTGGCCGGTAACGATACCGCTGAGGGCCGGGCGCAGAACCGCAGGGTGGTCATCGTCGTTCTGTCGTAGAAGGAAAAAGCCCGTGTCGGGATGACGCGGGCTTTTTCCTGCCTGACATAATCCGGTTGCTCACGTAACAAATCCCTCCTAGTCTGCCCGGTGCAGTTTCAAAAAGGGATAGGATTATGGTGGATCGTCGTTCGGTATTTATGGGGGCGGGGGCGCTGATGGCCACCTCGGTGCTGTCAGGGGCTCTGACAACCCGCGTGATGGCCGCGGACTCCGATCCGGCTGAGGCCAAAAAGCTCAATGTCATTTTCGAGACGGCGTTCAACGAATTGCTGGTTCTGTCGCCGACGATGAGTACCTATCTAGGGCTCGACAAGGGCGAATACGCCTACCAAAAATCGAAGCTCGATCACGCCACGCGTGCCGAACGCGACAAGCAGATCGCCTATTATGCGCGCACCATCAAGGCGCTGGAAGGGCTTGATCGGTCAAAGCTTCAGGGCATGGACCGCGTCAATTACGATACCGTTCTGTGGGATATGAAGAACGGCCTGAAAGGCGTGACGATCTTCAAGACCATGGGGACGCCCTATACGGTGACTCAGTTGTCGGGCAGCTATCTGCAAACGCCGGACTTCCTCGACAATATGCACATGATCGAGACGAAGGCCGATGCCGACGCCTATCTGTCGCGGCTGAATGAATTCGCGGTTGTACTGAACGAGGAAACCGACAACTTCAATGCCGATGCCGCCATGGGCGTGGTGCCGCCGGATTTCGCCATGGATAAAGCCATCAAACAGTTGTCGGGCATTCGGGATACCAAGGCCGCGGATTCGGTGCTGGTGCAGTCGCTGGCGCGTCGCGCCAGAGAGGCGAAGGTCGCGGGCGACTGGGCGGCACTGGCCACGAAAATCTACGAAGGTCCGGTGCGTACGGCGCTTGACCGTCAGGTCAAGGCGCTTGAGGCCGCCTTGCCCAAGGCCACCCATGACGCCGGCGTGTGGCGCCTGCCGCAGGGTGCGGAGATCTATGCCTACAGCGTTCGTTCGGGCACCTCGACCGACATGACGGCGGATGAAATCCACCAGATCGGCCTCGACAAGGTCAAGGAAATCAACGCCGAGCTGGAAACGGTGATGGCTAAGCTGGGGATGACCAAGGGCACGCCAGGCGAGCGCATGAAGGCGATGGCCAAGGACCCGAAGTTCGTCTTCGAAAATACCGACGCGGGCAAGGACAAGCTGCTGGCGCATCTGAACGCCCAGATCGGCGTGGTTCAGGCCAAGCTGCCGGCCTATTTCGGCGTCCTGCCCAAGGCGAAGGTCGAGGTCAAGCGCGTCCCCAAGGCGACCGAACTGGGGGCGCCGGGCGGCTATTATCAGTCGCCGTCGCTCGACGGGACGCGGCCGGGGGCCTATTACATCAACCTGCGCGACACGGCGGAGGTGCCAAGCTGGACCCTGCCGACGCTCACCTATCACGAAGCGATCCCCGGCCACCACATGCAGATTTCCATCCAGCAGGAGAACAAGAACCTGCCGATGCTGCGTCAGATTTCGGGCTTCAACGCCTATATCGAAGGTTGGGCGCTGTACGCCGAGGAAGTCGCGGCCAAGGACATGGGCATGTACGACGACGATCCCTATGGGCGCATCGGTTACCTGCACGACGCCCTGTTCCGCGCCTGCCGCCTGGTGGTCGATACGGGGATGCACCACAAGCGCTGGACGCGCGAGCAGGCGATCGACTTCATGGCGACCCAGATGGGCGATGACGTGGCCACCACCACGACCGAGATCGAGCGCTACTGCGTGTGGCCGGGTCAGGCGCTGGGCTACATGATCGGCAAGATCAAGTGGCAGGACCTGCGCGCCCGGTCGCAAACAAAGTTGGGTGCGAAGTTCGATATCAAGGCCTTCCACGATACCGGCCTGACCGCCGGGGCCATGCCGCTGGCCGTGCTGGAGCAGCTCTATGCGGACAAAGGCATGATCTGAGGATAGGCCCGCGCATTCTACCTGTCTAAGGAGTAAACTTGCTTTTCGGACGTTTTTGTGTTAGCACCTAGGGAAAGGTAGGAAGCGTTAACGCCTCCCACCCCGCCTTTAGAAGAGGTCTCTCAGCTTGCTGATTTGGATGGTCAAATCAAATATCAGCTTTCTGAGAGACGTTCTAAAAGAGAACCGAAACCGAAGTTTCATGGCGTTCTCCTCTAGGAGCATCAGGCGAATTTACCTGACGGTAAAATTAAGCCATGCTTGGTAAAGCAAATCAAGAATTGCATGATTTCCATTTGCACCCAGGGGTGGAATTCTCTGTCCTTGACCAATAAAAAAGCCCGCGCCGAATGACGCGGGCTTTTGGCTTTTGAGGGGGCCGATGGTTACTTCTTCGCGGCGTCGTCGCCGGAGATGAAGCCGTCGCCGTCCTTGTCGCGCTTCTTGAAGTCCGCGAGGCTGTATTCCGTCAGTTCCTCGATCGTCACCTTGCCGTCGGCATTGGCGTCGGCGTTGAGGATGCCGCTGATGCGCTTGGCGGTCTTGGGGTCATCGAGCGGCGCGATAGCGACGTAGAATTTCTCGACCTCGGCCTTATCCGCGAATTTGTCGCCGTTAGCATCGATCTTCTTGAAAGTCTGAGGCTTATCGCGGGTCCATTCGGCGGGGCTCAGTTTGCCGTCGCCGTCCTTGTCCATCTTGGCAAAGTGTTCGGGCAGGGCAGTCTGGGCGGTGGCGGCACCGGCGGCCAGCAACAGCGCGCCGGTAACGGCGAGGGTCGTGTGAATTTTCATGTGTGCATTCCCTAGATGTCATTGATCCGCAGAATATTGGCGGCGCTGTCGTTGCAGCGTGCGGAGACTGTCCCGCGATAAGAGAGGAATGTCCATACGACAAACGTCTATGGTAGCGTTAAAACAGAAGATAGTTGATGCTTGAAATGATATTATGCAGAACTGGAAAGGATCAGACTGAATTGAATAAAAACTTCACCTTATATGTCGTTAATGACAAGTGAGGGACCATTTTGGCTGCCGACTTTGCTTTACCCGTGAATTCCGACGCAACCAGAATGCCGCGTACCTGTCCTTCCTCTTCGGAGGAGATATCGCCCATATAGCTTAGAATTTGAGCAACGGCGTTTGGCCCCGCTGGACCAGCTTTAAGCTCTATGACGACTGTAATGCCGTTTTGGTCTCGCGCAGTGATATCAATTCGTCCGGATTCAACAATGCGTTCGACGCCATCATCGATAAGCACCAAGCCCTCTTCTAAGGAGGTTATGTGCTTTCGCAAGGCGGATTGCATATCTCTTTCGAGGCCAATGCGTTGACCTTCAACGTCTTCGACTTGATGCAGTATCGCAGTTGAAACGGGATCGTTTTCCGGAATAATTTCATGCCCAGCGAAGCTGGGGTCGGAAGTCTTTGTATCCAGAAACCGTGCGTATCGACGTATGGCATCTTTGTAAGAGGCAAGATTATTACGAATGTTTGCCTGAGCGTCCAAAGGGATTTTAGAGGGGTTTGCTCGCCCTCGGCGTGCATCTTCTGCTGAATAAGTTAGCAGAGATATGACGGTTTCAAGCCTGTCATGCTTGAAATGTTGATCAAGATCACCATGATATTTTTCTACACGCTGAGACCGATGCAATTGAGCAGTGACTGTACCTGAATCGTAACTTTGCGCTTGCAGCCACATCTTGTACAATTTTTCTTGCATAAAGCCTCAATTGACGAGTTGGTTGCAATAGATTGGGGTCAAGGGGCCTGAGGCCCCTTGCCTTGCCTTGTCTTTCTTCTTAAAGCGCCTTGACGATGCCTTCGACCATCTTCTTGGCATCGGCAAACAACATCATGGTGTTGTCGCGGAAGAAGAGTTCGTTCTCGACCCCGGCGTAGCCCGACGACATGCCGCGCTTGACGAAGAGGACGGTCTGGGCCTTTTCGACGTCGAGGATCGGCATGCCGAAGATGGCCGAGGTCGGGTCGGTCTTGGCCGCCGGGTTGGTGACGTCGTTGGCGCCGATGACGAAGGCGACGTCCGCCGTGGCGAATTCGCTGTTGATGTCCTCAAGCTCGAACACCTCGTCGTAGGGGACATTGGCTTCGGCCAGCAGGACGTTCATGTGGCCGGGCATACGACCGGCGACGGGGTGGATGGCGTATTTGACCTCGACGCCTTCCTCTTTCAGCTTGTCGGCCATTTCGCGCAGCGCGTGCTGGGCCTGAGCCACCGCCATGCCGTAGCCGGGGACGATGATGACCTTCGAGGCGTTCTTCATGATGAAGGCGGCGTCGTCGGCGGAGCCCTGTTTCACCGGACGGGTTTCGACGTGGCCGCCACCGGCAGCCGCCGAGGTATCCGCCCCAAAACCACCTAAGATGACGCTGATGAAGCTGCGGTTCATGCCCTTGCACATGATGTAGCTGAGGATCGCGCCGGAGGAGCCGACCAGCGCGCCGGTGATGATCAGGGCCATGTTTTCCAGCGTGAAGCCCAGCGCGGCCGCGGCCCAGCCGGAATAGGAGTTGAGCATTGAGACGACGACCGGCATGTCGGCCCCGCCGATCGGGATGATCAGGGTGACACCCAGCACCAGCGCGATCAGGAAGATGCCCCAGAAGGCCCAGGTCGCCTGACCCGCCGTGGCGATCAGCACGCCGATCAGGGCGACGATGGCCAGACCCAGTACGATGTTGAGCAGGTGGCGGGCGGGCAGCAGGATCGGCGCGCCGGACATATTGCCGTTGAGCTTGGCGAAGGCGATAACCGAACCGGTGAAGGTGATCGCGCCGATGGCGACGCCGAGCGACAGTTCGATCAGCGACTGCGTCTTGATGCCGAGGCCTGAGTCGATGTGGAAGGCTTCGGGGGCATAGAGCGCGCCGACGGCGACCAGACAGGCGGCGAGACCGACCAGCGAGTGGAAGGCGGCCACAAGTTGCGGCATCGAGGTCATCGAGACCTTTTTGGCGATGGTCGCCCCGGCGATGCCGCCGACCGCGATGCCGCCGAGGATCAGGCCGATGGTGACGGGGTCGAGGTCGCCGCCGATGAACAGGCCGAGCAGGGTGACGCCGACGGCGATGGCCATGCCAACCATGCCGTAGAGATTGCCCTGACGCGAGGTTTCGGGCGACGACAGGCCGCGCAGGGCGAGGATGAACAGCACGCCCGACACGAGGTAGGCGAGGGCGGAGAAATCAGCAAAAGACATCAGTGCGCTCCCTCTTTCTTGGCCTGAGCGGGGCGTTCTTTCTTCTTATACATGGCCAGCATGCGGCGGGTGACCATGAAGCCCCCGAAGATATTGACGGCGGCCAGGGCCGAGGCGATCGCGCCGGAGCCCTTGGAGACCCAAGCACCCGCGCCGAAACCCGACGCGGCAGCGGCGATCAGCGCGCCGACGATGATGACCGAGGAAATGGCGTTGGTGACGGCCATCAGCGGCGTGTGCAGGGCCGGGGTCACCGACCACACGACGTAGTAGCCGACAAAGACCGCCAGCAGGAAGACGGCGAAGTGGAAAACGGTAGGACTAACGGCTTCCATGAGTGTTCCTCCGGATGGGGGCGATGGAATAGGCGACATCGGCCGACTGGATCAGGCCGTCGGCGGTGTGGGTCTGGATTTCGGTGACGATGTGGCTCGACTGATTGCGGTAGACCAGCGTATTGCCGTTCACCCCCAGACAGTTGGCGACCGGCTCGAACTTCAGGTTCGGCACGCGCGGCAGGGCCTTTTGCAGATAGTTGAAAAAGGCCTCGATGCCGGTAATCGTGCCGTCATCGCTCAATTCCATCTTGGCGATGAACGGCGAGGTGAAGACGACGTCGTCGGCATAGAGCGACGCGATGGCGCGCGGATCATGGCTGTTCCACGCGTCGAACCAGTCGCGGCTCAGGCTCTCGTATTGGGTCTTGGTCAGGGTCATTTCATTCAGGCTCATTGGGCTTTCAATGCCGGGTGCACGATGGCCCCGTTCTGGGTGACCAGCGCGGCCTTGAGGATCTCGTCTTCGAAGTCGGGTGCGATCTCGCCCTCTTTGGTGAGCAGAAGGCCGACAAAGGCCTGAAGGTTTTTCGCATAGAGCGCCGAGGCGTCGTTGGCGATGGCCGTGACGATGTTCGACGGGCCGTAGATACGCACGCCGTTCACGTCGGTGACCTGATCGGCGACCGTGCCCTCGACATTGCCCCCTTGCGGCGCGGCGAGGTCGACCAGCACGGAACCGGGCTTCATCGAGGCGACCTGAACAGCGGTGACCAGCACCGGCGCGGCGCGGCCGGGGATCAGGGCCGTGGTGATGACGATGTCCTGCTTGCCGATGTGACTGGTGACCAGATCGGCCTGTTTGGCCTTATATTCCGCCGACATTTCCTTGGCATAGCCGCCGGCGGTCTGGGCGTTCTTGAACTCCTCGTCCTCGACGGCGATGAATTTTGCCCCCAGCGATTCGACCTGTTCCTTGGTCGCCGGACGCACGTCGGTGGCGGTGACGACCGCCCCCAGGCGCCGGGCCGTGGCGATGGCTTGCAGGCCCGCGACGCCGACGCCCATGACGAAGACCTTGGCCGGGGCGACGGTGCCTGCGGCGGTCATCATCATCGGGAAGGCCTTGCCGTACAGATGCGCGCCCTCGATGACCGCGCGGTAACCGGCGAGGTTGGCCTGAGACGACAGGGCGTCCATGACCTGGGCGCGGGTGATACGTGGCACGAATTCCATCGCGTAGGCCGTGATCCCAGCAGCGGCCAGCGCGTTGAGCGTGTCTTTTTCGCGGTGGGCATCGAGGAGCGCGATCAGGGTCGCGCCGGGTTTGAAACCGGTGATCTCAGCGGCCTGCGGGGCGCGAACCTTGAGCACGATGTCAGCCCCTTGGGCGACCGCTGTGCTGACGATCTCTGCCCCGGCAGCGCTGTAGGCGTCGTCGGTGAAGGCAGCGGCCACACCGGCGCCGCTTTCGATAATGACGCGTTGTCCGCTCTGCACCCACTTTTTGACCGTGTCCGGAGTCGCGCCGACGCGCGTTTCACCGGCTACGGTCTCCCTCAGAATTCCTATCGTCACTGGCAAGGTATGTCTCCCCGGATTTGTCTGATTAATTCAGAAAAATCCTTTCAATTGCAACATATTACGCTTTTACGGTTTGTGGCCCAATAAGGGTAAATGCGCATCAAGTAAAGTCAGCTTGTGAAGTTCGGCTAAATTAAGCGGCGTTTATTGACTTTGCGCATTTACGATCTTTCGTAAGCCATTTTGAGCAGGGCGATGATAGCGCTATCGACGTCATTGGGCCGTGAAAGGCGCGTTTTACTGGTCAACCGCTCGGACCACCCCTCCTTGCCCGCGGGCTCGAGGCGGAGATCGGAATCGGCAGATACGGCCAGACCCAGCCATGCGCCACCGCCCTTGATCGGGCGCAAGGCGGCGAACTGAACCTTGCTCGAAAAGGCGGAAAACGCCTTGCGCTGAGTGGGGACGAGGCCGTCGAAATCGGCGACGGCGGCTTCGACCGCGTTCAGGATGGCTATCGCGTCGGGATCGGTCCACAAGGCATCGCGCAGGGCCTGAGGTTCGTCCCAGTTATCCGGCGACGGGTAGGCGGCGTCGAGAATTTGCGCCGCGCGGTTGATGCCGAGGCCGTAAGTGTCTTTCAGCCAGACCTGACGGGCGCGCGGTTTGGTTTCGGGGCATTCGATTTTGACGATTTCGACCCATTCGGCCAGGGTCTTGCCGGTGTCGCGTTCCAGCGACGCCTGTACCGAGGCGAACCATTTCTGCTGGCGTTCTGTAAGATTCGTCATGGGGGCCCCGTGTTTGCGTTCTTTATAACCGCGTTTGGCCAAGACGACAGTCACGTGCGCGTTATGGTGCGGCGCTTACATCCTTCCTCTTTACGGAACCCTTGGCCGGATCACCAGACTGACCATGACGAAGCTGAGGACCAGCAGCAGCGCCCACGCGCCGAGTTTGTGCAGGCTGACCAGATGCCACGTCTCCTGTCCCGGATAGACCCAGGTTTTGGTAATGGTGCCGATATTTTCCGCCACCCACAGAAAAAACGCCGTCAGGAAATTGGCCAGCAGGAAGGGCATCTTCCGGTCGATCCTATCGACGCGAAAGACGATCCATGTCCGCCAGAACAGCAAGCCTATTCCCGCGAACAGCAGATACCGGATATCGAACACATAGTGGTGGGTAAAGAAGTTGAGATAGATCAACACCGCCAGCCCGATCGTCGCCCACAGCGGCGGATAGTGCGTATAGCGCAGGTCCATGACGCGACTGGCGCGGGCAATGAACGAGCCGACACAGGCATACATAAAACCGGTGAACAGCGGCACTTCGGCGATGTGGATGACGGCGGCTTCGGGATATTCCCACGATCCCATATGGGTCTTGAAAATTTCCATTACCGTGCCGACCACGTGGTAGAGAAAGATGACGCGGGCTTCTTCGAAGCTTTCTAACGGAGTCAGCAGCATCAGGATCTGGATCGCCACCGCCGCCCCGAACAGGAAATCGTAGCGATGGATCGGGGCGTTTTGCGGCCAGAGGAGATGCGTGACGATCAGCAAAGCCAGCATTGCCGCACCGAACAGGCACGACCACGCCATTTTCAGGCCGAAGAGGATGAACTCGGCCAATGGCGTCGGCAGGTGATCCAGCATCCGGTGGATGAACCGGCGCGGCGCCTGCAAAAAAGGCCCCAGCGGATGGGGCCTTTCACGGATTGGATTGTCACTCACCGTGATCAGTGCGCGCTGGCGCCTTTTTTCAGGACCAGGAACCCGACGACGGCCACGACGAAGGCAGCGATCGCGGCGGGGATGAAGCCCGCACCCTTGACGGCGAACCAGACGGTGAAGAACAGGAGGCCGACGGCGATGATCAGGCTGCCCCATTTGGCCATGCCGGTGAACATGTCGAAGGTTGCGGCCTGTTCGTGGATGTCCATCTCACCCTTGTGGTAGTCGCCCGAATGATCTGCGGCCATGATGCGTTTCCTGAAAGAAAATAGGTTTGTTATTCGTTCTTACAAAAGGTGCGTTGATCGGTCAACGGGGCGATGGACGGTGCGCTGGAAATAGCGTAAAACTGGTTTCAAATGATAAGAATATAGGCGGGCAGGATACGCACGGCAGGGCCGGTTTCCAACCACAGGATACGGGAACAGGCATGGCCTTTGGCAGTTTTTTCAACCGGTTGAAGCCGGGACATACCTCCGACGGGTCTGAGCTGCGTATCCGCCATACGCCGCTGGAGGATGCCTACGCCTTCGCCATCGGTTGCTCGATGATCGTGCTGGGGATCGTGCTGTTGAAGACCGTCGGGCTGGTTACCGGTGGCGTAGCGGGGATCGCGCTGCTGGTCTCTTACCTCGTGCCGCTGCCGGTCGGCGTGCTGTTCATGCTGATCAATGTGCCGTTCTTCGTCTTTGCCTATCTGGGGATGGGCCGCTTGTTCATGATCAAGACGGTCATCGTCTCCGCCTCGATCATGGCGCTGGGGGTGCTGATGCCGCTGGCGGTGCATATCGACTATGTGCAGCCGCTGTTTGCCGCCCTGTTCGGCGGGACGATCATCGGCATGGGGATATTGTCGCTGGCGCGTCATGGGGCCGGCGCCGGGGGGACGGGGGTCCTGTGCCTCTACCTGCAAAAGACGCGCGGCATCAATGCGGGCAAGACGCAACTGGTCATCGACGCCCTGATCGTAGGGTCGTCGTTCTTCGTTCTAAGTGGCGAACAGTTGCTCTATTCGATCCTCTCAGCCGCCGCCATGAGCGGGGTCATGATGAGCTGGCACAAGCCGGAACGCTATATCGGGCATTAACTCCTTCTCCCCGTAAACGGGGAAAAGGAAGTCAAACCAGCGCCTCGAACTGATCGATCAGGCCCTTCAGCCGCGCGCAGCCCATTTCCCAGAACGCCTTTTCGCGCGGGTTCATGCCGAAGGGGGCCAGAGCCTCGGTATAGGTTTTCGTGCCGCCCGCGCTCAACAACTGCTCGTACAGCGGCGTGAACGCGTCGGAATTTTCGCGGCGCTTTTCCATCAGCGCCGAGACCAGCAGGTCGCCGAACGCATAGGCATAGACGTAGAACGGCGCATGGACGAAGTGGCTGATATAGGCCCACCAGTATTCGTAGCCCTCGTTCAAAGTGATCGCAGGCCCGAGGCTCTCGCCCATGATCTCCAGCCACAGGGCGTTGATCTGATCGATCGAGACTTCGCCTTCAAGCCGCAGGGCGTGGAACTTTTCCTCGAAGCGATGGAAGGCGATCTGGCGGATGACGCTGTTCAGACCGTCTTCGATCTTGCCCGCCAGCAGGGCCTTCTTCTCTTCGGGTGTCGCGTCGGCGACCAGATATTCGAACACCAGACCCTCGGCGAAGATCGAGGCGGTTTCGGCGAGCGTCAACGGCGTGTCGGCAAGGATCGAGCCCAGCGGCGCGGCCAGGGTCTGATGCACCGCGTGACCCAGTTCGTGGGCCAGAGTCAGGACTTCGCGGCGCTCGCCGGTGAAGTTGAGCATGACATAGGGGTGGTGGCTCGACGACACCGGGTGAGCATAGGCCCCCGACGACTTGCCTTCGCGCGGGGCGGCGTCGATCCACGGGCTGTCGAAGAAGATCTGGGCGCGGGCGGCGAATTCCGGTCCCATCTTGGCGAACGAGTCGAGCACGATCTGTTTCGCTTCGGTCCAGCTGTATTTTTTCTGCGCGGTGGTGGTGAGCGGCGCGTTGCGATCCCAGAAATCGAGCGACTTGCGGCCCATGATCTTCGCTTTGAGCGCATAGTAGCGGTGCGACAGGGCGGCGTAGGACTCGCCGACCGCATCGGCCATGGCGTCGACCGCGTCGGCATCGACCTCGTTGGCCAGATGGCGCGAGGCGGCGGGGGTCGGATATTTGCGCCAGCGGTCCTCGACCTGTTTCTCGAACGCCAGCGTATTGAGCGCCAGCGCCAGAACCGGCGCATTGTCTTTAAGCGCTTCGGACAGACCCGTGGCGGCGGCCTTGCGTACCTTGGCGTCGGGCGAGCCCAGCCGCGTCAGGGCGTCGTTGAGCGTCAGGGTTTCCTTACCCACCTTGGCGCGCAGCCGGGTCAGGGTCTCGTCGAACAGGCGCACCCATTGGGCCACGCCGGGCATCTTTTCCAGCAGCAGCTTTTCGAGGTCGGCGGACAGTTCGTGCGGGCGGCTGGCGCGGATGCGGCGCAGCCACGGCCGCCACTTCTGCGCCTTGGGCGTGGCGCGCAGGGCCTGCTCGATCTCCCAGTCCTCAAGCTGGTTCAACTCCAGCGACAGGAACAGGCTGTCGGTCGAGATCAGCGCCGCCTTGTTGCGCAGATCGGCCTCCAGCTTGGCGACGTGGGCGTCTTCGCGGGCAATGGTCGACGACAGGGTGGTGAAGGCCAGCGCTCCACCCATCAGGTCCGAGGCGCGCTCGTAGAGCGTCGCGGCCTGATCGATCGACAGGCCGAGCCGCTCCGGATTGCCGCGCGAGGCGACGAAATTGCCCTGCAACCGGCCTAGTTCTTTCAAGGCCGCAGCAGCAGCGTCGAAGTCGGCGGCGATCTTAGGGTCTTCCGGGCCGCTATAGAGGTCAGTCAGGTCCCAGATGGGAAGCGTGTCGGGCGAATCGATGGCGAGGGCCGGGGTGATCTGTGTCATGTCCTGCCCATACCCAAAACAAAATCTAAAATCGAGGGGGATTGTAGAGAAGCAGGCATGTAACCTTTATCATACCTCCCTGCACGAAGTGCGGGGAGGGGGACCATTTGCGGAGCAAATGGTGGTGGGGTGTCTTGCGGAGGCTCAACGACTACTGTTGCAAGTAAGCAAGACCCCCACCACCACATCTAGCGCTTCGCGCGTCGTGCGGTCCCCCTCCCCAACGAGTTGGGGAGGTATAAGTAGAAATCACTTCACCGGCGTGCCGTCCGAACGAGCCTCCGCAATCAACCCCGCGCAATTGGCATCGTCCGCCGTATCGAGGCTGAGGAACGGCACCACCGATTGCAGCGTCGCCGCGATACCCCCTTGCAGCAGCGCCGGACCCGCCTGTACGCCGACCGTGGGTTTCGACAGATGGCCGCCGATGACGATGGGCGCATTGATACGGATCAGGCGGAATTTCTTCGGCTTGCCCTTGAAGACCAGTTTCAGACTCTCGTCATTGAGGTTGATCGTGCCGGACCCGTTGACCAGCACGACGCCCGTATCGAAGACGATATGTTCGGCGCGCATGACGCCGTTCTGGACGTTGAAGGTGGCGATGGCGCAGCGTACGTCCGTTTCCTTCGGGTCTTTCGACAGAAGCTGGAACAGGCCCTTGGTCGCATTGACCCCCAGCAGTTCGGCGAGGCTCTGACGGACCTTGCCACCGGACATGACGACCGCCACCTGACCGTCGGCGTTCGCGGCCGCCTTGTGGACCGAATTGCCGCCGCCAGTGGCGCGGACACGGGCATTCAGGCGACCTTCCAGCGGTTTGGAACCCTGAAAATCGGGCAGCCATTGTTGAACCGCCAGACCCGTCACGCGCAGATCGACCTTATTGCTTTGATTGGCCGTGCGCGCATTGATCTCCGCCGTGCCGATCAGGCGACCTTGCGGGAAACCGATATCGATGGGATCGAGCGTCAGGAGACCCTTGTCGAGCGACACGCCGAGGCTGACGGCGCGCAGGGGCAGGTTCGGACGCGCCCGTACGGACGCCGCCTTATAGGTGACCTTGGCGTCCATGCCGCGCACGCGTTCGATATCGAGCGTGGCGTCGGGCAGGACGCGGCGGCCGCTGGTCGCCTGCGGATTGGCGCTGAGTTCGGGAGCTGCGGGCGCATTGGCCGAGGTCGCCCCAAACAGCGAACCGAGGTCTTCGAAATCGAGCATTTTAGAGTTCAGGTCGCCGGTCAGGTAAGGCCGTCCATCGTCACGAATATCGACCTTGAGTGTGCCGTGCAGGTCGCTGCCGCCGACCTTGCCGTTGATCCCGGCGATATCGTAGGTGCGCTCGTTGCGCGTGACCTTGGCTGATATCTTGTAAGCCGGCGTATTGGGCAGGGTCAGGCCGGTCAGGTAATAGAGGTCGGCCAGGCTATTGCCGCTGACCGAAACGCTGGCGTCGACCTGCCCCAGATTGAACGGATGGATGACGCGGCCTTTGGCGGTCAGGCGCGTCGATCCGGCGCGGACGGTCATGTCGAACGGATAGGGTTGCGACGTCCGCACATTGAGCAGCGGCCCGCCGAAGGCCTTCAATTCAAATTCGCGCCCGTTCAGCGTCCCGTCGCCGCTGACATTGAACGCCTGCTGGCTTGTCCCGGCCTTTTCGCGGGCGTCGATCGTGCCGGTGAAGACCATCTTGCGCTGAAGGCTGGTCAGGCGAATTGTGCCGTCGGTGATGATCAAATCCTTGATCGGTGGCAGTTTAGTCGGCTTGCCCTTGACCTTGCCGTCGCTGAAATCCCAGTTCGCCCGTCCCGCCTTGTCCTGATAGAGCGCGACATTGGGGCGGGTGACCTCCAGTCGTTGCAGGACGATGCGGCCTATAAACAGCGGCATCAGTTCGGCCTTGACCGCCAGCCCGTCGATATCGGCGAGGTTGGTTTGGTCTTTGTGCCACTCCGGCTGACCGATCTTCAAACCCCCGACGGTGGCGTTGGGTGTAAAGCTGAACAGATGGACGCGCAACGGCCCGGTGATCTGTACCGGGCGGTGGGTCTTGCCGGAGATGATCGAGGCCAGAGTCGGGCGGAACCAGTCCCAGTTGGGATTGGCCAGAAACAGGATCAGCGCGATCAGCAGCGCCAGCACGATGCCGATAGCCCAGCGGATCGGCGCGGACAATTGCCGGAACCGCTTTGGGGTCGCCTTGATCCAGGCCCACGTCGCCGTACCGATTCCCACGACACCGTCGCGGGCCTTGCGGCTGAACTCTGTGGCGCGGTCGCGGAAGGAAGAGGCGGGCATGGTCTGTCTTTCCTACGCCTACATGAAGTGAGGGCATAAAGAGGGACCGTAACCTAGCCACGGTCGGCATCAGGAATCGATCAGGGTTTGCCGCTGATTTCTCTATAGACTGTCGCTGGTGCCCGACGATTTGTTGCAACGCCCGGTTTGCAAGCCCGGTTTACAACGCAATGTTTCGTGGTAAATCTTGCCCGGTGAGGCATGATATCGGGGGGAAGATGCAGCTCAAATTCGTTTTACCGTGGCTCATCCTGGCCTTGACGGCGACGCCTGCCGCGGCGGAACTGCCGAAATCGTGGCAGGCCTTTCTGGAAGAAAGCAGCGCTGCCTACAGCAAGGTGGAGGCGGGGCATTTTGAAGACCAGCTTTACGCCGCCGCCAAAACAGCCCCCACGCGCGAGGTCGCGGTAGCGGACTTCGGCCGCCGCCTCAGGCTCGATCCGGCCCGCGCGGGCGACTATGCCGAACTGATCGTCGACAGCGTGCTTTATTTCCATAGCTGCGAGTCCGCGGACTCCTGCGTCTTCGCGCCCGGGACGCCGCTTTACGACCGCATCCGGCAACTGACCCCGACCGAGGCGACGGGCGGACTGCTGTCGGCCATTCTGGAAACGGCGGCCTTGCGGGGCGAGGTGGCCGGACAAATCCCGCTGATCGAGGCGCATCCCGCCGCCCTGTCCCTGTTGCGGCATTTTTACGAATACGGCGCGGACACCGGTTTTCTGGCCGCCGCCCTGCTCAAGGTGCCCGACGATCCGACGGGACTTCCGCCCTTGCTGTTCGATCAGGCGAGTTTCTCAGGCACGCAGGATGAAATGAGCGGTCTGGTCTATGCCGTGCTGGAAACCACCGAAGCGCGGATGGCCGACACGCCCGCCGGTCAGATGTGGCGTCTCCAGATCGCCCAGCAGTTGCTGGACGAGATGCTGCGGCTGGGGCTGACCCACGCGGCCGTCGAGCGGTACCTCGCCTATCCCGACGCGGTGCGCAACCGGCTGCCGTTCCTGCCGGTGGGCTGGGCGCCGGCCGATCAGTGCCGTCAGGCCGGGGACAGTCTGGCCTTTGCCAATCGGATGGCGGCGGCCTTGTGGGTCGAGGGGCATGAAGCCGAGGCGCGCGCCCTGTGGGCCTTTACCCTGCCGGCGGGATGGCGCAAGGCGTCGCCGGTATCAGGGTTCGATCCGGTGCGCGAAGCCCTTCATCCCACCGTTAAGGACGGCGCCCTGTTTACCCTCTATCTCGACGAGCGCCGCGGGCAGAAAAAGGGAACCGATACCTGCGGGAATGAAATCGGCGGCCTTCAGGGTGGTGGCGTTCTGTTTCAAATGGCGCAGCATTCCGCGTCCGAACGCGAAATCGTCGCCCGTCGCCTTCAGGCGGCCGGTTACGGCGATATGGCGGCGTGGCTGAGGTCGCAAGGCGAGTATCGTTACATCAGCGAGGACCCGTCTCTTTGGCAGGGACGCGAGGCGCAGATTCCCGACAAGGTCCGTGTGCGTCAGACGGCGTGGGCCGAACGTATCGCAGCGGCACGCACTGCCGAAACCGAACGGTTGAAAGCCGCCGTCGCCGGTCCGATCCACGTCGCGGCGCCCGCGCCGGTGGTCTGGGCCGAGAAACCCCTGCCGGAGGGTGTCGCCGCGTGGCAGGGCGACGAAGGGCCCGAGGTGCCGAAATCCGCGCAGCTGCCCGAACGCATGGACTATGTCCTGAGATACGAGGCGTCGGGCGAAGATGCGGCCGTTGTCTTTGCCTCGGGCGAATACGATATGTCGGGCGAGATTCCGGCGTTCGGCCTGTGGCTGGGGCTTAAACGCAAGGGCAGGTGGGAGGCGCCGCTTTATCTGGGGATGCAGCAGCATTTTCCCTATGTGGTGACGCCGGGGTCACATCTGCCGCTGATCCGGGACGACCATCTGCAACTCGAAGTCCGGGCGCGGGAGATCGATCCCGATACGATCATCTTTCCGCCCGTCAATACGCAGTTCAAGCGTGAAGCGGACGGCCTGTATCTCGATATCCCGCTGGCTGAGTTGCGCGCCGACCGCGATGGCGACGGCCTGACCGATATTGAAGAGCGGCGCATCGGCCTTGACCCCGCCAGGAACGACAGCGATGGCGACGGTGTGGATGACGGCCGCGACTCCCTGCCTTTGACGGCCTATCACCCGAACAGCGATTCCCGCACCGATCAGATCGCCCGCATCATCCTCAGGCAGTTGATGGGACACGATGCCGGGGCCATCGTCGTCGCGCCGCGCGGGAAGACGGCGTCGAACGCATTGGACGATATTCTGTCCGCCACCCTGGGTACCCCTGCGCCGGAAGGACCGCGCGGAACGATGTTCATCGTATCGGCCAGGGACATATTTTCCGGTATCGTACAGACACCCTTCCGGCTGATCGTCTATTCGCCCGCCGACCTCGACCATCTGGGGCGCGGCAAGGTGCCGTTCTATCCGCCGCAGGTAACGACGATTTTCGCGTCGCCCGACGGCTCGGCGTTTTACGTCGACTGGTCGGCCTCATGGGTCGGAGGGTCATTCATTGTCCGCTGCAAGGGCGATAAATGCAGCGTCAAGGAACTGAGCCGGTGGATCACCTGAGGCCATCCTTAGCCGCAAGCCGTCTCTCAACGGGACATTAACCTTGTCTTTCAACGGGATTTTCAGGGTGTTGGGTTACACCTGTCTCAAAATAATCCGTATCCGCACCTCAGCGGGACGGAAACCGATGATGAGATGGTGTGCTGAAATGGCTAAGACGATCCTGATCTGCGACGACGATCCCACGCAACGCCGCCTGATTCAGGCCGTGCTGGAACGCGAGGGTTTCCACGTCCTGCACGCCGAAAACGGGCCTCAGGCCTATGACCGCCTGTCGACGACCTCGGGCATCGACGCGGTGATCCTCGATCTGGTCATGCCGGGGCAGTCGGGCATCGACACGCTCAAGGACATCCGCGCCGCGGGCATACGCACGCCGGTGGTGGTGCTGACCGCATCCGGCGGCATCGACACGGTCGTCAAGGCCATGCAGGCCGGCGCGCAGGACTTCTTCATCAAGCCCGCCTCGCCGGAGCGCATTCTGGTCAGCGTCAGAAACGCCCTGCAAATGGGCGATATGGTCGCGGAAGTATCCCGCCTCAAGAAGCACGCCGCCAATCGCACCTCGTTCGACGATCTGGTCGGTACGTCGCCCGCCATGACGATGGTCCGCCGTCTGGGCGAACGCGCGGCGAAGTCGGGAATCCCCGTGCTGATCCTCGGCGAAAGCGGCGTCGGCAAGGAACTGATCGCGCGCGCCATTCAGGGCTCCAGCGATCGCGCCGGCAAGCCGTTCGTCGCCGTCAACTGCGGCGCGCTGCCGGCCAATCTGGTCGAATCGATCCTGTTCGGGCACGAAAAGGGCTCGTTCACCGGCGCGTCGGACAAGCATCTGGGCAAGTTCCAGGAGGCCCACGGCGGCACCCTGTTCCTCGACGAGGTCGGCGAATTGCCGCTCGACATGCAGGTCAAGTTGCTGCGCGCGCTTCAGGAAGGCGAGATCGATCCGGTCGGCTCCAAACGCCCGGTCAAGGTCGATGTGCGCATCATTTCGGCGACCAACCGCAACCTGTCGGATCAGGTCCGTGCGGGCGCCTTCCGCGAAGATCTGTTCTATCGTCTCAATGTCTTCCCGGTGGAAGCGCCGTCCCTGCGTGAACGTCGCGAGGACATCCCGGCCCTGATCGAGCACTTCATCCGCCGCTTCAATATCGAAGAAGGCAAGCGCGTTACGGGCGTCGCGCCCGATGCCCTGCAACTTCTGTGCGCCCACGACTGGCCCGGCAATGTGCGCCAACTGGAAAACACGGTCTATCGCGCCATCGTCCTCAGCGACACGCCGCACCTTCAGGCCTTCGATTTCCCGGCCATTTCGGGTCAGAGTTTGCCGGTCGCAACCGCCACGCCGCTGTTCGCCGCGCCCGTGCCGCCGGTGATCGCCGAACATCAGGAAGCGATCAGCCAGCTTGAGGCGCTCGATGCCGGTCTGACCGATCAACCGGTGAAGATCCTCGACGGCGCAGGTCACCTGCGCAAGCTGGAAGACATCGAGCGCGACCTGATCGAACACGCGATCAGCGTCTATGCCGGTCACATGTCCGAAGTCGCCCGCCGCCTCGGCATCGGCCGCTCGACCCTGTATCGCAAGGTGCGCGACTGCGGCCTTGAGGGCATGGTCAAGGAAGTCGGCTAGGGCTTAAGGCTTTCAGCGGTGGGATGTGCCTGACCGGGCTTGACGAAGGTCACGGTCACACGGCCCACGTGCAGGCCGAACTTTGACACATCGGCCCGATTGATCGCCACGCCGTCACTGATCAGGTGTGTCCAGTCGTCGAACCTGACGGTGATCGGCTTGCCCTTATAAGGCAGGTTCAACAGGTAGGTCAGACGCTCGGCATTGCCTGATTGCGTCACGGTCGCGACGCCCTTGACGTCACCGGCAGTACCTTCATAGGTGCCTGTGCCCGTGCGTTTGAATGTCCAGGTGCGCGACTGTTTTTCGCCGTCGTTCCATAGAAAGCGCTCATCCAGTCGGAAGCCGTCGGCTGTTGTCGTTCCGCGCATATAGACAGTAAAGGTCCGTGACAACTTGCGCCCGCGATCTTCAAACACGCCATAGGCGTAGGTTTCACCGGCGAAGTAGTCCTCGATGACCATTTTGGGTTCAGGCAGGCTGTTATTGGCCATGGTCAGCGTGGTGCAGGACGAAAGCCCCAACGCGAGCAGGGGGGCGGTCAGCAGGGTCGTGGCAAGCATAAGCGCGCGCATCTGAGTATTCCCTCTAATAATAATACACCCGATACGCCTGAAACCGGACATTGGTTCTCAGGCCTCATCGGGATCGGCAGTTCGACGCTCTGTCGCAAGGTCCGCGACTGAGGTCTCGAAGGAAGTCAGTAGGCATTAAAGCGATATGTCGAAAAGTGGGAGCGGTTTTCGACGATAATATCGCGACCAAACAAAAGTTAGGATGATGTAATCCACAGTCGGTAGCGCTGCGCTCCTTTTGTCGCACCTCCGCTCGTAGATGGTGAAGCGCAAATCTCTGCCGTTAAGATTTTGGGCAAAGCGTGAGTTGATCATCACTAAGCTGTCGCAAGGTTTTGCCCTTTTCCAGTTCGGCATCAATCTTTGATACGTCGAGACCTCTTTCGTCACCAATACGGCGCAAGATTCTCAAGGCGGCGCTCATGCCGTCGTATTCGATCGTGATTAGCCGACCAATGCGACAAATGGCGGCTTGATCGCCTTTGGCATCTGCATCGAGCATTTGTTTCGACAGATTGTTTAGGGCTTGACCATGACGTTGAAGGGCCTCTGTGGCGGAAAGCATTTCGGGGTCGGACTGGATTTTCACGCCGGGTGTACAAATAGCTTTTTCGTTAGCGATGACTGTCGGCAAGGCTGCGGCTGTCTTATCGCTGAGGTCGTTGACGGACGCAGAGTTGCGACCCTTCTTGATTGTCTCTGCCTTCAGAGTCACCAGACGTTGCCATGCATTTTCATAAAGTGTGCGTGAAGTTTTCGCTTTCTGGCAGGCGGCCGTCGGGTTGTCGGGGGCCATTGCCATCGCCTCATTCATCGCCTGCAGGGCGGGAATCAAAAGCTGTTCGTTGATTTCAACCACAGCCCGGCTTTCATCTGTCGTTACGTCATAAGGATTGGCGGCTTTTCCGGCTATCGGAATGAAAAGCACAGCACTGGCCGCAAGGCCACACAGGATATATCGGATCGCGGTCATAAATAATCCCCCCTTGGATAAACAAGGCATACACGGACACGACCGGTCAAGTCAGTCAATGACAGGTCGGAAGATTACCGTGTTTCGTCATCTGATTCCAACGCGGATTTAGATGCCTTGTCCTTCACCTTCTTACGGATTTCGCGTAGCTTCTGACCCTGCAACATCGACAGGGTGCCGTTCATCGCACCCTTATCGGGATCGGCGAAAGCGCGGCCATAGGTTTTTACGCGCTCGGTCACGCCGTCGATAAATTCAGACTCCCAGTCCGACAGATCGACTCCGGCCTCGGCGGCAGCCTTCTTGGCGCGTTCCAGCGCGCGGAGGGTCTGACGTTGCAGGGCTTTTTTCTGGTCGAGCGGGGAAGGCGGCGCGGCAGGCGTTGTCGGTTTCGCGTTGAACCCGGCTTTAGATTGCAGCGGCTTTTTCGTCTGAAGCGGTGTCTTTTGCCGCAAACCTTTGGCGGGCGTTTTCGATTTAAACGCCATCGGGAAGGCCTGAATGTGCGGGCAGGCTGCGCATCAGGCCATCAAAGGCGCGCACGTTTCAAAGGTCAAGATGCAAACCGCCGCCCTGTTACGCGGGGAGGCGGTAAAGATTAAATCCCGCCGATGGCCGACAGATAGAGGTCGAGCAGCGCTTCTTCTTCTTCGCGCTTGACCTTGTCCTGCTTGCGCAGGCGCACGACCTTGCGCAGGATCTTCACGTCGAAGCCTTCACCCTTGGCCTCGTCATAGACTTCTTTCAAATCGCCGGAGATGGCGGCCTTGTCTTCCTCCAGACGCTCGATGCGCTCGATGATCGTGCGCAGGCGGCCCTGGGCGGCAGCGGTGATAACGTCGGGGTGCTGATCGTCGGCCATGATCCGGGTATCCTTAATGGGGTATGTGGCGGCACCATAGCCGAAGCGAATCGGTCGCTCAATGCAGGGTGATTCGCGCTTGATTCGATTGCTGTGGATAGAAATCGGCTGCCTGACAAACAGAAAAAGCGCTTAGAGCAAGGCTCCAAGCGCTTTTGAAAGTTCTGTCGACGCCGTGACGGCGGCGCTTATTAGCCTTGCTTGGCCTTGAAGCGCGGGTCGGTCTTGTTGATGACATAGACCACGCCCTTGCGGCGCACGATCTTGCAGTCCCGGTGACGGGTCTTGAGCGACTTGAGCGAGCTACGGACTTTCATGGTCCCAACCTTTGTAAAAAATGTGCCTGAGGCGTGACGTCAACGCTCGACCCGGAAGGGAAGCGCCACTGGCAAGCCGTAAGTGAGGCGCGGTTCCTACGCGAACCCTCGGCCCAAGTCAACAATCCGTGACAGGGTTTTTGCACATTTTCAGCCACAGGCCTGCGGATTTTCATAACAATGTCATTTTTAGACTAGTTTAAATTATAAACTGGTTTAAATATGGCGCGATTGGATTGCGAACCGCCGGAGGAGGGCGGAAGCTCATGAGTGCTGAATTTATCAACGGAGCGCGGTTCCACGCGCTCGATGCGGTGCGCGGCGGAGCGCTATTTCTCGGTGTGGCGTTTCACACGACGCTGGCCTATCTGGAGCCGCATATCTGGATCGTGAATGACACGGCGGTCGAGCCGGGGCTGGGCGTGGTGTTCTTCACCATCCACATGTTCCGCATGAGCCTGTTCTTCCTGCTGGCGGGGTTTTTCGCGCGGCTGCTGTACCAACGCTATGGCGCAAAAGCCTTTGCGATGAACCGCCTTAAGCGTATCGCGATGCCGCTGGCGGTCTTCTGGACGCCGGTGCTGGCCATCATCATTACTATGCTGATCATGGCGGCGTTGAAGGCCAACCCCGAACTGGCGTCGAAACCCGCCGCGCCGCCACCGCCCCTGACGGCGGAGACCTTTCCGCTGACACACCTGTGGTTCCTCTACGTCCTGCTGATCCTCTACGCGCTGTTCGTGCCGTTGCGCGGGCTGTTTGCCTTTATCGACCGCGGCGGCTCTCTGCGCCGGGCGGTGGATGCGGTGTTTAGCGTTATCATCAAGTCGGGCCTGAGCCCGCTGGTCTTCGGCCTGCCGCTGTTCCTTATGCTGATGGCGCAGCCGCAGACGTGGATGTACTGGTTCGGCGTGCCCACTCCCGACAAGGGCGTCGTCCCCAATGCCGTGGCGCTGGTCGCCTTCGGTTCGGCGTTCGGCGTCGGCTGGCTGCTGCACCGGAATGTGGGATTGCTGGAAACGATCAAGAAACAGTGGCTGACCGGCATCGTCTCGGCCATCGGGTTTACGGCCTGGTGCCTGTGGTCGGAAGGTATCGTGCCGAAGTTCGATATGGCCAGCTATCCGGCACAGATGCTCTATGCGGCAAGTTACGTGCTGGGGATCTGGGCGTGGTGCCTCGGCCTGACCGGTCTGGCCCTGCGATTTCTGGATCGGCCCAATCCGTTCTGGCGCTACGTGGCGGACTCGTCCTACTGGGTCTATATCGTCCACCTGCCGCTGCTGCTGGTGCTGCAATATCTGGCGCTCGACCTCGACTGGCCTGCGGAAGCCAAGTTTTCACTGGTCGTCATGGGCACGCTCTTTATATCGCTCGCGACCTATCAGCTTCTGGTAAGGTACAGCTTTATCGGGACGATTCTGAACGGTAAACGCGTGAAGCCCGCCAAGGCCAAATTGAAGGCGCAGACCCTATGAGCACGAACGAAAACGACGATGGCCTGGCCACCCGCGCCGATCTGGCCTTCGTACGGGCGCTGGTCGATCAGGCACCCAGGGCGCAGGGTTCGGCGGGTCTGCTGTTCATGGTCGGCGGTTTGGCCTACGGCGTGCAGTGTCTGGTCTATTGGGGCGAGATCGCCAGATTTTACACCTTGCCGCCGCTGGCAGGGCTTTTGACGGCGATCCTGCCCATCGTCATCTTTCTGGTGCCGATGATCTGGGTCATCATCAAGGAGCGCGGACAACAGGCCGCCGGCGTCGCGACGCGGGCGATGAATGCCGCCTATGCCTCGACCGGGCTGGTCAATCTGGTGATGATCCTCGTCTTCGGGACCATAGCGACGCGCGAAAAAAGCATGCTGATCTGGCTGATCTACCCCATCGTCATCTGCGCCTTGCAGGGCGGGGCGTGGTACGTCGCCTATATGATCCGGCGCAAGCTATGGCTGGTGGTGGTCGCTGTCGGCTGGTTTGCCGCCGCGGCGACGCTGGGTTTCATCATCCATGACATAGGGTCGTACCTGCTGGGGCTGGCCCTGGCCCTCATCGGGTTGATGGGTGTGCCGGGCTACGTCATGTGGCGGCTGGCGAAGCGTTCATGAGTATGGTGGGCTTCAACGTCAATAAACTGGATGACGCCATCCACGGCCGTCTGCGGCTGGGGGTGATGGCCTATCTGATGGACGCCGAGGCCGCCGATTTCAACGAACTGAAAGCTGTGCTGGAGGCGACGCAGGGCAATCTCTCGGTACATCTGCGCAAACTGGAAGAGGCGGGCTATGTCGAGATCGTCAAGGCCTTTCAGGGCCGCAAGCCCTTGACGCGCGTCCACATCACCCCCGCCGGTCGCAAGGCCTTCGCCAGCTATATAGAGGTGCTGTCGGGACTGGTGGATAAGGGCTGAATTCCCTTTCATAACGTCTTGTTTACCGGATTAAGCTTGGATTCGTCACAATTGCGAGGCTAAGCTTGGGGCCAAGCGGAAGGGAATCCTTGATGAAGCGTCGTATCCTCAGCCTGTGCCTGTTCCTCGGGGCCTGTTCGACCGCGACCAGCGTGCCGACCCCGATCGACAACGCCCCGCCGAAGCCCAGGCCGCAGCACGAGGCCAAGGGTGAGGTGAAGCCCGCGCCTGTGCCTGCGCCGAAACCGGCTCAGGTGACTTATGCGACCTTCGCCGACTGGCGCGCCGCCTTCGTGACCAAGGCCGTGGCGCAGGGCTTCGATCGCGCCTTCGTCGAAAACATCCTCGCCGACGTGCAGCCGCGCGCTTCGATCGTGCAGGCCGACTCGGGGCAGCCGGAGTTTTCCAAGCCGATCTCCGCCTATGTGAAGAACGCGGTGTCCGCGGCCCGTGTCGAAGGCGGTCGGACGCGGCTGAGCACCAATCCCAACGTTCCGGCCATCGAAGCCAAGTACGGCGTGCCGCGCGAAGTGCTGGGCGGCATCTGGGGCATGGAAAGCGATTTTGGCCGCGTTCAGGGCGATATCGACGTCGTGACGGCCTTCGCGACGCTTGCCTTCGACGGTCGCCGCCGCGACTGGGCCGAGACGCAATTACTGACCGTCCTGACCATCATCAGGACCGGCAAGGCGACGCGCGAAGAGCTGAAAGGCTCGTGGGCGGGCGCTATGGGCCAGACGCAGTTCCTGCCGGAAAACTACCTCAAGCTGGGGCAGGACGGCGACGGCAACGGGCATGTCGACATCTGGAAATCCGATTCCGACGCTCTGGCTTCGGCGGCGAACCTGCTGCGCAAGGAAGGCTGGCGGCCCGGTCAGGCCTGGGCGGTCGAGGTGACCCTGCCGGCGGGCTTCGACTATTATCTGTCGGAAACCGAGACGCAAAACCCGGTCTGGTGGGCCGAAAAAGGCGTCGTGCGCGCCGATGGGGGCACGTGGAACGAGTCGGAAAAGACCGCGCCCGCCGTGCTGATCCTGCCGTCGGGGGCCAAAGGTCCGGCGTTCCTCGCCCTGCCGAACCACTATGTCATCCGTAAGTACAACAATTCGACGGCCTATGCGCTGGCGGTGGGCCTGAACGCCGACGGCATGGCGGGAAAGGGCGCGCTGAAAACCCCGTGGCCCGAAGAGCAACCCTTGTCGATCGCCCAGCGCAAGGGCACGCAGACCGCGCTCAATGCGGCGGGCTTCAATGTCGGGGCGGTGGACGGCGTCATCGGCGTCGGTACGCGGAAAGCGCTCCGCGAATGGCAAAAGGCCAATGGCCGCGTCGCCGACGGCTATCTCAGTTATGAGTTGGCCAATGAACTATCGGCAAAGACGACCGGCTACACCATTCTCGGTCCGACCGCGCAATAATGCCGGTCGAGAACGAGCGCAAATACGTCCTGTCGCCGGACTTCGACGCCGGTCGGCTCAAGGACTGGTCGGCCATCGACATCCGTCAGGCCTATCTCGACGACGGCCCGCGCCTGCGTCAGTACGGCGATACTTACCTCTTCACCTACAAGAAATGGGTGCCGCAGGCTCAGGAGCTGGTCGAGATCGAAACGGCGATTGCCCCCGACGATTTCAACATGCTGTGGCCTCTGTGCGTCGAGGCGATCCGCAAGACGCGCTATATCAAAGAGACCGACGACGGCGAATGGGTCGTCGACTTCCTGCGTGACGAGGCGGGCGCGGTCTATTTTGTTCTGGCCGAAATCGAATTGCCGCGCTTTAAAGCCGCGCCGGATCAGGTACCGCTCGAAATTGCCGATCATATTATTCATGCGGTCGCGGCAGACGATAACCGCTTTACCAACAAGAAGCTGGCCGAGCGTCTTTATGCCCGAAGTCTCCTGGCCGAAGTGGTGCCCTGACCTTTATCCTTAACAAAAAAGGTTAACCGGAAACCTGCCCTTAAGGATTAGGCCCTAGCCTGAGCGCGACTCAGACGCTTTTCAGGCCCTTCCATGTTTCAGATTATCGGTATCGTCGTCCTCTTCGGTTGCGTGTTCGGCAGCTATCTGATGTCGGGCGGCTCGATGGCGCCGATTCTGCACTCCCTGGCCTTCGAAATGATGGGGATCGGTGGGGCGGCGGTCGCCTCGGTGCTGATTTCCAACGACCTGCACACCATCAAGGGCATGGGTGGCGGCATGGGCAAGGTGTTCGGCGGCGCCAAATGGAAGGCGTCCGACTACAAGGATCTGCTGTCGTTGCTGTTCCTGCTGACCAAGACGATGAAATCGAAAGGCGTTATCGCGCTGGAAAGCCACATCGAAAAGCCGCACGATTCGACCATCTTTTCGCGCTTCCCCAAGATCATGAAGGATCACTTCGCCATCGACTTCATCTGCGACACCCTGCGCATGATGACCATGAACCTCGAAGACCCGCATCAGGTCGAGGACGCGATGGAAAAACAGCTCGAAAAGCATCACCATGAAGCGCTGCACCCGGCCCACGCCATGCAAAGCGTCGCCGACGCCTTGCCGGCTCTGGGGATCGTTATCGCCGTTCTGGGCGTTATTAAGACCATGGGTGCCATCACCGAACCGCCCGAAGTTCTCGGCGGCATGATCGGCGGCGCGCTGGTCGGTACCTTCCTGGGCGTTATGCTGGCCTACGGCCTCGTCGGCCCTTTTGCCACGCGCATGAACGGCGTGGTCGAAGAAGAGGGCGCCTTCTACAAAATCATTCAGGCCGTGCTGGTGGCGCACCTGCACGGCAATGCGGCGCAGATTTCAGTCGAAATCGGCCGCGGCAATATCCCGTCGACCGCGCAGCCGTCCTTTGCCGAGATGGAAGAGGCGCTCAACAATATGCCGAACGAGTAATCACAGGACGAAAAGTTCTATATTACCGTTTCCGATTCGCTTTTCCGTAACGGAAACGCCTCTGGTCGTATCACCTGCATCGTGATATACGGGGACAAATCGAAGGCCATTTGTGGAAATATGACCGCTCAAAGGCGGATATTTCGCCTTATCGGTGTATTTCAGCCCAAAATAGTCGCTTTAATGACGGTGTTGATCACATATTTGTGAAAACACCTCTTGCGGGACTCGCCGGTTTTGCGTATGAATAGAGTCGGGCGCAGTTGCTAGGCGCTCTAACGTTAGAACCTAAGGATCTGGATCCCATGACCTCTGAAATCGTCCGCAAGGCCCTGCTTGCCGCCGCCGCCGTCGCCGCTCTGTCGGTTGCCGCCTGCTCGAAGCCCGCTGAAGAAGCCGCCACCGAAGAAACCGTTCCGGCTGACGCCTCGGCCGACGCCTCGGCTGCTGTTGAAGCTTCCGACGCTGCCTCGGCTGCCGCCGTGGAAGCCCCGGCTGCTGAAGCTCCGGCTGCTGCTCACTAATCAATCGCGTCCTCTGGACGCTTGATTATGAAAATCTGAAAAGGCCGCTTCCCGGGAAGCGGCCTTTTCTACTTTTGACATGACCTCTCCCGAAACCGATCCGCAACTCTATTTCTCAGACGACGGCAATCCGCGGTCGGCGCGGTTCGACGACATCTACTATTCCCTTCAGGACGGCCTGAGCGAATCGCGCGCTGTGTTCCTCAGCGGTTGTCAGATGCCGGATATCTGGGTGGGGCGACGACATTTTACGGTCGGCGAACTGGGCTTTGGTACAGGCCTGAATATTGCCGCGCTCATTCAGCTTTGGGCGGCGCACCGACCTGAAAACGGCCACCTGCATCTCTTTTCCGTCGAAGGCTTTCTGATGCCGCGCGCCGCCGCCGCCGCTGCTCTGTCGGCCTGGCCGGAGATCGCGCCGTTTGCCGAGGTCATCATCGCGCAGTGGCCGCCACAACGGCGGGGTTTCCATATCATGCGCTTCCCGCAGTGGGGCGTGACCCTGACCCTGGCACTTATGGACGTGCGTAATGCCCTGTCGCAGTGGCAGGGCAAGGCCGATGCCTGGTTCCTCGACGGCTTTTCCCCCGCCTGCAATCCTGACATGTGGGCCGACGACGTGCTTCTGGCGGTGGCGGATAAGACCGCGCCAGGGGCGAGACTGGCGACCTTCACCGTGGCGGGCTTCGTGCGCCGGGGGCTTCAGGCCGCGGGTTTTGCGGTCAGCAAGCAGCCGGGTTTTGGCCGCAAACGCGAACGGCTGGAAGCGGTCTTTCCGGGCGAATCGGAGCCGCGTGATGAACCCCAACGCATCGCCGTGGTCGGTGGCGGCATAGCCGGGGCCTCGGTGATCGCCGCCCTGCGCGACTATGGCTACAGCGCCGATCTGGTCGACCCGGCGCGGGGTAGCGGCGCGTCTGGCAATCCGGCGGGACTTGTGACGCCGCGTCTCGACGCCGGTGGTGGCGCGATCAGCGACCTGTTCGCCGACGCCTTCTACTATGCTACTGACCGGTTGTGGCAGGATATGCCTGAGGCCATCCTGTCGGAAGGCGTGTTGCAACGCCCCGCCACCGACCGCGATGCGGCGCGTTTTACCAAAATCGCCGAACAGGCGGCCTTCGATCCGCAGGATATGCGCGTGGAAGACACAGGGCTGCGGATGCCACGGGCGCTGGCGATCGATCCACGCGCCGTGGTGCAGACGTTTCTGGCCGACGTTACCGTCAAGGAAGCGGTTGTCGATGATTACGATCTTGTCTTCATGACCTGCGGCGAGGGCGTTTTCGATCTGGAGGTGGCCCGGTCGCTCGATCTCCGCCCGGTACGCGGTCAGATCGAGGTGGCGAACGCGCAACCGCGCGACCCTCAGGCTCAGGCCTGGGGCGGCTACTATGTGCCGACGCCGGAAGGCTTTGTTTTCGGCGCCACCCATGTGCGCGGCGACCGCGGCACGGACGTCAGAGAGGCCGACCGGACGCATAATCTCGATACGCTGCGTGCGGTGTTGCCGGACGAAGCGGCTCTGGCCGCCGCGGAGACGTCGTCGCGCGCCTCGATCCGCGTCACGACGCGCGACCATTTGCCAGTATTGGGGCCGCTGATGGAGTCAATGACGGGATCGCTAAGCGCGGATAGCTATGTTCTGACGGGGCTGGGGGCGAGGGGGTTCTGTCTGGCACCCTTGCTCGGGCGGGCTTTGGTCGCTCAGGCATTGAGTCTGCCGTCGCCCTTATCCGCGGCGTCGGCGCGTCTGGTGCGGGTCGATCGTTTTCAGGTCGGTTGACCGCGATCCTGACCCGTCATCAAATGGCCCGTCATCAAATGGCCCGAATTGGCTCGCCTAATCGGTGAATATAAATCGTGAGGTGTGGAAATGAAAACCTTGCTGTCCCTGACGGCGGTTGCGGCGGCGGGCCTGACCGCCTTGACCCTGGTTCCGGTGCAATCTCAGGCCAGAGCCGAAACGCCGGCGCAAAAAGAGATGAAAAAGTGCTTCCGCAGCGACGATATCGACCGCTTCAATCCGGTCGATTCGCGGACCATGATCATCGAAACCTATGCCCATCAGCACTATAAACTGACCCTGTCGGGCGCCTGTATGGGGATCGAGGAAGCGCTGCGCATCGGGGTCAAGACGCGCAACGGCCTGAGCAATGTCTGTGGCGGCCTCGATGCCGAAATCCTCTACAACGAAATGGGTTCAGGTCGCGTGACGCGCTGCGCCGTGACCGAAGTGACGCCGATCACTCAGGAAGAGGCTGACCGGATCGAAGGCGTCGAGGACCGCAAGACCTCCAAATCGAACGGTAACACATGAAGACGCTCTTCAGCTTTCTGGCGGTCGCGGCTGTCGGGTTCGGCGGCTTGAGTCTGGCCAATGCCGAACCGGAAACGACAGCTGCATCGAAGGTAGCACCGAAACACTGCGTCAATGCCGGTAATCTTGACCGTCGGATGGTGGTCGACAAGACGACGGTGCTGATCGAGGACGGTTTTGGCCGCGCGGCCCTGCTCAAATTGTCGAGGCCGTGCCAGAATCTCGACGACATGGACCGCATCGGGTTCGAATTCGAGGGCTCGACTCAGATTTGCGGGCCGCGCGATGTGAAGATTCTCTATTCGCGTTTCAACGAAGCCCCGATCCGCTGCCTTGTGGAGAGCGTGACGCCGCTAAGCAAGGAACAGGCGACGAAATATTAGAGATACAGTGCGTCGCGGGGGCCGTTTAGCGCGTCGGCTTCGGCGCAGATTTGCTGGATATCGTCGAAATTGAACGGTTTGGGCAGGAGGAACTGCACCCGCGCGCGCCGGGCAGCATTGAGGGCCTGACTGGCGGCCAGCGGATTGTCGCGATTGCCGGCGGTCATCACGGCGATGGGGGTATCCTTCGCCAGTTTGCGGTAGGCGTCGAGGTGTTCCAGCGTATTTTCCCCGGCGATGAACACATCCAGCACCAGCAAGGACCACAGGTCGTCACGCAGATGCGCCATCGCCGCACTACGATCCATCGCGATGGTCGGAGTATATCCCGCACGCTCGAACAGCTTGCCGATGATCGTCGCCTGGGTGCGGCTGTCTTCGAGGATGAGAACGGTCTTGGTCATGAGCGAGCGTCGATGTTTTTGGCTTTAGGCCCGAACGGGGCATGTAGGGATAACGAACGCGGGAAAGCTAACCTTAAGGTCAAAAGATTAAAAGGGGCTTTCGCTTTTGCGAGACGTAACGTTTTGTATATGAAGATCACGCCGTCGTGCGGTCCCAATTCAGCCCGAATATAGGCGTATGTGGATTTGAAAACGTGGCCGGATAAGGAATTTCGTGATGTGGAAGCTGGATCGCAAGGTTTTGGGCGTGGCGGGGGCGGCTGTGCTCGGTCTGGGGGTTCTGGCTCTGGTGCCTCAGGTATCGGATGCACAGGATGCTGCGCCGCCGTCGGAAAAGGTTCGCCGTTGCGTCAACGGACCGGGGCTCGACACGCACGTGCTGGACGAGGAAACGCTTCTGGTGCAGGACAACGGTCGTAGCGGGCTTGTGGTCAAGGTCGACGGCTGCCGTCTTAATCCGCACGACATTCTGGTTTTCGAGTGGCACGGTACGCAGCAAATCTGCGATCCGGTCGATATTCAGCTGTCGGTCAGATCGACCGGCGGGTTCAGGTCGCACTGTTTCGTGCAGTCGGTGACGCCGGTCGGTGCCGCCGAGGCCAAGGTGCTGGCCAAGCAGGAATTTAAGCGCAAGGCGAGTTAGATTAGGACTGTGGTCTGATCCTGCGGAAGGGCTTTCAGGATCACGTCCATCAGTTGCGCCTTGTTGAACGGCTTGGCCAGGGCGTGCGTGGCGCCGCGCGTCAAGGCGTCCTCCAGATGCTGGGTGTTTTTGGTGTAGCCGGTCATCGCGATGATCGGCACCTCGGGCCATGTCGCGCTGAAGACCTTGATGCCGGTCATGCCGCCGATCCCCGGCATGATGATGTCGGTGAGTATAGCGTCCACGCGTGTGATCTCAAGGCGCACGAGAGCGTCTTCGACCGAGGCGCTTTCGGCGACGTAGAAGCCTTCCTCTTCGAGAAAATTGCGGTAGATGATCCGCGAATGGGCATCGTCGTCGATGACCAGTACGCGCTGCATCGGCCCCTTGCGGCGGCGGATGCGCTCGGTTTCGGCACAGACCTGTTTGACGTCATTGAGGTCGAAAGGTTTGGGCAGCAGGAATTCGACCTCGGCGCGGCGGGCCTCGTTGAGTGCGCGACTGGCAGCTAAGGGGCGTTCGCGCTGACCGGCGGTCATGATGGCGATAGGCGTTGTACCGGCCAGAGCCCTGTAATCGTTGATATAGTCGAGCGTATTGTCCTCGCCGATAAACACGTCCAGTACGATCAGGAAGTAGCGCCGCGTCTTGAGCCTGTGCCAGGCATCGAAGCGGTCGTGAACGATATCGGTTGTGAAGCCGGCTTTCTCGAACAGGGCGGTGACGATGCGCGCCTGAGTCTTGGAATCTTCCAGAACGAGAATGGTGTTCGGCATGGCGGGTCACGCTTTGTAACAAATTGAAACAAACCGTAAGCCTCTCAATAGTGTACTGGCAAGCTCGAAATGTTTGGAAATGTACTTATGCACAGATGCGTGTGATCACATTTTTTAAAACGCGGCGTCGCAAAATTGCCTGAATTGGGGCGAAATCTCAGCCTATGCAACTTTAAGGGGGGGGCGATGTGTCGGGTATAGTGAAACCGCTGGCGGTCGTTGGATTCATGATCGCGGCGACGGGCGCTCTGGCTCAGGTGACCGTCCGTGTGAAGCCCGAGGCCAATCCTGACGACCGACCCGATGCGATGATCCGCGACGGCGTGGTGATCAAACCGGCCTTCTGCCTGACGCCGGGCGATTTTCAGGGTGTGCTGTTCGTCAAATCCAATACGGTCGTCGTGCTGGCCACGCCAGCGGGCGCTATCAAGTCACCTGACTCCGGATTGAAGTTCGCCTTCAGCAAAGGCGAAGCCTGCGAAGGGCTGATGTCGGCGGGCGAAGTCAGCCTGCAATATATGAACGGCCAGCAGATGTGTCCCGGCAAGGCAGCCGTACTGATGTATGGCGAGCCCGGCATGGCGACGAAGGCCTGTCATGTGCGGCTGAAAGGTTTGTACAGTACGGACAAGGTCGGCGTGACGCCGTTGGAAAGCTGATATCAAAACGAGGAGGGTGAAATGCGTAAGAGAACTTTAAGCGTTATGCTTCTGTCGGCCACGGTCGCGCTGGGGTCGGCCTTTGCGGTTGCCGCCCGCGAAGAAACGGTCAAGGCCGATCCAGCCGGTCAGTGTCTGGCCTCGAAAGCCGGACGGGCGCTCGATATCAGAGACAGCAAGGTCGCCGGCGACGATACGCTGGCGGTGCGCGACGCCGACAACCGGACGGCGCTGATCCGCGTGTCGGGCTGCAATCTGCGTAAGAACGACAGTTTCCGGCTGGAGCAGATGAATGGTCGCAATCCGGTGTGTAGCGGCGACGATATCCGGGTGATCGTAGCGCGCAAGCCGGACGGCGATAATATGTTCTGCGAGGTCGAAAGCTTTACGCCGATCTCAAAGGACGAGGCACGGAGCTATTTCCGCAGCTAACGCCATCTCAAACAAAAGGCCCGGAGCGATCCGGGCCTTTTTCGTTACGTCAGTCGTTATCCATCTTGAGCGCGGCGATGAAGGCTTCCTGCGGGATTTCGACCTTGCCGAACTGCCGCATCTTCTTCTTGCCTTCCTTCTGCTTCTCCAGCAGCTTCTTCTTCCGCGTGGCGTCGCCGCCGTAACATTTCGCGGTGACGTCCTTGCGCAGGGCGCGGACGGTTTCGCGCGCGATGATGCGCCCGCCGATGGCCGCCTGAATCGGAATCACGAACAGGTGCTGCGGGATGAGGTCCTTCATCTTTTCGCACATGCCGCGGCCTCTAGCTTCGGCGCGGTCCTTGTGGACCAGCATGGAAAGCGCGTCGACCGGCTCGGAATTGACGAGGATCGACATCTTGACCAGATCGCCTTCGCGGTATTCCTCGATCGTGTAGTCGAACGAGGCATAGCCCTTCGAGATCGACTTCAGGCGGTCGTAGAAGTCGAAGACGACTTCGTTGAGCGGCAGGTTATAGACGATCATGGCGCGCGAGCCGACATAGGACAGGTCGAGCTGAATGCCGCGACGGTCCTGACACAGCTTGATCACCGCGCCCAGATAGTCGTCCGGCGTGAAAATGGTCGCCTTGATCCACGGCTCCTCGATGTGGTCGATCTTGACGACGTCGGGCATGTCCGCCGGATTGTGCAGGTCGATCACGTCGCCGTTGTTCATATAGATCTGATAGACGACCGACGGGGCCGTGGCGATCAGGTCGAGATTGAACTCACGCGACAGGCGTTCCTGAATGATTTCGAGGTGCAGCAGGCCGAGGAATCCGCAACGGAAGCCGAAGCCCAAAGCCGCGGAGGTTTCCATTTCATAAGAGAAGCTGGCATCGTTCAGGCGCAGCTTGCCCATCGCCGCGCGCAGGTCTTCGAAATCGGCCGCATCGACCGGGAAGATGCCGCAGAAGACGACCGGCTGGACTTCCTTGAAGCCCGTCATGGCCTGTGCGGTAGGCTTGCGCTCGTCGGTGATGGTGTCGCCGACGGCGGCGTCGGAGACTTCTTTGATCTGCGCCGTGAAGAAGCCGATTTCACCGGGGCCGAGGGCCTCGACATCGGTGGCCTTGGGCTGGAAGACGCCCAGCTTGTCGATCTTGTAGGTCGCGCCGGCGTTCATCAGCTTGACCTGCTGACCGGGCTTCATGACGCCGTCGAAGATGCGCACCAGAACGATAACGCCCAGATAGGCGTCGTACCACGCGTCGACCAGCAGGGCCTTCAGCGGCGCGCTGACATCGCCCTTCGGGGCGGGCAGGCGGGTGACGATGGCTTCCAGCACGTCCTCGATGCCGATACCGGACTTGGCCGAGGCCAGCACGGCGTCCGACGCGTCGATGCCAATGACGTCCTCGATCTGAGCGCGCACGCGCTCGGGCTCGGCGGCGGGCAGGTCGACCTTGTTGAGAACCGGGACGATCTCGTGGTTGTTGTCGATGGCCTGATAGACGTTGGCGAGCGTTTGGGCTTCGACGCCCTGCGACGCATCGACCACGAGGATCGAGCCTTCGCAGGCGGCCAGCGAGCGCGACACTTCGTAGGCGAAATCGACGTGGCCCGGCGTATCCATCAGGTTGAGGATATAGGTTTTGCCGTCCTTGGCCTTGTAGTTGAGGCGGACGGTCTGGGCCTTGATGGTGATGCCGCGTTCGCGCTCGATCTCCATATTGTCGAGGACCTGCTCCTTCATCTCACGCGCGGTGAGGCCGCCGGTGAACTGGATCAGGCGGTCGGACAGGGTCGATTTGCCGTGGTCGATATGGGCCACGATGGAAAAGTTACGGATTTGGGAAAGATCGGTCATGCGCTGCGCGATAGCATGAACCGTAAGGCAGTGAAAGAGGGTGGCAGGTAAAGAGGCAGGTGGAAGGTTGGTGAGGCATTGGGGCGCCCCTGCACCACATGTTTATTCGTTGAAATTAACCGAAACCGGGCTAGTTTGGTCTGGTTTCTGGAAGGGTGGGAGATTCTGATGCGTAAAATCGGTATTTTTTGCGTGGCGGCCATGATTGTGATGCCGGCCTTGCCGTCCCATGCGGGGCCTAAGCTCGCGGATTTGCCACCGCCTCCGGAGACTCCGGTACAGCCGACTATAAAGTTCAAATTCAACAGGCCGGGATACGCCTATTACCCTGAGAAGGCCATGGAGGATTCTGCCGAGGGCTGGGCGCAAATCGAATGCATAGTGCTGGAAAAAGGGCGTTTAGACTGTAAGCTGTTGGCCGAAACACCTGAAAAGTATGGCTTTGGCGCGGCGACTTTAAAATTTTATAGAACGGTAACTGTCGATCTCAACAAATCGGGTGTAAAGGTCGGCGATCGGTTCATCTATGTTTATAGGTGGACCATATCCTGACAAAGGCGCGCTTTGAGGCGAAATTGAAAACACCTCCCCTGATTTTTTTAGGAGAGGTGTTTTCTACTACATCTTCGGCATCAGAACCGTGTCGATGACGTGGATCGTGCCGTTCGACTGCGTGACATTGCCGATGGTGACGTGGGCCATGCCGCCGGTCTCGTCGGTCAGCATGATCGTCTTGCCCATCATCGTCGCTTTCAGCTTGCAGCCGCCCAGCGTCGTCAGGGTGTAGCTACCGTCGCTGGTCTTGATCCAGTCCATCAAATCCATCGCCGTAATGTTCCCGGCGACGACGTGGCAAGTCAGAATCGTCGTCAGTTTGGCCTTGTTGGCGGGCATCAGCAGGCTGTCGACCGTGCCGGCGGGCAGCTTGGCGAAGGCGTCGTCGGTCGGCGCGAAGACCGTGAACGGGCCGGGTCCTGACAGGGTGTGGGCCAAGTCGGCAGCCTTGACGGCGGCGACCAGGGTTTCGTGATCCTTCGACATCATGGCGTTTTCGACGATGGTCTTGTTGGCGAACATTTCCGCGCCGCCGACCATCGGATTTTTAGCGGTCATGGTGTCGGTCATCGGCTTTGGATTGGGATCGGTCAGCTTCTGGCGGGCCTGAACGGAACCGGTGTCCTGCGCGAGGACGTGGTTGGCGAGCAAAGGCGACGCCATCAGGGCAGCCGACAGGCAAAGGGTGCGAAGCGTGGTCATGGAAAGTCCTTGGGTGCAAAGGGGCCGGGCGTCCGGCTGAGCGGTTACTCAAGGTGTTTACGCTGTCTGTGACGTGCCAGATGTTATTAAATTCAATGATTTATACAGACCTTATATGTGGGCAGGCTATCGCCATCCCGGTCTTATATTCGCCTTGCCTTACGCGGTTTCAGGGGCGACTATCGCGTAATCAAAGGAGTCAGTGATGAAGCGGATGATATGGGTGGCGATGTGCCTGATGGGAGTCGGAACAGCGAGCGCCGAGCCCCTCAGTCAGCAACGCGTGTTGAAAGACGTGCAAGTGCTGGCCTCCGACGAATTCGAGGGCCGCGGCGTTGCCACGCGCGCCGAGGACAAGACGGTCGCCTATATCGTCGAAGGGTTCAAAACGGCGGGTTTCCTGCCGGGTGCGAAAGACTCGGCGGGCAAGCCATCCTACTATCAGGACGTAGCGCTGCGCCGGTTCCGGGTGTCGTCGCCGGAGCTCAAATTTACCCTGCCGGACGGCAAGACCGTGCCGGTGGTGCAAGGCGAGAACATGACGGTCGCTACACGCGGCGCGACGGCGGATGTCACGCTCAACGCACCGCTGGTTTTCGTGGGGTACGGCGTAACCGCGGCCGAACGCGGCTGGGACGATTTCAAGGGCGTCGATGTCAAAGGCAAGATTATCGTCGTCCTGATCAACGATCCCGATTTCGTCGAGCCGGACTTGAAGACCTTTAATGGCAAGGCCATGACCTATTACGGGCGCTGGACCTACAAGTACGAAGAGGCCGCGCGGCGCGGGGCGCTGGGCGCGATCATCATCCACGACACGGATGCCGCGGCCTATGGCTGGGCGACGGTCAAGAACTCCAATACCCGCGACCGCTTCGACATCGTTCGGCCCGATCCGCTCAAGGTCAATCCGGTCCTGGAGTCATGGATTCAGGCCGATACGGCGGAGGCCTTGTTCACGGCGGCGGGACTGGATCTCAAGGCTTTGCGCGTTCAGGCGCTGTCTAAGACGTTCAAACCGGTTGAGCTGAAAGGCGTGACCTTGAGCGGCACCTATAAGGTCGCCGCCGACGAGATTCATACCCGCAATGTCGTGGCCGTTTTACCGGGCAAGACAAAGCCTGATGAATATGTCCTCTATTCGGCGCACTGGGATCATCTGGGGATCGGTAATCCCGATGCAACGGGCGATAAGATTTTCAATGGCGCGTTTGATAATGCGACCGGCGTGGCGGGTATACTGGAACTGGCGCGCGCCTTTGCCAAGGCGCCGCGCACCGATCGCTCGATCGTCATGATCTCGTTCACCGCCGAGGAAAGCGGGCTTCTGGGGTCCGAATATTATGCCTCCAACCCCTTGTTTCCGCTCGATAAGACGGTCGGTGGGGTCAATATTGACGGGCTGAACATCGCCGGACCGACTCGCAATATCGAGCTGACCGGCTACGGGCAATCGACACTGGAGGACATGCTGGCCGAAACATTGAAAACGCAGAAACGCGTGGTGACCCCGGATCAGCGCGCCGAGGCGGGGCTGTTCTACCGCTCTGACCATTTCCCGATGGCCAAGCGCGGCGTGCCGATGCTGTTCGGCGCGTGGGGCCTTGATATGGTCGACGGCGGGCTTGAGGCCGGGAAGAAATTCTCAGAGGCCTATATCCGCGATCATTATCATCAGCCGTCCGACGAATACGAGCCAAGCTGGAATATGACCGGGGGCTTGCAGGACCTTGAGGCCTATTACGCGCTGGGCCGTAAGCTGGCGACAGCCAAGGTCTGGCCGGAGTGGAAGCCGGGTTCGGAGTTCAAGGCCGAACGAGATAAATCGGCTATGACCCGAAAATAGTTATTTGAATAAATTAAGGTCTATCGCATCGCCCATCGCCCTGTAACCGGCGGGGGAAGGGTGGATATGGTCGCCGGAATCGTATTCGGGGCTGAGCCACTCCGGGCGCGTTGGGTCGGCCATCACCTTGTCGAGATCGATCACCGCGTCGAATTCGCCCGAAGTTCTGATCCAGTGATTGACCGCCTGACGGTCGGCCTCGTTCAGGGCGTCGGGGTGATAGAGCGAGAAGCCCATGAACGGCAGGATGGTCGCGCCATAGACGGTAATGCCGCGATCCCAGGCGCGGCGGATCATCTGACGATAGGCGCCGATCAGGCTCTCGACCAGCGCCGCATGGGCCGCTGCGCTCGCCGGGGCATCGCGCGTCAGGCTGCCCAAGTCGTTTACGCCTTCGAGGATGATCAGATATTTGACGCCGGTCTGGCTCAGCACGTCGCGCTCGAACCGGGCGAGCGCATTGGGGCCGGTACCGTCATTGAGCACCCGTCCACCGCCAATCCCGTGGTTGAGCACCGACAGGTGCCGCTTGCCCGGCGTGGCCTGAAGCCGCTCGGCCAACCGGTCGGGCCAGCGGGCATTCGTCCCCGGCTTGACGCCGTAACCGTCGGTGATCGAGTCACCGAGTGTCACGATGGACCCCGCGCCCTGACCGCTCATCACATCGACGCCGGAAATATGGAACCAGCGCTCCATCGTCCTTGCCCCCTCCAGAGCCGTGTCGGTGACGTGGTTGCCCTTGGCAAAATAGGAGATCATGCGGGCGCCGGGGTGACTGGTCTGAGGCGTGGCGGCTTCGGGCAGATAGAGCGACAGGGTCAGGTCGGTGAAGGCCTTGACGGTCAGGATCACCGGGTCGGAAACGTATTCTGCACCGGCAGGAATGGTGATTGCGGTGCGACCGCCAAAGGTCAGACCGCGCGCGTTGGACGGGTCGATGCGCGAGGTCATCTGATCTGCCGAGATCGCCGCATGGGCTGCGCCGATCCGCAGCGGTTTCGTGCCACAGACGTTGGAAAGCCGCACGCGGAACTGCCGACCGCCCTGAGTCAGGCGGACAATCTGGCGAACCGTCACGTCAGCGGCGATGTCGGGCGGCAGGGTCGTGTCCGGATTGGGCACCATCTGCGACGCCGCCCACGCCCCCACCCATCTGCCGAAAGACATGGCGTCGGCGGAGGCCGGAAGGGCGCTTATGGCGGCGGTAGAAATCAGTCCGCCCAGCAGGGCGCGGCGGTCGAGAGATATCATAGGGCGCATGGCTGGGTTCCGGTTGTGCGGGCTCACCTTCGAGGCAAACGGCGGGATGTCAAGTATGAGATGCCCGGACGCGTGAATAATGATAGGAGCCTCTGAACCCACGGAGAATTACGATGAACCGACGCGACATGATGACCGGTGCCGCCGCTCTGACCGGTCTGACCTTGGCCAGCGGCGCGGCGGCTCAGGTTCAGACCAGCGATCCGCGCTTCAAACCTCAGCCTGTGACCCCGGCGTTCACGGACCGCCCGCGTCTGGTGATCGATCAGGCGCATGGCAATTTCCACACCCGCGACGGTCGTTATGCCCCCTTTGCGGCGGTCATGGCCGCGGACGGCTGGGACGTTCAGACCGGGACGGTTTCGTTCACGGCGGAGAGCCTCAGCGGTGTGCGTTTGCTGGTCATCGCCAATGCCGGTCAGAACGGCAAGCCCGCCTTTACGCCCGAAGAAGGCGACGTCCTGACGCAGTGGGTGCGCAGCGGCGGCGCTTTGTGGCTTATCGCCGACCATGCGCCGTTTGGGGCCGCCGCCGCGTCTCTGGCACAGGCCTTCGGTTTCGAAATGGGCAAGGGCTGGGTTTTCGAGCCGGGTCGAAATAATCCCAGCGTGATCGACTATACGTCCGCGACGGGTCTTATGCCGCATCCGATCACGCAAGGCCTGAAACGGGTGCGCGCCTTTACCGGACAATCGCTGACCTTGCCCAAAGGCGCAACGGGCCTGCTGAAACTGGGGCCGGAGGCGCGAGAAGCCGCAACGCCGGATCAGATCGGCGACCGTGGCTTGCCGGTGCTTACGGACCGCTATCAGGGCTTTGCTATGGACTACGGTCAGGGGCGGCTGATCGGGCAGGGCGAGGCGGGCATGTTGTCGGCTCAGGTCATCAATCGCCCGGACGGCGGGCGGATAGAGATGGGCATGAACGTCGCCGGGCTCGATAATGAAACCTTCGCGCGCAATGCCGCGCGCTGGCTTGGGCGCGCGACCTGACGTGTTTTTAAGAGCGATAGAGATAGTCTTCGGGCAGTCCCATCCGGCGGCAGGCCTGACCGGCGGGGCTTGAGCGGATGACGATGCGATCGCTCAAGGCGCCCGCCTGCCGGACCAGCGGCGCTTCCCACGCCCTTAAACCCTGAACCGCGCCAAGACCTAACCGGTCACGTATCCCCTCCGGTGTCATCGATACGGCGGCGCGGATCAGCATCGGCTGAAGCGTTTGCAACAGACCCGGAAAGGCGGGGGCTTCGCGCATGATGTCGAGGAATTCGAACACGATGGGCGAGGGCTCAAGCCGTGCCGCCATCCGCGCGAAAATGGCTTCCATTTCGGTTTGAGATGTCGGCGCGCCGACGGCGCCATAGGCCTGTGCGGCGGGTGCGGATTCGGTGTAAAGCCGGTCGAACTCGCTGTGCGACAGCGGCGATACGTAGCGGCTGTAGGCTTCGGCAAATCCGAACGACGCTGTCGCCTGAACCCAGTCGAGAAGATGGGGATCATTAGCATGATAGGGCTTGCCGTCGGGGGTCTGGCCGGTCACGCGATCATGCCGCCGCACGACGCCTTCGATCATCCGCGTTGCCACGCTTTTCGCCCCATACACGGTGATCATGGCCGCCAGACCCGTACGTTTCAGGCGCTGAACGGGTTGCGTACGAAAGCTCGAATGCTCCCACACGCCGGTCCGGACACCGGGTTCGGCCAGTTCCAGAATCACCGCCGCCACGCCGCCGATGTAAAGACTGACCGGGTTCTTGAAAATTCGCCACGACAGCGAATCGGGTGGCACCAGGGCGGCTTCGCCCGGTGGCTGTGTAAAGTCGATCGCGGCATAGGCCCCTTCGGCGCGGAATAAATCTCCAGCCGCTGAATCGATGCGGCGGCCAATGAACTCAGGCAAGGACAGGGGCGTGGGCATAGGTTCAGAATGCCGGTCTGGGCATAAGTTTTGAATCCGTGATAGGATGAGGCGTCACGGAGACCGTCATGCTGACCTTTGAAATGTTGCGCGACATCACGCTTGCCTATCCCGACACGGAAGAGACGATGTCGTGGGACGCCCGCTCGTTCAAGGTCAACAAGAAGGTCATGTTTTTCTGGAATCCGACTCATGATTGTCCGGTATTCAAGGTGCCGTATGAAGAACGCGACTTCCTGCTGGAGGTCGATCCCGAAACCTTCTTCACCACCGATCATCACAAGCCGTGGCCGCTGATACTGGCACGGCCCGACAAGGTCGACATCGACTGGGTCAAGGCTAATATCGAGCGCGTCTGGCGCGCCCAGGTCAAGAAGACGACTTTAAAGGCCTGGGACGCCAGATAAAGCCTTTCAGACCAGCGCGATAACCGCCGCCACGAAGGCCGCCAGCATGGTGCCGGCGAGCGCCAGAGACACGACGTCGTCCATGATGGACTCGGCCCTGGGGTGCCTTTTTAGGATACGCATTGAAATGCACCTCCTTCCCGATGTGATAACGCTGTAATTATACGCCCTTACGGGGTGGACACACCTACACCTTGTCGTGAAGGCGCCGGAATTATTCCTGTATGGGTTTGCCGCTGCCGCAATGCCGACACGGTGGCCTGCCTAAGTGCCGCCGATGACGCGACGCAAGGCCGGAACAGGACGTTTGATAGGGGGCACAGGCGTGGCGCTGGGCGTCCACGGCCTTTTCCTGCTGGTCCTTTGGCTGAGTGCGCCGCCGCCGCACGAGGTCTTGCCGGAACCCGTTGCGGTCGAACTGTGGTATCTGCCGCGGCTGGAGACCCAGCCGAAACCGGAGGCAGCGCCAGTCGAATCCGAGACGCCGTCCCCCGCAAAGGTCCGGCCTCGGCAGGCCGTTGTCAACCCGGTCCACGTGATCGACCGACCGGCCCCGGATCCGTTGCCGATCGCCCCATCCCCGCCCGCACCGCCAGCGCCGCCCATGGCTGAGACCGGCACGGGCAGTGCCGGTGTGACGCCGCGCGCCTATCCCGAAGGTGGCGACAAAGGCCGCGCCAGCCTGACCCGGGCGCTGCTTAAGCGCGATCTGTGCATTCAGCAGCGCAATGCGGGCAAGGTTATGGACAAGGATTGCCCGGTCTCGCCGCCCAAGGACCTCAACCTGCCGCTTAAGCCGCCGGAGAAACGCCCAACCAAGCTGTGTCTGGCCGAGCGCGAACGCCAGTGGGATAAATATCGTAACGGCACCGGAGCCTATCCGGGGCTGGGCGACATGATCAGTGGCAAGAAAAAATGCCGTCAGGGCTGGGACGACGACGAATAACCCGCTTGCCGTGGGGACTATATGTATCGTATATGAATCATATATTTTTCATATGGTGTGCTCATGGGTATCGTGAACATAGACGACGCGCTCCACGAGGAGGTGCGCAAGGCCGGACGTATCATGTGCCGCTCGATCAACGCGCAGGCGGAGTTCTGGATGAAGATCGGCATGATCGCCGAATCCAATCCGACCCTGAGCTTCAACGAGATCGTCCAGCGGCAGTTCGCAGAGGCAGGGATGGACGCGAAAACCTACATGCGGGTGCCGTCGTGATCAAAACCGACGACGAACTGCAAAAGATGGCGCATTCCGGGAGTCTGCTGGCTTTGGTGTTTCATAAGCTCGACACCGTGCCGCTGATGGGCATGTCCACAATGGCCATCAACGATCTGGTCGATCGGTTCATCAGCGAAGACCTGAAATCGCGACCGGCCAGCAAGGGGCAGTACGGCTATGAATTCGCGCTGAACAGCTCGATCAACGAGGTCATCTGTCACGGCGTGCCGTCGGCGACGCAGATCCTGAAAGACGGCGATATCGTCAATCTCGATATCACGCTGGAAAACGACGGTTTCATCGCCGATTCGAGCAAGACCTATCTCATCGGTAATGTGCCGGCAGCCGCGCGTCGGCTGGTGCGCGTCACCTATGAGGCGATGTGGAAGGGCATAGCCCAGGTCAAACCCGGCGCGCGTCTGGGCGATGTCGGCTACGCTATCGAAAAGCACGCCAAGGCGCATGGTTACGCGGTGGTGCGCGATTTTTGCGGTCACGGCATCGGTCGGGAAATGCATGAAGCGCCGCAGGTCCTGCATTTCGGGCGGCAAGGCACGGGCGATATCCTCAAGGAAGGTATGACCTTTACCATCGAGCCGATGATCAATCAGGGGACGGCCAAGGGCGTGACGCTCGACGACGAATGGACGGTGGTCACCAAGGACGGCAAGTTGTCGGCACAGTGGGAACACACGGTCGCCGTGACAAGGCAGGGTGTAAAGGTGTTGACTCTGCGCCATGAAGAGCAGGGGCGGGGCCGGTAATCATTGTTTCATCTGTATGGCAAAAGCGGGCGCAAATTCGCCGCAATCCGGTCACCGGTGCGTGGGACTCTGAACCGGGGCTGACGCGGACGGTAAGACTTTGGTCATGCCTTTAGGGTTAATAAAGCCTTATAGCGCGATATCGCGACCACAGTTTTGCTTTTGCCGGAGTGCTTACATCATGGAACGCCGCCACTTCCTTCTGGGCGCAGCCTCGACCGCCGCCGCGCCGCTCGTCACCTCGTTGATCCCGTCTATCGCGCAGGCCGCCGCTACGACCGCGAAAACCCCTGCGCCGACCGATTCGACCTATCAACGCGATGAGATTTTGCGCGCCGGGTCGGACTTCCTCGGTGTGACGGTCGAGGCGCTCGGCGGGGCCATCGAGAAGATTTTTGCCGACTACGGTGACCGTCCGACCGCCTATATCGCCGGTGAAGAAGTGTCGGGTGCCGTCGTTGTGGGTCTGCGTTACGGCAAGGGCCTTATCCACATGAAGTCGTTGGCCAGCCCGGAAAAGATCTTCTGGCGCGGCCCGTCGGTCGGGTTCGATACCGGCGGCAACGCCTCGCGCGTCTTTGCGCTGGTCTATCAGCTGACCGATCTGCAAGAGATTTACCAGCGTATCCCCGGCGTCGAAGGCTCGGCCTATTTCGTCGGTGGTCTGGGTGTGAACTACCAGCAGACCGACGACCTGATCGTCGCCCCGATCCGCGCCGGTGTCGGCTTCCGTCTGGGGGCCAGCGTCGGTTATCTGGCCTATTCCAAGACGCGCAAGTGGTTCCCGGCCTGATCCGCACCCACGATGTCTAAAACGCTGCGGCTACAACCGCAGCGTTTTTTTTTATAACCGGATCACCCGGCCCTGTTCGGCGCTTTCGCGTGCGGTATCGAGCAGGCGCATGACGTTGAGCGCTTCTTCGGGGAGGACGGGCAGGGGCGCCACCCCGCGCACGGCCGCGGCGACGCCTTCGTAAAAGGTCGTCCATCGGCCGCGTTCGGTCGGATAGGATTGCGACGCTTGCGGATCGATCCCCGACACCGGCGTCAGCACCCCGTCGCTGTTGACGCCCCAGCGTTCGTCGCCGATGGCGATCCCGGCGCGCAGATGGTCCTCCTGCGCATCCAGGCCGTACTTGACGTAGCTGCCCAGATTCCCGTGGACCTCGAAACGCGGTCCCGGGGCCGGGGTCAGGCAGGTACCTTGCAGGCGGACCCGGCGCGCCCCGTAATGCAGCGTGACATGGAAATAATCAGTGACCTGTGATCCATCACGTTGCGCCACCATGTCGGCGGAGACGGCGTCGGGCTGACCGAACAGGGTCAGGGCCTGATCCCCCAGGTGCGGCCCCAGATCGTACCATACGCCCGCACCCGGTGCAGGCTCTTCGCGCCAGCGGTTGCGCAAGATTGGGCGGAAGCGGTCGAAGCGCGAAATCAGCAACGAAACCTCGCCCAGAGTACCGCTTTCGACGAGGGTTTTGACCGTCAGGAAATCGCCGTCCCAGCGGCGGTTATGGAACACGGTGACCAGACGGTTGGCGGCCTTGGCCGTGGCGACGACGCTTTCGGCCTCGACTATACTGGTGCCGAAGGGCTTGTCGATGACGACGTGCTTACCGGCTTTTAGTGCGGCGATGGCCTGCGGCGCGTGCAGATCGTTGGGCGTGGCGACGACGACCAGTTCGACTGCCGGATCGGCCAGCAGGGTGTCAAAATCGCAGACCTTGACGCCGGGCAGGTCGGCATGGACGTCGTCGGGGCGGCTGGACACGACGGTGCTTAGGTTAAGCCCGGCGGCTTTGATCAAAGGTGTATGCAGGATTTTCCCCGCCGGACCGAAGCCTATGAGTGCGGTATTGACAGGCGTCATGGTTTCCTCACCAACTGTAATTAAAACTGATGCTTATGCGGACATCTTCACTTAAGTTTATCGGAACTTCGTGGCGCAGCCAGCTTTCCCACATAAGGAGCGTGCCGGGCTGCGGCGCTTCGTAGACGAAGGCCTGATGGTCGCGGCGGGCTCCCGCCTTGCGGGGTGGGGCGTTCATGAACGAGGTCAGGCGTGGGTCTTCGAATTTCAGCGCGCTGGCCCCGTCGGGGACATGGACGTAGAAGGTGCCTGAAATCAGGCTGTGCGGGTGGATGTGGCCGGAATGCGTGCCCATCGGCTCAAGGATGTTGATCCACATATTGTCGAGCTTGAGCGCACCATCGGGCAGGTCGTATTCCAGCGCCTCGGCAAAGCGCGCGGCGTGGGCGTCGAGGTGGGTTTTCAGGTCTTCGAACACGCTGGCCAGCAGCGGCAGGTCGTTGAGCGAGCCATAGGAGGTATAGCCAAGATAGGCCTTCTGCTGCGACCAGTTCTGACCGGCCTCGTCCTCATCGGCGAAGGCGCGGCAGGTGTCGTCGAGGTCTTCGAGCAGGGTCTCGAAATCGGGGATGGCGCTCAGGTCGGCGCGATAAACCTCCGACACGAACAGGGACGTGACGGAAGCGTCGTTAGCGGCTTTGGGCGTGGTGTTCATGCGCTCTTGTCGCGCAAAGGCGGGATGGGGGCAAGCCTATTCGAAGACCGCCACGTCCGTCATCGGCCTCTGCCCCGGCGGCGGACCGTAGCGATTGGCGCGTTTCTGACCGGGCCAAAACAGAAGTATCAGAAAGCCCAATGCCCACAGGCCATTATATACGCTCTGAAAAACCTGGCTTGTCGTGGGTGATGTCACTCCCATGCCTAAATAGTGGCGTCCATACATAAAAAGCGCGGAAGCGACCGGCGCAAACAGCAAAACGGCAGGCCATCCCGGAGCGCCGACATCGTGTAATCGTTTCGACGTCAGACAAAAGAACACCCAGCACATGAGGAAGCCGAACCCGATCATTATGCCGGGCATCACATCCATGTACAGATCGATGTCTATGTCGAGTGTGCCTACGAAATAATAGAGGCTGCCGAAGGCGAAGATCATAAAGCCATAGGCGGCTAACATGCCCCACAGAAAGGAAAGGCGTGCGATCCGACCTTGCAGCGAGAAAATGAATTTCAGCATGGCGGGCTATTCAAAAACGCTGTCGTCGGGTTGCACCGGATCGAAGCGGTTGGGGCCTTTGGTACCGGGAATCAGGCAGAGAACGACTATAAAGGCCAACCGCGCGGCCCATAACGCCTTGCCTATCGTGTCCAGACCCGCCTTCGCCGTTCGATAGCCTTCGCTGAACACCCCCGTTTCCAGTTCAACCATCGGAACCACGAGCGGCGTGAGCAGGTATAAAACAGCCATGACAAGCGACGACAGAATGAGCAGGGCGGGAAACTCCGGCCAGTTCAGATCGTGAAGACGTCTGATCGACAGGGTATAGGTCGGCCAGACCAGCAGAAGTTGTGCGACACCCAGGCTCATCAAGGACAGGCTGTAGGCGGGCATGTGCATGGTGGAGGCTAATCCAGCAAGGACTTCACCGATGCCCCAAATAACGATGATCGGTGGCACGACAAACGCAGCATAAGGAATGCGCCGGGTGCGGCCTTTGGTCGAGAAGAGAAATTTGAGCATGGTGAACCTATTCGAAAATCTCAGCGGGCTGACGGCCGGAGGGGCCGAAGCGGTTATCACCCTTGGTGCCGGGGATAAGACTAACGACAAGTGCCGTGATCAGCTTGGCTGTACTTAGGATGACCGAGATCGTTTGTAGCGCAGAGCTATACGTCAGAAAGTCCTGATTAAATTCGAAACCGTCCTTATAAAAGGGCGGAAATACCCAAGGTAGGAAAAGGCTGACGCCGACGGGAAGAAAAGGCAACAGGAACAACCAGACGGGCCAGCGCGGACCGTCCATATCGTTCAACCGGCGCACCGTCGCCGCATAAATCAGCCAGACAAAGGCCAGTTCGAACAGGGCCGCCAGCGTCATGGCAAGGGACGCCTGAGTGGGGGAAACGCCTAAAATGTTGAGGGTCAGGGCGTCGGAAAGCTGAGCCGAAATGAAGGTGGCGACGGTCAGGCAAAAAACGAACAGGGCATAGGGCGAACGCGCCAGACGCCCTTTGGTCGACACAAGCTTATCAAGCATGATTAATCCCCCGTTTGGGATCAACCTAAAGGCAACCCTGCGCTTTGGCTACAGGCTATTCCACCGTCGGGCAGTCGCCGGCCAGCTTGCGCTGATAGGAATCGACCAGCGCCGTATAGGGCGGCACGAAATCGTCGGCGCTCAAAACCGTGCCGTCCGACAGGGTTTCGGTCTGGCCCACGCGGATCTCGAAATGCAGGTGGATGGTCGTATATTGCTGCTGGCCCTGCGAATTCACGCCGAGATTGTTGGAGACCAGCCCCAGTTTCTGACCGCGCACGACGGTGTCGTGCAGAGCCACGCGCAGGCTCGATCTCTGCATGTGCAGGTAGCGATAGACGCGGTGCGGCGGGGCATTGCCGGTAATGGCCACCGTCATCGAGCCCATCTGCGTGACCACGCCGTCTTCGGGAGCCACGGCCCAGTAGAGGTTCGATTTACAGGTTTTCGGGCGGATGTCCTGCCCCTGATGGCCCTGGCCTGAATTACATAGCGGGTTCGACCAGCTGCGGCTTTCGCAGAAATTATCCTGCCAAGGGTAGCTGTAATTCTCCGCCGCGCACTGGCTGGGCTCGGAGGGGCGGGCGCTACCGCCAGGGCGATAGACCTGCGAATTGGCGTAGGCCGGGGTGTCGGCCAGCGGGAAGCAAATGCCGGGTGCCCAGTTCGACAGGTCTGCGTAGCCGGAACCCGAACCGGCCGCCAGTTGCGTGGCCGGGTCGTGCGGGAAGTCGGGCAGAGCAATGGACGACGAGGACTCTGATGATGAGGACGCGCTTGAGGACGACGCGGCACTGCTTTCGGAGGAGGACGACGAGGCGGAAGACGACGACGTGCCGCCACCGGTCCCGGTCTGATCGCAGGCCGCGAGGAGAAGCAGGGGGATGAGGACAAGACGTTTCATCACTTGACCCCCGCGGCCTGAGCCTCTTTCATCGCTTCGGCCCCCAGACTGACTTCGCTGATGTCGGCGATGGCGGCGCGCAGATAACCGTCGGTGGCGCAAGACGCGCTTTGCAGGTCTTCGCATAGAAGGTCGACCGTATAGAGGACGCCGTAACGGCGGAAGCTGGCCGTCCAGCCGTCCTCGAGCTTGGTGATGCGCACGGTCTCGGCGACGCCGTTGACCTTGGCGCGGGCCTTGGCCGAGATCATGCCGCGGTCGGCCTTGATCATCGAGCGGTTGCCCATCAGGGTCAGTTGCATCCCCTTGTCCTGCGGCAGGTTCAGCGAATAGGCGTCGCCGAAGGAGACGACCTTGGCCTTGTCGATCTTGATCATCCCACCGGTCTTCGGCATCAGCATGGGCAGGCGCGTCTTGTCGAGTTCCTGACGTGGCAAACGCGCGGCGAGCGGCTGGATCGTCGGCGCTTTCGGATCGCGCGCGGCCTTGAGGTTGAGCGTATTGATCGGCGCGGCGCGTGACTGCATGACGGCGGCGGACCAGTCGACGCGGGCGGGCGCTTCGGGCTTCCTCAGCAGGGCGGGGTTGATCTTGGCGGTGCTGACGGCGGTGGGTTTCAGCGTCGTCGTGCGGCTGGCCGAGGCGTTGTTTTTGGCGTCCTGCGCCTGAGCAAAGCCCACCGCAACCGTTATGGCAAGCACGCCGCCGATGACGATGGCGCTGGCCATTTTCACACGTGATGACATCCGCCCGTTCCCCCGAAAAACATCCTTAATAAAAAGTTAACACCGATATTTGACTTTGTCATCACACTCCTGTGAGCGGGCATGAAAAAAAGGGCGGGCATTGCTGCCCGCCCTTTGTCAGATAAGGCCTTGCGTCTACTCCAATTCGAACACCGCGTTAAGGGTCAGGCTGGTCGAGACCTCGCCGCCGGCGATCGGCGTGGCTTCGGCGCGGTCCATGGCCATGGCCTTGTACATCGGCACCGGGCGCGGACCGGAGGTGTCGGCGTTTTCGGTAAGCACCTTGATGCGCTTGACCGTGAGGCCCAGCGACTTCGCATAAAGGTCAGCGCGGGCGCGCAGGGTCTTGGTCGCGTCCAGACGCGCCTGATCGGCGGCCTTCGACGAATCTTTCAACCCGAACGAAATGCCGTTGATCTGGTTGATGCCGGCCTTGACGACGGCGTCGATTGAGACGCCCAACTTCGACAGATCTTCGACGCGAACGCTGATCTGGTTAGAGGCCTGATAGCCGCGCAGGACCGGCGTCGAATTTTGCGGATAGTCGTATACCGCGTTGAGGTTGAGACCGGAGGTCTGGACGTTCTTGTCGGCGATGCCCTGCTTTTTCACGGCGGCAAAGACAGCGTTCATCTGGGCGGCGTTGGCGGCCATCGCCTCTTGTGCCGTCTTGCCTTCGGTGACGACGCCGAAAGTGATGAAGGCGACGTCGGGCGCGCTCTTGACCTCGGCGGTCTCGGACAAGTTGAGGATCGTGCCCTCTTGGATCATGGTTTTCTCCACGGGTACGGGGGTAGATTGCGCCAATACGGGGGCGGCGGCGAAACCCAGGATCAGGACGGCGGCGGACAGGGACAGGGTCTTTTTCATAATCGGGGTCTCTTTGAGTTGCGGGACGGTAAGGCCGTGCCATCAGGATTAGATATATGCCGTAATGCGTCGGCTTTACGTCGCCCGTGTGATCGATTTGTGATCGATTACCGAAGCTGAAATCAATTATCGATCCGGACATCTGAACCGGACCTGAACCCGCATGTTAGGTTGTGGCCTGTTGAAAAACGCGGGTGTGGGCTTTAAATCGGAAAGCGGCCATGTTAGGCACGCTGCCTTCCCTCGGATGGGGGCCTGTAGCTCAATGGTTAGAGCCGACCGCTCATAACGGTCTGGTTGGGGGTTCGAGTCCCTCCGGGCCTACCAATACTTTTTTGCCACCTCTGGTTTATAAAGTCGCCGGATTGACCGACGGGGCGGAACGCTGCTATGCGTTGGTTTGGGGGGATTTCATAACAGGAGTAATCCGTGCTCGAAGGCGAGAAGCACCCGGTTGACGTGCATGTAGGACAGATCGTCCGCCTGAACCGCAAACGACTGGGGATCACGCAGGAAACTCTGGCGGACGCCATCGGCCTGACCTTTCAGCAGGTGCAGAAATACGAGAGCGGTGCCAACCGTATCAGTTCATCCAAACTGTTCGAGATTTCGCGCTTTCTGGGCATCCCCGTGGCGCGTTTTTTCGACGGGATAGATCCGGTCGCCGCGCCTGCGTCAGACGGTGTCGACGGCAAGGTGGCGGGCCCCGATTTCGGTCTCGAATCGGGCATGAGCGTCGCACGGTTTCTGGCCAGCGCCGAAGGTGCGGAACTGGCCCGCTATTTCGTCCGCATCAACGCCACCAAGCGCCGTAGCGTGCTGGCGCTGGTCAAGGCCATGTCGCACGACGAGCCGAAATATACCGACGGGAAATAAAAAGAAGGCGCGCCTTGGGGCAAAGGCACGCCTCAGGTGGCAGACATCCGGTTCAGGAATGGACGCAGGAGGCCGGACGTCTGGTTCAAGCTTTAGAACTTCAGATCGGGCGCGTATTGATCTGGCGGGTTTCGAGCGAGGTGTAGAGTCCCCGCATCTTGTCTTCGACATATTTGTCGGCGCAGGTCTCGAAGGCCTTGTCGATGATCTCGGCGAAACCACCGAGATCATTGGCGCGCAGATCCTTGCGCATGAAGTCGAGAGCGTCGAGCAGTTGCTCGATGGAAGCGTCGCGGTTACGCAGCATGGTGGGGGATATCTCCGTTCATAACGTTTGACAGGCCGCTGGTGGCGGCGGCGCGGGTAATTTGTTCGATACAGACCTCGATCGAGGCGGCCTGAATGCGGGAATGAGCGCCGATGGCGTGCGGCGCACCCAAACGGTCAAGCTGGATACCCGAACGCTCGAAGACCGAGCGCAGGATGAGGGTCGGCATCAACCCGATGATGTGGGTGGCACCTATATTCAGGCCTGCTTCGACATAGGCCAGGGCAAGGCTTTGACAGATGTGGCGGCGTTGCTCCGGCGGCAGGCTACTGTCGATGCAGAATCGCGTGCCTTCCCAGACGTCGGTCTGGGACAGGAGGGCGTGGTCGTCGACCAGATGCGGGAAGTGGTCCTTGAGCATGCAGCCCATGACGACCGGCGTCAGGCGACTGGCGCCGAGCGCTGTGCGGCCGTCTTCGCTATAGACGAGGTACTGCGCCGCCAAGGTGTCGTATTCGTCGAACTCCATGCCGTCGTGCGCCTTGACGTCGTAGTCCTGTCGGTCGATGAATTCACGGTGGCGTAATCGGAACTGATCGAAATACAGCTCGGCATTTTGAGAAATGTTTTTGTAACTCAACAGCTTGATCATATCAGCCTCCCTGTGTGGTGGTAGGGATATGATGCGGTCGGTAATGGGGAAAAAACACCACGCGAAGGCGTGGGGTTTGCGCGGGAAGGTAATGAAACTTATCCTTTTTTACCCGTCTGGCGGGTGCGCACACACGTCATTGTGGAAGCGCGTGCTGTGCGTCGATGGCGGCGAGTCGTTTCTCACCAGGCATGGCCAAAACAAAAACCGCAGACCCGACGGCTGCGGTTTCGGAAGACGGGTTTGACGGAAAGGGTTTACAGCTCGATAAAGCCGTTGGAAATGCCCTTGATAGCGGCGACGACGCGGTTGTTGACGCCCAGCTTTCCGTAGATATTGCGGATATGATAGTCGACGGTGTTCGAGCTGATACCGAGAATACAGCCGATGTCGTCATCGGTCTTGCCGTGTGCCACCCAGGTCAGGATTTCCCGTTCGCGCGAAGACAGAACGGCCATTTCCGGCGTCAGGCCATGCGACTTGGCCACGATCCGCTTATAGACGGTGTAGAATTGATTGCAGTAGGCGCTGATCAGGTCGAGCTTGGCATAGGGCTTGATCTGTTTGGCCGATGTCGCCAGGCCGACCCCGGCGATTTGCAGGCGCGGACCGTTGAAGGGAATGCCGATGCCGTTGTTGAGCCCGGCCTCTTCGCCCATGCGCAGGAAACGGATCTGCTTGTCGCTCAGGCGTAGCTTGCGTTCGAGGTCGGACCAGCGGAACGGGCCGTACTGACTGACGGCGCAACGGAAGACCGGATCGATCTTCACGAAGTTCTTTTCGGTGTAATAGTTTTGCCAGTCGACCGGGTAGTTGCTCAATAGGCCGAAGCCCATATCGCTGGCAGGGATGTCCTGATCGCGACCGATCGAAAAATTCACACGGTCATAGCCCAGCTCCCCCATGGCCTCGCGGAAAACCTCATAGAGCTTTTCCCGCGAGGTGATTTCGGAGGTGTCCTGGACAAAATCCTCGAACATGTAGCCAGACGCTGAAAACAGCATGCAAGCCCCTTGCAATACTCACCTTACTCGTCTCATGAGCGTAAAATAAGTTATTACAGGCGTCCAATTGAAAACACGTTCTGTGACCGTTTTTTATCGTACGAGTCGTCTTTTCGACGCATTTTCAACAAGGTGAGGCGAAAATAATACAGGGGAACGGTATTGGTTGACTTTAGGGAAAGTGTCGGTGGCCCTTTTCCTTCGGCCCCGGCAGTGACAAAATCATCGGCTTGGGTGCAGATGATTCGTCAGATAAAAGCCCTGCGCAGCGGTTAAGGCTTTTGAGGCTTGAGTTCAGGCGGGCATTTGTGTGATAGGCGTTTTCCGAACGGTGGCGTAAAGCCGGTTTTCGGATTGCGATTTGGATAAGGACGACGGGCATGGTGGAAGATAACGAACGCGGAACCTATTCGCCGCCGACGGAGGATCATCTGAGTTACGAGACGCGCCGCCCGGCGCCGTCACGCGATCAGACGCCGATCACCCTGATCGCGTCGGGCATCGTTCTGGTCGTTCTGCTTCTGGCGGTGGTTCTGTTCTATAATTCGGGCCTCAATTCGCGCAAGGTCGGCGATGTCGGCGAGCCGCTGGCCGGTTACAAGGACGGATCGATCGAGGAAGCGCGGCCTCTGGGCGACGACGATCTGATCGACTCCGCTACCGACACCTCGGCCACGGCGCCGAAGTTCGCCAACGATACCGAGGCACCGCAAAACCGTGACGCCTCAAGCGCCGCGGCGCCGGTCAAGCCCGCTGACAGCGCCGAGAATATTCTGCCACCGGCCAAGACCGTCATTAAACCGGCAGAACCCCCGGCCGAGAAGCCTGTAGTCGCGGCGGATGCCAAACCCGTCCCGCCGCCGGTCGCCAAGCCGGTCGAAACGCCGAAGCCAGTGGAAAAGCCCGTCGCTGTGTCTGGCGGTTCCGCCTCGGTTCAGATCGGTGCCTTCTCGTCGCAGGCCATCGCCGACCGCGAATATGCGCAGGCGGCCTCAACCTACGGCCTGTTTGTCGGTGGTACGTCGAAGGTGGTCCAGAAGGTCGAAGTCAACGGATCGACTTTTTACAGGACGTCTTTTAGCGGTTTCGCTTCGAAGGAAAAGGCGAAGCAGTTCTGCGACGCGCTGAAAGCGGCGGGCAAGAGCTGTTTCGTCAAGTAATACAGGGATCTGTAACGACGTGCTTAAGACGACATTCAAGGGTAAGATCACCGCCGCCATTTTCGGCTGCGAGGGGTTGGAACTGAGCAAGGCGGAGGTGGCCTTCTTTGCTGCCAAAAAGCCGCTCGGTTTCATCCTCTTCAAGCGCAATATCGACACGCCGGAGCAGGTCAAGGCGCTGGTCTCGGCGCTCAAGGCCGCCGCGGGTCACCCGCACGTCCTGATCCTGATCGATCAGGAAGGCGGGCGCGTTCAACGTCTGAAAGCCCCCCACTGGCCGACCTATCCGGCGGCGGCGACTTTTGGCGACGTGACCGAATCGGTGTTCGAGCATCGTGAACTGGTCCGCTTGGGCGCGCGCCTGATGGCGCATGATCTGGCGGCATTGGGGATCAATGTCGACTGCGTACCGGTTCTTGATGTGCCGCAGCCCAACGCTCATGACATTATCGGCGACCGCGCCTATGGCGACACGGCGGAAGCCGTCGCCACCATGGGCCGCGCCGCCTGCGAAGGCCTGCTGGCCGGGGGCGTTTTGCCGGTGATCAAGCATATACCGGGGCATGGCCGGGCTCTGGCAGATTCGCACCATGACCTGCCGGTGGTGAAGGCGAAGCGCGACGAACTGGACACAACCGACTTTTATCCGTTCGCCGTCAATGCGGACATGCCGTTGGCCATGACCGCGCACGTGGTCTACGCGGCCATCGATCGCCGCAACCCTGCGACGACCTCGAAAAAGGTCATCAAGGTCATCCGCGAAGATATCGGCTTCGACGGGCTTCTGATGTGCGACGACCTGTCGATGGGGGCGCTGAAAGGCACCTTCGCGCACCGCACGAAGTCGTCGCTGCGTGCAGGGTGCGACGTGGTCTTGCACTGCAACGGCAATATGGACGAGATGCAACAGGTCGCCGCCGCCACACCGGTCCTCAAGGGCAAGGCGCTGGAGCGGGCTATGTCTGCTGTCGCGCGCCTGAAACACATCGTCGAACCGCTCGACGTCAACGCCGCGCGCACGCGCCTGAGCGTCGCTCTGCGTCGCAAGGTCGCCACCGTGCGTGAAGACTACGAGGGCTATGCCGACCCGACCGTCTATCAGGTCGGTTAAGCATGGTCACAAGGGGCGGGGATAATGTTCGGCTGGAAAACGAGGTGCGTCAACACCGCCTCGACTTCTCGTCCGACGCCGTCCCCGACACCGAAATCGAGGCCGACGACGCGCTGGTCCTCGATCTCGATGGCTACGAAGGACCGCTGCACGTGCTGCTGGTTCTGGCGCGCCAGCAGAAGGTCGACCTGCTCAAAATCTCGATTACTCGTCTGGCCGAGCAGTATCTCGGCTTCATCCAGCAGGCGCGCAAGCTGCGCTTTTCGCTGGCGGCGGATTACCTTGTCATGGCGTCTTGGCTGGCTTATCTGAAGTCGCGCCTGCTGCTGCCGGTGCCGGAGCGCAAGCCGACCGACGAGCCGGAGCCCGAAGAACTGGCCGCGGCTCTGGCCTTTCGCCTGAAAAAGCTCGAAGCCATCCGCAAGGCGGTCGAGGCGATCACCTCGCGGCCTCAGTTGAAGCGCGATGTCTTTGCGCGTGGGGACCCCGAAGCGCGCGTTATCCTGCCGTCGTCACGGCTCGACGTGTCGCTGTTCGATCTGATGGGGGCCTATGTCACCCAGAGGCAGCGCGAAATCGCCCGTCATTACGACCCGTCGATGCGCGTCGAAGCCTATCCGCTGGAGGACGCCCGCGACCACCTGCGCGACGTCTTGCCGGAACTGAAAGAGTGGACGGCCTTGGACGAAATTGCCCCGCGACCGGTCGGCGAGGGCGGTCCGAAACGCGCCTCCTATGTGGCCTCGACCCTGTCGGCCAGTCTGGAACTGACCAAGGAAGGCCTGATGCAGGTCCAGCAACTAGGGACGTTCGAGACGCTGTATATGCGGCAACGTCCGCCGCTGGTGGAGGGACGATGACCGACGAATCTTTTCCTCGCATCGACACCGAACGTGCGCTCGAAGCTTTGTTGTTCGCCGCCGCAGGGCCCATGTCCGCCGCCGATCTGGCGCGCCGTCTGCCCGAAGGCGCCGATGTCGGTAAGGCGCTGGCGGCGCTACGGGCGCGCTATGCTGATCGCGGCGTGACGCTTGAGGTCGTGGCCGACAAGTGGCAGTTCCGCACGGCGGTCGACCTCGGCTATCTGATGGTCGAGGAACGCGAAGAGCCGCGCAAACTGTCCAAGGCCGCCCTGGAGACGCTGGCCATCATCGCCTACCACCAGCCGGTGACGCGCGCCGAGATCGAGACGATCCGCGGCGTCGGCCTGTCGCGCGGGACGCTGGACGTGCTGCACGAAATGAATCTGATCCGGTTGCGCGGACGCAGGCGGACGCCGGGCCGTCCGGTGACCTATGGCACGACGGAACACTTCCTTGAAACCTTCTCCCTGCCCAGTCTGCACGACCTGCCCGGTGCGGCGGACATGCGGGCGGCGGGGCTGCTCGACCTCAATGTCCCGGCGGATTTCGTCATCCCTGACCCGGCAGGCGCGCGCCCGAGCGAAGATCCCATCGACACGGACGAGATGGATCAGGTCGAATTCGCGCAGGACTTCTTCGAGAGCGCGGAAAACGGCGACCGATAAGCTTTTGCAACAGGGCTTATTTTCGCTTTGATGTGGCGCTACAATCCGCCTATAAGAGGGGAAATTGTATGGTTCGGCGCGCTCCGGAAGCGATGCCGCGCGTGTGGAGGTTTATCATGGGTAGTTTCAGCATCTGGCATTGGGCCATCATCGCGGTTGTGGCGCTGCTGCTGTTCGGCGGTCGCGGCAAACTGTCGGGCATCATGGGTGACGCGGCCAAGGGCATCAAGGCGTTCAAGGAAGGCCTCAAGGACGAAGACGCGCCCAAGAAAGACGAGTCGGCCAAGACCGTTACCGACAAAGACGGCAACTAAGCGCCTTTTCACGCCTCAACGGGCGTAGTGTATAAATATCAAGACAAAGGCTGACTGATGCTGCCCGGTATTGGGGGCTCCGAGCTCATATTGATCGCGGTCGTGGCCCTGATCGTGGTCGGGCCCAAGGATTTGCCGAAACTTCTGCGCCAATTGGGCAAGTTCGTCGCGAAGATGCGGTCGATGGCCGACGAATTCCGCACGTCTTTCGACGACATGGCGCGGCAATCGGAACTGGACGACCTGCGCAAGGAGGTCGAGGCCCTGCGCTCCGGCAAGGTCGATACGCCGATCATCGATGATATCCGTGAGGATATGCGTCGACTTGAGAACGAAATCGACGAGAACCTGCATCCCAAAGGCCATTATTACAGCGGTTCGGACGACATAGCGTCGCCCGATTCCGCTGATTTCAACGAGGCCCCGGCGATTGTTGAGGCCCCGGTCGAGGCTGAAGAGGTCGTGCTGCCGGTCAAAAAACCCAGACGCGCCAAGTCGTTAAATGCAGAAGTTCAGGCCGCCGAAGTGCCGTCGATCGTTGAGGACGTCGCACCCAAGCCCAAGCGCACCCGCGCGAAGAAGGTGGCGACATGAACGACATCGTGACCTCCGACGGCAGCCCCGACGATCACGAGATCGAATCGTCGCGCGCCCCCTTGATGGACCATCTGATTGAGCTGCGCTCGCGCCTGATCTGGATGGTGCTCGCCTTTGCGGCGGCGTTTATCCTCTGTTTTGCCTTCGCCGAGCCGATCTACATCTTCCTGACCCATCCCTATGAGATGGCCAATCGCATGTTCGAAGCCTCGCGCGCTAATGGCGGGCACGGGGCAGGACCGTTCGACCTGATCGAGGTCATTCTGGGCCTTAAAGACGTCCCGCAGGCGAAAAACAGCGTCGCCCTGATCACCACGGCGCCGCTGGAATTCCTGTTCACCAAGATGAAGATGGCCGGCTTCGGCGCGGTTATACTGTCGTTCCCGATAATCGCTTTTCAGGTCTATCGCTTCGTCGCGCCGGGCCTGTACAAGCGCGAGCGCATGGCGTTTCTGCCGTTCCTGATCGCCGCGCCGGTGCTGTTTATACTTGGGGCGCTGCTGGTCTATTTCATCATCCTGCCGATGGTGCTGTGGTTTAGCTTGAGCCAGCAGATTTTGGGTGCTGGGGCCGTGACCGTACAGCTGATGCCCAAGGTGTCGGAATATCTTTCGCTGGTGACGACGTTGATGCTGGCCTTCGGGCTGTGTTTTCAGTTACCGATCGTTCTGACTTTGCTGGGGCTGACGGGGATTGTGTCGGCGAAAATGCTGGGGCAGGGGCGGCGCTACGCCATTCTGGCTATCGTCGTCGTCGCGGCCATCGTGACACCGCCGGACCCGATTTCTCAGCTTATGTTGGCGATCCCGATCGTGCTTCTGTACGAGATTTCGATTATCTGCGTCCGCATAATCGAATGGCGTCGGAAAGAACCTTCCCCCGTAAGCTGATTTTGACAGCCGACGGCGCGCGTGGCATTAACCCCACCGTCTTTTTAGCTATCGCTAAAAATCCACCTCCCCTAAAATTAGGGGAGGACCTTATTTATAAGCGCCTCCCCTGATATCAGGGGAGGGTGGCCCGAAGGGCCGGGTGGGGTTGTGCCCCAGACTCGATCTTGGAATTTTTAAAATGCACGATATCAAAGCCCTGCGAGAAACCCCGGACATTTACCTCAAGGGCTGGACGTCGCGGGGGCGCGAATCGGCACAGGCCGACGTCGATCAGCTTCTGGCGCTGGACAAGGATCTCCGCGCCGCCAAGACGGCGTTCGAGACCAATCAGGCGCAACTGAAAAAGCTGTCCGGTGAAATCGGCAAGGCCAAGGCTCAGAAGGACGAGGCGCGCGCCGTTGAACTGATGACCGAGGTTGAGGGCCTTAAAGACGCGATTGCCGAGGCTCAGGAACAGGAGCGCCTCAAGGACGCGGAACTGCGCGATCTGCTGGCCTCGCTGCCGAATATCCCGTTTGACGACGTGCCGGAAGGCGAGGACGAGGCGGGTAATGTCGAAATCCGCAAACACGGTGCGCCGAACATTCTGAGCTTCCCGGCCAAGGATCACGCCGATCTGGGTGAGGCTCTGAAAGGGCCGTTGGGCGGACTGATGGACTTCGAGGCCGCGGCCAAGATGTCCGGTTCGCGCTTCGTGGTGCTCAAGGGGCAACTGGCCCGGTTGGAACGCGCTATCGGTCAGTGGATGCTCGACACCCAGACGACCGAGCACGGCTATCTGGAGGTCAATCCGCCGGTGCTGGTCAAGGACCACGCGCTGTTCGGTACGGGACAGCTGCCAAAGTTTGAAGAGGATTTGTTTAAAACTTCCGTTGCGGCAGAACGTATTCGAAAAGCTGACATTTGGTTTCAGTTAATCGAAGAAGGTGAACAAATAAAAGATAAAACTGGCAAAAATCCTTATCTCTCGCCACAACCAAACTCTATTTTTTTAGAGAGAAATGAAGCTGGGCGAAATCGATTGGCTGAATTGTTGGAAGCGGATGGCACTCGCTACCTCATCCCCACCGCCGAAGTGTCCCTGACCAACCTCGTGCGTGAAGCGATCACCGCCGAGGAAGAACTGCCGCTGCGCCTGACGGCCCTGACCAACTGTTTCCGTGCTGAGGCCGGATCAGCGGGGCGCGACACCAAGGGCATGATCCGCCAGCATCAGTTCCAGAAGGTCGAACTGGTCTCGATTACCACACCGGAAGAGTCGGCGGCGGAACACGAGCGCATGACCGAATGTGCCGAGGCGATCCTCAAAAAGCTGGGCCTGAGCTTCCGCACCATGTTGCTGTGTACGGGCGATATGGGCTTCGGCGCGCGCAAGACCTATGATCTGGAGGTATGGCTGCCGTCGCAAAATACCTATCGTGAGATTTCCTCCTGCTCTAACTGCGGGGATTTCCAGGCCCGCCGCATGGACGCCCGCACACGCAAGGCCGGCGAAAAGGGTACGCGGTTCGTCCATACGCTGAACGGGTCGGGTCTGGCGGTCGGCCGGACCTTGGTGGCGATCATGGAGAACTATCAGGATGAAGGCGGCCGGATCGCCATTCCTGACGTGTTGCAGGGCTATATGGGCGGTCTGACGCATATCGGATAATTCCCTCGCCCTGTGGGGAGAGGGCTGGGGTGAGGGGGGTACTCCGGCACTTGGAACTTTCCCCCTCACCCGGCACTTCGTGCCACCCTCTCCCCGCAGGGGCGAGGGGAAGACGGCATCATCCGCTCCAAGTGACGGGTGCAGGGTCCGTGACCCTGCATAACTTCTTCTCTGCAATGCAACCCCGCTTGCGGATTTACGCGAAATCGCAGTAGTACGGTTTCATGCGTATCCTCCTGACCAATGACGACGGTATCGACGCCTACGGCATGGCCGTGCTGCGGGAAATCGCCGCGCAACTGAGCGACGATGTGTGGGTTTGCGCGCCGCTCACTGAGCAGTCCGGCAAGGGGCGGGGCATCACGCTACACGATCCCATCCGGGCGCATCGCCGGGACGAAAAGAGCTTTGCGGTGAGCGGGACGCCGACCGACTGCGTGCAGATCGCGGTCAATGATCTGCTGCCGGAACCGCCGGACCTTGTGCTGTCGGGCGTCAATCGCGGTTTCAATCTGGCGCAGGACGTGACGCTGTCGGGGACGGTGGCGGGGGCCTTGCAGGGGATGAGCCTGGGCATTCCGTCGATCGCTTTGTCGCAGTGCCTCGATTTCGACATGGACATCGAAGCGCAATGGGAGGCGTCGCGCATCCACGGCGCGCCCGTGATTAGCGCTTTGTTGTCAAAGGGCTGGGCAAAGAACCTGATCTTCAATATCAATTTTCCCGATTGCGACGACGCGGCGGTGGCAGGGGTGGAAATGACGCGGCAAGGGTTCCGCGATCTGCACGATCTGCACGCGGTGAAACGCGTCGATCCGCGCGGTCGGAACTATTACTGGCTTGATTTCCACGCCCATGAACATACCCTGCTTGAGGGTACGGACCTGAAGGCCGTGGCGGAAAATCGTATTTCGGTGACGCCGTTGCATCTGGACCTGACGCACTATGAAACTCTGAATAGTTTCAAAGGTGTATTGGGCGGGGCTGTGCCGAAAAAAGTTGCCGCGACCGAGGTCGTTCTGGAGGCCGATCAATGATGGACGATGCGGAAAAAGGCCAGACCCGGATCGAGCGCCTGCTGGACAGCCTGAAAAGTCAGGGCATTAGTGACGATAAGCTGCTGCATGCGATGGAATATACACCGCGCGACCTGTTCGTGCCGGAGCTGTTCCTCGACCGGTCGTGGGAAGATTCGGCCATTCCCATCGCGGCGGGTCAGACCATTTCGCAGCCCTATATCGTGGCGCTGATGACGCAGGCGCTGAAACTCGAAGGCCGTCACCGGGTGCTGGAAATCGGCACGGGGTCGGGTTATCAGACAGCGATCCTGTCGCGGCTAGTGCGCTATGTCTATACGATCGAGCGCTACCGCTCGCTGATGCTGGAGGCGGAAATCCGTCACAAGCGGCTGATGTTGGAAAATATCATCTACCGTTTTGCCGACGGCTGGGCCGGCTGGCCGGAACAGGCGCCGTTCGACCGGATACTGGTCACCGCCGCCTTGCCGGACGAGCCGATGCCGCTGCTGTCGCAGCTCAAGGTCAAGGGGATCATGGTCGCGCCGCAGGGCCGAGGCTCGGTGCAGCGTCTGCTGCGCTATACGCGGACGGCGGAAGCGTATGAGGTCGAGGATCTGGGCGAGGTGCGTTTCGTGCCGCTGATCGAGGGCGTCGCTAAGGACGGCTGAACCGCGCCTGACGCAATATCACGAAGACGGCGGGGATGACGCTGATCATCACCCCGAAGACGGGCAGGGCATACAGGCCGTCCAGCACCGGCGCCAGGGCGGGTGTCAGAGCAATGGCGGCCATGATGACGGCCAAGGCAACGACGGTCATCTGAACGACATTGCGACGAAAGCGTCGGCGCTCGACGGCGGCCATAACGCGCAGTTCGAACGCCCAGTCGCGCGTGGACACGACCGGTTCGGCGGCGAAGATCGCTTTTAAAGCGTCACTCATCCTTCACTCCTAACAGAGCACACAGCCGCGCACGGCCGCGTTGAATATGCGATTTTACAGTGCCGAGGGGAAGCCCTAGAATCGCGGCGGCCTCGGCATGGCTATAGTCTTCAGCCACACAGAGCGATACCGCTGCGCGCTGTTCGATCGGAAGGGTTTGCAGCGCGGCTTCCAGCGTCAGGCGCGTCTCGTGCGACGGGGTCTCGATATCGTCATGCAGGGACAGCCACGCGCCGTCGCGTTCGCCGCGGCGTTTCGACCGGCGACGGTCGTTGAGCGCCTTGCGGTAGGCGATGCCGCAGACGAAGGTGCGGAACGAGACGCCCGGCGCGAGGCGATCGAGCCGAGACCACGCCGTGACAAAAGCCTCCTGCGCCAGATCGTCGGCATCGGCGGGGGAGGCCGTCAGGCGACGCAGGAAGGCGCGCACCGCTTGCTGATGCGCGCCGACCAGAGCCGCGAAGGCTTGATCCGATCCCTGTTTCGCCTGCAACAGGCGTAGCTCGTCCCCCGCGTGATGCACGTCAGTTCTTGCGGTCCGAACGCAGGCGATAGATGAGCAGGATCAGCATGACGAGGGCGGCGGGTGCAAAACCCAGCCCCAGAGCGATGAACACGGTCTCGCCCGTGCGCCAGCCGGTATAGCCGAAGGCCAGTGCGAGGGCGGCGAATACGGTAAAGGACGAGATAATGCTGGTGATGCGACCCGACCGCGAACCGCCGCAGCCGCCGTCATCGGTGCCGTTTTCGTTAAGGGCATCAAGCAGGGCGGGCGGCGGCTCCTTGCCCTGTTCGACATAGAAGCGGATCAGTTTGATCTTTTCGGCGCGCGTGCGGTGGGCACTGTACATGCCGAAAAAGCCCATTCCCATACCGAGGATCGGGAAGATCAGCCACCAGTATTGATCGAAATAGTCCATGATTGATTTCCTTGGTTTGGACGACCCCAGCGATCGCCTTATGCGACTGAATGTCCGCCGGACCGGGATTTGGATGCAGGGGTGCGTTATTTTTTTAAATTGATCCCCCGAATCCTTTTTAAAACGTGACCGAGAGGCGTCTTCGGTAATCTTTCGTTATCCATAATTCCCTCATAAAGGGAGGATAAAGATGTCCTGAAATGTGCCGGGAGACGATCATGCGCGTCCAGTTTCTTTTCTCCACACTTCTGGCAGCCGGTGTCGGTCTGGCCGGCTGTACGGTCGCGCCTCAGGCTCCCAAATATCCGATCTATATGCAGGACAAGCCGGTCGCCGAGGCGCCGTCGCCTGAAAAGGCCCTGACGCCTGAGCCGCCGGTCGACGAAAATGCCGGGGTGCAGGGGCTGGGGACGAAAGGGCAGATCACGACCAACGAATTGCCGCCGCCCCCTCCTCCGCCGCCGCCGCCTGCCGATAAGGTGCTTGCGGTGAAAACGCCCGAGCCGAAACCGGCTGCGGCGAAGCCCGCCGTGACGCCCTCTGTCAAAACCCTGACCGCCGGTTACGTCTATACCTTGCAGGCGCAGGATACGCTGTACGGCGTGTCGCGCCGGTTCGGCGTGCCGATCCAGACCTTGTATCAATTGAACGGCCTGACGGCGTCGTCGGTGACGCGCATCGGGCAGAAGGTGCTGCTGCCGGAAACCGCGAAAGACAAGGGTATCGAGGCCTACGCCAACGGTCCGGCACCGGAAAAGGTCAAGACCGTCGTCGCGCAAGCCGATAAGGCCCCCGCTGTGAAACCGGTCGAAAAGCCGCCGGTCAAGGTGGCCGACGCCACGGTCGTTACGCCTGCGCCCAAGCCCGTCGTTGTGCCGCCGACTCCGAAGCCGGTCGTCAAGGAGGCCGAAAAGGTCGAGCCGATCAAGCCCACGCCGCCGGTCATTTCCAAAGCCTTCCCCGATCAGACGGGCATCGCGAAGCTCGGCAAGGGCCGCTTTGTGTGGCCGTACAAGGGCAATGTGCTGGTCCGTTACGGTCAACTCGGCCCGAACGTGCGCAATGACGGCATCAATATCGGCGGGCCGGAAGGTGCCGAGGTCGTCGCCGCCGACGAAGGCACGGTCGTCTATGTCGGCGATCAGGTGAAGGAACTAGGCAATACTGTCTATATCAAGCACGCCAACGGCTTCTACACCGGCTATTCGCATCTGGGCAAGGTCAGCGTGAAGGCCAACCAGAAGATAGAGCAGGGGCAGGCTCTGGGGACGCTGGGCAAGACCGGTGCGGTCGACCGGGCGCAATTGCACTTCGAGATACGCTACACGCCATCGTCGGAAATCGCCAAGCCCTTCGATCCAACGCTGGTCCTGCCGTAAACGATTGCAGATGCCGACCTCATAAGGGACCTATAAAAAGCGCATTGACCTTTTTGTTTCTGCGCCTATGTATGGCGCATCTCTAATTGCGCCTGTTTTCGGGCGCCTCACCGACTGACGGAGACCCTGTCTTGGATCAAGCCGCCCTGCTTCAGCTTCTGCCCTTCGTGGCGATTTTCGCCCTGATGTACTTCCTGATCATCCGCCCGCAGCAAAAGCGCGCCAAGGAGCATCAGGCCCAGATTTCCGGCATCAAGCGCAACGACACGGTCGTCCTGTCGAACGGCATGATCGGCAAGATCACCCGCGTCGAGGACGCCGAGGTGATGGTCGAAATCGCTTCGGGCGTCAATGTCCGCGTCGTCAAGGCGATGGTCACCGAGGTTCGCACCAAGGGTGAACCGGCCGCCGCCAACGATAAGGCCGCTTAATACTCCAATGAGCTACCCGGCCTGTTCGCATATCCTGCGGGCAGGCTTTTTGCGTTTATAATGTTTAGGTCTACCCGCCCATGATGCAAATTTCACGCTGGAAAATCGCGCTGGTGGTCATCGCCACCCTCGCCGGTATCTGGTTTTCCCTGCCGAACGTCCTGCCGCACAGCGTCAAGGACAATCTGAAATTCCTGCCGCAGAACGGGCTGAATCTGGGTCTCGACCTGCAAGGCGGCTCGCAACTGCTGCTGGAGGTCGATACCGATGCCCTGGCGGCGGAGCGGGTGAAGAACCTGACCGAAGAGGTGCGCGAGCGCCTGCGGACGGCCAATATCGCCTTTACCGGTCTGACGGCGCAGGGCGACACGGTACGTGTTACCATTAACGACGCGGCTCAGGTCGCACAGGCCCAGACCACCCTCAACGCGCTGGCGACGCCGCTGGCCAACAATCCGTCGGCGCGCGAGTTCAACCTGAACCGTGACGGCCAGACGATCCGCCTGACCTACACCCCCGAAGGCAAGGCTGCTGCCTCGACCGGCGCGGTGGATGCCTCGATCGAAACCGTGCGCCGCCGTATCGACAATCTGGGGACCAAGGAACCGACGATTATCCGTCAGGGTGCCAACCGCATCATGGTGCAGGCCCCCGGCGAAAGCGATCCGGAGCAGTTGAAGCGCGTGATCGGCACGACGGCGAAGCTGACCTTCCAGATGGTCGATCAGTCGGTGAGCCCGTCCGACCTCGCGGCAGGTCGTATTCCGCCGGGCTCGGAACTGCTGCCGACCTCCGATCCGAAGCTGGCCCCCTATATGGTGGTCAAAAAGCGCGTTGTCGTATCGGGTGAAAACCTGACCAAGGCCTTCGTCGACACGGATCAGAACAACCGTCCGGCGATCGGGTTCCGCTTCGATGGTCAGGGCGCGCGCAAATTCGGCGAAGTGACCGCCGCCAATATCGGCAAGCCCTTTGCCATTATCCTCGACGGCAAGATCGTTTCCGCGCCGAATATCGTCAGCGCTATCACGGGTGGTTCGGGTCAGATCACCGGTGGCTTCACGGTTCAGGAAGCCTCGGAAATGGTCAATATTCTCAACGGCGGGGCCTTGACTGCGCCTCTTAATATCGAGGAACAGCGCGTCGTCTCGGCTGAATTGGGCGCCGACTCGGTGGCCAAGGGCCAGCTTTCGACCATTATCGCTTTCATCTCGGTTCTGATCTTCATGGTGCTGGCCTATGGCTGGCTGTTCGGCGGCATCTCGATCGCGGCCCTGTTGGTCAACCTCGTCCTGCTGATCGCCGGCATGTCGGTGACGCAAGCGACCCTGACGCTGCCGGGTATCGCCGGTCTGATCCTGACGCTTGCCGTGGCCGTGGACGCCAACGTGCTGATCTATGAGCGGATGCGCGACGAAGTCCGAGCGGGGCGTAACGTTATCGGGGCGCTGGACGCCGGTTTCTCCAAGGCCATCGAGACCATCGTCGATGCCAACCTGACCTCACTGGGGGCCGCGGCGATCATGTTCTTCTTCGGCGCGGGACCGGTCCGCGGCTTCGCCTGGACCCTGTCGCTGGGTGTTGTGACCTCCGTCTTTTCGGCGGTTCTGGTCACGCAGGTTTTGCTCGCCTGGTGGTATCAGGCCCGTCGCCCCAAGACCCTGCCGATCGAGGATCACGTCAATCATTCCAAGTGGCCGCTGATCAAGATCCTGCCGCAAAAGACCAATTTCAACTTCGTCCGCTTTTCGAAGGTGGCCGGCATGATTTCGGTCGGCCTCGTTTGCGCCTCGCTGTTCTTCACCATCTGGCCGGGGACCCCGCCGTGCGGTGGCCTGAACTGCGGCGTCGATTTCAAGGGCGGGACGATTCTGGAAATGAGCCGTACCCAGCGCGTCGATGACGGCGCGGTGCGCGAGACGCTCAACAAGCTCAATCTGCACGACCTTCAGGTTCAGACGGCGGGTACGAATAATGAGCAGGCCCTGATCCGTTTCGAAACCCCGGCGGGCAATCCCGGCGCGGCGGTCGACAAGGTGCAGGCCAGCCTCAAGGCCGAGTTCCCGGACGCGACCTTCAAGCCTGCCACCGTGGTCGGCCCGAAGGTATCGGGCGAACTGCTGACCGGTGGCGTGCTGGCCCTGGTTTGGGCCATCGGCCTGATGATGGTCTATATCTGGTTCCGTTTCGAGTGGCAGTTCGGTCTGGGCGCCGTCTTCGGCCTCGTCCACGACGTGATCCTGACGTTTGGTTTGTTCGCCATCTTCAAGCTGGAATTCACCCTGACCGCGGTCGCGGCGATCCTGACCATCATCGGCTATTCGATGAACGACACCGTCGTCGTCTTCGACCGTATCCGTGAAAACCTGCGTAAATACAAAAAGCTGCCGCTCAAGGACATCGTCGATCTGTCGATCAACGAGACCCTGTCGCGGACGATCATCACCGGCGTGACGGCGGTCATGGCCCTGACCGGTCTGGCCGTGCTGGGCGGGGAGGCGCTGTTTTCCTTCTCGGTAGCTCTGATCTTCGGTATCATCATCGGCACCTATTCGTCGATCTACGTCGCGGCGCCGGCGATCCTGCTGTGGGGCGTCAACCGTAACCAGACCGAAGCCGAGGTCGTCGATGTGGGCGGCTTCAAGGGCAAGAAGTCGCCTCAGGGTTAATTTTGCGCAATATGATTTCTCCTCCCTGTGCCGCAGGCATGGGGAGGGGGACCGTCCGAGCGCAGCGATGGATGGTGGAGGGGGATATCTCCGGCGGAGGCATCCCCCTCCGTCTTTTTGAGCGTTGCTCAAAAATCCACCTCCCCATCGCTGGCGCGACAGGGAGGAGAAGCTATGACCGACATCGATACCGAAACCGTACCGCGCGATGAGATCGTGCGCCTGAGCGCCAACTTCATCGATGATGTGCAAAAGCGCGAACAGGTGCTGGCGATTTTCGCCTTTATCGAACTGCTGCGAGATGTTCCGGCACGTGTGTCCGAGCCGCTGCTGGGCGATATCCGCTATACCTGGTGGCTGGAGGCGATCGAGGAAATCGCAGCGGGCGGCAAGGTGCGGTATCATCCCCTGAGCGCCGCGCTGGAACCGCTTATCCGTGAACAGGGGCTCGACGCCGAAGCGTTTCGCACGGCTATTGAAGCGCATCGCGTGCTTCTGGACGGCAAGCTGTCGATGCGCGATGCGCTGACGGTAGCCGATCACGGCGCCGTCCTGTTGATTCGGCAGGCCGCGCGGTTGCTCGACGCCAAGGCCGATAGTGAAACCCTTGCGGCGCCCGCCCGTTTTCAGGCGCTGGCGGCGCTGAAAGCGGCGCGCCTGCTCAGGGACGAAGAGGCGGGGGAGGCCGAGTACCGGCATCTGTACCGCGAAGCGCGCGCGGCGCTGAAACGCGTTCCAACGGCTTTGTTGCCGCTGGTTCTGCCGTCGGCTCTGGCGGGGGATGTGTGGTTTGGCCGGACGCGCGGGGCGTTTTCGGTACGCGCCCGTCTATTATGGGCGTTCGTGTCGGGCCGGATTTAGCCAATCCCGAACAGCGGCTTCTTCTTCGGTTGTTCCACGATCACCGGCTTCGGCGCATAGGCCTTCCAGCCCTTGGCGATCATCTCTTCGAAGCCCTTGCACTGCGGCAGAACCATTACCACACCGGTCTTCGGCTTTGGGAAGGGGGCAGCCAGACGTACGCCCGGTTGCGCCGGATTGATGAACACCCAGTCCGACGCCAGTCCATAGCCTCGCTCGCCACCCTGACGGACGGCATTATAGGCGATCCGTGCCTCGATCTCGCTGACGCCCCATTTGCGCATGGCGTAGTAGAAGATATCGTCGGCATCCTTGCGCTTGCCCGGTTCGCCGATGGCGTAGAGCCAGTCGTGGATGATGGCGGCGCGGATTGTCGGGCCGTTGGTGTTGACGGCCATTTGCCCGTACCACGGCACCGAGGCGAAGTCGGTCTGGAACCATTTCGGCACCACGATGACCTTTCCCGACGTGCGGTCGCAATAGGGGAACTCGTCGTTAAGCGTATAGAGCTTGCGGCCTTCCTTCTGCACGTCGAACATCAGGACCGGCTGCGGCGTCAGGGACGATGGGATCACGACCGGCAACGGTGTCGGCGTCGGACCGTCGGTGGCGCACCCGGTCAGGGTCAGAACGCTTACACAAACAAAGGCTTTCAGCGAGGTCTTAAGCATCGGCTCTCTCGGATTGGGCAACCAGCCATAGGTCGATATCGCGCAGGGCGCGCAGGCTCATCAGCCGCTTCTTGGCGCGGCCGCGTTCCTTGAGCGGAATCTTGACGCCATGCTCGTCAACCTTCGGGGCTTCCAGCGGCGGCAGCAGGCCGTAATTGATGTTCATCGGTTGAAACGAGGCCTTCTCATCCGCCAGATGCCCGCCGGTGATGTGCGCAATCAGCGCCCCCAGAGCCGTGGTTTCCGGCGGCGCGTCCAGCGTCTCGCCCTTCGCCTGAGCCGCGGCGAACCGTCCGGCCAGCAGACCGATGGCCGAGGATTCGACATAACCTTCGACGCCGGTGATTTGTCCCGCAAACCGCAGGGTGGGCAGGGACTTCAAACGCAGATTACGATCCAGAACTTTGGGCGACTGGATGAAGGTATTGCGATGCAGACCGCCCAGACGCGCGAACTGCGCGTTCTGCAAGCCCGGAATCATGCGGAAGACCTCCGCCTGTGCGCCGTGCTTCAGCTTGGTCTGGAAACCGACCATGTTGTAGAGCGTGCCCAGCGCATTGTCCTGACGCAACTGGATGATGGCGTGCGGCTTGACCAGCGGATCGCGCGGATTGGTCAGGCCGACCGGCTTCATCGGGCCGAAGCGCAGGGTTTCGCGACCGCGTTCGGCCATAACCTCGATCGGCAGGCAGCCGTCGAAATACGGGACGTGCTCCCAGTCCTTGAAGTCGGCCTTGGGGCCGTCGAGCAGGGCGTCGATAAAGGCCTCGTATTCGGGCTTGGTCATCGGGCAGTTGATATAGGCTGCCGCGTCGCCGCCGGGGCCTTCCTTGTCGTAGCGTGACTGACGCCAGGCGATGTTCATGTCGATGGAGTCGGTGTGTACAATCGGCGCGATGGCGTCGAAGAAGCTCAAATGCCCTTCGCCGGTCAGCTCCAGAATGACATCGGACAGGCGCTCGGACGTTAGCGGCCCGGTGGCGCAGATGACATTATCCCAGTCCTTGTCGCGCAGCGAGGTGACTTCCTCGCGGACCAGCGTGATCAACGGATGCGCGGTGAGGGCCTTGGTCACCGCTTGCGAAAAGCCTTCCCGATCGACGGCCAGCGCGCCGCCGGCGGGCACCTGGTGTGTATCGGCGCAGGCCATGATCAGCGAGTGGGCGCGGCGCATCTCGGCGTGCAGCAGGCCTACGGCATTGAATTCCCAGTCGTCGGAGCGGAACGAGTTGGAACAAACCAGTTCGGCCAGACCGTCGGTCTGGTGTGCATCGGTGCCGCGCAGGCTGGCCTGACCTTCGGCGTCGGTCGTTTCCGAGCCGCGCATTTCGTGGATAACGACGGGCACACCGGCCTGAGCCAACTGCCAGGCGGCCTCGGAACCGGCCAGGCCGCCGCCGATGATATGAACAGGGGAGTAAGAATGTGTCATGCCCGCTCTATAATCTCAGCGGGCTGTGATGTCACGGGGCGACGACAAAATCATGGCAGGCTTACCTTTGCGCTTTAAAAGCGAAAGGATTTGTTTCAGATTGTCGCATGGTTAAGGCTGTCACGTGGCTTGAGCCTTTGTGTGGGGATATGGGTGCAATGAGTTTCGGTCCGGCGTTCCATCTGGTGGGGGCTTTAAAAAGTGCGGTCGCGACCCTGCCGACGCTGTGGCGTCAGTCGTGGCTGGCGCTGGCGGCATTGTTCGCGCTGGTGCTGATCAGTCAGGTGCCGCAAATCGAGATTGGATTACGCCGCGGGCTGATCATGACCAGCCTGTTGTTTCAATTTGTGGTCGCAGGCGGGCTGTACCGTGTCGCTCTGTTCGGCGAACGTTACGCGAAGGCCGAAGGACTGGGTCTTGGCGGTATACAGTTCGGCAAGCCGGAATTGCGCCTGATCGGGGCGGGGCTGCTGGTCGCGCTATTCTGGTTGATGGTGTTCGCGACCCTGTGCGTCATGCTGGCTCTGTTCCTGGGCGCGGCGGGGTTAGCGGATCAAAGCCATAGCACGCCGCACGGCTTCTTCCTCGAACTGGTCAACGGGCCTCAGCCGCAGGGCATCGTGCTTCTGGTGGCCATTGCAGGCGTCATGCTGACCCTGACCATCCTGTCGGTGAAGCTGTGGCTGCATCAGGCGGCGACGGTGGCCGAACATCGGGTGGTGTCGCTGAACGCGCTGACCCTGTCGTCGGGACAGACGGTCAAGCTGTTCCTCGGCTATGCCTATCTGGCCCTGCCGTTCATCGTCGTGAGCGCCGTCATCCCGAATGCAGGCAATATAGCCGGACTCACACCCGCCCTGATCGTCAATCTGGCGCTGGGCATCGCTGTCTTCCTGCCGGTCAGTATCGCTTTTTTAGCCTCGGCCTATAGGCAAATCATGGAGTTGCGGGCTAAGGGATAGTATCTTTAGTTCGCTTGTCTCCTGAAAGCCGCGCCCCTATGGCCCTGTCCGTCGATTTTGCCTTCGAAGGGTTCCGCATCATCCGTGAACGCCCCATCCTGACTGCATGGTGGGGTGTGGTACTGCTTGCCGGGATCGTTTTGTCGACCGCGCTGCTGATGTCCGTGGCCGGTGCTGAATGGAACGTCTTAGCCTCCGAGTTCGATTTGTTTTTCAGGGGATTGCCTCTGAAAGACCCGAACGCCATTCCCGGCCTGTTACTGCATTTCGGGCCTGCCTATTTGCTGACCGTCATGCTGTCTCTGGTCTTTTCGGCGGTCATTACGTGCGCTATCTATCGCGCCGTACTGGGGGGATATTCGGATAGGTTCGGGTTTTTGCGGTTAGGCAAGGATGAGGTGCGTCAGGTCGCCTTGTCGTTCATTCTGACCTTCATCGTTATCGTCGTCGGATTGATTTGCGCCGTCATTATCGGGGTTCTCGGCACCTTGCTTTCGTTGATAGCCGGGGCGGTAATGAAAGCTCTTATTCCAATCATCGGCGCCCTAACGGTCATGGCGACCATCGCTTTCAATATCTGGCTGATGGTGCGTTTGTCGATGGTGAGCGTTCAGAGCTTCGAGGAAGGTCGTTTGAATATCACGGGCTCCCTAAAACTGACTCAAGGTCGCTTCTGGTCCTTGCTTGGCGGGTTTATCGTGGCATTTCTCATGGCCGTGGTCGTCGCCGTCCTGATCAATTCGGTTTATACCGCTCTGGCATCGCTGATCACAGGTAAGGATATCAAGGCGCTGTCGGAAATTCCTCAACCGGACATGTCGCAACTGGCCAATATTCTGTCGCCGCTGAATGCCTTGTCCCTCTTCGTCAATGGCATGATCGCGCCCTTGACGACCGCCATCACGGTGGGCGCGGTGGCCTCGGCCTACAAGATGCTCAAGGCCGCCAAAACGCTTGTCTGAGGTCGCGCATTTGAGGCCAAAAACCGCATCACAGGTTTTGGAATGCGCTCTTAACCACCGATAATATGCAGAATGTCGCGTCCCTGGGCCGTCTGGATCGGGCGGGCATTGGGGCCGGTCAGGCGCTGATAGGCGTCGACCTGTTCGGCACTGATCGACAGAGGCGAGGCATAGACCAGCCAGGTGACGTTTTCCGAGCACGGCGGCGTGGTCAGCGAACCTGAATAGGCATAAAACTCCTCGGTCGCCGGCATGAGGTCGCGCGCATTGATCAGCACGTCGGGGATGACCGCCGCCGGGCCGGGATCGGTCGGCAGATAGGTCCAGATCGGCGCCAGCATCGGGTCGGCGACTCCGACATCCGACAGGACGCCGATGACCAGCAATTCCCCCTTGTCGTTCTTATGGACGAAGTGCGCCTCGATGGCGGCGCGATGGCCGTCGATCGTATGTTCCGAAGGGGTGTGGAAGTGGAACTGGATCAGCTTATAGCGCACATTGTCCATGATGACGCCGCCGCCATCGGTCGGCGAGACCTGAACGACGTGGCCGAGGTTCTGAATCTTGGCGGCGGACGAGGTGTAGTCGAGCGTCATATTGACAGTCTTGGCCCCGGCCATGCCGGACAGGTTGATCGGCGATTGCCGGTGCCCGCTGGCGCAGGTTGTGTTGTCGCCGCCGAGTTGATTCCAGTGGCTCGGGCCGTCGTCGCCTTCGTAGCTCCAGTGGGCGATCTGCGCCATTTGCGCGCCGCCATGGCCGGTATCGCCGTGTCCGGCATCCGCCGCATCGCCATGGCCTTCGGCGGCCGCGTGAGCGTCCCCACCGCCGTGATCGGCCCCGTGTTCAGTCTTGGGCTTGCCGCCGCAGGCCGTCAGTCCGGTGAGGGCGATCAGGGCGACCGAAAACAGGAGAGCAGGGCGGCGCATGGCGGAATCCGAATCTGAGCGGGAACGTTCTCAGATTAGATGCCCGAATAGGGTTAACGCCGGGTTCATAGCCGAATTCGTAGATTGTGGGCTTCTACTTTTTCTTCCGCGTCTTATGTCGCGCCAGAATATCTTTCAGGTATTTGCCCGTCCACGATTTCGGATTGTCCGACACCTTTTCCGGCGTGCCGAAGGCGACGATTTCGCCGCCGCCATCGCCGCCTTCGGGGCCGAAGTCGAGCAGCCAGTCCGCCGTTTTGATGACGTCGAGATTGTGCTCGATGACCACCACCGTATTGCCGTGGTCGGTCAGTTCGTGCAGCACTTCCAGCAGCTTGCGCGTATCTTCGAAGTGTAGGCCCGTCGTCGGCTCATCCAGAATATATAGCGTCTTGCCCGTCGCGCGCTTGGACAGTTCCTTCGACAGCTTGACGCGCTGCGCCTCCCCGCCCGAAAGCGTCGTCGCCTGCTGGCCGATCTTGATATAGCCGAGCCCCACGCGTTTCAGCGTTTCCAGCTTATCGCGGATCGTCGGCACGGCCTTGAAGGCCTCGGCGCCTTCCTCGACCGTCATGTCGAGCACGTCGGCGATGGAATGGCCCTTGAACGAGATTTCCAGCGTTTCGCGGTTATAGCGCTTGCCCTTGCACACGTCGCAAGTGACGTAAACGTCGGGCAGGAAGTGCATCTCGATCTTGATCAGGCCGTCGCCGGTACAGGCTTCGCAGCGCCCGCCCTTGACGTTGAACGAGAAGCGCCCCGGCCCGTAGCCGCGCGCCTTGGATTCCGGCAGACCGGCGTACCAGTCGCGGATCGGTCCGAAGGCACCGGTATAGGTCGCCGGGTTCGAGCGCGGGGTGCGACCAATGGGCGACTGATCGATTTCGACCACCTTGTCGAAGAATTCCAGCCCCTCTATCTTGTCGTGCGGGGCGGCATTGGCCGAGGCGTTGTTCAGCCGTCGCGCCGCCGCCTTATGCAGCGTTTCCAGCGTGAACGACGACTTGCCGCCGCCTGAGACGCCCGTAATGCAGGTCATGACGCCGACCGGGATTTCGCCGGTGACGTTTTTAAGGTTGTTGCCGCGCGCCCCGATGACCTTGAGCATCCGCTTCTTGTCGATCGGGCGGCGTTCCTGATCGGTGTCCTTCGAGAAGAACAGCGGGATTTCACGTTTCCCGGTAAGATACTGACCCGTCAGAGATTTCGGGTTGTTCTTGACCTCTTCGGGCGTGCCTTCGGCGACGACCTCACCGCCATGGATACCGGCGGCGGGGCCCATGTCGATGACGTAGTCGGCGGTCAGGATGGCGTCTTCGTCGTGTTCGACCACCAGCACCGAATTGCCGAGGTCGCGCAGACCTTTCAGGCTCTCCAGCAGACGATCGTTGTCGCGCTGATGCAGACCGATAGAGGGTTCATCGAGCACATAGAGCACGCCGGTCAGGCCGGACCCGATCTGCGAGGCCAGACGGATGCGCTGCGATTCGCCGCCCGACAGGGTGCCGGAATTGCGCGACAGGTTGAGATAGTCGAGACCCACAGCATTGAGGAAGTTCAGACGGTCGAGGATTTCCTTGAGGATGCGCCGCGCGATATCCATCTGCTTTTCCGTCAGATGTTGCTCAAGCTCGGCGAACCAGGCGTGGGCCTTTTTGATCGACAGTTGCGAGATTTCGGCGATGTCGCGGGCATCGACCTTGACGGCCAAGGCTTCCGGCTTGAGGCGCTTGCCGCCACAGGCCTCGCACGGCGTTTCGGCCTGATAGCGGCCCAGATCTTCGCGCACCCACGACGAATCCGTCTCGCGGTAGCGACGCTCCATGTTGGGGATGACGCCCTCGAACGGCTTGGTCACGTCGTAGCGGCGCGAGCCGTCCTGATAGGTGAACTTGATCTTTTCCGAGCCCGACCCGTGCAGGATGATGCCCTGCGCCTCCGGCGTCAGGGCGCGCCATTTGGTATCCATCTTGAAGCCGTAGTGCAGAGCCAGGGCTTCCAGCGTCTGCGCATAGAGCGGCGAGGGGCCTTTCGACCACGGGGCGATGGCCCCGCCTTTGAGGGTTTCGGCCTCGTTCGGCACGATCAGGCTGTGGTCGAAGGTCAGCTTGACGCCCAGCCCGTCACAGGTCGGACAGGCCCCGAACGGATTGTTGAACGAAAACAGGCGCGGCTCGATTTCGGCAATCGTAAAGCCCGATACCGGACAGGCGAACTTTTCCGAGAAAATCAGGCGCTTGGGTTCTTTCTCGCCCTCAGCGATATCGGCGAATTCGGCAATCGCCAGACCGTCGGCCAGCCGCAAGGCGGTTTCAAGCGAGTCGGCCAGACGCTGCATCAGACCGCCTTTCACGACGACGCGGTCGACCACGACATCGATATCGTGCTTGTACTTCTTGTCGAGCTTGGGGGCCTCTTCGATAGGGTAATATTCGCCATTGACCTTGAGGCGCTGGAAACCCTGACGCTGGAGGTCGGCGATTTCCTTCTTGTATTCGCCCTTGCGGCCGCGCACGAAGGGCGCCAGCAACAGCAGGCGCGTCCCTTCGGGCAGGGCCATGATCTTGTCGACCATCTGCGAAATGGTCTGGCTCTCGATCGGCAGGCCGGTGGCGGGCGAATAGGGGATACCGACGCGCGCCCACAAGAGGCGCATATAGTCGTGGATTTCGGTGACCGTGCCGACGGTGGAGCGCGGGTTTTTCGAGGTCGTCTTCTGCTCGATGGAAATGGCCGGCGACAGGCCTTCGATCAGATCGACATCGGGCTTCGACATCAGCTCGAGGAATTGCCGCGCATAGGCCGACAGCGATTCGACGTAACGACGCTGGCCTTCGGCATAGATGGTGTCGAACGCCAAAGACGACTTGCCCGACCCCGACAAACCGGTAAGCACCACCAGCTTGCCGCGCGGAATGTCGACATCGACCCCCTTGAGGTTATGCTCGCGCGCGCCGCGTACCTTGATGAAGCCCTGCATCAGATTCGAGCTGGTCATCAGGGAGTCCTTATCGTGTCGGGCATCGGCCATAGTACGCAATTCCATTCAGCACGGATCAATCCGCCTATATAGGCAGAACTCTGCTGTCTGAAAGTGTCAGTATGAAATTTTGGACACGGTCTGACAGGCCATCGATCCTTGCCCGATTTCCGGCGAGGGTTCAAGAACGTTTTGTGAACTAGAGCATGCTGCGAAAAAGTGGAAACCGGTTTTTCGCAGCATGCGACCACTAAAGCCGTAAGCGTCGCGTAAGCTATTTCGCCAGATTACTTGGCAAGCCGGATATTGGTCAGACCGCTGCTGGTGGAGGCATTTGCGCTGTCCGGTCCAAGGTTCCACGCCGTTTGATTGACGATCAGGCGATTGATGACCAGGGTCAGGCTGTCGCTGTCCATCAGGGACTGCGCGTTGAAGGTGACGTTGCGGCTGGGCAGCCAGATCAGACCCGTCATCTTATTGGATTTGGCATTATTAAAGATGAAGTCCGACTTCGACAGGGCGGGCTTTTCATAAAACAAAACATTCTTATAGGTGCCGGTCGTCGGTGCGCTGAGGCTGGCGGCGATGCCCGAATTGAACTGAATCTTAGATGTGTCGGCGAAATAGAAGGTCACGCCCTTGCCGGTCCAGGTGCCGCCATTGACGTTCCAGCCGCCATTCTTGATGACATAGAGGCCGGGCGCGAAATTGACCTTCGCCGCGCCGTTGTTGAAGTTGAACCAGCCGCAATAGGTGCCGGGCGTCAAATTCACGGTCGCGTCGTTGAAATTGCCGTTCGACGTGGTGCAGGCGCTGTCGGCGACGGCAGGCAGGGTTGGCCCCCAGCTATCGCTGGCCGTCGGACAGCTCAGGACCAGATTGTTGACCGTGGTCGAATTGCGGATGACATTGCTGCCTTCGAGACAAAGCTTCCTGAACTCAAGCGATGAGCCCGAGTTGAAGATGGCCGCAGGGCTGGCCTTCGACTTGACGTGGATTTCGCATTCGGGGGCGACGATTTTCGCCCCTGAATTGACCAGCAGGGCCTGCGCGCCGGTGGGGTCGAGCACCAGAATGCACGGGCCGGAGGCACCGCCGCCAGGGGTGCCGACCGCGGTCGCGGCGACCCGTAACGGCAGGTGTTTGATGCCGACCAAACCCAGCATCACGGTCGGGCTGTCATAGCTGGCCTGACCGCTGAGGGTTGTGGCGTCCGTGGCGTAGGTCGGAGTGATTTTCAGATCGGCGGGGAGGTTCGAGGCGAACACCTTGCTGGCTTCGGGGGCGCGCAGATCGGTGTCGCGGTGCAAACCGGCCAGAACCGAGGCGTCCATCGCGTCCTGAAGGCTCGACTTGACCGACCACGCCGAATAGTAGTCGATGGCTCCGCCGGTCAGGCCCAGCAGCGCCGTCAGGCTCAGCGCAAACACCATCGTCACATTCCCCTTGTGATGATGGCGATAGCGTTGAAGCAGGCGCGGCAGGCTGAAAGTCATGAATATCCCCAGAATCGGGGACACCGTACCAAGCCGGAATTAAAAAAAATATAAGGGAGCGTGGAGGTTACGCTTTGAATCCGTAGTTGAGCGAATGGGCGCCCTTGTCCTTGAGGCCCGCGCCGGGACCATAGGTGAGGGTCGGCTTGCGTGTTTCGGCCAGCTCGTCGGCCACGGCCTTCATGATCCCTTCGGAGATCGTTTTGGCCGCTTCGACGGCGCGAGCATGGCGTTCGGACACGGTGACGAAGGCCTCGGTCGCGGTGCGCAGCGCCGTTTTGGTCTTGGCGTCCATGCCGCTCAGCAGCGACGGATCGGCCTTGAGACGCAGGGTTTCCTGACGATAGAGCGCCGACAGGCCGCGTGTCTCTTCGGCGGCGGCGTGAATTTCAAACGGACGGTGGGCCTCAAGCGCGGCCATTTCCGCCGTCAAACGTTCGGTCAGGCGTTGCGTCAGGACCAGCAGTTGCGCGGCGTGATCGTTGGCGTTGTGAGCGGAAATAGCCATCAGCCTTGCGCCTCCTGCATCATGAGCAATTGCTTCTGGACGGTATCGGAAATGCCGACCCCGCCCGATTTTACCACCTGACCGGCTATGGCGTCGAGATAGAACGAACGGAAAGCCTCTTCGCCTTCGCCACCGCCGAACATGCCGTCGGTCTCAAGCCCTTCGAACATCGGCTTGAGCATCTGGGAAATGACCATGCTCTCGAACTCGTCGCCGGTCTTTTTCGGATCCTTGCCCGTCGCCTTGTTCAGACTGGCCGCTTGCAGGTTGAGGGTATTGCTGATGTCCGGGGCGTTCATTACATGACCTCGATTTCGGCTTGCAGGGCACCGGCGGCCTTGATGGTTTGCAGGATGGAGATCATGTCGCGCGGACTGACCCCCAATGCGTTCAGGCCGTTGATCACATCGCTCAGCGAGGCGGTTTCCTTGAGGTCGTACAGCTTCTTGCCCTTTTCCTCCTCGACCGAGACCTGGCTGTCGGGCAGGACGGCGGTCTGGCCCTGCGAGAAGGCGCCGGGCTGGCTGGCGAAGGGGCGTTCGTTGACCGAAATGGTCAGGTTGCCCTGAGCGATGGCGACGCGCGAGATGCGCACATTGTCGCCGATGACGATGACACCGTTGACCTCGTCGATGATCACCTTGGCCGGGGTGTCGACCTCGACAGGCAGGTGCTCGATCGAGGCGATGAAGTTCATCATGTTGCTGCCCGGCGGCGCGCGGACGGCGACGATGGTCGGGTTGTCGGCATAGGCCGTGCCGGGCCTGGCCTTGTTGATCGTATCGGCGATGCGCAGCGCCGTCGTGAAGTCCGGGTTTTTCAGCGTCAGGCGAATGATCGGCTGGCTGTTGAAGTCGAAGCCGATCTCGCGTTCGATATTGGCCCCGGAGGCGATGCGGCCGGCGGTCGGCACGCCCTTGGTGATCGAAGACCCCGACGCTCCCCCGGCGGAGACCGAACCTGTTTGCACCGTGCCCTGAGCGACCGCATAGACTTCGCCGTCGGCCCCCAACAGCGAGGTGATCAGCAGGGTGCCGCCCAGCAGGCTCTTGGCGTCGCCCGCGGCGGAAACCGTGACGTCGATCTTGGAACCGGCGGCGACGAACGGCGGCAGGTTGGCGGTGACCATGACCACGGCGGCGTTCTTGGTGTTGAGATTGGCGTCGCGGATATTGACGCCCATGCGCTCCATCATGCTCTCCAGGCTCTGCTTGAGCATGGGCGAGTTGCGCACCGTGTCGCCCGTGCCGTTGAGCCCGACGACGATGCCGTAGCCGATCAGCTGGTTGTCGCGCACGCCTTCGACATTGACGATATCCTTGATGCGCGACGCGGCGTTCGCGTTCAGCGGCAGAAGCAAGGACAGGGCGGTCAGGAGAAGGGTCAGCAGACGCATAATCGGAAATCTCACAGGAGTGGCGTTAACCATGTTTTCCGTGATGCGAATGTCGTGCCAGATGACAAAAAATCTTTTATTTATAGGAATCAAGGCGTTTCGAGCGCGTGTTTTTCCGCATGTCGGCAATGCGGAAAAAAATGCCGCCTGTTAAGGGCTTGGAAACCGTACCCGGCAAATAATGACCGCTTACGCGATGTCTATTGAATCCTGACGTTGTTTTCGCCAGAACGGCTGTGACCCACATGAGTATATTACCGCTTAGCAGTTCCGGGGCAGCCATGAACATGAAGATCAACGGACCTATGGGGACCGCCGCGACCGGTGCCGCCAGCGCGCCCAAGCGCGCGGCGGGCGGGTTCTCGCTTAAAGGATCGGGCGAGGCGCGTTCCACGGCGTCCGCGGCATCGGTGTCTCAGGCCATGTCGCTGAGCGGGCTCGACGCGCTTTTGGCTCTGCAAGCCGAGGACGATGTGATGACCGGCCGTCGCCGTCGTCAGATCAAGCGCTCGAACGATATTCTCGATGCTCTCGAAGACCTCAAAGTGTCGCTGTTGGGCGGTGTGATCGACGACCATGCGCTGGTGTCCCTGCAAAAGATGATCGAAACCCAGCGCGAGGATATCGAGGACGAGCGGCTGCAAGGTGTGCTGAACGAAATCGAGACGCGGGCCTATGTCGAGATGGCCAAACGCAAGCTGATGTAGGATTCTCCTATCAGGAGAGTCGGGTGCGGTTTGCTTGTGTGCGGCGCACCATTTCTTTTTTTTACAAAACCTTTATAAATAAGGGGGTTGCGGGCGGCGTTCCAAGCGCTTTTGCCGTTAAAACCGCTTCACAGTTCCCGGAAAGCGCATTATAAGCCGCCCCATCGGACCCGTGCATTTATGGCCTCTCTTTTGCAGTTACAGCCATGACGGTGGGTCGTTGTTTCCTTAAGGGAAAAGCGGCGCGGGCTCCGATGAACAAATTCTGTGGGGTGTGGTGCTAAAATGAGTGCAGTCGAGCTTTCCAATACCGATACCTATCGTCCGCGCGACGACGAAGACTATATGAACGAGCGTCAGCTCGCCTATTTCCGCAAAAAACTGGTCAACTGGAAGAATGAAATCCTGGCGGGTTCGAAGGAAACCGTCTCGATCATGCAGAAAGAGACCGAGAACCACCCCGATCTTGTCGACCGGGCCTCGTCCGAATCCGATCGCGCGCTGGAACTGCGCACGCGCGACCGTCAGCGCAAGCTGATCTCGAAGATCGACGAAGCCATCGGTCGTATCGACGACGGCTCCTACGGTTTCTGCGAAGAGACGGGTGAGCCGATCGGCCTCGGTCGTCTGGAGGCCCGTCCCACGGCGACTCTGTCGATCGAAGCGCAGGAACGCCACGAGCGCTCCGAACGCGTCCACCGCGACGACTAAAAGCTGAATAGGGGCGCTGGCAACAGCGCCCCTATTGCTGTTTTGGGGGAACAGGTGTCTGATACGATTTTGAGACTGGTGCCAAGCGATCCACACTGGCAGCCTCAGCCTGAGGCCGCACAAGCTGCACTGATGTGTCTCAACCAACTCTTGCCGCAAGCAGACGCCATCGAGGCGATCTTTGAGGATGACGTTCGCTTCTTCGATCCGGGCAGTAACTGGTCAGGCGTAACCTGCAATCTCTGTGGTGAAGATGCCGAAAGCTGGTTTTTCGATTCTATGGAGGCCGCCAGCGAATCCGGTTTTCGCGACCTGACGACGACCGCGCCCTGCTGCGGTGGCAAGGTCGATCTCAACCGCCTGAACTATGTCTGGCAATCGGCGTTCGGACGGTTTGCCATTGAAGTGCTGAACCCCGGCGTGGTGTTATTGTCCTCCGAACAGGTCGAGACGGTAAGTCGGGCGCTGCAATCGGATATAACCGAAGTCTGGGCTCACATTTGAACGCGTAATTGGGCTCAACCTGCGCTATACTGTCGTCGCGGGGACATCGCAGGAGCGCGCCATGACCGAGCGTTACGACCAGCCGTCCGATCTTATCGACCATTGTCTGAGGCCCCTGAGCCTCGATCACGAAAGCGCGGCCTTCGAGGAGGCTTGTATGCGCTTGAGCCACGTACTGGAGACTTATCAGCGCCGCCTGACCGACGCGGGGCAGCCTGTCGAGATCGATTTCGCGCGTATGGCTGAAACCGTTTAAATCCGGGCTTTAAAAACGAAGTCACAGGGCGTATGAGAGCCGAAATCTTTGTCGCGCATTTGATCCAAAAACCGCTACACACTTTTTGGAATGCGCTCGTTTCGTCTCAAGCTCCGGATACCTCATGACCGTCAAGGTTCGTTTTGCCCCTTCGCCCACCGGCCGCATCCACGCCGGCAATGTGCGCGCCGCGCTGATCAACTGGCTGTTCGCGCGCAAAAATCAGGGCGTCTTCGTGCTGCGTATCGACGACACCGATCTTGAACGCTCGACCAAGGAAAACGAAGACCTGATCGAGACCGACCTGACATGGCTCGGCCTCGAATGGCAGGAGCGCTACAATCAGTCGAAGCGCTTCGACATCTATCAGAAGGCCGCCGACGCGCTGAAGGCCGACGGGCGTCTCTATGCCTGTTACGAAACGTCCGAAGAACTCGACCGCCGCCGCAAGGTACAGTTGTCGCGTGGCCTGCCGCCGGTCTATGACCGCGCCGCGCTCAATCTCACCGCCGAAGAGAAGGCCGCCTACGAGGCCGAGGGCCGCCGCCCGCACTGGCGTTTCAAGCTGGAAGGCAAGCGCGTCGCCTGGGAAGATCTGGTGCGCGGGCACTGCGAAGTCGATACGACCTCGATGTCAGACCCCGTGCTGATCCGCGAGGACGGGGCGTTTCTCTATACCCTGCCGTCCGTGGTCGACGATATCGACATGAAGATCAGCCACGTCATCCGCGGCGAAGACCACGTCGCCAATACGGGCACGCAGATCGAGATTTTCGAGGCCCTTTCGGCGTTTTTCGGCGGTTCCCCGCTACCGACCTTTGCGCACATGACCCTGCTGGTCGGGGCGGACGGCGAGGGTCTGTCGAAGCGTCTGGGCTCGATGTCGATTTCCCAGATGCGCGAAGACGGCATCGAGCCGATCGCCATCACCTCGCATCTGGCCAAGATCGGTACGTCGGACCCGCTGGAGGTCGCGCCCTCGCTCGATGCTCTGGCCGAACTTCAGGACTTCGACAAGATGGGCCGCGCCCCGGCGCGCTACGACTTCGACGACCTGATGCGTCTGAATGCGGCGGTGTTGCAAGCCATGTCCTATGCCGAGGCGCAGCCGCGTCTCAAGGCGCTAGATGCCGATCTGGGGGAGCTCTTCTGGGATACGGTCAAGGCCAACCTGCACAAGTTCGCCGATGTTACCCTGTGGGCGCAGGTCGTTGGCGGTGAGATAGAGGCCACCATCGAAGACGCTGCGTTTGCCGCCAAGGCGCTCGAACTGCTGCCCGCCGAATATACGCGCGAGAGCTGGAGCGCGTGGACGGCGGCGATCAAGGACGCCACCGGCGCCAAGGGCAAGGCTCTGTTCATGCCGCTGCGTCTGGCGTTGACGGGGCAGTCGCACGGCCCGGACATGGGCGCGCTCAGCTTTCTGATCGGGCGCGATACAATCGCCAGGCGTCTGCAAGGCTGAACTGGTCAGTGACGCGAAAATGACCTAACCTACGTGACCGGTTCACGGAGGCGGCCATGAAATATCTTATAGTTGCAGGACTTTTGCTCAGCGGCAGCGCTCAGGCACAGACCGTGGTTGATCTGTCATGGCTGACCGGCTGCTGGGTGCAGGACAAAGGCGCGCGAAACATCACCGAGCACTGGACGCCCGCCGACGGTGGTCAGTTGTTTGGCATCGGGCGAACCTTCTCGGCGGACAAGGTGCTCAACTACGAATTCATGGTGTTGGGACAGCGGGACGGGGTGCTTACGTTCACGGCGTATCCGTCGGGGCAGGCCGGAGCATCCTTCCCGCTGAAAACCTACAAAGACGGCGAGGCGGTATTCGAAAATGCCGCCCACGATTTCCCGCAGCGCGTCATCTATAAACGCGGTGAAGGCGGCACAATGAGCGCCGCCATCGAAGGGACGATCAAAGGACAGGCGAAACGGATCGATTTCAGCTACGTCACCTGCCCGAAATAATTACAGCACCTTACGCGTATCGATATCCTCGTCATGGGTCGAAAGGTCGTTGATCGCGCCCAGAATTTCCTCGACCGTATCGACGCTCTTATAGGTGTTGAGGAAGCTTTTCGGCGTGAAGTTCGTGTCGATGGTCGCCTCGACCAGTTTGAAGAACGGCTCCCAGAAACCGCCCGAATTGAGGAAGATGATCGGCTTCTTGTGCAGGTCCAGCCGTCGCCACGACAGAAGCTCGATAACCTCTTCCAGCGTACCGACGCCGCCGGGGAGCACAACAAAGGCGTCGGATTCCTCGAACATCATCATCTTGCGTTCGTGCATAGACTGCACGACGACGGTTTCAACGTCGTCATAGAGACGTTCGCGCGACATCAGGAACTGCGGCATGATGCCCAGCACCTTGCCGCCCGCTTCGTGTGCGCCGCGCGCCGATTCGCCCATCAGGCCGACCCCGCCGCCGCCATAGACCAGACGCAGGCCGTTGCTGCCCAGAATCTTGCCCAGCGCGAAGGCTTCGTCCTTATAACGCTGATCGACCGCGTCGGACGATCCGCAATAGATGCAGACGGACAGGACGGGACGGCGGGGGGCGGGCGAAGCGTCGGGCATACGGGTATTCCTCGGTTACGGTCGCCGCGAACAGAGGCGGCGGATAGGACTTGATCCTGAAGGTGATATGATCTTAGGGTCGATATAATTAATGAAAATAAAAGCGTGCTTTTTTGTGGTCGGTCTTCAGGTTAAGCCCGGAAGGCCGTATCCGACAAGCGCTTTATCAGATCGGCCCGGCTCAATGATATCCCGCAAAACCTGCCTTGTCCTGCTCAGCCTGACCCTTGCCGCAGGCGGTCTGTCGGGCTGCGGACAGAAAACCCCCGAACAGAAAGAAGAGGCGGCCTACGATTCCAGTGCGCTAGGCTATGAAAAGACTCCGGAGGTCACGTCCGTGGCCGTCACCGCAGCGGGCGATTTGCTGGTCACCGGCACCGCCGTGGCCGAAGGGCGTGTACGTCTGACCAGCCTGTCGGGGCAGGCCTATGGCGTGACCGCGGGCCGGGACGGGCGTTTTCAGGCCAGCCTGCCGCAATCGCCGGGCGGCAGCCTCTACGACCTGGCCATGGAGCAGCAGGGGCGACTGATGAAGGCGGAGGGTAGGCTGTTCGTGCCGCCCGCTGGCGATATAGACGAGCCGCCGCGCGCGGTCTTCATGCGGGTGGGGGCGCCAGGCCTGCCTTTGTGGCCGCAGGCGCCGTTGCTGGCGGTGGCCGATTACGACGCGGGCGGCGCTCTGGCCATATCGGGCCGGACCGAGAACGATGCCATGGTCGATATCGAACTGAACGGTCAGAAGGCCGTCGAGGTGCGGGCGGGCGCGGATGGCGTCTATACCGCCCTGATCCCGCTGGAGGCTTCGGTGATCGGGCAGCGACTGGTGATCGGCGTCCGGTCGCGGCAGAAATATGTGACTCATCCGCTGACCCTGCGGGCGCCTCATGCGGTACCTTCGGTGGGGATGCAGGACGGCCTGTGGTACATCGACCGCCCGCTGGTCGGCGGCGGCACCCAGGTAACGGTCGTTTTCTGATTTCTGCGAAGGTACCTGATATCCCACACGAATGCGGGGAAAAGTTCAAATTGGTGGATAATTTTCAGCTTAAGGCTTGCGCTCCCGGCGGAACCCTTGCTATAGGCCCGTCCTCGCTGCTGAACATTCCCCGGTAGCTCAGTTGGTAGAGCAGTCGACTGTTAATCGACTTGTCACAGGTTCGAGTCCTGTCCGGGGAGCCAGCACCGTCACAAAAGCCCTGAACCTCGGTTCGGGGCTTTTTGTTTTCTCATCATCCTTTTCTCCGCAAAGAAAAAGCCCGAACAGATGCCCGGGCCTTGAAAGTTTGGTGATGGTGGGTGTCTTCAAAAAAGCAAAGACAGGACTACTTCGCCCGATTTGGGTTAATGCCGCGTTAACGTTGCGACTCCCGTTATGGGAAAGCGTTTCTTTTATATATGGAGGCGGCGGTTGGAGGCCTGACCCGGAGTCGAACCGGGCTACACGGATTTGCAATCCGCTGCGTAACCGCTCCGCCATCAGGCCTTACCTGAAAACACCGGGGATGAAGCAGGTGCGGTTATCCATCCCGATGCGCGATCCTGAAACCGCGAGACAGCCCTGCTATCAGATGATTCCGGCCGCTTCAATGCGTTCGTCGAATTATTTACAGGAAAAAATGCCACAGGCGGCGATTTCGACGCCAATCCCTTGTGCATCGCATTGAAGCGGCGCGCGCAAACGCCTATAAGCGCAGAATCTTAATCCGTAATTGCATCAAGGCCCGGACCCCAATGGACTATTTCGCCGCGCGTCAGAACATGGTTGAATCTCAGGTGCGCGTGAATGACGTCACCGATCCGGCGCTGCAAAAGGCCATGCGCCATATCGAGCGCGAGCGTTTGGTCGCGCCGGGGCAGGGTTTTGCCGCCTATGGTGAGGTCGAGGCGTCTGTCGCGCCCGACCGGGCCCTGATGAAGGCGCGCGATATCGCCAAGCTGCTGCATGCCGTTAAGCCCGTCGCCGGTCAGTCGGTTCTGGCCATCGCCGCCCCCTATGCCGCTGCGGTGCTGAAACACGCCGGTCTTGATGTGACCGCACAGGAAGCCGATGCCCGCGTACAGACCGTGGTCGAACCCTATCTCAAATCGCTGGGCATCAAGCTCGTCACGGCGGACCTCAAGACCGCTGCCGAGGGGCAATACGACATTATTATCGTCGAAGGCGCCGTGGCCGAAGTGCCCGAAGCGTGGCTGGCCGCGCTCAAGCCGGGCGGTCGTCTGGGCGTCGTCGTGCGCGAAAACGCCGTCGGTCACGCCAAGGTCTTTACCCGTCTGTCGCACGGCGTTTCCGAGGCCCACAGCTTCGATTCGAACCCGTCGCTGCTGCCGGGCTTCGGTAAAACGTCGAGTTTCGTGTTTTAAAGGCACCGTTTGCGCGAAATCGTTTCAAAATATTCCAATGTGAAAAAAGCGTAACTCGCCAAACCCCGTGCGTTCTGGCAGGGTGCGGCGATAGTCTTCCGAGGGGGCGCGACGCAAACGGGTCATGCGATGGCATGGCCGCCGGGCGGGGGTGCGGTCCTTCTTCTTCAAGGGAACCATTTTGATGCTTAAGCTTTCGCGCCTGCTGCTGGCCGGTCTGTCGTTTACCGCGCTGATGGGGACGGCGCTGCCGGTATCGGCGGAGTCTCTGGCCGACGCAATCAGCATGGCCTATGCCAGCAACCCGACCCTGCAACGCGCCCGCGCCCAGCAACGCGGCACCGACGAAACCTATGTGCAGGCGCGTTCCGGTCTGGGGCCGACGCTCGATGCCGGGGCCAGCGTCGACTATAGCGATATTCCGTCCGGTGCATCGGGCCGTTCCTCGACCAGCCTGAACCTGAGCGCCAACCAGACCCTGTTTGCGTCGGGCGGTCTGTCGTCGGGCGTCAAGGCGGCCGAGGCCGACGTGCTGGCCGGTCGTGAGGATTTGCGCGCGGTCGAAGCCCAGGTGCTGGGCGACGTGATCAGCGTCTATACCGCTGTCCGCCGCGATCAGGAAGCCCTGCGCATCGGGCAGGAAAGCTACAACGTCTTGAAGCGTCAGCTGGACGAAACCAAGGCGCGTTTCGATGTCGGCGAACTGACCCGTACCGATGTGGCGCAATCCGAAGCCCGTCTGGCCGCATCCTCGGCGTCTCTGGCGCGGGCACAGGCGCAACTGGACGTCAGTCGGGCGCAATACGTCGCCATCGTGGGGCAGGCGCCCGTCGCGCTCGATGCCACGCCGGAACTGCCTAACCTGCCGACCAGCTTCGATCTGGCGCTTGATCGCGCCGAAAACAACAACCCGCAACTGAACGCTGCCAAGTGGGCCGAGGCCGCCGCCAAGGCGCGCGTGTCTCAGGCCAAGTCAGGTCTGGGGCCGCGCGTGACTCTGGGGGCCGGTTACGGTGCCAGCGCGCCGACCAGCGATTTCAACGACCTCGACAGCCGTGACGCGGCGACCGCGACCCTGCGCTTCACCGTGCCGCTGTTCAGCGCCGGTTATAATTCGTCGCGCGTCCGTCAGGCCTCGGAAGGCTATAATGCCCAGAAGATCAGTGTCGAACTGGCGCGCCGCAATGTGGTGCAGGACGTATCGACGGCCTGGGCCAATATGACCGCGGCCCGGTCGGCGACGCGCTCCAATCAGGAGCAGGTCCGTGCCGCTCAGGTCGCTGCCGAAGGCGTGAAGTACGAGCAGCAGGTCGGCCTGCGCACCAATATCGAGGTGCTCAATGCCGAGCAGGAACTGCGGTCGGCGCAGCTGGCGCTGATCGACGCCCAGCGCGCCGAATACGTCGCGGCCGCGCAGCTTCTGGCGGTGATGGGTGACCTCAATGCGACGACCCTGACGCCGGGCGTCGAGGTCTATGACCCCGCGAAAAACTTCGACTCGGTCAAACGCAAGGGCTTCACGCCGTTCGAGCCGGTGATTCGCGTGCTCGATGGCGCCGCCGATTCGTCGGGCGAGATCATCACGACCCGCTGAGTGGGGCGCTGATTTGCCGAAATTCGAGCGAAAACAACAGGGCGGTGGCGGGGCAACCCGTTGCCGCCTTTGCGATTCAGGGCGGATTTATCTCTTGTTAAGTATAAATGTGCTTGGATAGTTGCGAATACAGACGGCGGGTTGGAAAAATAACCTGTCAGGCGAAATTCCAGGGCGAAAACACCGCTTAACAGTTGCCAAAAACCCCTAAGCCGTGTCTTTATGGCACACTAATTTCCCTTTCGAGCGATTCATCACATGTCCGAGACCGCCCACGAACCCACTATGGAAGAGATCCTCGCCTCGATCCGCCGGATCATTTCCGAGGATGACGCGCCGGAAAAGGCTCAGCCTGAGCCGGAACCCGAAGTGGAAGCGGCCGCCCCGGAGCCTGAAATCGAGCCGGAACCCGAAGTCGAGGAAGAGGACGACGACGTTCTCGAACTGACCACGCCTTATATTGCCCCGGCCCCGGCCGTGTCGATCGGCGACATCGACGCCTTTGACCCGACCCCGGCACCCGCCCCGAAAACGGCCCCCAAGCCTGCACCGAAGGTCGAATATACCCCGACCGAGCATCTGGTGTCGGAACGCACCGTGGCCAGCGCCGTCTCGGCCTTCGGTCAACTGACCTCGGGCAGCCTGCTGCCGAAGGAAGGCCGCACGGTCGAGGACCTGCTGACGGAAATCCTGCGTCCGATGCTGCAAAACTGGCTCGACGACAACCTGCCCGCCATCGTCGAAACGGCGGTGCGCGAAGAGGTCGAACGTCTCGCGCGTCAGGCGCGTCGTTAAGTACCGAAATTAAACGGTTTTACCTGTTACCGGAGCGGCGTCTTGTGCTAAGACGCCGCTCTTTCCGTATCTGAATAGCCCCAAAAGCGATCATGTTAGACAAGACCTTCGATCCCAAATCCGCCGAGCCCCGTCTGTACGAGATGTGGGAAAATGCCGGCGCGTTCAAGCCGAGCGAAGACGAGGGGGCTGAGCCGTTTTCGATCGTTATTCCGCCGCCCAACGTAACGGGTTCGCTGCACATCGGGCATGCGCTGAACAATACGCTTCAGGACGTGCTGACGCGCTTCGAGCGGATGCGCGGCAAGGCGGCCCTTTGGCTGCCGGGCACCGATCACGCGGGCATCGCGACGCAGATGGTCGTCGAGCGTCAGTTGGCCGCAGGGAATATCAGCCGCCGCGACATGGGCCGCGAAGCCTTCGTCGAGAAGGTGTGGCAGTGGAAGGCCGAATCGGGCGGCACCATCGTCGGGCAACTGCGTCGTCTGGGCGCGTCGTGCGACTGGTCGCGCGAGCGCTTCACGCTGGATGACGGTCTGTCGGACGCCGTGCGCAAGGTCTTCGTCACCCTGCACAAGGAAGGCCTGATCTATCGCGACAAGCGTCTGGTCAACTGGGACCCGCATTTCCAGACAGCGATTTCGGACCTCGAAGTCGAACAGAAGGAGGTCGACGGACATTATTGGCACTTCGCCTATCCGCTGGCGGATGGGGTGACGTTCCAGTATCCGGTCAAGGACGAAGAGGGCAACGACAGCTTCGAGACGCGCGACTATATCGTCGTCGCAACGACGCGGCCGGAGACCATGCTCGGCGACACCGCCGTGGCGGTTCATCCCGAAGACGAGCGCTACAAAGACCTGATCGGCAAGGAGGTTATCCTGCCGATCACGGGTCGTCGCATCCCTATCGTCGGCGACGACTATGCCGACCCGACCAAGGGGTCCGGCGCGGTCAAGATCACCCCGGCGCACGACTTCAACGACTTTCAGGTCGGCAAGCGTCACAACCTGCCGGTCATCAATATCCTGACGGCGTTCGCGACGCTGGATGAGACCGTGCCGGAGGATTATCGCGGCAAGGACCGTTTCGTGGCGCGCAAGGACATCGTTGCCCGCGCCGAGGTCGAAGGCTGGCTTAAAGCCATCGAGAAGACCAAGCACATCGTCCCGCACGGCGACCGTTCGGGCGTGGTCATCGAGCCGTTCCTGACCGATCAGTGGTACGTCAATGCCGGTGAACTGGCCAAGGAAGCGCTGGCCGCCGTCGAGGATGGCCGCACGGTGTTCGAGCCGAAAAACTGGGAAAAGACCTATTTCGAATGGCTGCGTAATATCGAGCCGTGGTGTGTTTCGCGTCAACTGTGGTGGGGGCATCGCATCCCGGCGTGGTTCGGTCCGGACGGCCAAATCTTCGTCGAAATGTCCGCCGAAGAGGCCAGTGCTGCCGCCGCGACGCATTACGGTAAGGCCGTCGAACTGACGCAGGACGAAGACGTTCTCGACACCTGGTTCTCGTCGGCCCTGTGGCCGTTCTCGACCATGGGCTGGCCGGAACAGACGCGCGATCTGGAACGCTTCTACCCGACCCACACGCTGGTTACCGGTTTCGACATAATCTTCTTCTGGGTCGCCCGGATGATGATGATGGGCCTGCATTTCACCGGCAAGGCCCCGTTCCAGCGCGTCGTCATCAATGCCCTCGTCCGCGACGAGAAGGGGCAGAAGATGTCGAAGTCCAAGGGCAATGTCATGGACCCGCTCATCCTGATCGATGAGTTCGGTGCCGATGCCCTGCGCTTCACCCTGACCGCCATGTCGGGGCAAGGCCGGGACATCAAGCTGGCCAAGCAACGCATTGAAGGTTATCGCAATTTTGGCACCAAGCTGTGGAACGCCCACCGCTTCGCCCAGATGAACGAATGCGCCGCGCCCGCCGGTTTCGACCCGGCCAACGTCAAGCTGACCCTGTCGCGCTGGATCCGGGGCGAGACGCACAAGACCGTCAAAACCGTCACCGAAGCGCTGGAAGCCTGCGCCTTCGACGACGCGGCCAATGCCCTGTACCGCTTCGTGTGGAACGTCGTCTGCGACTGGTACGTCGAATTGTCGAAGCCGATCCTCAATGGCGATGACGAGGTCGCCAAGGCCGAAATCCGCGCGACGACGGCGTGGGTCCTCGATCAGTGCTTGATCCTGCTGCACCCGGTCATGCCGTTCCTGACCGAGGAACTGTGGCAGGCGACGGACGGCCGCGCCAATGCCCTGATCGTCCAGTCGTGGCCGACCTACGACGCGGCGGCCATCGACGCGGCGGCGGACACGGAAATTAACTGGCTGATCGACCTGATCTCGGAAGTCCGTTCTGTCCGGTCGGAAATGAACGTGCCGGGTTCGGCCAAGGTGCCGCTGACCCTCACGGGGGCTTCGGCGCAGACGCAGGGCTGGCTGGAGACGCACCGCGACCTGATCCTGTTCCTCGGCCGTCTGGGCGAGGTCACCACCGCCGAGGCCGCGCCGACGGGCTCGGTGCCGTTCGTCATCGCCGAATCGACCGGTAATCTCAGCGTGGCGGAGTTTATCGACCTCAAGGCCGAGGCTGTGCGTCTGGACAAGGCGATCGCCGACTTCACCAAGACGATCGACGGCACCAAACGCAAGCTCGACAATCCGGAGTTCGTCAAAAAAGCTCCGGAAGAGGTCATTACCGAGAATCAGGAGCGGCTGAAGGACGCCGAAGACGGTAAAGCCCGTTTATCGGTCGCTCTGGAACGCTTGAAAGCAGCCATATAAACCAAAAAGCCTCCCCGAACCGGGGAGGCTTTTTCTTATTCGGCAGCGGTGACCGGGACCGGTGGCCGGAACGCGGGCAGGGGAATGTCGCGCACGGTCTGCATGAAGCGGTGACGCCGGACCCACAGCAGCAGCCCGCAACTGAACAGCATGACCATCTCGAAGGCCAGCCCCGACATCGGGATAATCGGCAGAGCATTGGCGTCCCATAGATTGATGAACAGGATCAGGGAACACAGGGCCAGCAAAACCCAGGACAGGGCATTGTACCAGCGGCGACCGGCCTGACGGCACAGGCTGACCATGATGACCAGACACGGCGCGATGTAGAGGATATCATAGTCCATCAGGCGCGGATTAACGAGTTGGGCGACCCCAAGGCCGAAGATGATGCGCTCCATATTGGTCAGGCGCCCGAACTGCACCATCAGGAAACCGGCTCCGGCGATCAGCGCGGTATGGACGGCGGCCAGCGCCACGGCGACCGGGGACTGCGCCGTCAGGTCGAACCACGCCATCCATGAGAAGAAACCGATGCCGGGCTGATCGGTCATGACGATCTGTTGCAGGCTGGTGCGCCAGTCGTCGGACAATCCACCGGCGGTTTTCATCAGCAGGACATAGGCCCCGACGCCGAGAACCCCGGAAACGGCACCGCCAAGGATGCGATCCTTAAGCGGGCGGTTCTGATAGAGTAGGACGAGCAGGCAGGTCAGCAGGGTCGGTTTGAACAGGGCGCCGAAGATGACGGCGGCAACGAAGGGCCAGCGCCGCCGGTCGAGATCGAAGGCCGTCAGCAGGATCAGGGCGTGCAGGATGATGCCGATATTGCCCGACGCGATGCTGCTGCCGGTGAGAACCGCATAGACGGGGATACGCAGAAGGGGCGAGGCCTTGGGGAAGGCGCGAATCATGCCGGCCCAGCCGATGAAGGTCAGGGCGGCGCCCAAAATCAGCAAATACAGGGTTTTCGATAGGTCGTGGCCCAGTGTTTCGACGACCGGGGCCATGACCTGCGCAATTTGCGGCGCATAGACATAGGGTGTGGCGTTCATGCCGTCGCAAAACGGCGTCAGGCTATAGGGCGACAGGCCCTTGCCCACCGTATCGGCGGCGCAGGCATAGGCGTCGTAATCAACCAGCCAGGGTCGGTCCTTAATGATGCGTCCGACAAGGCCGCTGCTCAGGGGCAAGGTGAAAAGGGCGATCAGCCAGCCCAGCCCGTGGGCGGCGACGGGCTGGTGCTCCAGCCAGTTGATAGCGTTACGCGTGGTCAGGCGGGACGCCGCCTGTTGGAAGCTTACTGATAACTGCGACACCCGGGTCCCCTGCATATCCGAGAGGGCCGCGGTCCATCTGCGACACTCCGATGAGGCCGGATAGAGACAGGGCAGTGGGGTGGAAATAAGGGGGAAATGCGTCGAGTTTTTTAGAATCGGCGTCTACATTTCGCCGTATTCTCCTTTGGGAAATTTTAATTTTTCCGATTAAATAATTGAATTAAAAGAAATTAATTTGCCGTATTCAAAATACCTCTGATTTTTGTTTTATCCGTGCGCATCCATATAACCGCGAGCAGGAACCAGAACAGAACATAGCTGAGCGTGGCAAATTTATCGGGTGACACGCCCTCGATATCGGCCATGCGCAGGATCAGCCACAACAGGGACGTGCCGACATAAAAACGGCTCGTCAGAGTAAAGGCGCGGGAACTGAGGCGTTGCGAGGCCATGACCAGTAACGCCATACCGAGCGGCACGATCAGCAGGTCGTAATCCATCACGCGGGGACTGAGCAGGATGGCCAGAGTCACGCCCATGACCGTGCGCTCAAGGTCCGACGCCTCGGACAGTTCGGCGATAACTATGCCCGCCAGACTGAGCGCGATCAGAATGACGAGCAATCCGATGAAGCTGAGCGGCGAGGTGGTGGTGATGCCGAGTGCATCCATCCAGCCGAACCAACTCATGCCGGTTTGTTCATTGACGACGACCGACGACATCAGGGCATGCCACTCGACGCTCAACGGTCCGGCGGTCGCAAAGGTCAGGCCGACGACGGCGATGCCCGCAATGGCCGCGGGAACGCTGATGGCCAATCTTTGCCATAAGGGCCGATCCAGCAGCATCGGTACGATCAGATAGGTCAGCAGGAACGGTTTGATGACGGCGCCGATCAGCACGAGCGCGAGAAACGGCCAGATCGAGCGCTTTATATTGAGTGCGGCGATCAGCAGAAGCGCGTGAAAAAACAGGCCGATATTGCCGCTGGCGATGGAGGAGCCGGTCAGCAGGCCGAAGCCGAGCACCCGCCAGATCAGCGGGACGCCCGGCCATTTTTTGATCAGGGCGAACCAGAAAGTGAAGGCGATCAGGGCGATCAGAACGACCGCATAGCCCGCCTTCAAACCACCAAGCCCGAACATCTCGATCAGCGGCACCAGCGCCTTGCCCACTTGCGGCGCGTAGACGTAGGGCGCGGGTTTCAACCCTTCGCAGACGGGCTCCAGACTATAGGGCGACAGACCGCGACGCAGGTGGTCGGCGCCGCAGATCAGGGCGTCGAAATCGTTGAACCACCACTTGCCCTTGGTCAGGCGACCGAGCAGGCTCGACCATACCGGCAGGGTCAGGAAAAAAGCCCAAAGGCCGACCTGCCACGGTTTTTGCGCGCGTTTGCTCAGCCAATCCATGCTCAGGCCTTTCGCGGCCAGAGCGCGGCTACGATATCGTTGCGGCGCTGGGCGAAGGTCAGGCCGCCGATCGCCAGAACGTAAAGGCTGAGGGCCAGCGTGGCCAGCTTGGTCGTATAGTCGCCGAGTTCCACCGCGCCGCCGATCAGGCAGAACGCACAGATGACGGTCAGGATCGTCATGCCACGATCCTTGAGGAAAATCAGCGGTTTTGCGGTGACCACCAGGCTGCGGGCGAATAGCGCAATATAGGCGACACCGACGCCGATCAGGAACACGTCCTGTGACATCAGGCGCGGGATCATCAGGACGCCAAGGCTCAGCCCAAGCCAGATACGGGCGCGCGACCCTAGCCTCAACCCTTCGGCGATGGCGAGCCCGCTCAGGGTTATCAGGCCGGCAAAAATCAGCCAGCCGATTGAGGCGACGGGGCTGTCGGCGCGGATGCCGATCAGCGACAACCAGCCATAGAAGCTTTCGCCGGGAGTCAGGCTATAGACGAAATAGGACAGGGTTTGCCGCCACTGTTCGGACAACGCACTGTGGTGCGCGGCGAAGAGGACGGTCGGTAAAACGCCTGCAACGGCACCTGCGATAAACAGACCAAGCCGCTTCCAAAGGCTGAAATCGAGGAACAGCACCACGGCCAGATAGGTCAGGAATACCGGTTTGACCACACCGCATAAGACAACGACGGCCACGAACAGCCATGGAAACCGTTTGGCAGCCATCGCCGAGACCAGCACAGCTGCGTGGCACAGGACGGCGATATTGCCCCACACGATGGCACTGCCGGTCAGGAAGGCGGCGAAGGGTAGTTTTTGCATGAGAGTAGGGGCGACGGCATCCTCCGTCTTCGTACCGGGCAGGCGGCAATATATCCCCCAAAACAGCACTACCAGACTAAGGACGTACAGTGCGGCATAGATCCAGAACAGGCCGTCCTGACCGACGAAGCGCACCACGGCGGCAAAGGTTTCGGCGACGACGGGCAGATAGACATAGACTGCCGTCGTGCCTTCCATCCCGGCGCATTTGAGGTTCATGTCGTAAAGGGCGCCACCGTCGATAACCTTTTGAGCGCCGCAGGCCACGGCGCGGTAGTCGCCGAACCAGGCGTTCGACTTGCTGACCTTGCCGACCACGCCGCTCAGCAATGGCAGGGCGAACAGGAAAATGAGCAGGGCGCGCTTTACCGGCACCGAAAACAGAGACATCTAAGCCTTAACCCCTTGAAAGCATCTTCAGGGCAACCGCCCTCTGGTTTTGCTTTGTAAACCGCGATATAGCGGACGGACATTTTATTGCCGCCATAGCAGGCGAGAGGCCTGCAATCCATGGCAACGCGCCGACCTTATGTTTTAGGAGTTCTTTTTGCCAGACGCAAAATTTGCCGCTGACAATGCCCCCGCTCTCAGCCTCATCATCTGCACCCTGAACGAAGGCGCGGCGATTCGCTCGGTGGTTACCGAAATCGGCGAACACCTGAGCGGCATCGACTACGAAATTGTCGTAGTCGACGACGATTCGAAAGACAACACCGCGGCCGAAGTCCTCGATCTGGGCAAGTCCGACCCGCGCGTGCGCCTGTTTGTCCGTAAGGGCGAGCGCGGCCTGTCGTCGGCGGCGATCAAGGGCTGGGATATCGCGAAGGGCCGGGTGCTGGGCATTATGGACGGCGACGGTCAGCACGACCCGGTCGCGATTCGCGCTCTGGCGGACATGATTCTGGCGGGCGATAAGGATCTGGTCTGCGCCTCGCGCTATATCGGCAAGACCGAGACCGGGTTGAGCTTTATCCGCGATCTGGGGTCCAAGGCCGCGACGCTGGCGACAGGGCTGGTGCTCAAGGTGCCGCTGACCGATCCGATGAGCGGCTGTTTCATGATGACGCGCGACTGGTACGATACGGCGCGTCCGAACCTGACCGGTGTCGGTTTCAAGATTCTGGTCGATGTCGTGGCCTCGACCAAGGTCAAGCCGCGCTTCGGGGAGGTCAAGGCGGCGCTGCGTCAACGTCAGGGCGGCGAATCGAAGCTCGATATCCGCGTGGTTCTGGATCTGGCGGCGTTGCTGGTCGAAAAGGCCACCAATGGCATCATCACGGCGCGTTTCGTGCTGTTCGGGCTGGTCGGCGTGTCCGGCGCCTTTGTCTACGCGCTGGTTTTGGCGATCAGCCACTATCTGCTTCGCGTCGAAGGGGCCTTGCCACTCTATCGCTATCAGGTGCGCTGGGACGACATCATCAATTACGGTTTGGCGATCTGGCTGTCGATGACGTGGAATTTCTGGCTCAACAATATTCTCACCTTCCGCGACAAGCGCCTCAAAGGCTGGCCCATGCTGACCGGGCTTCTCGGCTTCTATTTCGCTTGTTCGATCGGCGCGATCCTCAGCCTCGGCGTGGCGATTCTGCTGAAGGACTATTTCGGCTTCCACTGGTTTGCCGCCGGGATTTCTGCCGCGCTGTTGAGCGGGGTATGGAACTACTGGGGCGCGAAGGCGCTGGCCTGGAACCAGAAGAAGGGGATTTAAGCTCTTCATTCAGATCAAAAAAAGCCCCGCCTCCGGGGGACGGGAGGCGGGGCTAAGTTTATCTGGAGTCCCTTGGGGAGGGATAGCCTTCACGAGGAAGGATTAGTAACGACGGTCGTAGCGATCGCGACGGTCATAGCGGTCGTCGTAACGGTCACGACGATCGTAACGGTCGTCATAGCGGTCGCGGCTGTTGCTGTAATACTGGCACTTGGTGTTGTCCGAGCCGACCTTGGCACCGATCATGCCGCCGACCACGGCCCCCAGAATGGTGCCTTCGGTGCGGGCGTTGCGGGCCGAGACGCCGTTACCGACAGTGGCACCGGCAACCGCGCCCAGAATGGCGCCATTGGTCTTGTTGTTGCTTTTCTGATCGCCGCAGCTTTCAGCGTAGCGACGGTCGTCGTAGCGATCACGGGCGGATGCGGTGCCGACCATACCGGCGCTCAGGAGCATACCCGAGGCCACGGCCGACAGAATGATCTTCTTGGTGATGTTGATCTTGGTCATGGTGGTTATTCCTCAATTTCGTGAGCGTCGGCGGGATCGCCTTGGCCGTTGATGACACCCTTTATAAGCCTCCGAACCTGAACGGTTTTTGAGAAGTCCGTTCATCTTCGTTCAGGTTGGCTTTTTTCAAACGGCGTCGATTAAGGTTAAAATCGCGAAATTGCCGTAAGAAAACAATGCTTACGGGGCGGGATGGCTATGCGAGACGCATCAGGCCCACTGAGCCGTTGAAACTTTTTTTCAGATTTTTGTTCAGGTTTTCTCACAGACTGTCTAATGCCAGCCTATGAATGAAATGACGTGTACAATCGAGAAGGTCGGCTTTCAGGGCGACGGTGTGACGGCGGAGGGCCTGTTCGTGCCCCTGACTCTGCCCGGCGAGGAGGTTCGGGTTCGCGCGGACAAGGACCACGCCAAGCTGCTGGAGGTCTTGACGCCGTCGCCGGAGCGCGTCGAAGCGGCGTGTAAGCACTTTACCGTCTGTGGCGGGTGCAGCCTCCAGCACTGGGATATGCTGCCCTATAGTCATTGGAAGCAGGAGACGCTGGAGATTATGCTCGCGCGTGCGGGCCTTGAGACCGAGGTGCGGTCGATCCTGACCACGCCGCCGGGGACGCGTCGCCGGGTCGGGTTGCACGCCAAGCAGTTCAAGGGTGCCAAGGGTGTGGTGCGCACGGAGCTGGGGTACAAGCTGCGCCGGTCGTGGGATCAGGTTCGCATCGAGGAATGTCCGATCGCCGATCCGATTATCGTGTCGGCCATCCCCGTCCTGACAGAGATCGCTTCGCACCTGTTCGAGCATCCGAAATCCGCGCCGATCCTGTCGGTGACGGTGTCACAGACCGGGCTCGACATCGACATCCGCGGCGTCGAACGCACCAAAAGCGGCGGCCTGAGCGCGCAGGCGCGGATGGAAATCGCCATGATCGCCCAAACCTCCGATCTGGCGCGCATCTCGCTGTCCGATGAAATCCTCTACCAGACGCGTTTGCCCGCTGTGCGCTTCGGCAAGGCGATGGTCGAACTGCCGACGGGATCGTTCCTGCAAGCCTCGCCGAAATCCGAAGCCGATATGGTGCGCCTGCTGAAAGAGGCGGTCAGCGGCGCGAAATCGGTCGCCGACCTGTTCTGCGGCGCGGGGACCTTTACCTTTCCGCTGGCCGAGACGGCCTCGGTCTATGCCGCCGACACGGCGGGCGGGGCGGTTAAGGCGCTGAAATCGGCCATCGGGCGGACACCGGGCCTCAAGCCCATCACGGCGGAGGTCCGCGACCTGTTCCGCGCGCCCGTCATCGCCGAGGAAATGACCGGTTTCGACGCCATCGTCTTCGATCCGCCGCGCGCCGGAGCCGAGGCCCAGACCCAGCAGATCGCCCGCTCCAAAGCCGGGCGCGTGGTGGGGATAAGCTGCAACCCGCAAACCTTTGCCCGCGATGCGAAGATTTTGACGGCGGCGGGCTTTAAACTGGACCACGTCACGCCTATAGATCAGTTCCTGTGGTCCGGCCATGTCGAGCTGGTCGGGGTTTTTTCGCGCTAGGTAAACGTTTTTGATTTCCGTCGTCATTCCGACTCTCAATGCCGAAGCGTCGCTGGTGCGCACGCTGGGCGCGCTGGTACCTGCCGTGGTCGAAGGCCTGATCAAGGAAGTGATCATCGTCGACGCCGGGTCAGAAGATTCGACACTGGAAATCGCCGATTCGACCGGCTGCACGATCATCCGCGCCGACGCCAACCGTGGTCTGCAACTGTGGCAGGGCTGTAAAGAGGCCAAAGGCGACTGGCTGCTGATCCTGCATCCGGATTCGCTGCTCGGCGATGGCTGGATGGAACACGTTCGCGCCCACATGAAGCACCATCCGCTGCGCGCCGGTTATTTCCGGCTGGCCTTCGACGATCCGTCGTGGTTCGCGACGATCTGGGCCGAGGTGGTGGCCTTCAATTCGCGCTGGATGGCCATTCCGTCGGGCGACCACGGCCTGTTCCTGTCACGGGCGCTGTACGACGCGGTGGGCGGCTATAAGGATCAGGTGGCGTTTGAGGATCTGAGCATCGATCTGGCGCTGGGCCGGGCGCGGTTGCGGTCGATTCCGGTCAGCCTGACGACCAATGGCGAGCGCTTCCGCAAGGGGAGCTGGTACCTGTCGCTGTTCGGGAAGTTCTTCGGTTTTATTGCCTATTTGCTGGGTTTTCCGCCCAAACCGCCGGTGAAGAAGGTTTAGTGATCCGCCAGCACGTCGATAATCTTTGAATCCGACGCGGCCTGAGCCAGCGACTTGCTCTGTTTGCCCATCAGTTGACGATAGATCCAGTAAGAGGCCACGACCTCTTCGACATATTGCCGGGTTTGGGCCACAGGGATGGATTCCATGACCAGCAGCGAATCGGCATCGTCGCCGACCGAGCGCACCGCGTCCTGCACCCACTTTTCACCGGCATTATAGGCGGCCACGACGCGCAGCAGGTCGCCGTCGATAATCCCCGATGACGACAGTTTCAGGACGTAATCCTGACCGACCTGAAGATTGACCGCCGGGTCGAGCAACTGATCCGGCTTGCTCATCAAGCTGGAATCCTTGGTCACCACATAGGCGGTGGCCGGCATCAGTTGCAAGAGGCCATAGGCCCCGGCATAGCTCTTGGCTTTCGCGTTGAACTTGCTCTCTTTTTTGGCGAAAGCATAGAGCAGGGCCTTGTCGATCTTATAGCCTTCAGTCGGGGCCAAATCCGGCATGGCGTAGTTTGAGGCGTCGAACAGGCGGTCGGAGGTCTTGACCTGATTGACCGACAGGTCGTGCGCCGAGGCCAGCGCCAGCCAGTTGTTGCGCGTATCCTGATCGGGCGAGCGCTGGATGGCGGTTTGCAGTTCGGTCTTGGCCTCGCCCTTGCGGTTCAGTTGCACCAGCATGGAGACGCGGCGGGCTTGCGGATTGCCCTTAACCCAGTCGAAATCGGCGTTCAGCGTGGCGGCATAACTGCCGCGCGTGCCTTCCTGAAACACCGGCGGCAGGCCTTTTTGCGCGCGCATGACGGCGGGTTCGACGCCCAGACGCTGTTCGGCCAGCAGACCGTAGAAGGTAAAGGGGTAGGACGCCGCGAATTTGAAATAGAGGTCGGCGTCGTCCTTGCGCCCCAGCTTGGTGGCGATACGACCGGCCCAGTAGGCGCCGCCGGATTGGCTCCACGCGCTCTGGCTGGGGTCGTTGACGACGAAATCGAAGTGTTTCAGTGCTTCGTCGTAGCGCTTGAGGCGGAAGGCGGCGAGGCCCGCGACCCAGCGGTCGCCGATCTGGACGCCCAGCTTGATCGCCTGTTCCAGCTTGCCGTCATTATAGGCCGAGCGCGCCGATTTGGGCGTCAGGGCCGAGTCGGGCCCGGCAGTGGCGGCCTTGACTTCGGACTTTTGCGGTTGATTGAAGCTGACGCCGGACAGTTTCTGCGCGCCGTCAAGCTTCGGAAACGGCGGGTCTTCGGCACCGTCGGGCTTCTTGCGCTTGGCGAGGTTCCAGGCGCGCATGGCCTGAGGATGGTCGGGATAGCGCTCCAGCCAGCTCATCAGCTCTTCGTAGGAGGCCGTATACCCGGCGTGGAAGAGCTTGTTGAACTCGACATAGCCCATCAGGCTCTTGTCGGTGATCTTTTCGATCGAGGCGTCGGCGGTGGCGAAATCACCTTTTTCGATGGCGTCGAACGCCGCCTGATAAAGTTGGGCGTCCCATGGGGACAGGCCGGACTCCAGCGCCGGATTGGCGGGGGCGGCTTTCTTCAGGCTGGTATAGGCGACGGGTTTTTTCGGGGTGTCAGCGGCGGCGACCAGTTGCACCACGCCCTTATAGGCGTTCTGCGGTGCATTGAGGATGGCGTCGACGGTTTTATCGCCCGTCTGGGCGAGGAGGGGGGAACCCACGCAAAGGCCGGTCAGCGCGGTGGCCGTCGTGATCAAGGCACGGAAAGTACGGGCGCGCATCGCGTCTCTGGTCAAGGGGGCTCTCCGTCGTTGTTGATCCGAGTCGTAGAGTGTCCACCGTCAGGCCGGAAAATCGCGGCGCGAAATCACGATGTACTAGATGCATCCCCCAGATGACGTAAGGCCATGATGCCCATCAAGGATGCGATTGAAAGCCTAATCAAATCTTAATGTAAAAGCAAGTCTGACGGCTTGCACGCTTATGTGAGCGGCCTTTAGAGATGGGCCGTCGCGGCGAGGAAATCGGCCCAGAACGCCTTTTTTGCCAAGGATTGCGTCAGTAAAAACGCCGCCGGGAAAGTGGCGTAGGCGGGCACTTTGTGGCCGCCGGGCAGGGCGATATCCTGCGCTTTGCCGCGCAATTTCTGAACGCTGTCGCTGGTCCCCAGCGTCACGCGAATGGCGGTGCCGCCAAGCAGGATCACGGTCTTCGGGGCGCTCAGTTCGATCAGACGTGTCATGAATGGCGCGGTCAGGGCCACGTCTTCATCGGTCGCTGGACGGCTGCCTGCCGGACGCCAGAACAGACCGGGTAGCAGGGTGGCGCGCTCGGTCAGACTCAATGCCTTCAACGCCGCATCGACCAGACGGCCGGGCTTACCCGCGAACGCTTCCAGTGCCTCGTCTTCATCTGCATCAGGCACTTCACCGATGATCAGTACGTCAGCCTGATTAGCGCCGCGACCACGGATCACGCCCTTGCCGCCTTCGTAACGCAGGGGCGCATCGGCAAAACCATCGATCGCCGCATAAAGGGCGTCTATGGTTTGCGCCTGAGACGCCAGCGCGCTGGCAAAGGCCACGGCCTGATCGAGGTTGAAATTTTTGAGATTTTCCGGCCTCAGTGCATTAACGCGTATATTGACGGGCAGGGGCGTAACCGTTGCTGGCGCTGAATTAGTCAGGCCTGCCGCAAAACGCGATTTATTTTCCGCCAAAAGACGGTTAGTAGGCTCTGGCTCGAAGGTGTCTTCCAGCTCATGGTCGCTCAGAAAGCTGAGATAGCTTTCCCACTCCCGAATCTGTTGGGGGCTTGGCGGCATGGCGGCGCGGACACTTTGTGAAAAAAGAACCGATGAAGGTCTTTACAGTCTTTACGGAAACTGTGCCAAAAGATCAAACATCATAATTAAACGCTCCGCAGCAGACATTCTGGATCAAGTGGGGCGACCGAGGGTTTAGAGACATGTCCGACGCCGCAGTTGAACGCGAATCGATGGGATACGACGTCGTCATCGTCGGCGGCGGACCGGCGGGGCTATCGGCGGCGATCCGGCTCAAGCAAAAAGCGCAGGCCGACGGCGGTGATATCTCCGTGGCCCTGCTCGAAAAGGGCTCGGAAATCGGTGCCCATATATTGTCGGGCGCAGTGATCGATCCGTCGGGCCTGTCGGAACTGTTCCCCAATTGGAAAGAGCTGGGGGCGCCGCTGGAAACCGCTGTGACCGAGGATCGTTTCATCTATCTGGGGCCGCAGGGCGCGCTCGACATCTCGGCCCTGCCCATGCCGTCCTATATGAAGAACCACGGCTGCTATATCGCCTCGCTTGGCAATCTGACGCGCTGGCTGGGCGAACAGGCCGAGGCCTTGGGCGTTGAAATCTACCCCGGCATGGCGTGTTCCGAAGTGCTGTATGACGATAACGGCGCGGTGGTCGGAGTCGTGGCGGGCGTGTTCGGCCTCAATCGTGAAGGCGAGCCCAAGGGCGACTATCAGCCGGGTCTGGAACTGCGCGCGAAATACACCTTTTTCGCTGAGGGTGTTCGTGGCTCGCTGTCGCAGCAGGTTATCCGCAAATACGACCTGGATAAGGACAGCGATTATCAGAAATACGGCCTTGGTATCAAGGAATTGTGGAAGGTGCCCAAGGCGCAGCACAAGCCGGGTTATGTCCAGCACACGCTCGGCTGGCCGCTGGATGACAAGACGGGTGGCGGGTCGTTCCTTTATCACTTCGGCGATGAGTTCGTGGCCATCGGCTTCGTCGTTCACCTGAACTATCAGAACCCGTACCTGTCGCCGTTCGACGAATTCCAGCGCTTCAAGCAGCATCCGGTCGTGCGCGAGCATCTGGAAGGCGGAACGCGCGTGTCCTACGGCGCGCGGGCGATTACCGAAGGCGGTTATCAGTCGGTGCCGAAACTGAGCTTCCCCGGCGGCGTGCTGATCGGCTGTTCGGCGGGTTTCATGAATGTGCCGCGCATCAAGGGTAGCCATAACGCCATGAAATCGGCGATTCTGGCCGCGGATGGCGCCTATGCAGCGATTGCGTCGGGCGATGCGCCTGTCACGCTGGAAACTTATGATGCCGCCTATAAAGAGTCGAACATCGCCCGCGAACTGTATGCCGTGCGCAATGTCAAGCCGTTGCTGACAAAATTCGGCACGACGCTCGGCACGCTGTTGGGCGGGGTGGAGATGATGACGACGGGCTTGTTCGGCGGTTGGTCGCCTTGGGGGACGTTGAAACACGGCAAGTCAGATGCGCAGTCGCTTAAACCGGCAGCGGATTTCAAGCCGATCGCCTATCCCAAGCCCGACGGCAAGCTGAGTTTCGACAAGCTGTCCTCGGTGTTCATTTCGAACACCAATCACGAAGAGGATCAGCCGGTCCATCTGCGCCTCAAGGACCCGGAGGTGCCGATCGCCATCAACCTGCCGAAATACGCCGAACCGGCGCAGCGCTACTGCCCGGCCGGGGTCTATGAGATCGTCGAGGACGCGGGCAAACCGCGCTTCCAGATCAACGCCCAGAACTGCGTCCACTGCAAGACCTGCGATATCAAGGACCCGACGCAGAATATCGTCTGGACGACGCCCGAAGGCGGTGGCGGCCCGAACTATCCCAATATGTAGCGGATTTGGACTTGATCCGGTCACCTTTAAAGGGTTGATTGGGCATTCGTTTGCGAAAGTCCGTGCCATGAAGCTTGCCTTGAAATCCGCCGTCGCCGTTGCCGCCTTGATCTGTCTGGCTGCGCCCGCTGTGGCGCGCGACACGCGATTCACCGACAACCCTTACGGCGACTATCTGATCGGGAAATTTGCCGCGTCGCAGGGCGACACGGAAACGGCGGCACGTGCGCTGATGGCCGCCGCCGACGCTGATCCGGCGAATGCCGGTCTGCGCGAACGGGCGTTTCTGGCAGCGGTACTGGGCGGTGACATGGACTTCGCCGCGAAGCATTTACCTGAGTCCGGCAGCCGTTTTTCGCGCAATCTCGGTGCTCAGGTTAAGGCGCTCGATCTCGTCCGTACGGGACGGGTAAAAGACGCTGTGACAGCCATTGAGGCCTCGGCGAAGCTGGACGCCAATGACCGAACGACGCTGTTGCTCAAGCCGCTGATCTATGCCGAGGCGAAGCAGTGGGACAAGGCCATCGATAACGGCCTGATCGCCGAACTGAGCCCCGAATCGGCCAGCAAACGCGATCGACTGGTCGTCTTCCTGCAAGCCGCCAATCAGGCGCGTCTGCTCGAACTAAAGGGGCGCAATGCCGACGCCGAGTCGGTCTATAAGTTGATCTGTCAGCCCGGACCGGCCAATGTCCTGTTCGGGCCGTACTATGCTTCGTTTTTGGAGCGTCGGGGACGCAAGGACGAGGCGCGCAAGATCTACACGGATATCCTCAGCGTGTCGGAAGATCGTCTGGTCCGCCATCAGCTTGAGACGCTCGATGCCAGGGGTTATCGCAAGCCGAAGAAACCAACCGTGCGGCTGATTATGGCCGACAGCCTGTTCCTGTCGGCGACACTCTATGCGTCGGAGCAGCAGCCGGAAATGGCGCTGGCGACCCTGCGCCTGTCGCAGTTTTCGTCGCCGGAGACGCCGGACGCGACGCCGACCCAGGATCGGTCGCACCTTCTGGCCGGGCAGGTGCTGGTGCGCATGCGCGACACGCAGGCGGCGCAGGAAGAATGGGCGGCCATCGAGCCCGATTCGCCGTTTTATCAGGAGGCGCAACTACGCGCGGCGTGGAGCCTCAAGGAGGCCGAAGACCTCGACGGGGCGTTCGAGATTTTCACGCGTCTCAACGCCGCCAATCCGAAAGACGCCGACATCGCGGTAGAGCGCGCCCGCATCCTGTGGGAAAAGGACGACACCGCCGGGGCGATCAGGCTGATGGACGATTATGTCGCGCAATACGGCGACGGCGCCTTTACGTGGCAATCGTGGTTCACGCTGGCCGTGCTGCATCAGGCGTCTGGCGACTGGGAAAAGACCAAGGTCGCGGCGAAGAAGGGGCTGGAGTTGCAACCGGACAGCCCGGAACTGTTAAACCTGCTCGGCTACGGCATGATCGACCGCAACGAGAACCTGCCCGAAGGCGTAGCCATGGTGCGCAAGGCGCTCGACAAGAGCCCGCGCTCAGGGGCGATCATGGACTCGCTCGGCTGGGGCTATTTCAAGCAGGGCGATAACGATCAGGCGCTGTTGTGGATCGAGCGCGCCATTGCCTTGCAACCGGCCGATCCGGAAATCAACGAGCATCTGGGCGACGTCTATAAGGCTATGGGCCGCGATATCGAGGCAAAATTCCAGTGGGCGCGCGTCCTGACGCTCGAGGCCGACGACAAGCAAAAAGCCAGCGTGACCGCGAAGATTTCGGCGGCGGACAAGCTTGAGGCGCAGAAGCTGGCCGAGGCCGATGCGGTGAAACCGACGCCGAAGCCCGTGGCGAAACCGGTCATCAAAACCAAATAGTCTGATGTCCAAAATATCCCGGTTGGCCCCGGCCAAGGTCAATCTGTACCTCCACGTCGCCGCCCCCGATGTGCGGGGGTATCACCCCTTGCGCAGTCTGGTCGTATTCGCAGATTATGGCGACGAGGTCAGCCTGTCGCCGGGGCAGGGGCGGCTGACCATCGACGGGCCCTTCGCTGAGGGGCTCAGTACCGGCGAGGACAATCTGATCCTGAAAGCCGTGCGGCGGTTCGAGGCCGCTGCGGGCGTGACGGTCAACCGGCATGACATCCACCTCACCAAGAACCTGCCGGTGGCGTCCGGAATTGGCGGCGGTAGCGCCGACGCAGGCGCGGTGCTGCATTTGCTACGCGAAGCCTATGCGCCGGATATGCCTGATGCGGCGCTGGAGGCCGTGGCAGCGCAAACCGGGGCCGATGGCGTGATGTGTCTGTGGTCGAAATCCGCGATTGCCGAAGGTTACGGCGAGGTGCTGACGCCGGTCGAGGTGCCGTCGCTGGCGGCCGTGCTGATCAATCCGGGTGTGGAGTGTTCGACGCCTGCGGTGTTCAAAGCCTATGATGCCGTAGGGCGGTTTGAACCGATAGGCGCGGATATATCGGGGGATGTCGTCGCGTTTTTACGTACGACTCGTAACGATCTTGAAAGTCCCGCCATTGCCTTGCATTCGGTCATCGGTGAGGTTTTCCGCTCACTTGAAGCGTATGATGAAACGCGATTTGCCCGCATGTCGGGGTCGGGCGCGACCTGTTTTGCTTTGTGCGATACGCGGGAGGATGCCGAGAAGTTGGCCGCCAAACTGCGTCAGAACTGGCCGAGGGCGTGGGTGCGGGCCTGTATGTTGAAGTAGGGGAACCACAGATTTCACAGATTAGCGCTTCGCCCCGTTTAACGCACCTTCCTACCTAATTCTGTGAAATCTGTGTAATCTGTGGTTCCAAATCAAGCGGCTTCGGTCGCGCGCTTATTGCGCATGGCTTTCTCGACCTTGACCTCAGGGTCTTTCAGGAACTTGTGATAGGCCACGGAATCGGCGGGATAAATGGCGATCTTGCCCGCATGGTTATAGTGCGCGCCGAAGCCATAGGTCTTGGTCAGGGGCGATGCCCGCATGCACGGATGTCCTTTCGACAGGAAGGCGTCGCGCGCCGCCACATCGTCGCGGTCGATGCCGTTTTTCAGCGCATGGACCGTGAAGTTCAGATCGTCGATCGTGTATTCGTAAGGATGCGCATCCAGCAGATCGAAATGCATCCGCGCCAGCGTCTTTGGGCCGTCCTTTTGTAGTGGTACGGTGCCCTGACGGGTTTTAGAATCTTCGGCTATCATAATGAAGGTATTGGTGATTTTCATCGTTTGGCCCTGCATACTTTTTAATACGCACCGAACGAAGATACACCCGTTTCAGGCGCTTTTGAATAGCCCACGATGCCGCAGCATGAGGCAAAAAATCAATGCGGGAATCCCGGCGATCGCTGTGCCTATGAAGAAGGCCTGATAGGCGCCGAACAGCCCCAGATCGGGTATCATCGAATCGACGACCTGCCCTGAAAAGCCTTTCAGCAGCTTGCCGGTCATGGCCGCGACCGAATACATCAGCGCGTAGTGGGTCAGCGAAAACTCCTTGACCACCAGCCGCGTCATGAAGGCGACGAAGGCCGTTTCGGCGATGCCGTTGGCGATATTGTCGACGATCAGGGTGCCGCCGAAGACGCCGACGTCGCCCGGATAGGCCGCCATCAGCGCGAAACAGATATTCGACAACGGGCCGGTGAGGGCACCGATCCAGAACGAGCGCTCGATCCCGAGCCACAGGACGCAGGCCCCGCCCAGCGCCACGCCCGCGAACGACGCCGCCAGACCGACCGTGGTGCGGACATAGACGATGGTCGAATTGCTGAGGCCGGTGTCTTCGTAGAGCGGTCCGGCGATGGGCCCGATCAGGTAGTCGGGCAGGCGGTAAAAGGCCAGCGCCAGCAGGATTAGCCACGTCAAATTACCGTGCTGCTGAAAGAAACTGTTGAACGGATCGGCGATCAGGGTCTTGAAGCTGTAAGGCTTGGGCTGGATCGCAATTTCGGCCTCTGAACGATGGGCGAACAATGTCGCCACGACCCCGACGGCCATGGTCGCGGCCAGAATCGCGAACGACATCGGCCAGCCGATATGCTCCGCCGGTATCAGTATCCACGTCCCGCTGACCAGCACGGCGATGCGGAAACCGAAGGCGTAGAAGGTCGGGTTGAGCGCTTCGTCCGCTCGCGTCGCGGTCTGCTCGACGCGCCATGCGTCGATGGCGATTTCCTGCGACGCCGAGGCAAACGCGACGAACAGCGCGGCCATGGTGAAGGCGAACAGGTCGCCCCTGGGGCCGATGGAGGCCATGACGATCAGGCCCGCCGCGATGGCGACCTGCGACACCAGCATGAACGAGCGGCGCTGACCCAGCCATGTGTAGAGCAGGGGCAGACGCCACTTATCCATATAAGGCGCCCACAGAACCTTCATCCCGTAAAGCAGGCTGACCCACGACATGTAGCTAATGGCGGTCAGGCTCAGACCTTCCTCGCGCATCCAGAAGCCCATCGTCGCCCCGGTCAGCAGGAACGGCAGGCCTGCCGAAAACCCGAGCGCCAGCAACAGCCACGAGGCGGGCTGTCTGAGGGCGATAAGGACGTCGCGGAAATGGTGTTTGGTTGAAGCCATCGGTGCGTCTCCCCCTCTCCCTGTGGGGAGAGGGCAGGGGTGAGGGGGCGTGTAGAAGTTAGGGGTTCCCCCTCATCCGGCGCTTCGCGCCACCTTCTCCCCACAGGGGCGAAGGAAATCTGTGCGATTCTCCGCCATCTGAACAGGTTTTCTTTGCGGCCAAAGCTTGCCCGTCCCGCCGCACCTCTCTATGTTCGCGCGAAATCAAGTTATGGCTTTAAAACATATGGCTAAAGACACCAAAGCGCCCCTTTCATTTCAGGACCTGATCCTGACCCTGCACCATTACTGGAGCGCGCAGGGTTGCGTCGTGCTGCAACCCTATGACGTCGAGGTCGGCGCGGGCACCCTGCATCCGGCCACCGTCCTGCGGGCACTCGGCAAGAAGCCGTGGAAAGCCGCCTACGTGCAGCCGTCGCGCCGTCCGGTCGACGGGCGTTATGGCGAAAACCCCAACCGCCTCCAGCACTATTATCAGTATCAGGTCATCCTGAAACCGAACCCGGACAATCTTCAGGATCTGTATCTGGGGTCGCTTAAGGCCATCGGGCTCGATACCGATGTCCACGATATCCGCTTCGTCGAGGACGACTGGGAAAACCCGACGGTCGGGGCCTGGGGCCTTGGCTGGGAAGTGTGGTGCGACGGCATGGAAGTCACGCAATACACCTATTTTCAGGGCGTCGGCGGCATCGAGGTCGATGTGGTGTCGGGCGAACTGACCTACGGGCTTGAGCGTCTGGCCATGTATTTGCAGAACGTGGATAACGTCTACGACCTGAAATTCAACAATGACGGTGTCAAATACGGCGACGTGTTCAAAGAGCAGGAGCGCCAGTTTTCGGCCTTTAACTTCGAAGCTTCGGACGTGCCGACCCTGAAGCGTCAGTTCGAGGACATGGAACGTCAGGTCACCAAGATCCTGAACACCGAGAACAGCTTAGGCTACAAGCTGGTCCTGCCGGCCTATGACCACGTGCTCAAGGCCTCGCACCTGTTCAATTTGATGGACGCCCGCGGGGCTATCGCGGTGGCCGAACGGCAATCCTATATCGGCCGCATCCGTGATCTGTGTAAGGCCTGCGCGCTCGAATGGGCGGCTCAGGAAGAGGCGCGTTAATTCTGATGGCACACTTACTTATCGAACTTTTCTCCGAAGAAATCCCGGCGCGCATGCAGCTTCAGGCTGCGCGCGATTTCGAACGTCTGTTCGGCGACAAACTCAAGGCGCAGGGCCTGAGCTGGGAGACATTGAAGGCCTATGTCGGGCCGCGCCGTCTGGCCCTGCACGTCGAAGGCCTGCCGCTGGAACAGGCTGCCGTATCCGAAGAGGTCAAGGGCCCGAAAGAGGGCGCGCCGGAACAGGCCATGGCCGGGTTCCTGCGCAAGGTTGGCCTGACTCAGGATCAACTGGTTCTGGAAAACGGCGTCTGGCTGGCGCGGATCGAAAAGCCCGCCAAACAGACCGCCGAAGTCCTGCCGGGCATCCTCGAAGAGGTCATTCTTGTGTTCCCGTGGCCGAAGTCGATGCGCTCGGGCACGTCGAGCTTCCGCTGGGTGCGTCCGCTGAAGCGCATCATCTTCCTGTTCGATGGCGCGGTGATCCCGTTCGAAATCGGCGGCGTCGCGTCGGGTAACCTGACTCAGGGCCACCGCTTCCTGTCGTCGGGCGAGCCCTTCGCTGTCAGCGATTTCAAGTCGTACAAGCAGGGCCTGAAAGACGCCTTCGTCGTCCTCGACCACGCCGAGCGTCAGTCGATCATTATCGAAAAGGCTTACAAGGTCACCGCCGAGGCCGGTTGCGCCCTGATGGAAGACCACGGCCTGCTCGAAGAGGTCGCCGGTCTCAACGAATGGCCGACGCCGCTGCTCGGTGACATGGACCCTAAGTTCCTGACCCTGCCGCCGGAGGTCATCAAGACCTCGATGCGCACGCACCAGAAATATTTCGCCGTCCGCGATCTGTCGACGCAGAAGATGGCCGCGAAGTTCCTCATCGTGTCGAACATGAAGGCCGCCGACAAGGGTGCGGAAATCAAGCGCGGCAATGCCAAGGTGCTATCGGCGCGTCTGTCGGACGGGGTATTTTTCTGGTCAGAAGACAACCGTAAGGGCAATTTCGATCAGTGGCTGGCCAAGCTGAACGGCGTCACTTTCCATGCGAAATTGGGGACGATGGCGCAGCGCGTCGCGCGCATCGAGGCGCTGGCCGGACAACTGGCCCCGCTGCTGCGTGCGGATGCGGGGATGGCCAGCGAGGCCGCGCGTCTGGCCAAGGCCGATCTGGCGTCTTACATGGTCGGCGAATTCCCCGAACTGCAAGGGATCATGGGCGGCTACTACGCCGAAGCCGCCAAGCTGGCCGGGGACGTTTCCGAAGCCATCCGCGAACACTATAAGCCGCAGGGCCCGTCCGATTCGGTGCCCGAAGGCGCGGTGTCGGCGGCGGTGGCTCTGGCCGACAAGATCGACACGCTGGTCGGTTTCTTTGCCATCGACGAAAAGCCGACGGGTTCGAAAGATCCGTTCGCCCTGCGTCGTGCGGCGCTCGGCGTGCTGCGTATCCTGCGTCAGCATAATGTCCGCGCCTCCTTGGCCGATCTGGTGGCGCTCTGGTATCAGACCCTGCTGATCTATGCGGGGCCAAATCAGGCGGTCTATGTCGATACCGAGAACTGGCGCGGGTCGGCCGGTCCGCGCTGGGCCGAAGGCGAGACCGAGGTCTACGAGAACTATCTGCGCGATTTCCGCGCCGGTCTGCTCGAAAGCCCGGTCTGGGTCATCCCGACCGACCGCGATTACGATCTCGATATCAAATTCGAGCACGTCACCAACGCGCCGAAGGTGGACAATGCCCGCCTGAGCTTCCGCGACTACCGCACGGTGAGCGCCGAATTCGCCGACTTTTTCGCCGACCGCCTCAAGGTCATGCTGAAGGACGAGGGCGTGCGCTTCGACGTCATCGAAGCGGCTTTTGCGGCGAAAGACGACGATCTGGTCCGCACCATCGCCCGCATCCGGGCTCTGGAAGAAGTTCTAAGCGGCAAAGACGGTGAGGCTTTGGAAGCCGGGTTCAAGCGCATCGCCAATATCCTCAACGCCGAAACGAAAAAAGGCGCCGTGCCCGACCATGCGCCGAAGGTTCTGCCGGGCGCGCCGGAGGTCGAGGTGACTCTGGTTCACAAGGCCCTGTCGCTGGCCCCCACCATCGACAAGCAGATCGATGACGAACGCTTTGCCGAGGCTTTGGCGGCGCTTGCGGCCCTGCGTCCGGATATCGACGCCTTCCTCGACGGCGTGCTGGTCAATTCGGAGGTGCCCGCCGAACGCGAAAACCGTCTGGCCCTGCTGAACGCGCTCCGCCGTCTGATGGATAGCGTGGCCGATCTGTCGAAACTGGCTTAGGTCAGGGGGCATAATGAAAAAGGCGCGGCGGCTTACAGCTTCCGCGTCTTTTTCATTTGTAACGGGAATTCGGGCCTTTACAGTCACAGTAAAGGCGTTGTGATCACCTTGCCCGTGCGGCACCCCTTGAGCGGCAGGCACCCAATGGTGTACATATTGCACTGCAACCTGACTGGGGTGTCAGTAAAGAATTTTTACAATAATCTATTTAGGCGTGATCGCCAGCGTGCTTATATGGCTCATAAAAAGCCGCATGAAATATTTTCATGTAAAAACAATAATATATCAGACAAATGAAAGAGGGATATTCGATGTCGAAACACTGGGTATACGCCTTCAAGGCGGGCGCGGCGGACGGCGATGCGACGATGAAAAACCTGCTGGGCGGCAAGGGCGCCAATCTGGCTGAGATGTCATCTCTGGGGTTGCCGGTGCCGGCGGGCTTCACCATCACTACCGAAGCCTGTGTCCATTATTATAAGAACGACAAATCCCTGCCGGACGATCTGGTCGAACAGGTCGCCACCGCGCTGAAAAACCTCGAAACCTCGACGGGCAAGGGTTTCGGCTCGGTCGAAAATCCGCTGCTGGTCTCGGTCCGTTCGGGCGCGCGGGCCTCGATGCCGGGCATGATGGACACGGTCCTCAATCTGGGTCTGAACGACGCGACCGTCGAAGGTCTGGCCAGCCTTACCGGCGACCGCCGCTTCGCGCTCGACTGCTACCGCCGCTTCATCACCATGTATTCCAACGTCGTGCTGGACCTCAGCCACCACAATTTTGAAGACGTGCTCGACGATCACAAGGATCGTTTGGGCGTGTCGATCGACACCGACATCACGGCCAAGGACTGGGAACGCATCATCGTCGACTACAAGGCGCTGGTGAAGCGCGAACTGGGTCACGACTTCCCGCAGGACCCGCAGGATCAGTTGTGGGGTGCGGTCAAGGCCGTGTTCGGTTCGTGGATGAACGACCGGGCCAAGTTTTACCGCAAGATGCACGACATCCCCGAAGACTGGGGCACCGCCGTCAATATCCAGTCGATGGTTTTTGGCAATATGGGCGACACCTCGGCGACCGGCGTGGCGTTCACGCGCAACCCGTCGACGGGCGATGCGTCGCTGTACGGCGAGTTCCTGCTGAACGCTCAGGGCGAAGACGTGGTGGCGGGTATCCGCACGCCGCAGACCCTGACGGTGAAGGCGCGCGAAGAAATGGGCGAGCGCAATCCCTCGATGGAAGAGGCGCTGCCGGACGTCTTCGCGCAGTTCAAATCGACCGTCGAAAAGCTCGAAAACCACTATCGCGACGTGCAGGACGTGGAGTTCACGGTCGAGCAGGGCAAGCTGTTCATGCTGCAAACCCGCAACGCCAAGCGCACATCGCGCGCGGCGCTGAAAATCGCCGTCGATATGGCCAGGGAAGGCCTGATCACGCCGCAGGAAGCCCTGATGCGCCTCGATCCGTCGGCGCTGGATCAGTTGCTGCACCCGATGCTGGACCCCAAGGCCGAGCGCGTCCTGATCGCGCGCGGGCTTCCGGCCTCGCCGGGCGCGGCCTGCGGCAAGATCGTCTTCACCGCTGACGACGCGGTGCGTCTGGCCGCAGCGGGCGAAGACGTCATCCTCGTCCGCGACGAAACCTCGCCCGAAGACATCCACGGCATGCACGCCGCCAAGGCCATCGTCACGGCGCGCGGCGGCATGACCTCGCACGCTGCCGTCGTGGCGCGCGGCATGGGTCGTCCCTGTGTGTCGGGGGCCGGGGAGCTGGTCATCTCGACCGAGCGCGGCGAGTTTTCGGCCCGCGGTCAGGTGTTCCGCTTCGGCGACATCGTGACGCTGGACGGTTCGACCGGTGAGATCCTCAAGGGCGCGGTTCGCATGATCGAGCCGGAATTCTCCGACGACTTCCATCAGATCATGACGTGGGCTGACGAGTTCCGCACGCTCAAGGTGCTGACCAACGCCGAAACCCCGACCGATGCGAAAACCGCCGTCGGCTTCGGCGCCGAAGGCATCGGTCTGTGCCGCACCGAGCACATGTTCTTCGACGAAGAGCGCATCACTGCCGTCCGCGAAATGATCCTCGCCGACGACGAGGCCGGTCGCCGCAAGGCTCTGGCCAAGCTGCTGCCGCACCAGAAGTCGGACTTTGCCGAGCTGTTCAAGATCATGAACGGCCTGCCGGTGACCATCCGTCTGCTCGATCCGCCGCTGCACGAGTTCCTGCCTCACACGTCTGAGGACATCAAGGCCGTCGCCGAAGCCACGGAAGTGTCTGAGGAAAAGCTGCTCAAGCGGACCAAGGAACTGTCGGAAACCAACCCGATGCTGGGCTGGCGCGGTTGTCGTCTGGGGATCACCTTCCCGGAAATCTACGAGATGCAGGTCGAGGCGATCTTCGAGGCCGCCGCCGACGTCAAGGCCGAGGGTTTCGACCCGAAACCCGACATCATGCACCCGCTGGTCGCGACCAAGGAAGAAATGGCCAATCTGGTCGCGCTCACCCGTCGCATCGCCGATGGCGTATTGTCCAAGCGCGGTGCGTCGGTCGACTACAAGGTCGGCACCATGATCGAATTGCCGCGCGCGGCTTTGCTGGCCGACAAGCTGGCCGAGACGGCGGAGTTCTTCTCGTTCGGCACCAACGACCTGACGCAGACGACCTACGGCATCAGCCGCGACGACTCGGGCCGCTTCCTCAACCCCTATATCGAAAAGGGGATTTTCGAGAAGGACCCGTTCGTCACGCTCGATCCCGATGGCGTCGGCGCGCTGATCGACATCGCCCGCACCAAGGGCCGCGCGACCCGTCCGGACATCAAGCTGGGCATCTGCGGCGAGCACGGCGGCGACCCGGCGTCGATCGCCTTCTGCCAGAAGGTCGGCCTCGACTACGTCTCCTGTTCGCCGTACCGCGTCCCCGTGGCGCGTCTGGCGGCGGCTCAGGCGGCGATTAACGCGGGTAAATAAGCGTTTGATTTGAGGATATAAATGAACGTCCGGTGTCCTTGGCATCGGACGTTTTTTATTTGACCACGGAAAGCACGGAAAGCACGGAAAGCACGGAAAGCACGGAAAGGTACTCGCTCCTTCCTGCCCGAAGGGCCTTTATGCATGTCATGGCTTAATTGTTCGACGCTTCGCGCTTATTTCCGGCACAATGAATTTCCGTGTTTTCCGTGTTTTCCGTGGCCAATCCTTTTTCGTCAATTTCCCCCGTCAGGGGTATGTCTTGGCGCTGTCATGCAGAGCCGATAGGGTGCAAGGCAATAACTGTGTCCCGCGTGCTATTGTCAGTCGCCGGGATTTGGGGTTAACTCGTTAACGATTTTCATCGGCGGTATTTTCGAGGGGTAGGACATGTCGTCGAAGACGGTATGGGGATTGGGATTATTGCTGCTGGCGGGCGGTGGTGCGGTAAGTCTGTACAAGATGCTGCCGCCGCTGGAAGCGTCGCTGACTCAGCGCGTCGATACGGCGCTCAAATCCGAAGGCATCGACGATGTTTCGGCCCGGATCGACGGCCTCAATGTGCATTTGAGCCTCAAGGCCGGGGCGACGCCGCCGAACGCCACCGCGCGTCTGGCGCAGGCCGCCGCCGCCGTGCGGGCGCTGCAACCGGAATTGCCGGATAATATCAAGGCCTATGCGCCGCGCGGCGAAGGCTATCTTTACGGTCCGGTACTCGACGTCGTGACCGATACAACGCAAAAGCCCGTCAGCATTGCCGTAGGAAAGGTCGATCATGCTCTATCTGATCTTTGAATTGCGCTGGTTGCTTCTGGGAGTGGCGGTGCTGGGGCTGGCGACGGGTTTCCTCGCGCGCCGCGCCGGTTAAGGGGGATTTATGTTATTGCTTATCCTGCAATCGGCGGCGCTGCTGCTGGGGGTGTTTTTGATCAGCGGTTCGGTCGGTTGGCTTCTGTCACCCAAACCGAAGCGTAAGGCGCGCCGGGTTTCGGTCTTCGATGACGCACCGGTGTTTCTGGCCGATCCTGAACCCGTCCGTCAGGTCGAGCCTGATCCGATGGTCGCCGCCGCGCGTCAGATGACCTCGGCCGAAATTATCCCGCTGCGTCCGGTCGCGCCGACGGCCCCGGTTGCTGCACCGGTGGGGGTTTCGACCGAACTGGAACCCGCCATCATGGCGCATATCGAAGCGCCTGTGGTTGAGACGCCGGTTGTGGCGGAACCTGTTCTCGAAACGCTCGACCGCACCTCGCGCCCCAAGGCGTCGATGCTGTCGGCCATGACGCCCGAAAGTGTTGAAGCCGCCGTCGAACAGGCGGGCACCGGTCTTGAGCCGCATCGTCTGCGCGCTGCGGACGGCAAGGCCGACGACCTGACGCTTATTTCGGGCATCGGGACGCTGAATCAGAAAGAACTGAACGATCTCGGCATCTTCCATTACTGGCAGGTGGCGAGCTGGACGCCAGAACACGTGGCGTGGCTGTCGGCGCGCATCCATTCGGCCAAGCGCATCATGCGTGAAAACTGGATGGCTCAGGCGGCAAAAATGGCCGCCCGCGCTGCCTAATTATGCACGCGGCAAGCTTAGACCCAACGACGGACTAAAGCGGAACTGATCGCGATTATAGGCGTAGAGTTCCGCCGGACGTCCGCCGGTATCGTCGCGATAGGCAGCCGTAGGGGTAACGAACCCCGTCCGTTCCAGCGCGCGGCGAAAGTTCTGCTTGTGCAGGCCGAAGCCTGACACCGCTTCCAGCGATTTCTGCAATTCCAGCAGCGTAAAGCGCTCGGGCATCAGCTCGAAAATCACCGGGCGGTATTTCAGCTTGCCTCGTAACCGCGACAGACCGGTGGCGAGGATGCGACGGTGATCCGACATCATCTCGCAGCCGCTGGCGACGGTTTGTTGCGACGGTCGCGCGGACTCGCCGATCAGCCCGGCGCTGTAGAGCAGTTCATAGCGGTCCAGTACACGCTCTTCGTTCCAGTGATCCGCATCGGCCGGAAACAGCGTTTCGATCCGGCCCCGACGGTCGGCGGTTGACGGCCGGTCCGGCGCGTCGTCGCACCACTGACGCAGGGCTTGACGCAAGCCTGACAGGGTTGCGGGCTCGCCCTTGCGCCAGTCTTCCCAAGGGAAAAACGCTGAATAGGGCCGCCACGATGCCGACAGGGCCGACTGAAACGCGCTGTCAGAGGTCAGGGCCAGATAGCCGAGCGAAATGACGCGTTGCTGTTCGTCAGGACCTTCCGGAGCCAGCGAACTGAGGCCTTGGCGGCCTTCGTCACCGAAGGAGTAGAGCTGTTCGACATAGCCGGGCGAAAATCCGGTCTGTTCCGTCACAAACGCCCGTACGGCGAGGTCGAAGGTCCGGTGCGCTTCGGGCATGAACGGCCCCGACGGCAGGGCCACCCGCCGGTCGGGCAGGTTAAGGCACAGGACCATCGCTTCGTTGTCCTTGATGGTGACAACGACGGCGGACAGTTCGATGGTCAGGCTGACAGACACGCGGGCTCCTTACGTCGAGGCGGCCATCTTTGGCGCGCATCTGATTCCAAAAACCGTTTCACACTTTTTGGGATACGCTTAAGCGTTCGCTTAAAGCCGTGAACCTGTCAACGAATTGCACGCAGGCCTCGCGCGCGGGCAGGGGATCGATGATGAGGTGATAGTCCTCCGGTGGTTCGCCGAAGAATTGTCGCGCCTCGCCATCGGTAAATCCGACCAGCTGCGTGGCTTCGAAATAGGCGCAGGCGTGATCGGCGCGCTTGATCAGGGTCTTGATCGCGGCGGGCATCTTGGCGGGCAGGCCGAAGCGGATATGGATCGCCTGTTCCAGATGGTCCTCGAAACGGCGGTAATCGAAGCCCAGCGCCGCCTTGAACGGCGAGATCATGTCGCCGATGACGTATTCCGGCGCGTCGTGCAGCAGCGCCACCAGACGCCATTGGGTGTTCAACTCCGGCTCGATATGGACGCAGATATCCTCAACGATCAGGCTATGTTGGGCGACCGAAAAGCCGTGCTCGCCGGTCGTCTGCCCGTTCCAGCGCGCCACGCGCGACAGGCCCAGCGCAATATCGTCGATCTCGATATCCATGGCCGACGGATCGAGTAGATCGAGACGCCGACCCGACAACATGCGCTGCCACGCGCGCGGTGGCATGACGGATTTAGAGGGACGAGGGCGCGGGGACATCGGAACTCACGAAGGATTGACGGAAAACTTATGGCTTGGGGCCATATGCCGCGTACCGAAAACGCGCGGCAGGGTCTATATTCAGGCAATGTTGACGCGTATCGGCGGCCCGATCATAGCAACACAATCGCCGCCGCCCATGCGTCAATTGCACCTATGCACAAAAACCGGAGGCCCGCCATGACCGATACCCCTGCAACCGCATCCGCTCAAAGCTGGGCTCGTATATCCATACCGGTGTCGGGTTCGGCCTCCGAAGAGGTCAGCGTCGGCATTGCCGCCAGCGTCGCCGAGGGTTTCGGGGCGCAACTGAACTTCCTGTTCGCGCCGCCCGATCCGGCGGAGCTTGCCCCTTGGCTGGGCGAAGGTTTCATGGGCACGGTGCAGGTCGCCGCCATGGACGGCCTGAAATCCGCCGCCGAAGAGGCCGAAGCCATTGCGCGCGAAACCTTCGACGGGTTGGACTACGACGGCAAGGTCTTCCTGCCGCTGAAATCCCCCGTCTGGCAGTGTCTGGCGGTCGAGACGCGCCTGTCCGATCTGGTCGTGTTCGGAGACGAGAGCGCGCGCGGGCGCGGTCTGTTGTCCGAAGCTTTTCAGCAAGTGCTGATGGAAGAACGCGCCGGGGTGTTCATCGCCCGTCAGCCATTCGACCTGTCGGGTCCGGCTGTCGTGGCGTGGGATGGCAAGGAGCCGTCATCGCGCGCCGCGCGCCGCGCCATTCCCTTGCTGAAAAAGGCTTCGAAGGTCGTCATCGTCGGTGCGCCGGTGGGTGAAAGCCCCGCCGACCTGGGTAAACTAGCGCGTTATTATATGCTGCATGGCCTGACCGTCGAAATCGACCTATTGCCAAAAACCAGCGACCTGATCGGGACTCTGGTCGAAGCCAACAAGCGCCACGGCGCGCAATATATGGTCGCCGGGGCCTTCGGGCGCTCACGCCTGCGCGAATTCGCCTTCGGCGGCACGACGCGCGCCCTGCTGCACAATACCAACCTCAACCTCTATATGGCGCATTAAACTCGTTGAGGCTTATGGCCACATGCGAGAGCAGAGCGGCCCAGTCGTTGTTGTGCGGCTGGAACAGGCGGACCTTAGGATACCACGGATAATGCTCCGTCCCTAAGGTCGTCCAGGTGCCGGTCGGCAGCAGCATCCACACCGCCGCGCCCGTCGCCGCTGCAATCTGCGTCGTCGCATTCGACGGTCCGATGATCAGGTCGAGCGCGGCGCAAAGGGCGCTCAGTTCGTCGAGATCGTTCATCAGGTCGATCGGCGGATTATAGATGTGGTAACCTGCCGCCTTGGCTTCGGCCAACTCGGTCTCGACATCGCCGTATTGCAGATTGACGAAGACCGGCCCGGATTGCGACAGGATCGGCGTCCACTGATCAAGTGCCGAATAGAAGCGCGCGCGGCGGCTGTCGTTCTTGAGGCTCTTCCACAGCAGACCGACCTTCGGGCCATTGCCGAGCTTGGCTACTTCTTCGCGCCAGTAGGCGATTCGCGCCGGATCTGGGCTCAATATCGGGCCGGATGCGGCAAATGCCGCCACATCATTGCGATAGACCGGCAGGAAATCCCCTAGCAGAGCCCATTCATCAATCGTTGATGTATCGAGTTCCGGCACGCTACGATGCCGCAGGCCGTCTTCAAAGCGCGTATGGTGCGCCAACACCGTCGCTTTCGGGGCCGCGCGTTTGAACAGCGGTACCAGACGCGGTTCTACGGCAAGCGTCACATGGCCCTTACCCAGATCGCGCACCACATCAGGCAGAAGCGTGGCGAACATAATCTCATCACCCAGCCCCTGTTCGGCGATGATCAGCAGACATTTTTCATCAATCGTTGATTTTGTCTCGTGCCGCGGCAGGTCGAGATCGTACGCCACCGCCTGTGGCGTGCCCTGCATATGCCGCGCCTCATAGGCCTTCCAGCCTTCGGCGACGCGCCCCAGCGCCAGATAGGCATAGGCGAGGGTCAGTTCGGCAGAGCGCAGGTTCGACGGCTCGCTGAACCGGTCGAGGCAGACCTCGATATCGGGCAGGGCCTGTTCGGCCAGACCCTGTTCCATCCACGCACAGGCGCGGTTGAAACGCGCCGCCAGACTGTTGTCGAGGTTTACCGCTTCATTGAAGAAGATCAGGGCCGTATCGAGATCGCCCTGCGCCATCAGGATGGTCCCCAGCGTGTCCCATAGCTCGCTCTGTTTCGGATATTCGCCGAGATAGGTTTGCAGGGTCGCGATGGCCACATCGTATTTGGACTGCTCGCGCAGGGCCGCCGCATAGTAGTTGACGGCGGTCAGGTGCGTCGGATCGCGCGCGATGACGTGGGCATAGAAGCGCTCGGCCTTATCGTACTGACCGATGCGGAAGGCCAGTTGCGCCAGATCGGCGGCGATATCGAGCGAATCCGGCTCAAGCCCCAGGGCGCGCTGATAGGCATCGAGCGCTTCGGGCAGGCGGTTCAGACGATCCAGCGCCGTCGCCAAGGCCTGCCACGCCCCCGAATGGGTCGGGGCTACCTGCGTCAAGATACGGGCCTGTGCTTCGGCATCGTCCCAGTCGCGCATGAGCAGGGCGCGTTGCACCTGCTGAAACGCGCGGGCGATATCGGCGGCGGGCGGCGTCACGACCGGCGCGGCAATTTCAGTAATCAAGGCCTCGTGCATGGCGGTCAGGGCCGGGGTCCAGTCGCTGAGATCCGGGTTCACGAACATGCGCGCCACGGCGTACCACGGATAGTAGTCGGTCCCCAGCATCGGCCACGAACTGGGCGGGGTGAGCAGCCAGATCGGCGTGCCGACGGCGGCGGCGATATTGCTGGTGGCGTTCGATGGCCCGAGCACCAGATCGACGGCGGCACAGAGCGCGCTGAGGTCGTCGAGGTCCTGCTTGAGGTCAATCCCCGGCGGGTTCCAGATGGTCAGGCCTTCGCGCGCGGCTTCGGCCAGTTCGGCGCTGGCGTCGCCATATTGCAGATTGATGAATATCAGGCCCGGTGTGCGCAGGATCGGCTTCCACGACTCGAACGGCGAATAATAGCGGTCGCGGCGGGAATGTTTGACGAGGCTCTTCCACAACAGGCCGATTTTCGGGAACGGCCCCAGCTTGTCGAGTTCGCCCTTCCAGTAGGCGACGCGGTCCGGATCGGGGCTGAGAAATGCCCCCAGCTTCGGGAAGTCGGCCACCGTCGGGCGGTATTTCGGCAGGAAATCGCCCAGAACCGCAAAGCCGGAATAAGGTGCAGGATCAGTGATTTCCGGATAGAACCTCACCTGATAGGTGCTGTGTTTGGCGGTCAGGTGCGGCGTGACATGCGCCTGCGGATAGGACCGCTGGAACAGCGACACAAGACGCTTTTCGACCGCAAGTGTCAGCTTGCCGTCGGGGCCGAGTTCTTCCAGCAGATCGGGCAGGAGGGTGGAGAACAGGATCTCGTCGCCCAGCCCCTGTTCGGTCGAAATGAACACCGACTGACCGCGCAGATCGGCCATGACATCCAGTTGCGGGATGTCGGTCAGATACTTCATCCCGTCGTGACCGTGGGTCTGCTTGCGCGCCTCGTAATAGGTCCAGCCGTGCTTAAGGTCGCTCTTGAGGAAATAGTTGAAGGCCTGCGCCAGTTGGGCGGCTTCGACGTGATTGGGGTCTTCGAACAGTTTCAACGCCTCGTCGAGGCTTTCGATCGCCTCGTCGACGCGGCCCAGATTGCCGAGGATCAGGCCGCGATTGTGCCAGATCTTGCCGTTAACCTTGTCGTATTTGAGCGCTTCATCGAAGAAAATCAGAGCCGTGTCGAGATCGCCCTGCGCGTTGAGGATAGTACCGAGCGTATTCCACAGGGCGGCATTGCCCGGCGTTTGTTCCAACGCCGGACGCAGGATATCGATCGCCTCTTCAAGGCGGCTCATTTCGCGCAAGCTTGAGGCGTAGTTATTGGTCGCTTCCGGGTGGAACGGTTCGCGCTTCAGCACATAGCGGTAAAACTGCTCGGCGTTTTCGTGAAGGCCCATGAAGAAAGCCAGACGCCCGATATCGTTGGCGATGCCGATATTTTCCGGCTCAAGCCGCATCGCCGCTTCGTAGCAAGAAAAGGCGCCGCTCAGGTCGCCGGATTTTTCGCGGCTGATGGCCAGAATGTGCCACGCGGTGGCGCATTTTTCGTCGACATCCAGCGCCTTGAGCGCCGCATCGCCGGCGGCCTTGAATTCGCTGTCCTGAAGGTAAACGAGGGCGTCCTTCAGCCGGTTGAGCAACTCCAGTTGTTTGATATGCGCTGTGGTTTCGAGCAAAACGCGCAGGGCTTCGTTCGACAAGGAGTCGCCGAGAATGATCGATTGGTCCTCAGGATTGCCGATGGGCGCGGGCAGGGCAGCGTCGCCCGCGGCCTTGATTTTTGCCGGATCGAAGACTACCGCTGGAGCATCCGAGGCCGGTGGTGACAGGTGCCGTGCGATGTCTTCGGGGAGGTCGAAAGGGATAGAAGCGGGCTTTTGACCGGTCTTCACAGACCAGGTTTTCTTAGGCATGGCGGCAAGCCCTTGTATTAAAAGCAATTTGCGGCAGATACATCAAAAAAGCGACATATTGCGATAGTCATGTCATTCTTATGGCTTGATTCGATAAGACTCCGGTAACGGACGCGACCCCAAAGCTCAGGCCATAAACTTGCTGCCGACCGCGTCGCCCGAAACCTGGTGTTAACTGTGTAAGGGTTAAGTTCGTCTCAGGCTGCGTCCTGAAGCGACTATTTCAGGTCCGTGGCCAAGGGGATATCTATGCCGCTTAAACTCTCGCTCAAGCCGGGTGAAAAATTCGTCCTTAATGGTGCGGTCGTGCAAAACGGCGATCGCCGCTGCTCGCTGGTGCTGCAAAACAAGGCGTCGGTGCTCCGCGAAAAAGATATCATGCAGGCGGCGGAGGTCACCTCGCCCGCCCGTCATATCTACTTCCCGGTCATGATGATGTATCTGGATGAAGCGGGTGCCGAGAAATATTACGACGAGTTTTTGACGCGCATGACCGAATTCATGAGCGTCATCGCCAACCCGGCGACCCTGGCCGAATGCGTTCTGGTGTCCAAGGCCATCATGGGCCGCGAATACTACAAGGCCCTGATGGGTGCCCGTAAGCTTATCGAATACGAAGACGAAAGATTATCGAATGTCTCTACAAGCCTACCAGAAGGCGACGCTGCGGTCTGAAGATCCGCGTCAGACGGAATACCGCCTTTTCGGACAGGTGACGCGGGCTCTGATGGAGGCCGATCGTCTGGACAAGAGTGAAATCGCCAAGCGCATGGACGCGCTGGACTGGAATCGCCGCCTGTGGTCGGTGCTGGGGTCGGACTGCGCTCTGGCGGGCAACGGCCTGCCCGAAGGCCTGCGCGCGCAGATCATTTCGCTGTCGATCTGGGTCAACCGCCATACCTCGATGGTGATGCGCTCTCAGGAAGACATTCAGCCCCTGATCGAAGTCAATCGCCTGATCATGCAAGGCCTTGTGCCGCGTGATGCCTCGGCCTCGCCGGCGCAGGACGCGGCCTTTGCAGGCACGGTACGCGGCACGTTAGGTTAATTTTTCCCTTAAGCAATATTTGCCGGGTTGCTCCGGTTTTGGATGGCGAGGATCTCTGATTCTCGCCATTTTCAATTATAAAATTATCTATAAAATCAATAATTTAAATATTTAACAAAGTCTTTCGTTCTGGCATTGCCGTTGCAATGCTGAGGTTCAAGCCAAAATGGCTATGCGGCAAAACTGCCGTTTGAAACCCGACCAGAATGGAAAGGACGCTACGTCGATGTCGAATGTATCGATCAACACCAATGCCGGCGCCATGGTGGCGCTGCAAAACCTCAACAAGACCAACACGGAACTGCAGACGACTCAAAACCGTATCAATACGGGCCTCAGAGTAGCGAGCGCGAAGGACAATGGCGCCATCTATGCCATTGCCACCAAGCAGCGCTCGGATGTGGCGTCCTTAGGGGCGGTCACCGACTCGCTCGATCGCGCCAAATCGGCGGTCGATGTGGCCCTTTCGGCCGGTGAGAGCGTCTCGGACATGTTGATCCAGATGAAGGAGAAGGCCCTCGCGGCTTCCGATACCACGCTCTCGACCATCAGTCGCAACGCGCTGAACGAAGACTTCAAGGCCCTGCGGGATCAGATCTCGAAAACAGTGTCTAATGCGACGTTCAACGGCGTTAACCTGATCAAGAGCGGCGCGGCGAACATCGCGCCCCTGGCCAACGCCGATGCTTCTTCGAAGCTGACGGTAGCGGCACAGGACCTTAGCCTGACGGGCAGCAATATCACGCTGTCGGCAGGTTCGGTGTTCACGTCGGCGACGCAGGCCAAGACGATTGCCGACGCGGTAGCGGCGTCGATCGAGAACGTCTCCGCCGCTCTGGGGCGTCTGGGTACGGCGGCGAAGTCGCTGGAAGCCCATACGGTCTTCATAGGCAAACTGTCTGACTCGCTGGAAGCCGGTATCGGCAATCTGGTGGATGCGGACCTGGCGAAGGAAAGCGCCAAGCTGCAAGCCTTGCAGACCAAGCAGCAACTTGGGGTGCAGGCCCTGTCCATCGCCAATCAGGCGCCGGGCATCGTCACCAGCCTGTTCCAGTAAGCGTAAACCGGAGTGCTCGCCTGCAATTTTTGCGGGACTGGGCCTCCGGTCTCTTTTTGCCCAAAGCGCACTAGGCAAATTGTACCCGGCTGGGCAAAAATTGCCGCATGCGGGCAAAAAATGCCCAGTCAAAGACGTGCTTAATGCATGTATAACGCAATAATTTCAAATATTTATATGTAAATTTGAAAATGGCTGCTGTGGCCCGCCCCTTGCAGCCTTGAGGTCAGGCAAAATGCCGCCGAACGACAAAATGTCTTCGGTTCATCTAGAAGAAGGACTAGAATCATGGCGCTCAACAGCGTGAATACCAATTTCGGGGCTATGGTTGCCCTGCAAAACCTGAACAAGACCAACTCTGACCTGCAAACGACCCAGAACCGCATCAACACCGGTCTGAAGGTCGCCAGCGCTAAGGACAACGGTGCGGCTTACGCCATCGCGCAATCGCAACGTTCGGAAATTTCCTCGCTGAACGCGGTTCAGGACTCGCTCTCCCGTAACCAATCTGTCGTCGACGTGGCCGTTTCGGCCGGCGAAGGCGTTTCCGACATGCTCTCGCAGCTGAAGGAAAAGGCCCTTGCCGCTTCGGACACCACGCTGAACACCACCAGCCGTAACGCGCTGAACGAAGACTTCAAGGCCATTCGCGATCAGATCAAGAAGACCATTGATAACGCTTCGTTCAACGGCGTGAACCTGCTGGACGGTTCTAAGACGACCATCGCGGCTCTGGCTAACGCCTCGGGCGGCGGCCTGACCGTGTCGGCTCAAAAGCTGACGGTCGGTGGCACGGGTTCGGCCATCACCCTGTCGGCGGCGGGCGAGATTGACACGATCACCAAAGCGACCGCGGCAATCTCCACCCTGAACACTTCGATCGCCAACGTTTCGGCCTCGCTTGCGAAGCTGGGCACGTCGTCGAAGTCTCTGTCGAGCCACTCTTCCTTCATCGGGAAGCTGCAGGACTCGCTGGAAGCCGGTGTGGGTAACATCGTCGACGCCGACCTGGCGAAGGAAAGTGCCAAGCTGCAAGCGTTGCAAACGAAGCAACAGCTCGGCGTGCAGGCGCTCTCGATCGCCAACCAGTCGACTTCGACTGTCCTGAGCCTGTTCCGTTAATGGATTGAGAGGGGCGGGGGCTCACGCCTTCCGTCCCTCTTTTCTTTTATCCGAACCTTAGAGGCTCTGTTCTTAAACAGAGGGGCGTCCGTTCCACCTCCCCGTGGCGGGCGTATTTTTGGAGATGATCAATAATGTCGTAAGTTTTCCGCCGGCAACCGACCTGTCTCAGGTGGCTCCGATCGAATCGGTAAAGCCTGTCAAGGAAGTCGCTCCCGCGGACACCGGCAACAAGACCGGAACCGAATCCGACCTGTCCAACAAGGCGAAATCCGAATCGCAGCCGGCCTATATGCTCAAGCTGACGATCGAACAGGACCCGGACAGCGGCGAATTCATCTACCGCGCCATCGATCGCTATACCGGCGAAGTGGTGCGTCAGTTTCCGCAAAAGGAACTGATGGGTATGCGGGAATCCAAGGCTTATCAAGCCGGTACGCTGCTCAAGACCGACATCTGATCCATTTGAGCGCTTGCACTCAGAGGTAATATAGGCCACGCTAACCGTATCCTGCAAAGGGTGCGGATAAAGTCGTTTGCGTTTGTTAACCTTTTGCTTACCATGTTCGTTAAGACTTATGAGTCGAAAGTACATGGAGAATCCCAATGCCTACCGTCAGTGTCAACACGAACAAGACAGCCATGACGGCGTTGCAGAACCTGAATGCAACGACCCGGAAACTAGAGCACACGCAAACCAAGATCTCGACGGGCCTTGAGGTATCAAGCGCCAAGGACAATGCGTCGCTCTATTCCATCGCGCAGGGGCAACGGGCGGACCTTTCTTCATTGAACGCGGTGAAGACCTCGTTGAACCGGGCGACGTCGGTGGCGGATGTGACGCTGGCGGCCGGGGAATCGGTGTCGGACCTTCTGGTGCAGATGCGCGACAAGGTCGTTTCGGCCATGGATCCCTCGATCTCGACGGCATCGCGCAATGCGCTTAACGGCGATTTCAAGGAACTGCTCAAGCAGGTCAAGCACGCGACCGACAACGCGACCTTCGACGGCACCAACCTGCTCAACAATACGATCACCAACGGCATCGCCTTCATCGACAATGCTGACGGGTCATCGGTCATCACCCTGTCGTCGCGCAACTTCTCGCTGGGCGGTTCGATCATCTCGCTGGCCTCGACTTCGAACGTCCTCAGCCTGACCCTGGCCGGTTCAGCGCTGGCCAAGCTCGACTCGTCGATAGAAAAGGTCAACGCCAACCTCGCGGCGCTGGGCTCGCAGGCCAAGCAGATCGAAGGCCACCTTGGCTTCGTCTCCAAGCTGTCGGACGTGATCGAAGTGGGGATCGGCAACCTTGTTGACGCCGATCTGGCTAAGGAAAGCGCCCGCTTGCAGGCCCTTCAGGTCCAGCAACAGCTCGGTACACAGGCTCTGTCGATCGCCAACCAGGCGCCGCAAGCCATCCTGTCGCTGTTCCAAGGGTAATTCGGCATCTATTTACCATACAAAAAAGCCCGCCGGATTGTTCTGGCGGGCTTTTTTGCGTCTTTGCAATGGCGGGTTAACGACTCTTAAGCTTTGTTGCGCCAAACTGAGTGCGAATCTCATGTGCTGAAAGCGCTTATGACCGTCTCGTTCGACTCCAGCCTGCTGACGAGTTATTTCAACTCGAAGCTCGCCACCGCCAATAGCGGTTCGGCGGCGGCGAAGGCGGCTGCCACGACGGCGACCTCTCCGACAGGGACGAGCAAGGCGCCGACTGCCCCGTGGGAACGCGGCGGCACCAACGACGACGAACTGGTCAAAAACATCCTTGCCGGTAAAAGTTTCGTCCGCGAATCCTCGACCAAGATCGACGTGGCCGGTTCGGCGGCGGACTACAAGAAGCTCTATACCCTCTACACCGGTCTCAGTTCCTTGCGCGCCGTGGCGTCCAAGGCGCAAAGCATTCTGACCGGGTCGAACGCCGATTCGATCACCAACACGACGACGCTCAACACCTTGCGGCGCAATTTCAGCAAGGGTCTGACCGAGGTCAGCGGCTACGTGAAGGACGCCCAGTACGAGTATCTCGACCTCATTCAGGGCCAGATTACCGAAAAGCTGAAATCGACGGTGGGAGTCGCCAAGACCGACACGAACTATTTTGCCAAGGACATCCATCAGGGAACGGCGACCGAGGCGGTCGAAGCTTTCCAGGGCGATGTGAAGTTCAATATCTCGATCAAGACGACCGGCTCGGCGACCCCCAAAAACGTCAGTATCGATCTCGGCGAGATGGGCAACGACACGCGCTCGATGTCGAATGTCGTCAACTACATCAACGGCAAGCTGAAAGACGCCGGTGCCACGACCAAGTTCGAAGTTCAGCGCACACCGGGGACCGATAAGACGGTGACGGTCAGCGGCAAGACGACCAAGGTCGGCACCAATCCCGACACCTTCTCGCTCAAGATCAAGGGCGACACGACCGAAGCCCTGACGTTTTCGGCCCCCACAACTTCCGATTCGATCTTTATGGTTCAGAGCGTCGGCAATACCGACAAGACGACCGAATACAATAAGACGACCAAGAAATTCGAGGAAGTGACGCCGGAACAGACCATGGAACTGGTCAAGTTTCAGGCCGATGCGACGGCGACCAGCACGACGTCGACTCCGGGCGATACCTACTGGACCGCCGGGCGCAGCGTGCAGGAAGACCTGGCGGACTCCATCACCAAGGTGCATCAGACGGTGTCTGGCCCGGATGGTTCGGTCTATGTGCTGGCCGACGTCAATGGCACGATCGACGGTCAGACGATCAAGGGCACGCAGGACGTCGCTCTGATCAAGTACGATTCGGCGGGCAAGGTCGTCTATACGCGGACGCTCGGTGCGGCAGACACCGCGACCGGCTATGCGCTGGCCGTGTCCGACGACGGCAAGGTGGCCATCGCGGGCTCGGTGACGGGCAGCCTGCCGACCGTAACCACGACCTCGACCAGCTATACGGTCGAAGGCCAGACCTACACGATCAACCAGACCAAGGAAGACACCGGTACGTCGGGCACCAATGCCACGGTCGCCGACAGCTTCGTGACCGTGTTCAACGCCGATGGCGTCGAGCAGTGGACCAAGCGCCGCGGCTCGACCGAGGAAGACATGGCGCTGGGCGTGACCTTCGGTGCCGACGGTTCGGTCTATGTGGCAGGCAAGGCGCGGGGCGTCATGGCGGGCGGTGGCGGTTCGGCCGGCGGCTGGGACTCCTACGTTATGGGTTTCGACGCCACGGGCAAGTCGACCTTTACGACGCAGTCCGGTACGGCGGGGACCGATCAGGCCAGCGCCATCAAGGTCGTCGGCAACACCATGTATGTGGCGGGCATCGAAGACAGCAGCATGGTCCTCAAGGCCTACGATCTGTCGGTGGCGGGCAAGGCGACCCTGACCGGCACGCGTAATCTCGGCGGGCTGGGCGGCGGTCAGATCGGGGCCATCGACGTCTATAACGGTCAGGTCTATGTCGGCGGTTCATCCGGCAATGCCAATATTCTGGGCGGCGGCACGGGGGCGACGGCTTTCCACGGCGGTCAGGATGCCTTCGCGGCGACCGTCAATGTTAATTTTGCCGACACCAGCGGCGATAAGGTCGTCTATTACGGCGGCACCGATGTCGAGGATGACGTCAAGGTTCAGTTCTCCAGCGGCAAGGTCTATTTCAGCGGCCAGACCGAGGGCGAAATCGCCGGCACGACCAAGATCGGCGAAGCCGATGCCTATATCGCGCGCATGGATGTGGCCTCCGGCACGGTGGAATGGTCGCAGCGCTATACGGGCAAGGAAGGCGAGGTCAATCCAAACGCCATGGCCGTCTCGACCGGCGGGGCGTCCGTGCTCGACAAGCTGGGCCTGCCGCAGGGCACGATCAAATATACCGACTCGACCCTGATCACCTCGGCAACCTCGACGCGGGCAGGGGACAGCTTTTACCTGCGCGACTCGCGCGGCAGCGACAAGAAGATCACCATCGAGGCCAATGACACGCTGGAGACCCTGGCCAAGAAAATCCAGCGTGCGGCGGGCTATACCTTGAAAGTCACGGTCGCCAAGGTGACCGGCAAGGCGGAATCTCAACTGGTCATCGAACCGGCCAACAAGAATTCGTCGATGGAAATCGTCAAGGGACCGGCGGGCAAGGACGCGTTGGAAGGGCTGGGGATCAGCGAAGGCCTGATCACCACGACGGCGGACACCTCGTCGTCTTCGAGCAGCAAGAAAAAGACCTCGACCGACGAGAAGCTGATCGGCCTGAATTTCAACTCGGATATCAATCTGACATCTGAAGAAAGCATCGTCGCGGCGATCAAGACGCTCGATGACGCGCTGAAAAACGTTCGCGCCGCCTACCGCTATCTGCGCTATGGCGAAGAGGATACATCGGACGACGCAGCGAGCAAGAAAACCTCTTCGGCCTCGTCGACGGCTTACTGGACGGCGCAATCTTCCAACTATGCGGCGGCGTTGTCCCGCTTGACAGGCGGCGCATAAAAAGGCCTTTAGGAGGGATTGGACTTACGCCTCCGAGGGGAAGATTTATGGGTCGAAAGCAAACCATCTGGCTGGCGGGTGGCGGCGCAGCATTGTTGCTGGCGATTCTGGTGGCCTGGGCGATTTCATCGTCGCAAAAAGAAACCCCTCGCATGAATACCGAAGGCCCCGGTCTGGTGCTGGATATCGACGACGCGCCGGTCCTCGACAATCAGAAGACTCTGCGCTGCTTCGTGGACGGCAGCTTTGTCGGCATGCTCACCATCGCCGAATGCGCCAAAAAGAACGGCGTCGCCGCCAATGCGCTGGATGTCGGTGTCGATGAAAGCGGTGAAATGACCGCCGCGCCGACGGCGTCTCTGGCCCCGCCGCCCCCGGTCAAGGTCGATCCGGCCGCTACCCCCGTCAAGATTGAGCCCAGCGAGACCGTGCCGGAACCCAAGGCCTCTTCGGGTCCGGTGGCCGCCTGCCTGCGCTTCGCCGGGAACGAATGGAACCGCCTGTCCGACGCCATTTCGCTCAATGCCTGCGTGACGCTCCTCTATGACGGGCGGTGCGTGTCGCCGGGTCAGGCGCAATATGCGCGCTGGGGGACGCAGACCCTGCGTCTTGTGCCCAAAAGGGTCGAAATCTCGGACGATAATAAGAGCTTCCGCACCCTGATCGAACAGGGCCAGGGTTGTTCGGTAAAATAGGGAGCCCTTCATGAACGCGAAGATCATTACGGTGACGGGTCTCGCCGTCCTGTCACTGGCCGCCTGTGACTCGAATCGTGTGGTCGCGCCGAAGGACCGAGGCGTCTGCTATCAGGTCGCCTTTCCGAAGGATCAGAAGCCGAAGTTCAATGTCGTCAAGCGGGATCTGCCGTCGATCGAATACTGCGCGGCACATCTGGATAAGGTGCGGATCGACTTCATGAAACTGGGCTCGCCGCGCAAGGAGCTGGTGGGCTCGTTTCAGGGTACGTTCCTGTTCGTCGATGCCCGCGGCGTAAAGATCGGCCAGACCTTCGAGGGACCGCGCTTCCAGTTGCTGGCCAAGGCCCCGGACGGGCGCCTGCTGGTGCCGGGCGCCTTCGAGCAGGAAAAGCCGGACTTCTCGGACGTGCAGACCCTGCCGGACAACCTGCCGCAAAAGAAGTAAATCGGGTCGCTGCGTTCGCGTCAAAAGATGTGAACAAAGCGTTAACATGCCTTGCCGGACTCGTTTTTGCGACCTATGCTTTTGTAATAAGGTTTAGTGTGTCCGCACGCAGCGGGCAGAACAGGAAGCACAATGGCGGGTTCAGTCAACAAGGTCATCATCATCGGCAATCTGGGCAAGGACCCGGAAATCCGTACGCTCAATTCGGGTGAACGCGTCGCCAACCTGACGGTGGCCACGTCCGAGCAATGGCGCGACAAGATGTCGGGCGAGCGCAAGGAAAAGACCGAATGGCACCGCGTAGTCATCTTCAACGACAACCTGGCCAAGATCGCCGAGCAGTATCTGCGCAAGGGCTCGACTGTCTATCTCGAAGGCTCGCTGCAAACGCGCAAGTGGACCGATCAGCAGGGCGTTGAAAAGTACACGACCGAAATCGTGCTGCAACGCTTCAACGGCAATCTGACGCTTCTGGGCGGCCGTAACGACAGCGGCGGCGGTCAGTCGTCGGGCGGTTACGATCAGGGCGGCGGTTACGGCGACGACAACGGTTACGGCGCACCGGCCTCGTCGGGTCCGAAGGCGCAGGGTTCCGGCCCGAAGCAGAACTTCGATCTCGACGACGAAATCCCTTTCTAGAGTTCGGTTTATATATCAATAGGGGCCTGCGGTAACGCAGGCCTTTTGCATTTCAGGAGTACCGATGATGCATCCATCCATCGCATCAGGAAATGTCGCCGTTATCACCGGCGGCGCGTCGGGCATTGGTCTGGCAGCCGCGCAACGGTTCGCGACGCTGGGCCTGAAAGTCGTCATTGCCGATATCGGCACGGCGCGGCTCGAAGTCGCCAAGGCGGCGATCTGGACCGAGACGCCCGAGGCTGACATTCTTGCTGTCGTTACCGATGTCAGCCAGCGTGACGCCGTCGAACGTCTGGAACAGGAGGCGCGCGCGACCTTCGGGCAGGTGGACATCCTGATGAACAATGCCGGGGTCGGCGGCAAAAGCGATGCGTTCGGTCTGCTCGACAACTGGCAGAACGTGCTGGGTGTCAATCTGTGGGGCGTCATCCACGGCACGCAGGTTTTTGCGCCAAACATGATCGCTCAGGGCACGCCTGGCCTGATCATCAATACCGGCTCGAAACAAGGCATTACCCTGCCGCCGGGCAATCCGGCCTATAATGTCTCGAAAGCCGCCGTTAAGGCCTTTAGCGAGTCGCTGGAACATCAACTTCGTAACACACCGGACTGTCAGATCAGGGCGCATCTGCTGATCCCCGGTTTCGTCTTTACCGGCATGACAGGCGAGGGCGGTGCCAAACCTGAGGAAAAACCTTCCGGCGCATGGACCTCAGACCAACTGATTGATTTCATGCTGGAAAGCATAAATTCCGGCGACTTCTATATCCTCTGTCCGGATAATGATGTGACGCGCGAACTGGACGAAAAGCGCATGCAGTGGGCCATGGGCGACCTGATCGAAAACCGCCCGCCGCTGTCGCGCTGGCACACCGACTATGCCGACGCGTTCAAGGCGTTCGTTGACACAAAATAGTTGTTAACAGGCGGTCATTTAAGGCCCGAAAAGCCCCGCTGCGTTTGGGGATTAAACATAAAAATGCTAAGGTACGGGATCATTTGCGGGCTGATTCCCGTCAGCCCGCACATTCCACGATAAAGAACCGAATTCATGACCGATACGCCTGCTTCCGGCCTGACGCCTCAAGGTATTGCCCACATTACCATCGAGGATGAACTCAAGCGGTCCTATCTCGATTACGCCATGAGCGTCATCGTCTCGCGCGCCCTGCCGGACGCCCGCGACGGTCTGAAACCCGTGCATCGCCGCATTCTGTTTTCGATGCATCAGGCGGGCATGACGCCGAATAAATCCTATTTCAAGTGCGCCCGCGTCGTCGGCGACGTGCTGGGCCGTTTCCACCCGCACGGCGACCTGTCGGTCTATCACGCGCTGGTGCGTATGGCGCAGCCCTTTTCGATGGGGTTGATGCTGGTCGACGGTCAGGGTAATTTCGGTTCGGTCGACGGCGATATGCCCGCTTCGATGCGGTACACCGAATGCCGGATGTCGACCGCCGCCACGGCGCTGCTGGCCGATATCGAAAACGACACGGTCGATTTTCAGCCCAACTATGACGGTAAGGAAGAAGAACCGACCGTCCTGCCGGCCCGTATCCCGAACCTGCTGGTCAATGGCGCGGGTGGCATCGCGGTCGGCATGGCGACCAATATCCCGCCGCACAATCTCGGCGAAGTCATAGACGCCTGTTTAGCTCTTCTCGATAATCCTCAGATTTCGCTCGAAGAATTGCTCGACATCGTGCCGGGTCCGGACTTCCCAACGGGTGCCGAAATCCTCGGTCGTTCGGGCGCGCGTCAGGCCCTGATGACGGGGCGCGGCTCGGTCATCATGCGCGGCAAGGCCTCGGTCGAGACGATCCGCAAAGACCGCGAAGCCATCATCGTCACCGAACTGCCTTTCCAGGTGAACAAGGCGACCATGATCGAACACATCGCCGAAATGGTCCGCGATAAGCGTATCGAAGGCATTTCCGACATCCGCGACGAATCCGACCGTCAGGGCATGCGCGTCGTCGTCGAGTTGAAGCGCGACGCGTCTGGCGACGTGATCCTCAACCAGCTTTACCGCTATTCGGCCCTGCAAACGAGCTTCGGCGTCAATATGCTGGCGCTGAACCATGGTCGTCCGCAGCAGATGGGCCTGCGCAAGCTGCTCGAACTGTTCCTCGAATTCCGCGAAGAAGTCGTCATCCGCCGCACCAAGTTCGAACTGAACAAGGCGCGCGATCGCGGCCATGTCTTGGTCGGTCTGGCCATCGCGGTGGCCAATATCGACGAGGTGATCCACATCATCCGTTCGTCCGCCGATCCGTCTGAAGCCCGCGAACGCCTGACGGCGCGCAACTGGCCCGCCGGAGATATGAAGCCGCTGATCGACCTGATCGCCGATCCGCGCTCGATCGTGCTGGAAGGCGCCGAAGTGCGCCTGACCGAAGAGCAGGCCCGCGCCATTCTGGCCCTGACCCTGTCGCGCCTGACTGGCCTGGGGCAGGACGAAATCTTCGGTGAAGCTCGCACGCTGGCCGCCGCCATCGCCGGGTTCCTCGAAATCCTGTCGTCGCGCGACCGCATCATCGGCATCGTCCGCGACGAGCTGATCGAGGTGAAGGACCAGTTCGCCGTGCCGCGCCGGACGCTGATCGTCGATGGCGAAGGCGATATCGAAGACGAAGACCTCATCCCGCGCGAGGACATGGTTGTCACCGTGACCCATTCCGGCTACGTCAAGCGGACGGCCTTGTCGGCCTATCGCACCCAGCATCGCGGCGGCAAGGGTCGTTCGGGCATGGCAATGAAGGACGAGGACGCCATCACCGGCATCTACGCCGCTTCGACGCACCAGCCGATGCTGTTCTTCTCGTCGGTGGGCAAGGTTTATAAGCTCAAGGTATGGCGTCTGCCGCTCGGCAATCCACAGTCCAAGGGCAAGGCCTTCGTCAATCTCCTGCCGCTCGAAAAAGCCGAGACCGTCACCAATATCCTGACCCTGCCGGAAGACGAAGCCGGCTGGGACAAACTGGACATCATCTTCGCCACGCGGTCTGGTGATGTCCGCCGTAACAAGCTGAGCGATTTCGTCAACGTCAACCGCGCCGGCAAGATCGCCATGAAGCTGGAAGACGGCGACGCCATCGTCGGCGTAGCGGTCTGTACCGAAGATCAGGACGTGCTGCTGTCGACCGCGTCGGGCCGCTCGATCCGCTTCGCCGTCGATGAGGTCCGTGTGTTCAAGGGCCGTGACTCGACCGGTGTGCGTGGCGTGCGCCTCAATGGCGACGACAGCGTAATTTCGATGGCCATTCTGCGCCGCGTGGGGGCGACCCCCGCCGAACGCGCCGCCTACCTCAAGCACGCGGCCGCCCTGCGCGCCGCCGTGTCGGGTGAGGGGGAAGATGCCGCCGAAACTCCGGTGGTCGAGGACGAAACCGAAGAGGTTGAGGGCGAAACCGCTCTATCGGTAGAGCGTATCGCCGAACTGGGGGCCGCCGAAGAGTTCATCCTGACCATCGCCGATACGGGCTTCGGCAAGCGCACCTCGTCCTACGACTATCGGCGCACAGGCCGGGGCGGGCAGGGCATCGTTGCCATCGATTTGTCGAAGCGCGGCGGCAAGCTGGTCGCCTCCTTCCCGGTCGAGGACACCGATCAGTTGCTGCTGGTCACCGACGGTGGGCAACTGACCCGCACGCGCGTGGCGCAGGTGCGCATCGCCAGCCGCAATACGCAGGGCGTGACGATCTTCCGCACTTCGGGTGAAAAGGTCGTCTCGGTCGAACGTCTGGCCGAAAGCGGCGAAGATGCCGACGAGGATCCAAACGATACGACGGTTGAAACCGCGCCGGATGCCGGATAATAGCGCTCTATAATAAAAGTGCTCTGAGGAAAGACACCATGCGTATCGGGCTTTATCCGGGGACGTTCGATCCGGTCACCAACGGTCATTCCGACATCATCGGTCGGGCCGTCAAGCTGGTCGATCATCTGGTGATCGGGGTGGCACGCAACACCGGCAAGGCGCCGATCTTTACGCTGGATGAGCGCGTAGAGATGTTGCGCGAAAGCTGCGCCCCCTTTGCCGATCGCATCGAGGTCTTGCCTTTCGACAGCCTTTTGATGCACTTTGCCGAGGAGGTTAAGGCCTCGGTCATCATTCGGGGCCTCCGCGCCGTTGCCGACTTCGAATACGAATTTCAGATGACGGCGATGAATCAGCAGTTGAACCGTGATATCGAAACGGTGTTTCTGATGGCCGATCCCAGGCATCAGGCGATTGCGTCACGGCTGGTCAAAGAAATAGCCCAATTGGGCGGCAATATCGCGCCGTTCGTCTCTCAAAGCGTCGCCGAGCGGCTCTTGTCTAAGGTTGGAAAGTAATATGACGTCTAAAATGGGGGCTATGGGTGCCATCGGACTCGCTTGCGCCGCAACTTTTTTTGCTGGCAGTGCGTTCGCCGCATCGCCCGGCTATCGCGACGTCGATGCCGAAAACACGCTGGTGATCGACACCAGCAAGGGCCGTGTCATCGTTGAAATGTACCCGGAACTGGCACCTCAGCACGTCGAGCGCATGAAGACGCTGACGCGCAAGGGTTTCTATAACGGGTTGAAGTTCCACCGCGTCATCGAAGGCTTCATGGCTCAGACCGGCGACCCCAAAGGTACCGGTGAAGGCAATTCCGATCTGGCCAATGTGCCGGCCGAATTCACCATCCGCCGCGATACGGCCTTCCCGATCAACGTAATCGATGAAACGCGTGGCGTCATCACCGGCTATGTCAAGGCCATGCCGGTTCAGACCCAGCCGAACGCCCTGACGGCGATCACCAAGGACAGCAAGGTCGGCGCCTGGGGGCTTTATTGCTCTGGCGCGCTGGGCATGGCGCGCGCGGGCGACGTCAACTCGGCCAACAGCCAGTTCTTCCTGATGCGTAACTACAATAACGTACTGGAAAAGAAATATACGGCCTTCGGCATGACGCTGGTCGGGCTCGATGTGGTGCGCAAGCTGAAGCTGGGCGAACCGCCGGTCGATCCGGACACGATGGTCAAGGTGCAGGTCATGGCCGATATTCCGGCTGCCGAACGCCCCAAGATCGAGGTGATGGACACAGGGTCCTCCGAATTCAAGGCCCTCGTCGAGGCCAAGAAGAAAGAGGGCCGTGGCGAAATTACCGGTTGCGACATTGCGGTGCCGGTAAAGGTTCTGCCGTAAGTTTATGAAAAGGCCTCCGCAGGGAGGCCTTTTCTATGTCAGGGCTTTGTCTTGTCCAGGGCGTCCGTCGGCAAAGCGCAGCCCTTGAACACTTCGTCCCCGACAGTAGCTTCGGCGGTCAGAGGATAGATGCGATCGCTCATCCCGTCGCTGCAATTCTGCGCGATCAGGGTCAGGCTGATTTCGTCGCTAATCAGTTCGGCCCGCGCTGCGCCGTCCTTGTCCTTGTTGATTTCGAACGGATGACGGGGAACGACCTGATCCGGATGATCTGGACGTTCAAGCGTCATGTCGGTCTCTTTGAGCATCAAAGACCAGAAGGGTTCCGTGCCGATCACCGACAAGGGCGCATTGATATCGACGCCGTTCAGTTTATCGACGCGCGGAAGTTCCGGCTCCGGCGGCTTTTCAGTCTTTTGGCTACAGGCCGAAAGCGTGAGCGCCGCGGCCATTAGGCACAGCAGGCCGCGCATCAGTTGTCGTCCTCGTCCTTCGACTTCTTTTTCTTGTCTTTCTTGTCCTTTTTTTCGTCGTCGCCATCGGGGATGGCGGCGCCGATGACCTTACCGGTCGTGCCGATAACGGCCCCCGTCACCCCTACGGCGGTGCCGACCGCCGCGCCGGTAACGGCGGCAGCCAGACAGCCTTGCAACATGAGCGGCAGGCCCAGCAGGGCCGTCAGGGTGATCAGGGGCTTCAATCGCATAATAACTCTCTTTACATCCTGTGCATTATTGGGCGTCGAGCAGGAGGATTTCCGCGTCTTCGGTCGCTTCGAAGGTCAGGATATCCTCGTCGATGATCGCCGCCCCATCGCGCGCCTTAAGGTCCACACCGTTAAGCTTAACACGTCCTGCGGCTAAAACTACGTAAACATGACGGCCTTTTTCGGGCGCGTAGGTTTCCGTTTGCCCGCTGAGCAGCGTCGCGCCCAGAAGACGGGCCGGGCTGTTGATCTTCAGCGCCTCGGCGTCGGCCTCGAAGCCGGACGCCAGGGCGACGAAAGTGCCCGAACGGTCGGTCTTGGGGAAGGGCTTGGCACCCCAGTGCGGGGCGTGGCCGCGCTTGTCCGGCATGACCCAGATCTGGAAGATCTTGGTCAGGACGTCCTCGACATTATATTCGGCGTGGCGAATGCCGGTCCCGGCCGACATGACCTGAACGTCGCCGGCCTCGGTGCGGCCTTTGTTGCCGAGGTTGTCTTCGTGGGTGATAGCGCCTTCGCGGACATAGGTGATAATTTCCATATCGGCGTGGGGGTGCGGCGGAAAGCCTGACTTCGAATCGATTTCGTCGTCGTTCCACACGCGGATCGAGCCCCATCCCATATTTTTCGGATCGTAATAGTCGGCGAAGGAGAAGTGATGACGGGCGTTAAGCCAGCCATGCTTGGCGTTGTAGAGCTTTTCAAAGGGGCGATGCTGGATCATGACGATCTCCTCGGTGTTAAGCGATATGCCAAAAAGTTTGAGCGGTTTTTGGCAATAATATCGCGACAAAACAGTGGATGTTGAGGAGAATATAACCCGATCCGGTGTTGCCAGAAGTCGTCGAATGAAAAACTACTCGTTGCTATTTTTGCAACGAAGGCTTTATGCAAACGATATTGTAAGCGAGCCATGCGTGGCCGATTAAGAACACCGTATAGCTTATTGAGTTATTTAGCCAAAATCCATACGGCGAAGTGAACTGTTCCCGCGTCAAAAGCGTTCCGGGTAAGAGACCTGACAAAGGTCCACCTCAACACGAACGGAGCACATCATGAAACTGAACCCCTTACGGTGCGGCCTTTTCGCCGTCACCGCCTGCACCCTGGCCCTGCCGGCCGCAGCACAAACCTGGAACGGGCCCTATGGCGGCGTCCATATCGGCGGTGCCAAGCCCGCCAAGGGCGATAATGAGACCCTGATCTTCGATACCAATCTCGATGGTAACTATAACAACACCGTCAGTACGACGACGGGGGCCAATGCCTTTTCGCCGGGTTTCTGCGACGGTACGCCCAAGGGCAATAATGCCGCCGCGGGCTGCACGACCGACGAAGACAGCGCCTACGACATCGGCCTGCGCCTCGGTTACGACTGGCAGATGGGCAATATCGTCTATGGCGTTCTGGCCGACTGGCACAAGATCGACCTGAAAGACAGCGTCACCGGCTTTTCGACGACCCCGGCCAGCTATCATTTCGAGCGTTCGCCCGATCTGGTGACCTCATTGCGCGGCCGTCTGGGCTACGGCACGGACAACTGGCTGGCCTATGGTACGGCGGGTGTGGCGTGGACCGAACTCGACTACGCCTATAATACGACCAACACCGCCAACAGCTTTACGCCGCGCGGAGCCGACGACCGCGTCATGGGTTACCAGGCCGGGGCCGGTATCGAGCGCAAGGTCAATGACAACTGGTCGCTGGGCGTCGAATATCTCTACACCAGCTTCAAGGACGAGGACTACACCGTCCGCGTCGGACCGGGTACGGCACCGGCGACCAATCCGTTCCTGATCACTAACGCGCAGGGGACCGACATGCGCCGCAGCGAAGACAAGCTGGATGCCCATTCGGTACGTCTGGTCGCCAATTTCCGCTTCGGGATGTAGTTAAAAAAGCCTCCGGCGGGCAGGGGCTCGGCCCCTGCACCCGGAACGCAAGACTACTTACATACCATGTCGGCATTCGAGGCCAACAGGCGCGCGTTCTTCAGGATAATCGGCCCGATCGGATGCGGCCAGTGTTCATACAGCGGAACCTTTTGAACCGGGCAGGACGAGGTCGGTTGAAACCGATAGCCGCCTCCCTTTGCGACCGTAGCCATGATCAGATCGAACTTGAGCGTTTCGGGCAGGCCGGATTCTATTTTCAGCATCATGTCGCGGCTTCCGTCCACCTGGCCGTAGGAAAATAGGACGGTATTTGGCGGCAGTATTGCCTTTTCCTTTTCGCGGATCACCGGTGGCAAGGTCTTGTCCGCCCCATTGGCGACGACCTTGTCATCCTTGGTAAGCTTCATCGGATAGAGGGGAGCATATATGGTCTGAACCTTGGGGGCCGTAAGCTTGCCTTCCGCCACCGTATACTGAATAGCGATGGTTTCGCCGGGATAGATGAGGATGGCGCCATCCTCCATGATATAGGGCGAACGCCCGACCGGAATGACGGTAAAGCTTTGCTCGTCAACGCGTAACACGATGTCGATACCGCCGGTGCGGCAGGTCGTCGTGGCGCAAAGCTTCTCGATATCGACCTTTTGCGGTGCTGATTTTTCGGTTTGCGCGGCGGTGCTTGTGGCGCAGACAAGCGCGAGTGCCGCCAGAAGCGCGGTCTTGATAGTCATGGCATTTCCCCTCGAAGTTGTGGCCGCAGCCTAACCTTGAAGCACGCCGGGTGTAAAGGCTATCCCGCCGGTCTGACCGCGATGGCGGAGGAAAGCGTCGAGGAGGGTGCAGGCCAGCATGGCTTCGGCCACGGGCACGGCGCGCAGGCCGACGCAGGGGTCATGACGGCCCTTGGTGCGGATATCGACGTCCTGCCCTTTTATATCGACCGACTGACGCTCGGTCAGGATCGAGGAGGTGGGCTTCAGGGCGATGCGCGCGACGATGGTCTGTCCCGTCGAAATGCCGCCCAGGATGCCGCCCGCGTGGTTCGACAGAAACTCGACGCCGTCCGGTCCCATGCGCATCTCGTCAGCATTTTCCTCGCCCGACAGCGTCGCCGAATGGAAGCCTTCGCCGATTTCGACGCCCTTGACGGCGTTGATCGACATCAGATTGGCCGCCAGATCCGAGTCGAGCTTGCCGTAGATCGGTGCGCCCCAACCGGCGGGCACGCCTTCGGCCTGCACTTCGACGACCGCGCCGATGGAGGAGCCGGCTTTACGGATGCTGTCGAGATATTCCTCGAAGAGGGGCAAGTGCGTGGCATCGGGCGAGAAGAACGGGTTCTGATCGACCTGCGCCCAGTCCCACTGCGTCCGGTCGATATGGTGGACGCCCAGTTGTACCATCGCGCCGCGCACCTTGATCTGAGGCCCGATCAGGGTTTGCAGCACCTTGAGCGCCACCGCGCCGGCGGCCACACGGGCGGCGGTTTCACGCGCCGAGGAACGTCCACCGCCGCGGTGGTCGCGTACGCCGTACTTGGCGAAATAGGTATAGTCGGCGTGGCCGGGACGGAACTGATGGGCGATTTCACCGTAGTCCTTCGAGCGTTGATCGGTGTTTTCGATCATGATCGAGATCGGCGTCCCGGTGGTGACGCCTTCGAAGACGCCCGACAGGATTTTCGCTTCATCGGCTTCGCGGCGCTGGGTCACGAAACGCGAACCGCCGGGCTTGCGTCGGTCGAGCGCCCATTGCAGGTCGGCTTCGGTAAGGGCGATCCCCGGAGGGCAGCCGTCGATCACGCAGCCGAGCGCCGGACCGTGGCTTTCGCCCCAGGTGGTGATGCGGAAAAGGTGACCGAAGCTGTTGTGCGACATGAAAAGCGGGCCTGATATTCGAATAATTCGTGCCCGAATAGACCAGTTTGACGCGCGGCGCAATTGCCTGAATAATCAGGTATTCAGAGAGTTCGAAATGGATGTAATAGTGACGATAATGGCCTCAGTCCTGTTTGCAGGACTGGGCGTTGTCTTTCTTTTCTATACGCGAACTTACATGAACTATGTGGTTCGGAGCTTCGGCATAAATGGACGTATCAAGTTGCCGCCTTGGCTCAGATGGACGCTGGATGGTGGGCTCGCTTGCCTTTTCTATAAACTAGCGGGTGCAATTTTGCTGATATTTTCCAGCATGATGGTTTATGCACTTATAGCAGCGCTTTAGGCCCAGCGCTTATGAAAGTCCGACAGCAGGTCGGACGCCGGGCGCGCGGGCAGGGCGCGTGCCGCCAATCGGATATAGAGATCGCCAGCGGCGTGTTTTGCCGTGGCGGGCAAACCCAGTCCTTTGAGGCACAGACAGGCACCGTCGGACGTGCGGCCCAGAAACAACTCCTGCGGCCCATGCGGTGTGTCGAGTGTCACCGGCCCGCCGAAGGCCACGCGCCGGGCGTCGACCTCGGCGGTCATCCACAGATCGTTGCCCGCAACGTGCATCCGCTCGCAGCGGGTAATTTCGATGCGGAACAGGTGCTCGGCGGTTCCGGCTCGCGAGGCTTTCAGGCGCAGGCGGTCGCCATGACGCAGGCCCTTGGGCAGGGCGATACGCAGGGATTTGGTGTGCATCAGGCTGCGGTTGGGGCCATTGTCGCGGATGAGTTCCAGCGGCAGAGGGACATTTTGCATGAGGATGCCGCCGGTAATCGCTTGTTCCGGCGTGATGCGCAGGACCTCAGCCGGATCGGCCAGTTCATCAATAGTTTCAGTGATATCTATGCCGGTCTTCAACTGCCGAAGCAGCAAGTCACGCGCCAGAATAAGGCGACGCAGATGCGCGTCTGTGCCGCCGCTGAGGTCCGGATGGGCCTGTTTGGCGCGTTTGCGGAACGCGGTCTGAATGTGGTCGAGGTTGGCGTCGTCGCCAAGGTCGAGCAGGGTCAGGGCCGAGGATCTGTTCATTCTGAAAGAACCGCTGAAGGGAAAGATACGCAACTATGGAGTCAACATGGTCAACAGGGCGTTAATTCTGCGGTTGAGGTTGGGTTTCAGGGCGGTTTCTGCTAAACGGCGGGCCTGTTTTCATAAACACCCTCCTCCCTAAGCCATTGGCTTGGGGAGGTGGCGCGCCTAAGGCGTGACGGAGGGGGATGACACCGAAATTCTCAGCAAGCTGAACAGATCGGCGTTATCCCCCTTCGCCTCAACGCTTTGCGTTTCGGCCACCGCTGGCGAAAGCTATACTTTCGCTGCGCTATACCCCATCGCTATGCGACAGGGAGGAGGGAGTGAAATCGTTCGTTGTAGAGGTTCCTGCATGTCCCGTTCCGACCTGATCCCCCCCAGTCCCGATTACGCCGACGCCCATGCGGCGCATGAGGCCGACATCGACGGCGCCGAGCCGTTCACCCTGTTTGGTCAATGGTTGATAGACGCGCGCGCCAAAGAACCGAACGACGCCAATGCCATGACGGTCGCGACGGTGGACGAAGACGGTATGCCTGATGCGCGTATGGTCCTGCTAAAGGATTTCGACGCGCAAGGCTTTGTTTTCTATACCAATACCCACAGCAATAAGGGGCAACAGCTCCTGTCGGCGCGCAAGGCCGCACTGCTGTTTCATTGGAAATCCCTGCGCCGTCAGGTCCGTATCCGCGGTACGGTCGAGATCGTCACGGACGCCGAGGCCGACGACTACTTCGCCTCGCGCGCCCGCAATTCGCAGATCGGGGCCTGGGCATCGGCGCAGTCGCAACCGCTGGAAAGCCGTTTCGCACTGGAAAAGCGTGTGGCGGAATACGGTCTGAAATTCGGCCTCGGTGCGGTGCCGCGTCCGCCGCACTGGACGGGGTTCCGCATCGTACCGCAACAGATCGAGTTCTGGCGCGACAAGCCCTTCCGCCTGCACGACCGCCTGAAATTCGAACGCGCGGGTGAGGGTTGGATGACCTCTAAGCTCTACCCTTAGGTCTTGCCGCAGGTTTGATTCCAAAAACCGCTGTACACTTTTGGAACGCGAGCCTAATGCCGCAAACCCGCCTTATAAAAGTCATGCGACGGCAGTCCTCTACCCACAGGGACAGTCACACGACTAAAATGGGGGGAGCGCGTGCGCATCCTGCTTATCAATATCGCGCATCCGGCGATCGGCAGCCGGATACCGAAGGAACAACTGCCGCCGCTCGGTCTGCTGTGGGTCGGCGGTCCGCTGATCGATGCCGGACATGAGGTCAAGCTGATCGATGCCGAACGTGGGCCTGTGCCGGACGCGGAGGTGTTACGTCAGGCGGTCGGGTTCGCGCCGGACGCTGTGCTGTTCGGCCATTCGGGCTCGTCGTCGGGCCATCCGATCATCGCGGGTATGGCGGCCGAGGTGAAACGCCTTATGCCCTCGGTCACCGTTATCTATGGTGGCGTTCACCCCAGCTACTTCTGGCGCGAAATCCTGCATAACGAGCCGCACGTCGACTATATCGTGCGCGGCGAAGGCGAGGCGATCTGCCTGGAACTGATCACAGCTCTGAGCGAACAGCGTCCGGTTCATGCCATTCTCGGTCTGAGTTATCGGCGCGAGGGCCAGATCGTCGGCAATCCGGCCGCAGCGGTCATCCCCGATCTCGATGCCCACCGCATCGGCTGGGAGCTGATCGAGCACAAGAACTACGGCTATTGGGGCGGCAAGCGTGCCGTCGTCATCCAGTTTTCGCGTGGCTGCCCGCACCTGTGCAACTATTGCGGCCAGCGCGGGTTCTGGACGCGCTGGCGCCACCGCGATCCGCAGAAACTGGCGGCGGAAATCGCGCGTCTGCACCGCGAAGAGGGCGTCGAGGTGTTCAATTTCGCCGACGAAAATCCCAGCGCCGGGCGCAAGCCGTGGATCGCCTTTCTGGAAGCCCTCATCGCCGAAAATATAGAGGTGACTCTGGTGGGCTCGACGCGGGCCGGCGACATTGTTCGCGATAAGGATGTGCTGCACCTTTATAAGAAGGCCGGGTTCGAGCGCTTCCTGATGGGGATGGAAACAACGGATGCCGCTACGCTTAAGCTGATCAAAAAGGGCGCGACCGAAAGCGTTGACCGTGAGGCGATCCAGTTGATGCGTCAGCACGGCATATTGTCGATGATGACCTGGGTGGCCGGCTTCGACGAGCAGACCGACAGGGATTTCTGGCACGGCCTGAAACAGATCGTTTCCTACGATCCTGACCAGATTCAGTTACTCTACGTCACACCGCACCGCTGGACGCCTTATTACCGGCTGGCCGAGGATCGCGAAGTGGTTCAGACCGACTTGACCCTGTGGGACTACAAGCATCAGGTGCTCGACATGCGCCATATGCCGCCGTGGCGGGTGTTGCTATGGGTAAAGTTCATGGAGATCGTCGCGCAGGCGCGGCCGAAAGCGCTGCTGCGGCTGATCCATCACCCGGATCGCAAGATACATCATGCTATCCGTTGGTACTACCGCATGGGTAAACGCGTCTGGTTCCGTGAGATATGGCGCTTTCTGACCCAGGATCACGCGAAACCCGCCGGGCTCACCGTGCGGCAGATCGTCGGCGAGGCGCAGGACCACGAAGAAGAGGCGAGCGCCGTGCCTGTGCGTAAACGCGCGTGACTACCAAAGGGCTGGGTTTGTGGTGTAGAACGGACGAATGTCGCTGACGGTCAGGCCTGCCGCGTGCGCCGCTTCCATGCCTTCATCTGTGTCTTCATAGGCATGGGCCTCTTGCGGCGCGACTCCGAGCCGTGCGCAGGCGGTGAGATAGAGGTCCGGCGCTGGCTTGCCGATGCCGGTGTCCTCGAAGGTCGTCACCGTCTCGAAATAGTCAATCAGGCCAATGGCTTTCAGCGTCGCCTTGACAATCGACTTTTGCCCGCCCGACGCTACGCCCAGCCGTAACCGGCCATGATATTCACGCACCAGTGCCTCGGTGACCGGAATAGCGGCCACGCGGTCGATATGGTCCATGAACAGCGGTGCATTGCGGCTGGCGATGTCGTCGGCATCGAAGGGCAGGGGGGACTGATCGGCGAATTCATCGAGAAACACCGACCGCGACAGACCCAGCCGGTCGGCGTAAAACTGCGGCTCAAGATTTATGTTGTAAACCTCCAGGGCCACGCTTAAAGCCCGGTAGTGCGCGGCGAAGGTATCGGCTAAGGTGCCGTCGCAGTCGAAGATCAGCGCCTTGACGCCGGGTGGCGGGAGGAGGTCAGCGGGTACAGACATGCGCCGTTCTATGGCCGTAACGGGCCTGATGGTCAAACCCCTTTTCTGAATAAAGATTCCTATGCCCGATCCTCAAGATTCAGACCTGACCTTACCCGATTCGCTTATCGCCCATCTGTCGGAAGGGGCCGACGACATCATCACCACCTCGTGCGCGGTGGTGATCCTGAAAGGCAAGCGCGCCTATAAGGTCAAGAAGAGCGTCGATTACGGCTTCCTCGACTTCACGTCGGTCGAAAAGCGTCGCAAGGCCCTGCTGCGCGAACTGCGCTACAATCAGCGCATGGCGTCCGACATCTATCTCGGCGTCGAGGAAATTCAAGGTGAAAGCGTACTGGTCATGCGCCGCTTCGACACGGCGGGCGTGCTGGCCGAACAGAGCCAGACCCAGGCCGACTGGACGCCGGATCTGGGACTGATGCACGATCTGGGCAGCACGGTGGCGAAGTTCCACGCGGGGTCCGAAATCTGCCGCGACGATGAGCACGAATTCAACATCAAGTACGTCATCGACTCGAACAAGAAGAATATCGACGTCTTCCGCGACGAACTGGGCGCCGAGGCCGTCGATGCCTACGACGTCGCCATTCAGGCGGCCTATGCGGAATTGGAAGACGACGTGAAGCGCCGGTTCAGTGAGGGTTATGTCCGCCACTGCCACGGCGACCTGCACCTCGGCAATATCCTGATAGAGAACGGCAAGCCGGTTCTGTTCGACTGCATCGAGTTCAACGAGCGCCTTAGTCAGATCGACGTGCTGTATGATCTCGGCTTCCTGCTGATGGACCTGTGGGTGAGGGGGCACGAGGACGCCGCCAATACGGTGCTCAATATCTATGTCGAGCGCGCCTCGCGGTTGGAAGACGACATTCACAGCGTCTACGCAGGACTGAAACTGTTACCGCTCTATATGTCGGTGCGCGCGGGCGTGCGCTGCCACGTCAATGCCAATTATGGCGGCACGCCGAACTATGCCATGGAAAAGGCCAAGGTCTATCTGGCGGCGGCGCACCGTTTCCTAGATATCAAACCGGCGGAACTGATTGCGGTCGGCGGCCTGTCGGGATCGGGCAAGAGCAGTCACTCGCGCCGCATTGCGCCGGAAACCGGCCGGGCACCGGGCGCGCTGATTTTGCGTTCCGACGAAATGCGCAAGCGCCTGTGGGCCTTTCCGGAGTTCGAGACCCTGCCGAAGGAAGCCTATACGCCAGCGGAGAACGAGCGCGTCTATAACCACATGTTCGCTCTGGCGCGCACGGCGATCCAGAGTGGGCAGTCGGTGATTTTGGACGCCACCTTCCGCAATCAGGCGCGCGGACGCGAAGCCAGGGCCTTGGCCGAGACGTCGGGTGTCGCATTCAGCGCTTTGTGGATGGACGTGCCGGCGGATGAGCGTCTGCGGCGGGTGCTTCAACGCACCAATGATGTCTCCGACGCCACACCGGACATCGCCGGATCGCAGACCGATCCGGTGCTGGACGACGCCTTGTGGACCTTGACACCTAACCCGTGGCGCGATTGAAGCCCTATTTATTATGCTGCCTTTAAGCCAGGGTTGAAATTTTGACACCTTGTGCGTTTAAATTCCCTCTTTGGAAGGTATGACCGTGACGAAGGCCCGCTTATGGCCGACGCTTATTGTCATATTAGTCCGCGGCGTGCATCGCGGTTCAAAAGCGAAGTAACTTTCGCAATCAACTTCAAGGGGTTCGGGCAAATTGTCTGAAGATGAAATCCAGTACGAGACCCATCCTGCCCCCAAGACGCGGAAAAAGGGCTTTGCTTTTGCGCATCTGGCCCTGATCATCAGCCTGATTGCGCCACTGACATTGCTGGCGGCCATGCTGTCGACCAGCGTCGGCTATCTGAGCTACGATCTGGGCTTCAATCAGATCGCGCTCGACTACGTACCGAAAATTGCTACTACGGCGATGATCATCTGTGCGCTGTCCTTGCTGATCTCGATCTTCATGGCGCCCAGAACCTATGGCCCGTGGGCCTTGTCGTCGGTCATCATTTCCGGCGGTTTACTGGCTGGGTACTACGCCTATGAAACCCGGCTGAAAGCCTATCCGCCGATCCACGACGTCTCGACCAACTGGGAACGCACCGTCACCTTTTCGACCAAGTTGGTCGAGGCGCGCGGCCCTGACGCCAACCCGATCGAGGATGATCCCTTCGTCCCCAATACCGTATCCTACGAATGGCGGGGACAGAGCATATCGGCCGTCAACGCCCAGACCTGCCCGAATGCCATATCGATACAGGGTAAGCCCAAAAATGCGGAGGCGGTCGCGCAAATCCTGAAGGACGAAGGCTATGTCGTTTTCGGTCGTTCGGAATGGCGCGTTGAAGCCACTTATGAAGATCCCTTCTGGGGCCTCAAATCCGACGTCGTCGTACGCATCGAGCCCGACAAAACCGACATCCGCTCGGTCAGCCGCGAAGAGGTCGCAGATCTGGGTGGGAATTGCCGTCGGGTACTGACCCTGTTGTCGCGGATCAGAAGCACCTGATTGTCCCTGACGGCGCGGGTCTTGCTTAACGCTTGGTTAAAACGCCAAGGGTTCCGTTTATGCTCGCTTCTGCCGGATATTTTGTCTCAAAACGCGCCCTATATGTAGCAACCGGCTGGCTGTGTCTTTTTCTGACACAGATTATTCTGGCCAGTTGCACACCGGAACCGACCGCTTCCTATGCGGTACGTGTTGCGGTGCAGCCCGTTCATGCCGAGACTGTAACATCCCGTTAAAACAAGCGTTTTGCTGATATACAGGCTCAATGGCCCTGCGGGCCCCTTTACCAGGCCATATTTATGCTGCATTGCAACATGAGAAGTTGTTGGGGCTGGGGATAAGGTTGAATTATTAACTATGTGTTGCAATTCACCTGTTTAAAGGCTTGCAAAGGGTCGAAATCGCAATTTGACAGGTAAATTATACGGTTTTCGCTTTTTTGGTTCAAAATTTTACAAATTCTTGGAAAGCAAGCACCGCGCTGGAAATGCCAAATTACAGTCTGATCTGATTCAAATTTGAAAGTTACATGCTACCGTGAATTTTAAATAATAAATTGAATTTATTTAATTATAAACCAGACTTACAAGTGAGAGGTGTTTCTGAACGTTCGGCTTTTCAGTCTGGGCGTAACATTTACCTACCGTAATGTTGCCAATGTGACTTTATTGAAACAGGTTGCAATCGATATTTAAGAACCCGTGACATGCGATTGACGGAAATATGACACGGGGGTCTTAATCGACATTAACAGCTTGTAATGCTGGGCAACAAAGGTCGGGCCCTCTGGGGTACCGACCAAATTCCGGAGAACTTAGAGTGATCAAGAAAACGATGCGATCAGGCCTTATGGTCTCGACGACGCTGTGCGGCGCGCTGCTGTCGCTGGCCGTCCCCGCACTTGTGACCGCTGTAGCGACGGCAGTGCCGACGACGGCACTGGCGCAGGACTTAACCTCGGGTACCCTGGGCGGTACCGTGAAGTCGGAAGAAGGCAAACCTGCCGCCGGCGCCAAGGTCACGATCACCGGTGAATCGACCGGTTACAACGGCACGACCACTACGGACGCGGACGGTAAGTTCCAGATTTCGCAGATCCCGCTGGGCCGTTATACCGTCGACATCACCACCGCTTCGGGCGCCAAGGCGTCGGAAACCGTCCTCGTTACTCTGGGCGCCGTGTCGAGCTACGAGTTTACCGCCGGCGGCTCGTCGATCGAAACCGTCGTCGTCCGCGGCAAGGCGCGCCGTAACCTCGACTTCGACCGCACGACCCGTGGTTCGGTCCTCGACGTGCAAACCCTGTCCGAGCGCCTGCCGGTCGGCCGTTCGATCGAATCGCTCGCCGATCTGGTGCCGGGCATCTCGATCAACGACGTCTTCGGCCCGCCGTCGATCGCCGGTTCGTCCTCGGCTGAGAACATCTATTATGTCAACGGCATGAACGTTACGAACTTCCGTAACTTCCTCGGCGGTACGACCATCCCGTTCGACTTCTACGACCAGATCGAAGTCAAGACGGGCGGCTACTCCGCTGAATACGGCCGTTCGACCGGTGGTGCCTTCGTCGCCACGACGCGTTCGGGCTCCAATACCTTCAAGGGCGGCGCCTCGTTCTACTATCATCCGGAAGCCCTGGCTGCGGACGGCGAATTCACCTACGACAAGGTCGATTCGACGAAGCGCCGCACCGAGTATCCGAACGAATCCGAAGCCAACTTCTGGCTGTCGGGTCCGTTGCTCAAGGATCACATCTACTTCTTCGCCTTCTATAACCCGCGCGATCTGCACGACCGTTCGGTGACCTACAACAACAACGGTACCTACGCGTTCGAGCAGACGGTCGCCCGCGAAGACCCGTTCTGGGGTGGCAAGCTGGATTTCGTGCTCAACCCGCAGCACCGCCTGGAATACACCTACTTCACCGACAACCAGTCCTCGCTGACCACCTTGCAGGGTGAAGACTCGAACAACGCCACCGGCGGTCTGACGCGTATCGTCAAATATACCGGTAAGCTGACCGACTGGTTCACGATTTCGGCCATGTACGGTCGTTCGTCCTATAACCAGACCGTTTCGTCCTCGGTGGACAATATCGGTTCGGTCGTCGACGAAGGCGGCAACATCATCCGCGGCAACCCGGCTCTGACGATCGAGCAAGGCAAGGATCTGCGCGAAAACTATCGCGTCGATGCCGACTTCTACTTCAACCTGGCTGGCAAACACCACCTTAAGCTCGGTGTCGACAAGGAACAGCTGAACGCCGATGCGATTACGTCCTATTCGGGCGGTATCTACTACCGTTATTACGCGGCCGGCACGAACTGCGGTTCGTCGGGCAACGTGATCAACAACTGCGTTCGCGTCCGTGAACTCTTCTCCGGCGGCTCGTTCGATATCGAGAACGAAGCCATGTACATTCAGGACAGCTGGGAACTCAACGATCGCGTCGCTCTGAACCTCGGTCTGCGCAGCGACTCGTTCACCAACAAGAACGCCGATGGTGTGCCGTTCCTCAAGAAGGAAAACCTCATCTCGCCGCGTATCGGCATCACCTTCGATCCGGAAGGCGACAAGTCGAGCAAGCTGACGGCCTTCTATGGTCGTTACTATCTGCCGATCGCAGGTAATACCAACATCCGTCTGGCCGGTGGTGAAACCTTCACCGAGAAGTTCTACTCCTACTCGGCGCGCAACGCGAACTACGTTCCGACGCTCGGCACCCTGTACCGCACCAACATCCTGTCGGACGGCCTGATCCCGAACGCCAACTCGGTCGTGTCGCAAAACATCGAGCCTCAGTATCAGGACGAATATATCGTCGGTTACGAAAAACGCCTCGACAGCGGCTGGAAGTTCGGCGTGGACTTCACGTACCGCAACCTGTCGGCTGTCATGGAAGACGCCGACATCGACTACACCCCGGCAGCCGCCTGGCTGGCGTCGAAGGGCATCATCACCAGCGCGCAGGCCGCCAGCGGCTCGTTCGGCGGTTCGGGCTACGTCCTGATCAATCCGGGCAAGGACCTCGTGGTCACCCTCGGCGACAGCTTCGGTGCTTCGGCTGGCAAGACTGTCACCGTTCCGGCGGACGTACTGGGCTTCCCGGCGGCCAAGCGTTCCTATCAGGCCCTGACCTTCACGGGTGAGCGTATGTGGGATGGCACCTGGTATCTCGGCGGCTCGCTGACCCTGTCGCGTTCCTACGGAAATATCGAAGGCGGCGTTAAGTCGGACAACGGTCAGGACGATACCGGCCTGACGCAGGACTTCGACGAACCCGGCTGGACCGACGGTTCGACCGGCCTGCTGCCGAACCACCACGGTTATAACCTAAAGATGTACGGTTCGTACCAGTTCAGCGAAAACCTGCGGGGTGGTTTCAACGCCAGCGTCCTCTCGCCGCGCAAGTACGGTTGTATCGGTTACTATCCGTTCAATGACGGCCGCGCCAGCACGACGACTCTGACGGCTTGGTACTGCGGTGGCAAACTGACACCGCGCGGTGAATCCTTCTCCGGCGACTGGATCAAGAAGCTGGACGTCAACCTGACCTGGTCGCAGCCGATCCCGATCGGCACGATCAAGGTCTCGGCAGACGTGTTCAACCTGTTCAACGCTCAGGGCGCCGATCAGTTCGACGAAAACGGCGAACTGGGTGGTGTCGGCACCAAGAACCCGAACTACGGTTCGCCGTCGAGCTACCAGAACCCGCGCTATGTCCGTCTGGGCCTGAAGTACGAGTTCTAATTCCTCAGAGTAGCATAAAGCGTACGGAAACGGCGGCAGGACAACCTGCCGCCGTTTTCTTTTGTTGCCCGGCGAGTGAGTGGGCAATGTCGCAGCCCTATTCGTCGATCGCGGTTTCAACGGCATCGATGCCTGCCCGGCGCTGTGTCAGGGAATTATCAAAACCCTTTGAAAGCGCCAGGAAACGGAATGTGGCCACTGGCAGATTTGACCGAATACGGAGCAAAAAGGTCTCCGGAAAGTTCTCTGGAAGGTCTTTAGGTGATGGCGCTTCGCCTGAGGTGGTGCGCTGTTGTAAGCGCCGCCTTCAGGTTTGCAGCCTCGATTTTCAGGGTCGGACGACTGGTTGATAGATAATAAAAACGCCGCCCGGAGTACCGGACGGCGCTTTTATTTCTATGCGTTGAAGTGTTTAACGCGCCGACGGCTGGTAAGGCTCAGGGGCCAAGACGCTGGCGCCCTGTTCACGAAGGCGGGCCTGTTTGGCCTCTTTCATGATCGCTTCGGCGCGCGGGTCGGTCGAGGCCCAGCCGAGGAACGACAGGGCTTCGAAGCCCTTGACGCTGGCCTCGACGCCCTTGCCGAACATGGCGAAGGGCGACTTGTTGTTGGGATAGCTGACCAGCTTTACCTTGGTGTCCTTGTCGATCTTGGCCAGAGCCTTGGCCTTGTCCACCGCCGCGTAGAAGCCGCCCAGATCGTCGACCAGACCACGTTCCTTGGCCTGAGCGCCGGTCCAGACGCGACCCTTGGCGATTTCCTTGACGCGTTCGACCGGCAGCTTGCGGCCCTTGGCCACACGTTCGACAAAGGCGTTATAGATTCCGTCGATCCAGGTCGAAATGGCAGCATGCTGCTTTTCGGTGAACGGCTTACCCGACGCATAGGCCCCGGCATATTCGCCGCCCACACCGATCTGACGGAAGTCGACGCCGAAGCGCGCCGCCGCGTCGCCAATGGCAAGCTTGCCGCCATAGACGCCGATCGAGCCGGTGAGAGTCGTCGGATTGGCGACGATGGCATTGGCACCTGCCGAGATCCAGTAACCGCCCGACGCGGCATAGTTCCCCATCGAGATCACCACCGGCTTGCCCGAATCCTGAGCATACTTGATGGCCTGAGCGATCTGCTCGGACGCCGTGTCCGACCCGCCGGGCGAGGAGACGCGGAAGACGATGGCCTTGACCTTGTCGTTGTCGACGGCGTCGTAGAAGGCCTGAGCGATGTCGTCCGACAGCATTTCGGGCTCACCACCACCGAAGCCGCCACCACCCTTGCCGGTCATGATCGCGCCTTCACCATTGATGACGGCGATGGTCTGAGCCCCCGTCGAGGTGACGGTGGCGGCATAGGATTCGACATCCATCAGTTCGGTGTCGGCGCCGCCCTTGGCCTTGGCGGCCTCTTCAGCTTCGTGCACCTGACCCAGCTTGGTGATCAGGCCCATTTCCTTGGCCTGTTCGGCGCCATAAGGACCGGCTTCCAGAACGGCCTTGAGCTTTGGCAGGTCCATTTTCAGATCTTTGCGATCCACGACCACCGATGACAGCAGCGAGTCGTAGATCGAGCCCATCCACGACAGGGTCGCCTCGCGGTGCGCCGGGGTGAAATCGCTTTGCAGATAGGGGTTTACGGCGTTCTTGAATTCGTAGCGCTGTTCAAACTGCGGCGTGACGCCATACTTGTCGAAGGCGCGCTTGAAGAAAGTGTTTTCCGTCGCGATACCGGTCACCTGAAACGCCGAATGCGGCTGCATCCAGAATTCCGTGGCGGCGGAGCCGATCATGTAGGAAGCGACGACCATCGTATCGGGATAGAGGCCCTGCGAGTGCGCGATGACGGTCTTGTTCTTGCTGCGTACATAGCGCACGGCGGTGCGAATTTCTTCGGCCGCGGCGGGCGCGATACCGCCTTCGGGCAGACGGATCAGGACCGACTTGACCTTGCTGTCGTCGGCGGCGTGATAGAGCGACGTCACGATGTCCATGGTCGACAGCGGGCGTCCGGTGATGAAGGCAAACGGGTCGGCCTTGGACTGATCGGTCAGGCCCTGACGCAGGTCGACCAGGAGGGTCACGGATGAGGGCGTCGTGGGCTTAGAGGACGCTGCGACCATCGTGATCAGCAGGAAAGGTACGCCGATGAAGAACAGGATGAAGGCGGTCAGAACGGCGCCCACCGTAATAAGAAACTGTTTCATAAGATGATCGTCATCCCCGCTGCGGTCAAAAATTGCACCATGCCCCCCGCAAAGACGCACGCGCACTGCTTCCTAACATATAGGCTGACGAGAATAGGTCAAATGAAGAGACCGTAATAAATCCACAGAGTACGGTTAAAACTTGGTACGTCCTGCCGCCGGCCGCGCCGTCGAGGGGCGGTCGTGCTGGTACTTCGGATCGCCGTGGCAATGCGGGCATGAGACGCCGCGCTCATAAAGCGGGCTTTGCTGGTCTTCGGGCGTCAGGGCGTGGTCGCAATAGAGGCACAGCAGAGCGGTTGTAGACGGCGTCAGATTATGATCCACCGCAATGCGCTCGTCGAAGACGAAGCATTCGCCGTCCCACAGGCTCTCGCTGGCCGGAACGTCCTCGAAATATTGCAGGATGCCGCCCTTGAGGTGATAAACCTCGTCGAAGCCATTATCCTGCATCCAGGCGGTAAATTTTTCGCAGCGAATGCCGCCGGTACAGAAGGTGGCGATCTTTTTGCCCTTCAGCTGTTCGGCGTGATCGCGCGTCCATTGCGGCAGGAACTTGAAGGTCGGGATCTGCGGGTCGATGGCGCCGCGGAACGTGCCGAGATTGACCTCGTAATCGTTGCGCGTGTCGAGGATGACCACGTCGTCCCGGCGGATCAGGGCGTTCCAGTCCTTCGGCTCGACATATTCGCCGCGTTTGGTCAGGCTGACCGGTTCACCCAGCGAAATAGTCTCCTTTTTGAGGCGCACACGCGTCTTGCCGAAGGGCTGGGTGTCGGCGAAGGACTCTTTCCAAACGATGGGTTCACCGATCAGTTCGGTTTGCAGATAGGTCAGGAAGCTGTCGACGGCCTCGCGCGTGCCGGCCATGGTCGAGTTGACGCCTTCGCGCGTGATCAGCAGAGAACCCTTGATGCCGAGGCCTTTCAGCCGGTCGAGCAGGGGGGGCTGCATTTCTTCGAACTCAGGGAAGTCGAAGAAATGGTAGAAGGCGACGATGACATAAGACTTATCGGACATGGGCCACGCGCTATCACAAACGCCCGGCATGTTAAAGCCCGTCACGCTTCGCACAGGAACGGCAGGATATGGTGGCTAGTGATCCCGTCGGGATCGCACTGAAAGATCATGTGCGGCAGATCCAGCCGTACCTGACGGATATCCTTGCCGAAATGCCGCGACAGGAAAGGCGGAATCAAGCGGTCCTTACCGGCATTGAGGCTGAGGACAGGCATGGTCAGCGCCGCCAGTTGCGATCGCATATCGCAGGAGAGGACACTTTGTACCCGCGCCAGAAGGGTGCGGCGATCGACGGGTCTGACGGTGTCGTGGATCATTTGCGCGGTTTCATGATGGCTGCCATTGAATAGCATCAGGCGTATCTGCCACGTCCACAGCGGCAGAAAACAGCCCAGCGGTACCAATGGGGCTGCGACCTTGCCCAGCCAGCCATAGGGTGACGCTGCAAAGGTCGCGCCGAGGATCAGCTTCAGTGGTTTACGTGGCGCGTGGGTGGCTAGCCAGATGGCCAATGGTCCGCCGAAAGACTCACCGATCAGTATATAGTCGCGGTTCGTGGGTATCTCCGGCAATAGAAACCGCCCCAGATGAGGGTAGGATTGATCTCCCGTCTGCGGATAAGCGAGGGCGCGCACCTCATAATGCGGCGAAAGCGCGGTTTTCAGCCCTTCGAAAAAGGCTGCCGTGCCATCGGTTCCGGGCAAAAGGATCAATAAAGGCTGTGACATAAACGGAAAGCGCGAGAAGCTGGGGAAAATTTCACCGGAGGGATTGCATGTCACAAAAGCTTGGGTTAGTGAAGCGCCTCTCTCGCGGACACAGGCGAGACCAGCAAAAGCTGCCAAGGCTTTGGCCGATTTGCTGGGGAATGGTGTAATGGTAACACTCCGGTTTTTGGTACCGTCATTCTAGGTTCGAGTCCTAGTTCCCCAGCCAATTTTCATTTTTGGGCAATTTTGCCCTATGTTTTCTAGCCTTTTCAACAACTTAAAAAGTTCGATAGTTGGCTCTCCTTTACGGTAGCATATTGCCGAATTTTATTATCTAATTGAAATTGTTGTGAAATATTTGTTCTGGTCCTAATTGCCCTCAAGCCGTTTTTCCCGCAAGGATTGAAAAATGGTAAATTTTTCCTGTTTCTCATTTGCGAGAATTATAACGGTGCAGCACAGGCTTTGTTGGACGGCTTAGCCTTTGGCTCGCGATACAGGGCGACGCCTGCGCATTAATCGCTTCGGTGAAATTGTTTCTGCGGTCGGTAATAAACTTTGCTCGCGGCAAACGGAGATTGGATTTTCCGCAATCTCTGTACCAATCTTCTTGCGGGCAATTTGTTGAGCTTTTTGTTCTCGATCGAGAAGATGCAGACACATGAAGTAACCGGTTAGGTTTTCCAACATCTCCTTGGCATCTTCGTTTGTCAGAGGTTTGTCTGTTTGTTTTTGAAATAGATCGCGAACCTCTTCTATCAGCTCTTTTGAAAATTTTGGCTTCCGGAGGCCTTCCCAGCGGTCGATGCTTTTGCCACGGTGCTTGCTCATACCGCCTCCCTAATTTTTTATCAAACGGCGCCCGACTTTATCATTTCCCGAGCATCGAGATTAGGCGCTACAGCGTATAGCCGGACCTGGCCCTTAGCCGACTCGAGGGCCATTTACGGTCCTGGCAAAAGCGGAAGTAAATTCGGCTCCGGCGCGCAGTCTCACGCAATTTTTTGGCACCGCCACGGGCAGGCCGCCTTTTGGCCCTTAGCAGACATTACCAGTGGGCATAAGCGGACATTGAATGCGTGATCGAGTGAATAACTTGATCATCAGAACCTGCATCTTGCCTGTAGGCGCATTCATACGGCTCAGGTCAATTAATCATGCCCGCGGGGACAAGAGACGACACAGCCCCTCTGTTAGGGTCCGGACATACCATTTGGATCACCCAGAGGATCGTCTCATGACTACTGCTATTGTCGACGCACCGGCGCTTAAGCTGGAAGAAATCACGACCGCTGCCGCCTGGCGCGGCGACGTGCTATCGAAATCGGACTCGTGGGTCTATATTCTGTCCGAGGCCCAGATCGCCGAACTGGAAACGCTGGGGACGCGTTTCGTCGAGGCAGATCCCGACCTGCGCTTCGTGCAGAAGGAAGAATACCCGCTGGTCGAATGCCTTGAGGCGATCAGGGAATGGGGGAGCGACGTCGATTCCGGGCGCGGTTTCGTGCTGGTGCGCGGTCTGCGCACGCATCTCTATTCCGATGCGCTGTCGGCGGCGATCTATTACATTCTCGGCCTCTATATGGGCGATCCGATCCGTCAGAACGAAAAGGGCGATTTGATCGACTCGGTCTATGCGACGTCTGACAAGATGATGGACGACCCGACGGCGAAGTCGTCCAAGGTGCGCGACTATCTGGTGTTCCATTCGGACTCGTCGGACGTCGTGTCGCTGATGTGCCTGCGGCCGGCGAAGGAAGGCGGGGCGTCATGCCTCGTGTCCGGGGCGGAGATCTATAACGAGATCCTGCGTCGCCGTCCGGACCTCGCGCCGCTGCTGTTTCAGCCCTATCACTGGGACTGGCGCCGTCAGGACAAGAACGCGCCGTCCGACACCTATACCTCGCCGATCATCGACCTGACCGACGGCGTGTTTTCGATGTATGCCGGTTCGCTTTATATCCTCACCGCGCAGGAATATGAGGGCGTGCCGAAGCTTTCGCCGGAGCAGATAGAGGTACTGGAGCTGTTCGATAAAATCACCTACGAACCCGGCATGGCCATCGAGATGGACTTCCGCCCGGGCGACATCCAGTGGCTGTCGAACTACGCGGCCCTTCACGCACGCACCCTCTATCACGACTATCCGGAGCCCCAGCGCCGCCGTCACCTGTTGCGCCTGTGGTTGAGCCGTCAGGGCGACCGCCCGGTCATCGACGGCTTCGGCAAGAACGGCGTCGTTCAGGTCCGTCACAAGCCGCGCGAGGGCCAGAGCGAAGACAATCTCGGTTTCTTCCGCATCAAGGACGCCCCGGTGCCGCGCCTGCTGGCCGACCACGGCTGAGTGAGTTAATAAGCGCCCATGACACGTTCCCTCGCCTTTCTAGGCCTCGGCATGATGGGTTCGGCCATGGCCCGCCGTCTCATCGACGCGGGCTTTGCCCTCAGCGTTTTCAACCGCAATCCGGAACGATCCGCGCCCTTCTCCGAAGCGGCGCGGATTGCCGTAAGCGCCCGCGATGCGGCGGAGGGCGCGGACCTCATCATCTCCATGGTTACGGACGATAGAGGGTCGCGCGGGATGTGGCTGGGGACGGACGGCGCGCTGGCGGGGCTCAAACCCGGCACGGTGTGTCTGGAGGCATCGACCCTGACACCGGACTGGATCGGCGAATGGGCCGGGCACGTGACCGGGGCGGGCGGCGTGCCGCTCGATGCCCCCGTGACGGGTTCGAAGCTTCAGGCCGAAACCGGACAACTAGTCTTCATCGCCGGGGGCGATACCGCGCCGCTCGACACCGTGCGTCCGGCGCTCGCCGCCATGAGCCGCAAGGTCGTCCATATGGGACCGTCGGGCAGCGGCGCGATGTTCAAGCTGATCAACAATTTCATGGGCGGTGTGCAGGTCGCGGCCCTGGCCGAGGCCTTTACCCTGATCGACCGGTCGGGCCTGAACCTCGAACAGGCCATCGACACCCTGCTCGACGGATCGCCCGGCAGCCCGATGGTCAGGATGATCGCGGGACGCGTGCTGGCTGAGGATTACCGCCCGAATTTTCAGCTCGCCTTGCAGGCCAAGGACATGGCCTATGCGTTGAAAGCCGCCGCGCCGCTGGGCGTCGATCTTCCGACCGTCCGTGCCGCACTCGACACCTTCAATACGGCTGTGGCCGAAGGGCGGGGCGGAGACGATATAGCGGCCGTTGTCAAATCGGTACGGGAGCGATAAAAAAGGGGCCCCAGCGGGCCCCTTTTCTATTTATTCTTTGGTGTAGGTTTCTGGAATATCAGGGTTTTCGCCCGCCTTGCCCCACAGGATGATCTCGTTGCCCCACGGATCTTCAAAGGCGTAGTTGTAGCCGTTGAATTCCTTCCAGTAGTGGTCTTTCCATAGCAGACTAGCACCGCGCGACGTGGCGGCCTCAATGATGCGTTCCGGCGTATCGTCGTCGCTGACCAAGACCCACAGGCGCGCCTTGTGGTCGCCACGGCTCAGGGCTTTGGCGCCCGCGCCTTCGGCGGTCGGGAAGGGGCGGGCATTATTGGTGTTGAAGATGCCGATGTGCAAATTGCCGATCTGGCTCTGGCTGCCGTCCTTGTTCTTGAAGTTCTCGCCAGGCACGAGGCGGTGATAGACGCCCGCCGGACGGCCTTCGTTGGTCCAGCCGAAGACCTCGGCATAGAACTGACCGGTGGCTTCGGGATCATCGGAGGCCAGATCGACGAAAATGAGTGTATTCGGGTAGGTCATTGATTTCATCCAAAACGGAAAGCGGAGACGGTGGCCTGCATGACCACGTCGGAGAAGATGCGCGCGCCCTTGTCGTCGTCACCGGCACCGGCGGCGATCATCAGGGGCAGGAGGTGTTCTTCGCGCGGGTGCGCGTTGCGGGCTGCCGGACCGTCGGCCCAGCGGTTGAGCGCGTCGCTGCGCACGGTTGGGTCGTCCTGCGCCAAAGAGGCGGTCAGCCAGTCGTCGAAGGCTTTGGACGGCGCGGTTGCCGAGGGCGTGCGGAAAGCGTGCATATTGTGGTAGCTCATGCCCGAACCTATGATCAGGACGCCTTCGTCACGCAGGCTTTTCAGGGCCTTGCCCGCCGCCATATGCTCCGCCGGATCGAGATTGCGTTTGAGCGACAAGGGCACGACGGGAATGTCGGCATCGGGGAAGGCGAGCAGGAAGGGAATGAAGACGCCGTGGTCGAAACCACGTTTCGCATCGGTCTTCGCGGCGATCCCGGCCTCGGTCAGAAGCTGTACGATGCGGTTGGCCAGTTCGGTCGAACCCGGCGCCGGATAGCTCAGTTCATAGGTGTGTTTGGGGAAGCCGTAATAGTCGAAGATCATCTCCGGCTGCGGCGCGGTGGCGGCGGTGAAGACGGCTTCTTCCCAGTGACCGGAAATGACGATGATCGCCTTGGGGCGTTCCGGCAGGGTCGCGGCGAGGTTTTTCAGCCAGTCCGCGGTCTTGTCCCAGGTATCGGCCGGTTCGCCCATCAGCGACCAGTCCATGAAGAAGCAGGGCCCGCCACCGTGCGGGATGAACAGGGTCGGCTGGGTCGCCGGGGTAAGGGGTTGCGCTGAATCGGGCATTTTATATCCGTTTGAAAAGGTTTGGCTTCCGATGTAGCCGGAGCCGCCAATCGGGTCTTGTCTCACCGCGTTTTGAAACTTGTCGGCAGATGATCAGAGCGATATGCCAAAAAGTGTGAAGCGGTTTTTGGCTACGATATCGCGACCAGAAAAAATCTACGGTTTGAGGCGTTTGGCCTTTAGCTTGACCGTCCCGGTCTCGATAAGGTCGGTGGCCGAGGCCCCCAGCGACACGCCATAGGTGCCGCTTTTGACCACCCAGCCGGGTGTCTGCGTATCGAATTGGCCGATCAGGCGCGGGTCGGCGCTGAGGGTTACGGTGCGCGTCTCACCCGGTTTCAAATCGACCTTGTCGAAGCCGATCAGGCGTTGGGTGTCCCCGTCGGGCGTCTGAGTCAGATATACCTGCGGCACGGCCTTGCCGGGGCGCTGACCCGTATTGGTCACCTTGAAGCTGAAGCGCAATTGATCGCCACCGCTGAGTTTCAGGTCGCTGTAGTCGAACGTCGTATAGCTGAGGCCGAAGCCGAACGGGAATAGCGGTGTTTGTTGCGTGCGTTTGAACCAGCGGTAACCGATATCCGCGCCTTCATGATAGACGACGTCGAACTGGACCTTTTCTGCCAGGTCGATGCCGGGCAGGTCTGGACGTGGGGTCTGGGTCAGACTGACCGGGAAGGTCATCGGCAGGTGGCCGGACGGATTGACCTCGCCGAACAGGATATCGGCGATGACCTCACCGCCCTGAGATCCCGAATACCACGCCTGAAGCACGGCGGGCACCTTACTGAGCCACGGCATGGTCACCGGCCCGCCGGTTTGCAGCACGACCACGGTTTTGGGGTTAGCGGTGGCGACGGCGTTTATCATGGCATCCTGACCGCGCGGCAGGTCGATGTTCGGGGCGTCGAGCGATTCCGTCATCCACTGATTGCCGAAGACGATGACGAGGTCGGCCTTCGCCGCCTTTCGCGCGGCCTCGGTCGCGTTGCGGCCATTGTCGAACAGGACGGTCGCCTGAGGCGCGCGCGCACGGATGGCGGCCAGCGGCGCGGAAGGATGGTACTGCTCCTTGACGTACTGCGCGAACAGGGTTTCGCCGCTCATCGGGACGCCGGGTTGCCCCGACACGGCGGTCACGTTGGACGAACCGCCGCCGGACAGCACGCCCTTTTCAGCATAGTCCCCGATGACGAGGATAGTGCGCGCCTCACGCCCCAGCGGCAGGATATCACCGCTGTTCTTGAGCAGGACCATGCCTTCTTCGGCGGCGGCGCGGCTGATCCGGGCATGGGCTTCGTAATCGATCTCGGTCTTTTGCGGCGGCGCGTCGAAGACGCCCGAGGCGATCTGCGCATAGAGAATACGGCGGACCATGTCGGACAGGCGCGCAGCGGGGACGTTGCCGGTCTCGACGGCGGCCTTCAGCGGTGCGCCGAACCACGGCTGGGCGTCCAGTTCCTTGGCGGCCTGCTGATCGAGGCCCTTGATGGCGAAATCGGTGGCCTTGACCGCGCCCCAGTCGGACATGACGAAGCCTTTGTAGGCCCAGTCACCCTTCAACACACCATTCAGCAGGTGGTCGTTGCCGCAGGCATAGTGACCGTTGACGAGGTTGTAGCCACACATGACCTACAAGGGCTTGCCGCGCTCGATGGCGATCTGAAAGGCCAGCAGGTCGGTTTCGCGCATGGCTTTCTCGTCGATGACGCTGTTCGACCAGTCGCGGTTTGTCTCGGAGTCGTTGACGGCGAAGTGTTTGATGGTGGCGATGATTTTTTGCGACTGTGCGCCGCGGATGGCTTCGCCGGCCATCAGGGCCGACAGCCAGACGTCTTCGCCGAAATATTCGAAATTGCGCCCGTTGCGCGGGTCGCGGGCCAGATTGACGCCGCCGCTCAGCAGGACGTTGAACCCCTTGGCGCGCGCCTCCGAGGCGATCATCGCGCCGCCGTCATAGGCCAGTTTCGGGTTGAAGCTGGCGGCGGTGCTCAATGCCGAGGGCAGGGCGGTGGCGTGGTCGCCGGGGCGGACATCGGACGGATTGGTCACGCCCAAAGACGCATCGGTCTCGAACAGGGGCGGAATATTGAGGCGTTTGACGCCGGGCACATAACCGGCGGCGGGGATGGCGTCTTCGGGCTGCGGGTTGTCGGGGGTGCGCGTAACCCACGGCACCGGCCATGTGCCGTTGACCATGGCGATGCGCTCATCCAGCGTCATCCGGGCCTCGATCTCGGCGGCGCGTTTGACGGCGTCGTTGGCCCGAACGGGTGACACCAGCGCCGAACCGCTCATCAGGGCGGTGAGAAAAAGGGCGCGGGTGTGGGCCCGCGCATACGATAGATGTTTCGTAAGTTTGTGCATGGCTAATATTTACTAAGGCGGCCCTGTGGGTCTTGACCGGCGGCGTCGTAAAATTTGACAGCGCTGTAAATGACGCCCGACGCGGACTAGACGCCTGACGCCCTGTTTTTTGGCAGCGGCAGGTTTGGCTTTGACGGGCCGACGGATTCCGGTTTTGCTGATCCGACTGTAATGTGGAGTGCGTGGGCATGACGATCGAAACCAGGGAAAATCGCAAAACGGCGCTGGGCGTCGTCGTCGCCTGCACCATAGGCAATATGGTCTGCCTGACCGCGACGGTCAGCTCGGTCTTCGGCGTCTTTTTGGTGCCGATCTCCGAAAGCTTCGCCTGGCAGCGCTCTCAGGTTACCGCCGTGCTGGGGATTATCTCGCTGGTCAGCATCGTCGCCTTTCCGCTGGTCGGGCGGATGATGGACAAGTACGGCGGGCGCAAGGTGCTTCTCATCGGCAATATCCTGTTCGCGCTCAGCGTCGCGGCGATCAGTCAGGTCAATAACAACCTGCTCCACTTCTATCTGCTGTTCGCCCTGATAGGCGTGGCGGGGGCTATTCCGTGCACGGCCATGTTCTCCAAGGTCGTTTCGGAATGGTTCGACAAGAGCCGCGGCCTGATGCTGGGGATTTCCGCCGGACTGGGCAATGGCGTCGGCGCGACCTTTATGCCGATCGTCGCGGCCCTGCTGCTGGGCGCGGTCGGCTGGCAGATGAGTTTTGCCGTCATCGGTTTCATCATCTTCGCCGTCGGTTTTCCGGCGACCTTCTTCCTGCTGAAAGACGCACCGCGCCCGGTCGTCGAAGACCCTTCGCCGCGTGCTGAGAAATATCAGCCAAACGCCCCCTCGGCGGGCCTAGACGGCCTGACCCTGAGCGAGGCGCTGAAAACGCCGGTCTTCTGGCTGATCATCGCCAGCCTCGGTCTGGGGGCCGGATGTCTGACGGCGGTGTTTTCGCACGTCATCCCCGTCCTGACCGACCGTAAGATCGATATGGGGCTGGCCACGACGGTGATGGTCGTGCTGGCGCTGGTCACCTCGGTCTGGCAGATCGTGGTCGGCTCGCTGCTCGACCGGATCAAGTCGCCCCGCGTCACCGCGCCGTTCTTCGTTATCGCCGCCGGGGGGTTGTGGCTGCTGGAAGCGGCACAGAACACGCCCATGCTGCTGCTGGCCGGGGCGCTGCTGGGGATCGGGCTCGGCACGGCCTTCGGGGCCTTACCCTACTATATTTCGCGCTATTTCGGCCTCAAGGCCTATGGCCTGATCACCGGCGTCATCTATGCGGTCGTCATGCTGGCGCAGGGCCTGACACCGTTCCTGATGGATGTGTGGTTCGACCACTATAAGGCCTATGCCGGGTCGATCCTGATCATCGAAGCCTGTCTGGTGATCGTCGCGGCGCTGATCATGCTCTTCCCGCCGTATCGCATGACGGTCTCGGCTGCCGAGGTGGCCAGCGTCAATCACGGCGGGTTGTAAGGCTTAAACCTCCTCAGACCCTTGGCCAGACCCGGTTCCCCACCGGGTCTGGTTTTTTTGTCTATTTCACCGGCAGGTATTTTTCGAACCACGCCACCACGCGGCTCAGGGCATCGGCAGCGTTTTCCTTCTTGCGGAAGCCATGCCCTTCGGCGGGATAATAGACCACCTCGGTCGTCGTGCCGTTAGCCTTGACGCGCTCGACCACTTCAGCCGCCTGATTTTTGGGAACGCGGGCATCGTTTTCGCCTTGCAGAGTCAGTAGCGGCGTCTTGATACTCTTTGCATAGGTCATCGGCGAAGCAGCGTCGTAGAGCGCCTTGTGGGTCACCGGATCGCCAAGCAGGGCGCGCTGATACTCCCGCAGGCCCGCATCGCCGTTTTCCCACATGGTGTACCAGTTGATGATTCCGAACTGCTGAACCGCAGCGGCGAAACTGTCCGGATATTTGCCGATCGCCATCAGGGTCATGTAGCCGCCATAAGACCCGCCGGTGATGCCGATCTTTTTCGCATCGACATAGCCGGTCGCCTTGAGGAACTCGACGGCGCCCATGACGTCTTTCAGGTCGCCATTGCCGAGATCCTTCTGGTTGGCCAATTGGAACGGCAGTCCATAACCGGTCGAGCCGCGGAAATTCGGCTGGATGACGATATAGCCGCGTGAGGCCAGCGCCGCCGTATATTTCGAGAAATAGTCCTGAGACTGCCCGGTCGGGCCACCGTGCGGCATGACGATGGCCGGGTTTGACCCGTCGCGCTTTAGGTTGAAAGGCATCGTCACCACGGCGCTGATCGGGGTGCCGTCGAAGCTCTTATAGTGGACGATGGTGTTTTTCGGCAGATTGACCGGATCGAGGCTGGCGATGGCCAGTCGTGTGATGCGTTTGGCCGGTTCGGTGCCGCTCAGATCGACCGTCCAGTAATCGAGCGGAGAATCCCCCGCATCGCGATTGACCAGCAACTTGCCCGTCACTGGGTTGAAACTGCTTTGCGCCGAGGTCGCCAATCCGACAAAGCCCGGATCAATGCGCAAAGGCGTCTCGGTCAGGGTGGCGAGATCGACGCGGTCGAGCGTGCCCCGACCGTCGGCATTGTTGGAGACGATCAGATATTTGCCGTCCGGCGAGAACTGCTGCGCCATCTGCTCCCACGGCGTGGCCTTGAGACGCTTCGTCTCAAACGTCTCGCGGTTATAAAGCGCGGCGTGGAACTGACCGGTACCGGCATTGGTCGACAGGGCCAGCCATTTGCCGTCCGGCGACACGTCGGCAATATAGGTGGCTTCGGTGTCCTTTGACGGAACGGCCATAACGGCCTTGCCCGTGGCGACCTCGATCAGCCACGGCGTGCCAGCGGAATCGTCTGACCGGTTACGGTGGGCGATGATATATTTGCCGTCGGGCGTGAAACCGCTGGCGAACCAGAACCAGTTACCGTCTTTTTCATCGGTCAGGACGCGCACCTTGCGGCTGGCAACATCCATTACGGCGACGTTCGATATGGCGCTGTCGCGCGGACGTATGGAAAAGGCGATCAGTTTGCCGTCCAGCGACGGACGCGCGCCGCGTTCGGTCAGGTCCGGCGTGTCGGTCAGGTTGACGACGTCGCCACCGTTGATCGGCAGGGCGTAGAGATCGAAGATTTCCTTGCCGTCGATATCGGACAGGAAATAGACCGTCTGTCCGTCCGGGCTGACGAAAAGATTACTTTGCGGGTTCTCGGATTCGCTGAGTTGCACCGGCGTCATTTCGCCTTCGCTCAGTTTCCAGATATTGATCCGGCCCGCGATATTGGTGGCCAGGACAATGTGCTTGCCATCTGGCGTCCAGACGGCTTCGGGGGCGGCCCGCACGGCGGTCAGATCCTTAAGCGGCACGGGCCGGGCGTTCGGATTGGCTGGCGAAACCAGGCTTTTCGGGTCGGTGATATCCTTGACCGGGGTGGCAATCGGCTTGGCGGCGGGGGGCTTTGCGGCATGTGCGGTTATGGGAGCCATCACAGGGGCAGCGGTCAGGCAAAGCGCACTCAGGACAAGCGGATGCAGACGCGGAACATGGCGAAAAGGCATGGCGGCTCCGGAAGAAATGAGGATAGAAATAGGAAAATGATTATGCGAACGTTGGTATTGCAACGATCATGAAACAGCCGTGCGATTTGCGCAAGACCTATTATACCGCCTGCGTTTGACCCGACTGGCGGTGCTTGGACGGCGACAGGCCGAAGCGTTCACGGAAGGTGCGGCTGAAATGCGCGGCGTCGTTGAACCCCCAGCGGAAGCAGATTTCCGACACCGACAACTGCGCATGGACCGGGCTGATCAGATCGGCGTAGCAGCGCTCCAGCCGCCGCGTCTTGAGATAGTTGGAAAAGGTCATCTGCGCGCCGGTGAACAGCTTCTGCACATAGCGCGGTGAGACGCCGTTTTCGGCGGCGACCTTGAGCAGCGACAGCTCCGGATCGTGCAGCAGGGTCTCGATCTTCTGGCAGATACGGCGCAGGTGAAACGCCCGCGCCCCGGCGGCACCGCCCTTGGACTCGATGCGCCCGTCACTGGCCAGACAGGCGACGAGGAACTCGATCATCGACTGCTCGACCGGCTGGAAATGCTCGTCATCGAGCGCTTCCAGCGTGTCGGCCAGACCGAGCAGCAAGCCGTTGAACATCTTTTCCAGCCCCGACACACCGGGCAGAATCCCGACGCGTTGACCCAGCGGCGTGATCATGCGCGGGCTGACGGCCAGTTGCGGGATCTTGATGAATAACATGCGGAAATCGCTGGTCAGGCGCAGGGTCGAATCGACGCCCGACGCCCCGAAGATGATCGAGCGCGGGCTGAGGACCGTCGTCTCACCGCCGTGTTCCAGTATGCCTTCGCCACGCGCCAGCACGGCCAGCCAGACGGCGGAACTGTGGTCGGGGTTGCGCCCGGAATAGGTCTGCGGCGTGGACTCGAGCACGGCGAATTCGCAGCCGAGCGGCGTGGTGGTCACCATGACCGAACCGCGCACGCGCGACAGCGACGACAGGTCGGCCACAGGCAGTTTCAGGCGGCGCAGGACATCCACCCACGCCGCCTGACGTTCCGTTTCCGGAACCGTGTCTACCGAGAATTTCCACAAGGGCATGGGGTGAAACTATGCCTATTCGGGGTCTTTGACCACGCCCTTGTCGGGGAAGATGTTGCGGTCGATGCGGACGTGAATGCCCTGCGTGCCGTCAACGACCTGGGTGATGCCGAAATCAGCGGCGACCGACATCAGTGAATAGGCGTCGTCGCGCGACAGGCCCTGATGCTCGGTGAGAAGCGTCAGCATGTCGAGCGAGGCGTTTTTCATCGCCTTGTTGAGGTCTTCGTCGAAGCCGTGGACGATCCAGTTGTTCGGCGTCTCCAGCAGCGGCGAGGGGAAGCTGAAATCCTTGCGCAGGATGATCTGGAACAGGCAGTTGAGCGAGGCTTCGATGGCGGTGCCGGAAATTTCGCCGTCGCCTTGCGAGACATGCGGATCGCCGATCGAGAACAGGCCGCCCTTGACCTGCACCGGATAATACATGGTCGCGCCGGCGCCGATGCGCCAGTTGTCGATATTGCCGCCGTGCAGGCCGGGCGGAATGGTCGATACGCGCTGATCCACAGCCGGCGCCACACCGGCGGTGCCAAGGTGCGGGCGCGCCGGGATCGAGATGCCTTTCAGGGCCGGGACGCGGTCGCATTCGGCACAGTGGGTAATGGTGCCCGGCGTCAGGTAAACGCCTGGAAAATCATAGGCATAGTGCGCCGAGGCCGTATTGGAATTGGGGTTCAGCTCGTAGATGGTGACGCGTTCTTTCTTGCCGAACTCCTCATAGAGGTGGCCCCAGTTGGCGGCCAGGTTCGAGCCGTAGTTGAAACGCGGCGTCATCTGGAAATAACGGACTTCCAGCATGTCGCCGGGCTCCGCGCCTTCGACGAAGATCGGACCGGTCATGATGTGGACGCCGGGATTGCGGTCGGCTTCCGGCACTTCGGTGAAGATACGCGTGATGGCGTCGTCCATCATCAGCTCCGGCGCGTCCCCGGCGTGGTGGGTGATGGCTTCGGCCATGATCATGTCGCCGGATTTCACCGTCAGGGCGGGCTTGATCTCCGGATGAAAATAACCCCAGTGGATGGTTTCCGGCGTGGCGCGCAGGAAATGCAGGTTTTTCGGCTGGGTGTCCTGACGGGTCTCACCCGGGGTGCAGATAAAAGCCATGATACAGTTCTCTTGAGAGGGAGGGGTGAGACATGAGGACCCGATCTCTGTCCGGGGTGCCGGACAGAGGGGAATTTCATGAAGTTTTTCGAAGGTTATGCCGCGCCCTTGACGGCTGTGAGGTTCGGGCCGGTCAGGCGCGCATAGGTGTCGCGGTAGCGCTTGATGAGCCAGCGGTTGAACTGGATCTGCGCGCCTTCCTGCCACGAATAGCGGCCACGCGGGGCGAATTTGGAGCGCAGACCGATCTGCACCAGCTCGTCGACGTGCATGTCCTGATCGATGATGTGGGTGGCCGAGTTCATGTTCATTTCGAACTTGTGCTGGAAGGACGGGTGCTTCGACGCCCCCGGCGCGACCAGCGTGCCGACGTCCTGCTCCATCGTCTCCGCGCCCGTGGGGCGCAGGATCAGATAGATGACCATGTCGCTCATCATCACCAGCGATAGCGTCGGCGGGATGTTGGCGAAGGTCATGCGGTTGCGGTCGGTCTCGGTCAGGCCGGGGAAGACCGGCATCTGCGCGACCTGCGTCGGGTTGAAGCTGGCGTCGCGGTGGGTCGTGCCGTTATAGCGCAAGAACCCGGCATCGGCGGGGTCTGAGTCCGGGAACTCGGCCAGATCCGACGGCACGAAGTCGTGAAGCGGCCCCTGATGCAGTTTCGAGGCGTGGTAGCCGTCGTTATTATTTTCGAACATCACCTTCCAGTTCCACGGGAAGGTGCCCGGCGCCTGTGGGCGCAGATCGTCGGCATTGGCAAGGTCGTAGCCTTTGAGCGCCTCGGTCACCTGCGTCAGGCGCGGGGCGAGGGGGGCCGCATCGGCGTCGAAATTGATGAAGATGAAGCCGTTCCAGATTTCGACCGCGAACCGCGTCAGGCCGTGTTCTTCCTTGTTGAAGTTGCACGTCTTTTCCATAGCGGGGGCGCCGGTCAGCTTACCGTCGAGCCCATAGGCCCAGTGGTGGTAAGGGCAAAGGAACATCCGCGTATTGCCTGAACCTTCGGCGACCAGCATGGCGCGATGGGCGCAGACCGAAGACATGGCGTTGATCTGACCGTCGCGACCGCGCGCCACGACGATAGGCTCACCGGCGATCTGGGTGGTGAAGTAGTCGCCGGGGTTCTTGACCCAGTTCTCGCGACCGGCGCACAGCCATTCGTGATAATAGAGCGCTTCCTTCTCAAACTCGTAGAAACCGGCGTCGGTATAGCATTCCGGTGGCAGGGTCTCGGCATCGGCAAGGTCGATGTCCGACGATGCGAACGAGTCGATAAAGGCTTTGGAGGGCAGTTTTGTGGGCATGGCGACGATCACCTGATTTCGTCGTTTCGTGGCAGCGCCCCCGGAATAGCGCATCCGGGCGGATGCCATCTTGGCCTAAGACCTACCCCCGGCGATGGACGATGGTCTTGTGTTTAGGCGCACAAGAAGTTGTTGCGCATTAGAACATGTTTCGATCCGATTGGATCGGAACATGTTCTAAGCTTTTGCTTTGTCGCGCATTTGATTCCGAAAACCGCTTCACACTTTTCGGAAACGCAGTTCGGCGTAGCCAATGCGCTTAGAACGCCGTCGATAGCGACAGGTCGCGCCACTGGTCGATGTCCTTTTGGATTTCGGCCATTTCTTCTTCGGCATAGCCCAGCGCATCGGCCCCCAACAGCAGGTGCAAAGGCGGGTTTTTCATGCCCGCTATGGTCAGGACCGCCTGCGCCAGCTTCTCCGGGTCGCCGGGTTCGGAACCATTATGCGCGGCCAAAGTCCGTTCGGCTTCGCGCGCCTTGCCGTCATAATCGGCGATCTTGTGTTTGGCGATATTGAGCGAGCCCTTGGCGAAGTGGGTGCGGAATCCGCCGGGGGCGAGGTTGGTCACGCCGATGCCCAGTTCCTCGACTTCTTCGGCCAGGGTCCGGCCAAGGCCCTCCATGGCGAACTTGGTCGCGCCATAAAGCCCGGAGCCCGCCCACGGCGCATAGCCCGACACGGAGGTAACATTGATGATGTGACCCGCGCGGCGTTGGCGCAGATAGGGCAGGGTGGCCTGAAGCACATTGATCGCGCCGAAGACATTGACGTCGAACACCTGACGGATTTCTGCGGCGCTGGCTTCCTCGACCGCGCCGATCAGGCCGTAACCGGCATTATTGACGACCACATCGATACCGCCCAGCGCGGTTTCCGCCGCCGCCACGGCGATATCGACCTGAGTCCGATCGGGTAGATCCATCTGATAGCCGAAAGCGAAGCCAGGTTTCAGCGCCGTGAAGGCTTCCAGATCGGCCTGACCGCGCACGGTGCCTGCGACTATATCGCCCCGATCAAGCGCCGCCTTGGCAATGGCCAGACCGAAGCCTTTGGAAACGCCCGTAATAAACCATTTCATCGCTCGCACTCCGTATTTTGAATGCGCGCGATCCTCTTCGCAGAGGTCGCGGTTGTCTTGACGCGCGGCGACTCAATACTTGCCCCCAGATGACGCATCGCGTCCGGCCTCCGGCGTAACGGCGTCATTTTGGCAACGGTGGTTTGTCCGGGCGCGCACAGGGCCCCGTCACCGGTCAGCGTGCAGGAAGGGTAAACGCCACCTTAATATGTTGCGCCGCGTCAATTGACGCAATTTACAGGGCGCACCCGCTCAAGACCGGAGCCCGCTGATCATGACACCTTGATGACAACGATCCTTCGATCGGAAGCGTTCGCATTTCTAATTCCAATATAGACGGCGGGCTTTTTTGGACGCTCTATGGCCAAGGGGATATGGCACGATGAACGGTAAGCATATTACGTACAAACATTCTCTTCTGGCCCTGACGGCCATCTGCGGTGCCCTGAGCGCGCTCGCGGTACCGGCCTTTGCACAGGACGCAAAGCCGGAAGAGGTCACCGAGGTCGTCGTGACCGGCACCCGCGATCTGGGCGGTGTGAAGCAGAAGCGCGTCACCTCCAGCGTCTTCGGTATCGACAAGCCGCTGGTCGACACGCCGCGTTCGGTCACCGAAATTTCCGACAAGCTTCTGTCGCGCTATTCGATCAAGAACGTCTACGACTTTACGGCGGTTGCGGCGGGCACTTATACGGGCTCGTTCTTCGGCGTTCCGGGCAGCCTGAACATCCGCGGCACCATGGCTGACAACTACTATAACGGCTTTCAGGGCCTGTCGAACTTCGCCAACTACCCGACGCCGGTTGATGCGACGTCATCCATCGAAATCGTGCGCGGCCCGACCTCGCCGGTCTATGGTTCCGGTCAGGTCGGCGGCTTCATGAACTTTATCCCGAAAACGGGCTACGGCGAAAGCACCAAATACGTCGACAAGACGAGCGGTGATATGTCCGCCACTGTCGGCAGCTATGGCGAGAAGATCTTGACCGGCAACCTGTCGCTGCCCGCCAACTGGGGCACCAACGACGCGGGCCTGCACCTGTTCGCCAAGGTCGAGGATTCCGACAGCTTCTATCTGGGGATGCACCCGAAATCGCAGGTCCTTCAGGGCTCGTTCGCCAGCACGCTCGGCGACAAGTGGTCGCTGGAAACCAGCTATCAGTTCGTCCATTCCGAAGGCTATCTGAAAAACATCGGCTGGAACCGCGTCACCCAGCAACTGATCGATGACGGCCTGTATATTTCCGGTCGCCCGATCGCCAGGATCACTGACGGTGTGTCGCCGACCATCAGTGTGGCGCGCTACTACGCCGTCACGGGCGGTTCGGCCCTGCTGTTCGCCGCGCCCGCCATTGGCGTCACGCCCAAGCCGAACAACTTCACCAAGCTCGACCCGGCGACGGTCAAGCTGGTCGAGCTGTCGCGCCGCACGACCTTCATCGACGAAGGCGTCGATATCAACGAAGCGACGACGCACACCCTCTATGCCGGGGCCTCGCGCGAACTGGCGGGCGGCAAGCTGAAGATCGAAGGCTTCCTCAACACGCTGGAATCCGACAACTATCAGAGCTACGGCTTCGGTTCACGCTATGAATCGACCCTGAGCGAACAGCGGCTCAGCTATATCCGCGACTTCTCGACCGGTCCGGTCGAATGGAAGACCGTGTCGGGCCTCAGCCATCGCTTCACCCATGCCCACGTACAGGGATCGCTCAACGACTTCGTCATCTCCGAAGACCGCCGCGACCTCAGCGTCGGCGCGACCACGGACGACCGCTTCAACAACCCTTTCGCCGCCGGTTACAAGTGGGCGACCGACGTCACGACCAAGATCCATAACTACGGGGCCTTCGCGCTGGCCGACGCCACCTGGGGCCCGGTCAGCCTGACGCTCGGCGGCCGCTCGGATAAATACGAAGTCGACGCGCTGAACATCGGCACCGAGGTCGGCACGACCCGCGCCCGCCGCACCGACGACCAGACCGCCTATAGCTACAACGCGTCGCTGGCCTATAAGTTCGACTGGGCGACCTTCTACACCACCTATGCCCGCGCCAAGTCGCTGCAAATCGATCAGGGCGGTGGCCTGGCGCCTTCGCTGATCCTCAACGACTCCTATCTGGGGGCTTCACGCCTGCGCGAAGCGGGGGTCAAGACCTCGCAATACGGCGGTCGTCTGTTCGCCGCCCTGGCGGTCTATGATCAGGACCGTTCCTTTATCTCCAGCCCGCCGACGGGTGTGCAAACCGTCAGTGCCCTGCGTACCCAGGGCATCGAAGGCGAACTGCGCTGGCTGGTCACCGATAGCTTCGGCCTGACGGCGACCCTGACGCGGCAGAAGACCAAGGTCCAGCCGACCGCCGGGGCGGGTTTCTTCCTCACCCTGCCGTCCTGCCTGGCCGGGATTGCGTGCACCGACGGTTACGGCGGCTACGTCTTCTCGAACGCCAACTATATTCCGGGGATGCAGAACGGCTACTATCTGCGTACCACGCCCAAGACCAGCGGCTCGCTGTTCGCCACCTACGACGTGCGCGGCAAGTGGGGCCTGACCGGCGGCGTGACCTATGCGTCGGAAACCGGCGGCTTCCTGCCGGGATCGATCACCCTGCCGGCCTATACGCTGGTGCGCGGCGGGGCCTACTATATCCACGGTCCGTACCGCTTCGATCTGAATGTCGATAACCTGACCAACGAGGAATACTTCCTCGCCAATTCGGACACCGACGCCAATGCCAACGTCCTCCCCGGCATCGGTCGCACGGTGCACTTCAAGGTTAGCCGCAGTTTCTAAGGCGGCTCAGACAAGCGCATCCCAAAAAGTGTCCATTCTTGCTTTCTGGGGTTTTTTTTGGATCAGATGCACGTCTTAAAAAAGTAAGTACGCGTAACGGCGGACCCGGCGTATCGGGGTCCGCCGCTTTCGGTTGAAAAGGGTTTCCCATGTCCAGAGTTTTGAGTGTGTCCGCCGGTCTTATGGCTCTTCTGATGTCGACGACGGCGATGGCCGCGCCGCAGGTGACCCTGCGGGACGGCAAGATCGAAGGCATCGCCGACAAGGGCGTGTCGCGGTATCTCGGCATCCCCTATGCGCAGCCGCCGGTGGGCCCCCTGCGCTGGCGCGCGCCGCAATCGCCCGCCCCATGGTCGGGTCTGCTGGAGGCGCGCAGCTTCGGCCCGGACTGCGTGCAGATGGACATGGAAAGCCCGCCGGGACCGGGCTTCGTCAATCCTGAATCCGAAGACTGCCTCTATCTCAATGTCTGGGCGCCGGAAAACGCGGCAGGAAAGAAACTGCCGGTCATGGTGTGGATCTATGGCGGGGCCTTTATCATGGGGGCGTCGTCTTACCCCAGCTATGACGGGATGGCCTTTGCGAAACAGGACGTCATCGTCGTCTCGCTCAACTACCGCGTCGGGCGGTTCGGGTTCTTCGCGCACCCGGCGTTGAAAGCGGACGGTGAGGCCGTCGGCAATTACGGCCTGATGGATCAGATCAAGGCGCTGGAGTGGGTACAGACCAATATCGCGGCCTTTGGCGGCGATGCAGGTAATGTAACGATCTTCGGTGAATCCGCCGGGGCCTCGTCGGTCAATTTCCTGATGGCGTCGCCAAAAGCGCGCGGCCTGTTCCATAAGGCCATCGCGCAGTCCGGCGGCAGCAATGGCTTCGTCAAGCCGCTCGAAAAGGCCGAGGCCGACGGCAAGGCATGGGGGGACAAGAAAGGCGCACTGACCGCCGAAGAGCTGCGTCATCTGCCCGCGGCAACCGTGCTCGATGCGCCGGTCTATACGCCCGAAAGCGTCATCGCCGACGGTCAGGTCGTTCTGGAAACGACGCCGGAGGCCTATAAGAACGGCCATATCGCCGATGTGCCTTACTTGGTCGGGGCCAATAATTACGAAGAAAGCCTGATCCGCTGGCTGCCGGGGGCGGAGAAAAAGCTGATCGAGTCGCTGGGGCCGAAGGGCGAGGGTGTGGTCAAGCTGTACATGGCCGACGGTACGCCGCGCGAGGTCGCCGAAAAGCGCCTGTGGGGCGAATATGCCATGACGCTCCCCGCGCGCTGGCGGGCGGAGCAGACGGCGAAGAAAAACGGCAAGGTCTGGCTCTATCGTTTCGGCTACGTGCCGGAAACCCTGCGCGCCACGACACCGGGAGCCGGGCATGAAAACGAGATCGAGATGGTCTTCGATATCCGCCAGAGCCGCACCGCGCGGCACGAATGGACGCCGTCGGACCTCAAAGTGGCCAGCACGATGAACCGCTACTGGGTCAATTTTGCCAAAACCGGTAATCCGAACGGCGAAAGCCTGCCGCAGTGGCCCACCTATACGGTGAAGTCGCGCACCCTGATGCACATCGATAATAACGGCATCGCCCCGGTGACTGACTTCGCCAAGGCCCGCCTCGACGCGCTGGAAGCCGCAACGATTAAACCGTAGCCTCGGATAAAAACGCCTCGACCTCTTTCAGGGTCGGGGCGGCATCCGCCGAAGCGCGCGACACCGACAAGGCCGCCGCCGCCATCGCATAGTGCAGGGCCTCCAACCACTTCGCCCCGGTGGCCAGTTTCGCCGTCAGGGCCCCGTTGAACACATCGCCCGCGCCGGTCGCGTCGAGGGCCTTTACCTTATGGGCGGGCAGGCGCACCAAAGTGCCTTCGATCAGCGCCGCGATACCGTTGCCACCCATGGTGACCAAAGCGCGTCCCGCCCCCTGCTTGATCAGGCTGTGCAGGGCGGCGTGCAGGGCGGCGTCGCCAAATCCGTCCATGCCTGTCAGGGACATCAGTTCGGTCTCGTTCGGCGTCACCACATCAGCAAGCGGCAGCAGCGACTCGACGCCGGGCAGGACCGGCGCGGGGTTAAGGACCGTCAGCACTTTGTGCATCCGGGCGATATCCAAGGCGCGCCGGGTCGTTTCCAGCGGCACTTCCATCTGCACGATCAGCGCATCCGCCGCCGCGATCAGATCGGTGGCCGCCTCGACATGAGCGGGCATCAGGGCGGCATTGGCCCCCGGCGACACGGTAATCATGTTCTGCCCGTCGCGACCGACGAGGATATGGGCGGTGCCCGTTACCTGTCCGACTATCGTTGTCAGGTGACGATCGTCGATGCCCGAACGGCGTAGACGGGCGCGGGCCTCGCTGCCCATCAGGTCGTCACCGACCGCCCCGACCATGACCGTCTCGCAGCCCAGCCGCGCCAGAGCCATGGCCTGATTGAAGCCCTTGCCGCCGACGGTCTGACGGCTGGCGCGCGCCATCAGGGTCTCATTGGGCTGCGGCAGGCGCTCGACCTCCAGCGTGACATCGGCGTTGAGACTGCCGACAACGACGATCTTGGGGGCAGGTCCGGGCATGAGGCTCTCTTTTTTCAGGCGATAAGGCCTCAAGTCTTGCCTGTGTGCTGATGGGGGTCTTGTCCTGAGGCGCACAACCTCTTGCTGCGGCGTTTTGTATCACGCGCTAATTCAGGAACAGGTTTTTCCGGATAATCGCGTGGGCGCCCCAGTTGCCGTTGACGACCTGCGACACGCCGAAATCGACCCCGACCGACAGCAGCGATATGGCCTCGTCCTCGCTCAGGCCCTTGGTGGTCATCAAAAAGCGCCGCGCCTTGCGGAAGGCGTCGCGCATGGCCCCTTCGATGGAGGCTTTCTTATAGATTTCGCTTTGCGCCTTGTCGCCCAGTTCGCGCAGGTAATTGGGCTGCGAAAAGCCGAGCAGCACCCATTCGTCCTTGGTTTCGATTAGCGGATAGTCGAGGTCGCGTAAGGGATCGCGCTGCGAGGCCTTGGGGTGCAGGACGATCTGAATGAGCGCCGTCATCGAGCATTCGATGGCCGTGCCGCACAGTTCGGAATCGCCCTGTGAGGCGTGCGGATCGCCAAGCGACAATAGCGCCTCGGCCACATGCACCGGCAGGAAGATCGACGCGCCGGGCCCCAGCCGCCAGTTGTCGATATTGCCACCGAAATTGGCGGGCGGCACCGAGTCGACCAGCCCGTCATAGGCCGGAGCCACGGCGACAAAGCCGAAGTGCGGGCGGACGGGAATCTCGACATTGCGCAGAACGTCGAAATTGCGTTCGATACTGTCGGGATCGATGATGACGCCCGGATAGTCGTAGCGGTCGTGCCGCGTGCCGTAGGGATCGGTTTGCGGCGTATAGCGGAAATTATAGACGGCGTGGGCGCAGCAGCGATCGTGCCCGGTCTCGACCTCGTAGATGGTGACGACCTCGCGCGGCTTGGGATCGGTCAGCAGGTCGTTGTAGTGAAAGCCCCAATAGGCGGCCACATTGCTGCCGAAGCTGCGTCCGGCGAACTTCGTATTGCCCGAAGGCCGCGATTTGATGTCGAGGAAACGCACCTCAACGACGTCGCCGGGTTTGGCCCCGGCAATCGCTACCGGGCCGGTACAGATATGGACGCCGAAGCCTTCGCCCGCGCCGCGCCCGACCGCCGAAGCGTCCATCGGCCCGGCCCCCCGGCGCTCGACGGTCTTTTCCTCGGCGGTCCAGTGATAAATGGCTTCGGCACCGGGATCGCCCTCGATCATGCGCTCGTAATCGTCCCCGGCATGGTGGGTCAGGGTCTCGATGGTGACGTAGTCGCCGGACTGCACGCGGATTGCCGGTTTCAGGTGACGGCTGAGGTGACCCCAGTGGATCGTTTCCGGCGTGGCGGGGAGGAAGTGGTGGCGGACGCTGTGTTTGGGCAATTCGGGCAGACTGTCCTCGGTCACCGGCTCCTCGATCTCCTCGTCAGGATCGGGGGCCGACAGGTCTTCGCGGAAGCGTCCGTCTTTAGCGACGACCGGGCGGCCCCGGCGCGGGGCTTCGCCGTCGTCGAGCGCCGGGGGCGCTTTGCGGTATTCGCGCGGCGACAGGCCATACTGTTCGCGAAAGGCGCGGCTGAACGAGGCGGAGTCGTTGAAGCCCCACTGAAACAGAATATCCGAGATCGATTTTTGCGCGTGCAGGGGGCTCAACAGGTCCATCCGGCAGCGTTCCAGCCGTCGCAGCTTCACATAGTGTCCGAAACTTTCATTGACGCTTTCGAACAGCTTTTGCAGATAGCGCATCGAAATGCCGTGCTCGGTCGCCACCTGTTGCAGGTTGAGGTTCGGATCGCTGAGGTGCATCTCGATGGTCTGAAAGACGCGCTCCAGCAGCATGGCGCGCGCCCCGGCAGAACCGCCCAGCGACTTGACCGGCGCATCCTCCATCAGGGCGGTGAGCAAAAACTCCGGTAGGCTCAGTTCGACCGGACGGATACGGTCGGTATTGAGGTCGTTGATCGTGTCGGCGACGGAGCGCAACATCCCCGACAGGATGCGGCCTGAGCCGATGTCGCTGGCGATGGGATTGACGCCGCCGGGCAGGGGATTGCGCACGCGCAGGCTCAGAAAGGCCTTGGGGATCTTGACCAGCAGAAAACGGTGATCGCGATGGAAATCGAGCTGCGCCTGGGCATTGCCGTCGCCGAACACCACGCCGCCTTCGCGCACCGTGGTTACCGCACCGCCATAGGTGATGTTCATATCGCCTTCGAGCAGCACGACCAGCCACACCTGATCGGCCTGTTCGGTCATGTCGATGCGCAGGATCTGCGGCGTAGACGACACGCAGATGAAATCGAGTTTCTGCTGGCTCTGGTACGAGGCCAGTTCACCATAGGCGGTGTCGGCGTTCATCGCCTCAAGCTGCATGGACTTGCGCTGCAATGCAAAACGCCACGAATCCCAGCGTTGCTCCTTCGGGTAGGCATTGGTCGTGAAACGCAGCATGGTGCCTCCATCACCCTCAGGGAGGGTGTACGCATACCTTCGGCGTGTTTACGCTTTGGGTTCAACAGGTTGTGGAATGTGGACGGCTGGTTCGTTCCTCGGTGCGTCTGACGAAAAACCGCTGTCTCTGTAGACAACAGGAACCGGCCAAAACGCGTCTGCGTCAATCCGACGCGGTCCTTCGTGCGCGTACAGACAAGTCTTTGTGCGGCGCTGCACCATGACGACGGGCGCGGAGCAAATTTATGGGGCCATGGCGACAAGTCAGTCGGCGACAGTGCGGGTTATAAACCCTGTACAGACTAATTCCTGAGGCGCAGCACCATGACCGATCTGACCGTGCGGGTTCACGATATTTCCGAAGGCGGCCCGTCCGGTGAAGCCGGATGCGTCCGCGTGTTCGACCTCAGGCCCGACGGCGGCGACCTGCCGGCGTTCGAGGCCGGGGCGCATATCGATGTCGTGGCGCGCGACGGGGTGGTGCGGCAATATTCGCTGATGAACGCACCGGGCGAGACGCACCGCTACGTCGTCGCCGTGGCGCTCGATGGGCAAAGCCGGGGCGGGTCGAAATATCTGCACGACTGGGTCGAGGTCGGTGACGCCCTGATGATCAGCCCGCCGCGCTGCCATTTCCATCTGGTCGAAGACGCGCCGTTCTCGGTCCTGATCGCCGGTGGCATCGGGGTGACGCCGCTATGGGCCATGGCGCAGCGATTGATAGCGCTGGGGCGGCCCTTCGTGTTCCATTTCGGGGCGCGCAGTGCGGCAACCGCGCCATTGCTCGACCTGATCCGACCCGAACTCGACACGGCGGGCGTGCCGTTTCACAGGGTGTTCGAAGCCGAGGGCGGGGCGCGTCTGGACCTCGACCGCATCTTCGCCGAAGCGCCGGAGGGGGCGCATTTCTACGCCTGCGGACCGGCGGGAATGATCGACGCCTATATCGCCGCCGGGGCTTCCCGCCCCGCCGGTACTGTCCATTACGAGCGTTTTTCGGGTGCCGAGGCTCCGGCGCTCGACGGCGGTTTCGAGGTCGAACTGGCGCGCACCGGCGGTCGTTACACCGTCGAGGCGGGCAAGACCATTCTGGAAACGCTTAAGGATCACGGCATCAATGTCCCGCATTCCTGCGCCGAAGGTATTTGCGGGGCCTGCGAATGCGGCGTGCTGGAGGGGATGCCCGACCACCGCGACAGCGTCCTGACCGACGCCGAAAAAGCCGCCGGGCGGACCATGATGGTCTGCTGTTCCGGGGCGAAGTCCGCTCGCCTTGTCCTCGATCTGTGACATGACCGGTTTTCTGAAACGCCTCGACCCGTTTATCCTGATCATGCTGGGGCTGGTGGCTCTGGCCAGCGTGCTGCCGGTGCGCGGAAGCGCGGCGGTGGTCGCCGACGGGGTGACCGATGCCGCGATCATGCTGCTGTTCTTTCTGCATGGAGCCAAGCTGTCGCGTGAGGCGATTATTGCCGGGCTGTCACACGTCCGGCTGCACCTAAGCGTGCTGGCCGTGACCTTCGGCCTGTTCCCGCTGATCGGTCTGGGGGTTCAGGCGGGCCTGTCAGGACTGATGTCGCCCGCCCTGTTGAGCGGCTTTCTATTCCTCTGTTTACTGCCGTCCACGGTTCAGTCGTCGATCGCCTTCACGGCCATGGCCAAGGGCAATGTCGCGGCGGCGGTATGCAGCGCGTCTTTGTCCAACCTCCTCGGTATTTTCCTGACGCCCATGCTGGTCGGTCTGCTGATGAGAAAGGTCACCGGCCATGCGGCGGGGGTATCGCTGGAGGCCGTACAAAAAATCGCCGTGCAACTGCTGTTGCCCTTCGTGCTGGGGCATCTGTCGCGACCGTGGCTAGGGGGCTTTATCGATAAGCACAAGACGTGGATAGGACGGGTGGACCGCACCTCGATCCTGCTGGTCGTCTATACGGCCTTCAGCGCCTCGGTGGTCGAGGGCCTGTGGTCGAAGGTGTCGCTCCTCGATCTGGCGGGCCTGCTAGGCGTCTGTGCCGTCGTGCTGGCGGTGGTCATGGGTTTGACCTGGTATCTGTCGGCGCGGCTGGGGTTTTCGCGCGAAGACTGCATCGTCATTCTGTTCTGCGGCTCTAAGAAAAGTCTGGCCTCCGGCGTCCCGATGGCCTCGACCCTGTTTCCGGCGGCGGTGCTGGGGCTGATGATACTGCCGTTGATGCTGTTCCATCAATTGCAGCTTATCGTCTGTTCAATTCTGGCAAGCCGCCTGCATTCGGGGCGTTCCTGATAATGCTCTCAATTCAAGCTGTGTTGGTGATTTCGAATTTTACGGGATTATCGGTCTTTTGCTGTATGGCGGTAGCGCAATCGTAGAACAGGTACCACACGCAGCGATCACATTCGCGAATCGGCTGGTTGATGTCGGCCGAGTATGCCCGTAGCTTCAGCCCGCGTCGCAGTGACCCAGCGCTGCGCTCATCGCACAGCGCCGCGCCGGTCACCGACGCTCCCACCCGTATCCAAAACGGAAACCAACCGCCTGAGCGAACTCAAGATTGGATAAGATCAGGGGGCAACGTCGATGGTTTCAGCTTTCGGGCAAGGTGTTCGAACGCCTACTGACCTTATCGCATGTCTGGTTAGGCTTAACCTTCGGAAATTAAGCGGTTTCGGGCCGCTTCGAGCGGACGCGGATCGACCCAGTCGCTGAGGTCGAAGTCGTTGTCAATAAAGCCGTGCAGCCAGAGGAATTTCTTCTGATGGTCGAACAGGGCCAGCCGCTCGTCGTCCAGAGTCGGGTGCAGCGATTGCAGAGCGTCGTCAGAATAGGCTTCCTTGACGGCTTCGGCACTGCCGCGGGTTTCGCTTTGCAGGATATCGCGCACGCCGCTCAGATTATCGCGGGCCCAGTCGGCGGCGCGCAGGGTCTGGTACAGGAAGCGCGTCAGCACGTCGAAATGGTTGTCGATCAGGCTCTGATGGACGGTGATCGGGCGCGGCGTGCCGTTATTGACGCGGAAGCGACGCTCGGGCAGGTGATCGAGATTGATGCCGACGACGATGCCGAGCTTCTTGGCGGCATCAACCGCCGCCGCACCCTTGACGTAGAGCGCATCGACATCGCCATCGATCAGGCGTTGCAGCGCCCACAAGCCTGCCAGATTACTCGCCGAGGCGCGGTTGCCGCCCGCCAGATCCTGTACCGGGGCGGCGCGGTTCGACGAGACCTCGACCAGTTCGACGTCGTCGAAGGTCAGGCCGGCCGAGGCCAGCGCGCCCTTGTAACCCGCCAGCGACATGCCGCGCGAAATCGACGAGCCGCGCTGATGCGAGGGAATGGCATGGTCGGTCCAGGTCGGCAGGGCGAGGCGCTTGCCTTTCAGGTGTTCGGGTTTCGTAATGCCGCTGTCCGGGCGGACGAGGATGGTCTGCCATTCCTCGATCCAGGTCAGACCGACCAGCTTGGTCGGCTCGCCCTGCGAGCGCGCCCCGAAGGCGAGGATATTGCCGCCTTCGCGGATCAGCGAGGGCAGGCGGTGGTCGTAGTGATGCCGGCGTAGCTCGGTCGTGCTTTCCTGAAGCGTTTCGACCGGCAATTTGTCGGCGGCGAACTCTTCGTTCAGCCAGCCGAGTTTATAGGCAAGGCCCGTCGCGGTAGGCACGGGGCAGCGCGTGAACCAGATGCGGTCGAGCGCGGGCGTCTCTGTGGAAGGGGTGATGAGGGTGTCGGCCATCAGGAGTATCCTTTAATCGCGGAGGGCGTGCAAAACGAGGGTATCTCTGGTGGCGGAGGGGCGTCCGTGTCAACGTAAATTAAAACTAAAAAGATTTTATATTAAGAAAATATGCGAAATTGATAGATTTAAATATATGAAATTAATAAATAAAAATTTCATTTTATAAAATCACTTAAGTCAACATTAAGTCCGGCTTTATTGTCTGAGACCCATCGGGTGTCGTAGCAAGGCCACCTTCATGGCCGGCAGACCTGACAACGGGGGCGCCAGCATTTGTGTTTTCAGCCTCCCGAACAAGTGTTGATATGACCTCCTCCCTCGATACAAAAACCTTACGTGGCCTGCTGCTGGCGGGCATTTCGTCCCTTGCTTTCGTAGCACCTGCCTTCGCCGCCGATGCCCCGGCACCGGTTGCCGCCGCCAGCGCGGACGACGCCACCGAAGTCGTCGTCACCGCCCGCCGCCGCGAGGAAAAGGCGCAGGACGTGCCGATCTCGCTGACGACGCTGGGCGGCGACCTGATCGCGAAGAACGAGCAGATCAAGCTGGCTCAGGACGTGGTCGGCTTCGCCCCCAATACCAATGCCGTGGCTACCGACGGGCGTGAGCGTCCGCGCTGGTTCGTGCGCGGCGTCGGCACCAACAATACCGACCCCAACGGCGTCAGCCCGATCGGCGTCTATCGCGACGAAGTCTATATCGCCAACTTCTATGCGCAGGCCTTCCCGCTGTTCGATCAGCAGCGCGTCGAAGTCCTCAGCGGCCCGCAAGGCACCCTGTGGGGCAAGAACACGACTGGCGGCGCGATCAGCTTCATCTCGAAAGCCCCCAGCTTCGAGACCGGCGGCTATGCCCGCGCCGTGACCGGCAGCTTCGGCGAGCGCGGCTTCGACGGTGCGATCACCGGCACGCTCATCCCCGGCAAGCTGGCCGGACGCCTCTCGGTCTATCAGAACGAGGACAAGGGCTGGAACTACAACCTCTATGCGGGTGACGTGACCCCGGCCTCGTCCACGGCGTGGAAGCTGTCCGACCGCAAGCGCGTCGGTGAAAACGATGCAAAGGCCGTGCGCGCGCAGCTTCTGTGGACGCCGACCGAACACCTCGACATCCTGTTCAACTATCACCGCCGCGACTATGAGGGCGATCAGAGCCCCGGCTATATCCAGCCCGACCTGACCGTCGCGCCGATAAATAATCCGACCTATAATCAGGGCTATACCAGCCCGGCGAACCCGCTGCCCTATGGCTATAGCTGGGTCGCCGACACGGGCCGCCAGACGATCCGCAACGATGGCGGTTTCGTCCGCGTGCGCTGGAACCTCGGGGAATACAGCCTGACCTCGATCACGGCGTATGAGGAAAACAAGCTGACGCGCTGGTCGAACGGTTCCGGCTCGATCCCTTTGCGTAATAATGTCTCGCGTCAGGTGACGCCGGACAAGCAATATAGCCAGGAACTGCGTCTGGCCTCGCCAGATACGGGGGCTTTCAGCTGGATCGCCGGTCTCTACTATTTCAAGGAACTGAACGGTTCGGATTCTTGGGCGGGCAATCTCAATGTCTATACCTCACCCGCCTCGACGCGGAACTATTCGCAAACCCTGACCGACACCATCACCGAAAGCACGGCGGCCTTCGTCAGCGGCACCTATGAGTTCAGCGACAAATTCAAGCTGACCGTCGGCGGGCGTCTCAACAGCGAGACCAAGACCTATAGTCAGTCGTTTACGGTGGCGACCGGCACGGTGACCTTCAATAACGAAGCCGAATGGTGGAAGACCTCGTCGGTCAATGCGACGCTCAACACCAATTCGCAGGCCTCGCTGGAAAAGACCTACGACAGCTTCACCTTCGACATCACGCCGCAATATGCGTTCTCGGACAATGTGCTGGGCTATTTCCGTCTGGCGACCGGTTACCTTTCGGGCGGGTTCAACAGCCGCCGTAACAACGGCACGACGCCCGCGACCCTGCAAATCCGCGAATACGAGCCGGAAGAAATCACCACCTACGAATTCGGTCTGAAGACGCAGGTGCTCGATCGCAAGCTGACGGCCAATGTGTCGGCCTTCTACTACGATTACCCATCCATTCAGGTGCTGGTCATCCTGCCGAGCACCGGGACCAATACCGGCACGACCTCGACCGCCGTGGGGCAGGGCTATGCCAATGCCGCCGGCTGGGTCAAGGGCGTCGAACTGACGCTCGATTACCGCCCCAACAATAACTGGCACTTCAAGGGCGCCTTCGGGCGTCTGGCCAGCGAATATACCAACTATCCGATCCAGTCGGGCGTTAACTATCCGCGCCTCGGTCTGGTCAATGCGACCATCGACCCGTCGGGCGGCGAATTCACCCGCGCCCCGAAATTCACCGGCGCGGTCGGCGTCGACTATAGCCGCGAACTGTGGAGCGGTGTCGAACTGGAGGCCGGTGTCGATTACCGCTACCTCGCCAAGCAGTACTACAACCCGACGCTGGAGTTCGACCCGACCCTCGAACAAAAGGGTTACGGCCTGGTCAGCGCCAATGTCGCGCTCGCCTTCGGCGCCAAGGGCCAGTACCGCCTCGCTTTGACCGGTCAGAACCTGACCGACGAGCAATATTACATCCACGCCATCGCGCCGTCGAACAACGGCTCGTCCTCGAAGCAGGGCAAGCCGACCAGCTACCTGCTGTCGTTGTCGGCACGGTTCTAGGAGGAGAATGGCGTGGACGACGGTTCGGTCATACTGAAAACCCGCGTAACGGCGGCACCGGTGGCGCTTTTGGCGCCCCCGGCCCCCGAACGCAAGCCGTGGAAGCGGCAGCGTCTGGCGGCGGTCCTGTCCCCGATCATCCTGATCGTCGGCTGGACGCTGCTCAGCCGCAGCGGCTGGTTTCCGGCAGAGATCGTCGTCCCGCCTGAGGTTCTGTGGACCACCTTCGTCACCTACTGGAGCAACGGTCAGTTGCCGGATCACCTGACGGGCAGCCTCGGTCGCCTGTTCGGCGGCTACCTGATCGGCGCAGGCATCGGCATTGCGCTCGGCACCCTGATGGGGGTGTCGAAACAGGCCGAGGCCTATGTCCTGCCGGGGTTCCACATCCTGCGGCAATTGCCGACCGTGGCGCTGATCCCGGCCTTCATCATGATCTTCGGGGTAGGCGAGACGGTGAAGCTGGTGCTGGTCGCCAAGGCCACCGCCTTACCCGTTGCGCTGGCCGCATTTCAGGGCGTCAAGGGCATCCCGCGCACCTGGCTCGACGTGGCGCGCATCCACCGCATCCCGGCCCTGACGCAATTCACCCACGTTATCGTCCCGGCCAGTCTGCCGGTGCTTGTGCAGGGTCTGCGCACGGCGCTCGCCCGCTCGTGGATGGTGCTGGTCGCCGCCGAACTGCTCGTCGCCGACAGCGGCATCGGCCAGATGATGGAGTGGGGGCGTCAGACCTTCCGCCTTGATCTGGTCCTCATCGGGGTCGTCATCACCGGCCTGATCGGCTTCACGCTCGACAAGGGGTTCCGCGCGCTTGAGCGGGTCCTGACGCGCGGCTCACGGAAACAGAACGCATGAATACCGCCGTCCTTACCGATATCCGACCCACGACCGGTGACCGAATTGCCAAGTTTTTTCTCGGTCTGCGCGGCTTCGTCATTCCCATACTGGCGCTGGTGGCGTGGCAACTGGCTTCGCAGCAAGGCGCGGTTCAGGCCTATGTCTTCGTGCCGCTGGACGGTGTGTTCAAAAGCCTGATCGAACACTTTGCCGATGGGGAAATTCCGATCAACTGGCTGGCCAGCCTCGGGCGCACCGCGTCGGGCTTTGCCATCGGCGGGCTGCTCGGCGTGTCGCTGGGCGCCCTGATGGCGACCTTCCGCCCCGTTGATGTGCTGGTCAATCCGATCTATCAGGCGATCCGTCAGGTGCCGCTGCTGGGTTACATCCCCCTGATCAGCCTGTGGTTCGGCAATGGCGAGCCGTCGAAGCTGCTGATTATCTCGCTGGCCGCCTTTTATCCCACCGTCCTCAACACCTATGAAGGCCTGAAGCACATCGATGCCCGTCACGTCGCGGTGGGCCGCATCTTCCTCGCCAGCCGCTGGCAGACCTTCCGTCACATCGTCCTGCCGGGCGCACTGCCCAGCGTCTTCACCGGCCTGATGCAGGCGGTCGCCTTCACCTGGCTGTCCTCGGTCGGCAGCGAGCTGTTCTTCAATCCCGGGCCCGGCCTCGGCAACATGATGGCCAACGGTCAGGCCGCCTTCCGCATGGAGGTCGTGCTGCTCGCCGTCATCATCATCGGCGTCACCGGCTACGTCACCAACCTCATCGTCAGCAAGATCGCCGACCGCGTCCTGCGCTGGCGCAATGTGAGATAAGCACCATGCCTTTTGAAACCCCATCCCCCACGGCCAAGCTCAGCATCCAGTCGCTGTCGAAGAACTACGTCATCGACCAGAAGGCTCTGCGTGTCCTGCTCAATATCGACCTCGATGTGCATGAGGGCGAATTCGTCAGCATCGTCGGACGCAGCGGTTGCGGCAAATCGACCCTGCTGCGTCTCGTTTCCGGTCTCGAGAACGACTATTCCGGCACGATCCAGCTCGATGGCAAGGTCATTAACGCTCCCAGTCTCGACCGCGGCATGATCTTTCAGGATCCGTCGCTGCTGCCGTGGATGACGGTGCGCGAAAACGTCGCCTTCGCCTTGGTCAACCAGAATATACCGAAGGCTGAGAAGGATAAGCGCGTCCTCGACCTGATTGACCTCGTTGGGCTGAAGGGCTTCGAGAGCGCCTATCCGAAGGAGCTGTCCGGCGGTATGGCCCAGCGCGCGGCCATCGCCCGCGCTCTGGTCAGCCAGCCCAAGGTCCTGCTGCTCGATGAACCGCTCGGCGCGCTCGACGCCCTGACGCGCCTGCGCTTGCAGAACGAGCTTCAACGCATCTGGCTTCAGCACCGCATGACCATGATCATGGTCACGCACGATGTCGAAGAGGCCGTCTATCTCGGTGACCGCGTCGTCATCATGGACCCGGAGCCGGGCCGCATCCGCCGCATCGTCGATGTGCCGCTGGCCCACCCGCGCGACCGCGCCTCACCCGTCCTGCACGCTATTCGCGACGAAGTGCTCAAAGACCTTACCAACGGAGTCGTCATATGACCGGTTTTAATTCATCCCGTCGCGGTGTTCTGGCGGGCGGGTTCGCCGCTGCGCTCGGCGTGGCCCTGTCCGGCTGCTCGGTGTCGAAGGACAAGGCCGGGATCACCACGCTCAAGATCGCCGTCGTGTCAAGCTTCGCGGGTCAGAAGGTGCGCCTGTCGGGCCTCGACTACGTGGTCGACAAGTTCGGCTGGCTGCGCGAAGGGCTGGAGAAAAAGGGCATCAAGCTGGAATATTTCCCGGCCCCTAACTCCGCCGTCGGCCCCATCGTCAATGAGGCCTTCGCCAACCATCAGATCCAGTTCGCGGGCTATTCCGACCTGCCGTCGATCATCCTCAATGCCAGCAACACGACCGGCAAGACCAAGCTGGTCCTCCCCGGCAACCCCAGCGACTCCTATCTGGTCGTACCAGTAGGTTCCACGGCCAAGTCCATCGAAGACCTGAAAGGCAAGCGTCTGGCCATCCATCGCGGGCGTCCGTGGGAGCTGCCGCTGCTGCGGTTGCTGACCTCGAAGGGCCTGACCTACGAAGATTTCCAGATATTCAATATCAACCCCGACGCCGGGGCCGCCGCCGTGGCGACCGGCGGGGTCGACGGCCTGTTCACCATCTCGGCCTTCGGGCTGGAGGACAAGGGCGTGGCGAAAATCATCTGGTCCACCGCCGATCAGCCGCTCGACTGGAAAAGCTGGGGCGGGCAGTGGGTATCGCGCAAGTTCCTCAGCGACCAGCCCGATATCGCGCAACTGGTCGTCGATAGCTATGTCCGCGCCGCGCACTGGATTTCGGATGAGAAAAACAAGGACGAGATCGTGCTGCTCGGCACGCGCAACGGCACGCCGGAACACATCGTCCGCCGGACCTACGATCAGTCGAACATCAGCTGGAAGGACCGCTGGTCGCCGCGTTTTCCGCCGGAACTTTACACCCATTATCGCGAAGCCTCGGCCTTTGCCAAGCAGAACGGGATTATCACCGGTGACGTCGATGTCGATGCCCTGCTCGACGACAGCCTGGTCGAAAAAGCCCTCAAAACCCTGTCCCTAGAAACCTACTGGGACGCAAGCAAGTTCAAGACTGGAGCCTGAGTCATGGCACTCGAAATATTCTGGCAATTACCCGTCAATGGCGACGGGCGCACCGCCGACCGCAGCCAATGGAACCGTGGCGATTACCAAAACGCCCCGTCGCGGGCGTGGCGCTTCGATCGCGCCCACGGGCACGAAGAGGTCAGCTATTACGACTACCTCGTGCAGGTGGCGCGCGCCGCCGAACTGGGCGGTTTCGACGGGGTGATCATCCCGCAAACCGACGAGGGCGAAGAGCCGCTGATCGTCGCCGGGGCCATTGCCCGCGACGTTCGCCGCCTCAAGCTTGTGCCCGAACTGCCGGCGCATTTCCTGTCGGCGGTCTATACGGCCAAGATCGCCACCAGCTTTCAGCGCCTGACCGGCGGGCGGCTGGTCCTCGATCTGGTGACGCGCGAAGCTGAGCCTGGCGCATGGCACGGTCACGACCGCAGCGTGGCCGAACAGATCGCCCGTGCTGATGAGTTCCTGACCGTGTTCAAGGGTTTCTGGAACGAGAAGCCCTACACCTTCGAAGGGCAGTATTATGAGGTGCTCAACGGCGGCTTCAATGGCCCGCTGGAAGGGCAGCCCCTGCCGGAGATCGTCCTGTCGGGCACGACCGACGAAGCTCTGGTGCTGGGGGCGAAACACGCCGATCTTTATCTCTTCGACTCCGAAAGCCCGGAAATCGTCAGTGCTCATATCGCACGGCTGAAAGCGCTGGCCGGAGATCGTTCGATCCGCTTCGGCCTGCGCGCCGAAATCACCGCCCGTCACACGCAGGCCGAGGCCGAAGCCGCCGCCCATACGCGCGACGGGGAGGGCGATCCGCGCCTCAGCGGCGACTACGATCACGTCGCGCAACGGCTCGAAGCCTATGTCGAGGTCGGGGTCTCCACCCTGATCCTGCGCGCCCGTCCGCATCTCGAAGACGCCTATCGCACCGCCCAGCACGTCCTGCCGCGCCTGTCGGGCTGGGCCGGTCGCTTGCAGAAAACGGCATAAGGAGCAAAAGAAATGGTACAGTTCCACTGGAGACTTCCCACCCACGGCGACCGCGCCGATGTCGCCCTACCGTCCGATACGCGCGGCGACTGGGGCGCGTTGAAACCCGGCAATCTGGCGCCGTCGCCGCACGATCCGGCGGCCTATCACGAGCATCTGCTCGAGATCGCCCGCGCGGCGGAAACCGCCGGTTTCGACGGCGCGCTGATCCCGTCCTTCCCGCAGACCGACGATCCGTGGGTCATCGCGTCGTCGCTGGCGCGGCACACCAGGGCCCTGCGCTTCATGATCGCGTTTCAGCCGCCGTGGATCAATCCGGTCTATGCCGCCAAGGCTGCCGCATCGCTGCAACGTCTGTCGAACGGGCGGCTTCTGTTCAACATCATCACCGGCGGAGGTGGTCCGGGGCAGTTGTGGTGGGGCGACCGCATCGCCCACGACGACCGCTATACCCGCACGACCGAGTTCCTCAATGTGTTCGAGGGCGTGTGGAACGGCGGCCCGTTCAGCTATGACGGCAAGTTCTATCAGGTGAAGGACGCCGGTCTGCCCGCGCCGCTGGCCGGTCAGGTCCGCCCGGAGCTTTATTTCGCAGGGTCGTCGGATGCCGCTTTGACCGCGCAAGGCAAGCACGCCGACTTCAACCTGACGCACATGGAGCCGCTGGACAAGCTGCGCGCCAAGTTCGACCGCGTGCGCGAACTGGCCTCGAAGGATGGTCGCAGCGTCAAACCCGCCATCCGCCTCAACATCCTGGCCCGCGCGACCGAAGAAGAGGCCTGGGCCGAGGTGCGCCGTGGCTGGGCCAATGCCGACTGGGAGGCCATCGAGCGTCAGCGTGCCGCCATGCGCCGGGGCGACGCGGTGGGCTCGCCCATCCCCGAACACCTGCGCCCGACCGCCGACAAAGACCCGAAAGACCTGCAAATCGACGGCTTCTTCTCGGGCCTTGGCATTCTCGGCGCGCAAGGATCGCCGCTCGGTATCGTCGGCTCTTACGAGACCGCCGCCGAACGCATCGACACTTTGCTGGGCCTCGGCGTCGGCGGCCTGATCTTCGCCGGCACGCCGCACCTCGAAGAAGCTTACCGGGTCGGGGAAGAGGTTCTTCCGCTGGTGCGTGGTCGTCAAACGCTGCGTGTGGCAGCGGAATAATTTTAATAGAAAGGATCACATCATGTCCGACATACAATCGATTGCGGGCTTGTCGCCCGAAGCCACCGCCTTCGTCATTCAGGCGCAAAAAGACGCGCGAAAGGCCTTCCGCGTCCTGCGCGAAACGCGCACCATCTCGGCCACCGGCACGCTGGGCTTCGTACAGCGCATCCCCGGCGAAGAGAAGCTGATCAATCTCGGCTATACCGGTCCGTGGGGCGACGACCTCGACGAGGTGCGTACCTCCGTCGTCGGTTTCGACGGCACGGTCTATCTCGGTAAAGCCGGACCCGGCGGCGAAGGCCGTTACACCAAGCTGTTCCGTGAGCACGACGACGTGACGACGATCAGCCACGTTCATACGCCCTATCTGGGGGCCTATGCGCAGGCGCATCGTGAACTCGATTTCCTCTACGTGCCGGTGCAGCGCCACCGCTTCGTCCGCTCGCTGCCGGTCTATGTCGATCGTCTCCAGCCGGAGGTCGACTTCATCCTCGATCAGCTGAAGATCGACGCCGAAATCCCCGGCATCATCGAAGCCAATGGCGGCGCCACCGTCTGGGGCAAGAAGGGCCTGCTGGCGCTGGCCGACTTCATCCTGCTCCTCGAAGAGGGCGCGCAGTTCCAGACGCTCGCCGCCTCGCTGGGCGGCTCCAAGCCCTTCGGCCCCGGTGTCTATCAGCAGCAATGGCGCATGAGCGGCCTGATTCCGAAGACGGCGACCGTCTCACAGGACGGCACCATCCATCAGGAAGCCGCCGAGTAATTCGCGTAACTTTCTACAGGCCCACGCAGGATACCGCGCGGGCCTTCCTACGACTTTATATATCCGGGCCACCATGACCAATATCTGGAAAATCATTCAACTCATCCCGGAATATCGAGGCCGCATTATCGGCCTGATCCTGTCGAGCGCCGTGCTGGGGTTCGGCGCGACCGCGACCCCCTATGTCTTCCGCAGCATCGTCAATACGATCACCGACCTGTTCGGCAACCGCGTCGATTACGACGCCGCCCTGATCGCGGTCGGCTGGGCGGTAGGGGCCTTCGCCGTCATCCGCCTGTTCACCACCCTGTTCGGCTACTGGCAGGACCATCAGTCGGACCAGCTCTGGCTCCACTCCATCTCGACCCTGCGCCGACGGGTGTTCGAGACCATGACCGGCCTGTCGCTCGACTACTATGAGCGAAACCGCGTCGGCGACATCACCGACCGTTTCGGCAACTGCATCACCGTCACCCAATGGCTCTTTCAACTCTCCGAAGGGACGCTGGCCAGCATATTGCAACTCGTCTTCGGGATTATCGTTCTGCTGATAAAGGCTCCGGCCGTCGGCCTCGTCATGCTGTTACTGGTGCCCTATAATCTTATTTCGTCCTACCTCGCCGTCAAGAAAACCAAGCCCCTGCGCCGCCGCTGGAACGGCCTTGTCGGCAAGATGAGCGGCCTGCTCAGCGAAATGGTCAGCCAGATCGCCACGGTACGCAGCTTCGCCGGCGAGCGCATCGTTCAGCGGCGCTATGACGCGGTTCAGGACGAATGGTGGGACGTTCGCCGCACCGAAACCGGCATCGAGCAGCGCTCGGCGGTGGTGGTCAATCTGATCAATTCACTGGCCGTCATCGGCTCGATCGGCTGGGTCGCCTGGGGCGCGCTGCATCAGGCCTATACGGTCGGCGATATCCTGCTGGTCTTTGCGCTCACTCAGGCCGTCATCACGACGATTGTGCCCATCACGCGGCTGGTCAATACGGCGGGCGATGTCGACAGCGCGTCGGAACGCCTTGTCGAGTTGATCGAGGTGCCGACGACAGTCACCGACCGCACCGATGCCGTCGAGGTCGAGCCCATCCGTCACATCGAATTCCGCAATGTCGGCTTCACCTATCCGGGCCAGACGCGCCCGGCGCTCCGCAACCTGTCCTTTACCGCAGGCGAGGGGCAGACCGTGGCGCTGGTCGGACCCAGCGGATCGGGGAAATCGACCATCATCAAGCTGGCCATGCGCTTCTATGACGTAAGCGAAGGCGAAATCCTGATCAATGGCCGCGATATCCGCAGCTATACGCAAAACAGTCTGCGCACCCGCATCGGCGCGGTGCTTCAGGATATCGCCCTGTTCAACGACTCGATCGGCGACAATATCAGCTTCGCCCGCGTCGGTGCCCAGCGCGACGACGTGATCGAAGCCTCAAAAGCCGCCCACGCCGACGACTTCATCAGCCGCTTGCCCGAAGGTTACGACACGATGGTCGGCGAACGCGGCGTGCGCCTGTCCGGCGGCGAAAAGCAGCGCATCGCCATCGCCCGCGCCATCCTGCGCGACCCCAGCCTGATCATCCTCGACGAGGCGACCTCGGCGCTGGACACCGAGTCGGAAAAGCTGGTGCAGGACGGGCTGAAAACCCTGCTCCGGGGCCGCACGGCGCTGGTCATCGCCCACCGCCTGTCGACCATCGCCAGCGCCGACAAGATCATCGTCATGAAGGACGGCCAAATCGCCGAAGAGGGCGACCACGACTCGCTGCTCGACCGTCAGCAGGGGCTCTATTCGCGCTTGCATGGGTTGCAGACGCATGTGGCCAAGGTCGTTTAAATCCCCTCGCCATCAACGAACAGACCGCGCTGGGCCTCGCTCTTGATCCACGCGATGAAGGCCTTGACCGGGGCGGGGAGGGTGCGGCCGCGCGGCCAGACCAGCCAGTAGGCGAAGCTGAGCGGTGTCTGGTCGTTGAACAGCGGCTGCAAACGCCCGGCGGCGATATCGCTTTCGGCAATGGCGCGCTTGGCCAGGGCCACGCCGCGTCCGGCGACGGCTTCGTCGATGACCAGCGCCGGGTCGTTGTAGCGTGGGCCGTCCAGCGCCCTGAGGTCGTCGAAACCGCGCGAGTCGAACCACATCCACCATGACGGGCTCGACGGGTCGTTTTCCGCGCCCATATCGTGCAGCAATCGCGCCTGAAGGATATCCTGAGGGCGATGGAACGGGCCGTGACGAGCGATGAACGCCGGTGAGGCGACCGGGGTAATGCTTTCGCTGAGGATTTGCTCCGCCGTCAGGCCGGGATAGCCGCCGGGGCCATAGCGGACGCAGATATCGATCTCCGACGTCGAAAAATCGACCAGTTTGAGGTCGGCGGACAGCCACGCCTCGTATTCCGGATGCAAGGTGCGGAACGCCTCCAGACGCGGTCGCAACCACTTGGCGGCGAAGGACGGCGGGGCGGAAATCGACACGACATAGCTCTTGCGGTCGGCCTCGCGCAGCAGCCGCGTCCCTTCCAGCAATCGGTCAAAACCTTCGCGCAACGACGGCATGGCGGCGTCGGCGATATCGGTCGGCACCACATAACGCCCCCGGCGCAGGAACAGCGGTTTGCCGACCCAATCCTCGACGGTGCGAATATGCTGGGTGATGGCGCTGGCGGTAACACCCAGCTCATCGGCGGCCCGGGCGAAGCTTTTGAGGCGCACACAGGCCTCCAGCGCCCGGAGGGCATGGACGGGGGGAGGGGTATCGGCGGAGGAGCGAGATTTCATGACGGGCACATGGTGAATGAATCAATCACCTAGGCCCGTGCCGCTCAGTGTTGCGGTTGTTATACTTGATCAGAAATGTGATCGAAATAGGTTATTTCCATTGAATGTCCGCTAGCAGGATTTTCGGTATTAGCCAAATGTCTGCTTTTGGCGCGATCAGGAAGCGATACCGATCTCAATCTTAAAGAAACTCAGCATCGTAAAGGTTTGCCAACAAATGGCCCGGAAAATACATTTCCGGGCCATTTGGTTTTATCAGAACGAATAGTCGAGACTGACGATCGCGCTGCGCGGGGCGGCATAGAAGGACTGCCCCCAGCGCAGCCCGCCCCAGTATTTTTCGTCGAAGGCGTTCTTGACGTTGAGCGAGGCGCGAACCTTGTCGGTTACCCGGACGCTGCCGAACAGATCGACCACGCTGTAGGCCTCCTGCTTGATCGTCGTGGTCAGGGCCGTCGTTTCGACATCGCTCTGCCAGCGCAGCGACGCACCCAGCTTGAGGTCGTTATACTGCGGCAGGTTGTAGGTCGTGCTGATTTTCAGCGATCGACGCGGCAGGTAGAGGCGAACGTCCTGACCGGCGCTGTTTTCGATCGACAGATCGGTCCAGCCGCCATTGATGCTCCAGTCTGGCGTGATCTTGCCCGAGACTTCGAACTCGTAGCCTTTGACGATAGTATCGACACCGGCATAATAGGAGTCCCAGGTATTGGGGATATAGCCGACGAACTCGGCCAGATTACTCTGTTCCGACTTGAAGACCGACGCCGTGGCGTAGAGGCGGCGGGCGAACCATTCGGTTTTTACACCGGCTTCGTAGCTCTTGCCTTCCGCCGACGGCAGACGCTTGCGGTTGATATCGACCTCGGCCTGCGGATTGAAGATGTCGGTATAGCTGGCATAGAGCGAGACATTGGCATTTACGTCGTAGGTCGCGCCGACATAGGGGCTGACCTTGTTCTCAGAGCGGTCCTGCGTCACGCCGTAGGAGACGCCGGTTGTCGTCAGGTCGATGGCGTTGAAGCCGACAAGGCCTTTGAAGCGGTCGGTAAAGTTCAAATGGATGGCGGCATAGGCGCGCGTCAGCTTATCGGTGACATTGGCCGCTTCGTACGGCGTGGCGAAGGTGGTGGGTTCGGCCGGGGCGACGATCTGAGCGCCCTTATAGGCAGGATAGGCGAAGGCTGCGGCCTCGCCCGCCCAGCGCAGGGTGTCGCTTTTATTAGAGTTGACGCCGACCACAACCTGATGCTCACGCCCGAACAGCGAGACCTGACCGTTGGCGACGAGGTCGAACAGGTTCTGCTTCCAGCTTGAGGGGTAATAACCCGCAAAGCCTGCCACGCCGAGGCCGGTCGTTGTGTCCGGATAGTTGTAGGCGTAGGTCAGCTTGGCTTCGTCGCTCAGGTTTTTGTAGGTATAGATGCCCTTGACGGTCCAGCCGTTGTCGAACTGATAGGAAAGTTCGGTGAAGGTCGTGGCATTGTGCGTGTCCCAGTAGGTCCACGGGGCCGAGGTATTGGCCGAAACGTCGTAGTTGATCGGCGTGCCATCGGTATAGACCAGTGGCAGGGCGCCCCAGTTATTGCCGGTGGCCAGATTGTCCTGCTTGGAATAGCCCGCGGTAGCGTTCAGCTTGGGCGTGATATCCCACGACAGGACACCGTAATAGACGTTCCGGTTGACGCTGTAATAGTCGAGATAGGACTCCGTATCGGTATTGGCATAGACGAAGCGACCGGTCAGGGTGCCGCTTTCATTCAATGGCCCGGACACGTCGCCGGTCAGGCGCAGATGGTCCCAGCTGCCGTAGCTGGCCGAGGCATTGGCGCGGAAATCCTTCGTCGGGCGCTTGCGGATATAGTTGATCGTCGCCGACGGATTGCCCGTGCCGGTCATCATGCCGTTGGCGCCGCGCACGGCTTCGATGCGCTCGAAAATGGCCACATCCAGCGCGCCGGTTTGCAGGCCCCAGTCGAGCGGCTGCCCGACGCCGTCGACCTGAAAATTGACCACGTCGAAGCCGCGCGAATTGAAGTAGGTACGGTCGGTTTCAGAGGCTTCGACATTGATGCCGGGCAGGGTCGAGAGAAGCTGGTTAGCGTCGGTGAGGGCGAATTCCTTCATCTGCGCGGCGGAAACGACGGTCACCGACTGCGGCGTCTGACGGAGGCTGAGGTCGAGGCCGGTCGCCCCGGCGGACTCGCGGATGACGCGCTTGCCCAGCACGACGACTTCGGTCGGTTCGGCGTCAGGTGCATCGGCGGCGAAGGCGGGCAGGGCGAGGCTGGCGAGCAGTAAGGCGGAGGCGGAACCGAGGAGGTGGCTACGGGACATGGGGATACCTTTTACAAACGCGGCACACACAAAGCCGCCATCTAAGAATGCGTCGCACTTACGCCTTTGGCGGGCCGTGTCAAGTAAATTGCGAATCGATTGCAATCTTGAAACACGATTTGTGCAAAGATGGATTTTGAGGTCACACCTCTGTATTTGCAGGACTCTTTTGCTTACGTATGGTCAATCCGATGAAGCCGAGACCCAGCAGCAGCAAGGTCAGATTGACCTGCACGGCGGCGACGCTGAACGATTGATGGACGGCCTGATGCACCACGACCATGGCGATCAGAGACAGGCCCAGACCCAGACGCATCAGTCTGGATACGGTCTGGACGGGGGCTTGCGTGAATTTCGGGCTGATCAGGGTAACGATGGTGAGCGCCGCCATGCCGTCCCAGAACACCGCGACCGGCGATAGATGCAGGCTCATGGCCAGGGCGAAGGCCAGCGCGATCAGGGCGGGGGCGCCGTAGATCAACACCGTCCATAGCCGGTGGATCAGCGGACGCGGCTTGCCCTTTTCGGCCGATTTGATCAGCCAGATATCCATCCCGGCGGCGATCATCACGGTCAGGCCGAAGCCGAGCAAGGCATAGATCAGCTTGACCGACCAGCCGCCGAAATCGCCGAAGTGCAGGCTGTACAGACTGGCGGCGACCTGACGCCCGGCGGGGCCATCCGACAAATGATAGCTGCCCTTGAGATGGCCTTTGGCATCGAAGCGCCACGCCTCGCCATAGACCAGCCGCTGGGACGGCTTGGTAGTGATCTCCAGAAACTCGGTCGGGGTGCCGACCATGCGGACGGCGATAAAGCTGACCGGTTCCCCCGGACGCGCGGCCTCGATCTGACGCAGGGCGGTGAGGAGCGCGCCGTCGTGCAACGGCTTGCCGCCGGTGGCGGCGGTGATCTCCGCCTGACTGCCGAAGATGGGTTCGTAGGCCTTCAGGCTGTTGCCCTGATAATAGAGGAGACCCATGGTCAGGGCGACCAGTTGCCCCAGCCCGATCAGGGTGCCGGTCAGCGTAATGATCAGGCCGAAGGGCAGGGTCCACGCGCCGATGCGGTTGTGCAGGTCGGCACGCGTCAGATGGCCTTGCTTGCGCAGACGGAAGGCGAAGGCGTCGCGGAACATCTTGGGGTGCGACAGGGCACCGCCGATCAGCAGCGCCATCATGCCGACCCCGAACAGGCAGACGACGATCATACCGAAGCTTTCCGGCAGGTGCAGATAATAGTGCAGTTCGGTCAGGAAATGCGTCAGGTCGTGGTTGGCCGGACCTTTGAAATTACCCTGCGCATCGTAGCCGCGCGCTTCGTGGCCGTAGCCGATGACGAGGCGTGGGGCGTTGTCCGTCGGCGGGCTGATATAGATGTCGGTATCGAACGGCCCGCGGTGTGTGTCGGCCAGCATGACCACGCGCGTGTCGGCGGTGGCCCGCGCGATGGCTTCGGGGGTGACCTCGGAAAATTCCGGCAGGTTCGGGCGCTCCCAGCGCTCGAACTCGACATAATAGACGCCGACCCAACCGGTCAGGCAGATCAGGTAGAGGATGGCGCACAGGGCAAGGCCGAGGATCTTGTGACCGTGCAGGACGCGACGGACAAAGGCGGCGGGAACTTTGGGCCAGATCGTCATCAGTGTGCTCCCGTCACGAGCGGCAGGCCGACCACGGCGGCGCTGACCGCACCGGTCAGGCTGAGGACACCCAAGGCGCGCCACGGACGCTGAGCACTGTTGCCGATCACGAGGCCGATCACCGAGGCGGTGACGAAGGCGAAGACTGCCCACGCATAGCGGGTCGAGCCGTGACCGGGCATGTAGAGCCAGGCCACCATGCCGACGGCCATACCCATCAGCGGCGAGATCACGAAACTGGACAACAGACGGGCGACGATCCGGCCGCCCTTGCGCAGGCTGAAGCGCTCTTTCACGTCGGGCAGGCTCCGGGCGCGGCGGTCTTTTTCGGGCTTGTGCCGCGCGGGATCGTCCTTGGCATTGCGCCACGCGATCAGGGCCAGCGGCAGGCTCATGGCGATCAGGCACCCGACCGGCAAACCGAAGTCCGGCTCATAGGCCAGCATCCACAACACCGCCGACACCGCCAGAGCCAGCCACGCCACCGGTACGGCGGCGCGGTCGAACCCCGCCGGCAATCCCTGACCCCGCCATTTGAGATAGAGAAGGACGATGGCGAGAACGATCAGGATGACCGCGAGACACGTAACGACTGAACTGAACATCGGGCTGCGATATCAGGATGCGCGCCACGTGTAAACATATCTTGCGACGCATTCTCAGGTCTGCGAGAGCTTTATTGCTGCGGGTTTCCTTAAGGAGGGGCGCGACTGAGAAGGCAGGGCTTTAATTTTCAGCGAGTTGACTAAGCCATGCTCGAACTTGGGTGAGCGTGCGCCGCTCCTGATCGGCCTCCATGATGAAGGGAGGTTCGATCTGCGCTGTGGGGGCATGGGCTTTCAGTACGCTTAGGCTGTTGCCGAGCCCATAGCCGCCGTGAGTGATGAGCGGGCGGATGACCTTGCTCGATGTATCGTGCGTCTTAAGAAATGACCGAATGACAGGCGGCGCGGTTTCGCCCCAGATCGGAAAGGCGAGGTAGATATCCCCGTAACGGTCGAAGTCGGGCACCGTCCCGAGCAGGGGCGGCTCAATGCCCCGGTCACGTTCGATCCGGGCCTGTTCGACCGTGGCTTCGTAATCGTCGGGGTAAGGCGTCTTCGGCTGGATCTCGAACAGGTCCGCCGGCAGGTCGCGCTGCACCGTTCCGGCAATCACCTTTGTGTTGCCGGAACGGGTAAAATACGCCACGAGTATCTTCGATTTTGCCATGTCACGGGCCTCCGATGCCACTGGCGAACAGGCCGACAGCAGGATCGGCACGGTCAGCATCACACGTCTCGACAGATCGGTCATGGTTTAACCCTTCACCGGGGCCTCGACATTGGAAAAACGCAGCACGGCTTCGGGCAGACGAGCGCCCTGCACCGCGATGGCGGCGACGGCGGCGTTCAGTTCGCTGCGTTCGGCGGCGGTGAAGGTGAGGTTCGCCGCGCCGGTATTTTCCAGCATGTGCGCCATCTGGGTGGTCCCTGGAATGGGGACGATCCACGGTTTCTGAGCCAGCAGCCACGCCAGTGCGATCTGAGCGGGTGTGCTCTGCTTGCGTGCGGCCCAGGTCTTGAGCAGGGCAACCAGCTTCAGATTGTTGGGCAGGTTCTCGCGGGCGAATCGTGACTCGGACTTGCGGATATCGCCGTCGGCATAGGCGGTGCGCTCATCTATGGCACCGGTCAGGAAGCCGACCCCCAGCGGGCTCCACGGCACGAAGCCTATACCCAATTCCTCGCACACCCCCAGAACCTCGCTTTCCGGCCCGCGCCACAGCATGGAATATTCGCTTTGCACCGCGCTGACCGGCAGTTCGGCATGGGCACGGCGTAGCGTATTCAGCCCCATCTCGCACAGACCCCAGTGCAGCACCTTGCCCTGCTGCTTCAGGTCTTTGATCACGCCGGCAACGTCCTCGATCGGCACGGCGGGATCGACGCGGTGCTGATAGAGCAGGTCGATCCGGTCGGTGCGCAGGCGCTTCAGCATGTTATCGACGACGACCTTGATATGGTCAGGACGGCTGTTCAGGCCCGGCAGACGCTGGCCCGTGGCTTGATCGATGTTCCAGCCGAACTTGGTCGCGATAACGATCTGGTCGCGGAAGGGCTGGACGCCTTCGCCCAGAATACGTTCGACCTCATGCGGCCCATAGGCTTCGGCGGCATCATAGAAGGTTACGCCGTTGTCGAAGGCCTTGCGGATGATGTTGTGCATCTCCGGACGGCTGGGGATCGTGGTCTGATAGGTACGGCTCATATTCTGCACCCCGATCCCGACGGCGGAAACCTCCAGCGTGCCGAGCTTGCGGCGACCCGGACGGTTCGCGGTCGCTGCGGAAGCTTGCGCTCCGGCGGGCGCGAGCAACGGCGCAGCCCCGGCAACGGCAGCCCCGAACAGGATCTGGCGGCGATGGGGTGAAACGGCTTTCGGGGGCATTGTATGTCTCCTGTGAGCTGTGAGGGGTCGTCAGATGTCGAGCTTGCGCTCGCTCATCCATTTGACGATGTCAGGGTCACGGTGCGAAAAGAAGCTTGAGGTACCGGTGTCGAGTGCCGCGATCCGCGCCATATCCGTCTCGTCGAGCGCGAAGTCGAACACGGCCAGATTTTCAGCCATACGCGCCCTGCGAACGGATTTGGCGAGCACCACGATATGCCGCTGGACCAGCCAGCGCAGGACGACCTGACCCACCGACTTTCCGTATTTCTGCCCGATCTCCGTCAGGACCGGATTTTCGAACAGACCGTTGCGGCCTTCGGCGAAGGGCGCCCACGCCTCGGCCTGAACGCCGATCCCTTCCATAAAGGGGACGCTGTCCACCTGCTGCTGGAACGGGTTGATCTCGACCTGATTGACGGCAGGCGTGACCTCGTTGAAAGCCTTGATATCCATCAGGCGGTCGGGGTGAAAATTGCTCACGCCGATGGCCCTGAGCTTTCCGGCCCGATAGGCATCCTGCATGGCGCGCCACGAGCCGTGGACGTCGCCGAACGGCTGATGGATCAGGTAGAGGTCGAGATAGTCGAGACCGAGACGCTTTAACGAACCGTCGATGGCGTCGCGCGTCTTGTCGTAGCCCGTGTCCTGTACCCACAGTTTGCTGGTCACGAACAGGTCGAACCGATCAACGCCGCTGTTTTTAAGGCCCGCGCCAACGGCAGCCTCATTGAGGTAGGAAGCGGCGGTGTCGATCAAACGATAGCCGCTGTTGATCGCGTCGATAACGCAGCGCTCGCAGTCTTTGGGATCGGGAATTTGAAACACGCCAAAGCCCAGTATGGGCATGGTCACGCCGTTATTGAGGGTAAGATTTTGCATCTCAGCGCCCCACCGTCGTCATGAGATGGGCGGGGTAGCGGTCACCTTCGACCGTAATACCGGCAGCCGCGCTCTGGATGTCGGCAAGGTCGGCGGGCGTCAATTCGACCTCGGAAGCGGCCAGATTTTCTTCTAGGCGGTGCAGCTTGGTCGTACCGGGAATCGGTACGATCCACGGTTTTTGCGCCATCAGCCAGGCGAGCGCGATCTGAGCTGGTGTTGCTCCCTTTGCCTGTCCAATGCGCCTGAGCAGATCAACCAGAGCCTGATTGGCTTGCATCGCTTCGGGCGTGAAGCGCGGCAGGCTGGCGCGAAAATCGCCTTCGGCGATGGTCGTATCCTTCGACATGGCCCCGGTCAGGAAGCCCTTTCCCAGCGGACTGTAGGCGACACAGCCGATGCCCAGTTCCTCGCAGGTTTCCAGAATGCCATTGGTCTCAGGACCGCGCGTCCATAGCGAATATTCGTTTTGCAGGGTCGTGACGGGTTGCACGGCGTGAGCCTTGCGCACCGTGGCGGCACCGGGTTCGGACAGACCGAAATATCGTACCTTACCGGCAATGATCAGGTCTTTCACTGCCCCGGCGACATCTTCGATCGGCACGTCGGGATCGACGCGATGCTGGTAGAAAAGATCGATGACCTCGACGCCCAGGCGCTTCAACGAGGCCTCGGCGACGGCGCGGATATGGTCAGGACGGCTGTTCAGCCCGGCCTGTTTGCCATCGACGATATTGAAGCCGAACTTGGTCGCGATAACCACATCCTCACGCACCGGGCGCAGGGCTTCACCGACCATTTCTTCGTTGGTGAAGGGGCCATAGACCTCGGCCGTATCGAAGAAGGTCACGCCGCGTTCGACCGCCTGACGGATCAGGGCGATGCCTTCGTCGTTTGACACCGCCGTGCCGTAGCCGAAGTTCAGTCCCATGCAGCCGAAGCCGAGGGCGGACACCTTCAGGCCGTGGGTTCCGAGTGTTCTGGTCTGCATATCCATATCCTTTGTACTGATCCGGACCTAACCTAGGCGTGCTGGACAATTTTGATTAGCCGCTATAATCGGGATGCCATTATTAGAAAGTCTAATGAATGCCGACGCCCAGTTTCGACGATCTTGCCGCCTTTGCTCAGGTGGCGCGCGAACAAAGCTTTACCCGTGCCGCCGCTAAGATGGGCGTCTCGCAATCCGCCCTGAGCCAGACCGTGCGCGCGCTTGAGGAGCGACTGGGTTTGCGCTTGCTGACGCGGACGACCCGCAGCGTTTCGCCGACCGAGGCGGGTGAGCGCCTGCTGCGCACGCTGGCCCCGAGGCTGGAGGAAATCACCAACGAACTTGAGGCGCTGAAGGCGCTCAGGGATCGCCCTGCCGGGACCGTCCGGATCACGGCGGGCGAACACGCGGCCGTGTCGGTTCTGGAACCGGCGCTCGCGCCGTTCCTGCGTGACCATCCGGAGGTCAATGTCGAGATCATCGTCGACTATGGTCTGACCGACATCGTGGCGGAGCGTTTCGACGCCGGGGTCAGGTTGGGGGAGCAGGTCGCCAAGGACATGATCGCCGTGCGGATTGCGCCGGACATGCGGATGGCCGTGGTGGGGTCTCCCGACTATTTCCGCGAGCGGTCAATACCGCAGACGCCGCAGGAACTGACGGGGCACAACTGCATCAATATGCGTCTGCCGACCTATGGCGGGCTGTTTGCCTGGGAGTTCGAGAAAGACGGACGTGAGGTCAAGGTGCGGGTGGACGGGCAACTGGTTTACAACAATCTCGCCCTGCGCGTTAACTCGGCGCTCGACGGTTTGGGCCTGTGCTATGTACCCGAAGACGCGGTTTTGGAGCATATTGAGCAGGCCCGCCTGATCCGCGTACTCGAAGACTGGTGCGACCGGTTCTCCGGTTATCACCTCTACTACCCCAGTCGTCGCCATTCGCCCGCGCTCACCGCCGTGGTGGAAGCGCTGCGTTACCGGGGCGCATGAGAACAGTCAGTGGTCGGGATATTGGTCGTCGCTGACGTGTTCCAACCAAATTGCCGATTTCTCGTACAGAGCCTCGGCGATGGCGATACCGTTCGAGCGCGCAGGCGTGGAAGAAAACACAAGCGTGATATCTTTTTCATCTGGTATGTGAGGATTTTTGGATCAGGTTCATCTATTCATATGAAGGTATGTTGTCCTTGCAGGTCGTAAGATGAATGAGGCGTCGGGGCAGAGTAGGGAGTGGGAGGCGTTCAGCCACCTTCTGGTGCGCTATACCCCGGCTATCCGCAATTACCTGGCGCGCCGGACGCGGTCGCCGTCGGAGGCGGACGACCTCACTCAGGAAGTGCTGGCCAGGGTGCTCAAACGTGCCGAGAGCGGCCCCATCGACAATGTCGAGGGCTATTTGTTTCAGGCGGCGGCCAATCTTTTGCGTGAATCGGGGCGGCGCAACACCCTTCGCAATGCCGCACAGGTCATCGAAATCCAGCCGGAACTGCTCGAGGGCGAGGACGCTCAGACACCCGAGCGCATACTTATGGGGCGCGATGCGGTTCGGCGTGTTAAGGCCGCTTTGAACGAATTGCCGGAACGTACCCGGGCCATATTTATACTGAGCCGTTTCGAGGATATGAAGGGGGCCGAGATCGCCCGGCGGTTGGGCATATCGGCGTCGGCGGTAGAAAAACACATGATGCGGGCCTTGGCTCATTTGAGGAGCTGCGCGCAGTGATGACCAAGTCAACTGTCATGATTAAAGGGTTACCGAACGATACACAGGAAGCCGCCGACTGGTGGCTGGCGCGGCGCGCACTGGGGACGCTGACCACGCGCGACGAAGCCGCGTTTCAGGCGTGGCTATCCCATCCGACTCACGCCGAAGCCTACGCGGCCGCTAGTGAGTTGTTCGATGATCTCGGCGCGTTGGCAGCGGAGCCGGAAATGCTTCAGTTGCGCAAGGAGGCGCTTGGGGTTGTCCCGGAAGTCCGCTCGAACCGGATGCGCGTGGCCGCGTCGATCGGTCTGATGTTCATTGCCGGCGCGGCGGTATTCGGGGCCATAAGCGCTCGTCCGGACTATGCGTCCAATCGTTCTGAAACCAACCTCGCCACGACGAAGCGTTACGAAACGCGTCTGGGCGAGCGTCGCAAGGTGTCTCTTGACGACGGCTCTGTCGTGTCGATGAACACGGATACGATCGTCGAAGTGGCTTTTTCGAAACATCGCCGCGATATCCGGTTATTGCGTGGCGAGGCCCTGTTCGAGGTGGCGCACAATACCGCCTGGCCTTTTGTCGTCACCGCAGGGGATCGCCACGTCGTGGCCGTGGGTACGGCCTTCAATGTCCGGCTGAACGGCGATAAGGTTAAGGTCGTGCTGGTCGAGGGTAAGGTTCTTGTCGAACCGTTACAGCTGAAAGGCATCGAACGCGTGCTGCCACAGTTGGGGGCGGAACAGCTTGTGGCGGGGGAGCAACTGACCGCGACGACCGGCGTCAGCGATGTCAAGGTAGAGACAGCGGACGTCAAGCGCTCGATCAGTTGGCAGGAAGGGCAGGTCGTCTTCCGTGACGATGCCCTTTCGGCGGCTGTGGCCGAGTTCAACCGCTATTCCGACGCGCGCATTCTGATCAATGATCCGAAGGTCGCTGATCTGCGCGTCAGCGGCATATTCCGGGTCGACCATCCGCAGAATTTTCTGGAGGCTGTAACGGGGTTTTATCCGGTCGAGGCCCGGCGGACGTCGGCCGGTACGACGGAGCTGGTCTGGCGCGAGAGTAAGGATATAAAAAAATAATATAAGAGAGGTGAGGAGTCCGCCCGAGCATTCATCTTACAATTCAGAGGCCCACATAATGAGGGCCCGCTGCCACCAAAAACAGGCAGGGGAAACAACGCGAATGCTCAGCACCACTCTACGCGCATTGGCGGCGGGCGCCGCCACCGCGCTCGTCATGTCCAGTCCGGCCTATGCGCAAGTCGCCAAACCCGTCGACATCGCCCCGCAGGCCCTTATTTCGGCGCTCGAACAATACGGACGCCAGAGCGGCGTCGAATTGATGTTCGACCGCCGCCAGCTCAGCGGGAAAACGACGCAGGGCGTCAAGGGAACTTTCACCCCGAACGAGGCGCTACGCCGCCTGCTCGAAGGGACCAACGCCACGCTTGAACAGATCAATGGCACGACCTTCCTGATCAAAGCTGCCGGTCAAAAGGTCGTGCAGAAGCCCGGTCCGCGCGCTGAAGTTGACGGTCCGTTGCCACAGGTTCTGCCCGCTCGTGCGATCGTTGCCGAGGACCGCATCAGCACCGACGGTGTACAGGAAGTCGTCGTCGTCGGGGCGCGCCGGGCACAGCAGTCGGCTATAGACCGCAAGAAGCGCTCCAATACGGCGCAGGACTCGATCGTCGCCGACGATGTCGGTTCCTTTCCCGATCGTAACCTCAACGAAGCTCTGTCGCGTATTCCGGGGGCCGCCCTGTCGCGCGATGAGACCGGCGAAGGGTCTTCCATCAATATCCGCGGTAACGGCGGCGGCGCCATTCGCATCGAAATGGATGGTATGGGAGTCGCGACCAATGGCGCCGACCTGGCCATCAACGGTTCGAACGGCGGCGGCCGCGGTTCGGACATGCGTGAATTGCCCGCCGATCTCATCAAAAGCGTCGATGTGATCAAGGGCAACACGCCCGACCTGACCGAAGGCGGCCTGGGGGCCAGCGTCCAGATCAAGACGCGAGACGCGCTCGATTTCAGCAAGCCTTATTTCCAGATGCGGGTCGCCGGTGAGCGCAATTCGCTCAGCGAAAAATGGTCGCCCAACATCAATATCATCGCCTCGCGCAAGTTCTTCGACAACCGGCTGGGAGTGTTGCTCAACTTTTCCCAATCTGAACGGCTGGGCGACAGCCACAAGATGGGCATGGCCGGGACAAACGACCGCGCCGGTTATCTGCGCACGACGGATTTCGACAATTCGCCGGAAAAGACCTACGCGTTGAACCCTTCGACCGTGTCGGGCGAAGGGCTGGATACGCCAGTGCTACGCTCGCCGCTGGCCGCCAATACGAGTACATTCTTCGACTCCAGTTCCCGACGTCAGATCATAGAAAAGTCAGCAGCAGCCAAATCGAAAGCTGACTGCGTCGCGGCCTTCCCGTTGCTGACGGCGACGGAGCTGAACGCGATTCAGGCCGGGTCGAACAACGCCAACCGCTCGGCGGCACAGGCGCAAAGGATCAGCGAGCAGCAGTCCTGTCTGAACCAGTGGAATGACTATGCGCCGAACTCGGTGCGCGACCAGCGCTACACCGCCTATGAGGATCGTCTGGCGTGGGATATTCGGTTCGATTTCCGCATCAACGACAATCTCAAGGTCTATGCCAAGTATCAGGTTGCGGATCGTTATCAGGAAGAGGATACGCGCTTTCGTTCACGCGGTGGCGTGTCTGTTCTGACGGCGGCGTCCACGGGCTTCGTGAACCAAAGCCTGACCAACAACACCAATATCCCGGTCGGCTCGTCGCAGGTTTTGACACCGGTGGCAGGGGGTGGTTACTGGATCTATAACCCGACCCAGGTCTATGGCGGCATACAGCTGGACGCCAACGCGACGTCAACCACGACCAACTATACCTTCCCGGTCATGGGACAGGCGCTGAATGTCAATCCGGCGACTCTGGTGATGGACGAAAATCATCACATTGTCCAGATGGACATTACCAATGCCACGCTGGGCATCGACCATATCCGCAACCGCGTGGAGGCCAAGAGCAACTACATATTGCTTGGCGGGGAATACAAGGACGGGCCGCTGCTCGTCACCTTTCAGGCTAACCAGACGGAGTCCTCGTATTCGCGAACCGATCGCCGTGTGGCCCGGACCTATAATTACGGCAATGCCCGTATGAGGCTGCTGCCCAGCGGCATGTGGACCTACGACCTGCCGGCGGACTACAACGAAAATGACATGGCCAATTTCGTCAAGTTCAACCCGGTGACGGCCGGTTTGCCGCTGACGCGCAATTTCGGCATCCAATTGAACCCGCGAATGACGGAAAGCTCGGAAACCGCCGCCAAGATTGACGCCAGCTATAACCTCAAAGGCGTCGTGCCGTTCTTCCCTCGCGTCAAGACGGGGGCCAGCTATCGCGACATGAAGACGGCCTACTGGAGTGGCGGTGGCTTTCAGCCGGTGAGCGGTGTCGAGGTGCCGACCCTCAATCTGCGCGGCAATGTCCGTGCCTGCGAAAACCTGCCGACGACGACGGTCGCCAACCAGTGCGTCTATGGCTATGTGCCCGATCCGTCGGCGCGCAATCGCTACTACGGCGTGGAGACGATCACTCAGGCTCAGGCGATTGCCATTCTCCAGCAATCGCTCGAAGAAAACAGCGATGTCTTCTTCAACGGCTATGACGGCGCCGAAGGCATGACTAACTGGACCAGCATCGACGCCGACAAGTTCTATGCCCTGGTCAATTCTGAACACTACAACCTCGACTGCATGAAGGTGTGCGAGGGCAGCGACGGAAAGATGTATGCCCAACCCGTCAGCAAGTCGACCGAGCAGATCACCGCCGCCTACTATATGGCTGAATTCGAGCAGAACCTCCCCTGGGGCATGTCATTCAACGGTAATTTCGGCGTGCGCATGGTCAGCACCAGCGTTCAGGCATCGGGTTTTGTCCGCCTGACCTCGATCCAGAAAACTGCGCTCTACGATCCGGCCAACCGCGAAGCCGCCGCGGGCATTACCTCGTTCAATCTTCAAAAGCCGGTGGCCATCGACAAGACCTATACCGACTGGCTCCCCAGCTATAACCTCGCCCTGTGGGTGCTCGACGACAAGCTGGTCGCGCGCTATTCCTGGTCGAAAACCGTGGCCAGACCGCCGGTCGGCCGTCTGTGGCCTGCCGGGGTCTGCACTGTCGATGAGCGTAACGAGAACGAATTCGACGCCGATGGCACCGCCAAGGACAATAGCTGCGACACGTTCGGCAACCCGGACCTGAAGCCCTATCAGGCCGCCAAGGCCAATACGAGCCTTGAATGGTATCCCAACCGTGACACGTCATTGTCGCTGGCCTATTATCGCCAGACCATCCGCGTCGGTGGCCCGGTTACGGTCACGGTCAACAACGCCAATCTGTTTGCGGGCACCGGCGAAGTCGATCCTCAGACGGGTGAAAGTCTGGACAACCTGACCTTCCGCTACAACACCTACGTCAATGGCGAAGGCTATACCCAGAGCGGCTGGGAGTTCGCCTCGAAGACCGCCTTCACCTTCCTGCCGTGGCGTCTGCGCTATACGGGGGCCGATTTCAACGTCTCGACGACCAAGGCCAGCAACAGCCGGACCTATGTCGATCCCATTACGGGCGAGTACCAGACCCCGCCGGGCCAGTACAAATACTTTGCTAACCTGGCGCTGTGGTACGACGACGGCAAGACGAATGCCCGCGTCACCTGGCAGGCCCGGGACCGTGTGTTCACCTGTATCTCCGCCTGCGGCGACTCAGGCGTGAACAATACGCCCAACGCCAACCCCATCAACGTCACCGGTCAGCCCTATAACCCCGGTGAGCCCTATTTCACCGAAGCCTATCAGTATGTCGATGCCAAGCTGACGCACAAGTTCAGGCCCAATGTCGAGCTGTATTTCGAGGGACGCAATTTGCTGAAAGAGGCGGCGATTATCGTGGGCTCCGACGATCGCGGCTTCTCCGACGGCGTGCCCAACCTGTGGCGTATCGGCTATGGCGGACGACGGTTCTCCGTCGGGGTGATTTACAAGCTGAACTGATTTTCGATCCTGGTGCGAAAGCCACTCCCTTACCGCGCCATAAACTCTGTGTGTTTGTTCGTCTGTGCCATTAGAGCCTAAGGCAACTTAAAGTCCGTGCTTTGGCACGGACTTTTTTGTTCTTTAATGAACTTAGAGACTGTTTGGGAAGTCTTCGGGTCGCTCCCGTGGGTCTTTGTTTCCGCCCGCTGTGTTGGAAACTTGCCCCGATGTTCACATCGAGGCTTCGTTTCCGCCTTGCGGCCAAACTACGTTTTGCGAAAAAAATCCCTCACGGGCGCTCAACCGCTGACTTCCAAACAGTCTCTTAGCCAATTTTCAGTTCAAAGCTATGTGGCCCGGACATCGATATAATCCCGATCCCGAAACTCTTGTGACACATCGTCGCACTTAATGCCGCGGCTAAGCGCGTGCTGGAAACGCGATCTGTCGTGCGTCAATCCGTGCGGTCGTACCCTTGCGCAAACTTCGAATCATGTCGCCAGAATTCTGCATAATGCCGACGACGCTGCGAAAAACGCCAAAGGGGGGCGCGCTCGATTTTCTGTCTGGAAATAGCGGTAAATGTTGCATAGGTTGAAGGCCTTACAGATATCGCTTCTGTTATGAAGCGCGACAATAACGGGCTATTCGGGGGGAATATGAATATCTTGTCCAGACTGTTTGGTGGCGGGAGCGAAACGGAAGCCGCTGCCCGGATTTCCAGACAATTCGAGAAGCTCGGCAAACACCAGACGGGCCTGAACAAGGACGTCGCCGCCTATGTGGCGAACGGTACCGGGGGCGCTGTCCTGTCGACCCTGTCGATGCGGAGCCTGCAACAGCACTGGCAGAGTACCGGCATGTATTGGCCGGGCTCTCATAATTATACGAACCTCTTTAAAGCGGGGGTGGACTGGAGCGACGAGCAACTGGCGCGGCTGGGCGATGTCATCGCGGCCCTTCACCCGCTGGCGGGTCAAAGCTGGGGCCTTATGGGGACGCCTAAATCGCCCGACTGGCTGCGTCACGCGGTGATCGTCCGCGCTGTACGGGATCGTACAGTTTGTGACGTGGAGGCGCTCGCGCGTCTGGCCGCATTACGCGATCTGGGTAGCGACATCGTCGCCGATATCGTCTTCGGCCCGAACCCGACGCAATACGGTACAGACAATTGCGTCGATCTGTTTGGCGGGACTGAACGGTGGTTGAAGGCCCAGGCCGACGATATCCTCGCCGCCGCACCGAAGATGGCGGCGATCCCCCGCGCTCAGTTGATGGCGGCCATAGGCCGTTTCGGTCTGACGGAACCCTATCTCGAGCTCCTGATGGATGGCGCGGTTTCCAGTTCTAAGACCGTGAAGGAAGCCGCACAGATCGCCCTGACCAAAGGCAGTACCATAAGCCTTCCCGAGGCATTGCGTCATCGGTTCAGCGCTTCGGCGCCGGGCGTCAGGGCCGAACTGGTGACATTCGCGGCGCGGGCGCTGGGCGAGGCGGCCGCGCCAATCCTGCGGGACTGGCTGGCGGACGAAAGCGCGCCGAAGGTCAGGCTGGCGCTCGAAAACGCCCTTGGTGGGCTCCATGCCGCCGCTCACGGTGGGACCGACGACAAAGATGACAGCTATCTGGCGCTCGATGGATCGACGGTGGCGATCCCCCCGATGCCGTCGGTACCCGACGCGCCGCCCTTGTCCGATGCGGTGATAAGCCTGTTGCGTCCATCCATGGATAGTTTCAATGCCGTGCTGGACAAGGCCCGGCGCGAGGGGGCAAAGGAAAGATGGCACTGGAGCAAGCAGTTTAACAGCGTGGGCAGTGAAACCCTGCGCGCGATCAGGGACGCCGCCGAGGGCAAAAACGACGGTAAAAAAGGACGCCCGTCCGAACCGAAAAACTTCCAGTGGATGCAGATTCCGGCGTCTTTCGACCGATCGGGTATCGAGGCGTTCCTGTCGTCGCCGTCCCTGACCTTGCGCCATATCGTCAATCTATACACCTGGAGTTGCCACGGCAATCTGTTCTGGGCGTTCAGTCCCTACATCACTGGCCCGATCGCGGCTGAATTGCGTCGGCGTATCGCCGGCGGCGCGGACCTCCGCGTGCTGCGGGCCATGTGGCGCGACGAAGATGCCGTCGTCGAGCATCTGACCCGCCGCTGGGGCAGTTCGGTCGAAAATATCGACAGCGAACGGCTATGGCCGCTGGTAACGCGGTATTTCGACCATCTGGAGGAAGCTCTGGGTTTTCGACCGCAGTCGGGTAAGGAACCGATGATTGTGAGTCCGGCGCTGGAGCTGCTGGCGACCCTGCCGAAGGTACCGCAACGCTTTTTGATGCCGCTGCTGACGGTGGCGACGGGGACGCGCAAAGGGCCGCGTGCCGAGGCGCGTCGCCTGCTGGCGGGGGCGCCGGGGATCGACGGCCTGATCACGCGGATGCTGGAGGACGGCAAGCAGGAAGTGAGAGCGGGCGCTGCCGAATGGCTGACCCAGCGCGGCGTCGTTGCCGCAATTCCAGCCTTGCGCAAAACCTTGACGAGCGAAAAGAGCGATGTGGCGCGCGCGGCCCTGATTACGGCACTTGAGCGGCTGGGCGACGATGTGTCCGACGTCTTCGACCCCCTAAAGATGAAAAAAGAGGCCGAGGCGGGCCTGATCAAGGCTCAGCCCAAGGGCCTCGAATGGTTCCCGTTCGATGTTCTGCCCACACTGAACTGGCGCGACGGGACGATGGTCGATCCGATACTGGTGCGCTGGTGGATCGTTCTGGCCGCCAGACTGAAACAGACCAGCGGCAACGCCCTGATGGACCTGTGGCTCGATCGGCTGGCTCCCGGTCATGCGCATCGTCTGGGCCTCCACGTGCTGAGCGCCTGGATCGCGCAGGATACGCGCACCTGTACGCTCGATGAGGCCAATGCCTATGCGGAATCGGTGGTCGACACGACACTGAAGCAGAATTTGCAGTATGTGAAACAGTATCCGCAATCGGCCAGCTACTGGATTACCGATCGCGACAAGCTGTTCGCGCAGATCCGCAAAGACAAACTCAATACCTATCTGGGGAGCGCCGTCGACAGCAAGGGCCTGCTGGGCCTGACCACGCGGGTCGATGGGGCCGACATGGCGAAACTGTGCCGCGCGTTCCTCAAGAACCACGGCTCACGCGTGTCGCAGGCCAAGGCCATCCTCGACGCACTGGCGGCCAATCCGTCGCCTGCCGCGATCCAGATCGTGCTGGCCACGGCCAACCGCTTCAAGGCCAAGACCGTGCAGGCGCACGCCGCCACCCTGATCGAGGAGATCGCGGCGCGGCGCGGCTGGACGACCGAGGAACTGGCCGATCGCACTATACCTACAGCGGGGCTCGACGAAACCGGGACGGCAGAGCTTGAATGCGGGAATGACCGCGCCTACCGTATGGTGCTCGACGCCAGCGATGCTCTGGTCCTGCTCAATGGGGCCGGGCAGCCGGTCAAAGCCCTGCCGACGGCGCGCAATGACGAGGAAAAGCCGCTCATAGAGGAGGCCAAGAAGGCTCTGGCGACGGCGCGCAAGGAGCTCAAGCAGGTCATTCCGGACCAGACGGCACGTTTGCGCGAAGCCATGTGTCTGGAACGGATATGGCCTGTGGAGGACTGGCAGCTCTATGTTATGGGGCATCCGTTGGTGGCGCGTCTGGCGCGACGGCTGGTGTGGATGGGGCTGGACGATGACGGCAGGTGCGTGGCGACCTTCCGGCCGCTCGATGACAACAGTCTGAGCGATAGCGATGACGGCGCCGTCGATGTAGCGCGTTTCGCGTCCGTTCAACTGGCCCACAGCCAGTTGGTCGAGGCCCGTCTCATAGAGGGCTGGCAGACCCATCTGGCCGATTATGAGGTCATATCGCCGTTCGATCAGTTCGGGCGCGACCTGCCGGTGTTCGATCCGGCGCACAAGGCCGACACGGTCATCACCGACCGGCGGGGCTGGATGATCGAAACCTTCAAGCTCAGGGGCGCGGCCAACAAGCTGGGCTATACGCGCGGGGCGGCGGAAGACGGCGGTGTCTTCTTTACCTATGAACGCACCTATAACGCCGCAGGTCTGGTGGCGCTGATCCATTTTTCGGGCAGTCCCCTGCCGGAGGAGAACCTTCCGGCGGCGCTGACGGAGCTGAGTTTCGCCAAACTGCGGCGCAACAGCGGCTGGCACGGCGCGTCTGTGGCACTGGGCGAGGTGCCGCCGGTCCTGCTGGCCGAGACGCGGCAGGACCTTCACGACATCGCGGCCAAGGGTACGGGGTTCGAGGCTGACTGGGAGAAAAAGACGCCATGGTAGAGACACAGCTGAGAGCCTCCGCCGAAGCGCGTTATGCTGACGAACTGAGCCGGCTGGCGGCGGCGGACGACGGCCGCCGTCCCGCGGGCTGGGTTTTGAGCGCCCGCGCCGTGCGCAAGTTCATTCTGGGTGACGAAAGCCTGCGCGTCACGCGTAAATTCTATGGCGACGACCCTCTGGTCGACCGCGCCATCGTCAGCCTCATGAGTCATCAGGGCCTGATGCTGGTGGGCGAGCCCGGCACGGCCAAGTCGATGCTGTCCGAACTTCTGACCGCCGCGATCAGCGGGCAGTCGGGGCTGGTCGTTCAGGGCTCCGCCGGAACGACCGAAGACCACCTGCGCTATGCCTGGAACTATGCCTTGCTACTGGCGGAAGGCCCCAGCGAACGAGCGCTTGTTCCGTCGCCAGTATTGAGCGCCATGCGTGAGGGGCGGATCGTCCGCTTCGAGGAGATCACGCGTTGCCCGCAGGAGGTGCAGGATGCGCTGATCTCGATCCTGTCGGAAAAGACCCTGGCTATCCCGGAACTGGGGGCGGATCGGGCGGTGCAGGCGCGGCCCGGATTCAATGTCATCGCCACGGCCAACCTGCGCGACCGCGGCGTCCACGAAATGTCGAGCGCCCTGAAACGCCGCTTCAATTTCGAAACGGTGCGACCGATCGATGACCCGGCTTTCGAGCGCGAACTGATCCTGAAACAACTGGCCGAGCGGCTGGGGGCCGTTGAGGTCAGGGTCAGCGGCGAGGTCGAGGTGGCCGAGCTTCTTGTCCAGACCTTTCAGGACCTGCGCACCGGGCGCACGCGTGAAGGCATAGGTCTCAACCGCCCCGACGCCGTCATGTCCACCGCCGAGGCGGTCAATGTGCTGCATGCCGCGGCCCTCGACGCCGCCTATCTGGATGATGGCCGCATCACGGGGCGGCACGTGGCCAGCCAGATCCAGGGCGTAATCCTCAAGGACTCGGCCGAGGACGGCAAGCGTTTCAAGGCCTATATCGACCATATCGTCAAGGAGCGTGCGGGACGGTCGGGGCCGTGGCGCGACTTCTATCAGGCGGCGCGCGCGCTCAAGCTGGTTTAAATGACGGCAGCGGCCCCCCTGTACGACGCGGCGCGCGATCTTTACGTGGTGCCCGTTCGCCATCATAGCCCCGCCTGCGCCGCGCATCTGGCGGCGCTGATCGCTGAGGTCAAGCCTGCGGCTATTCTGATCGAGGGGCCGTGCGATTTCGATTCGCTGATCCCTTTGCTGACCGACCCCGGAACCGTTCCGCCCGTCGCGGTCGTCGCCGTCGATGACCGCAAGGGCGAAGAGGGCGGGCGTCGGGTCGTCAGCTATTTCCCCTTTTGCGCCCACAGCCCGGAATATGTCGCCTTGCGTCTCGCGAAGGAACGGGGCGTACCGGCGGCCTTCATCGACCTGCCCATGTCGCACCGCGCCATGCGCGACGACGATGAGGCCCGCGCCCCTCAGGCGGACGATGAACGACGCCTGACCAGCAACGACTATGTGCGCGCCCTGTGCGCGCAGCTGGGGTGCCGGGATGGCAACGAGGTCTGGGACCATCTGTTCGAAACGCAGCTGCACCTCAGCGACTGGCAGGCTTTTTTTACCGGAGTCGCCACCTATTGCGACCACATCCGCGCCTGCACGGAGCCCGCGCAAATGGAAAGCGACGGCACCCTGGCGCGCGAAATCCAGATGCGCGGATTGATCGACGATGCCTGCCGCCGGATGGCAGGACCTGTCGTCGCGGTGGTTGGGGGTTTCCACGCCCCGGCCTTGCTGAAAGGTGAGGAGGGCCATGTGACGCGGGCAAAAGGCGGTGAGGCCTATCTCGTGCGCTACGGGCATCGTCAGCTCAATGCCCTGACCGGTTACCGGGCGGGCCTGCCCTTGCCGGCCTATTATGAAGGTCTATGGGCGCGCCGCGATGGGGGCGCAAATCTCTATGCGGACCATGCCGCCGATCTGGTGATGGGGTTTACTGCTCATGTGCGGGATCGTCTTCCGGGCTTTTCGCCCTCTTTGCCGACCGTGCGCGGCGCACTGGAAAACGCGCATCGGCTGGCCGAGTTGCGCGGCCGCCCGGGGCCGTTGCGCGATGACGTGCTCGACGCCTGCCGCTCGGCCTTCCTCAAGGGCGAAGAGAGCGGGGATGCGGCACCGGTCATGAGCGAACTCATGGCCTTTCTGACGGGCAGCGCGCTCGGCGACGTGCCGCCGTCGGCGGGATCGCCGCCGCTGGTCGAAGCGGCCCGCGCCCGCGCCCGATCGCTGGGTTTTGCGCTCGATTATGGCGAACGACGCAACCGCGATCTCGACATCTACCGCAAGGCGCGCCATCGCAAGGCCAGCCGTTTCCTGCATGGCATGGCGTTTCTGGAGACCGGTTTCGGCCAGCGCATGGCCGGTCCAGACTTCCGCACCGGTGTCGATCTCGACCGGCTGCACGAAATCTGGTTGGTGGCCTGGTCGCCATCGGTCGAGGCCCGCCTCATCGAATGCGCCGCCGACGCGGATACGGTCGAGGGGGCGGTAGCGGTGGCCGCGCGCCGGCGTTTGCGCGATCTCGAAGCCAACGGTCAGGGCAATAATGCGTCTGCGGCCATCGATCTGTTCATCGCCGCCTGTCAGGCGGGTATCTCTACCGAAGCGCATCTCATACTGCCGTTCATTGCCGATCAGGTGTTGGGCGACAGCGATCTCAGGACGGTCGCCGAGGCCTTGCGCGAACTGGTGCAGTTGTGGCGCAATGCCCCGGCATTGGGTTTTGGCGAGCGCGACGACATCGAAAAGCTGCTGGCCGACGGCTGGCGACGGGCGTTGTTTCTTCTGCCGAATATTGCCGGTTTCGCAGACGACCGGGTGTCCGACGCTCTGGTCGGGCTGGTGACGATGCGCGAGGTCGCCGAGCTGGCGGCGGGCGAGATCGCAGGTATAGCGTCGGCTGATTTCGACGACGCGGCGATAGCCCTGCTCGATACAGACCTCAATCCGGCGTTGGCCGGGGCCGTGTCGGCGGTGGCCCTCTTGAGCGGCCATGTCGACGGTGGCTGGATGGGCGCGCGTCTGAAGGGTGGTTTGACCGGCGCCTATGGCGATCCGCGCGACCGGGTGGCGTTCCTGCGTGGTGCGATCACAGTCTCGCGCGAGCTGCTCTGGTCGGTACCTGAGCTGGTTGCGGCGATGGATGAAGTGATGGAAAAGGTCGAGACTGACGATTTTCTGAGCCTTTTACCGCACTTCCGGCTGGCGCTTGCCGGTCTTGATCCTCGTGACATCGATCGGCTGGCGCACACCATCGCCGCGCGACGCGGGAGTGATGCCGCCAGAATGATGCAGGCCTTTGCCGTTACGGAGTTCGAGATGGTGGCCAATCTGGCGATAGATCGTCAAATCGCCGCGCAGCTGGCCGAAGCGGGGATCGTATGACCGGAGAAGCCGAAATCCTGCGACGCTGGCGCATGGTGCTGGGCGGCTATGCGCAGCCCGCCTTCGACGAGGTCCGTCTGAATGCGGAGGATGCGCGAGCGGATCGGGCGCTGGACTACCTCTATGCGCGTGAAATGGAGGGGCGGGGCCTGCGTCGGGAGAAGGGGCGGATCGGTTCGCTCGACCCCAGTCAGCTGACGGCGCTCGGCTGGTTGGCCGAGGTCCGGGCCCTGTTTCCGCAGTCGGTGCTCGAAACGGTTCAGGCCCACGCCATCGACCGCCTAGGCATGAGCGAACTGTTGTCCGACCCGGCGTTGCTGGGGACGCTCGAACCCAATCGCGACCTGCTCAAGGCCCTGATATCGTTCAAGGGGCGTACCAATCCGCAGGTTCAGGACAAGATCCGCGAAATCGCCCGCACCGTCGTCGAGGAGATACTGCAAAGGCTGCGCCCGCGCGTTCAGCAGGCCCTGTCCGGGCGCGTCAACCGCTTTCGCCGCAGCGCCCGCAAATCGATGCAAAATTTCGACTGGCGCGCGACGATACGCGACAATCTCAAGAACTATGACGCCGCCCGTGGCGTTATCGTCGCCGACCGCCTGCGTTTCTTCGCCCGCAGCGAGCGCCGCATGCCGTGGCGCATCATCCTTTGCGTCGATCAGTCGGGGTCGATGCTCGACTCGACGCTGTACGCGGCGGTCATGGCGGCCATCCTGACCGGCCTGCCGTCGCTCGACGTCAGGCTGGTCGTCTTCGACACCAGCGTGGTCGATCTGTCGGCGGAAGCGCACGATCCGGTCTCGGTCCTGATGTCGGTGCAACTGGGCGGCGGGACCGATATCGCGCGCGCCGTCACCTATTGCGAGCAACTGGTCGAACAGCCCACGCGCACAGTCTTCGTCCTGCTGAGCGACTTTTGCGAAGGCGGCCCGGTTTCACCGTTGATCGCGGCCGTCCGACGACTCAGTGCGGCTCGGGTGACCCTGATCGGTCTGGCGGCCTTGGGCGAAGGTGCCACGCCGGAATATGATCGCGCCACCGCCGAGCGGCTTCAGGCCGCGGGCATGCAGGTGGCGGCGCTCACGGCTGACCGCTTTGCTGACTGGCTGGGTGAGGTGATCGCATGATTCCGTCAGGACTCGCCGCTGCGCTGACCGTCTTTGACGAAGCGGCTCTGATCCTTCTGGCCAATAAGGGGCTGGTCCGTCGGGCGGCACGCGACGTCGCCGAGGGAATGGCGGCGATTCAGGACGCGAACGCTGAAACCGTTACCGTCACGTGCGATGGCGACACGGTGCGTCTCGATCGACGGGGGCCGGCCTTTGCCATCTGCACCTGTCCGGCGCCGGGTGTCTGCCGCCATCGGTTGGCGGCTGTGCTTTTCGTCCAGTCGCAAACCATGACGGACACGACCGAGGCCGTGACGGTCGGCAGCGGCGCGGAGACGGATGTCGCGGCGCTCCCGCTGGACGACCTGCGCAAATGGGCCGGAAAAGCCAATTGGCGCGCAGCGCTTGAACTGGCCGAGGGCGGGGCCGACGTTGTTCCCGACGCTCAGGGTTTCTCGGTCACCTTTCCAGACGAAGGACCTGTCGTTCGCATCCTGACGGGATTGGGGCCTGAGGGGATGGTTTCTAAGACCGCACCCGCGGGGCGCAAGGCCGTCCATACGGCAGCCTGGCTCGTGGTGCGTGCTCACCTGACCCTTGACGCGCCGGGTGACAGTCCGCGCGACTTTGCTGTTGCACAAACGGAATTGACGGGGGTTGCGCCGGAGTTTCTGGATGCCGTGACGGCGACGCTGGAAGACGTTCTCCGTCTGGGGTTCAATCTGGCGCCGGAATCGCTGGAAGAGCGCCTGTTCCTGCTGTCGGTTTCTTCGCGGGCCGATGCCCTGCCGCGGCTGGCCGCGCTGTTGCGCACCCTGTCGGCCCAGATACGCAGTCGCCGGAGGCGAGATTTCGCCTTCGATCCCGACCGATGTCTTGAGACAGTTTCCGCTGCTTTCCTGCTGGTTTCGGCCCTGCGCGGTGTCGGTGAAACAACGCCCCCCGACCTCAGGGACATGCTCTTCGGCCAGTCACGGCGAGCTTATGCGTCGGGCGGCACCTTGCATATCGTCGGGTGTGGCACCGATGTGTGGACCACGCCTTCCGGCGCACGCGGTGTGACCGGCTATTTCTACGAGCCCGCCGCCGACCGCTGGCTGACGGCCAGCCTGATGCGCGGCGCCAATCAGGACCCCGGTTTCGATCCTGTCCGGGCCTATGAGCGGGAAAGCCTGTGGAGCGGCAGGACGCTCAAGGACCTTGCACATGCGGGCATTCATCTCGATAAGGCGCAGGTGTCGGACGATGGCCGGCTCTCGGCGGCGTCCGGCGTCGCCGTCATGTCCATTCAGGCGCGAAACCTGATCGATATCGAGGCCTGGCCCTGCCTGTTCGACGATTGGCAGGCGCTTGAGGCCCGGCTGACGAGCCGAGCCTCAAGCGGGCGGGGCGAGCTCGTCCTCCTTAGGCCTGCGGCCTTGGCGCGGCCGGAATTCGACGATCTGAGTCAGGTTCTGACGTGGCCGGTGCAAGACAAGAAGGGGCGTTGGGTGGCCTTGTCGCTGGAGCACGGCCGTGATCGGGCGGCCACGCTTGATGCGCTGCAAAAGGCCGCCGAGTCGGGCTGGTCCGGGGTGATCGTGGCATTGGGGTCGATCGAAGGTCGGCATTTTCGCCTTCGCCCTGTCGCCCTGATCGACAACGATAAGGGTTATAATCCCGGGCTCGACGATTTCGATACGCTGACGCGAGACGGCATAGGGCGCAAAACGACTTCGTGGCTCCGGGATATGAAGGCGGCCTTCGGCCAGACCCCGAAAGCCTTCGTCCGCCTACCGCCGTCTCAGGCGTCTCAGACCGTTAAGGCGGTGTGGCAATCCCTGCTCGATGCTCTGGAAATCGGACCGGGTCAGGCGATGAGGATCGTAAGCGGCCATCTGGAGCGCCACGCCCAAAACCTTCACAATGTCGGTTTCCCCACCCTTGGCGATGTCGTCGGCAAGTGCGCGCGCGTCGAGAGCGCCGACGCGCCCGGAGCCTTTCTGAAAGCCGCCGCGGCCCTTAGCCTTTCCCGGCGGCTGATGATCGGGCTGCCCTATCTGAAAGGTCAAAAGTGAGCGTGTAGACCTCAGGCCTTGAACCCGTAACCTATGCCGGGGCGTGTCAGGATAAAGCGCGGATTGAGCGGGTCGTCGCCCAGCTTTTCGCGCAGGTGCTGGGTATGGATACGCAGATAGTGGTTCTGCTCGGTCGTGTGACGGCCCCAGACGGTTTTCAGCAACTGCGCGTGGGTCAGGACCTTGCCGGGGTGCTTGATCAGGGTCGTCAGCAGGCGAAATTCGATCGGGGTCAGGTGGATTTCCTGACCGTCAAGCCAGACCTGAGCGGCGGTTTGATCGACCTTCAGACCGTCGTGCTCGAAAATATCGCTGACCTCGGCCTGAGCAGGCATGGCATGGCGCAGGGCGACCTTCAGGCGCGCCAGAAGTTCGGCCGGGGAGAAGGGCTTGGTCAGATAGTCGTCGGCACCGTTTTCCAGCGCGGTCACCTTGTCGGTTTCATGTTCGCGCGCCGACAGGACGATGATCGGCGTCCGGCTCCAGTCGCGCACGGCGCGGATAAAGTCCTGACCGTCCGTATCGGGCAGGCCGAGGTCGAGGATGATCAGATCGGGGCGGTTGAGCGTGAGCTTTTGCAGGCCTTCCTTGGCGGTGGATGCCTCCAGCACCTCGTAATCCTGCGCGGTCAGGGTGGCCCGCAGATAGCGCCGGATGTCGGTTTCGTCTTCGATGATAAGGACGGTAGTCATGTCTCGGTATTATCTACGGGCAGGGTAAAGATAAAGCTGGCGCCGCCAGAAGGGTTGTTTTTCGCATAGATCAGGCCGCCATGCGCCTCGATAATGGCCTTGCAGATGGCGAGGCCGAGGCCCGTGCTCTCCGTCTGGCGGTCCGAGGTTTGCTGGCCGTAGGTATAGAATTTCTCGAAGATGCGGTCTTCTTCGCCGGGTTTGAGACCGGGACCGTTGTCGCCGATACGGACGCGCACCCGATCGGCGTCGGTCTCGAACGTCAGGCTGATCAGGCCGTCCTCCGCCGTATGGGCGATGGCGTTCTCAAACAGGTTGATCAGCACCTGCTCGATCAGCGCCCCGTCGATGCGGACCATCGGCACCGTGCCGACGGTCTGGGTCTGGACGCGGCGCTGGCCTTTTTGCGCGTCGATGCGGGCCAATGCCGCCCCGGCGACTTCCTGAATAAGATAGGGCTCGAAGTTCAGTTTCAACTGCCCCGAGGTCAGGGCCGCCATGCGCAGGAGGTTGCTGACGAATTTCTGTAGGCGCGTCAAATGGTTCCACATGGCGGTTAACTCGTCGACCGCTTCGCGCGGCAGTTTCTTGCGCATCTTGAGCAGCGTGCCGACTGCGCCGTTCATCACGGTCAGCGGCGTCTTGAGGTCGTGCGACAGCGAGGCCAGCAACACGTTGCGCAGCTTCTCGTTCTCGCTTTCGACGCGCGAGGTTTCGGCGATCTGCGTCTGGCGGGCGCGTTGCAGCGCGCCGCCGATCAGGCTGGCCACCGTCTCGAAGATCAGGTGTTCGGCCCCGCTGAATTGCCGGGAGCGGTCCTTCGGCGTCAGCGACAGGACACCGAGACTTGTGCCCTCCAGCGCGATCGGCAGGTAGAGACCTTGCGCGGTCGGCAGGGTGTCGGTGTCGCGTCCGGCGATCTGACGGTTCTGTGCGACCCACTGCATGGCGCCGATCTCGCGCGGGTCGCCGATCGGCTCGCCGGTGATTTGTACGCTGTCGTGCCACAGGGCGATGTCGGCGTCGAAGGCGGGCTGCAACTGGCGTTGCGTGACCTGACCGATGGCTTCGGGGGCGCTGACCGACGACAGGGCGCGCGACACGTCGTAGAGCAGCCGCGTTTCGGCCTCGCTGCGCCGCGCCAGCCGGGCGTGCAGCGACAGCCGCGCCGTCAGCGACCCGACGATCAGCGAGGTGACCAGCATCACCCCAAAGGTCAGGGCATAGCTGACATTGTCGAAGGTGAAGCTGTAATAGGGCGCGACGAAAAACCAGTTGAAGGCGCAGACCGACAGGACCGAGGCGAACAGCGACGGGCCGATGCCGTAACGCGCCGCCGTGACGACAACGCCGGTGATATACAGCATGATGAAGCTGTCGGGGTCGATCACGGCGCGGAACGGCACGCCCAGCGCCGTCGCTATGCCCGTAATTGCTGTGGCGATGAGATAGTCGCGCGGCGAGGGAGTCAGGCGGAAGCGTGATCCGGTGTCCTTGGTCTGCGTCGGCGTGTCGGCGTTGAGCGTGATGATCTCAAGCCCCGCGCCCTGGGCGATCAGCTTCTGCGACAAGGATTGCCCGCCCCACAGGCTGCGCCACCACGGCTGTTTCGTATGGCCGAGCACCAGCCGCGTGAAGCCGTTCTGCCGCGCATAGGTCAGGATGCTGGACGCCGCGCGACCGGCATTGAGCCTGACCACCCGCGCGCCCAGCCGTTCGGCCAGCCGCAGGTGGTTCTCGATCCGCCGTCGCGCATTGTCGGACAGGGTCTCGTGGCGGTCGGTCTGAAGGTATAGCGCGAACCACTGGGCGCGCGACCGGTCGGCCATGCGCTTGGTGTGGCGGATGAGCAAAGCCGACAGGGGATCGGGGCCGACCAGTACCAGAATCTTGTCGCCGGTGGCGGCTTCGGATTGGCCCATCGCCGCACTCAGGGCGTCGTTCTGGGCGTCCACACGTTCGGCGGCACGGCGGAGCGCAATCTCGCGCAGACGGCCCAGATTGGCTTTTTTGAAGAAGTTGTCGGCGGCGCGGGTGTGCGCGCCGTCAGAGACATAGACCTTGCCTTCGGACAGGCGTTTCAGCAATTCGTCGGGCGGGATGTCGATCAGGGCGATCTCGTCCGCCGTGTCGAAGGCGGCGTCGGGCACGGTCTCCTTGACCCAGACGCCGGTCAGGCGGGCCACGACGTCATTGAGGCTTTCGAGGTGCTGCACGTTCAGCGTCGTACAGACGTCGATGCCGTTGTCGAGTAGCTCCTCGATGTCCTGCCAGCGCTTGGGGTGGCGCGATCCGGGGGCATTGGTGTGGGCATATTCGTCGACAAGGATCAGGCCGGGCTTGCGCACCAGCGCGGCGTCGAGGTCGAACTCGGTGAGATGCACATGGCGGTGGACGATCTCGCGTCGGGCCAGAACCGGCAGGCCGTCGATCAGGGCGAGCGTCTCGGCGCGGCCATGATGCTCGACCACTCCGATCAGGACGTCGTGGCCGTCGCTGTGCAGGCGGCGGGCTTCGGACAACATGGCGTAGGTCTTGCCGACCCCGGCATTGGCGCCGAAGAAGATCTTGAGACGCCCGCGTCGACGCGCGCCATCGCCCCCGTCGTTGCCGACGAGGGCGAGCAGTTTATCCGGGTCGGGTCGGGTATCGGAGGTCACTTCACTTTGCCGTCGAGTCTCAGATTGACCTCTAGCACATTGACGCGCGCTTCGCCGAGGATTCCGAAGGTCCGGCCTTTGGTCGACGCGGCGATGGCGGCGCGGATGCGGTCTTCGGGCAGGCCGCGCGCTGCGGCGATGCGCGGGATCTGAATCTCTGCGGCGGCGGTGCTGATGTGCGGGTCGAGCCCCGATCCTGATGCGGTGATCAGATCGACCGGCACGGGGCTGTCTACGTTCAGGGCGTCGAGGCGCGCTTTCGACGCGTCGAGCAGGGCCGGGTTGTTGACCCCAAGGTTCGAGCCCGACGAGGCCCCCGCATTATAGGGCGCTGGGCCGGTGGCCGACAGGCGGCCCCACAGATACTGAGGCTGGGTGAAGTTCTGACCGATCAGGCGCGAGCCGATGATGGTGTCGCCCTGTTTGATCAGCGAGCCCGCCGACTGGTTGGGGAAGATCGCGCCGACCAGAGCCGTCGAGGCGAGGGGATAGGCCCCGCCCAGCAGCAGGGTCAAAAGGCCGAGGGAAACCACGGCGGGACGGATTTGCGAAACGAGTGACATGGTGTGTTCCTATTGAACTCTGAATTTTATAAGGCCCCTCCTTTATACCTCCCCGGTGTATCGGGGAGGGGGACCGCACGAGATGATCGAAGATCAGCGAGATGTGGTGGTGGGGGCCTGCGCGGTCGCGGTTGAGCATAAATGAGCCAGCAGATTCAGGCGCGGATTCTACCCGAGCCCTCTCCGTCTGCTCACTTCGTTCGCATCCCATCGCTTGCGAAAGCTATACTTTCGCGACGCTATACCCGCCAGTAAACTGGGGGAGTATGAAGTCGCGCTACACCAATCCCACCACCGTCAGGCCGAGGTCGATGAGTTTGATGCCGATGAACGGGGTGATGATACCGCCGACGCCATAGATGAAGGCGTGTCGCGTCAGCATGTTCGAGGCCGATTCCGCCCGGTACCTGACGCCTTTCAACGCCAGCGGGATCAGGGCCACGATGATGACGGCGTTGAAGATCACCGCCGACAGGATGGCGCTTTGCGGCGACGACAGCCCCATCACATTGAGCAAGCCGAGCGCCGGATAGGTGGTCGCAAAGGCCGCCGGGATGATGGCGAAATACTTGGCCAGATCGTTCGCTATCGAGAACGTCGTCAGCGCGCCACGCGTCATCAGAAGCTGTTTGCCGATCTCGACAATCTCGATCAGCTTGGTCGGATCTGAGTCGAGATCGACCATGTTCCCGGCTTCCTTGGCCGCCTGCGTGCCGGAGTTCATCGCCACCGCCACGTCGGATTGCGCCAGTGCCGGGGCGTCGTTGGTGCCGTCGCCGACCATGGCGACCATCTCGCCGCCCTCCTGCATCTTGCGGATATATTTGAGCTTGGCTTCGGGCGTCGCTTCGGCCATGAAGTCATCGACCCCGGCCTCGGATGCGATGGCCGCGGCGGTCAGCGGGTTGTCGCCGGTGATCATAATCGACTTGATGCCCATCTTGCGCAGCTCGGCCAGACGCGCCTTGATGTCGGGTTTCACGATGTCTTTCAGGTAGATGACGCCCAGCACCTTAGGCCCTTCGGCGACGATGAGCGGGGTGCCGCCCTTTTTCGCTATCTCCTCGACGGCGGCTGTGACTTCGACCGGCATGGCCCCGCCCTTGCGCGCCACCAGTTTCGTAATCGCATCGCCCGCGCCCTTGAAGATATGGCGCTCGTTGATGACGATGCCCGACACGCGCTGTTCGGCAGAGAAGGGGATGAACTCGGCGGTCACATCGGCGGCGGTGCGTTCCGGCAGACCGAACTGACCGCGCGCCAGGGCGACGATCGAGCGGCCTTCCGGGGTCTCGTCGGCCAGCGACGACAGCTCGGCGGCTTCGGCCAGTTGCTGGACCGAGACCTGATTGGACGGGATGAACTCGACGGCCTGTCTATTCCCGAAGGTGATGGTGCCGGTCTTGTCGAGCAGCAGGACATTGACGTCGCCGGCGGCTTCGACCGCGCGGCCCGAGGTGGCGATGACATTGGCCTTGATCAGGCGCTGCATCCCCGAAATCCCGATGGCGGACAAAAGCCCGCCGATGGTGGTCGGGATCAGGCAGACGAGCAGGGCGATCAGGACCGTGATAGACACCACCACACCCGAACCGGCGCGCTCGACCGAGAACAGCGAGAAGGGCAGAAGCGTTGCGCAGGCCATCAGGAAGATCAGCGTCAAGGCGGCGAGCAGGATCGACAGGGCGATCTCGTTCGGCGTCTTCTGACGCTTGGCGGATTCGACGAGGCCGATCATCTTGTCGAGGAAGCTCTCGCCCGGATCGGCGGTGACGCGCACGATCAGCCAGTCGGACAGTACCCGCGTCCCGCCGGTCACCGCGTCGCGGTCGCCGCCGGATTCGCGGATGACGGGGGCGGATTCGCCGGTGATGGCGCTTTCGTCGACCGAGGCGATGCCTTCGATGACCTGACCGTCGGCGGGGACGACGTCGCCCGCTTCGATGATGACCGCGTCGCCCTTGCGCAGGGTATTGGCGGCCACGACAGTCTGCTTTTTACTCTTGTCGAGCTTTTTCGCCGACACGTCGCGGCGGGCTTTCTTCAGGCTATCGGCCTGCGCCTTGCCGCGCCCTTCGGCCAGGGCTTCGGCGAAGTTGGCGAACAGGACGGTGAACCACAGCCAGAAACAGATCAGGCCGACGAACCACACCGGCTGCCCCCCGCCGATGACGTTGTCCGGCTGAGCCAGCACGATGGCCAGCACGAGGGTGGTGACCAGCGAGCCGACCCAGACGAGGAACATGACGGGGTTGCGGATCTGATAGCGCGGATCGAGGCGCCGAAAGGCCTGAAGCGCGGCCGACATGATGTCGGTCTTATGGGTTTGCGTAGAGGTGGACATGGCCGTTTAGCCTTTGATCATGAGAATGTGTTCGACCACGGGGCCCAGCGCCAGCGCCGGGGCATAGGTCAGGACGCCGACCAGCACGATGACGCCGATCAGGATGCCGATGAACAGCGGAGTATGGGTGGCTAAGGTGCCTGCGGAGACGGGTACGGTTTTCTTGGCCGCCAGAGATCCGGCGATGGCCAGCACCGGCAGCAGAACGAAGAACCGTCCGAACAACATGCACACTCCCAGCAGCGTATTGTAAAAGGGGGTGTTCGCACCGAGGCCCGCAAAGGCCGAACCGTTGTTGTTGGTCGCCGAGGTGACGGCATAAAGGACTTCGGAGAAACCCTGAGCGCCGGGGTTATAGATACCCGCCTGACCTAAAGGCGTCATCACCGCAAGCGCGGTGGCGATCAGCACGAAGGCGCAGGGCAAGAGCACGGCGATCGAGGCCATCTTGATCTCGTAGGCGCCGATCTTTTTGCCGAGATATTCGGGCGTGCGGCCGACCATCAGGCCTGCGATGAACACGGTCAGGATGACGAAAACCAGCATGCCGTAAAGACCAGAGCCTGCGCCGCCATAGATGACCTCGCCGAACTTCATCAGCAGCATGGGGATCATGCCGCCCAGAGGCGTGAACGAGTCGTGCATGGCGTTAACCGACCCGTTCGAGGCGGCGGTCGTCGCTGCGGCCCAGATGGCGGAATTGGTGATGCCGAAACGCGTTTCCTTACCTTCCATATTCGCAGCCGTATCGGCTCCGGCAGCGACCAGATGCGGATTGCCCCACTGCTCAAAGCCGATGGCCGCCACGGTGAACGGCACGAAGACCAGAGTCATGGCGGCGAAAATGGCCACGCCCTGTTTACGGTCGCCCACCATCTTGCCGAAGGTGAAGCACAGGGCCGCCGGGATGATCAGGATAGACAACATCTCGATGAAGTTGCTGATGGGCGTCGGGTTCTCGAACGGATGCGCCGAGTTGGTGTTGAAGACACCGCCGCCATTGGTGCCGAGCATCTTGATCGCTTCCTGCGACGCGACGGGCCCCAGGGCTATGACCTGATCGGCGCCTTCCAGCGTCTTAGCCGTCACATTGGCGTCGAAGGTCTGGATGACGCCCTGAGACGCCAGCGCCACCGTGACAATCAGCGACAGCGGCAGCAGGATGTACAGATTGGCGCGGATCATGTCGGCCCAGAAGTTGCCGACCTTGTCCGTCGAATGCCGAGACAGACCGCGGATCAGGGCCGCCATCACCGCGATACCGACGGCGGCGGAGACGAAGTTCTGCACGGTCAGCCCGACCATCTGGCTGAAATAGCTCATCGTCGTTTCACCGGCATAGGATTGCCAGTTGGTATTGGTGACGAAGCTGACCGCCGTATTGAACGCCAGATCGGGCGTCAGATTGGCTATGCCTTGCGGATTGAGCGGACCCCATTGCTGCGTCATCAGCAGGACGAACAGCAGCAGGAAACCGGCCAGCCAGAACGAAATCACGCCCAGCGCATAGCCTTTCCAGTTGGTCTCCGCTTCGGGTTTGACGCCGCACAGGGCAAACATGAGGCGCTCGACGGGGTCGAGCACGGACGACAAGAAATGGCGTTCGCCCGAAAGGACGCGCGCCATGAACGCGCCCAGCGGCACCGCCAGGGCCGTGAGCGCACACATATAGAGGCCAAGCTGCAACCAGCTATTGGCCGTGATGCCGAACATCATGTCGGTTCTCCGAAGATTAGTATTATGGAAAGAGCTCCGGCTTGATCAGGGCGACGATCAGATAACCAGCCAAAGCCAGCACGATGACACCGGCGACGATATAGAGCGCGCTCATGAGCCGCCCTCACGCAGATGGTCGGCAAAACCGACAAAGGCGATGCACAGGGCGAAAAACGCCGTGCCGCCCAATAGATAAACGATAAACACAGAGCCCCTCCGAGGATTCAGGAATGAGGCCCGCCAGATATAACAGGCGGCATATAGCTGGCGTATAATTGACGGCGGATGGCGTATAGATTGCGTATAGAACTGTACATGCTTGCGCAGTATGGTCGCTGAGGGTAAGTCGGGCGCATGACCCTTAAGATTTACGGCATCAAATCCTGCGACACGATGAAGAAGGCGCGCGACTGGCTTGCGGCAAAGGGTATGGCCTACGATTTCCATGATTATAAGGCGTCCGGTATCGACGAAGCGCACCTCAGGGCGTGGTCGGCCAGGGTCGGCTGGGTAGTGTTGCTCAATAAGGCCGGAACGACGTTTCGCGCGCTGCCCGACGCCGACAAGGCCGATATCGACGAGGCCAAGGCCATTCGCCTGATGATGGCCCACCCGTCGATGATCAAGCGCCCGGTATTGGACCGCAACGGCGAGATTACGGTAGGCTTCAAGCCGGACATTTACGCGAAGATATTCGGATAAGCCTATGAAACGCTTATGGACATGGCTTGAGATCGACCGTGCCGGCGTCCATCAGGCCTTGCGGCTGGCCTTTGCGGCGTGGCTGGCCTTTGCCATTGCTTCGTTCCTGCATATCGAACACGCCTACTGGGCCGCGATGCCGGTGTGGGTCGTATCGCAACCTTCGCGCGGCCTGCTGCTGGAGCGCGCCTTTTTTCGTGTTTTCGGGACGCTCGTCGGGGCCGGGGCGGGGTTCGCGATTTTGACCCTCGCGCCCGGACCTTATGCGGCGATCCTCTGTCTGGCGCTGTGGGTCGCGGTGAATGCGGGCCTGACCCATATCCTGCGCGGGGTGCATGGTTATGGCGCGCTGATGGGGGGCATGACGGCGGCCATCGTGGTTCTGCCGTCGCTGGTCGCGCCCCAGACGGCGCTGCATGTCGCCGAAGCGCGGGTCATCTGCACCCTGATCGGCGTGGCTGTGGTGACGCTGGTGACCGGGTTTTTCACGCCGGTGTCGCCGCGCGACGAGCTTTATCGCCGGGTCAAACAGATATCGGGTGAGGCCATCGGTTTCGCCACCAGGGCCATCGCGCAGCCGACCGAGGACAGCGCTAAGGCCGAACGGCGCATACTGAACGACATCAGCGAGGTCGAGGCGTCGGCGGCCCTGATTTCCGCCGGTTCGGTGGAGGGATACCGGCGTTTGCGGCATCTGGATGCCCTTATCGCGGCGTCGCTGGCGGTTATGGCGGCGGGCCGGGCCGTGCGCTCGCGGCTAAGGCACGGCGACCGGTTGCCGGACGGTTTTGCCGAGGCGCTGAACGACCCCGCGCGCATCCCGCCGACCGACCTGATTCCCGAAGCGGCACGGCTGGTCGATTCCCTGACGCAACTGGCCGAAGCCGAGCGACGGTTGTTTGCCGTGTCGGACGATGCCGACGCCAAATCCTTCGGGCAGAAGGCGGTCTATCTGGCGCCGCATCGCGACCGATCGATGGCGCTCAGGGCCGCTGTCGTGGCCGGTGGAGCCACCCTGATCGCCGCAGGCGCCGCCTTTGCGTCGGAATGGCCGTTGGCCGAACTGACGGCCATGGGGGTGTGCATCTTCTCGATGGTGCTGGGACAGATGCCGAAACCGCAGGCTATAGCCCCGCAACTGCTGAAAGGCATGATCGTCGGCGTGGTTCTGGCCATCCTTTACCGCCTGACGATTCAGCCGCATGTGACCGGACCTTGGGCAAGCCTTCTGTCCATCTTGCCTTTTCTGGTTTTAGGCGGTCTGGGCCGCGTCAGTCCGAAAACCGCTATCCCCGCCCTTGAGGCCAATATGGGCTTCCTGCTGACCAGTCAGGCGGGGGCGGCGGCCATTCCAGCCCTGCACGTTCTAGGGTCGTCGCTGGCGTTTGTCTTAGGTATGGGCTCGGTCTGCACGGGTTTCATGTTGTTCCCGCCGCGCGCCGAAAACCACGCCGGCAATGCCGCTGCGCGTATCCGGCGCGAGCTTGAAGCCATGCTGAGGCGCGACACGCCGCCCGATGTCAATGACTGGCACCCGCATACGACGCGGCAGATCCTGCGGCTGATGCTGCATCTGGGGCGCGCCGGCAAGCTTGGGGAGAACGCGCCCGACGGTCTGCTGGCGGCGCTCAATCTCGGCCACGCCATCACGCGATTGCAGCGGCTGGCCGTAGAGCCAGAGACGGCAGAGGCGGCAATGCTCGCCCTGCATAGGCTGGACGGTTTTGCCGATCATCCGGATGAGGTGGTGGCGACCTTACGCGGTTTGCGTGTCGGCGACCCGCGCGCGCAACGGGCCATCGTCAATGCCGGGGATGCCGTCGAGGCCGCAAAGCCGGTCTTTGCGTTTTAATCTTCGATAGTGCTGTGCGTATCGGCGGTTCCGCGTTGCCAGTAGGCCGAGACCTTGAGCCATTTCGGATTGACGCCGCGCGCGATCAGGTGCGGCCTCAGACGTCGCGCCGCACTCCCTTCACAGGCCGCCCAGACATAGATGTCGCCGTCGGGCAGGGCCGCCGTCTCAAGCGCGCTTTCGATCTTTTCGCCCGTTGTCCGATGTACCCAGTGCAGATCGATATCGGCCTCGGTCGTAAACGTCAGTTGTGCCGTCTCATCCTCGACCTCGGCGATGACCAAAGCCTTGACCCCGGCGGGCAGTTCCTCCAGCCGCCGCGCGATGGCAGGCAGGGCGGTGTCGTCGCCGATCAGCACATAGCCGTCGAAAGCCAGCGGCACGACGGTCGAGCCCTTGGGGCCGCCGATCATCAGCGGATCGCCGACCGTGACCGACTGCGTCCAGGCCGTGGCCGGACCGGCCTCATGCACGGCGAAATCGAGCGTCAGTTCGTTGCGCGCCGCGTCGAACGCCCGGGGCGTATAGTCCCGTGCGATGACGGTTTTGCCCGCCGGAAACACGGGCGCGCCATTGCCGGAAAACTCCGGCGTGTTGATGACGCCCGTAACCGGATCGGGGAAGAAAACCTTAACATGGTCGTCGTGCGACAGGGAGCGAAAACCGGCAAGGTCCTCGCCGCCTACCACCACGCGGATCATATGCGGCGTCAGGGCCTGCACCGACACGACGCTCAGGCTGCGGCGCTTCAGTTCGTGACGGACGCGCGTCGGCTGACGCAGGATGGTTTGCAGTTCTTCCATCCTAAACACGCTCCACCGATTTGGCGGCGGCATCGAGGATGTCGGCGATGGCGTCGATCTGCTCAGGCGTCAGGTCGCGCTCCAGCCGCAGGTGCATGGCCGTTTTGAAGTTTTCGATGGCGCGGACGATCTGCGGCGGACGGCCGGCACGCTTGCCGCCGCGATCCAGTCGCGACATGGCCTCGGCGACGATGTCGGCGTTCTCAGTCAGATAGGCTTCGCCAGCCTCGGTCAGGGTATAGAGTTTGCGGTTACCGTCGGTGGTCTCGACCGTGGCGTAGCCCAATTCCTCAATCCAGGTCAGGATCGGATAGACGACGCCGGGGGAGGGGGCATAGGCGCCGTTGAGACGGTCTTCGACGGCCTTGATCAGCTCGTAGCCGTGGCTGGGTTTTTCTTTCAGCAGCGACAGCAGGACCAGACGCAGGCCGCCGTGGCCGAACATGCGTCCGCCACCGGGACCTCGACCGCCGCCACGACCTTCGGGGCCGCCCCGGCGTCCGCCGAATCCGCCGAACATGTCGTCGCGCGAAAAGTGAGGATGTGTGCGCCCGTGGCGCATATGATGAAACAGTCTCATTGAATTTTCCTTCTTAATTAGACAATATTTAGATATATCGAAATTGCATCTAAATCAAGACGGTTATCATGAATTTTATTTAATCCGCATTTTTGCATCCAAATGGCGCGATCTGGGCCTCTTATCATTACAGGGCGAAATTCCGCCCGCGCCTCATACACAAAGGAGCCTATTATGAATAATCACAGCATGGCTTTGCTCATCCCGATCTTCGGCGTTCTCATGCCGGTTTTTATCGTGGGAATCGTCAGCTATTTTCGAGCCAAGGATCGCGAAGAAACCCAGAAAACCGTGCGTATGGCCATCGAAAAGGGCCAGACCCTGCCGCCGGAATTTCTCGAAAGCCTGCAAAAGGCTGCCCCGCTCAAGGAAAAAACCCCCGAACGCGATATCCGCTCTGGCCTGATCCTCATCGCGGTGGCAGGTGGTTTGTGCGTCATGGACTATGTGAATAGCGGCTTTATTTTCGGCGGGCTGACGGGCATCGCGGCGATTCCCGGTTTCATTGGTGTCGCCCTGCTGATCATGGGCATTATCGGGGTCAATCGTAAGCGCTGAGCTTACCTAGACTGTTGCCCGTCCTGCTTCCCGCTACATCCTTTTGAAAACCGAGCATGTCCGATATTTTGTCCACGGCTGGCCTGAAACATCTGTCCGATCATGACCTGATCGCTCAGGCCCTGCTGGGTGCGTCGGCAGCGTTCGGCGAACTGGCGCGGCGGCACGCCTCTGCCCTGCGGACGCACCTGCGCCGCATGGGGGCGCAGGGGCCGGACGCCGACGACATGGCGCAGGAAGCCTTTATTGCCGCTTACGAGCGCCTGAGCGAATACCGCGCCGACGGGCCGTTCGTGAACTGGCTCAAGATGATCGCCTCGCGCCGCTATCTGCGGAAGCTCAAAAAGACGCAGAAATACCTGTTCGTGGACGATATGCAGCCCTTCGAGCCCACGCCCGACATTCACGAAAATCGCGCGCGGGAAGGGCAAATCCATGATCTGGACGGTGCCTTGTCACAATTAAAACCCGCCGAGCGGTTATGCGTGACGCTGAATTTTTCCGGTGGGCTCAGCCATCAGGACATCGCCACGGAAACCGGCCTGCCGCTCGGTACGGTCAAGAGTCATATCAAGCGGGCTCTGGCCGCGCTGAAATCAAGCCTTGCGGTCGGTAATGACCGCGTGGCGATGGAGTCGTAGAGCTATGAAAGACGACGATTTTCATACCCTGTTCAATACGCCGCAACGCTTCGACGACGAGGCGCAGTTCCACGACCAAGTCATGCGCGGCCTGAAAACCGGGACCTGGCTGCGTCAGGGGCTGATCGCTCTTTCCGGCATTATCGGCGGCCTCTATGCCCTGATGCAGTTCGTGCATCTGCCCGGCTGGACGCCGGCCGCCGAATCCGAGGTGCGCGAGGTGGTCGCGAAGACCGATACCGGTTTCGAGGCGGGGTTGGGCGTCGGGCGCGATCTTCTCGATGCCGCGGCCAATTATCTGGCCAATGGCCTGAGCCGCTCCACCGATTATTTGACCGTCATGCAATCGCCCCTCTTTTTTTGGGTCAGTTTTTCGCTATGTATGGCCATCGTCGGGCTATACCTCGTGAATGGACGCGAGGACGCCCTTTAGGACAAGCGCGTTTCGGATACGGACGCGCGACTAAAAAAGGGGCCTTGCGTGAGCAGCCATACCCAATCCGTCAAACGCCTGACCGCGCCGGAAATCTATGCCCGCAAGGGGCAAACGCCGCTGGTATGTCTGACCGCCTATTCCGCGCCGATGGCCGAAATCCTCGATGAGGCTTGCGACATCCTGCTGGTCGGCGACAGTGTCGGCATGGTCGTCCACGGCCTGCCCAGCACCATCGGCGTGACGATGGAAATGATGATCCTGCACGGTCAGGCCGTCATGCGCGGGGCGAAGAAAGCCTTTGTCGTGGTCGACATGCCGTTCGGGTCGTATGAGGCCGGTCCGGAACAGGCCTTCGCCAATGCCGTGCGTATCCTCAAGGAAACCGGCGCTCAGGCGGTCAAGCTGGAAAGCGGCCCGACGGTGCATGACACCATATCCTACCTGACCCAGCGCGGCATCCCTGTCATGGGCCACGTCGGCCTGCGACCTCAGGCCGTGAACGTCGATGGCGGCTTCAAGGCCAAGGGCCGGACCCAGGCCGAGCGCGACAAGGTACTTCAGGAGGCCCGCGATTCGGACGCCGCCGGGGCCTTTGCCATCGTCGTCGAAGGCGTGGCCGCCGATCTGGCCGGGGAAATCACGGCGGCGGTCAAGGCCCCCACAATCGGCATAGGCGCTTCGGCGGCCTGTGACGGGCAGATTCTGGTGGTCGACGATATGCTGGGGCAATTCGACTGGTCGCCCAAGTTCGTCCGTCGGTATGCCGCGCTGCGCGAGACGATTTCGGAGGCCGCGGAAGGCTATGCCAAAGATGTCAGGGCGCGCGACTTTCCCGCCCCACAAGAGACATATTTTGCTAAGTAAATAGCGACGACTATGGGGATTAACCGAATGGTGATTGCGCATCGGGCGGCTTGCGGCTAGGTTCGCGCGATATTTGACGGCTGCCGGAAGCTCCGGCAAGGCTGTCGCACTGATGAGGTTTGAGGTTCGACAAGAACCCCATAAGGTAAGGGAATTAAGTTGAGCGACATTTTTGAAGAAGCCGAAGAAGGTCTTCGCAACGACCGCTGGACGGCTATCGCCAAAAAAAGCGCCCCCTGGGTGGGTGGCGTCCTCGGTGGTGCCTTGATTCTGGCGCTCGGTTTCTGGGGCTATAGCTCGTGGCAGGATGCCAAGGTGAACAAGGCGTCGGAATTGTACGTCGCCGCCGCCGAAGTCGCTGCCAAAGGCGATCTGGTCAAAGCCAAGGCCGAATTCCAGAAGGTCGTCGAGGCCGGTGCGCCTGCCTACAAGGCGATGGCGCTGTCGAACCTCGGTGCGATCGCCGTCGAGGAGAACAAGCCCGACGAGGCCCTGAAACTGTTCGACGAAGCCGCCAAGGCGTCTCCCGCACCGCTGATTTCGGATGTCGCCGCGCTCAAGGCTGTCTATCTGATCATGGACAAGGCGCCTTATGCCGACGTCGAAAAGCGCCTGACGCCGCTGATCAAGGACGGTCGTCCGTTCGCGCCGCTGGCCAAGGAAGCTTTGGCCATGGCCAAGATCCAGAAGGGCGACCTGCAAGGGGCGCGCGGCGACCTTCAGGCGCTCGGCCTGTCGCTCGACGCCTCCGACGGTCTCAAGCAACGCGCGCAGATCGCGGTCGCGCTTATCGACTCCGGTGGTGCCAAGGTGGCGGTCGAGTCGCTGAAACTGCCGGAAATGAAGGGCACGCCGCAACTGCCGACCGGCGCGCCGTCTCAGATGCCCGCCCAATAAACCACAGATTCCACACCGAGATTTTGAAGAGACGATGACCGTGAAACATACTACGACAATGGGCCGCCGGATCGCCGCCACCGCTCTGGCGCTGGTCATGGCGGCGGGGTTTGCGGGCTGTTCGACGGTTCAGAAGCTCAATCCACTCAAAAAGGACGAACCCGCAGAAAGCGCCGCTCAGGGGGAACGCATCTCTATCGTCGCCTTCCAAGACAAGATCGCGCCGTCGGAACGCCTGAAAGGGCAGGACTTCTATATTCCTTCCGCACAGCCCGTGGCCGACTGGCCCCTGGCGACCGGTCCCGCTCAGACAATCGAGCACGCTGCTGCGGCGGCTCAGTTCAAGGTCGCCTGGTCTAAATCGATCGGCGCAGGCTCCTCGACCACGGCTCAGGTTATGGCGACGCCGGTCTCGGACGGCAAGCTGATCTATACGCTGGATGGCGAAGCCCGCGTCCGCGCCTTTGACGTCAATACGGGTAACGAGGCCTGGGCGCGCGATCTCAATCCCGGTATCCGCCGCGACAAGGACGCCTTCGGTGGCGGTCTGGCCCTGTCGGGCGGCAAGCTGTTTGTTACGTCGGGTTATCGCCTGGTCACGGCGCTGGATGCCGCGACGGGCGAGGTGCAATGGACGAAGACGGTGGAAACGCCGCTGCGCGCCGCACCGACCGTCAGCGGCAAGTTCGTCGTCTTCACCGATGTCGATAACCGCACGGTCGCGCTCAATCAGGCCGACGGCGCACCCGGCTGGACCTATCAGGCGATCGTCGAACCGGCGCGCATCCTGCGCACTGCTGCCCCCGTGCCCTATGAAAACCTGATCATCGCGCCGTTTTCGTCGGGCGAACTGATCGGTCTCGATGCCGCGTCGGGTCAGCCCGTGTGGACGCAGGTTCTGGCGCAATCGACGCGCACCAATGCCCTGTCGGAAATCCGCGATATTTCGGGCCGTCCGCTGATCGCCAACAACATGGTCTTCGCCGCCAGCCATTCGGGCGTCTTTGCCGCGATGGACGCCAAGTCGGGTCAGCGCCGCTGGAGCATTCCGGCCGACTCGACCAATTCGGCCTGGGTTGCGGGCGACGCCGTTTACCTTTCGACCGTGCAAAGCGAACTGATGGCCGCCAATGCCACCTCGGGTCAGGTCTACTGGATCGCTGACCTGAACAAGGGCCGCAAGAAGACGGCATCGAGCTTCTTCGCGATGGGCGAAGGCAAAAAACCCGCCAAGCTGCCGACCTGGACGGGGCCGGTTCTGGCGTCGGGTCGATTGGTCATGGTCAATTCCGAAGGTGACATGGTGGCTTTCGACCCCAAGACCGGGGAGCGCAAGGAAAGCCTCAAGCTGGGCGACCCGGCTTTCGTCGCGCCGATCATCGTCGGCGATAAATTGTTCGTCGTCACCGACAAGGGGCGCCTGATCGCGATCCAGTAGCTGAGCCGACAATCTGAAGTTTTGGGGTGCAGGGGTGCGCTCAAGCAGCGAAGCGGTAGCGCTGCTTAAGATGCCCCCTGCATCTTTTCTTTTTTTTACACAACATATCCTGTACACACCCGTTCATGACCTTGAAAATAGCCATTGTCGGACGTCCGAACGTCGGCAAATCCACCCTGTTCAACCGCCTGGCGGGCAAGAAACTGGCCATCGTCGATGACCAGCCCGGTGTCACGCGCGACCGCCGCTATGCTACGGGCAATATCGGCGACATCGATCTCGATCTGATCGACACGGCCGGTTTCGAAGACGTCGCGGACACCTCGCTCGAATCGCGCATGCGTATCCAGACCGAAAAGGCTATCGAAGAAGCCGATGTCGCCCTGTTCGTCGTCGATGCCCGCGAAGGCGTCGTGCCGCTGGACCGCATCTTCGCCGACATCCTGCGCCACAAGGAAAAGCCGGTCCTGTTGATCGCCAACAAGGCCGAGGGCCACGCCGGTTTTGCCGGGGCCGAAGAAGCGCACGTGCTGGGTTTCGGCGCGCCGCTACACCTGTCGGCGGAACATGGCGAAGGCATTTCCGACCTTTACGAAGCGCTGGAAAAGTACCGCCAATTGTTCGAAGGCGACTATATCGTCGACGAGGAAGAAGATGAGGACGAGGATACCAAGCCGATCCGCATCGCCATCATCGGTCGCCCGAACGCCGGTAAATCGACCCTGATCAATCGTCTGCTGGGCGAAGACCGCCTGCTGACCGGGCCGGAAGCCGGGATCACCCGCGATTCGATCTCGGTCGACTGGGAATACGAAGGCCGCAAGATCCGTCTGGTCGATACCGCCGGTCTGCGCCGCAAGGCGCGCGTGCAGGAAAAACTGGAGAAGCTGTCCACCGCCGACACCATTCGCGCCATCACCTTTGCCGAGGTTGTCGTGCTGGTCATGGATCAGGAAAACGCCTTCGAGACGCAGGACCTGCAAATCGCCGATCTGGTCGAACGCGAAGGCCGCGCTTTGATCTATGTCATCTCCAAGTGGGACACGACCGAAGAACCGCAGGCGCGCCTGTCGGAACTGTCCGAGGTCGCCGAGCGCATGTTGCCGCAATTGCGCGGCGCACCGTTCGTGGCTCTGTCGGCGCTGAACGGGCGCGGACTGGATCGCCTGATGCCCGCCATCCTCAAGGCCTACCGCAACTGGTCGGCCAAGGTGAAGACGCGCGACCTGAACGACTGGCTGAAACTGGCTATCCAGAGACACCCGCCGCCCGCCGTCGACGGCAAGCGCATCAAGCCGAAATATATGGCCCAGACCAAGGGCCGTCCGCCGACCTTCGTGCTGTTCGCCAGCCGCGCCTATGCCATGCCCGCGCACTATCAACGCTATATGATCAATAGCTTGCGCGAATCTTTTGATATGCCAGGCGTGCCGATCCGTCTGACGGTCAAGGCCAATGCCGGGATCAATCCGTTCGATGAAAATGCGGGCGGCAAGGACACTTCCGGCCCGCCGCGCGTGCGTTCCAAACCCAAGGTCAAGCCGGGCGAGAAGCCCGCGCACCCGAACCGCGTCAAGCAGAAGCCGAAGGGCACGCCAGTGGCGCCCAAGGTGACCGTCAAGGCGCGCACTACGCGCAGCAAGGCCGTGCCTTCGACCAAGCCCGGCGCTGCCGGTCCCGGTGGTCGCGCCAAACCGGCGGGCAAAGGGAAGCGGTAAAGTCATTCCTCCCCAGTTTACTGGGGAGGGGGACCGCACGAGCCGACGCAGTCGGTGAGATGTGGTGGTGGGGTATCTTGCTAAATTTCCGCCTAATCGGATAGCAATATCAGAAATCGCCCAAGCCGCTGAACAGCGTCCGGGTTTCCCCACCGATCCAGATGTCACCATCGGATTGCGTGACGTAAATTCGTCCGGCGCGGCCGAGCTTCGTCCCTTGGGCGGCGACATATGGCGCGGTAGCGCGCCCGTTAGCCAGCAGACACTGCGCAACGGCGGCGTTGAGCGAGCCCGTCACTGGATCCTCTACGATTCCGCCGAAAGCATCGCTGAACAGGGCGCGGACCTCGAAGGCCGTCTCATGGCCTGCGGGACAGGACCCGACGAGGCCGATTTCGATGCGGTTATCCCAGTATTTGATGGCATCGACGTTCAGCACGGCTTCGGCGGATGCGAGTTGCACCAGCACCCAACCGGGGCCGTTATCGGCCCATTCGACGCTGACGATATCGTCGCGGCGGATGCGCAGGACCGATACGATTTCCGCAATCTTGTCGTCATCGACCGGACCGGATTTCAGCAGCAGCGGTGCGGCAAAAGCCGGACGGTCGCCTTCGAACGCCACAGGCACCAGACCAACGGCGCATTGCTGCACGATCTCGGTCTTGGCCGAACCCGTCGCCAGTTTCCACGCATAGGCAGACCCCAAGGTCGGGTGTCCCGCAAACGGCAATTCGCGATCCAGCGTAAAAATACGTACGCGGTAATCGGCCTCTGGCGTGCCCGGCGACAGCAGAAAGGTCGTTTCCGACAGGTTGAACCAGCGCGTGATGCGCTGCATGTCTTCGGTGGTCAGGCCCTCGCTATCCAGCACCACGGCGACCGGATTGCCGGTGAAATTACCGCTGTGGAACACATCAACCATCTGAAAACGGCGCTGCATCAGAGTTTTCCTAATAACCGCGTAAGCTTTCGCAGCAACTCATCGATATCCGCCTCGCTGACATCGAGCGGCGGACGGAAGCGGATCGAATCCGTTCCAGCCCCCAGCAGGAGCAGGTTTTCTGCCTCCAGCGCCATGTCGATCAGGCGGCTTTTGTTGGCTGCGTAAAGGAGGCTGAAGCCGAGATAGAGGCCCAAGCCCCGCACATTGCCGATCTTATCCGGGAACTTCTCGACCAACGCATTCAACCCGCCGAACAGGCGATTGCCCTTGGCCTCGACCTTGGCCAGCAGACCTTCGTCTTCGACGATTTTCCACTCTTCGCAGAAGCGGACCATGTCGGACAGCGTCCCGCCCCACGTCGAGTCGAGCACGCCGATATCGTCCATCGAATGCAGCATATAGACGACGCCGTTACCGAATTTCTTGGCCGTGGCGACGGCTTGCGGCGGATGCGGCACGTCGAACAGGTCGATGGAAAAGACCTCGCCGGTCTGGCCGCCGGAGGTCTGGACTTCGTCAAGCCCCCACGCCACTCCGTGGTGGTGACACAGGCGCGACAGTTCCTGATAGAAGCGCGGCAGGGCCAGACGGTGGCCGCCCGCACCCTGCAACGGCTCAAGAATGACTCCGGCGATTTCGTCGCGATAGGTCGACATCAGATAGTCGAGCGTCGCCAGACACTTGTCGACTTCGCGCTGGTTATCGGCTTCGCGGCGACGGCTGTCATATTCGGGGAAGGGCACCTGTAAGTTGCCCTGAATCAGACCCTGAAAATCACGGGTGGCGATCGGATCGTTGGACAAACGCGTGATGTTGAGCGCGAAAACCGTGCGCCCATGGAAGGCCTGTTCGAAATAGATAAAGCGCGGATTGGCGACGGGCTTGCCCGCGGCTTGCATCCGGCGGCTATGGAGATTGATGAGATATTTCATCATGTTCTCAACGGCTTCGGCACCGGAGTTCACAGCGTAAACCTCGACGCGTTCGCCGCGCATACATTTGGGACGCAGGGTGTGCAGCAGGCGGTAATAGTCGAGACAGTCGCGCGTCAGGAAGTCGGGATTGGCCATCTTGGTATTGGCCGCCGTGACCAACCGGCGCATATAGTCGGGCTCGTAGAGACGCGGATGGTTGTAGCCGATCAGGCGCGAACCGTAGAGCCCGCACCAGTCGGTGATGCGGTCGCCATCCACCGTCGCCAGTTCCATGCCGCTGGAATTTTCCAGATCGACGACGAACGGATAGGGCTCGGCGATAACGTACTGGCCCAGCTCATCGAGCAGGGCGGCACTGTGGCTTTTGGGAAAAACGGGCGTCTGAGTCATGCCGCTAGATAGAACGGTTCGCGGACGAAAGTGAACCCAAAACGCTCAATTCACGGCAATTTATGCCTCTTGCCTAGCGTTCCACGCCCGCCGGTCGATGACGTCCAGCGGCGGCACCTTGTCGGCGCGCGCCAGATCGACGATCAGCGGAATGATCTCTTCCGGCAGGGGCAGGGTTTCCGGATCTTCGCCGGGGAAGGCCTCGTAACGCATCCGGGTGCGCATGGCACCGGGATTGACCAGCGCCGTGCGGATGGGGGTGACCTCCATCTCGTCGGCCCAGGTCTTGACCAAGGCTTCCATCCCGGCTTTCGAGGCGGCATAGGCGCCCCAGAAGGCGCGCGGATGATTGGCGACGCCGGACGAAATGAAGATGGCGCGGGCGGCGTCGGACAGTTTCATCAGGGTTTCGAGCTGACGGATCAGGCGATAGGTCGCGTTGAGGTTCAGCGTGATAACGCGGTTGAAGTCCTTGGGCTCGTAATGCGAGACCGGTGTCAGAGAGCCTAGCGTGGCGGCGGCATGAACGAAGATGTCGAGCTTCTGGAAACGGTCGAACACGGCCTGACCGATGCGCTCCAGAGCCGCGCCGTCGGCCAGATCGAACGGCATCAGGGTCGCGTGACGACCGGTCTCGGCGAAAATCTGGTCATCCAGTTCTTCGAGCGCGCCCTGCGTGCGGGCGCAGGCGATGACGTGGGCACCGGCGCGGGCCAGACCGAGCGCCGAGGCACGACCGATGCCGCGCGACGCGCCGGTGACGAGGGCGATGCGGTTAGAGAGCAGTTGTTCGCTCATCAGGTATTGGCCAGCAGCGACAATTGCTGACCGGCGCTTTCCGACTCGGCGGCGATTTCCTTGTCGGTCAGGCGCGTCGGATAGTCGCCGGTGAAATAGTGGTCGGTATATTGCGGCTGATCGTTATTGCGGCCGTCGTGGCCCATCGCCTTGTACAGACCATCGACCGACAGGAAGCCGAGACTGTCGCATTCCAGCATCTGACGCATTTCCTCGATCGAATGCTGGGCGGCCAGAAGCTTGGCACGGTCCGGCATGTCGATACCGTAATAGTCGGGCCAAAGGATCGGCGGCGAGGCCGAGCGCAGGTGGACCTCCTTAGCCCCGGCGGCGCGGACCATGCGCACAATCTTGACCGAGGTCGTGCCGCGCACGATGGAGTCGTCGATCAGAATGACGCGCTTGCCCTCCAGAACGACGCGGTTGGGCGAGTGCTTCTTGCGCACACCCAGATCGCGGATATTCTGGGTCGGTTGGATGAAGGTGCGTCCGACATAGTGATTGCGGATAATGCCCAGTTCGAACGGCAGGCCCGACTGTTCGGAGAAGCCGAGCGAGGCGGGGACGCCGGAATCGGGCACCGGCACGACGATGTCGGCGTCGGCGGGGTGTTCGAGCGCCAGTTGACGGCCCATGGCCTTGCGGACCTCGTAGATCGACTTGCCGTTGACGACCGAGTCGGGGCGCGAAAAATAGACATATTCGAACAGGCAGGGGCGGGCAGATTTGCGCTCGAACGGCTTGATCGATTTCAGGCCGTCCTCGTCGATTTGCACCACTTCGCCGTGTTCGACGTCTCGCACGAAGACCGCGCCGATCATGTCGAGCGCGCAGGTTTCAGACGCCAGCACATAGGCGTCGCCCAACTTACCGATGACCAGCGGACGGATACCAAGCGGATCGCGCGCGCCGATCAGAGCCTTGCGGGTTTGAGCCACCAAAGCGAAGCCGCCTTCGATGTCGCGCAGGGCGTCGACGAAGCGATCCATGATCTTCATGCCGCGCGAACGGGCGATCAGATGCAAAATGACCTCCGAATCGGAGGTCGACTGGAAGATGGCCCCTTCGGCGACCAGCTTGGTGCGAAGGTACATGAAATTGGTCAGGTTGCCGTTGTGGGCAATGGCGATGCCGCCGGTATCAAGGTCGGCGAACATCGGCTGCACATTGCGCAGATGCGAACCGCCGGCGGTGGCGTAGCGCGTGTGGCCGATGGCCGAATGTCCCGGCAGGCGCTTCATCAGGTCGGAACCGGTGAAGACGTCGCTGACCAGACCGTGCGAGCGTTCGGTGTAGAAACGGCGACCGTCGCACGAGGCGATACCGCAGGCTTCCTGACCGCGGTGTTGCAGGGCGTGCAATCCCAGAACCGTCACGGCGGCGGCGTCGTCCATACCGTAGATGCCGAAGACCCCGCATTCCAGACGCAGGGTGTCGTCGTCGGGATCGCGCGAAACGAAGTTTTCCGACAATTCCGAGGGCGAGTTCAGCATGGAGAATACCTTTCGGCCTCGCGGCCGGACGCAAAACGCAGGAGCAGAGCAGGTTCGCGCCTCATATAGTCGGTATAAGGAAAAAGGAAAGCCCTAAGCTTTCCTTTTTGACCGTGCGTTTGGCTTCTAGGTCTTGGGTGCCACATTGTCGGCGTACCGTGCCCAGGACGGTGCGACCGAAACTATGGCTTTGGCACACTGAACACTGAGCGGATAGACCTTGGCCTGAGTGAACCAGTCCGGTTTGCTTTTCGGCAGGATCACCGAGAAGAGCAGGTGAATAAAGCCCAGAATGGCCAGCGCCCGTAACACCCCGAAGGCCACACCCAGCGTCCGGTCGGCATAGCCCATCATCTGCTGTTTATTGACCTTTTCCGACAAGTTATTGCCGAGTGCCCGGATGCCGAAATAGGCACCGATAAAGACGCAGACGACGACGGCTATGGTCAGCAGATCGTCGAGATTGAAGGTGGTTTGCAGCCACGGTGCCAGCCAGATGGCGATCAGAACCGCCAAAATAAAGGAGGCCGTGCCGACGATTTCGCGGGTCGCGCCGCGCGTAAAGCCTGAAAGGCAGGAAAACAGGAAGATCGCCAGAAAGATAAGGTCGTAGGCCTGCATGTGTGTCCCCGTGCGCGGCTGATTGACGTACCGCCGTTATGGCGCTCGTTAACCATTGTGGCCTTTCGTATAAAAAAACGATAGGCCGCTTCACCCGTTCATGTCGAACGCCCCCATGGCGTTAACCAAGTGCGAATAGGCTTTTACCTCAAAGGGTGCGTTTTCCAAAGCGGTGGATGGGGCGATGGCATTGGAAAAACCGAGCTTAAGCGCTTCCTTCATCCGCGTTTCCATACGGGATACGCCGCGCACCTCGCCCGACAAGCTGATTTCCCCAAAGATAACAGAGGCTTTCGGCAGGGGCTGATCCAGAAGCGCCGAAACCAGCGCCATGGCGGCGGCCAGATCGGCGGCGGGCTCGTTGATTTTCAGCCCCCCCGCGACATTGAGATAGACGTCCTTGCCGCCGAACCCTAGCCCGCAGCGCGATTCCAGTACCGCCAGAATCATGGCCAGCCGCCCCGAATCCCAGCCGACAACGGCGCGACGCGGTGTGCCCAAAGCCGACGGGGCGACCAAGGCCTGAATTTCGACCAGGACGGGCCGCGACCCTTCGATCCCGGCGAAGACCGCTGAACCGGACGAGCGCTCGTCATTATCGCCGAGGAATAGCGCCGAAGGGTTCGGCACTTCGCGCAACCCCCCGTCGCCCATTTCGAAGACGCCGATTTCGTCGGTGGCGCCGAAGCGGTTCTTCGACCCGCGCAGGATGCGGAACGGATAGCCGCGCTCGCCTTCGAACGACAGCACAGCATCGACCATGTGTTCGACGACGCGCGGTCCGGCGATCTGGCCTTCCTTGGTGACGTGGCCGACGAGGATCATGGCCGTGCGCGATTTCTTGGCCAGCCGGACCAGTTCCCCGGCACAGGCGCGGACCTGCGACACCGACCCTTGCGCCGCGTCGATGGCGTCGGACCACAGGGTCTGGATCGAATCGACGACGACGAGGTCGTACGTATCGCGTTTCAGGGCATCGAGAATGGTCCGCAGGCTGGTTTCCGCCGCCAGATCGACCGGGGCCTTGGTGACGCCCATGCGCGAAGCGCGACCACGAATCTGCTCGACGGCCTCTTCACCGGAAATATAGGCGACGCGCAGGCCGTTCATGGCGGCGCGCGCCGTGACTTGCAGCAGCAGGGTCGATTTGCCGACGCCGGGATCACCGGCCAGCAGGATCGCCGAGCCCGGCACCACGCCGCCGCCGCAGACGCGGTCGAATTCCTCGATGCCGGTAACCATGCGGGCGGGCGCGTCGTCCTCGGCGTCGAGCGTCTCGAAATTGAGTTTGGTCAGGCGCGAAATTTTCGAGGTTTCGGGCTTCAATCCCCCCGGCGGCGTCGAAAAGGTCTCCTGCACCAGTGTGTTCCACGTCAGGCAGCCCGAACACTGACCGGCCCATTTGGTGTGGGTCATGCCGCAGGACTGACAGACAAAGACGGCTTGGGCCTTGGACATACGATTCGCGCTCTCGATAGTTCAGATCGCGTTTTTGATATCCGGTTCCCGGCATAAAATCCAGAACAAAGTGGGAACTAAATTCGCTTGTAGGTCCGTTCGAACCGTGATCCCAATCGCGTCAGCAATTCATAGGAAATGGTCTGGGCCGCGGTGGCCTGTTCGTCGAGCGTGGGCGAGTCGCCGAACAATACGGCCTTATCGCCCGTCTGAACGTTCAGGCCGGTGACGTCGATACTGGTCACATCCATCGAGATGCGTCCAAGGATCGGTCTGCGGCGGCCTCTGATCGTCACATGCCCGCGACCGCTCAGGGCGCGCAAAAGGCCGTCGGCATAACCGATGCCGATCGTGGCAATGGTCATGTCGCTCGGTGCGGTAAATTGGGCGCCGTAACCGACGCTGTCGCCCGCTTTCAGATCGCGCACCTGAAGCACCCGCGCCGACAGATGCGCGACCGGACGCAGATCGGGATGCGATTCGCCGAAAGGCCCGCCGCCGTAAAGACTGATCCCCGGTCGGACGAGGTCGAAATGGTAGTCGCGTCCCATAAAGGTGCCCGCGCTGTTGGCCAGACTTTTGGGCGTGCCGATAAAGCCGTCGGTGTGATGATGAAACAAATGCAACTGATCGGCATTCATCGGATGATCGGGCTGATCGCCACAGGCCAGATGACTCATGATCAGGCTGAGCCTGTGCGTATTGGGCTTTGATTTTAATTGCGAAACCTGATCCGGCCTTAACCCCAGACGGTTCATGCCGGTGTCGATCTGCGCGGCGGCCACCACTTCGGACGGGCCGGTGATCCAGCGGGCATAGTCGTCGAGGCTGTTGAGAACAGGGCGTAAATTATGTGCGACAAATAGTGCGTTCTGGCCTTTGCGCAGGCCATCGAAGACATAGATATCCGCCGAAGTGTCGCGCAGAATACGGCGCAGATCGATCCCTTCCTCCAGACGTGCCACGAAGAAGGTCCGCGCGCCGTGACTGTGCAGGAACGGCGCGATCTCGGCCATACCGAGACCATAGGCGTCGGCCTTGACCACCGGTGCGACTTCGGCACGACCGGCCAGCGCCTTCAGCGCACGATAATTGTGCAGCAGCGCGGCGAGGTCGATTTCCAGTGTGGCGGTCGGCAGATCGGACATGTGGCGGGGTTAAATCGCTCCCCATCAAAAGGCAAGTCTTGTTGCAAGCGTGAAAGGATTGGCTTTGACAAACGCCTGAAATCAATGTTCTTTGTGCCACGGCGGCTCTTCGCCTGTATTTCCTTTGGGGGGAAATCATGAAAATCGTACTCAAGGCCGTGGCGCTTGCTGCGCTGGCCCTTCCGCTCGTCTCGTGCGCTACCATCACGCGCGGCACCAACGACGTTTTTGTCGTCGAAACCGATCCGATCGGCGCCAAGGTGGTGACCACCAACGGCTTCACTTGCGACGCCACGCCGTGCTCGTTCAAGATGCCGCGCAAGTCGGAGTTTCAGGTTACCATCAGCAAGCCGGGTTACAAGACCTGGACCGGCAATGTGACCAATAAGGTCGCGGGCGGCGGCGGTGCGGCCATGGCCGGCAACGTGCTGGTCGGCGGCATCATCGGCGCGGCGGTTGACGGCTCCAACGGCTCGATGCTCGATCTGGTGCCCAATCCGCTGGTCGTGAAGCTCGAAAAAGAAGAATAGGCGCAAGCTAATTCAGAAAGGAAAGGCGGCTCGTTTGAGCCGCCTTTTTTATTCGTTGCTGTAGCTTGAGTAGCGATCCGAATGGGCGAGGTTGCCGAAGCGGGTGACGTTTTCGTCGAACGACAGCCGCACCGTACCGATAGGACCGTGACGCTGCTTGCCGATGATGACCTCGGCGGTGCCGCGCAGCTTGTCCATATCCTCCTGCCATTGCAGGTGTTCTGGCGTGCCTTCCTTGGGCTCGGCGCGGCCCAGATAGTAGCTTTCACGATAGACGAACATCACGATATCGGCGTCCTGCTCGATCGAGCCGGATTCGCGCAGGTCGGACAGTTGCGGGCGTTTGTCGTCGCGCGATTCGACCTGACGCGAGAGCTGCGACAGAGCGATGACCGGCACCTGAAGCTCCTTGGCCAGCGATTTCAGTCCCATGGTGATGGTCGAGACTTCCTGCACGCGGTTCATATTGGAATCGCCCAGCGTCACCAGCTGAAGGTAGTCGACCACGATGCAGTCGAGCCCGGCGGTGCGCTTCAGACGGCGCGCTCGGGCGGTCAGCTTGGCCAGGCTCAGACCGCCGGTGTCGTCGATATAGAGCGGATAGGACGCGATCTCCATCGCCGCGTCTTTCAGCCGTCCGAACTCCACCGCGTCGATTTCACCCTTACGCAGGCGGTCGGACGAGACGCCGGACGCATCGGCCAGAAGACGCGTGGCGAGCTGATCGGCGGACATTTCGAGCGAATAGAAGGCGACGACGCCGCCGTCGGCGGTCTTGCGCGAGCCGTCGGGCTGTATTTCGAAGCGGTATTTCTTCGCCACGTTCATGGCGATATTGGTGGCCAGCGCGGTCTTGCCCATCGAGGGGCGTCCGGCGAGGATGATCAGGTCAGACTTGTGCAGACCGCCTATCTGACGGTCGAGGTCGTCCAGCCGCGTGGCAAGGCCCGACAGACCGCCGTCCCTGTGGAAAGCTTCCTCGGCGTGGCTGATCGCGCCGGTCACGGCCTCGGAAAAGGTCTTGAACCCGGTCGAGGAGGTGCCCTTTTCGGCCATCTCGTAAAGCTGGGCTTCGGCGCGCTCGATCTGGTCGCGACCATTGCCTTCCTGCGTCGCCGAACGGGCGATTTCGCCCCCCAGACGGATCAGGTCGCGGCGCAGGGCCAGATCGTAGATGACGCGGGCATAGTCCGACGCATTGGCCGCCGGCGGGGCGCGATCGACCAGATCGGCCAGATAGCGGATGCCGCCAAGGTCGTTGAACGCCTGATCGTGCTTGAATTTATCCAGCAGAACAATGGGTTCCGCCAGATGCCCGATGCGGATCTGCTCTTCGATGGTGGCGAACAGCTTCTGATGGAAGGGTTCGTAGAAATGGCGCGCGGTCAAGCCGTCATACATGCGCTCATAGGCGCCATTGTCGAACATCAGGCAGCCGAGCAGCGCCTGTTCGGCTTCGAGATTGTGCGGCAGGGCCGAGGGGACGTCGGTCTGGGGGAGAGGGGTGTCAAGCATGGCGATACTCATAGAGAACGCTGAAGGCCGTGTCGCGAGACGATTCGCCTTATGCACGACTGTCCACTTAACTCCGATTCACAGCCTGTGGATAGCGGGGATTAATTGGCCGTGCAGGTCACGTTCGGCAGGGCGACGCGCGCTTTCGTATCCTGACGCACGGCGTAGCATTTACCGCCTTCGCGGACGATGTCGAAGCGGATCGGCAGGGCGGTCGAATGCGTCTCCAGCGGTCCCGGCGCGGGTGGCAGGACGGTGATGACGCGACCGTCCGGATCGACAGGGCCGAGGTTGATCTTTGCGCGACCGACGGACTTGGCCAAGGCGGCGGTCACCGCCTGATGCGCCGCCGGATCGCTCAGGTCGATGCGGGCGGGTACGGCGGCCGCCTGAGTCTGACAACCGGACAGAACAAGAGCGGCGGCGATTGAGATTGCGCGCATCACATCCGCCCTGGCAGGGTCATGTCGCGGTTGACGTCCATGATGTGGTTCAGCGGGGCGAGTTCGATGCCCGGCGATCCGCCCGCCGAAGCGCTGGACGACTGCACGGCAAGCGTGGCTTTCTGGATTTCGGACGAAGCGATGGCCGGACACGACAGGGTATCGCGGTACGACAGGGCGGTGCTCAGCAAGCGTTCGCTGGAATTGCCGAGGTCGCGGCTCAGATCGTCCGAGGCCTGACAACCGGGTAGCTTGACGCCGGTGGTATCGGTCGTATTAAGCGGGACGAAGCCGTCGGCATAGTCGCCGAAGCCCAGATCGTTCACGCCCTGAAACTGGATGGTGTAGTAGGTCTCGCCGCAATTGTCCTGCGGGTAGAAGCCGTAAGGCTTGCCGCAGGTCTTGCTGCCGATGAGGACGACCTCGACGCCGACGCCGCGCAGGCCGTTGATGACGGCTTCTGAGGCGCTGCACGTGCTGTCGGTTGCCAGAATATAGACGCGCGACAGGTTCAGCGTCGGGAGGGCGGTCCCGGCGGTCAGGCTGAAGCCCAGCGAGGAGCTGTAGAACGGCACCGGGTTGTTGGCGTCGCCCGTGACCGGATTGCGGGTTCCCGCAGCGGCATTGAATTGCAGCTTCTCGAAGGTGCGGCCCGTGGTACGCGTATTACCGGCGATCATGTAGCTGAGTTCCGACGCGACTGCCAGAAGCCCGCCGCCATTGTAGCGCAGGTCGAGCACCAGATCATTGACGCCCGCCGTCTGCATATCGCGCATGGCCGTGACGATTTCTGTCTCGCTGGCATAGGGGCTGAAGGTGTTGAACAGGATATAGCCGACCTTGCTGGCGCCGCGATTGATAACGGCCGTCGTATTGACCGCCTTGGGGCTGACATTGGCCGAGGTCAGGTTGACGGTCTTCGTCGAGCCATCGACCAGCAGGAACTCGAACTTGGTCACCGTACCCGCGCTGGCCGGAAACAGACCCGCGTTCAGCACATTGACGTCGGCCTGCGTGCCGCCGGTGACGAGGCTGACGTCATTGACCTTCATGATGCGCGCCCCGCGCGGCACAATACCGGCGGCGGGCGAACCCGGTTCGGTATAGACGATGCGGTAGTCGCGCGGCACCGTCGTCGAATAGGCGACCAGTTTCAGGCCATAGCTGGCGCTGGCGGTGGAGTTGCGGGCTTTCAGATACTCTTCGGTCGACTGGCTGAAATGGAAATTGTCCTTGTCCTTGCCCGACGCCGTCTTGGCCGTGGTACGCAGAGTCGCAAAATAGGCCGTGCGCGTGCCGCCTAAAGCCGGATCGGTATCGATGACCTCGGTGTTCCACAGATAGGTCTCGCGCGTCCAGGACCGCAGCCAGTTTTTCTCGTCGGTGGCCGTGCCGGCCGTGTCGGTAAAACGCGTACCCTCGATATCGACGCCGGTACGCACGGTTTCGCACTTGCTCTTGAAGGTGCTGGCAGCCTGAAACACGCCGGAGACCCACCCGGTCACGGTGCCGCCGCCCGTCGACGGCGTAGTGCTTGAACCGCCCCCACCGCCACCTCCGCCGCAGGATGCCAGAAGCAGTTGCGCCCCGATCAGGGACATGGCCATGAGCAATTTACGCATAAAACACCTGTTTGTTTCGTGGGATATCATCACGAAAACCGGGGTTCCGCAAGACGGGTATGGCGGCAATAAAAAAGCCCCGCAGGTGGTCCTGCGGGGCTTTCGGTTACAGGCTGCGCCTTACCAGTTATGCGTCAGGCGCGCATAGACGAAGCGGCCATTGAAGCCGAACGGCGAGAAGCGTGTGAAGGCCAGCGCTCCCTGCGAGCCTTGCAGCGACGCCAGAGTCTGATCCGGATAAACGTCGAAGACGTTGTCCGCCCCCAGCGATACCGAGGTCTTGTCAGTCAGCTTGTAGCTGGCCGACAGGTCCACCAGCGTCTTTTCACCCGTGTGGATGTCGGTCGCCGCCGTCGAGGCCGCGTCGATCACGTCGCCGTAATAGGTGGCGCGGGCATTGGCCGACCACTTGCCGCCGCTCCAGTCCACCGTCGCCGAGCCTTTGTTCTCAGGCGTCGAGTTGGTGATGATGTACTGACGGATGCGCGCGAACAGGACCGGTGGATTGCTCAGGTTCGACGTCGTGCTGGCACCCGGCAGACGCGTGATCTCCGTATTGCCGCTATTGAAGGCCAGATTGAAGTTGAAGCGGCCATAGCTGTCGGTCGGCAAACGGTAATTGGCTACAACATCGACGCCGGTCGTTTCCGTATCGACGCCATTGGTGAAGAAGCGCGCTGCCGTAACGCCATAGGGCTGGAGCAGGGCGGTGATTTCCGCTGTACCCGACAGATTTTCGGTCAGGACGATGCGGTTGTCGATATTGATCCTATAAGCGTCGAGCGTCAGTTCGAACGGTCCCTTGCGGAAGACGAAGCCCGCCGCGTAGTTGGTCGATTCTTCGGCCTCCAGCGCCGGAGCGCCCAAAGCCTTCGCCACGACGGACGACACCGGGAAGGTGCCGGTCTCGACCACGACGCCATTGCTGACGACCGAGGCGGTCGAGGTGAAGTACTGCTGGGCCAGAGACGGGGCACGGAAGCCGGTCGAGGCCGAGGCGCGGAACGCCAGCGAGTCGGTCAGGCGGTAACGGCCGGACAGCTTGCCCGACAGGTTGTCGCCGAAGTCCGAATAATTTTCGACGCGCGCCGCGCCGTTCAGGGTCAGGCGCTCGGTGACATCGGCTTCAAGCTCGATATAGGCGCCGATATTGTCGCGGTTGACGTCGATGGCGTTCGACGGCTGGAAGCCGGGGAAGCCCTGAGCCCCGGCGGTCTTGCCGGAGACGCCGCCGAAGACGTAGGACTGAAGCTCACCGGCTTCGATCTGGTAGTTTTCATGACGGGCTTCCACGCCCAGAGCGAGCGTCAGCGGACCGTGCAGGCCGATGTCGTAGGGGCGGCTGATATCGCCGTTGAACACCACCTGATCATAGGTGACCTGACCGGCGTAGAAATTCGTCTTGGATGTCGCGCCGATCGAGGCGTTGATCGAGTTGAGCGTGTTGAACTCAAGCTCATTGCGCCCGAAGGTCAACGAGTAGTCGGACGTCCATTCCCCCCAGTTGCCGCGTGTGCCGACGGTGGCCGAATAGTCCTTCGACTTGACGTCGATCAGCGGCAAGAAGCCGTTGGGATAGATCGCGGCGACATTGCCCGAATTGGCCGGATCGCGGAAGAAGGCGGCGCTTTGCGATTGCAGGTCCTGGAACCCGGCGAAGCCATAGAGTTCCCAGCCATTTGCCAGCGGCTTACCTGCATTGGCGAACAGAGCGAGGCTTTCCTGCTCTGGATCGCCGTAACGACTGGTGACGCGGTTCGGCGTGACGCGCGGATCGGTGTCGGCGCGGTTGGTAGATTCGCGGTTGCGATATTCGCCCGACAGGGTCAGGAAGCCGTCGGTACCGAGTGGCAGGCCGATCCAGCCACCGACATTATAGGTGCGGCCGTCGTTTTCCTTGCGCGAGGAACGCGCGGCCTCGACTTCTGTATTGTACTGGCCGTAGGTGGCGGTCAGGCCGCCGCCAGAGCGGGCTTCGCGCAGCTTCAGATTTACGACCCCGGCAATGGCGTCCGAACCGTACTGGGCCGAAGCACCGTCGCGCAGGATTTCGACATTACTCAGGCTGGCGGTCGGGATGGCGTTGAGATCGACTGCCGACGAGCCGCGGCCCGTGGAGCCGTTGGTGTTCACATTGGCCGAGGTGTGGCGGCGCTTGCCGTTGACTAGAACCAGCGTCTGATCCGGCGACAGGCCGCGCAGAGACGCCGGACGGATCGAGTCGGTGCCGTCGACGGCGGACGGGCGCGGGAAGGTCAGGGATGGGGCGACGCGCGACAGGGCCTGCGCCAGTTCGGTCGAGCCTTGCGCATCGAGGGCGTCCTTGCGGATCACATCGACAGGGGCGAGTGTATCGAGACGCGAACGCGGCTGAGCGCGCGACCCGGTGACAACGACTTCGGTGACCTCGTCACTGGCGGTGTCCTGTGCATAGGCGGGGACGAAGGTGAGGGCGGTGGAGGCCGTCAGGGCGGCGACAAACAAAGAGGTTCTGGACATTAGGAAGGCTCCGGGAAGGAAAGGTTTATGGCTGAAACTGGGCCATATCTCGCCCTCGCTTAGAGCGTTTTAAAGGGGCGCATGAAGGCAAATGTTCTGCTGGAGAGCGTTAGAAAATCTAACTATGAAGATGACTTGAAAAGTAAAAATGACATTTAGTTAAATAATATCAAAATTTTAATTTAAGTTGCAACTCAAAACTTAAAACGCTTTAGGGTGCTGCGTCCATTAATATAAAACTATTTAGATAGGAAATAGTGGCAATTCGGCGACAGGATGATGACCACGAAAAACCCCGCAGGCGGACCTGCGGGGCAAAATGCTTTTCACGGGTAAAAAATTACCAGCTCTTGGTGATCCGCGTGTAAAGGAAGCGACCGTTGAAGCCGAACGGTGAGCGCGGGCTGAACCCGGCGCCGCCGTTATAGGCGGTGGTCGCCGTCGGGGTCAGAGTCCCGGCCAGCGTCGTGATTGGCGTGGGGTCGGGATAGACGTCGCCGATATTGTCGACGCCCACCGACCAGACGACCTTATTGGCGAAGCGATAATTGGCCGACACATTGACCACGGTCTTGTCGCCGGTTTCGAAGTCGTAGACGGCATTGGTCTGGGCCGACAGGATCGACGAATAGTGTACGGCGTTGATCGATGCGCCCCAGCCACCGAGTTTCCAATCCACCGAGGCATTGAACTTGTCTTCGGGGGTCGAGGTGGTGAGCAGGTTCTGATTGACGCGCGCGAACAGAGCGGGCGGCACGGGCAGTGACGACAGTGTATTGTTGGCCGGGAAACGATCGATTTCGGTTTCGCCGTGGTTGGCGGCGAGGCTGAAGGTATAGTCGCCGAAGCTGTCGGTGTTCAGGCGATAGTTGGCGACGATGTCGATGCCCTTGGTCGTCGTATCGACGCCATTCATGAAGAAGCGGGCGGCATCGACGCCGAAGGGCGCCAGCAGATTGTAGATACCCTGATTGGTGATGGTCGGGCCGCTCTTGCCGATCAGGTTTTCGGTCAGGACGATGCGGTCCTCGATCTTGATATTGTAGGCATCGACCGTGATATCGAACGGCCCCTTGTGGAAGACGAAGCCGAGGGCCAGGTTTTCCGAGGTTTCGGCTTCGAGCGGTGCCGCGCCCAGCGCCTTGGCGACATTGCTGGTCGCCGGGAAGGTGGTGATCAGCAGTGGCACGCCGCTGACGAAGTTGGTCGCGGTCGATGAGAAGTATTGTTGCTGCAAGGACGGGGCACGGAAGCCGTTCGAGGCCGAGCCGCGAATGGCGAACGAGTCGGTGAAGTCGTAACGCCCCGACAGCTTGGCCGAGACATTGTCGCCGAAATCCGAATAATCCTCATAACGAACCGCCACACCGGCGCTCAGTTTGTCGGTCAGCTTGGTTTCGAAATCGAGATAGGCGCCGAAATTATTGCGATCGACGTCGGCTTCGTTCTGCGGGAACAGGCCGGGGAAGCCTTGCGCGCCCTGCTGGGCGGCGATGGGACCAAGGGCCCAGGACTGAGTCTCGCCCTGACCGATCTTATAGGTCTCCTTGCGCGCCTCGAATCCAAAGGCGACGTCGAGTGGTGCCGCCAACCAGCTTACCTCGTAGGGCTTGCTGAAGCTGGCATTGAGCAGGGTCTGGCCATATTGCAGATAGCCCGAATAGAACCAGGTCTTCGACGCCGTGCCGTAGGAGGCATTGACGCTGTTGACCGTAGCGTAGCTGAGCTTGTTATTGCCGTAGGACAGACTGAAATCCGAATCCCAGCCGCCGATGATGCCCTTGAGGCCGCCGGTGAGCGAATAGTCCTTGGTATGGGCCTGAATGATCGGCAGGAAGCCGTTCGGGTAGATGGCCAGCACGTTCCCGGCGTTGGCGGGTTGACGGTAGTTGGCGGCGCTGTCGTCGCGGCGGTTCTGATAGCTGGCCCAGCCATAGGCCGACCAGACATCGTTGATAGGCTTACCCGCATTGGCAAACAGGGTGACGGCGCGTTCCTGCGGATCGCCGTAGCGCGACTTGACCGCTGCCGGGGTGATGCGGGTATCGAGACCGCCGCGCGAGGTCGGCTTGCGATCCTTGATTTCGCCGGACAGGGTCAGGAAACCGTCCGAGAACAGCGGCAGACCGATCCAGCCGCTGACCGTGGTGGTTTCGCCATCCTTGGCGTCGTAACTGGTATTGGCGGTTTCGACCTTGGTGTCGTAATAGCCGAACGACAGGCCGAGGCTGCCGCCGGAGGACGCTTCGCGCAGACGCAGGTTCATCACCCCGGCGATGGCGTCGGACCCGTATTGGGCCGAGGCGCCGTCCCGGAGCACTTCGACGGAACCCAGCGCCGTTTCGGGAATGGTGTTGAGATCGACAGCGGCCGAACCGCGACCGACCGAACCGTTGATATTGACCAGCGACGAAGCATGGCGGCGCTTGCCGTTCAGCAGAACTAGGGTCTGATCCGGCGACAGGCCGCGCAAGGACGCTGGACGTACACTGTCGGTACCATCGGTGACTGCCGGGCGCTGGAAGGTAATCGACGGCGCCAGACGCGACAGGCCTTCGGCCAGTTCGGACGAGCCCTGCGCCTGAAGCGTATCGGCCTTGATGACATCGACGGGGGCGAGGGTTTCGAGCTTTGAGCGGCGGGCCGTGCGCGTGCCGGTGACTACGACCTCGGTCGGTTCGTCCGCTGCGGTATCCTGAGCGGCAGCAAAGGTGGCGGGCAGAGACATGGACAGGGTGAGCGCTGTGCCCAGCATCAATAGGCGGAATTTCGAACGAGTCATAAGGGTACACTTTCGTTGTTTTTGAACCGACGAACGAAAGGTTGTCACAACTGTATCAATTTGGAAGTGGGTGCACTGCGGTAAAAATTTGCGAACCCTGAGCGTAAAACGTTTTCAAAATAAGCAGGCTATGGGCTTCTCAAACCTTAAGACGTTTAATTTTTCATGAAATCTACGTGTTCCTCGGTTTGCTTAATGTTCGGCAAACGGATCATGGTGCGATGCGGCGATAATTTATGCTGCAATTGCGAATTAAGTGCGGTCGAGGTGGGAATTAAAAATTGAAATATGTATCAATTTTATGACACGACCGTGCCGCAATCTCCTGAATCTTTCGTCTCAGGGTTGGCGGAAATCGACATCGTAGTTGAAGCTGATCGAAATGCGTTTGGATTTAGCACGATTAACCGGCACTTCGTGACGCAACCAGCTTTCCCACAGAAGCAGGGTGCCGCGGGCGGGCGCCATCGGCGCCATGATCTGACGATAGGGGCGGGCGGTCGGCAGGCGTTCCGGCGCGTGCATCATGAAGCCGAGCCGCGGATCTTCGAATTGCAGGGCGCTGGCGCCCTCCGGGACGCTGATGTAGATCGTGCCGGAAAACATGCTGTGCGGATGGATATGGCCGCCATGAAAACCGTGCGGCTCAAGGATGTTGATCCACACGGCGGCAAGCCGGGGTGTCTTGCCGCGCAGGTCCAGTTCGAGCAGCTTCGCAAAGATCAGGGCCTGAACGTCAAGCAGGTCCTTCAATTCGGCAAAGTCGGGATCGATCTTCGTCGGATCGACGATGCTCTCGTAAGATGTATAGCCCAGATAGCCCTGAGCTTCCGACCACGCCTGTCCCTTGGTGTCTTCGGCGGCGAGGCGCAGGCACGCCTGTTCCAGCCGCGTGATCAGGGAATCGGCGGACGTACCGGCCAGCTCGGTTCGGTAGACCTCGGTGACGAATAGCGGCGTCAGCGATCCGGGTGCCGGTATGTTTTTCATCATGTTCCCCCTTGGCGGCGTTTCTTATCAAAAAACCCCTGAACCAGAATGGCTCAGGGGTCAATTGTCTTCAAATATCCGCGTCAGAAACGCAGAATATTCTTAGTATTCGTAAGAGTCAGCGATGGCCTGGCCAGCGCCGCCTTCGAGCAGATCCGCGGCAGCGGCATCATCCGCCTGACGGTCTTCTTCGAATTGCGAAGCGATGACGTTTTCGCCAGCGGCCTGACGCTCGGCTTCTTCGGCCGAACGGGCCACGTTCACCGTGATGGTGATCGAGACTTCGGCGTGGAGGCGGACCTTCAGGCTGTGGACGCCCAGCGTCTTGATCGGCGTGTCCAGAACGATCTGGTTGCGCTCGACCTTGGCACCGGTTTCGGCGATGGCGTCGGAGACGTCGCGGCCGGTGACCGAACCGTAAAGCTGACCGGTTTCGCCGGCCTGACGGATCATCACGTACTGCTGACCGTCAAGCTCCGAACCCTGCGTTTCGGCAGCGGCGCGGTTGGCGGCGTTACGGGCGACGATCTGTTCCTTTTGCGCTTCGAAGAACTTCAGGTTCTGGGCGTTGGCGCGCAGAGCCTTGTGGCGCGGCAGGAGGAAGTTACGGGCAAAACCGTCTTTAACCGAGACGACTTCACCGATGTGACCGAGGTTTTCGACTCGTTCCAGGAGAACAACTTTCATGTGGGTGTCTCCTACTTCACAACGTACGGCAGCAGTGCCAGGAAGCGGGCGCGCTTGATGGCCTTGGCCAGTTCACGCTGCTTCTTTTGCGACACGGCGGTGATGCGCGACGGCACGATCTTGCCGCGCTCGGAAATGTAGCGTTGCAGCAGCTTCACGTCCTTGTAGTCGATCTTCGGGGCGTTGGCGCCGGAGAACGGGCACACCTTGCGGCGGCGGAAAAACGGACGGCGGGCAGGGCCGTTGCCGACGGGCGAGCCGACGGCGGCAGTGGTATCTTCAGCCATGGTCAATGCTCCTTATTGCTCGGCGAATTCGGCGGTGCGTTCGGCGCGCTCAGGGCGCTCCGGACGGTCGCGGCGCGACAGAACCGGCGACAGTTCCAGATCGAGTTCCTCGACGCGGACGGTCAGGAAGCGAATGACGTCTTCGTTGATCGACAACTGACGTTCCATTTCCTTCACGGCAGCAGCCGGGGCATCGATGGCGAGGAGCGAATAGTGACCCTTGCGGTTCTTCTTCACGCGGTAGGTGAGGTTACGCAGGCCCCAGTATTCGATCTTGGCGACCGAGCCGCCGTTTTCTTCGATCAGGGCTTTCAGGGTGTCGTTCAGACCTTCCGCCTGTTGCGGCGAAATGTCTTGTCGTGCAATCACGACGTGTTCGTAGAGTGCCATTTATATCCTCTTCCGAAAGGCGAGGTGGCGCACTCTTGAGCGGAAGTCTCAAGGGCACGATGGATCAGATTCCGTGGAATACGGAGTGACCACCTCGCGGCGAAGCGGGCGCTATAGTCGATAACGCCCGAAAGTACAAGGCCCGACGGTATTATTTCAGCTTGGCGGACGCTTCCAGTAGGCTGGGCACGTGGGTTGAGGCGTTGCCCGAGTCGTGAACGAAAGCGATCTTGCCGTCCTTCCCGATAATGTAGGACACACGGCCCGACATGGCGACGGCGGGCAGCTTGGCGTCGTATTTCGCGGCGATTTTGGCGCCGAGGTCCGAGCCCACCGGGAACTTGCCGCCGCAGTCGGCTTTCGAGAACTTGGTCAGGGTCGGCACGTCATCGGCGGACAGACCAACGACGCTGATGCCCCGCGCTTTGAAAGTATCCATGTTTTCCGAGAACTGACGCGCCTCCAGCGAACAGCCGCCGGTGAAGGCCTTGGGGTAGAAATAGACGACGACAGGCCCTTTTTTCAATGCCTGCTTCAGCGAGAAATCCGCCACATCGCCGTTGGTGGCAGCGCTGACCTTGAAATCGGGGGCCTTGTCGCCGACCTTGAGCGCGGCGAAGGCGGGGGATGAGGCGGCCAGCGCGAGGGCGGCAACGGTCAGTGCGATTTTCATGGCGAGTCTCCTGAGGTTTCGACCTTATACGTCAATACCGGCGGTTCGGCTTACGAAAATTGTCAAAACGTCTACACACCGGCCCTAGGCAGGATTGTATTTTTCGATGAAGGCCAGTGCGGCTTTCAGTTTCGTGATGCGACTGGCCTCGTCCTGCATGTGGTGACCTTCGCCTTCCAGCGTAATGAATTCCACCGGTTTGCCGGCTTTTTGCAGGGCTGCATGCATCTTCTGACTGTGTTCGATGCTTACGACAGAATCATGGGTGCCGTGGATCAAAAGCACAGGAATATCGATTTTCTCGGCATTTCGGGCGGGAGAATAGACGGGCCACTGCGCTTCGTCCCCCAGCATGCGACGCACATACAGCACGGAACCGAATTCGTAATTATAGTTCTCGCGCAGGGTTTCCTTCATCATCAGCGGCAGGTCGCTGACTCCGGCCACCGCCACAGCGCAGCGATAGATGCCCTTGTCGTAGGCCGCGCCCGCCAGCGCCGCATAGCCACCATAGGACGAACCGCAGATCGCCACGCGCGCGGGGTCGATCGTACCCTGCGTCGCCAGATGACGTACGCCGTCCGACAGGTCGGTCTGCATCTTGCGACCCCATTCGCCGTACCCTTTGGCGGCAAAGCTCTGGCCCTTGTTCGACGATCCCCGGAAATTCGGTTGCAAAACGGCATAACCACGTGAGGCGGCGGCCTGAGCCATATAGTCGAAGCCCATATCGTCAGCCGATTCCGGCCCGCCGTGCGGCATGACGATCAGCGGCAGGCTTTTCGCCTCACGGCCATTCAGCACGGGATCGGGCGGCAGGGTCAGGTAGGCGTCGATCTCAAGTCCATCCTGTGCCTTATACAGAATGGGCTTTTTGGGTGCGAGCCATGCTTCGGGGATATCGGGGTAGGTGCGTCCGATCTGGGCCACCGTGCCGGTGGACAGATCGATATAAAAAACGGTCCCGGCATCCTTGTCGCCCTCGGTCCGTACAAGGCACTTCTGCGGGTCTTCGGCAAAGGCAGAGAAGCTGAATCGCCGACCTTTGAGGGCAGCGGACACCGTATCGGAAACCGCTTTCAGTTCAGCGTCTTCAAAAACGTAGTCCACCCATGTGGTGTAATTGGTGAAACCAGCCAGCCGTCGGGTGCGTGGATGGAAGATCAGATCACTGTTGAGGTGATCGGGGTTGAGTTGTTCGCCGATCGATCCGTCGCTGCGGACTTCGTAATAACCGTGCGGGCGGTTGTCATCCTGAAGGAAAAGGATGACGGATTTACCGTCGCGGCTCATCCCCGCGACCGAAGGCAGTTCCAGTCGCCCCTTGCGCTCGAAGACCGTTTTCCAGCCTTTACCGTCGGGATAGGCGAGTATCCACTTACTGCGATCCAGATCATAGTCGTAACCGGCCAGAAGTTCGCCGGTATCGGAAATGAGGAACGTATAATGGGGTAGGCCCGTGCGCAGATACCGCGTCTTGCGTGTGGCAGGGTCTTGGAGGATCAGGTTGCCCTGAGCAAGGTAGATCAGGTGTTTGCGGCCATCGACCTCTATGGTGTTGGGGGTGCCGTTGGACAACACCGGGTCCTTGAACAGCCCCTTGGGTTGTTGTTTCAGGCCGGGATCGATGATTATATTTTGATAAAAATCGACCTTGCGCCCGAACGTCAAGGTCTCGTGCGTCGTGACCAGCAGATAGGTCTCGTCTATCCATGTCAGGTCGTCCACCTTAACCGTGCCGATGGGCATGGTGTTGATGGCACCGGTAACGATATTATAGTCGAACAGGACGCGTTCATCGCCTTTGCGCATTATCATTGCGATGCGGTCGCCCTTGGGCGACAAAGCGACCTCGCTGACCGCCGGAAGACGTCCGAAGGCATCGAGCGGTGGCGGAGCTATGTTCCCGGCGGCACGAACCGGCAGGGCCTGTGCGGTGCAAAGGGCGCTGACCGTCAGCAGCCAATGGCGGCGCGTCACCGTGGATGTCGTCATGATATTTCCCCCAAAACAGGCCGGACACGGCCTTTTAAGGCCGATCCGACGGATGCAAATGTAACCATAAGCTTTATTATTCGCCAACCCGATTAAAGATGAAACTGTGATCGGGCCTGTGAATAAAAAGTGTTCGACTATGTCGCTTCGCTCAAAATCAGGTGACCCTCTTGCCCTCAGGGGCGGTTTGGCCTAACCCATGCGCCCTTGATATCAACAGGTTCGGACCCAGACACATGACTTTGGCATTCGTTTTTCCGGGGCAGGGCGCGCAGAGCGTCGGTATGGGCGGAGAGCTTTACGACACCTTCGCCGCGGCGCGCGCGGTGTTTGAAGAGGTCAATGACGCTCTGGGGCAAGACTTGCTCAAGCTGATGCGCGAAGGCCCGGAAGCCGATCTGACCCTGACTGAAAACGCCCAGCCCGCCCTGATGGCGACCTCGCTGGCGGTGGTGCGGGTGCTTAAGGCCGATTTCGGCGTCGACGTGTCGCAAGCTGCTTTCTGTGCCGGACACTCGCTCGGCGAATATTCCGCACTGGCGGCGATGGAGGTCCTGACGCTTTCAGATGCTGCGCGTCTGCTGAAACTGCGTGGTCAGGCCATGCAGCGCGCCGTACCGGTGGGCGAAGGCGCTATGGCGGCCCTGATCGGGGCCAAGGCCGATCTCGATCTGGCCGAAGCCGCCTGTGAGGCCGGTCGTGCGGCGGGTGTCGTGGTGGTGGCCAATGACAACAATGCCGGTCAGATCGTCATTTCCGGTGAAAAGGCCGCGGTCGATCTGGCCATCGAAAAGGCCAAGGAACTGGGCGCCAAGGCCATGTTGCTGAACGTCTCCGCCCCCTTCCACAGCCCGCTGATGAAGCCCGCCGCCGAAGAAATGGCTGCGGCTCTGGCCAAGACAACGATCCACGATCCGAAGTCGGTGCTGGTCGCCAATGTCACGGCGCAACCCGTCGGCGACAAAGCGCAATATGTTCCGCTGCTGGTCGAACAGGTCACGGGCCGCGTCCGCTGGCGCGAATCGGTGCAGTGGCTGGCAACTGAAGGCGGCGTGACGAAATTTGCCGAACTGGGTGCGGGCAAGGTGCTGACCGGGATGATCAAGCGGCTTGCGCCCGATGCGGAATCCGTTGCCTTGAACGGTGCGGCTGATTTCGAAGCCTTCGTCAAGAGTCTCTAAAGTATTTTTGACCACAGAAAACACAGAAAGCACGGAAAAACAGTGAGAATATCAGCGCAAAGCGCCTGAAACCTTCACCAGCAACAAAATAGAAGGACGGCCCTTCGGGCGGGATTTCAGCGCAAAGAAGTCCGTGCTTTCCGTGTTTTCCGTGGTAAATCTTCCCTTGAATTAAGGAGCCACCATGTTCGATCTTTCCGGCAAGACCGCGCTCGTTACGGGTGCCACCGGCGGCCTTGGGGCCAATATCGCCCGCGCGCTGCACAAGCAGGGCGCGAAGGTCGTCCTGTCCGGCACGCGCGAAGCCGTGCTTCAGGAACTGGCCGCCGAACTCGGCGACAATGCGTTTATCGCGCCCTGCAACCTGTCCGACGCCGCCGAAGTCGACGGTCTGATCGCCAAGGCCGAAGCCGCCGCCGGGTCGCCGCTCGACATCCTCGTCGCCAATGCCGGGATCACCAAGGACGGCCTGATCCTGCGTATGAAGGACGAGGACTGGGAAGCGGTGATCAAGGTCAATCTCGAATCCTATTTCCGCCTGTCGCGCGCCGCCGTGAAGGGCATGATGAAGCGCCGCTTCGGTCGCATCATCGGCATCACCTCGGTGGTTGGCGTCATGGGCAATCCGGGCCAGACCAACTATGCCGCCTCGAAGGCCGGCATGATCGGCTTTTCCAAGGCTCTGGGACAGGAAGTGGCCAGCCGTAACATAACGGTGAACTGCATCGCGCCCGGTTTTATCGCCTCGCCGATGACCGACGTCTTGAATGATGCCCAGCGTGAGGCCATCTTGGCTAAGATACCCGCTGGCAAGCTGGGGGAAGGGGCCGACATCGCGTCGGCCGCCGTCTACCTCGCCAGCAACGAGGCGGGTTACGTCACCGGTCAAACCCTGCACGTCAATGGCGGCATGGTGATGATCTAATCGACGTTTCATCGCGTTTAGTTGTGCAAGACCACCCTGAGCCACCGTTAAAACCGCTTGAAACCTGCACACAGTGTGCATAAAAGGCAGTTGGCTTAGATTCTTCTACCCGGCCCCAACAAAGCCTTAAGCCGCTTTGGGTCGTGTTTACCAAAACCTCTAGAGGGCCCGATATGTCTGAAGTTCTTGAACGTGTTCGCAAGATTGTGATCGATCACCTGGATGCCGATCCGGATAAGGTCACCGATAAGGCGAGCTTCATCGACGATCTGGAAGCCGACAGCCTCGACATCGTCGAGTTGGTCATGGCTTTCGAAGAAGAGTTCGACATCGAAATTCCCGATGATTCGGCCGAGCACATCCTGACCGTTGGCGACGCCGTCAACTACATTCAGGAAAAGCTTGCCGCTTAATCTGAATTACCGGAAAAAGGGCGTGGTTTACGACGGGTTTTCACACCGGTCCTAAGCCGCGCCCTCTTGCTATTCAGGACGCATTTCAGGATGCGTTCTATAGATCAGAATGACTTAGATAGAATCGTCATTCCGATCTAAATTTCTTGTTTTGTCGCGATATGGTAGCTGAAAAGCGCTCACACTTTTCAGCATATCGCTCTAAGACGATAAGGGTATCGAATGGTTCGTCGCGTTGTCATCACAGGTCTTGGTCTCGTCTCGCCGCTGGGCGCAGGGGTCGAAATTTCCTGGAAACGTCTGCTGGAAGGTCAATCGGGCGCCGGTCCGATCACCGCTTTCGACACGACGGACTATGCCTGTACCATCGCCTGTGAAATCCCCAGCGTCGATGGACGCGGTGGCGGCGGTCCCGACATCGAAGGCTCGTTCGACCCGTCGAAAGTCCTGTCGAACAAGGAACGTCGCAAGGTCGACGACTTTATCCTTTACGCCATCGCCGCCGCCGACGAAGCCCTGAACGATGCCAACTGGCACCCCGAAGCCGAGGATGATCAGTTCCGTACCGGTGTCATGATCGGATCGGGCATTGGTGGCCTGGGCGTCATCGCCGAAACCGCGCTGGAACTTAAGGAAAAAGGGCCGAAGCGCATCTCGCCCTTCTTCATTCCGTCGTCCCTGATCAATCTGGCATCGGGTCAGGTCTCGATCCGTCACGGCCTCAAGGGCCCGAACCACGCGGTCGTCACGGCCTGCGCCACCGGGGCCCACGCCATCGGCGACGCTGCCCGCCTGATCAAGTCCGGCGACGCCGACGTCATGGTCGCAGGCGGCGCCGAATCGGCGATCGTGCCGATCGGGATAGCGGGCTTCATCGCCTGCCGCGCCCTGTGCACGGCCTTCAACGACGAACCGACCAAGGCCTCGCGCCCCTACGACAAGGACCGTGATGGCTTCGTCATGGGCGAAGGCGCGGGCATCGTCGTCCTCGAAGAATACGAACACGCCAAGGCGCGCGGCGCGAAAATCTACGCCGAAGTGCTGGGCTACGGCCTGTCGGGCGACGCCTACCACATCACCGCGCCTTCGGAAGACGGCGACGGCGGCTACCGCGCCATGATCGCGGCGGCCAAGAACGCCAATATCGACCCGGCAAGCATCGACTACGTCAATTCGCACGGCACGTCGACCATGGCCGACGGTATCGAGCTGAAAGCCATCGAGAAGTTCCTTGGCGCGCGCGCGGCGACCGGCACGGTTTCCTCGACCAAGTCGGCCATCGGGCACCTGCTCGGCGGCGCGGGTGCGGTCGAGGCGATCTTCTGCGCCCTGGCCATCCGCGATCAGGTCGCCCCGCCGACGATCAACCTCGACAATCCGGCCTATGAGACGACCATCGACCTTGTGCCGCATAAAGCCAAGCCGATGAAGATCGACACCGTCATGTCGAACTCGTTCGGCTTCGGCGGCACCAATGCGGCGCTCATCCTCGGCAAAGTCGACTAGCCATGACGAAACGAAAGGCCCGTCCTGCCCCGCGGCGAAAATCCAAGCGCCTGATGGCGCCTGTGGCGGGCCTTTTGTCCGGAATCGTCCTGCTGCTTCTGGCGGCAGGACTCTTTGTTTATGCCAATACCTACGGCCCCGGTCCATCGGCTAAGGGCGGCGAGGTAACCTGGGTCGTCGTCGAGCGCGGGCAGGGACTCAACGCCATCGCCAAAAAACTCAAGGCCGCCGGAGTGATCCGCTCGGTGTCAGCCTTCCGTCTGGCGGCCAAATTCGACGGCCGCGATAAATCCCTGCGCGCCGGGACCTACGAGTTTCCCTCGCGCCTGTCGATGATGGGTGTGTTGGATCAGATTCTCGAAGGCCGTGTCGTCCAGCATTTCGTCACCATCCCCGAAGGCCGTACTTCCGCGATGGCCGTGCGTATCCTGATGGCGACGACCGGGCTCAAGGGCGACATCGACGTACCGCCCGAAGGCTCCATCCTGCCGGAAACCTATCAGTACGAGATCGGCGAGACGCGTCAGGCCGTGCTCGACCGGATGCTGGCGGCGGGCCGTGAGACGCTGGACGAACTGTGGGAAACGCGCGCGCAAAACCTGCCGATCAAGACCAAGGAAGAGGCTCTGATCCTCGCCTCCGTGGTCGAGAAGGAAACCGGCATCGCCTCGGAACGCCCCAAGGTGGCCGCGGTTTTCGTCAATCGCCTGCGTACCGGGATGCGGCTGCAATCGGACCCGACCGTGGTCTATGGCGTGTCGAAGGGCGAGCCGTTGGGGCGTGGTCTGAAGCGTTCGGAACTCGATACGCCGACACCGTGGAACACCTATCTGATCGACGGGTTGCCGGTGACGCCGATCGCCAATCCGGGCAAGGCGGCGCTTGAGGCCGTGCTGAATCCGCCGGAGACTAAGGACGTCTATTTCGTCGCCGACGGCACGGGCGGTCACGTCTTTGCCGAGACCTACGAGCAGCACCTGCTTAATGTCGCCAAATGGCGCGTCATCGAGGCCGACGGCGGCAAGATCAAGGCCGATGCGGCGCAAACCGTGGCAAAGGACGCCCCCAAGGAGTCTGGCCAATGACCTTGTCGAGCATGACCGGTTTCGCCCGCGTCGAAGGCCGCCATGGCGATATCGGCTGGGTCTATGAGGCGCGTTCGGTCAATGGGCGATCGCTCGATATCAAGGTGCGTACCCCCGCCGGGTACGATGCCGTGGAGCGCGCGGCAAAAGATCTCGGCAAGGCGCGGTTTCAGCGCGGACAGGTGTCCTTGACGCTTACCGTGCGCACGGCGGAAACCAAATCCGAATTTACCGTCAATCACAAGCTGCTCGACTACTATCTGGAGGTCGGCCAAAGCCTGATGGCGCAAGGGCAGGCAACCATGCCCAGCCTGCACGGTCTGTTGTCCTTGCGCGGTGTAATCGAAGCTGCCGGAACCGAAGAAACGCCGGACGGATTCGCAGCGATCGAAGCGCCGCTGCTGGCCGATCTCGGCGCGGTGCTGGAACAACTGAAAGAAGCGCGCCTGCACGAAGGTCGCGCCTTGCACGACATCCTCAGCCAGCATTTGGCGGCCATTACCGACGGCGTCGATCGCGCCGAAGCGCTCACATCGCAGCAGGCCGATACGATCCGCGAGCGCTTCTCGCGCCGCCTGAACGAGCTTCTCCCCGACAGCGATCTTCAGGAGCGCATCCTTCAGGAAGCCGCCGTCATGGCCGTCAAGGCCGATGTGCGCGAAGAACTGGATCGCCTGCGCGCTCATATCGCCTCGGCGCACGAACTGCTGACCGATGCGGCGTCGCAGGGGCGTAAACTCGATTTCCTGTCGCAGGAATTCATGCGCGAAGCCAATACCCTCTGTTCGAAATCGGCCTTCAACGACCTGACGAAAATCGGTCTGGACCTCAAGGCCGTGATCGATCAGTTCCGTGAACAGGTTCAAAACGTAGAGTAGAAATGCCCAATTCCCAGCGTCTTCGTCGTGGTCTCATGCTGATCGTCTCCTCGCCGTCTGGCGCGGGCAAGACGTCTCTGTGCCGCCGTTTGATGGCCGATCATCCGGATCTCGATCTGTCGATTTCGGTGACGACGCGTTCGGCGCGGCCGGGTGAAAAGGATGGCCGCGAATACCACTTCATCAGCGACGACGCGATGAACGGGCTGGTCCGCGATGATGCCCTGCTGGAATGGGCGGCGGTTCACGATCACCGTTATGGCTCGCCGCGCGAACCGGTCGAAAACGCGCTGTCCAAGGGTCAGAACGTCCTGTTCGACATCGACTGGCAAGGGGCGCAGCGTATCTCGGCCAAGGCCCCGTCCGACGTGGTGCGGGTGTTTATCCTGCCGCCGTCGATGGAAGAACTCAAGCGCCGTCTCTATGCCCGTGCGCAGGACGCCGACGACGTGATCCAGCGCCGCCTCAGTCGCGCCAAGGGTGAGATCGCGCACTGGGCGGAATATGATTATGTAATTTTAAACGACGATTTCGACCGGTCCTATGCGGAACTGGTCCACATCTATCACTCGGAAACGGCGCGCCGCTCGCGCGGTTTGTGGATCGCGCCGTTTGTCGATGAACTGATGGGCGAAGAGATTTAAACGAGGCTATTTCTTATACTCCCCCGGCGCGCTGGGGGAGGTGGCTGCAAGCGAAGCAGACGGAGGTGGGCTCGCTCACGATGGTTCACCCTCCGTGCGTTGGAATTGAAGCGCTGGCCCCTACCACCACATCTCACCACTTCGTGGCTCGTGCGGTCCCCCTCCCCAGCAAGCTGGGGAGGTATAGATATGCAGACAACGTTTACTTCTTCGGTGTCGTTTCGACCTTAAGATAAGCGATCAGATTATGGCGCTCGGTCTCGTCTTTGATGCCCGGAAAGCCCATCTTGGTGCCGGGGACGGTGGATTGAGGGTGCGTCAGGTAGTCGTCCAACGTCGCATAGTCCCAGGTTACCTTGTCCTTAATTCCGTGGGCCTTCATGGCGTCGGAAAACTGATAATCGGCTTTGCTGCCCGCCACACGGCCAAAGACACCGTGCAGGTTCGGGCCGACCATGTTAATCCCGCCCTCAAACGCCGTATGGCAGGATCGGCACTTGTTCCACGCCTTTTCGCCCGCCACCAGATCGGCGGTATTGTACGGCGCAGGCAAGGTGGCGAGCAGGGCGGCTTTTTCGGCCTCGGTCGGGCCGGCCGGTGGGGCGGCCTTTGGCGCGCTGGCTGGTTTTTCGCCGCATGCCGTCAACAACAATCCCGCCGCCACAACCGTTATCGCCACACGCATCGTTTGCCTCCCTTAGTCCGGAGACGATGTAGCGCAGGCTCAGAAGTTTGGCGAGACGACAATCGGCTCGATGCGGCAGAATTGCAGCGTCGAAACGCCGCAGGGCTCGCTGTTGCTGTCCTCATGCCCTGCCAGCGGGATCAGGTGTACGGGCGTGAAACCGGCGACTGGATCGACGCGATAGGCGTATTGGTTCTTGCCGATGTCCTGCTGGCGCCATTTCGTGCCGTTGGCAGCCTTGATCGACACGAATAGCACGGTGCGGCAGTCGAGATAGCCGCATGGATCTTCGGCGCGTCTGGCTACGAAGTCTTCGGTGTCGGGGAACGCGCAATAGGAATTGTCGTTGTCGAAGCTCCAGTCGCCAATGCCGTCGCCGTTGAGGTCGGGCGTGCGATTGGCGAGGGCCTGTTCGCTGGCCAGTTCGCCGCCACGCGATTTACAGGCCTCACTGGTGGTTGCGATCAGCACCGCGAGCGGTGCGGGCGGATCGGGGGCGTCGCTCAGATAGTTGTCCATCGCCTGCGGCAGAGCCGCAATGTGGACCAGGGGGGCTTTGGCGTAGCGTGCCGACGGCATCAGATAGCCGTCCGGCGACCATTCAAAGGCAAACGGGCATTCGTCGGCCCCGAAACTGCCGCAGGCCGTGCCATGCAGATCGACCCACAGCCACTGACGCTTTTCGTTCTGAACCGCGTGCAGTTTCCATTCACGGACCTGCTTGTCCATGACTAGTGTATAGCCGTCGCCCTCCTTGACCCAGATTTGCAGCGGGCAGCCGCCGGTGCCGCACAGCGCGCCTTGTGGATCGGCTTCGACGTCGATCATCCAGTCCGGTTCGGCATTGCCGCTGAGATAAACGGGTCGCAGGACCTGCTTTTTGACGAAGTAGGCCGTTTGATCGGACCTTGGGCGCGGGGCCCAGGCGTTATCCGGATCGGCGTAGTCGTAGTCGAAATACATCTTCATGGCCGCATCGGCGACGACCTTCGGCGGCTGAGGCCGAGCCGCAGAGGCCACGAACGGGATGGCCAAAAACAACGCGAATATAAGGGCTTGTCTCAGGCGCTTCATGTGCGTGATCTAACGTGCATAGGTGCCGGCAGGCGACCACACGGCGGCGGGACCGCCCGACACACCGACCGGCGGCACGACGATGACGACATCCTTGCCGTCGACCTTGAGGCTGGCCTTGCTGGCGGCGGCCTCGATCCCCTGCTGCGAGAAGGGCAGAGCACCGGCGGGGCGGGTGACGGTTTGCAGCGGCGACAGGCCGTCCAGCGTTACCTCGAACACGTGGCCGCCGACCGTGATTTTCGCCGAGACGCTTGACGGGGCCTTGCTGTCGTCGATGACGATCTCGGCGGGCAGGGCGGGCGCGGTCTCGAACGGCGTGCCCTTGAAGATTTGCGGACCGAAATAGGCGCCGACTTCGGGCTTGCCGGAGACGAAGCCCATGACCAGCGGCGGCTTGGCGGCGTCAGGCTGAAACAGAATCATGCCGCTGGCGGCGCTGCCCCTGGGCGTGGTGACCAGACGGGCCACGTGGACGATGACATTGGGCTGCTTCAGCGACGCGTCTGTGACGGCGGCCAGATCGACCCCACCTTCCCAAGTCATCCATTGAGTCACATCGGTGGCAGGGGCCGAAGCCGGTTCGGTTGCGGTCGCATCGCCGGTCGCTTCGGGCTTGGCACAGGCGGCCAGCGGCAGGAGCGCGAGTGTGCCGAGCAAGGCGCGGCGGGCTAGAATGTCGGACATAGATGTTTCCCCTGATTTTTGATAACGTCACTATGCTTAGGCGCAAATCAGCAAAGCCCCCACTTACAAACCTTGTCATGTGAAATTGCCGCACGATTCGGTTAGGACGAGGCATGCTCGAAGCCCGTTTTACGCATTTCTATAATCTCATCGTCATCATGGGTATCGCCGCCTTGCTGGGTTTTGAAGCGTGGCTGCTGATCGGCCTCGGCGCGGGCTGGGAAATCGTGCACACGCCGGAAGGGACGCGGTTCGAATTTACACAGGGCGCGCTATTTATCGCCCTGATGTGTCTGGTCTTCGTGCCTTTGTGGCTGACGCACGCGATCGATCTGATCCGGCCCGGCTTGATCCTGCGCATCGACCACACGGGCCTGTTCGACCGGCGTTTGACGCGCGGCCCGGTGCGCTGGGACGATATCGCAACCCTGCGCCTTTATCGCAAAGGCTGGCAATGGGTGCTGCAAATGGACCTGAAACCGGCCCCAGTGGATTGGCCGGAGGATTATCGCCCGTCGATGGCCTATCCGATCTTTGCTCTCAACCGTCTGGCGGCCCGCTGGCAAAAATGCCCTGAGTTGCATGTCGGGCTCGGCGGCCTGACCGTCAGCGACACAGTATTGCTTGATCAGATAAAGACGTATCGCCCAAACCTTATCCAGCCCTAGTCACGCGGTTTTGACCGCCGCCGCCGGTAATTTTCGTTAATATAATCAGCGTAAGGTTGAGGAAATATTTGTGCGCGGGAGGATTATATGGCGGCGTATCGCACGGCATTGCCGGATCTGCCGTTTCTGCCTCAGGGCGAAAAAGCCTATTCGGCCCTGTATGCCTCGGCGATGGAGCGTCTGGTCGAGGTGGTGCAGGACTTGTCTCGTGCCCGCGACCTGAATCACGTCATTCGTATCGTGCGGGATGCCGCGCGAGACCTTACCGGCGCCGACGGAGCCACCTTCGTTCTGCGCGACGGCGAGCAGTGCTACTACGTCGATGAAAACGCCATCGCGCCCCTGTGGAAAGGCAAGCGCTTTCCCCTGAGCCTGTGCATCAGCGGCTGGGCCATGCTCAACCGCGAAACGGCAGTCATCGAGGATATCTATAGTGACCCGCGCATCCCGCACGAAGCCTATCGTCCGACCTTCGTCAAAAGTCTCGTTATGGTGCCTATTCGCTCGGATCAGCCGGTGGGCTCGATCGGCAATTACTGGGCTTACCGGCACCGTCCGACGCCCGAAGAAGTCATGATCCTTCAGGCTTTGGCGGACTCGGCCTCCGTCGCGATGGAAAATGTGCGCCTGATCAACGATCTTGAGCAAAATGCTGAGATGTTGCGCAGCCTGCAAAGCCAGTTGGATGCGCGGGAGGACGTGCAATCCCTGCTGCGTCAGGCGGTGTCACGCGATGCCGATTTCCCCGACATGGTCAGGGATGAGCCTGGGCAGGAAGCCGCGCCCATGATCGCCACGACCCTGATGTTCAGCGGTCAGGCCGAAGCGGCCATGAATTTCTACGTGTCGCTGTTTCCCAACTCCCGCGTCGTTTCGCTGGACAAATACGTCTCAAAAGAGGGCGGCAAACCCGGCACCGTGCGTCAGGCGCGGTTCACCCTCAACGACAGCCCGTTCACTTGTCTCGACAGCCCCATAAAGCACGAATTCGGCTTTACGCCGGCAACCTCGGTCACCGTATCGGTTCCTACAGAAGCCGAAGTCGATCGGCTGTTTGCCGCTCTGTCCGAAAGTGGGCAGGTGCTGATGCCGCTGGCGGCCTACGATTTCAGCCCGCGCTTCGGCTGGGTCAATGATCGCTTCGGCGTGTCGTGGCAGATCGGTTTGGCGTCTTAAGATCGCCGGTAGTTCTGGTCGATTTCCTGAGAATTGAGCCGCTCTTCCGAACCGTCGATATAGATGCGGTATTCGACGGCGCCGACCTTATTGACCTCACCCTGTTCGATGCGATTGATGATGGCCGGACCGCCGTAGCGCGTCATCAGGTCGGGGTCCTTGATCTGGTGATTGACCGTCGGTGTCGCTACGAAATCGAAGTCGTCCGAAGCGAAAACCTCTTCACCGGTATTGTTGTCGAAGAAGCGATAGGCCAGACCGGGCATGGGTCGTCTCCCTTATTGGTTAGCCTTCGAGACTAACGCCGGGGCGCGTAAAAAACCAATGCGCGTCAAAGTAAAGGAAGGTCTGGTGCCGGTTACAAGATTCGAACTCGTGACCTGATGTTTACAAAACAACTGCTCTACCAACTGAGCTAAACCGGCACACAGGTGGGCCGTTATGCCTATGCGATGTCACAAAGGCAACGGCAAAGACGAAGGCGCGGCGACAATTTTGTGATTAATTCCGGTGAAGACGGTGTTTTCCCTGTCCGACATAGTTTAAGAACAGCGCACTGATTTTCATTACCGTTTCGCTGGTCTTATGTCCCGTATCCTCATCACTTCCGCGCTTCCCTATATCAACGGCATCAAGCACCTCGGCAATCTGGCCGGGTCCATGCTGCCGGCCGACGTCTATGCGCGGTTCATGCGGGCGCGCGGGCATGAGGTTCTGTACATCTGCGCCACGGATGAGCATGGCACACCCGCCGAGCTTGCCGCCGCCAAGGCTGGGCAGGACGTGCGCACCTATTGCGACGAGCAGCACGAGGTGCAGAAAAACGCCGGTGACGCCTTCGGCCTGAGCTATAACTGGTTCGGGCGGTCGTCGTCGCCGGAAAACCGTGCCCTGACGCAGATGTTCTGCGAGGCGCTGGACGCCAACGGTCTGATCGAGGAACGCACCGACAAGATGGTCTATTCCATCGATGACGGGCGCTTCCTACCGGACCGCTACGTCGAAGGCACCTGTCCGCATTGCAAGTTCGAAAAGGCGCGCGGCGATCAATGCGACAATTGCGGGCGACTGCTCGATCCGACCGACCTGATCGATCCTTATTCGGCGGTGTCGGGCTCGCGGAACCTCGAAGTGCGCGACACCAAGCATCTCTATCTGTTGCAAACCAAGGTCGAGCCGCAACTGCGCGCGTGGATCGAATCGAAGACCGAGTGGCCCCAACTGGCCAAGTCCATCGCCATGAAGCACCTCGAAGAGGGGCTAATCGACCGTGGCATCACACGCGATCTGAAATGGGGCGTGCCGGTGACGAAAGACGGTCAACCGCGCGAAGGCTTTGAAAACAAGGTCTTCTACGTATGGTTCGATGCGCCGATCGAATATATCGGTGCCACGCAGGAATATTTCAACGCACAGGGCGATGCCGACGGTTGGGCGAAATGGTGGCGTCTCGATCAGGGCGCCGACGACGTGACCTATGTCGAATTCATGGGCAAGGACAATGTCGCCTTCCACACGGTCAGCTTCCCGGCGACGATCATCGGGTCGGGCGAACCGTGGAAGATGGTCGATACGCTGAAGGCCTTCAACTGGCTCAACTGGTACGGCGGCAAGTTCTCGACCTCGATGAACCGCGGCGTCTTCATGGATCAGGCGCTGGAGCTTCTGCCCGCCGATTACTGGCGCTGGTATCTGATCTCGCAGTCGCCGGAAGGCTCGGATTCGTCGTTCACCTGGGAGCAGTTCCAGGGCGCGGTGAACAAGGACCTCGCCGACGTGCTGGGCAATTTCGTCAACCGCATCACCAAGTTCACCGAGACCAAGATGGGCGGCATTGTCCCCGAAGGCGGTGAAGCGGGTGAACTGGAAGAGAAGCTCTATGCCGACCTGTCGGTGCTGCTGACCGAGGCGACCGAAGCCTTCGAGGCGATGGAGATGCGCAAGGCCGCCCAAGCCGTCCGCGCCATCTGGGTGCTCGGCAACGTTTATTTGCAGGAAGCCGCGCCGTGGACCGCGCTCAAGACCGACGCCGTGCGCGCCGGGGTCGTAGTGCGCCACGGGCTGAATTTGGTGCGGTTATTCGCGGCGCTGGCCCAACCGCTGATCCCGTTCACGGCGGAAAAGATCGCCGCCACGGTGAGCACAACCTTGCCGCTCGACTGGCCGACCACGGACGCCAGGGCGGAACTGTCGAAGCTCGTGTCGGGTACGCTGGTCGCCTCGGGCGAGGTGCTGTTCAAGAAGATCGACGAGGACATGCTCGCTGACTGGGCCGCGCGGTTTGGTGGGGAGGCCTAAAACATTTCGGCGGCGATCATCGTGCCGCCGATCAGGCCAAGCAGGCTGACGAAAGCCAGAACCGACTTGCGCGTGCGCATGACCACACGACGCGATAGCTGCCAGCCCGCCATGACCTGACCCGACAGGCGCGTCTCGCAGGCGCGGATGATCGACACCCGCGTCTTTAGATGCAGGTCGATCAGCGGTGCGGTCGTCTGGACATAGCCTTCGCGACAAGGCTGACGTTTAGTCGTCATGGTCGCCTTATAGACCTCGTCGCCGCAGCCGAAATCGACACGGGTAATGCCGTCCTGCGCCGCCGCTTTCAGGATATCCAGCGACAAAAGGATGCCGGGGCCGTAGCGGCTATAGTCCGGTTCGTAGGCCGGGAACCACAGGTGCAAACTGTCGTCGCTGCGCAGGGCGATTTCGGCGGCGATCACCTTGCCGTCGTGGCGGTAAACCCCTGCCATCAGACCGAAACGCGCGTCGGTTTGCGCGCTCAGGGTGTTTAGCATGTCCTGCGTCCAGCCGCAGGCGAAGACATCGTGGAGTCCGGTACGCTTATACTGACGGCGTTTGTGCGTGACCACCCAGTCGATCAGGTCGGGCGTGGCGGCTTCCCATGAAAACGTCAGGCCCGGCAGGTCTTTTTGCAGGTTGCGGCGGCAGCGTTCGGTGTTGCGATAAAACTTCTTATGCGCGTCGTAGCAGGCCTTGTAATGAGCATCGAAACCGTCGCCGAGGTCGGCATAAAGACGGAATCGTTCCGTGCCTTGTAGCAGCGGATTGACCCAGCCATTGAACTCGATCCGGCGCGCCTTGAGATGGTTGAGTACCTCTCCGATGTCGATTCGAGTCCCTGATGCGGCAATCACGCCGTGAAAATCGGTCAACGGCGCGCCGAGCGGCTGGATGACGCCACCACGCTTTTGAAACGGCAGGAATCCAATAAGGTAACCATCGGCGTAAAGTTTGGCGACGCGGGCGTGCGGCACGGTTTCGCACAGGGCCACGACGTAACGGACATCGAAATAAGAACCTGACAAGTCTGGATTTTCAGAGACCCACTGCGACCATAAATCCTTGTCGGTGTCGCTCAGTTCAGCCGGTCTGATCACGTCCACCCGCGTGATAGTCATGTGAGATATTCCCCTGAAGGCTGAATTGGCACAGTGTTTAATCGCGCTGCACATTACATGCCTGAAACAAATGACAGGTAAACACGGTATCTTTTTATGCGGTAACCCCTGAACGCGGGTTTTTGCACCGGTGGGCCTGTGGCACAGTTCCCGGCGTGAAGGGGATTTCCATGAAAACGCTTGTTTCCGCCATCGTCATGATGTCTGCATTGATAACCGGTCAGGCTATTGCCCAAGACCCGGCCTATGCGTCGAAAGCCGCCGCGCTTTATCGCGTTGCGCCGGATATCGGCGGCTGCAAGTCGGGTGAACTGACAGCGGCGGAAAAGCAAAAGGCACTCGATACGGTCAACGATATCCGTCGTCTGCACGCCTTGCCGCCAGTGGTCTACGACCCGGCCGGTGACGAAGAGGTGATGCAGATATCGCTGATGACGGCGGCCAACGGTCAACTGAGCCATTCGCCGTCAAAAGACTGGCGTTGTTATTCGCCGGCGGGCGCGAAGGGGGCTAACAGCGGCAATTTGCACGGCGGGCTGATATCGCCCTATTTGAGTTTCGATTCGACCGAAGCCATCGTCATCGGCTGGGTGACAGATGCGCTGAACGCCGTGCCGGACAATGTCGGTCACCGCCGCTGGATACTCGATCCGTTCCTGAAACAGATCGCTTTCGGGCGTGTGAGCGGGGCGACAGCGGGTGGCATGACCGAAGGCGCCGCAATGAAGGTCATCTATCCGTCGAGCAGCGCGACGACGACCAAGGCCGAGTTCGTCGCCTATCCGTACGGCGATTATCCGGCCAAATATTTCGATCCGAAAGCGTTGCTATCGTTCGGCGCGATCATCGACACGAGCTCAAGCTGGAACAATCAGGCCGTCGATTATTCGAATGCCAAGGTGACTATCACGCGGCGCGGCGGTGGTGCGATGAGTCTTGGGAAAATCGCCTATGACAATTACGGCTTCGGGATGCCGAACAATTTGCAGGTTCAGACTCCGGCGCTGTCATACGGCGTTTATTACGACGTCAGCATCACCAATGTGAAGGTGAGGGGTGTCCCGCGCGATTACAGCTACTGGTTCAGGATTGTTCAGTAGCGCTTCGCGCCCCCTCCGTCTTTTTGCCTTTGGCAAAAATCCACCTCCCCACTGCGTAGGGAGGAGGGAGAAAAGAAAAAGCCCGCTGAGGGGACTCAGCGGGCTTTCATTTAGTTCAAGGCTTCGACACCTGCGCCCGATTAGGGGTGCAGGGTCGCGACCCTGCC
>NZ_AWGF01000001.1 GCF_000495855.1 Asticcacaulis sp. YBE204 | reverse complement strand
TGGGTCACGTCGCCGCGCCGACGCGCGTGCGCACCCCTGGGCCGCGTCGCTGCGACGTGCTGCTGGTCGGTGCCTCGACCGGCGGTCCACCCGCCTTGCGCGCCTTCCTGATGGGCCTTGGGCCGGACTGGAAGATCCCGGTGCTGATCGTGCAGCACATGCCCGCGACCTTTACCGCCATCCTCGCCGAGCACCTCGATAAGGCCCTGCCGCAGACCGTGGTCGAAGCGAAAGACGGTACGCCCCTGCGCGGCGGCCACGTCTATATCGCCCCCGGCGACTTCCATATGACGCTGAAAGGTACGCCCGGCGCGCCGGTGATCAAGCTGGATCAGGGGCCTCAGGTCAACTGGTGCCGCCCCGCCGTCGATCCGCTGTTCCGCTCGGGTGCCGAGCTTTACGGCAAGAACATCGTCGGCGTCGTGCTGACCGGCATGGGCCACGACGGCCGTGACGGCGCGCGCGCCCTGGTCGATGTCAACGCCACCGTCATGGTGCAGGACGAGGCCTCCTCCGTCGTGTGGGGGATGCCCGGCGCCGTGGCCGAAGCCGGTCTCGCGGAATTCATAAAACCGATAGACGGGTTGTCGCAGACCTGCAAAGCCATCGCCAGAGGTGAAAGACTATGACCCCCGAAGACACCGAACATCTGGCGGCGATGCTGAAACAACGGTCGGGGCTGATCCTCGGCTCGGACAAGACCTATCTGATCGAGAGCCGTCTGGCGCCGGTCGCGCGCCGCGAAGGCTTCGCCAATGTCGGGGCCTTGCTGACCAGCTTGCGCACCCGCCGCGACGAGAAGCTGATCTATACCGTCACCGACGCGATGACGACCAACGAGACCTTCTTCTTCCGCGACAAAACACCGTTCGATCAGTTCAAGTCCGACGTCCTGCCCGCGCTGGCGAAAACTCGCCTGTCGGGCGATATCAAGATCTGGTGCGCCGCCGCCTCGACCGGTCAGGAGCCCTACTCGCTGGCCATGATGATGGAAGACATGCGCCATCAGTATCCGCGCATCAATCTCGACATCCTCGGCACCGACATTTCGGAGCGCTGTCTGGAAAAGGCCCAGTCCGGCCTCTATACACAGTTCGAGGTCCAGCGCGGCCTGCCGATCCAGATGATGGTCAAGTATTTCGAGAAGGTCGACGAGATGTGGCGTCTGTCACCCAAGATCCGTCAGGCCATCCGCTTCCGTAAGCTGAACCTGCTCGACAACCTGCACAGCGTCGGCCGTCAGGACGTCATCTATTGCCGCAACGTGCTGATCTATTTCGATCTTGAGACGAAAAAGCGCGTGCTGGAGCAGATCGCCAATCTGCTGGCCGACGACGGGTATCTGTTCCTCGGCGCGGCGGAAACCGTGCTGGGCATCACCGATGCGTTCAAGCCGATGACCGGGATGCGTGGGTTGTATGTGAAGAATACTGCCGCCACAGCAACAGCTCAACGCCGGTTCGGAACCTGATCTTTAATACCTCCCCACACCGTGGGGAGGGGGACCGCACGAGCCATAAAATGGCGAGATGTGGTGGTGGGGGCCTACGCTGTCGTTCTGACGTGCTCGTCGGGCCGCAAATATATTCGCGGAATCTACGCGAGCCCCCCTCCGTCTCGTCGCCTATCGGCTCCGATCCACCTCCCCCAGTAAACTGGGGGAGTATGATTTTTATACGACCGCCCGATCCAAAACCTCATTGATCCGCTCTATTGGCCTTGCCACGACGGCACCCTTCGGCGTGTCGATAATCGGGCGTTCAACCAGTATCGGATGCTTGATCATCGCCTTGAGAATCGTCGCTTCACGCACGCGCGGTTTCAATAAACCAAGCTCAACCGCCAACGGCTCTTTGGCGCGCAACAGACCTTTAAGTCCACCCGTCTTTGCCGCCAGAGACAGAAGTGTCTGTTCCGTCCAGCCGGCCGTCAGATATTCAACGATTTCAGGTTTATACCGATTGTCCTGCAACAGAGACAGGGCCGTCCGCGACGTGGAACAGCGCGGGTTGTGATAGATCACCACCGGGAAGTCAGACATGTCTTTCAGATATCCGTCAGGCCGACTTCTTGCCGGATGGCAGCCGCGTCAACTGGCTATAGACCTCCGGCTGACCCTGTGCACAATCCTCAAGCAGATAGGCCGTCAGGCTCGACAAATGCGTCAATTCGGCGCTGTAGATGATCGAGCGCCCCTGACGATAGGCCTTGAGCAGCCCCGCTCCCGTCAGGATGCTGAGGTGGGTCGAGGTCGTGTTTGCGGGCGCCTTGATGGCCCGCGCCACGTCACCGGCGGGCATACCGCCGGGTCCGGCCCGCACGATGGTGCGAAACACTTCCAGCCGGCCGGGATGGGCCAGGGCGAACAGAGCAACTACGGCGTCATCGAGTTCCATATCTCAAGCATACACGAAACAAGGGTGTGCGGAAGACCTGCAATCACAGCAAACGGCTGTTTTTTAACGGTCGCTTGTAAGAATTCGATAAAAGAAAGAGCCGTCTGTCCGCCAGATTGGCGGTATCAGGACGCCAAACGGATATAGTCCTCGCCCATGCGCTCCAGACGCAGACGCGCGACCGGCGAACAGACGTGCTCGACCGGCATGTGGGTCAGGACCTCGATGCGGTTGCACAGGGCGCCGAACAGGTCGGCATAGGCCGTGGCGATCTGCGCCGGCGAGCCCGCCACGTCTTCCGGGTCCGGCAGGAACCAGTCGATGATCATGGGATCGCCGTGAAAAATCGGCATCTTGCCCTTGGGCAGGTGATGCGACAGGCGGAAGACAATATTGATCGGCGGCGCCGCATCGTGGCCGAAGTCCTCGACCGACTTGGGCGACAGCATCTCGATCTTGTAATTGATCTTGTGCAACAGCGCGATGGCATAGGGGCTGATGGCGACCGCCGGGGTCACGCCCGCCGAAAAGGCCTCGAAACGCCCGGCACCCAGACGGTTGAGCAGGGCTTCGGCCAGAATCGAGCGCGACGAATTGCGTTCGGCCATGAACAGTACGTTGATCATATATACTTCTCCCCGGCCCCACGTCCCCTGCGGCCTGACTGCGGCGGAGGGTCTGTACGCAGCCCTCTTGAGAACCACGTTATCACGCACCGATTAGGTTACGGTTTATAAACGCGGTTAAGGAGGTGTTGATAAAAATTCACGGTAAACCTTATCGTGAGCTTATTTCCGAAAGGCGGGAAACCGGCTAAGGTCAGCCCACCTATGGAGGGAACCATGCGCCTGAACGCCCCGTTTCTACTGTTGTCTGCTACCGCCCTGACCCTAAGCGCTTGCGCCACTCTGCCCGCCGATGACGGTGGCATGGCACCTCCGCCCCCTCCCCCGCCGCCTTCGGCAGAAGCCAGCACGGGCATCGTCTATACCTGTGCCAACGGCACGACCTTCAATATCTATTTCAGCGAAAATGCCGCCACCGTGACCCTCAGCGACGGCACGAAGCTTATCCTGCCGCAGCAGGTCGCCGCGTCAGGCATCTGGTATTCTTCGGGCCGTCACGACTTCCGCGGCAAGGGCCGCAACGCCACCTGGACCGTCGGCAAGATGGTGCCGACCCAGTGCGTTACGGATTAAACCCTACTTCTTTTCCAGCACCGCGCCCTTGACCTCGATCGGGGCGTTATATTCCCTGGCCACGCGCGCCACATAGTCGCCGAAGGCTTCGGCGGTCTTGCGTTGCGCGCCTTCGCTCCATCCGGCGGCGATCAGATATTCGAAACGGCGGTCCGCCGTCGGTTCGATGACCATCAGGTGATTGCCCTGCCGCGCCTCGGAGAACAGGTAGCGGGGTTTGTATCGGTCTTTAACGACCAGCGCCGCCCCGGCAAAATCGACCTTCATGTCGGGTTGTAAGGCCTCGACATCGTCTGGATTGCGGATGACTTCAGGTCCCGCCGTGACGACCATGCCGCCCGACTGACGGAAGAAGGTCTGGCCGCCGTGCTTGCGGATACCGGCAACAAAGCGCGCAGAAGCCTTGGGCGCGAATTCAGTGAATTGCACCGTGGCCGTGGCGTAATCTTCGCCGGCATAGGCCGTGTAGACCTGATCCGCCGCGTAGCGCCCGTGGCCGCTGTCCCAGTTCAGGATGCGCACCCGCACCATCGAACGCAGCGGCCCGTTGGCCAGCACCGTATAGGCGTAACGCGTATCCTTGGTCGGGTCGCCATTGAAGCGCCCATCGAAATTGGCGCCCGGCGTAAAGCGCGCCCGCGACACGGCATTCGCATCCTTGGGATCGTCCATCACGGCAATCCCGCCGCCTCCGAAGGAATCATCGACCGACATGATGTCCGAGCCCAGCCCCGGATCGATCAGCGACACCGCATAGCCGTCGAGGTTTTCACCATAGAGCCGGTTCGACATCAGTTGCGGCTTGCGTTTGCCATAGACGTCGGCGGCATCAGGGAACCACAGCTTCCAGCCAATGTTCTCGCTCTCCCAGAACGGCACCGTATGGCGCATATAGCTGCCGGTCGCTGCATGGGTGCGGTGCGGGTTCCAGCCACGCATCTGCTTACCGAAATAGACGTAGATGACCTTGGTTTCGTTCGGTGCAAAGTCGGTCATCAGGAACAGTTCGTCCCACAGGCCATCCTGATCGAGGTCATCGAACTGATAGTCGATGGCGTGACCGTTGGTTTCTTCCAGCCGACCGTGCGGCCCCTCCCTGGCGCGGGTCTTGGCGTCCGGCACGCCGATGCCCGGCTTCGACGGATCGACCAGCGTCATCCATAACTCGTGCGTATGATGCAGTTGTGGCACCGCGGCGCGTGGAATGATGACCGGGCTGTTGAGGCGCGGCGTATTGAGCGGATTGTGCAGGCGGATTTCGACACGCTCGACCGGCACGAATTCGCGCTGGGTGTACCACGGGTCCGCGTCGCGTGCCTGTGCAGACCCTGCGGCCAGTAAAGCGCCCGCCAGCATAACTGCCTTCATCGCCGTTCCTCCTGATATCGTTTTTTATGTCGATCAGGCTACAGGCAATAAAGCGAAAATTATAGAGAAAAATCGAAAACCATCAGGCAATATCGATTGCATTCAGAACAAAAAAAAACGCCTGCCGTGAGAGGACGGCAGGCGTTTTTTTGTTCTTATATCCGCCAAGTCTTAGGCGGCGACGATACCGCCGTTGGCCGCTTCGTGCGGGTCGCGCAGGACGTAGCCGCGGCCCCAGACGGTTTCGATATAGGAGTTGCCTTCGTTGGCGACGGCCAGCTTCTTGCGCAGCTTGCAGATGAAGACGTCGATGATCTTCAGTTCCGGCTCGTCCATACCGCCGTAAAGGTGGTTGAGGAACATTTCCTTGGTGAGCGTCGTGCCCTTGCGCAGCGACAGAAGCTCCAGCATCTCATATTCCTTGCCGGTCAGGTGAACGCGGTTGCCCGCGACTTCGACCGTCTTGGCGTCGAGGTTGACAATGATGTCGCCGGTCTTGATGACCGATTGCGCATGGCCCTTGGAGCGGCGCACGACCGCATGGATGCGGGCGATCAGTTCGTCTTTATGGAACGGCTTGGTCATGTAGTCGTCGGCACCGCCGCCGAGCGTCTTGACCTTGGTTTCGATTTCCGAAGACCCCGACAGGATCATGACCGGCGTATTGACCTTGCCGACGCGCAGCTGGCGCAGCACTTCCAGACCGGACATGTCGGGCAGCGACAGGTCGAGCAGGATCAGGTCGTAGTCGTAGATCTTACCCAGATCCACGCCTTCTTCGCCCAGGTCCGTCGTATAGACGTTGAACCCTTCGGATTTCAGCATCAGCTCAATGCTTTGAGCAGTGGCGCTGTCGTCTTCAATCAGCAGTACGCGCATAAAGCCCCTCCCGGCTACGGCAAACACATGGACACAGGCAGGAGGCGTGCGTCCGTTAAGATTTAACTAGCTAAACCGGAAATCCCTTAAGATTCGTTAAGCCTAACCATTTCTCAAAAAGGGGTACGCTGATTTGCGAATCGCTGACAAGAGTCGCGAGTCAAGACATGAGTCTTTTCCCGAACTTTTTTTAACCCTTTTTTAAGATTGAGTCTCATTTCGCCCACTATTGAAGGCATCCGTCGCGCTTCCGGCGAGAGACACAGTCTGGGTTCAGCCGCGTAAAAATCCAATGACAAATTGTATTTAAAGGCTTTTTACCGATTTTTGTCTAATCATGATCAAAAGCGGACATGTCAGAAAGCTTAAGAAAATCTTAAACTTAAACGGGCAGCGACGCCAAAATCGCGCCTTACGAATTTGCCTTATTCGCGACAAATAAATTAAAAAAATTCGTAAGCCAGCGTTCTTAAATAGTATCTACGGCGCACAAAACGGTTTCCGGACGGTCATCCGAAGGGCTGCTGACGACCTGAATATTATCAAGTTTGAGGCCTTTGACGTGTCGTGCCCACAGGCCGCGCGCCGGGGTGATCCCGAACATGGACGGCTCCGGATAGGCGGTCGGCAGATCGTCGATAAACGGCGCGACATCGGCAACCGTTTTGCCGCCGCGATAGGTCAGCGAGATATTTTCAAGCGTCACATCCTCGATCGGGCTGTCCGGCAGGCCCATGATCAGGGCGCAGTAGTCCGGCAGGATATCGGTGGCCGTCACATTGCGGATGGTGACGTTGCGAATGCCGCCAACCACGGTGCCTTCCGGCCCGCGCAGCCGCGCCCCCACGCGCAGGAAGATCGGCGCGGTGGTAATCTCGGTCAGGATCAGGTTCTCGCACAGCACGTCCTCGATCCAGCCGCCATCAACCATTTCCAGCGCCAGCCCGCGCGAGCGCTCGAACCGGCAATCGCGGACGCGGATGCGCGTAAAACCGCCATTGGACTCGGTGCCGATCTTGATGCGGCCGGTGACGCGGTCCTGATCCGGCGAGCGTTCCTGCGTGCGCCCGAAGGTGCCGTCGAGCAGGGTGCCGAGATCGTAGCCCGACACGGTGCAGCCTTCGACCTTGATATCTTCGCAGGCCCGCGCCTCGCCCAAAGCGTAGCTCGATTTCAGCACGATGGCGTCGTCGTTCGGCGTATTGACGCGGCAATGGCTGATCGTCACGCGGCGGCAAGCGTCGATGTCGAGCCCGTCGCGATTGGTGTCGACGGTCAGGCCCTCGATCGTCATGTCGTCGACGCCGGTGGCCAGCAGGGCAAAATGCCCGCCGTTCTTTATGGTGAAGTCTTTCAGCGTCACATGGCGGCAGTTTTTGAACGCAATCGACTTGTTGCCTAGCCCCTTCATCGCCGAAACCTCCGGTGCCAGCTCAGCCATGACCTCCGCCGACAGGCCGCGCATGGACAGGGGAAACTCACCCGCCTGCTTTTTCCACTGCGAGCCCGGCCCTTCGCGCGTCAGGCCTTCGCCGTCAATCAGCCCTTCGCCCGTGATGGCGATATTCTCAGCGTTCTCGGCCCAGATCAGGCTGTTGTGCCAGTGCGAATGGCCGAAGTCCTGATAGAGATCGAACGGATTGTCTTCGGCGGGATCGTATTCGCCGGGGTGCTGCGCCGGATCGGCGGCGATCAGCACCGCGCCCTTGTTCAACTGCAATGTCACGCCAGACAGAAGCCGAATAGAAAAGCTGAGATAGCGGCCTTCCGGCAGAACGACCTCGCCGCCGCCGCGATGGTGCGCGGCTTCGATGGCGGCATTGATCGCCGCCGTATCGAGCGTGGCGCCATTCCCCGTCGCGCCGAAATCCTTGACCGAAATCATGATGCGTCTCCCTGATCGGAGCGCACCTAATCCGATCCGCCGATCTCTGACAATCCGCAGGCCTGCAAAAAGGTGTAGGTTTCGTCGTAAAAGGCCCGGGGGCGCGTGGGGTCGCGGTCATCGCCTTCGGGTACGAAGATCACCATGCCTTGCCGGGCGCGGGTCAGGATGACGCGATAAGCATTTTTCAGATACAGCTTGCGGAATCGGTCATTGATCGACTGCCACTTTGTGCCTTTGAAACTGTGGGACCGCCACGCGCCATCAACATAGCGGAAGTCGGCATCCCAGCACACCGCGGCCCAATCCAATTCCAGCCCCTGCACGTCGAATTCGGTCGCCACGTCCTCCAGATACCAGGACGAGCGCACATCACTACGGTCATTGAGGAACCAGTTGGACGGCTCGATCCCCGCCTTGATATGCAGACCTTCCGGTCGCAACCGATAGGCGCCCGATGACGCGACCAGCCCGTAGCGCTCGCTGCCGCGCGCCGTCTCACGCAGCCAAGCCCGCGCGGCATCGAGATTACGCGTCAGGTAAATCGGATACTGGGTCAGCTTCTCATGCGCCGCTCGCGCCGCTGCGGCCTCACCGTTCAACATATGCGAGATGAAATCCGACACGGTTTCCGCGCGGAATGAGCGCATCGACACGCTAAGGTGCAGGTCGTCGTGCAGGGTCACCTGATCCTGCTTTATGAACGCCCGCGCCTCGTGGTTCAGGTCGTAATCGGGCTGTGCGATCTGCGCCGAGGCATGGACGCGCCAGTGCGGAAAGTGATCGCGGATCGCCGCCATCCACTCGGATAGCCCGGCCTCGCCGGTATTGATCTCTTGTCCGCCGCCGATCAGACAAACCACCGTGCACCAGTCGTCGTGACGGTCCATGACGCTAAGCAGAAACTCCGGTTCCGACATGTCGAAATCGGCCACCGCGCGCTTTTGCTGCATGAAGCTGGCGGCCTTGGCGCGGGTCCAGGCGCGCTGGGCTTCGTCGAAGATGACGATATGGTCCGACGGCGCTTCTTCCGATCTGAGATAATGATCGCGGAAGTGATGGATGTTCTGGATAAAGGCGTGGACATTGCGCGCCACGGCGGTTTTTGGCGCCTTGGTGCGCGCGGCCTGATCGCGGATCAAAGCCTCGCTGAGAACGGCGACCAAGGGGCCATTACCCGATAGAAACGTCGCGTGGCTCGACCGGTCGACGTCGCTGCGCTGCGTGGCGATGTTCAGGCCCGCCAGAGTCTTACCCGCGCCGGGCACGCCGGTAATAAAGCAGATCGACTTCTGGTGATTTGATTTCGAGGTCTCGATAACGCCGGAGACGACGTCCTGTGTGCGGCTAAGATTGAGCGCCCCGGCGTCGGATCGCGCAATGTCTTTCACATCATGCCGATCATACAGCGCCCGCGCCGCTTCGATGATCGTCGGTGTGGGGCGGTAACCGCTGGCGGCCCATCGGTCCGCATCGAACCGCGAGTCATGCCCGGCGCTGAACATTTTCAGCACATAGCCGAGATCGTTGGCACAAACGCATAGAGGCTTGGCGACGTGATTGCCGGGTAGTTCGAACTGGATGATACCCGACGCCTTGGCCTTGGTCGGCACCAGTATCGGCACAATGGCCAGATCATGACTGCCCGCATGGAAATTCTTCAGATCGAGGGCATAGTCCTCGACCTGCTCGACGGCCGCACGGTCGAAGACCTCACTACCGACCTTGAATTCAACGACGAAAACGCCGTCGCCGATCAGCACGACCGCGTCGGCGCGCTTGCCCATGCGCGGAATGGCGAACTCCAGATAGAGGGTAAAGGTCAATTGGTCGTCGAGCGCCTGCCGCAGGATCGTCACCTGCTGCCGCCACGCGTCGCGCTGGGTCATTTCCAACGCAAAACTATGCCCGCGTGTCAGTTCACCTAGAATATGGTCGTCACTGTCGCTGAAAAACTTCGCCCGGTCGGCGGTATAGTAGGCGCGCATTACTTAGCCTTCGGCGTGGCGACCAGCACCACCGGCATATCGGCTTCGCCCACCGCCCAGTTGAGCAGATTGATTTTCGGGCCAGTTACCTGTGCTTCCCAGCGCGCGACATGATGACGGCGGTAGTCACCGACTCGAACGCTCTGACAGGCCACAGGCCCTCCGTCGAGGTTCAGAGCGCGTTTCAAACCTAGCGGCGCGGCCACCAGAAAATCCGCCAGTCGCGTCAAGGAAAAGAAGGCGGTTTGAGTGCTGCCGACAATGATCCGTCCCTCGTGATCCTCGGCGACGAAGCTACGGTTAGCCAGCCATTCGCTCGGGCGTTTGATATGGGTTGCGCCATCATCGCCGATCAGCAGCGGATAGGAGGCAAAGGCGGTATCGGCACCAGTGAAATCGGGCATACCGCCCGGCCCAGCGCTCAAATCGATAATCGCCGCACCGTTCGCGTCTGCCCGAAAGGCCCCGGCCTTCGCGTCATAGCTTTTCGGTCCCATGACCATGCCATTGCTGATCGTCGGTGTATCCGGCAAACGGTCGTGACCAAAATAGCTGCCATTCACAATCAACGCCGCCGTCGGTAATTCGCGCTCCCAGTCGCTGATCGTCCAGCGTTTATGCGGTTGGGTTTGGACCGAGAAAATATATAGCTTCGGATCGATACGGTTGAGCAGGAGACGATCGACCTCCTCGCCGTTCATCAGCACCGGCAGTTCGGCGACCTCATAACCCGGCGCAACCTGCCGCCAGACCAGTTCACCCGGTGTGACCGGAGCCTTGGGATGCGCCAGCGCCAGCCGCATGGGTTCGGCGATGCGAAAATCGTAGCGCGCCATTTCCGGCCAGCCTGACCGCCCCAATCCTCTATGCAGCAGTATACCGCCTGCGAAAATATAGAGAAACAGCCACAGGCCGACGATCAATCCGATGCATAACGCGGCCAGATTTCGCCAACTCATCATATAATATAGCTCAACATGCCGAGACCATGATCAGCGCATTTCTGGCAATAGGCTTTCAGCCCGTCAAAGCCACCGCCCAGATAGTCTTTCAACTCGATCTCGCTCTCCTCCCAGATATCCGGGTAGATATCGAGTTCAGTCATGCGCTTCGCATCGAACCGCGCCAAAACAGCCCCACGATCCAATCCGTTCAGATGCCGGCTTAATTCCGCGGTTTGATTTGCGCTGATAGACATGGCCGGACCATAGCCGACGTCTTCCTTGCCTATGGGAGGCGCGTTCAACAGGTAACGTGGAGGAGCCGCGCCTTCATATGCCGTGCCGGTCAAAAGGAAATAGAGCCCGTGCCACGCCTTATCGGCATCGAACTCATCGTCAAAGGCGTAGGAATCGAAAACGACATCGCTGGCCTTGGGTTCCGGCTTTTTGAACGGCTGCAACAGACGCGCCAGCCAACCGCCCGCGTCGCCCAGATCGGCATCTCCATCGTCCTCGTCGTCGCTGACAAATCGATGAATCGCCTTCGGGCAGGCGTGAAGTCGCGCCTGATCCTCATCGGACGCCCGTTTCAAGACCAGAACCATACCCATATCGATTACCCCCTTTTTGACGACACAACTTAAAAGGAAGCCGGTAAAAGGCAAGATGCCAATATCGACCCGCCGTTAACCTTTCTTAAGCCGTCATTCACCATAATGGCAGCCATGCAGGACCTTCTCAAAACCGCCGCCGATATCGAGCCCATGCAGGTCTTTGGCCGCGTGGCCGTCGTCAACGGCCTCCTCATCGAAGCCAAGGGCGGCATGTCGTTCATGGAGGTCGGCTCGCGCTGCGAGATCATCCGCCGCCATCAGACGCCCCTGCCCGTCGAAGTCGTCGGCTTCCGCGAAGACCGTGCATTGATGATGCCGTTCGGTCCCGTCGAAGGCGTGGCACCGGGGGCCGAAATCCGTATCTCGAACGAAGGGGCCAAGGTCTATCCGACCACGGCGTGGCTGGGGCGGATCATCGACTCGTTCGGCGATCCTATCGACGGTCTGGGGCCGCTACCCAAGGGCGGGATCGGCTACCCGCTCAAGGCCGCGCCGCCGCCCGCCCATTCGCGCGCCCGCGTCGGTGAACGGCTCGACCTCGGCGTGCGGGCGATGAACGTCTTTACCACCTGCTGCCGCGGGCAGCGCCTCGGCGTGTTTGCCGGTTCGGGCGTCGGCAAATCGGTGCTGCTGTCGATGCTGGCGCGCGAAGCGGCCTGCGATGCGGTCGTGGTCGGTCTGATCGGCGAACGCGGTCGCGAAGTACGCGAATTCGTCGAAGAAACCCTTGGCGAGGCTGGGATCGCGCGCGCCATCGTCGTCGTCGCGACATCGGACGAACCCGCCCTGAAACGCCGTCAGGCCGCCTATATGACGCTGGCCCTGTCGGAATATCTGCGCGATCAGGGGCTGGAAGTCCTGTGCCTGATGGACTCGGTGACGCGTTTCGCCATGGCCCAACGCGAGATCGGTCTGGCCACCGGCGAGCCGCCGACGACCAAGGGCTATACGCCCACCTGCTTCGCCGAACTGCCGAAACTGCTGGAGCGCGCCGGTCCCGGACCGATGCGCGAAGACGGCACGCAGACGGGACCGATTACCGGCCTGTTCACGGTTCTGGTGGACGGCGACGACCATAACGAGCCTATCGCCGACGCCGTGCGCGGTATTCTGGATGGTCACATCGTGATGAGCCGAAGCATCGCCGAACGCGGGCGTTTCCCCGCCATCGACGTGCTGAAAAGCATCAGCCGGACCATGCCGGGGTGTCAGACCATCCCCGAACGCGGCGTCGTCAAAAACGCCCGCGCGGTCATGTCGGCCTATTCGAACATGGAAGAACTGATCCGCATCGGGGCTTATCGCACGGGTGCCGATCCGCTGGTCGACCGCGCCATCGACCTCAATCCGCACATCGAGGAATTTTTAACGCAATCCCCTGATGAGGCGACCAGTCTTGACGACTCCTTTACTCTTTTGGCTCAGATTTTAGCTTCTGATTAATGTGTGAGAAGCGTCATGGCCAAGTGGGTAAAGTCTCTGATCCGTATTTCGACCTTCGAGGTCGAGACCCTGCAAAAGCGCCTCGCCGAAGTTGGTGTCCGCCGCACGCACATGGAAATGAAGATCGCCACGCTCGATGCCGAGCTTCAGCTTGAAATCGCCCGCGCCTCCGAAGACATCCTGATCACCCAGCACATGCCGGCCTATAAGATGGGCTGGACCCTGCGTCGTCAGCAGGCGGTCTCCGATCTGGAACTGGTCGCCCACGAAGAGGCCGGTATCCGTGACGAACTGACCAGCGCGTTCGAGGAACTGAAGAAGTTCGAGCACGTCGCCGAAGTCACCCGCCTGTCGCGCGTCGCCGCCGACCTCAAGCGCGAAAACGCCGCCATGGACGAAGCCGCCCTGCGCTTCAAAAAAGCCGGGTAAGTCATGATCGACCGCAGGACCGCCCTTACCGGATTGTCGGCGGCGATCTTATCGGCCTGTACCGGCGAAGCGGCCACGACGGATGCCGCTCCTCTCAAATCCTTCCTGACCGCACCGCTGGGCGTTGCCGCCATGACGGCGGAGTTTGCCGATCCTCAGTGGCAGGCCCTCACCGCCACCCATTTCGACCGCCTGACGCCGGAATGGGAAATGAAGATGGAATATATCCTTCAGCCCGACGGCTCCCACCGGTTTGAGGCCCCCGACCGCCTGCTGCGTCAGGCGAAACTGAACCGTCAGGGTCTCTTCGGTCACGCGCTGGTGTGGTACGCGCAGGACGGGGCCTATTTCCAGAATTTGCGCGACGACAAGACGCGTTTCGAAGCCGCCTATCGCGCCTATGTGCACGCCGTGGTCGGGCGCTATAAAGGTCAGTTCGACGGCTGGGACGTCGTCAATGAGCCGATCCTCGACGACGGGTCGGGTCTGCGCGATTGCCTGTGGCGCGACGTGCTGGGCGACTACTATATCGACATCGCCTATCAGGCCGCGCATGAGGCCGATCCGGCCTGTCCGCTGGCGCTGAACGACTATAATCTGGAACACACCCCGGCCAAACGGAAACAGTTTCTGAAGCTGGTCGACGATATGCAAAAGCGCGGCGTACCGCTGCACGTGCTGGGAACGCAGACCCATATTTCCGCGGCTTTAGAGCCCGGCGCGTTGAAGGCGACCCTGCGCGATCTGGCGGCGACGGGGTTGAAAATCCACGTGTCGGAAGTCGATGTCAGCCTGAAAGAAGCGGCCAAAAACGCGCTCGATTTCAGGAGTTATCGCGCGCAGCAAATGCGTCAGATCGAGGAACTGGCCGAGGCGTGGTTGTCTCTGCCCGTGGCACAGCAGTTCGGCATCACCATCTGGGGCCTGCGCGACAAGGATTCGTGGTATAACCGCGACCAGAAGGGCTTGCTGGCCGACGAGCCTCTGCTGTTCGATGACACCGGCGCGCTCAAGCCGCTGGGGCAAGCGTTTGTGAAGGCGCTGCGTTAAGCTCTCTCCCTCCTGCTTGCGGGAGGCGGGGCGGCCCGTGCCGTGGCATTCGAGCTTGCGAGAATGACGGGAGGGCATACCTCCGACGAGAAAGTGCGCTGAGACGTCCGAAATACCCCTCCGTCAGCTTCGCTTCGCTCGCTGCCACCTCCCCGCAAAGCAGGGAGGAGGGCGTTTAATCGGCTACATCGGAGGTTATCAATCTACAATCCGACGGCCCGGAAAGAACGGGTTGTCCAGCGCGTCGCCGACCTTGGCGTCGTCCGCCGACAGATGCGTGCCAGTCGTGTCGGGCACAGGTGCCTGAAACGTCGGATTCGCGACCGGGGCTGGCGCGAGCGCGCCTTGCCCCTGTTCGGCGGCGGTGCGCAGGAAACGCAGGTCTTCCGCAATACGGAACAGCGCCACATAAAGCTCGCAGAACGAACGCCACAGCAGCAGCGCCGCCAGCAAAAACACCAGCCCGCCGATCAGGAACGGCAGGGCCAGGAACAGGCCCCACGGCATTTCTTCCTTGAAGGCGATGCCGATCGTGCCGCCGACGACGGCGAACAGACCCAGCACCAGAAGCGCCAGTCCGGCCCAGTAGATCAGGTGAATGACCGGCTTGGTCAGCAGGCGGTCGAAGGTCAGGATACCCTGAAAGATGTCCTTAGGCTTGCTGCTGCCGAACGCTGTCTTGATGAGGCCGCCCATGTTGGTTCCTTTGAAACGCCGATGCGTTTTGGTCCTAAAGCCGGAAAACGGCCTCTTTTGTCAAGTGATACCCGAGAATCGTTAAGGAGATAAGGGGCGTTTTATCCCCTATTCAGACGGCTTATCTTTTCGAACGCCGTCCCAGGGTTCAGGTTTAAACACAAATTGCAGCGGCCAAACGCCTTTACGGTTCCGACCGCAGCGAATGCAGGTGGACGATATCGGCTTCCAACTCGGCACATCTCCACTCACATTTACATTAAGCCTGCAACGCGGACACAGCCGAAGCAGAAAAATACCTAGCAGGATCACGCCAACAACAAACAGTACACACTTCAGCGGCACAAAATCGTTGATGACGGCGAAGAATATCGACGCCGTACCAAAGAAGGGAAAGGCTCTGTCCGGTTGCATATGTGTTCGCCTTACACCTGCCCCACGGTCCGCAAACGCACCTTGGCGTGGATTTCGTTCTGGCTCATCACCGTCGTATTGCCGCGGAAGCGCTCGACGATCGAGCGCACATAGGGCCGGATGCCGGGACTGGTCAAAAGCACCGCGACCTCACCGTTCATCGAGACGCGCTCGAAGGTGTCGCGCACCGCGCGGATGAAGTCCTGAAGCTGAGACGGGGCCATCGACAGTTGCCGCTCTTCGCCCGCGCCGACCAGCGACCCGGCAAAGGCGTTTTCCCAGTCGTTCGACAGGGTGACGATCGGCAGGGCCCCGTCTTCGGAACGGTTCTGCCAGCACAGTTGGCGCCCCAGACGCCCGCGCACGTGCTCGACCATGTGCGTCACCGACTTGGTGTGCGGGGCAATTTCACCGAGGCCTTCGAGGATGGCGGGCAGGTCGCGGATCGAGACGCGCTCTTTCAGCAAAGCCTGCAAGACGCGCTGTAGCGTCGCCACCGTCACCACCGACGGGATCAGGTCGTCGATCAGCTTCTTCTGGCCTTCCGGGGCGTCTTTCAGCAGCTTGGCGACCTCGGAATAGGACAGCAGTTCGGACATATTGTCCTTGAGCAGTTCGGTCAGGTGCGTAGTGATGACCGTCGCCGGATCGACGATCGTATAGCCCATGAAGGTCGCTTCTTCGCGCAGGGCGTTGTCGATCCAGGTCGCCGGAATCCCGAAGGCCGGTTCCTTCATATGCTCGCCGGGCAGTTCGACCTGACGACCCGACGGGTCCATCGCCATCAAATGGCCCAGACGCACTTCGCCCGCCCCGGCTTCCATTTCCTTGAGGCGGATCGTATAGCCCTGATGGGCCAGACGCATATTGTCCATCAGACGCACGAACGGCATGACGAAGCCGTATTCCTGCGCCAGAGTTCGGCGCAGGGCCTTGATCTGGTCGGTCAGCTTGCGGCCTTCGTTGTCGTTGATCAGACCGAGAAGGCCGAGCCCCAGCTCGACCTTAACGTCGTCGATGGCGAGCGTCGCGGCCATGGTTTCTTCTTCGGGCGGGGCGGCTGCGGCGGTAGCCGCAGCATTGGCGGCGGCCACCTCGGCGGGGGTCGGTGGTTTCGGCTTTCGCCCCAGCCGGAAGGCGAGGAACCCTGCCCCGATGGCGATGACCGCGAACGGCAGGATCGGCATCCCCGGCACCAGACCCAGCACGCCCGCCGAGGCCGAAACCATGCCGAGCACGACGGGGTTGGTCGCCAGCTGCGCCACCAGCGCCTTGTCGGCGGAACCGTCGACGCCCGCCTTGGACACCAGAAAGCCCGCGCCCATCGAGATGATCAGGGCCGGGATCTGCGTCACGAGGCCGTCGCCGACGGTCAACTGGATATAGGTCGAGGCCGCTTCGCCCGCCGGCATCTGGTGGTTCAGGATACCGATCAGGATGCCGCCGATGATATTGATGGCGGTGATGATCAGGCCCGCGACCGCGTCGCCGCGCACGAACTTCGAGGCACCGTCCATGGCGCCGAAGAAGCTCGACTCCTGCTCGACTTCCTTACGTTTACGCTTGGCCTCTTCCATGTCGATGATGCCCGCCGACAGGTCGGCGTCGATGGCCATCTGCTTGCCAGGCATGGAATCGAGGGTGAAGCGTGCCGCCACTTCGGCGATACGGCCAGACCCCTTGGTGATGACCACGAAGTTGATCAGGATGAAGATCGCAAAAATGATCAGCCCGATGATGAAATTGCCCTGCATGATCAGGTTGCCGAAGGCCTGAATCGTCGCACCGGCAGCGGCGTGGCCTTCGTGACCGTGACCGAGGATCAGGCGCGTCGAAGCGACGTTCAGCGCCAGCCGGAACAGGGTGGTGATCAGCAGAACGGTCGGAAAAGATGAAAATTCCAGCGGCTTCTGGATCAGGATCGAGGTCATCAGGATCAGGACCGAGGTCACGATCGACAGCGACAGCAGCACGTCGAGCAGCATCGACGGGATGGGGATGATCAGAAAGACGATGATCATCATGACGCCGACGGCCATGACGACTTCGCCGCGCTTCAGCCAGCCCGCGATTTCGGACAGCTTGAAGGGGGCCATGCCCGAATTTGCCGCTGCCGCCTCAGCCAAGAACGCTCTCCCGCAACCTTTACGCGCCGATGACGCATAGTCACAGCTAGGCAAAATTTACCCGCTGCGTGGTGAAGAAAGCGTTAAGGCCGGTTAAGAAGAGCCTGTGGTCAGACGGGGAATTCGGCGGTATGTAATAGCCAACCATAATATATACCGAGGAAACCCTATGACACATCACCCCGCCAAAGGTCCGGGTCGCCGGGCCGTGCTGTCCGGTGCCGCCGCCGGTCTGCTCGCCGCCACAACATCAAACGCCCACGCCGCCGATACACGCAAACGCTACGCCATTGTCGGCTGCGGCAGCCGCGCCCGCATGTTCCAGACGGCCATCTGGGGCGCGCACAAGGATCACAATCAGCTGGTCGCCGTATGCGACACCAATCCGGGTCGTCTGGCCTACGTCGCCGCGCGGGCCAAAAGCGCGGGCGCGCCCGTCCCCGGCGTCTATCTGGCCAACGATTTCGATAAGATGGTGCGCGAAACCAAACCCGATGCGGTCATCGTCACCACGCCGGACGCCTATCATGTCGACTATATCCTCAAGGCGCTGGAGGCCGGGCTGGATGTCGTGACGGAAAAGCCGATGACGACGGACGCTGCCAAGGCCCAGAAAATCCTCGATGCCGTCAAGCGCACCGGCCGCCATATCCGCGTCACCTTCAACTATCGCTATGCGCCCTTCCGCAGCCAGATCAAGGAGTTGCTGATGAGTGGCGCGATCGGCGACATCCTGTCGGTCGATTTTCAGTGGCTGCTCAACACCTCGCACGGCGCCGACTATTTCCGCCGCTGGCATTCCAACAAGGCCATATCCGGCGGGCTGATGGTGCATAAGGCGACGCACCATTTCGACCTTGTCAACTGGTGGTTGTCCGATATGCCGGTCTCGGTCACGGCGGTCGGCAAGCGCGACTTCTATACCCCGCAGATGGCCCGCCGGATGGGACTGTCCGGACCGCACGAGCGCTGCCTGACCTGTCCGGAAAAGGCGGCGTGCAGCTTCCATCTGGATCTGGCTGCCGATGCCGGACTAAAGGCGCTCTATCTCGACAATGAAAAATACGACGGATATTTCCGCGACCGCTGCGTCTGGCGCCCCGACATCAATATCGAGGACACGATGAATGTCACGGTCAGCTATGGCGGTGGCGCGACCCTGAACTATAGCCTCAATGCCTTCAATGCCTGGGAAGGCTATAATATCGCCTTCAACGGCACCAAAGGGCGGCTGGAGCATTCGCTGAACGAACAGGCGACCACCGCCGGGTCAGGCGCGCCGCAAAGCGAAACCGAGCGCGGCGTCATCCGCCTCATCCCGCTGCGTCAGGCGGCGCAGATCATTCCGCTACGCACCGGCGCGGGCAGTCACGGCGGCGGCGATGCGGTGATGCTGAACGATCTGTTCAATCCGGCGGCTCCGGCCGATCCGCTGATGCGCGCGGCGGACGAACGCGGGGGGGCTGCCTCGATCCTGATCGGTGCCGCCGCCAATCGCTGTTTCGAAACCGGCCAGCCGGTGCGTATCGACAGCCTGATCAGCGGGCTGGAAAGGCCCGAAATGCCCGCCATGCCGGGACACGACGGCCCGGTGCCCATGCCGGTGAAAGGGTAAAAGGCAAGCGCAGGGACATGGCCCCTGCACCCATGACGGCCACGCGCTCCCGGTTACGGGGTCCGGGGCCAACTGGCCCCGGAGTCTTAATCTCTTTTCAGTCGTGCATTTAATCCAAAAACCGCTGCACACTTTTTGTAATGCACTTTAAGCCGCCGAAGCCCCCGACTGCGGCGCGGGCACGCTCAAACCCGCTGCCGTATATTCGTTCAACTTGTTGCGCAGCGTCCGGATCGAGATGCCGAGGATATTGGCCGCATGGGTCCGGTTGCCGAGGCAGTGCGACAGCGTATCGAGGATCAGCTTCTGCTCGACCTCGGCCACGGTCGAACCGACGAAGGTGCGGGCGGCGCTGATCGAGGCCTGAGCGGCGTGGTTGATATAGTCCATACCGATGGGCGCGACCGGATTGAGCGGCTGACCGTCCGGCAGGCGGATGGCCTCGGCATCGACTTCGGCCCCCGGCGACAGCAGGACGGCGCGGTGCATGGCGTTTTCCAGCTCGCGCACATTGCCCGGCCAGCCGTGCGCCTGAAGACGGCGCTTGGCCTCGGTCGAGATCGGCTTGAGCGGCAGGCCGTTGGCCTCGGCATATTTCTTGGCGAAGAATTCCGACAGGACCAGAATATCCGCCGGACGCTCACGCAGCGGCGGGATAGCCAGATTGATGACGTTGAGGCGGTAGAGCAGGTCTTCGCGGAAGACGCCGTCCTTGACGGCCTGAACCAGATTGCGGTTCGACGTCGCCAGCACGCGGATATTGACCGGTACGGGCTTGGTGCCGCCGACGCGGTCGATGACGCGTTCCTGAAGGGCGCGCAGCAGCTTGGCCTGCAAGCGGGCGTCCATTTCCGAGATTTCGTCGAGCAGCAGCGTACCGCCATCGGCCTCTTCGAACTTGCCGACGCGGCGGGCCATGGCCCCGGTGAAAGCGCCTTTTTCGTGACCGAACAGCTCCGATTCCAGCAGGTTGTCGGGGATGGCGGCGCAGTTGACCGAGATGAACGGCTTTTGCGCGCGCTTCGACTTTTCGTGCAGGTAGCGCGCCATGACTTCCTTACCGACGCCGCTTTCGCCGGTGATCATGATCGAGGCGTCGGACCCTGCCACCTGATCGGCCAGTTTCAGCACCGCCTGCATGGCCGGGTCGTGGGTGACCAGCGGGCGCGAATCGTCCGATACGGCGGCCAGCACGGCGGCGATCAGTTCGGCATCGGGCGGCAGCGGGATGAACTCCTTCGCGCCTTGCGAAATGGCGTAGGCGGCCTTGCGCGGATCGGGATTGACGCCGCAGGCGACGATCTGCACATGGATGCGTTCGCGCTCATTGGCCTCGATCAGGCCCGCGATATCCAGTTCATAATCGACCATCAAAAGGTCCGCGCCCTGCCCCTTGCGCAGGGCTTCGGTGGCCTGCGCGATGGTATCGACGTGGGCGACCTTGGCCCCCGTATCCATCGCCATCTTCACCGCCGCAGAGAGCTGACCGCTCAGTCGTCCGACAACCAAAAGTCTCATGTCTCTACTCCCTAACCCGCACTGTCTTCGGACTTGATGATTTCCGTCATGGTCACCCCAAGACGTTCATCCACCACCACCACTTCGCCGCGGGCGACCAGACGGTTGTTCACGTAAATATCGATGGCCTCGCCGACCTTGCGGTCCAGCTCCAGCACGCTGCCCTGCCCCAGTTTCAGCAACTGCGACACCGACATGTAGGATTTGCCCAACACGGCCGAAATGTTCACCGGCACGTCGAAGACGGGCGCCAGATCGACGGCGGACTTGTTGCCGTCCTCGTCGGTCACGGCAGCGGCGGTGCCGTCGCCGAAGTCTTCCAGTTCGAAATTGTCAGCCATGGTGTGGCATCCTTACATTCGGCCTTAGCCGGCTTTTTGCTTGTGATAGGCTTCCGCCAGCAGCACTTCCTTGAGCGCGCCGCGTAAAGCCTCGAAAACCTTGTCCGGGTCGTAGGCTGCCCGGCCTTCCGGCCATTGAATTTCAAACGCGCCGCGATGACCACCCGGCTGATCGCGGAAGACGATCGCGCCGGAAAACCCGGTCAGGGCGGCGGCTTCGCGCACGGCCTTTTGCATATTGGCGTCCGGCGATGCGGCCGTGATGACCAGACGCGGCGCACCGGAAATTTCCTCGCCCAGCGCCTCCAGAGCGGCCTTGACCGGCGCTTCGGGGAACAGTTCCAGCGCCTGAGCCGCGATCTTTTGCGCGCAGACCAGCGCCAGTTGCACGCACTCTTCCTTGTGCTGACTGAGCACGCCGTTCAATGCCTCAAGCCCGACCCCGGCGGCTTCGGCCAGAGCCTGCACAGCCTGAGCCTGCGCCATCTGGGCGCGCGCCATGGCCGACAGTTCGCCCTGGGTGTGGGCCTGCTGGCGGATCGCCTCGACCTCTTCGGGGGTGTAGAACTTCTTTTCCTTCGGGGTGGTCGCGGTGACGCGCCCGCCGGTGTCGTAGACCGTGCCGAAGTCGAATTTCTTGTATTGGGGAGGTTGGGTCATTGAAACGCCCTCCTCCCTGCGCTTTGCGTGGGGAGGTGGCAGGCTGCGAAGCAGACTGACGGAGGGGGGCAACGCCATGCCGATCCGCGCGCTGAGACGTTTGAGTTATCCCCCTCCGTCAGCATCGCTACGCTCGCTGCCACCTCCCCATCGCGGCGCGACAGGGAGGAGGGCGTTACCTTAATAAATAAGCTCATCGTCGCCTCCCTGACCGGCCAGCATGATCTCGCCCTTGGCCGCAAGGTCCTTGGCGACCTGCACCATCGCCATCTGCGCGCCGTCGACGTCTTTCAGGCGCACCGGCCCCATCGAGTCCATGTCGTCGCGCATGATCTTGGCCGCGCGCTCGGACATGTTCGAGAAGAACATATCGCGCAACGAATCCGACGCGCCCTTGAGCGCCAGACCGAGTTGGTCCTTTTCGACAGCGCGCAAAAGCGTCTGCACCCCGCCCGGATCGAGCTTCGACAGATCCTCGAAAACGAACATCAGGGCGCGGATGCGTTCCGCCGACTCGCGGTTGCGCTCTTCCAGCGCCGCGACGAAGCGGCTTTCGGTCTGACGGTCGAAATTGTTGAAGATTTCCGCCATCAGTTCATGCGAGTCGCGCTTTGAGGTCCGCGCCAGATTCGACATGAACTCGACGCGCAGGGTCTGTTCGATTTTGTCGAGGATTTCACGCTGCACCGGCTCCATGCGCAGCATCCGCTGCACGCATTCGAGCGCGAAGTCTTCGGGCAGGGAGGACAAGACGCGCGAGGCGTGATCGGCCTTGATCTTACTGAGGACGACGGCGACGGTTTGCGGGTATTCATTCTTCAGGTAGTTGGCCAGCACCGCCTCGTTGACGTTGCCGAGCTTGTCCCACATGGTCCGGCCCGCCGGTCCGCGGATTTCTTCCATCAGGGCGTCGACCTTATCCGCCGGCAGGAAGGATTGCAGCAGGCGCTGGGTCTGTTCGAACGAGCCCATGATGGTGCCCGACGACGACATGCCCGACACGAATTCGACCAGCAGTTCCTCGACGACGTTCGACGACACCGAGCCGAGCGACGACATGGCCTGAGAGATTTCCTTGATCTCTTCCTCGTCGAGCTGTGCCCACAGCTCGGTATGGTCTTCGCCCAGCGCCAGCATGACCACGGCGGCCTTTTCGACGCCGCTCAGTCGCTTGGGATCATCGATGATGCTCTTGGCCATTCTGCCCTACCCCTAATTATCGTGCAGCCACGCGCGGAGAATCGAGATCGATTCATCCGGGTGACGGTCGACGAATTCCGACACGCGCTTGACCGAAGACGCCTTCACCTGACCCTCGATCTTGGCGATATCGATACGCGGATCGATGGCCGAAACCGCAAGATCCGTCCCCGGCTCGCCATTATAGCCCAGAGCGCCCGCCGACATCCCCGCCGGGAGCGCACCCATGGCACCGGGCCCACTGAGACCCGCCACACCGCCGCCCGCGCCGGGTCCATTGACGAACTTCATCAGGGGCCGTGCCACGAAGAACAGGACCAGGATCGCGACGATGGCAAGGATCAGCCACTGCACCGCCGACATGATGTCGTCCTTGGTGAAATCGAACATGCCCGCCTTGGCCTCGGTGCCGCCGACGGCATTGGCGTCGCGGTTGAAGCGGACGTTCAGCACCTCGACCGTGTCGCGGTCCTGCTGGAAGCCGATGGCGGCGCGGACCAGCTGATCGAGGCGCTGCATGTCCTCGGCGGAGCGCGGCGCATAGGCGGGCGGCGACTTGCCATCGGCGGACGGGGTGGAGACGCCGTCGACCACCACCGCCACGGCCAGCTTCTTGATCGCACCCGGCGCCACGACTTCGGTCGTCTTGGTGTTGGAGATTTCGTAGTTGGTCAGTTCGTCCGTCGTCTCGCTCTGGGTGCCGGTCGCGCCTGCCCCCGCATTGGGATTGCCGCCGGGAATATTGGCCGCCGCCGTCACCGTGCCGTCGGGCGTGGCTTCGTTGGCGCGGTCCGCCGAAGAATTGGTACGCGTCGAACGGACGACCTGACCGTCAGGATCGTACTGGGTCTGCTCACGCGTGATCGAGTTGAGGTCCAGCTCGGCAGTCACCGTGACGCGCGCGGCACCCGGCCCGACCACGCCCTCGACGATGTCTTTGACGCGCTTGCGCAGAGACTCTTCGATCTCGCTCTTGCGCTCGGCCCCGCCGGCGCCCAGAAGCGCGTCGTCTTCGCCCCCGGCGGCCAGCAGACGGTTCTTGTCGTCGACCAGAGTCACGGCATTGGCCTTGAGGTTCGGCACGGCGCCTGCCACGAGATTACGGATGGCGCGGACCTGATCGCCGCTCAGGTCGCCATTGCTCAGGCCGACCACCACCGACGCCGTCGGGGCGGCGGCCTCTTCCTGAAACAGTTCACGCTTGGGCATGACCAGATGCACCCGCGCCGAATTGATGCCTTTCAGTGAGGAAATGGTGCGCGCCAGTTCGCCTTCGAGGGCGCGCTGGTTGTTGAGGTTCTGCACGAATTCGGTCTGGCCCAGCGCCGGGGCGTTGTCGAACAGTTCGTAACCGACCGAACCGGCGGTCGGCAGCCCCTTCGAGGCCAGCATCAGGCGCGTTTCGCCGACGTGGTCGCGATCGACCATGATCGTGGAGCCGTCGCCCTTGGCCTCGTACTTGACGCCCGCCTGATCGAGCGCGGCGGTGATTTCGGAGGCTTCCTTGAGGTCGAGATTGGAATAGAGCAGCGCCTGAGGCTTGCCGCCCATGTTCAGGAAGATCGCGGCCAGAACGGCGGCGACGCCGATCGACACGCCGATAATCACGGCCAGGCGGGTGATACCGAACTGTTTAAGGAACTCCACGATCCCGACTACCCATTACCCTTACGCGCGACGTGCGCGGTTCACTAGGCAGTAATTTCCCAGTGAAGCGTAAACGCCGCGTTAAGATGGGTAAAGATTTCGGGTAAAGGTTAATGGACGGGGCGTGAGGTTGACGCCTTCAGCGTGCGACCCGGCCAAAGGAATACCCCTCCGTCGCCTCACTTCGTTCGTCGCCACCTCCCCAGCAAAGCTAGGGAGGAAGGTGTTCGTTACGCTTCCTCCTCCCTATCGAGCCTTTAGGCGATGATGGGGAGGTGGCAGGACGCGAAGCGGACTGACGGAGGGGTATTACGCAGACGCCGCGCACTCCGTATTCGACGACCTAAACCACACAGGCCCTGCCCGCAATCGCGGAGCAGGGCCTGAGGTCGTTTCCTGTTGCTTGGGTGCGGGCGCACCCCGGCTTTACCGTATTAACGGTACTGCTGAATCCGCGTGGTACGCAGACCGGCCATGCCGTGGCTGTCGATCGCCTTTTGCCAGCCCAGGAATTCTTCCGAGGTGATGCGATAACGCTCGCACGCCTCGTCGAAGCTCAGAAGACCCCCGCGCACCGCCGAGACAACCTCGGCCTTGCGGCGGATGACCCAACGCTCCGTTCCCGGCGGCGGCAGGTCGTTCAGGGTCAGTTTCGCACCCGTAGGTCCAATCACGTATTTTTCGCCTTTGCTATCGCGGCGCTGTTCTTGCAGCATGATTCTTCACGCCTCTCTTACCATCACATAACGGTAAGGTAGCATCAGGAGTCTAACATCCGCTTAATTGCCTTAGTAAATATATTACTAATAACAACGGTTCAGGATATTAACTTCCCATTCATCATGCTTTACGCCAGTTATTCATCATTAATTCAGATTAATACTTATCGCTTGATTTGAAGCAATTCCTGCAACATCTCATCCGCCGTAGTAATCGTCTTTGAATTGGCCGAATAGGCGCGCTGGGTGGTAATCAGGTTGGTGAACTCTTCCGACAGATCGACGCCCGAGGCTTCGAGCGTTCCGACGCTGAGCAGGCCCGACCCCGAAACGCCCGGCACCTTGAGTGTGAAGGGGCCCGAGGTGTTCGACACGCTGTAGGCATTGCCCGACACCGGCGTCAGGCCGTCGGCATTGACGAAGGTGGCCAGCGCCAGTTGCGCGATGTCGCGGGTCGAGCCGTTCTTGAACACGGCGGTGACCATGCCGCTGTCCGAGATCTTGATCGAGTCGACGCCGGAGAACGGCGTGCCGTTCGGATCGACGCGGCTGGTCGAGGCGGCGTTAAGCTGCGTCAGTTGCGTGGCGGCGCTGTTGAAGTCGAGGGTGATTTCCTGATCGGCGACGCCGGTCGAAGCCTTCCAGTCGACATTGAACTTGAAATTGGTCACCGGGTCGCCATTGGCGTCGACCTGGGTCACGCCGCCCTGGGTGATCGATTCCAGCTTGCCCGACGAGTTGAAGACCAGACGGCCGGAGGTGACGATATTATCGACCGGCGTGCCGCTGTCGACGTCGTCGGACCACACTTCGTAGGCCCAGGTATTGTCGGCGATCGGCGGGGTGGCCGTGGCATCGGGCGCCAGCTTGATCATCGACATGGTCAGGTTGCGCTCGCCGCCCAGCGAGTCGGAGACCGGGATGCTGATTTCGTAGTCGGGGCCGGTAGCGACCGAGGTATTGACCGTCGAGGCGTCGTATTTCGACATCGGATAGGTCGTCGGATCGGTGACGTAACGCGCGGCATTGTTCGACACGGCCTGAGCGGCATTGAGGTTGCCGCTGACGCCGGCGAAGGTCGTCGGCTCGACCGAAGCGGCGATCTGATCGACATTGATGGCGGTCAGCTGGCTGAGGTCCGCCGCCGACAGAACGGCGCTGCCGCCCGCCGCGATCGGCCATCCCTGAAGGTAGAGACCGGCGGAGTTGCGCAGGTAACCCTGCTTGTCCGGCGAGAACGAACCGTCGCGCGTGAACAGATGGGTGTCTTCGGCGGTGGCATCGGCTTTTTGTGTCGTAACGAAGAAGCCCTGCCCGTCGATGCCGAGGTCGAGATCGGTAGCGGCCTTTTGCAGGGTGCCCAGTTGCGAGATCATGTGGCGCGTCGTGGCGATGACGCCGCCCGCATTATAACCGGTCGGCGTCGAAGAGGCGGTAACGATCGCCTGAAAGTCGGTCCGCACGCGCTTATAGCCCGTGGTGTTGACGTTGGCGATGTTGTTCGAGATAGCCGAGAGCGAAGTGGAGAAGGCGGCGAGACCGGACACACCGGCTTGCATGGCAGCGTTCAGACCAGACATTTAAGGCTCCATATATGCGGAAAGGGGGGGGGAAACAGGGATGGGGATAGGGGTCGGGTTAAGCGTCGGTCGTTGCCTTGACGCCGGAGATAGAGCTTAGGGCGATGAGCGATTGCGCCATCTTGAGGACGATTTCTCCGTCGATCAGCTCGGTCGAGGTCACGGGCGCCTGCACCGAAATCGCGTTGGCGATGGTCGTGCCCGATGAATTGGTAGCGGTGATCTTGAGCGTATAATTGCCCTCGGCCACGGTCTTGCCGGACGAATCCGTGCCGTCCCAGGTGAAGGTGTTGTCGCCCTTGGTCATGGACGAGGCGTCGCCTTTCCAGATCGTATTGCCGTCGGCATCGAGGACTTCGGCCTGCACGCTTGAGGCGGTGGCCGCCAGTTCGTAGTGCCAGGTCAGGGCCTGATCGGTGAAGGATTGGGTGTCGATATCGGCGATGGCCGTCTTGCCGATCATGTTGACCGAGTTGGCGATGCTGCCGGAGCTGAGGCCCACCAGAGATTTCAGATACTCGTTCGACTTGAGCTGCTGTTCGACGCTGGAATACTGCACCAGCTGGTTCGTCCATTCGGTCGAATCCATCGGCGACAGCGGATCCTGATTCTTGATCTGCGCGGTGAGCAGGCCGAGGAAGGTTTCGTAGGTCGTGGCCAGCGAACTGGCCGTGGCCGCCGAGGTATCGGTGGTCGTCGTGGTGGTCGTCGAATTGCTGACGGCGGTTACCATGGGTAGCTCCTAAACCAGTACGCTGAGCGACAGGGTCTGCGCGCCGCCATAGAGGCCGGCGTTCAGGTGTGCATAGAGGGTGGGATCGGTGGCGGTCTGGCCTTCGGCCTCGATTTGCGCCCCGATCAGGGAATTGGTGTTTGTGTCGGTGTCGGCCTGAGTGTGTTCGCGGCGCTGCCCCTGTTCGCGCGACGAGAAGCTCAGCGCGCCGTCTTCAAGCTGGAACCCGGCCTGCTCCAGCTGACGGCGCAGGTCGTCCTGACGGTCGCGGAACTGGCTTTCGGTCATCGGACTGTCGAAGTTCAGGGCGGCGGACAGCTTGCCGTCCGTGCCGATTTCCAGCTTCACCTCGACGCGGCCCATATCGGTCGGACGCAGCTCCATGTCGAAGGTCGTCGTCTTCTGACCGACCTTGCGCGTGATCTGGGCGCTCAGAGTGGCAATGTTTTCGATCGTGTGTTGCGCCAGCTGTGACGGCGAATAGGTCTGCGCGGTCGCCTCCTTGTGAGTGGCGGGTGCGAATTTCAGGCCGCTATCGGCGACGATTTGCGGCTGAAACACCGCCGGTGCGGTCGATTGAACCGGCGTGTTCGCCGGGGCGATTTCCGTCGTCAGGCCCGACGACAGGTTGGCCAGCAGGCTCGTCAACTTCGTCGAAGCAAGGGCCTCCTTCGGCGCATCCTTGGCGACCTCCACCGGGGCCGTCTCCTTCGTCTGCGCTTTTGCCTTGGATCGCGTGGCACGGGCGGCCAGCTCGGCCAGCTTCGGCGCGTCCTCGTCCGTCGGTTCGATGTTGTCCAGCGCCGCGACCAATGCGGCCTGAGCCTCGTCCGATGGGACGTCGGCGGCCTTTACGACCTTCGCCATCGGGTCGGCGAGACGTTCAGGGGCTTCGACCTTCGTCGCGTCAGCGGTTACCGGCACAATGACCGGGGCCACGATAACCGTGTCAGGGGTTACGACCGCTGCCTTCACGACATCGGCCTCAGCGCCTTCGGTCTTGGGCGCATCGACTTTTTTAGCCGGACCCTTCTGCGCCTTGGGTGCCGACTCAGTCGTTGGGACAGCCTCCGCCTCGATCCGAGGCATCGGCATGTCAGCTACCGGCGGAGCGACGACCTTTTCATTCGAAAGGGCGTCAGCGGGCGCAGCCGACTTTACCGAGGCTTCCCGCGTGCCCGGCGCTTTGACCGGCGCGGGCGCAAGTGATGGCGTCCCGACTGCCCGGATATCGGCCACGGCGTCAGACAGGTTGGCCGTTTCAGGCCGATCGAACTGAACCGAAGCGCTGGCCGCTTCAGATACCGCTTCCACGACCGAAGCTTTCAGGTCGGGCAGCGAGGCTTCAATCACAGCCGGTTTCGCTACGCCGTCGCTTTCGGCAGGTGCCTCTGCACCCGTCATCGCCTCGGACGCTTCGATTTCCTGCGCCTGCCACAGCATAAGCGGGCGGGACAGGGCCTGCCCCTTCAATGCCGTCGCTTCGGCGGTCGTATAGGTTTGCGTTGTCACCGTCTCGGTCGAGGCATCGACGCCCTTCATCACCCCGGCCAGAATGTTGTCAAACGCCGTCGCCGTCATTGCCTGACCGTCGCGCAGCATGGCGCCCGCGTCCTGAGGCAGGGCGGTGACGGCGCTGATCGCGGCAATCTGAATGGCGGGTGTGGTCAAGGCGGGATCACATACGAACGGAGCGTGACCGCGCATTTGGCGGCAAGTCAGGCAGGGTCTGGGTGAACGCCTTTTGCGGCCACGGATCGTCAGGTCCGCTTCGCAAGCCCCATGCCACACACAAATTTGTTGTTTTTATTGAACTTTTATTTTCCTGCCGGGTGAAATTTGCCGGGAGCGCGCCCGAACCGCCGGATCAAACTTGCCGGGTGCCGCCAAAACCTGCCCGATCTCATGTCGGTGCCGAAACATGCGAGCTCTTTTGCCCCGTGGCACCGTATTTGAACCTCTGCGATCAGTCTCTTTAAAAGTCCGTGTTGGGCAAAAGTCTAAGTCAATGAAAAATATGAGTAAAATTTTTGACACAATCCCAAAGGACGGGCAAATTTTGCCGGTTCGCGGGCAAGGCTTGCCTAAAGATGCGGCAATAGCTCTCAGAACGGGAGCAAAGGTGTAACATGTCGCTCAACTCGATCCTCAATATCGGCGTGTCCGGCCTGATGACGGCGCAAAGCCAGCTCAAAGTCGTCTCGGACAATATCTCGAACGTCAACACGCCGGGCTATATCCGCAAGGTCGGCGGTCAGGCCGCCCAGATCCTCGGCGGCAAGGGCGCGGGCGTTACCGCGACTCAGGTCACCCTGGCGGCGGACAAGTACCTGCAACAGGCCTCGCTCAAGGCCTCGTCGGCGACATCGCAGGCCGAGGTCTTTTACGAGATGTTCGACCAGATCCAGTCGCAGTTCGGCGACATCACCAATAAGAACGGCCTGTTCAATCTCGGCGACCAGACCCTGAGCGCCATCGCCACCGCGGCGGAAAGCACCAATTCCAGCGCTGCACGTCAGGAAGTGGTGTCCAGCCTGAAAAGCTTCCTCGACGAAGGCGCGCGTATTTCGGACGAAGTCCAGTCGGTGCGCGCCAGTGCCGACGGTCGCATCGCGACGGCGGTAAAGTCGATCAACGAACTGATCAAGAATATCTCGGACCTCAACCCGACCATTTCTCAGGCGATGGTTTCCGGCAGCGATGCCTCCGGCGCCCAGACCAGCCAGTCGACCTATATCGACCAACTGTCAAAGCTGATCGACGTTCAGGTGACGACCAATCCCAATGGCGGCGTTACCGTGCGCACGGCGTCGGGCATGACCCTGGCCGGGGATCAGCGGGCGTCGCTGAGCTATGTCCCGACCAACCCGGTCACGGCCGAAAGCAGTTTCAACTCGATCATCGTCACCGGCGCCAACGGCGAAAAGCGCGACTTCGCCGATCAGGTCGGTTCCGGCGAACTGCGCGGTCTGCTCGATGTCCGCGACAAGGATTCGGTCGCCGTCGCCGATCAGCTGTCCGAATATATGTCGGTCTATGCCGACAAGCTGAACGCCGCCCACAATGCCGCGACCTCGGTCCCCGCGCCCTCGTCCCTGACCGGCAAGGCGCTGAGCCAGACCCTGCCCGAAGCGCTGAACGGTTTCACCGGCACGACCAATATCGTCATCGCCAACGCAGACGGCTCGATCGCCCGCGAAGTCCAGCTCAACTTCTCGACCATGCAGATGTCGGTCGATGGCGGGGCTTCGACGCCGTTTTCGGCGGCCAGTTTCGAGAGCGATGTCAGTGGCGCTCTGGGGACCTACGGCTCGGTCAGCTTTGCCGATGGCAAGCTCAGCCTGTCGGCGGGCACGGGTTACGGCGTGGCCATCGCCGACGAAGCCACCGGCGGCTCGGACAAGCTCGGCAAGGGCTTCTCGCACTATTTCGGCCTCAACGACATCATAACGTCGGCGGGTTCCATCGACTACAATACCGGCCTGACGCCGACCGCGGCGCACGGCTTCGACAGCGGCACGGTCAGCTTCCAGCTGGCCAGCGGCGACGGCAAGAAGCTAAGCAATATCGACGTCAGCTTCCCGGCGGGCGGCAGCATGACCGACATGGTCAATGCCCTGAACGATTCGACCTCGGGGCTGGGCCGTTACGGCACCTTCTCGCTCAACCCGTCGACCGGTGCCTTGTCGTTCAAGGGCTTCGGCAACCCGGCCAATACGCTCAATGTCGGCGATGACACGACCGCGCGTCTGGGCAGCGGCGGGGCGTCGTTCAGCGACTTCTTCGGCTTCGGCGGGGTGGCCGCGGAACGCGCCAGCGGCCTGACCGTCAACCCGACGGTGCTCAGCAATCTCGACCGCCTGTCCCTGGCCAAGGTCAATCTCAACGCCGCTGCCGGCACCCCGGCGCTGGTGTCGGGCGACGGCACCGGCGGTCAGGCCATGGCCGCCATCGGTTCGGCCAGCGTCAGTTTCCAGAAGGCCGGGTATAATGCCGGCGGCACCTCGACCCTGACGCGCTACGCCGCCGACCTCGCCGGTCAGGTCGGCACGCTGGCCTCGACCGCCAAGAGCCGGATGGAGGGCGCGCAGGCCCTGTCCGCCGAAACCACCGCCCGCCGCAGCGCCACCGAAGGCGTCAATCTCGATGAGGAACTGATCAACCTGACCACGTTCCAGCAGGCCTACACCGCCTCTTCGCGCCTGATTCAGGCGGCGAAGGACATGTACGATGTCCTGCTCAATATGATTTAGAGGTAGATTATGCGTATCTCCACCGGACAAATCTGGAACTCGGCCCTGTCAAACCTGATGGCCGCGCAGAACCGTCAGAACGAGGCCAATAATCAGGTCTCGTCGCAGAAGATCGCGTCGGATCTCGGCGGCTACGGACGCACGTCCGAAGTCATCGCTGCCTATCAGTCGTCGTTCACCCGCACAAACGGCTATACGCAGGTCGCCAAGAGCGTGTCGGACCGCCTCGACAGCCAGAACATAGCACTGGAGCGCGCCGGGGACGGCCTGACCACAGCGAAGGAAGCGATCCAGAACGCTATTGCCACCGACAGCCTCGACTCGCTGATGACCTCGCTGCAATCGAGCTACATGGCCTTTGCCGACGGCATCAATTACAAGCATCAGGGCTCGTATCTGTTCAGCGGCGGTCGTGAAGACACCCTGCCGCTGGCCGCCAACAATCTCGACGAACTGGCCGCGACGACCTCGGCGACGGCCTTTTCCAACGGCACGGTGAAGAAGACATCGAAGATCGACGGCACGACCAGCCTGCAAACGGGGATGCTGGCCAGCGATCTGGGCGGGGAAGCCGCTGACTTGTTCCGTCAGATCAAGACCTTTGCCGACGCCAATCAGCCGATGACCGGCAAGATGACCGAAGCCCAGCAAACCTTTATGCAGGATATGTCGACCAAGCTGGGGGCCGCCTACGACAAGATGGTCGATGCCACCGCGCTCAACGGTACGTTCCAGAACCGCGTTGAAAACACCCTGACCTCGCTGGAGTCTCAGGCCTCAAGCCTCGAAAACCTGATCTCGGACAAGACCGACGTCAATATGGCCGAGGCCTATACGCGTCTGGAACAGGCCGATGTGGCGGTGCAGGCCTCGGCGCAGGTCGTCGCCAATCTGCGCAATACGTCGCTGCTCGATCTGTTGAGGTAGCGCTCTCACCGGAATGTGAGTTTTGCTCCGTGTCCGGACGGCGTATGATGAGGTTGTGGTTGATCCACATGAAAAGACCCCGTGTGGGGCCATCGGAATGTCGGCCGTTCACGTCCTAGGCACGAACCGCCCATTCGGGATGCAAAAGCAAAAAGGCTCCGTCGCCAGACGGAGCCTTTGTTGATTTCACCTATACCTCGCCCCTCTTCTACTCCCCCAGTTTACTGGGGTATAGCGCGGCGAAAGTACAGCTTTCGCAAGCGATGGGATCGATGCCGCAGGCAGCGAGACGGTGGGGGGCTCGCGTAGATGCCGCGCATGCATCTGCTGACCGATCTATGCGCTGTCACACCAGAGTAGGCCCCCCACCGTCTCGCCATCGCTTGCGCTCGGCGCGCCACCTCCCCCGGGACGCCGGGGGAGTAGAAAACGGAATTACGTTTCGTAACCTGCAAATAGTTTCGCCCTACCCCTACTCTTTTGGCTCCAAAAAGCTTATCTACGCGCTCATGAACGCCCCGATTGCCTGCCCCATTCCTGCCTTCGACACCGCCGACCTCGGTTCGGCGATCGAGGCCGTGCGGCAAAGCGTCGGCCTGCCCATCGGCGCGCGCGTCGTCGCGGCCATGTCCGGCGGCGTCGATTCCACCGTGGCCGCCGCGCTTCTCCACGCCGCCGGTTACGAAGTCGTGGGCGTCACCCTGCAACTCTACGACCACGGTCAGGCGCTCAAAAAAACCGGGGCCTGCTGCGCCGGTCAGGACATCCACGACGCCCGCGTCGCCGCCGAAAAGATCGGCATCAGCCACTACGTCCTCGATTACGAGAGCAAGTTCAAGGACTCGGTCATCGAGGAATTCGCCGATAGCTATCTGCGCGGCGAAACCCCCGTGCCCTGCATCCGCTGCAATCAGACGGTCAAGTTCCGCGACCTGCTCGACGTCGCCCGCGACCTGGGGGCCGAGGCGATGGCCACCGGCCATTACGTCGAACGCGCCGATACGGGTAATCGCGTCGAGATGCGCCGCGCCATCGATAAGAGCAGGGATCAGTCCTATTTCCTGTTCGCCACGACACGCGATCAGCTCGATTTTCTGCGCTTTCCGCTGGCCGGTATCCCCAAGCCGCAGGTGCGCGACATCGCCCGCCAAATGGGCCTGAGCATCGCCGCCAAGCCAGACAGTCAGGACATCTGTTTCGTCCCCGAAGGCAAGTACACGACGCTCATCGACCGCCTGCGCCCGCAAGGTCGCGAGGCTGGTGAGATCGTGCATCTGGACGGGCGCGTGCTGGGCCGCCACGACGGCATCACCGGCTACACCATCGGTCAGCGCCGCGGCCTGAATGTCGCGGTGGGCGAACCCCTGTTCGTCATCAAACTCGATGCCGCCACGCGCCGGGTCTATGTCGGGCCGCGCGAAGCCCTGCTGACGCGGGCGCTCGATCTGAAGGAAACCAACTGGCTCGGTGACGAGGACAGCCTGATCGCGGCGGCGCAAAACCAGCGCCCGGTGCTAGCGCGCGTCCGCTCGACCCGCCCGCCGGTCGCCGCGCATCTGGCGCTTGAGGGCGCGCAAATCCGCGTGGTGTTTGGCGACGGCGAAGAAGGCGTCGCCCCCGGTCAGGCCTGCGTGCTCTACGACCCCGAAGACGACGACCGCGTACTGGGCGGCGGCTTTATCGAGCGCACCCACGCCGTTCTGAATTAAAGAACGATACCCTTCTTTTCATACAGTTCGGCCAGGGTCAGCGCCTCGTCGTCGAATTTCAGCTTGAACACGTTCTGCGACGTCAGGACCGCGTCGCAATGCGTACAGTGCGCGGTCGTGTGCAGATCGTGCGCGCAATCGTCGTGCGCCATTTCGATGACGGCTTCCGTCTCATAGACGTGTTCGCGGCCCCAGCTATACAACGCCATAATGACGCCGAGCAGCCCCTGCCCCTTTGCCGTCAGAACGTACTCGTAACGCAGCGGGCGCTGGGAATAGGCTTCGGCGCGCATGATATCGAGCGCCACCAATCGTTTGAGCCGTGCCGCCAGCACATTGCGCGCCACGCCCAAACTCTTCTGCCATTGTTCGAAACGCTTATGGCCCATAAAGGCGTTGCGGATGATCAGCAGGGTCCACGGCTCCCCCACCAGATCGACTGAAGCCGCAATCGCGCATTTTTCCTTGGAATAATCGGCCGAACGTCCCATGAAGTCTTTCTTTTCTTATACGTCGCGACAGTGCCATCCTCACAAAGCCCAAGCGCCGGACACCGGAAAACGGGCCGTCGGGTACGCTGGAACTCATTGGAAAAACACTGATATTGCGTCGCAACATCCTACTGGATGCAAGACTTAAAGGGGCTTCTCTTTACGAAGCCCTAAGGAATACGGCTAATGAAACCTGTATTTCACAAGTTGCTTTCCGGGCATTAACCCCTTGCAACTCTTACGGGTTTAACGCGAACAGGGTCGCAACCGCGCGGCTGAGGCGGACGTCGTCACTACGGATGAAGTCCTGATCGAAACCCTTGCCTGTCCAGTGGATCAGGACCGTCATGCCTTCGTCCAGCGACAGGATCAGGCCATCGGTCGTCAGGCGCACGCCGTCCGTGCAATTGTCGGCAAAGGCGCCGCAATCGACCTTGTAATCGGCGGCGACCGCACGCTGGGCCTGCGGCGTCAGCTTGGCATCGAGGCTCATCACCTTGAGGTCTTCGGCACCTTCGGCGCGGTTCAAACGGATATAGACGCTTTGGCGGGCATCGTCGTCCTGGCTGAACCAGACATCGTCCTGACGACCATCGCCATCGAAGTCGCCTTTCAGCGGCGCGGCCAGACCGGCATAGGGCGCTTTCACGACATCGGCCTTCAGTTCCGCCGCCGACACGCTACCCGCGCCGAACAGAAGAGACACCACAGCCGCAGCCTGAACCAAACCCTTGAACATCCGTCGTTTCCTATGTCGCTTTTTGACGTCGGCGACTTTTTTGTCCTGCAATTACACAGGCAAAGCCGCTCTCCCTGTCTTAATGCAGGTTCCGTGCCATCACTGGCACAAAGGTTAACGCGGGTAAAGGGCTTTCGTTAACCAGATTGCGGTTTGAATTGCTTTGGGAATTCACATCTTTGTCAGATGCGTCAAAATCAGCGGCGACTGTCTGCCGACGGAGAGATGGCTTCCGCACTGTTCCCTTTTGACGCGAAACGATCGGCCGCGCGCGACGGCGCGATACGCACCCGATCGGCATTGAGACGCTGGGTCAGGGACTGAACCCCCAGGCTGAGCAGGATCATGGGACGACTCCGTTGCCGTGCGCTTCGATGCCATGAGAATAACTCGCAATAGCGGATTGGCAACCAGCTATTTCGTCACAGGCGATAAAGTTTTCGGGAGTTTCTTTCTAATACCTCCCCAGTTTACTGGGGAGGGGGACCGCACGAGATGACCGAAGGTCGGCGAGATGTGGTGGTGGGGGCCTGCGCTGTCGTTAAGGTGAGTAAATGGGCCGGAGATTGGCGCGCGGTATCTACGCGAGCCCCCCACCGTCTGCTCACTCCGTTCGCATCCCATCGCTTGCGAAAGCTATACTTTCGCTGACGCTATACCCACCGGCACGCCGGGGGAGTATGAAGGACTATGTTCTTAAGGCACCAGCGTGATTTCACCGATCACCGCGGGTTCCGGCGTGGGGTTCTTGATATTGCCCTTGTCGTCGAATTCCGACCATTGGCTGCGCGCGACGAAGATAAACTTGTCCCCGACGATCTGCCCGCCGGTCGGCTCCAGCATCTCATCGGTGCCGCGTAGCAGAACCTCGACCGACTCGACCTCGCCCCAGTCGGCGCTCATCTTCAGACGCAGGATGCGGTTCGGCTTGAAGCCGTTCTGCACGGCGATGATATCGTTGCCGTAGCGATAGAGCCCGTCCAGACCCAGCAGCACGGCGTTTTGCGGGGCACGCAGGCGCTTGATCGTCCCGGCCGCCAGATCGACGCGATAAAGGCCGGAGCTATAGTCCGCCACGATCAGCGCGGTGGCGCCCTCGTTTTCCGCCAGCCCCTGTGGCGAGCCGAGATAGCCTTCGGGGATCAGGACATCGAGCGTGCCCTGATAACCGGTCAGACGCAAAACTTCACCCGTATTGCCGTCAGAGACATACAAATCCTCTTTACCGAGCAGCATGTCCGACAGGCGACGGTCGGGTCGTTTGTTCTCATATTGCCCAAGTATCTTTCCATTGGACGGATCGACCTTGACGATCTTCGAGGCCAGCTTGGCATCGGCCTTATAACCGATTGTCTGGCGCGACGGGGCCGTCGAAGCCCACAGGACGCCGTCGCGCAAACCGATGGCATTGGCGGCGACCCCGGCGCGCAGGCCCAGCCGCTTTTCGATCCCGCCCGTCCCTACTGTGCCGACGATACCCATGCGGAGCGCCGTGGCGAACAGCGTGCCGTCTTCGGCCACCGCCACGCCCTCGATCAGGTTCAGGTCGCCGATTTCTGTTCGCATGGTCAAGGCGCCTTTTTTTGACGCGTTTTCGACCTGCATCGATTCCAGTTCGGCGTCCCAGACGGCCTCGAATTCCGTATAGCGCTTGAGATCGACGACCATACCGCGCCGCAGATAGGTGACCAGATGCGCCCGCGCCAGAGTCTTGCGCTTCATTTCCAGTTCGACCTGCGCCTTGAGCAGCAGGATCGACGGCGAATCCGGCAGAATGTCACCGGCCTGAGTGATCAGGTCGAGCGCCTTTTGGCGTTCGTTCTTCTGCAAAGCCGCTATGCCTTCGGCGCGCAGGGCGCGAAACTTGCCGAGATCGGAGGCCGGATCGACGTTCTGAGCCTGAGCCGTGGTGGCCAGCAATACCAATGACGCCAGTACGGGGGTCCAGACCTTCATCGTCGAGCCTTTTGCAGTGAATGTGCATATGCAAAAAAGCCGCCGATTATGACTGGATTATGGCGCGCACCGCACTTTCGCTCGTTAAGCATCCGCCTCAGGTACGACCAGTTTCAACGGCAGGGCCGAGGTCGTCTTGACCGAGCGGATGACGATGCGACTCTCGATCGCCGAAACGAGGTCGGACGCCAGCAGCTTGTCGCGCATGAAGTCGTCATAGGCGTGCATGTCGCGCGTCACGATACGCAGCATATAGTCCTCGCGTCCGGTCACCGTGGCGCACGAGACGATCTCCGGCCATTCGGCCAGCCGCGCCTCGAAGGCCTCAAGGTTTTCGCGCGACGGCAGGGACAGCTTGACGGCCGCATAGACCTCGAAGCCCAGCCCCAGAAGGTCGGGATCGAGGATCGTCACGCGCTTCCGAATGACGCCGATATCCTCCAGTCGCTTCAGGCGGCGCCAGCACGGCGATGGCGACAGATTGACCTTTTCCGCGATCTCGGCGACCGACAGGCTGGCGTTTTCCTGCACCAGAGTCAGGATACGCGCATCGAGTTCGTCAATATCCGCGGACACAGTCGTTTCCCCTCACACCACATTTACGCAAAACCTTTTCCATAAAGGCGCATTTTTCAAAAAAATCCACCCCAACCTTACTATAAACTGTCACAAATCCTAAAAATCGTCTCAAAAGTCACAGATCGCAGGCTTTCCGTGCTGTGAAATACCGGCTAGATCAAACATGAACACGGCGGGAGCCTATATGCGCGTACTCAATCTCATGCTGGCCAAGGGCCGCGGTGGTCTGGAAACCATGTCGCTGCGCTACCATCAGGCGCTGAAAGGCGAAGGGTTCGAGATCCTCAGTGTCGGCCATTCGGACGGCGTTTTGTGCGATAAACTGCCGCGCGATCAGGTCAGGGTTCTCAATACGAAATTCACCGGCTCGCCACTGGCGGCGCTGAAACTGAAAGCCATCGCCAAAACCTTCAAACCCGATATCGTGCTGGCGCACGGCAACCGCGCCATCACCCTGGCCGTGCATGGCTGGGCCGATCTGGCCCCAGAAACCGTGGCCGTGGTGCATAATTTCCGCTTCAAACCCGACATTGCCAAGGTCGCTGCCGCCATCGCCGTCTCGCCCGCCGTCGCCGAAGCGCTTAAAACGCGTCAACCGAAACTGCACGTACACGAGCTGGAAAACTTCACGCCCCTGACCATGCATCCGGTCAAACCGTTCCCGCTCGATATACCCGTCATCGGCGCGCTGGGGCGATTGCACGTCAACAAGGGTTTCGACGTGCTGATCCGAGCGGTGGGCCTGTTGCGCGACCGCGACGTCGACGTGCATCTGAGCATCGCCGGGGACGGGCCGGAAAAAGACAATCTGCATAAGCTGGTCGATCAGCTGGGCTTACAGGCTCTCGTCGGTTTTCCCGGCTGGATCGAACCGGCGGACGGCTTCATGGCGACGTGCGACCTGTTCGTCCTGTCGTCTCGGGTCGAGCCGTTCGGGCTGGTGCTGGCCGAAGCCATGGCGGCGGGCGTGCCGGTAATTTCCACCGGCATCGACGGCCCGCGCCATATCCTGAAGGACGGCGAACTGGCGCAGCTTGTCCCGCCGGAAAGCCCTGAGGCTCTGGCCGATGCCATCGAAACGGTTCTGGCCGACTGGATGCCGGTCCTCGATCGCGCCTATCATGCGCAGGCCCACGCGCTGGAAACCTATGGCCTGATCGCCGGTCGGGCGCGTTTGAGCGCGCTTATCAACGCATTTGGTGGGCAAAACTGAAAAAGCGGGCTTGAACGGGCTGCGCAATTTGGATATAGGCGGGCCTCTTCATATCGGAGCGTCGCTTTAAGCCGCTGCGGACGTGAAAACGGTTGGGTAGCTCAGATGGTTAGAGCGGTGGATTCATAACCCACAGGTCGGCGGTTCGATCCCGCCTCCAACCACCAATTCCCCCAGTTTACAACGAACCGCCGATATTTGGCTTGTTTGCTGACGCAAACATTTTTGGCTTGTTTGCTGACGCAAACGGGGGTTCGATCCCGCCTCCAACCACCACTTCTCTCTTAAAGCGCCTCGCCCTTAGATCGTTTCAGACCGCGATGTGCTATAGACCCGGCTGAAATGCAGGCAGAGAGTCGCCACCACATAGATCGTCCCCGACACCCAGAAGATGGCGACATAGGACTGCGTGAACTCCAGTATCACGCCCGAAAACAAGGCCATCAGGATCGCGCCCACCGCACCGGCGGCACCGCCGATGCCGACGACGCTGCCGACGACCGTTTTCGGGAACAGGTCCGACGGCAGGGCGAGCAGGTTGGCGGAAAAGGCCTGATGCGCGGCGGCGGCCACGGCGACGATCGCCACCGACAGCCATAACCACGGGCTGAACGGCACCACCACCAGCGGCAGGATCAGCACCGCACACACCGCCATGACCGACAGGCGGGCGCGACCGACCGAAAAGCCTTTACCGATCAGCGCCGAAGATGCCCATCCGCCCGCGATGCTCCCAATATCGGCCACGACAAAGATCAGGAGCAGCGGCAGGCCGAACACGCCGAGGTCCAGCTTGTGATTGCGGTAAAGGAAGTCGGGCAGCCAGAACAGATACAGCCACCACACCGGCACCGTCAGGAACTTGACGACGATATAGGCCCAGGCGCGCCGGTCGTGCATCAGGCTGAGAAACATCGCAAAGGTCAGGCGCGGCGCGGGGGCTTCGGCATCCACGACGGGCGGGCGGCGGTAGATCAGAAGCCACAGGCCGAGCCACAGAAAGCTCAGCGCGCCCGTGACGATAAACGCGCCGCGCCAGCCGAACGCCTGTGTGAGATAGGGCACCAGCGCCAAGGTCAGCAATGCCCCGCACGAGGCTCCGGCATTGAACAGCCCGATGGCCAGGGCGCGTTCCTGCGGCTGAAACCATCCCGAAATGGCCTTGAGGCGCGCCGGGAACGTCCCGGACTCTCCGACCCCCAGAATGAAACGGACCAGGCCGAACTGCGCGACGGTACTGGCGAGCCCCAGCGCCGTATGCGCCAGCGCCCACACCGTAAAGGCGACGGCATAGCCCCGGCGCGCGCCGAAGCGGTCCATCACCGGCCCGAAGGTCAGGAAGCCGATGACGAAGGCCGCATGAAAGGCGATGACCACACCGGAATAGTCGAGCTCCGACCAGCCGAGTTCCGCCTGCATCATCGGTTTGAGCAGGCCGAACATCTGACGGTCCATATAGGTCAGGCAGCAGGCCATGAATATCAGGCCCACGACCCACCATCGCGCGCGGTGCTGGCCCGCTTCCGTCATCGATACCGCCCCGTTTTCTTTTTTATGCGGCGATCATGGCGCAAGGCACAGGCCTTGTCTATGGTATGGCCATCGCAAACGGCACGACCGGCAGGCCGCTTTTGCCGTAGAGATTGACCGGCGGCGAGCCTTGCCACGCGTAACGAACCTGACGCGCCTTGGCATCTGCGGGTAGGACGATGCTCTCACCTTCGACGCGCGCGGGCACGAAACGACAGACCCCTGCCCCGTCGCACAGCTCGAACGCCGTGGCGTCGTGCGATCCGTAGGCGATCAGGCTGCCGCCGGTCGAGCCGAAACGCACCCGGATGCCGTCGGCGGTCGTTTCGATGGCGACGGGTGACGGCGCGGGCAGAATCTGGCGCCCATAGGCCAGACGCAGCATGTCGTTGCCTAGACGCGCGCCCACCTCGTCCTTATGTGCCGGATGGATGTCGTAGGACACCCCCAGATCGATCAGCACGCTCAGCGCCATGTGCGGGTCTTTGGCCACCGTCAGACGCTGGGCCTCGCGCAGTTTCGGCCAGTCGCCGTCCGACGGCACGGCGGCGCGCGGTCCATAACCGGGCAATTGCGCGATGACGATCGGCAGATCGGGATCGTTGAAAAAGCGCCGCCACGACGCCGCCCAAAGGGTTAGAAGCTCGCCATAGCGCCCAGCGTCGCTGGTATTGGTCTCGCCCTGATACCAGGCGACGCCTTTGATCGGAAAGCCGCCCAGCGGCGCGACCATGCCGTTCCACAACATGCTGACGCCGCGCGGTGCGGCCCACGGCACGAAGGGCGGCTCGGTTTTCCAGTCGCGGCGCGCCGTTCCGGTCCGGTAGCGCCACGGGCCGCTGAGATCGATGGCGGGCGCGCCTGACAACTCCAGCCGCACGTCACCGGCCTTGCCCATCAGCCCGCCCGCCCCGCGTTCGTCCAGCACGCGGATGGCGATGACGTTGCGCCCGGCCTTCAGGACACCGGCGGGTATCGCATAGGCGCGGGCCTCGCTGCCCAGCAGGGTCGCGCCGACGACGGTGCCATTGATCCACACCTGATCGCGCTCGTCGATGCGCCCCAGTTTCAAAATCGCGGGTTTGGATGCCTGATCCGCCGTCAGGTCGAGGCTGCGGCGGAACCACATCAGGCCGTCGAAACTGCGCAGGGCCGCAATGCCCGAGCGTTCCCACACCCCCGGCAGCGGGATTTCCGGCCACGCGCTATCGTCGAACCCGGCGGCGGCATAGGCTACGCCGGGATCGACCGCCTGCGCCCAGGCGTCGGTCGCCGTGATCAACTCGGCCGTCGCGGCCTTGGGATCGTCGGCATAGCGCCCCAGACGCTTCACGTCCGCGCTATAGGCGGGCAGGGTCTGCAAGGCGTCCGGCGACATCCAGTCTTCGAGCGAGGTGCCGCCCCACGAGGCCTGAATGAGACCGATCGGCGCGCCGGTATTGGACGCGGCCATCGTCTTCGCCATATGCCAGCAGGCCGCGGAAAAGTCCGGCAAACTGTCGGCTCCGGCCAGAGCCCAGCCGAGTTCCGGCGTCACAAAGCGGTCGGCGCGGGCACTGGCGGTGCGTTTGACCTTGAACAGCCGCACCGGCTTGCCCTCGCCTTCTTCGGCGGTGCGCTTGGGGTAGGATGTGTCGTTCACCGACAGGTCCATATTGGACTGCCCCGAACACAGAAACACATCGCCCGCCACGACATCGTCCAGCCGCAACGGCGCACCGCCCGCGAGAGCGACCTCAAGCGTCCCGCGCGCCCCGTCGGGCACCGGCGGCAGGGTGGCCGTCCAGCGTCCGTCCGGCCCCGCCTTGGCGCTAACGGTTAAGGTCGCGAACCGCACATTCACCGTCGCGCCCGCCGGAGCGTCGCCCCTCACCGTGACGGCCTTGCCGCGCTGAAGCACCATATGCGGCGTGAACAAAGGGTCGAGCCTGAGCGCCGTTTCACCGTGCGCCGGTACCGTCGCCAGCGCGGTCAGCGCCGCACCCCAAAACAAACCGAACCTGATCATTTGCGTCTCCCTGACGTCTGTTTATGCCCTTATGCCATATCAGCGACAGGACGTTTTCAGAATATGTACGCCAAAAAGATACCGGTGTCTATTTTTTGAACGCGACTTAGACCTTGGTCTAATCCCTATAAAACATAACAAAAATTGGCATATAAGATTCATTCTTGACACCGGTATCGGATTTGACTTACTCAATGACGCAGAATGGGCGAACCTAAAAACAGCCCTCGGAGGAACACCATGACCCGCTCTCCCAGACCGGCCCCCCGGCCCTTCAAAGCCCTGTGCCTGAGCACGGCGGCCCTGAACGCCCTGATCCTGAGCTCGACCCTGCTGGCGTCGGGCGCCTCGGCCCAAACGACCACGCCCGAATCTGAGGCCACCGACGATAATATTCAGGTCGTTGTGGTGCGCGGCATCCGGGGCTCGCTCAACGACGCGCTTGAAATCCGCAAGAAATCCGACGTCATCCTCGACGGCATTTCGGCGGACGACATCGGCTCGACGCCCGACCTCAACCTCGGCGAGGCGCTGCAACGCATTCCGGGCGTGCAGATCAACCGCTCCGACGACCGGCGCGACGCCTCGATCAGCGTGCGCGGCCTGCCCAGCGAATATACCAAGACGACGGTGATGGGCCAAAGCATCGCTGCGCCGACCCTGGGGACGCGCGGTTCCGGCAACCCGTTCGGCATCTACGACGCCTCGATCTTCGGCGGGGCCGACGTCATCAAGTCCTTTTCGGCCGACATGCCGGCGGGCGGTCTCGGCTCGATCGTCAATCTGCGCATCCGTCCGGCCCTGTCGCGCAAGGACGGCGGCGTGCTCCGCGCCGAAGCGCAGTGGGAAGAAACGACCGGCAAACTCAATCCCGCCTTCTTCATCACCGGCTCGAAGAAGATCACGCCCGACTTCGGCGTCTATGGCACCCTCTCCTATTCGCGGCAAAATTTCCGCCGCGACACGATCCGCATCAATGCCTATACGGCCTATAGCGCCGCGCGCCTGACGCAACTGGCGGCAACCAATTCGGCTTTCAACATCCCGACCGCCACCAACGGCGTCGCCAATCAGGTCGTCTATCCGTCGGAAGTGCGCCAGTATTCGCGCACCTCGGACGGCGACCGCATTTCCGGCGCGGCGGGCTTCGAATGGCGCGTCAACGACGCCGTGACCGTGCGCCTCGACGGGATAGCCACCCGCCGCGACCTGAACGAGGCCAATCTCGACATCCTGACGGCCTTCGCCTCCGACACCAACGGCATCGTCACGCCACTCAGCAATCCGGTGCTGGTCGGGCAGTTCGATCGCGGCTCGGACGGCACGGTCGAAAACGTCTATGTCGTCAACAAGGTGCTGGCCAGCGACGTGCAACTGCCCATCGGCAATCGCGGCATGCCCTCGATCGACCAGAGCTTCGCCCTCTATCCGCAGATCAATCTGCGGCTGGGCGCGTGGCGCATCGATGCCATCGGCACGATCTCCGAAGCGCTGGGTACGCGCGAGGAGTATCTGTACGAGCACCGCATTCAACCGACCACGGGTCGCACCGACACCAACAACGACGGCATAGACGACACGACCAACGGCATCACGGCGACCATCGATACCGGTCTCGGCAATTACAAGAACTACCTGTTCGATCTCAACGTCCCGTCGCGACTTCTGACCGCTGTCGGCGGCTATACGGTCAGCGGCGGCAACGGCACCCAGGCGCGCAACGGCCTGCGCCCGGAAAACGTCGTCGTCACCGCCAGCGGCGCCAATCACCGCGTCAATCGCGACATGTACGCGCTGGACCTCAAGGCCGAACGCGCCCTCGATTTCGGCCCGCTAATCAGCGTCAATTTCGGCGTCTACTATTCCAAGGAAAAGGCGCATCAGGTCTATCAGGAAAACGCCAATCTCGGCCTGCAACTGAACAACCTGACCAACGATATCTTCAAGCTGAACGACGCGGTGACGTCGGGCGGGCATTTCTTCGGCTCCGGCGCGCCCAATGCCGAACTGAACGCCTTCTGGTCGGTCGATTACCGCTTGATCGAGCAGCAGATTTTCCCGGTCCTGACCACCGTGCCGACCAATGTCGCCTTCACCATGACGGCGGCGCAACTGGCGACCTTCTTCCCCGAACTGACCCCCGCCGCGCGCACCCGCATCACCTATGCGAAGATACTGGAGCTGGCCCCGCGCAACGAACTATCGGGCATGATCCAGCGCTTCCCGCTCAACCGCGTCGCCGGTCAGAACTTCCGCTCCTCGCGCGAAAACCTCGAAGTCTTCGCCCAGACGAAGTTCGATTTTTCCGAAGTTAGCGCCAATTTCCCCGTGCGCGGCAATCTCGGCCTGCGCTACGTCAAGGCCGACCTGACCGGGCTGATCGAGGATCAGGCGCTGAAATTCTATCAGGCGCTGGGCTTCACCGCCGCCGACTTCCGCCCCGGCTACTTCCAGCCGCCGACACCGGCGGGGGGCACCTACGACGCGCTGCTGCCGTCGATGAACCTGATCGTCGATTTTTCACCGAAATGGGTGGCGCGCGCCGCCTATTATGAGACCTTCGAGGCTTTCGATCTGGTCGAGTTTTCCCCCGCGCCGACGCGGGTGCTCGAAAACGTCGATCCGGACACCGGCGAAACCCTCAGTTCGGTGCGCATCGACATGAACCGCTTCGGCCTCAAGCCGCGCAGTTCCAAGGCCTTTGATCTGGGGCTGTCGTGGTATAACCGGCGCGGCAATGTCGTCGCCATCGGCTATTTCCACAAGACGATCGAAAACAATATCATCGAGCAGAACAACTACTGCCCGGTGGGACAAAACTTCGAGGTCGAGGGCGAATCCTACGGGCCGCTGTTCGTCGACGCGACGGGCTTCTGCCGCATCCAGCAGGGCGCGGCGGTCGAGACCGGCAATCAGCGCATCGTCATCAACCGCATCATCAACGACCCGAACCAGCTCAAGGTGCAGGGCGTCGAATTCCAGGTCCAGCAGGATTTCAGCTTCCTGCCCGGCATCTGGAAGAACTTCGGCATGGTCTTCAACGCCACCAAGGTGACGTCGAGCGGCAGCAATGGCTCGAAGCTCTACGGCGTGGCCGATCACACGTTCAATCTGATCGGCTATTACGAGGACGACCACTGGCAGGCGCGTCTGGCTTATAACTATGCGTCCGACATCCTGCTCGAAGGCGGTTCGACCTTCACCGGCTCGTCCAGCCGCGTCCGGCCGCGCGGGCAGCTCGATTTTTCGGGCGCCTACATGCCGAACGCGACGACCGAGGTGCGCCTCGAAGTCTACAACATCACCAATTCGCGTCGCGAAGAGTACGAAGGGGTCGAAGCCTTCAACCGCGTTGCGGACTATGACGGCATCACCTATTCGCTTAACGTAACCAAGAAATTTTAGTGTAAATAGGCCTTCAGCGTGGACGAAAAACGAAAAGCCCCGAAACTCCGCGACACCGCCACGGTGGTGCCGCTCCCGCGCAAACCGGGGGCGGCCCTGACCATCACCGATGTCGCCGAATTCGCCGGGGTGTCAAAAAAGACGGTCAGCCGGGTGCTCAATCGCGAACCGATGAAGGCCGCCACGCGGGCGAAGGTCGAGGCCGCTATCGAGACCCTGGGCTTCGTGCCCAATGTTCAGGCGCGGGCCTTGGCCTTTCGCAAGAACTTCGTCATCGTCCTGTTCATCCACGACTCGACCTCGCCCATGGCCATGAAGTTTCAGCGCGGCGTGTTATCGGCCATCGCCGACAGCGAACTGGCGCTGGCCGTGCGGCCCGTGGACCGCGAATCGCCCGACCTGCTGGCCGATATCGAGACCTTTCTTGGGCGTCAGAAGCCGATGGGGGCGATCTTCCTGCCGCCCCTGTCCGAGCGCGACGATATCGGCGAGATGTGCCAGAGGCTGAACGTTCGCTATGTCCGCGTCGGCTCGGCGCCGCTCGATATGATGTCGCGCAGCGTCTGGTCGAACGACCGCGATGTCGTGACCGCCGTCGTGCGCGATATCGTGGCGCGCGGTCATCGCCGCATCGGCTTCGTGCGCGGGCCATCCGGCTTCCGCTCGGCGCGCGAACGGGAGGCCGGTTTCCGTCAGGCGCTACAGGCGGCGGGTTTGCCGGTCGATGAGGCCCTGATGGTGGACGGACACTACAGCTTCGAGTCGGGGGTGAGCGCCGGGGCCGCCCTGCTCGACGCGCCGCACCCCCCGACGGTAATTTTCGCCAGCAACGATTCGATGGCCGCCGGGGTGACGCGCGCCGCGCACCAACGCGGCCTAAGCCTGCCGCGCGACCTGTCCATCGTCGGTTTCGACGACAATCCGGTCGCCCAGCAGATATGGCCCTCCCTGACCACGGTCCACTGGCCGATCGCCGAGATGGGCGCGCTGGCGGCGCGCAAGCTGGTGCCGGACATGCTGCTCGGTGCGGGTGAAGACGCCGCCGACCTGCCGTCGATGGTCGAGTCCACCATCATTCCGCGCGAGTCGCTCGGCGATGCGAAACAGGGGAAATCGGAATGAAACGGGCCCTGCTCATAGGTTCCCTGAGCCTCGCGCTCGTCCTTCCGGCGCTTGGCCATACCGCCGAACTCAAGCGCTGCGACGGCGTCAACGGCTACGCAGCGGCGGGGGCGCGCACCTTCCTGTGGCGGCCCGAATGGATCGCTATGGCGAAGGCGCAACTGGCGGCCTCGCCCGCCCAGGCAAAAGCGCTCAAGGCGTCCGCCGACAAGGCCCTGACGCGCGGCCCTTACAGTGTCACCGACAAGCCGCGCGCACCCACAGGCGGCGACGCCCACGACTATGTCAGCATCGGTCCCTACTGGTGGCCGGACCCGGCAAAGCCCGACGGCCTGCCCTATGTGCGCCGTGACGGCGAGATCAATCCCGAACGCGCCGGTGACGGCTTCGACATGACGCGATCACTGCGGTTACGCGACGACGTACAGACCCTGAGCCTCGCCTATGCCCTGCTCGGCGACGAGGCCTATGCCGATCATGCGGCGAAATTGCTGCGCGTGTGGTTTCTCGATCCGCAGACGCGCATGACGCCGCGCCTGACCTTCGCCCAGGCCGTGCCGGGCGTGAACAGCGGCCGCGCCGAAGGGGTGATCGACGCCCTGCGCTTTCAGCCGATTGTCGAGAGCATCGGCCTGATCGCCCCGTCGGGCGCCTTGAGCGCCGACGAGTTGAAGGGGCTCGAACACTGGTTCGGCAGTCTCGCCGACTGGATGCGCGACAGCCCGACGGGAAAGGCCGAACGCGCCAAGACCAATAATCACGGCGTCTATTACGACATGATGCGCGCCCACTTCGCCCTCTATGCCCGACAGGACTCCGAGGCGAAAGCCATTCTTGCCGCCTTCGGTGACACACGTCTGGCCAGGCAGATGGCACCGGACGGCACCTTTCCCGAAGAGCTGACGCGCACGCGGTCATGGCACTATTCGGTGTGGACGGTGGACGCTTCGGTGTCGGCGGCCATGCTGGGGTCGTGCGTCGGGGTCGATCTGTGGAACGGCTCGTACGGCGGTCGCAGCCTGCGCATCGCCACGCAATATCTGGTGCCCTATGTCGCCGGAACGCAGGTCTGGCCGCTGCCCGACATCGATCTGAAAGACCCCAAGCGCAAGGCCGTCGAAGAGGCCGCCGCCCGCCGCACCCTTCGGCGCGCGGGCTGGGGGTTCAATGATGCCGCCCTGTCGGCCGTCGCCGTCGACCGCGATTTGCCAGCCGACTTCGAAGAGGACCTGCTGGCCCCCATCCTGCCCACTCAATAATAATCATGACCCAAAAAGGAAACGCCCCATGTCCCGTGAGATCTCCCGGCGCGACGCCCTGCGCCGCCTGTCCGCCTCCGCGCTGGTATCGGCGGGCATGACGGGGCTGTTCGCCGCCTCTAGCCACGCGGCCGAGCCGTTCACGCGGTCTCAGGTCGTGCCGTCGCTGAAAGGCCTGCCGGACTATTCCTACGCCGGTTACGGCTTCGGTCTGGCCGACCTCCCGACCGGCAGCGGCACGGTCATCGATGTGACGACCTTCGGCGCGAAGGGCGACGGCAAGACCGACGACAGCCGCGCCGTGCGCGAAGCTTTGGCCGCCGCGCATAAAACCACGGGCAAGGTCACCCTGCGTTTCCCCGCCGGGCGTTTCGTCCTCACCGACATCCTGCGTATCGAACGCAGCGACTTCGTCCTCGAAGGCGCCGGACGTGATGAGGGCGGCACGACGCTCTATTTCCCCCGCCCGCTGCGCCTGATCGACGAGAGCCAGACGCTCAAGGAGCTGCGCGAATATATCCGCAAGGAAAACAAGCGTCAGATCGAAAAAGACCGCAATATCGACTACTGGTTCAGCGAATATAGCTGGAGCGAAGGCTTCATCCGCGTCGGCATTCCCGGCACGCGCTACGCCGAATATCTGCCGGAATACGACACCCCGCCGGACGTCCTGACCACCGGTATGACGGGCAGCAAATGGGCGCGCGACCTCACCGTGGCCGACGCTTTGGGCATCAAGGTCGGGCAGATCATCCAGATCCAGTGGTTCTCGGACAAGGGGCGCGACAGCGGCATCATCAAATCGTTGTACGGCGACACCGACCTGCCCATCGGTCAGCGTCATTACGACAACCCGGCCCGCGCGCTGGTGACGCAGACGACACGCGTGGTGGCGGTCACCGGCAACCGCCTGTCGCTCGGCGACCCGCTTCTGCACGCGGTTTCCACCGGTCAGCCCGCGCGCATCGTGCGCAAGGCCTTCCTGACCGAGGTCGGCATTCAGGGGCTGCGCATCGAATTCCCCGACGCGCCCGCCTTCGGCCACCACCTCGAGGAAGGCTATAATGCCATCGCGCTCAACGAGATGTTCGACGGCTGGGTGCGCGACGTCACCATCCACAATGCCGATTCCGGCGTCCTGACCTATGACAGCGCCAGCCTGACCCTGACCGACATCGCCACCACCGGCGACCGCGAAGCGCACTACTCGGTTCACGTCGGCAACGCCCACAACGTGCTGGTCCGCGACCTTCTGGTCGCCAATCCGGTCGTCCACCCCTTAAGCGTCAATACGCAGGCGACGCGCGCCATCTATTCGCGCGCTGTGGTCCTGCGCGGCGGCCTGATCGATCAGCACGCCGGGGCCAACCACGAAAACCTGTTCGACGCGGTGAAACTGCACATCCGTCCGCGTCAGGTCGACGGCGTCTGGGTCCACGACACCTGGGCCGGCGGCGGGGCGGCCTACTGGCAACCCAATCACGGCCTGCACAATACGACGTGGAATCTGGAGGTCGTCGTCGACGGCGGCGCGCCGTGGGACGCGACGGTGGAACTGCGCGGCCTGAAGCAGGGTGTGGGCGAAAACGTCATCGGCGTCCACGGCAACCGTCCGCTGCGCGTCACCTATCCCCGCGCCGCCCGCATCGAAGGCGTAAACACCGCCTATGAAGCTGCGCTTTCGTTATATGACCATCAGCTATCGAAACGCGCTCACCGCGGCTAGGAACAGGTCTGGCTGAATGATATGGGTCGGGTTATATACGTCTCCCCGCCGAATTCTGCCACACAATGAATGTTCAGCCATGACCACCGCTTTTTACCCCATCGGAGTGCCTGGAACGCCTTGGGGCAGACCTGAACGACAGGCGTGGCGAGACCGGCGGACGAAGATACGCAGCTATGCCGAGGACGTAGGCTCACGCCTACAGGCCTTGGCGGATCGTTTCGACATCAGCGTCTATGGCGAACTGACCTATGCGGACGATACCTATCCTCTTTACGTCCTGCGATCGATGGATTGGAATCCAGACCTGCCGAACGCCCTGATCACAGGCGGCGTTCACGGTTACGAGACCAGCGGCGTCATGGGGGCGCTTGAATTTCTGGAACACCATGCCGGAGGTTATGCAGGCCGGATGAATCTCCTGATTGCCCCTTGCGTCAGTCCCTGGGGTTATGAACGCATCAATCGCTGGAATTTCGATGCACTGGACCCCAACCGTAATTTCCGAGCGGATAGTCCGGCTGAGGAATGCGCCGCGCTGATGCGACTGATTGCGCCCCTGCGCGGCCAGTTCCTGTTACATATAGACCTGCACGAAACGACCGATAGCGATGCCAGCGAATTCAGACCGGCTCTGGCGGCACGGGACGGCCAGACCTACGAGACCGAAGAGATTCCAGACGGCTTCTATCTGGTCGACGACAGCCAGAATCCTCGCCCGGACTTTCAAAAAGCCATCATCGAGGCTGTAGCGACGATCACCCATATCGCACCGCCGGATGCCGAAGGGGCCATTATCGGATCGCCCGTGATCGCACCGGGTGTGATTGCGTATCCGGTAGCTGAATTCGGGCTCTGCACCAGTATCACCGGCGCGCGATATACCACCATTACAGAGGTTTATCCCGACAGCCCCCTGGCGTCCCCTGAACAGTGCAATGCTGCTCAGGTTGCGGCGGTGTGCGCGGCATTGGATTACGGGCTTGGCCACATTTGATGTTTTACCTTTCGCCGTAAACGGTTACATGCGCGCAGCCAAATCGTCACGAAGGCAAGACAGATGACACAGATTCACCCCGGCCCGTCGTTCAGGGAAAACCTCCAGCAGTTGCCGTCCATAACCGACGTACAGCGTATCGACCTGATCGACGCGTCCGGTGTCGTGATCGCCACGATCGAGAATGCGCCGGGGAAACAGGGCTCGCTGGCCGTCTATCAGGCGCTCAAGCTGGACTTCGGCCTCCTCGATGCGGCGGCGGCCCGGCACGGACTGGAGCTGTTCGCCGAGCACACGGCCGATGCCCGCAGCCGTCCCGGTGCGCACCCCAATATCGACCGCTTGCTGGCCATCGCGGCGGGCGGCGAACCCCTGCGTATCGAAATTGTTTAAACCGGCACCGCCGTCGTATGCTTGATGCAGCGCAGGGCGAACTGCGACGAGGTCGAGGCCACGACGGGCTGGGCCAGCAGGCGCTTCATCATGAAGGCTTCGTAGGAGTCCATGTCCTCGGTCAGAATCCGTAGCTGGTAATCGAATTCGCCCGATATCGAGTAGCAGTCGACGACCTCTTCGCTGTGGGCCAGAAACTGCTCGAAGGCCTTGCGATCCTCGGCGGCGTGCGACTTCATGCGCACCCAGCAAAAGGCGCTCAGACTCTTGCCCAGCGCCCGCGCGTCCGCCAACCGCACGACGTCGCCGAGAACGCCTTCGCTTTCCAGCCGTTTCAAGCGTCGCCAGCACGAGGCCGCCGAGGCTCCGACGACCTCGGCCAGGTCCGCGCTGCTCATATCGCCCTTGCGCTGGATTTCGCGCAATATACGGCGATCAATGTCATCGATGTGAACTGATTTTCTCATGAAATAGCCATAACTGGAAACATTCGTTTCAAATCATAGCGTCCGAACGCCGTCTTTGAAACCCCTTTCGCAGCCGTCCCATGATAGACCCGTCCCGCACATGACGGGAGGTGGCGATGGACGATCACAAGGTAATTCAGACCGGATGGAGCCGCCTGCCGTCGTCGGCCCCCGACGCGCTTCTGGGGCTGATCGCGCAGTTCCGCGCCGATCCGCGTCCGCACAGGATCGATCTCGGCGTCGGTGTCTATAAGGACGAGAGCGGACACACGCCGGTCTTCGATGCCGTCAAGGCCGCCGAACAGCGGCTGATCGAGACGCAAACCAGCAAGTCCTATCTCGGTGCCGAAGGCGATACCGTCTTTGTCGAGCGCCTGATACCGGTCATCTTCGGCGCCAACAGCGACCGCCAGCGCCTGACCGGCCTGCAAACCCCCGGCGGCACCGGGGCGCTGCGTCTGGGGGCCGACCTGCTGCGCCTGTCGCGGCAAGGACCTGCGCGCATTCATGTCGGCGTGCCGGGCTGGGTCAATCACACCCCGCTGTTTCAGGCGGCGGGCCTTGAGATCGTCGAACACAGCTACGTATCCTCGACCGGCACCCTCGCTTTCGATCGGGTGCTGGCAGCCCTGCATCAGGCGCGCCGCGGCGACGCCGTGCTGATTCAGGCCAGCGGCCACAACCCCACCGGCCTCGATTTCAGCCCGGCGCAATGGCGGCAACTGGCCGACACCCTGTCGCACAACGGCCTGATCCCGTTCCTCGACATGGCCTATCAGGGCCTGAGTCAGGGACTCGACGCCGATGCACAGGGCGCGCGCCTGATCTTCGACGCCTGTCCCGACGCCCTTCTGGCCTATAGCTGCGACAAGAATTTCGGCCTCTATCGCGACCGTGTCGGCGCGCTGTTCGTGCAGTCGGCGCGCCGTTCGGACCTGCCCGCCATCGCCGCGACCCTGACCGGACTGGCACGGGTCAGCTGGTCGATGCCGCCCGATCACGGAGCGGCCGTGGTGCGTCTGATCCTCGACACCCCGGCCCTGACGGCGCAATGGCAGGCCGAACTGACGCAGATGCGCGAACGAATCAACGGTCTGCGGGAGGTTCTGGCCGAAGCGCATCCGTTTTTGCGCATCGTGGCACACCAAAGCGGCATGTTCTCGTTCCTGCCCCTGACCCCGGCTCAGATCGCCACCCTGCGCGAGGATTTCGCGATCTACATGGCCGGGTCCGGCCGGATCAGCCTGTGCGGCCTGAACGCCGGCAACATGGCGCACTTCGTCTCCGCCATCGCCTCGGTAACGGCAAGGGAATAGGCTACAAAGCCATCACGGCGGGCACGTTCACCTCAGCAGCGACCTTCGTCACTATGCCGAGCTGCTGCATTTCGCTTTCACCGGCGCTGCTCAGCGTCTTGTAGATGGTGGTCTTTTCCTCTGCGGTGAAGAAGGCCTCGCCACGACCGGACACGCCCTTGTTGAGGCGCACGGCGGATTTCTTGCCGCGCGTGGCCTCGTAGACCGCTGTGATGCGGTCGCGCGCATAGGTATGGGCCGGATCGATATAGGCCATGATGGCCTCGATCAGGTCCACCGGCTGTTCAACGAGATCGTCGTATTTCAGCCACAGGGGTGGCCGCACACCCCGAACGTGACAATCGACCGAATAGCGCAGCCAGCCGCCGTAGAAACGCGCGTACCAGGCGGGCAGGACATGGACCAGCATATGCCGCTGTTCGGTTTCGGTCAGGTCGTGCCACGGTGCGCCCAGGGCGCTGAAGCTGTCGGCATCGTCGGGCGGGGCGGCGTTGCACATGTCCCTGGCGCTGACCAGCGTGTCGAGGATATCGCGCGTGCCGATGACGACCGGGATATCGAAGGCCTCGATCAGCCCGGTGGTGTGCCGCGACGGGTTGAGATGCAGGTGCATCACCGCCGCCCCCGGACGCGCGCCGGAAACGATATGCTGATTGAGAAGGGTCGGAAAATAGAGGTCGTGCAGCAGGGTGACATTGGCATAGGCCCCGCGGCTGAGGAAGCTGTCGTAATTCGCCCCCAGCAGGTCGATCAGGGCCGTCCGCAGAAAGGTACCGGCGACCTTAGGCGGAAAGGCCAGAAGGCATTGCCGGTTGCCGGTCTGGATATTGCGCAGAACCTCGACCAGTTCCGGCGCCAGACTGCCGTCCGCCTTCGGAAGCGCGGTCATGAGATGATAAAGGGTTTCAAATGCCGACATGTCTTTTCCCGTTATTGCCTTCGGCAATATAAAATAAGAAAAGGTCGCGACTTTGATGGTTTCAATTCATATATGAAATTATATTTACAATATAATTCAGAAAAGAAATAATATTAATTTCACTTATCTCTTAAGACTTATTAATTCCTGCATCATTTCATCTGCGGTCGTTATTATTTTTGACGATGCCGAATAAGCGCGTTGCACAGTGATCAGATTTGTAAATTCGGTCGCCAGATCGACGGTCGAGGCTTCGAGGGCCGAGGCGGTCAGGCTGCCCGCGCCCTCGCTGCCGGGGGCTTTCAGCGTATAGCTGCCCGAAGCCGAGGTCGCCTTGTAGGTATTGCCCGACACCGCTTTCAGGCCGTCGGCATTGACGAAGGTGGCCAGCGCCACCTGCGCTATGGTGCGCGTCGAGCCATCCTCATAGACGGCCGTCACCTTGCCGTCCTCGCCGATCTCGATGTCCGTCACGTCGCTGAATACCGTGCCGTTGGCCTCGATGCTGTTGACCGTCGAACTGGAGGCCATCTGGGTCAGGCCGTCGCCGATATCGAGCGTGATCGACTGCCCCTCGATACCCAGATCGCTGTTCCAGTGCAGCCCGCCGGAGTCGTCGCTGGAGGCACCGATGCTAATCGTCGTGCCCGCTGCACCGTCCGTCCCCAGAAAGGCGTTCAGGCTGTCGGTGTTTATCGAGCCGTCCTCGTTGAAGCTGATGGTCCCGGTCTTGATGATAGTACCGTCGGCGCCGTAACCGCCACTGACGTCGTCGGACCACAGTTCGACCGTCCATTCGTTCGCCGTCTCGCTCTTGAGAAACGACAGGGTCAGGCTGTGCTCGCCGCCCTGGGAGTCCGACACCGGGATCGTGATCTCGAAATCCGGTTCGACGCCGGTCCCCGCCTCGGCGTCGTAACTGGCCATCGAAAGGCCGCTGGAGATATCGTATTCGCCCGTATAGGCCTCGGTGGTCGAATTGAGATTGGCCGACAAACTGACCTCGGTGGTGGCTTCCGGATCGTCGGCCGCCGTCGGGATGCGGATCGCCGAAAGCTGCGAGGTCAGGCCGCCGGTCGTCAGATTCCCCGAACTGTCCGCCGTCCAGCCCTGAAGATAATAGCCCGACGCATTGACCAGATAGCCGTCGGCATCGACCGAAAACGAGCCGTCGCGGGTGTAGAGGCTGGCGCTGCCCGCCGCCGAGGTATCGGACACCACGAAGAACCCGTTGCCGTCGATGGCCATGTCGAGCGCCGAAGTCGTGGTTTGCAGCGTTCCTGCCTGCGACACCGACATCGAGGTGCTGGCCGACACGCCGCTGCCGGTATAGGTCGTGCCCGCGCTTGACGTGACCGTGGCCGACAGGTTGGTCTCGATGCGTTTATAGGCCGTCGTATTGACGTTGGCGATATTGTTGGAAATCCCCGACAGCGCCGTCGAGGTGGCGGTCAGACCGGACACGCCGGTCAGCATAACACTGCTCAGGGACATAACACCTCTCAATGCATCGATTAGAAAATTCAGCGTATAAAATGACAGTAAATGCGGTTAATCTAATGTAAATTTCATAATATAAATAGAAATTCAAAATCGAAATCATAACAACACTATATTTCAATGTTGAAATATTTTCACATGCTTTGAAAACAGTATTTAAATTTCAAAATTTATACATTCAAACCTCCATTTGACCGTTTTTATCCGGCAAAGCCGCTCATAGCGCTTTATTCAACGGTGATGCAAAACGCACCGCGACCTGTTCAAGGTTTGCGACCGGCCCGCGCCCTGTTCCGCATCAAACTCCCGGGGAAATGAAGGCGCGTGGCCTCCATCTATTCGTCCTATTCCGTCAACCAGATCGCCGCCCTGTCGACCGCGGCGGTCCGGTCCATGACGACCACGGACATCGCGGCCCTGTCGACGACCCAGATCGCCGCCTTTACGCTCGAGCAGATCGCCTCCCTGACGACGACCGAGCTGACGGCCCTTTCCACCACGCAGATGCGCGCCCTGACGACCGAACAGATCGCGGCCTTTACCGCCGATCAGATGGTGTTCAGCGCCAGGCAGTTGTCGGTGCTGATCGAGGCTCAGGTCGAAGCCTTCGGCGTCGAGGACATCGCCGCCCTGACCACCCAGCAGATCGCCGGCCTGACCCAGACCGATATCGGCGAATTTTCGGCCACGCAATTCGCCGCCCTGTCGCCGACGCAACTGAGCGTCCTGACCACCACGCAGGTCAAGGGATTTCAAACCGATCAGATCGGCGTGCTTTCGACGACGCAACTGGCGGCCCTGTCGTCGACGCAGGTCAGCGCCCTGACCTCGGCGCAGATTCAGGGCCTGAACGCCACCCTGATCGACGCCCTTTCGGTGACGCAACTCTCCGGCCTGACCTCGACCCAGATCGGCTGGTTCGGCACAGCGGGGATCGCGGCCCTGTCCGGCGAAGACCTCGCCACACTCAATACGACGCAGGTGCGCGGGCTCTCCGTTACCGAACTGCAATCCCTGTCGCCGGCTCAGCTATCCGCCCTGACCGCCACCCAGATCGGCGGCCTGACCTCGACCCAGATCGTCAGCCTGAGCGCCGAAATGCTCAATGCTCTCAGCACGACCCAGATCGGCGGCTATAGCCTGACCCAGATGGGTTATCTGACCTCGACTCAGGTCAGCAGCCTGAGCACGACCTTCGTCAATGCCCTCACCGTCACCCAGTCATCGGGCCTGACCGTCACCGCCGTGTCGGGCCTCAATACCGAACAGTTGCAAAGCCTCAATGCGACGCGGGTGGCCGCCCTGACCTCGACCCAGATCAGGGGCCTGACCGATACCCAGATCAACACCCTGTCGGCGACGCAGATGGCGGCGCTCAACGACACCCAGATCAAGGCCCTGACCACCACCCAGATCAAGACCCTGAGCGCCACGGCCATAGCGACCCTTAGCGCGGCGCAGTTTTCCAACCTGACCTCGACGCAGCTGAACGCGCTGGTCGAACGGCAGGTCTACAGCCTGACCGAAACCGAACTCGGCTGGCTGCGCACCGACCAGATCAGCGGGTTGAGCGCCACGGCAATCGCCGCGCTCAACGCCACGCAGTTTTCGACCCTGACCGCCAATCAGCTGGGCGCCCTGACGGTCACCCAGATCCGCGCCATCGGGTCCGAAGACCTCGACATCCTGACCACAACGCAATTGTCGGGCCTGACCTCGACCCAGGTGGCGGCGCTGGCGACGACGCAGGTGGCGGCGCTCGGCACCAGCCTGATCGCCAGCCTGAGCACCACGCAGGTCAAGGGCCTGACTGCCTCGGCGGTGGCCAGCCTCAGCGCCACGCAGCTGAGCGCCCTGTCGGCCACGCAACTGGGCGTCTTCAGTCTGGCGCAGGTCGGCGGCATCAGCACCGATCTCGTCTCGACCCTGACCGGCACGCAATTATCGACCCTCAGCCTGACCCAGATCACCGCCCTGAGCGCCGGAGCGGTGTCGGGCCTGACCGCGACGCAACTGAACAGCCTTAACACGACGCAACTACGCGCCCTGACACCGACCCAGATCGGCTATCTCAGCGAAGACCAGATTGCGTCGCTCGACCTGTCGCAACTGGCGCTCCTCACGACGACCCAGATGCGCGGGCTGGTCGCTTCGGACATCGCCGCCCTGTCCAACACACAGGTCGGCGTCCTCAGCGCCACGCAGTTGTCGGCCCTGACCGCCACCGCCATCAAGGGGTTCAGCGAAGCCCAGATCGTCGGCCTGACCGCGACGCAGTTGCGCGGTTTGCCGCAGACCCTGATGGCGGCCCTGACCACGACCGAGGTGTCGCAACTGACCGCCAGCCAGTTGTCGGCACTGGGCTCGACCCAGTGGAGCGCGCTCACCTCGGCGCAGGTCAGCGCGCTCAATGACGGGCAGGTGAAGTCGCTTTCGACCACCCTGCTGCAATCGCTGAGCACGACGCAGATTCAGGGCCTGACCGCCAGCGACCTCGCCGAACTGAGCACGACCCAGCTCCAGTCGCTGACCGAACGGCAGGTCGCCGCCCTCACCGCGGCGCAGATCGCCAACCTGTCGATGGGCGAATTGTCGGCCCTGACCGCCACGCAACTGGGCGCTTTCACCTCGACCCAGGTCCGCGCGCTCACCGCCGATCAGGTCGCCGCCTTCTCGCCCACCGAACTGTCGCGTTTGTCGACGACGCAGTTCAACACGCTCACCGCGACCCAGATCAAGGCCCTGACCGCCGATCAGGTTTCGGCCCTGACCACGGCGCAGGTCGCCGCCCTGTCGGCGACGGGGCTGGGCGGTCTGACCGATGTGCAGGTCGCGGCCCTGACCGCCACGCAACTGAACGCGCTGGGTACGCGGCAAATCGCCAGCCTGACCGGGACGGCGGTGTCGAGCCTCAGCGCCGACCAGATGGGCAGCCTGACGACGCCCCTGCTCAAGGCGCTGGCCGCCACCCAGATCGCCGCCCTGACCACCGATCAGGTGTCGGCCCTGTCCACGACGCAGGCCGCTATCCTCTCGACCACCCAGATCAAGGCGCTCAACGCGACCCAGACCGGGGCGCTGAACGACTCCCAGCTTCTGGCCCTGAGCACCAGTCAGGTGGCCGTGCTCAGCGCCACGCAACTGTCCGGCCTCAGTTCCGACAAGGTGACGGCGCTGTCGACCTCGCAGATCGCGGCGCTGTCGACCACGGCGGTCGCCGCGCTCAATGCCTCCAATCTGGCCGGGCTGTCGGCCACTCAAATGGCCGCCCTGAGTACCGTACAGATCCGCGCCCTGACGGCCACCGGCGTCACCAATCTCAGCACCGAACAGGTCGCGGCGCTGACCACGACGCAGTTGAAAAGCCTGACCGCCACCGCGATCCCCGGCCTGAGCGCCGCGCAACTGGAGACGCTGACCGACGAGAGCTTGCAGGCTCTGACCACGACGCAGGTCCGCGCCCTGACCACCAGCCAGATCGCGGGCTTGTCTGCCAGCGACCTCGCGACCCTGTCGACCACGCAGTTGAAAAGCCTGACCGCCGCCGAAATGGGGGCCGTTACCGAGACCCAGATGGCCGCCCTGAGCGCCACGCAAGTCGCGGCACTTTACACCACCCAGATCGCCGGACTGACCGCCTCCGCCGTCGCCGCGCTCTCGGCCGCCCAGATTGGCGCGTTGAGCGACACCCAGATGGCCGCCCTGTCGGTCGCCGGCATGGCGGGGCTGACCAACACGCAGATTTCCAGCCTGACCGCCAGCCAGATCGCCACCTTCAGCGTGACGCAGATCGCCGCCCTGACCACCACGCAGGTGTCCGGCCTCGCCATCGATACGCTGGGGGCGCTCTCGACGACGCAACTCAGCGCCCTGACCGCGACGCAGATGACCGCGCTGTCCTCGACGCAGGTGACGGGGCTGACCACCACCCAGATCGCGGCCTTCTCGGCCACCGGCATCAGCGGTCTGAGCGACAATCAGGTTGCCGCCCTGTCGCTGAATCAACTGGGCGTCATGAGCACCAAACAGATCGCCGCGCTTTCGACCAGCGGCATAGCCAGCCTGTCGGCAACGCAGATTCAGGGACTGACCACGACGCAGGTGCGCGCCCTGACCGCCACCCAGATCGCCAGTTTCAGCGAAAACCAGATCGCCGCCCTGAGCACCACCGAGGTAGCCGCCCTCACCACCACCCAGATGGGCGCGCTCACCGCCACCGAGGCCTCGGCCCTGACGACGGCGCAACTGGGCAGCCTGTCCACGTCGCAACTGGCGGCGCTCAGTGTGACAGCGTTCCGCGGCCTGAGCGCCGCGCAGATGGCGGCGCTCACCACCACCCAGATGAACGGGCTCGCCACCGTGCAGATCGCCGCCCTGACCGAGGACGAGGTGTCGGAGCTGACCGCCACCACCCTGTCGGGCCTATCGACCACGCAGGTAAAGGCCCTGACCGCAACCGGCGTCGCCGCGCTCAATGAAACCCAGATCGCCGCCTTTTCCGCCGCCCAGATCGAGGCCCTGACCGTCACCGCCCTGAGCGGCCTGACCGAAGCACAGGCGGGCAGCCTCGGCACCACGCAACTGGCGGCGCTCGGGACAACCCAACTGGCGGCCCTGACCACGACGGCGCTGTCCGGTCTGTCGGCGACCGACATGGCCGCGTTCAGCACGACCCAGATCAAGGGCCTGACCGCCACGCAGGTCGCCAGCCTCGCCACCACGCAGGTCAAGGCCCTGTCCACCGCTCAGGTCGCCGCCCTGACCACCACGCAGGTCAAGGGCCTGACCTCCGACAGCGTCGCCGCCCTGACGACGGCACAGGTCGCGACCCTGACCACCACCCAGATTTCGGCCCTGACCGCCACGGGACTTTCCGGCCTGACGACCACGCAATTGACGGCCCTGCCCGCCACGGCGCTGGCCAGCCTCACCGCCACGCAGATCGCCGCGCTGGCCACCACCCAGATCGCCGGGCTGGGCGTCACAGCCCTGAGCGGTCTGACCACCACGCAGATCGCCGGATTGACCGCCACCGGCGTGTCGGCGCTCGATGCCACGCAGATAGCGGCGCTCAGTACCTCGCAACTGGCCGCCCTTACCGCCACCGCCATCGCGGGCCTGACCACCACGCAGGTCGGCGACCTGACCGACGCGCAGGTGGCCGCCCTGACCTCGACCCAGATATCGGCCCTCTCCACCACCGGTATCCACGGCCTGAGCGCCAGCGATCTTGCCGGATTGACGACCACGCAATTGAAAGGCCTGTCGGCGACCCTGGTCGCCGCTCTGAACACGACCCAGATCGCCGGCCTGACCGCCACGGAAGTCACAGCGCTCACCACCACCCAGATACGCGGCCTCACCTCGACGCAGGTCGAGACCCTCAGCGGCACGCAGCTTCAGGCCCTGACCTCGACCCAGATCAGCGCCCTGACGACCGAGGCTCTGCCGGGTCTGACCACGACCCTGACCGCCAGCCTGACGGCGACGCAACTTCGGGGTCTCAGTTCGACCCAGATCGGCGCTTTGGGCGAAACCGCGGTGCGCGGCCTGACCGAGACCCAGCTTCAGGCCCTGACGACGACGCAGCTCAAGGGTTTGACCGCCACCGAGATCGAGGCCCTGTCGGCAACGCAACTGACAGCCTTCAGCTCTACGCAACTGGCCGCCCTGTCGACCGCCGGGATTCAGGGCCTGAGTGACGATCAACTCGGCAGCCTGAGCCTGACGCAGTTGTCGGCGCTGACCTCGACGCAACTGGGGGCCTTTACCGCCACGCAGATCAACGCGCTCGATGCCACCCATCTGGCGGCCCTGACCTCGACGCAGTTGCGCGGCCTGAGCGCCACCCAGATCGCCGCGCTCAATCCGGACGAGATTGCCGGCCTTAGCGCCACGGCCCTGTCGGCGCTCTATACGACCCAGATCAAGGGCCTGAGCTATACGGCGCTGGAATCGCTCACCGCCACCCAACTGTCGGCCCTGACCACCACGCAATTCGCCGCCATCGACAGTCAGGCCATTTCCGGCCTCAGCGAAAGCCAGATCCAGACTCTGGCGACCACGCAACTGGCCGCCCTCACCGCGACGCAGATGGCCGCGCTCAGCACCGAAGACGTCGAGGATTTCAGCGCCAGTCAGATCGCCGCTCTGACCACCACCCAGATGAAGGGCCTGACCACAACCCAGATCGGCGTCCTGACCGCCACGCATGTGCAAGGCCTGACGGGGACGCAGGTCGCCGCGCTGGCCACCACGCAGGTGGCCGCCCTGACCTCGACCGGCCTGTCGGCCCTGACCACGACGCAAATCCAGACCCTGACCACGACGCAGGTGGCGGCCCTGTCGTCCACGGGCCTCAGCGGCCTGACCCCGACGCAGGTCGCGGCGCTCACCACCACCCAGACAAAAGCGCTTTCGGCCACGCAACTGAGCGGCCTGACCGCCGACGAGGTGCGCGCCCTGACGACGGCGCAGGTCTCGGCCCTGACCTCGACGCAACTGGCCGGGCTGGTCGCCACGGAGACCGCCGCCCTGACGGGGACGCAGTTGGCGGTCCTGACCTCGACGCAGGTGTCGGGTCTTTCGACCACCGGCATGGGCGGTCTGACCGACACCCAGATCGCCGCCCTGACCACCACGCAGCTACGCGGCCTCAGTTCGACCCAGATGTCCGGTCTGGCGGTCACGGCCCTGCCGGGCTTTACCACCGCCCAGATCAACGCCCTGACGACGACGCAGTTACGCGGCCTGACCTCGGCGCAGATCGGCGGCCTGACGACCAGCGAACTCACCGCCCTGTCCACCACGCAGGTCGGCGCGTTGACGGCGACGCAACTGAGCGGCCTCACCGCGACCGGTATGGGCGCGCTCACCACGTCGCAATTGTCGGTTCTGGCGGCCACCCAGATCGCCGGTCTATCGACCGCCGCCGTCACCGGCCTCAGCGCCACCCAGACGACGGCCCTGAGCACCACCCAGATCGGCGGCCTGACCCAGACCCAGATGGGGGTACTCTCGGCCACGGCCATCGGCGCTTTGACCGACACCCAGATCGCCGCCCTGAGCATGGTGCAGTTCGGCTCGCTGTCGGCGACCGGTGTGGCGTCGCTGCTGGAGGCGCACATCGCCTCGATCACCACCACGCAACTGGCCTCCCTGTCCGACAGCGGCATCCACGGCATGACCGCCACGGAAGTGTCCGCCCTGACCACCACGCAATTGTCGGCGCTCAGTTCCACCCAGATCGGGGCCTTGTCCACACAGGCGATCTCCGGCCTGACCGAAGCCCAGATCACCGCCCTGACCCTGACCCAGATCGCGGGCCTGACCACCACCCAGATCGGGGCGTGGGCGACCGAGGACGTGGCAGCCCTGTCGACCACCTCGATCGCCGCCCTGACCACCACGCAGTTGTCGGCGCTGGTCCGGATGCAGCTTCGCGCCCTGTCCACGGCGCAGATCGCCGCGTTATCGACCACGCAGGTCTCGGCGCTCACCCACACCCAGATCGGCAGCCTGACCATCACCGAGATCGCCGCCTTTACCACGACGCAGTTCACCGCCCTGACCGCCGAACAGGTCGCGGCCCTCACCGCCACCCAGCTCGACAATCTCAGCGCCGGTGAAATGGCGGTGCTGAGTGCCGTGCAACTCAGCCAGTTGACCACCACCAGCATGGGCCTGCTCGGCACCACCTTCCTCAGCGCGCTCAATACCTACCAGATCGAGGCCTTTACGCCAGAGCAGATCAGCTACCTGACCACCACCCAGATCGCCAGCCTGTCGGCCATACAACTGGCCGCCCTGCGCGCCGCCCTAAGCTAAGGTTCCCATGACCGTTATCGAATTGATTCAGGCCGCCGAAGCCTTGCGTCTGCGCGGCGATCCTGCCGCCGCCGCCACGCTGTACGAAGGCTTTATCGCCGACCAGCCCGACGAGCCCCTGATCTATGCGCTTCAGTTCAATCTGGGGGTTTTGCTGACCGATGCCGGGGCGCTCGACGGGGCGCAGGCCGCCCTTGAACAGGCCATCAGCCTCAACCCTGAATTCCTGCCCGCCTATATCAATCTGGGTCGCGTGCACGAACGGCGGGGGCGCAGCGATCTGGCGGTCACCCTGTGGCACCGCATGAACGAGCGGCTGTCGCCGGTAACGGGTCAGGCCATCACGCACAAGGTCATGGCGCTGAACCAGACCGCCCGCGTGCTGGAGGCCGCCCATCAGGACGAGGCCTGCGAGACGGCCCTGCGCCAGAGCCTCGACCTCGACCCCACCCAGCGCGAGGCCGTCCAGCACCTGATCGCCGCCCGTCAGCGGCAATGCGCCTGGCCCATCGTCGAGCCGTTCGAGCGCGTTGACCGCGCCCGTCTGCTCAAGGGCATGTCGCCGCTGTCGGCCAATGCCTATACCGACGATCCGCTTCTGCAACTGGCGCTCAATGCTCACTACAGCGAAACCGATGTCGGCCTGACCGAGGCCGAGCCGGTCACCCGCCATTTCGCCGCCCAGCAAGGCCGCAGCGACGGACGCCTGCGCATCGGTTACCTGTCGTCGGACCTGCGCGAACACGCCATCGGCCACCTGATGTACGAAGTGCCCGGTCTGCACGACCGGCAAAAGGTCGAGGTCTTTGCCTATTATTGCGGCATCCCCGCCGGGAACGACCCGATCCACGCCCATTACCGCGACACCGTCGATCAGTTCGTCGATATTTCGCAGATGGACGACGCCACGGCGGCCCGGCGCATCGCCGACGACGGCATCCAGATCCTGATCGACGTCAACGGCTATACCCGCGACGGGCGCACCAAACTGCTGGCCTTGCGCCCCGCACCGGTCATCGTCAACTGGCTGGGCTTTCCCGGCACGCTGGGCAGTCCGTATCACCACTATATCGTCGCCGACGACTGGATCATCCCGCCGGACAGCGAAATCTACTATTCCGAAGCGGTGATGCGCCTCCCCTGCTATCAGCCCAATAACCGTCAGCGCCTCGTCGCCGACCACCGCCCGACGCGCGTTGAGATGGGCCTGCCCGAGAACGCGACGGTGTTTTGCTGTTTCAACGGCACGCACAAGATCACGCGTTTCACTTTCGAGCGCTGGCTGGATATCCTGTCGCGCGTGCCGGACAGCGTCCTGTGGCTCCTCAGCGGTTCGGACACCTCGCATCTGCGCCTCAAGGCTTACGCGCAAAGCCGGGGCATCGATCCGGCGCGTATCGTCTTTGCCGCCAAGCTGCCCAACCCGCAGCATCTGGCGCGCTATCCGCTGGCCGACCTGTTCCTCGATACCACCCCTTACGGGGCGCATACCACCTGCTCCGACGCCTTGTGGATGGGGGTGCCGGTCCTGACCCTGAGCGGGCGCAGCTTCGCCTCGCGCGTCTGTGGTTCGCTGCTGCACGCCGCCGGCCTGCCGGAACTGGTTACGACCGAGGCGGCGGACTTCGTCGATCTGGCCGTGGCGCTGGGCCGGGACCGGCCGCGCCTCAACGGTTTCAAGACGCGTCTCGCAGCGACGCGCGACACCTGCACCCTGTTCGATATGCCGCGTCTGGTGCGCCATCTTGAAGGCCTCTATGCCGAGATGTGGCAGGCGTGCCGCGACGGCACCCTGCCGCAGCCGGACCTGAGCAACCTCGATACCCTGCTCGATATCGCCGCGACGCGCGATCACGAGGCCCATGAGACCCAGACCCTCGACGATTACGAAAACCACTGGCGGCAGTTGATCTCACAACGCCACGCCCGACGTCCCGTGCCCTTCGACCACCGCCTGTGGAGGGCGCCGCAATGAAAAAGATACTGGTCACCGGCGGCGCCGGATTCCTCGGCTCTCACCTGTGCGAACGGTTGCTGGCGCGCGGCGACGACGTGCTGTGCGTCGACAATTTTTTCACGGGGCAACGCCGCAATATCGCACACCTGATGGGGCATCCGCGCTTCGAATTCCTGCGCCACGACGTCACCTTCCCGCTCTATGTCGAGGTCGATGAAATCTATAATCTCGCCTGCCCGGCCTCGCCGGTCCACTACCAGTTCGACCCGGTTCAGACGACCAAGACCAGCGTCATCGGGGCCATCAACATGCTGGGTCTGGCCAAGCGCACCAAGGCGAAAATCCTTCAGGCCTCGACCAGCGAGGTCTATGGCGACCCGGAGGTGCATCCGCAGCCTGAAACCTATTGGGGCCGCGTTAATCCGATCGGGCCGCGCGCCTGCTACGACGAGGGCAAGCGCTGCGCCGAGACGCTCTTTTTCGACTATCAGCGTCAGCACGGCGTCGATATCCGCGTCATGCGCATCTTCAACACCTACGGGCCGCGCATGCACCCCGACGACGGGCGCGTCGTGTCGAACTTCATCGTTCAGGCCCTCAAGGGGGACGATATCACCCTCTATGGCTCAGGCGAACAGACGCGCAGCTTTTGTTATGTCGACGATCTGATCGCCGGCATGATCGCCTGCATGGATATCGACAGCACCGTCGCCGGCCCCATCGACCGGCCGATCAATTTCGGCAATCCGTCCGAAATCTCCGTGCATGATCTGGCCCGGCAGGTTCTGGCGCTTACCGGCTCGACCAGCCGCATCGTGCATCGCCCTTGCCCCATCGACGATCCACGCCAGCGTCAGCCCAATATCGATCTGGCCCGCAAGGCGACCGGCTGGCGTCCCACCACGGACCTGCGCGAAGGCCTGCATCGCACCGTAGCCTATTTCCACGATACGCTGGTGATCGAGGGCCACGAGTCCCGAACGCAGGCTCAGGCCTGAGACCGCAATCCCTTGAACGTATCAATACTGACATCTATTAAGTAACAAAAAGACACTTTAAATACAGAATGGACATATTCCGTTCCATAAATACAACCCGACAGCAACAAGCAGCGGCAAGCCCGATATTCATCTGTTTTTAGATTGAAAATTTCCGCTTTACGTCCAGCATATTCCCGACGCGGGTCATCGCCCGACGCAGATGACACCGGTATCAAAAATAAGCATCGGCCCGTAAGCCGAGCCTTTAGGGAGAGACGCAATGAGGAACACCCCCGTTCATCCGGGCGCGAAGTCGCGCCCCAAGTCACAGATTATTAAAACCAGCATTTCCTATCTGGCCTTCGCCGGACTGCTGGCGGCCTCCGGCGTTCAGGCTCAGGACGCCACGCCCGCGAAAGCCCCCGTGAAAGCCGATGACGACACGACGACCGTCGTCGTGACCGGCTATCGCGCCAGCTTGCAAAGCGCGCTGAATACCAAGCGCAAGGCCGACGTCATGCTCGACGCCATCAATGCCGAGGATATCGCCGACTTCCCCGACGCCAACCTCGCCGAAAGCCTGCAACGCATCCCCGGCATTTCGATCGACCGCGACAATGGCGAAGGCCGCACCATCACCGTGCGCGGCCTTGGGGCCGATTTCCAGCGCACGCGCATCAACGGCATGGAGGCCCTGTCGACCGCCGGGGCCAACGATTCCGGCACCTCGCCCAACCGCTCGCGTGCCTTCGACTACAATACCTTCGCCTCGGAACTGTTCAACTCGCTGACCGTGCGCAAAACCGCCTCCGCCGAAACCGACGAAGGCGCGCTGGGGGCGACCATCGACCTGCAAACCGCCCGCCCGTTCGACTACAAGACCGACACCTACGCCTTCTCGACCGAAGCCGCGTGGTATCAGAACGGCGACTATTACAATCCGCGCATGACGGGGCTGATCTCGAAGCGCTGGGCCGACGGACGTCTCGGCTGGCTGGGCTCGATCGCCTATTCCGAGCGCGACACCAATTCCGATCAGTACCGCCGTCAGGCGGGCCAGTCCGACTACACCTATCGCGGCTCGACCTGGGCGACGGCGGAAACGCCCTACCGCGCCGGTTTCGCCGCCCCCACCGGAACAACCTTCGGCACGGCCATCACCAATGCGGCCTATCTGGCGGCGGTGACCGGCTCCGATGCCACGGCCTACAACAACCTCTATCCGGGCTGTTCCACCGCCACTACAGCCACCGATCTGGCCTGCGCCAATTCCACCGTGCGCATCCCGGCTCTGGCGCAGATCCAGCAGCAGAAGATTCATTCGCAACGCCTTGGCATCACCTCGTCGTTCCAGATGAAGATTTCCGACAATACCAAGGTCTCGATCGACTATCTCGGCTCGCATTTCGAGAACGAAAGCACCTATTACCAGATCCAGACCGTCGGGCTGAACCGCAACAACACCAATGCCGGTCTGGCGACCGCGACCGCCTCGACCGCGCGTGCTACCAAGCGCGGCTACTATCCCGGCACCTGCACCTATGCGGCGGAAACCGAGCTGGCGGCGGGCACCGACTGCGGTCAGGCGCTCTATGGCACGAATCTCGCCACCAATATGTGGTACAGCTACAACCCCTACAATCTCGACGTTTACGACTATTACAACAACCCGGCCTCGGTCGGTTATGTAGCCTCGACCGACGGTCTGGCCATGCGCACGGCCATGATCGGTCGTCCGGCGGTCAAGGTTTTGGCCTCGCACGTCAACAGCGCCGGGATCGCCGATTATCTCCAGCTTCAGAACGTCGACTGGCGCTCCGGTGCCGATCAGAATTCCTACACCACCGACTTCAATCAGGTGTCGTTCAACCTCGATCACCGCTTCAACGACCGCCTGAGCATGACCATGATCGTCGGGGCGTCGAAGTCGGTCAACAAGAACACCGGCTTGCTGGTCGAGTTCAACAAGCTCGATTCGCAAGGCATCTTCACCTACGATGAGCGCGGCGGCGGCTCCATGCCCGTCTTCGACCTCGGCTTCAATGCCGCGGATTCGAGCCAGTGGAGCATCGTGAAGGGCATTTCCGGCATGCGCCATTATCAGCGCAATGTCGAGAACACCTATTCGGGCCTCAAGACCGACTTCAAGTACGACCACAACGACGCCCTGACCTTCAAGTTCGGCTTCAATGACCGCGAATACGGCTTCTCGACGGAGATGCGCGAGCGCAATAACGATCTGCTCAATCCGACCGAAAAGGAAGCCGGCGTCAGCGTCGCCTCGCTGGGTCAGATCATCAATTTCGGCCAGGGCCTCGACCTGTCGTCGGGGACGGCGACCAGCTTCTTCGCACCGAATATCGAGGCTTTCAAAGCCGTGTTCGGCTTCGATTGCGACTGTATCAACAAGTACGGCGACTGGACCCTGACCAGCAAAAAGAGCTCGCGCGAGACCTATTCGGTGACCGAAAAGGACACCGGCGCCTATACGCAGGCCGATTTCCGCGCCGCCCTGTTCGGGCGCGATCTGTCGGGTAATTTCGGCGTCCGCGTCGTGCGCACGAAGGTCGATGCCGAAGGCGCCAACTCGGTCGGTCGCCGCATCGAGGACAGCAATGAGTATACCGACACCCTGCCCGCACTGAACCTGTCCTACGACGTGGCGCAGAACCTGAAGATCCGCGTCGGCGCATCAAAAGTCATGTCGCGGCCCAACCTGTCCATGCTGTCGCCCAGCGTCTCGGCGATCAGCATCCCCAACACCGGCTCCACGACCGGCGCGACCATGACGGTCGGCAATACCAAGCTGAACCCCTACCGCGCCACCAATTACGACCTGAGCGTGGAATGGTACTTCGCCAAGGGCAGCATCCTGTCGCTGGCCCTGTTCACCAAGGACATCCAGTCCTATCCGCAGACCGTGCTGTACAGCGCGCCGCTGTCGACCTTCCTGACCGCCGACTCGATCGCCGCGCTCAAGCTGCAATACGCTACGGGCAGCGTCGCCGACAACTATGCCCTGGCCTATATCAACGGCGATTACGAAGTCACCGCACGCCAGTACCGCGACGCGCCGGGCGGTACGCTTAAAGGCTGGGAGTTCAACTACGAACAGCCCTTCACCTTCCTGCCGGGCGTGCTGAAAAACACCGGCCTGCGTCTGAACGCCACGCATATCGATTCCGAGCTGACCTATATCCTCGATCCGGGCTCCTCGACCGTGGCGGCGACCTATGGCTCCGGTCCGTGGCTGGGGGCGTCGCCCAACGCGGTCAACTTCACGCTCTACTACGAAGACCCGAAGCTGTCGGCGCGCATCTCCATGTCGAAGCGCGAAGGCTATTACACGACCTACCCCATTGCTTCAGGGTCGTGCGCCGCGGGTACGGTGACGTCGGGCACGGCGGCGTGCGACTCGCCGCTGGTCAACGACTTCGAGGGCAGCCAGGGGACGACCAATGTCGACTTCTCGTCGTCCTACAAATTCAGCAAGCGCCTTTCGGTCTCGCTCGAAGGCCTCAACCTGACCAACCAGACGACCAACCGTCAGGCCTATTACGCCAACGGCTCGCCCGTCGTCAGCCAGTACGCCTCGACCGGCATGCAGGTGACGGTAGGCCTGCGGTACAAGTACTAGAGACTGTTTGGGAAGTCGGCGGTTGAGCGCCCGTGAGGGATTTTTTTCGATCCGCAAGGCGGAAACGAAGCCTCGATGTGAACATCGGGGCAAGTTTCCAACACGGCGGGCGGAAACAAAGACCCACGGGAGCGACCCGAAGACTTCCCAAACAGTCTCTTACAACTCCGGCTCCCTGTTACAGCCATCGGCTGCGCAAGCTGGTACACTGAGGACGGCGCTAAGGCGCTGTCCTCTTTTTTGGCTAAGTCGGTGGATGCGCGGCCTCTACGCACCGGCCAAATGAAAAGGCAAGGCCGTATCTTGTGCTGGTTTAGCACTTTAGAGATCGCGCGCCAACCGCAACTCAGGTCATCAAAAATGCTAAAGCCAAGCTTACAATAATCGAGCACATTCCCTTTCAATTTCTGCGAATAACGGACGTTGCCGAGGGTTCAAATGCAGGCACGCACTCCCCAACCGGCCAAGCGCTTCCGTCTGTTCACTCTGCTCCGCACAGCGCGCGATCAACTCCTCCAGCAAACACCCGAACGCGCGAACTTCGATGCGCTGCAAGGCCGCCCCGTCGACGCTTTCGGCGTCATAAAGCGCTGCACCGCCGAAATCGCCGAGTATGGCATATCCCTTACCATCGTGCAGGATATTGTGGGCATAGAGATCGCCATGCAACACGCCACGCTCATGCAGATGTCGCGCCGCCGAGGCAATGCCATGCGCCATGCGTACCGCCGTCGTTGCATCGAACCGTACAGTATCGTCATAGACGTCGCGGGTGCAGGTCGCAAAACTGGGCGGTCCGGCCAGGGTCATAAAATCGGCTTCGATCAGGTCCATGACCAGACCTTGTCTGCCTTCGGGATGACCGGTTATGCGCCCTCGCACCGGGATCAGGTTCGTATGCCGTCCCGTGCGCAGCGACGCCGCCATTTCGCTTTCGGGCAGGCCGTCGCTGGTCACGGCCCCCTTGAACAGCTTGGCTGCCACGGCCTCGCCCTTGTGCAGCGCCCGGTATATGACACCGGAAGCCCCCTCGCCTAACGTCGGTCCTACGTCCACATCGGCCCACGCCACGTCGCTGTCGGCGTTCGCCAGCACCTCGGCCTCGATCCCGGCGGTCAGGGGGTTGCCGGCCAGAGCCAGCCACGACAGGCGCGGCAACGTAAACACCCACCTCGGCAAGGCTTCGAACCGGTTGGCCGACAAACGCAGCAATTCGAGCGCCTTGCAATTAATCATTGATTCCGGAAGTAAGGATATTTTATTTCCGGCCAGCATGCATTTTTGCAGCGCGGCACAGTGCCCGATTTCCTTCGGTAAGGTCTCGATCGCATTATCGGTCAGGATCAGCCAGCGCAGGTTGACCGGCAGCGCGCTCCCAGGCACGTCTCGAATGCGGTTGGCCTTGAAACCGATCATGGTTAGGGCCGGACAACGCCCCAGACTTTCCGGCAGAACGGTAAAGGCATTATTCGAACAGAACAGAATGCGCAGCCGGTGCAGGCGATGCATATCTTCCGGCAGCGCCGACAGTCCTGTCCCGTTCAGATCGAGGATTTCCAGCGTGTCGGCAAGGTCGAAAATGGCGTCAGGAAAAACGTCCAGCGGTTCGCGCAATTGCAGATGCGTCACCCCGGCCAGCAGCCCGGCGTGCAACTGTTCCAGGGTTTGCAGCATGCTTTAATCCAGCCGCTTGGCCGACAGAATCTTCACCGGTTTTTCAAGCATCTGACCGGCCCAGCCACCTTCCTTGGTAACCTTGGAAATGCGGCCGTTGAGGATCTTGCGCACGATGCTCATCCCCGACACCACGCGCCCGAAGGCGGCATAGCCGAGATTGTCGCCCGACGGGTCGCGTCCGGCGTCCATATAGCTCATATCGCCGATCGAGATGGTGAATTCGTTCGATGCAGTCCCTACCGCATAGCGCGCCGTCGACAGGGTACCGTTGGTGTGCGACAGGCCGGTTTTCGTCGTGGCTTCGTGCGGGATCGGCGGGAATTTGTGCCCGGTCGCCGACATCTGGATAAAGCCTCCCCCATCGGCAGCGCCCGATTTCATGGCGCGCCAGAACTCGGCGTCGGTGAACTTGCCGGCATTGACGTATTGCAGGAAATTGGCGGTCGAGATCGGCGCGTGCTTGCCATCCAGCTCGAACAGAATTTCACCCATCGAGGTGGTCAGGCTGACGCGCACCGTGTCGGGCGGCGTCGGCAGCTTGACCGAGGTGATCCCCTCCGAACCATCCGCCTGGGGCTTTGGTGGTGCGGGCGGCGGGGCCGGTTTAGCCGCAGGCTTCGGCGGTTCGGGCTTTTCGCAGCCTGATAAGGCGCTGGCAACCAAGGCCGCGCCGGTTACAATCAATCCGCGTCGTTCGATGTCACTCACCGGCTATGTCCTCTGCTGCCTGGTTACCCAGTATCGGAATTTTCAGGCGTCTGGCAAGCGCGCTTCGAGCCATGTTCCGCGCATATTGCCGCCATTTTGCTGCGCTATAAGCCTTACCTCCCTCAGTAAACCGTAAGCGTAAATGACAGCGTTCCTTTCGCGGTATGTAATGCCGCTCGTGACTCTTGCCGCCTTCGGCGGTCTTGTGGCCTGCACCGCACAAATGCCGCTCACCCAATTTCAGACCGTTATCGACTCCCTTGAGACCCGGACCCGCGAGGCCTTTCCGCGCTATGTCGATTGCCGATCGGCCTATGGCGACCCCGCTCTGACCGCCACGTCGGGCGAGGTGCGCGCCGATCCGCAGTGGGAGGCCGACAATCTCGTCATGGTCAAACTGCCGTGGAAAGCCCATGCGGCCTGGAGCCCGAAGATCGCCATCCGCAGCCTTCAGGTCCACCGGCTGGCGGCGCCGTCGCTGGAGCGTGCGCTGGCGGCGATCTGGGCGCAGGCCGGGCAGAATCAGGGCGAGATCGAGCGCGTTGGGCTCGATGCTATCGGCGGCGGCTACAATTTCCGTCCGATCCGCAAGAGTCAGGGATCCTCGGCGACCCTGTCTACCCATGCCTATGGCTGCGCCGTCGATTTCGACCCGCTGCGTAACGCGCTGGGCGATACGTCGCCGAACCTGTCGGCGGCGGAAAACCGCTATGTCATCGAGGCCTTCCGCGCCGAGGGCTGGGTATGGGGCGGGCATTGGCCGCATCCCGACGGCATGCATTTTCAGGCAGCGCGCATCGCAGTGGCCGACGATACGGTCGCAGCCAGATAGTATTTACTGGACAATGGCGCGCGAGGCCGGTTGCGGTTGACGCATCCGGCCTTCCGCATAGTGCGCGATCAGCACCAGCACCGCCGACAGCACGCAATGCAGGACGATAAGCGTCATATTCACCTGAAGGAAGACGGCAAACAGGATGAACAGCGTCAGGAACATCCCGGCCTTGCGGCAGCGTCTTTGCGCGTGGGCGTTGCGCGCGATGACGGCCCCCAGAGTCGGCAGGATATAGATCAGGATAATGACCATGAAGGCCATGTTCCATCCCGGTTGCAGCCGCGGGAACAGGATGAGGCCCCACAGAACGGTCAGGCCTGCGAGCAAGGCGATCTGAATATTACGAATGGTGTCCAGCGACATGACGGTTCCCCCAGAATACGATGCGGTAATTTTATACGGCTTCTGCGGCGTGTGCAAACAGAACTTGACTTTAAGTTTTATTTAAATTTATATACCCCTCATATCAATTAGAGAGGGGTTCATATGTCCATATCCAAATTACCGCTCGATGTGATCGGCGTCGCGACCAAGGTCGCCGTAGGCCTGCTCGTGGCCGGACTGGTCGTGGAAAAAGCCGCGCCGCTCAACGACATGCACCCCGATCCGTTCGTGCATGTGTCGCTCTTGACGATCAGCATGGCTTTGCCGCCGTTCTGGATCAGCCTTCTGGCGCCGATCTGTTACCTGTGCGCCCTGTGGTCGGCCTCGAACGTTTTCATGCGGCTGCATAAGGGCGAAGGGTTCGGGGCGTCGGTCGTCAAGGGCCTCAAGGACGTCGGTTCGAACCTGATCTACGGCGCGGTGGCCGCCATCGTCATCATGCCGACCCTGACCGTCATGTTCGAGGACCGTTTCCGCGGTATCCGCTACGACTTCGCGATCGAGCCCCTGACCATCGGCCTTATCGGCCTGATGCTGTGGCTGATCACCCAGGCCGGCGCGAAGCTGCAAACCGAGATGGAAAGCTACGTCTGATGCGCCTCATGTCAGTCAGCCTGAAATGGCTCGTCGGCTTGCCCGTCGCGGGCATAGCCCTCCTTACCCTCGTCCAGTTGCCTAAACTGTGGACGCTGGTCGGTCAGCGCCCCGATATTTTCGGGCTGGCGGTCCTGCAAGGCGGCCTGCCCCTGCTGCCCTATGTGTTTTTCGCCGCCGCCCTGTGGTTCGCCGCCGACATGATTGGCCGGGTCCGCCCCGATATGCCGCTGGAACCGGTGCTCATCCGTGGCCTTCGCCGGGCAGGCACCGGCCTGATCCTTGGTGGTATGGCGCTGGGGCTCAAGGTTAGCCCGTGGGTATGGACCGAGATCTATAACAATACCGGTCCTCAACCGCCGGGTACGGCCAACTATGTGTTGTTCGCCCTGGTCGCCGGATTGATGGGCGCGGTCTTGATCGCTGTGGCCGGGCGCATCCGGCATCTTCAGACCGCACGTTCTGCGCTGCAAAGCGAACTGGAGCAGTACGTCTGATGGAGTGGTCAAAACCGACGACGCAATCAGGCGCACGTTTTACAGGCATTATGTTCAGCCTCATCGGCCTGTGTCAGATGTATCCGATATTCAATAGCCAGAAGCATGAACTCATTACCGCCTTCAAGGCTGCGGCCCTGGAACCGTCAGGCCCCCTATTCGACAAACTTGTTTGGATCAGCGTCGTCGCGCCGTGGCTGTTCCTCGCCGCGGCCCTATGGCTGTTTGCCACAGCCGTCAGCTATAGCGACAAGGCCATGCTGTTTGGGGCCCAAAACGCCCGGCGCATCGTTTTAGGCGGCATCTTATTGCTTCTCAGCAGCTTTGCTTCCATGGGCGTGCCCCTCATCGCCCGATTTCTGACAGAGGGCCGACTACACCTGTCGGTTAACTACACCGAAGGGCTGGGCACCTGCTTTCTGGCGTTAGCCATCATAACCCTCGGCTTTAACGGCAACGCACTATTCCAGCGTCATCGTCGCGACAAAACCATTCTGGACGGAATCATCTGATGAACGATCATTATTACGGCAATGGCCCGATCAAGATATTCATTGCCCGGCTTGTAATGCCCGTATTGCTGCTGGCAGGTGCATGTATGGATATCCTTATCGTGTCAAAAACCGTGCCGGACATTCACGACCTTGCCGCAGCGAAATCCCTGGCAGAGCTATTCCCTGCCTTGTTTTACGCCGCCGCACTCTGGTTCGGGTCAGGTACGATCATCTGGAAGAAAGATGCTGACAAATTCATTCTCTCGTTCAAGAGAGCCTGCCAGTGCCTGGTCCTCGGGGGCTTGACCACCTTCTATTTTGAGAAATGGATCATATCCGACGACGCTTTCAATACGAGCGGTTTCACGCTTTTTGTGATGGGCGGGATGTTTCACCTCGCCGCAAACCAGTTGAAAATATTCAAATCGAAATCGGACGGTTTCGTCTGATATGCCCATAAATGTAACGCTCGACGTCCTGCTGGCGCGGCGCAAGGTCCGGGCCAAGGACCTCGCCGCGCAGGTCGGCATCTCCGAAACCCAGATGTCCCTGCTGCGTACCGGCAAGGTCAAGGGCCTGCGCTTCGAGACCTTGTCGAAGATATGCTTCCTGCTGGAATGCCAGCCCGCCGATATCATCGAATACCTGCCCGACGAAGGCGATCTGAACGCGAAAGAAGAATAACTCACCCTGCCCCATTGCGGTCACGGTGTTGCGGTTTATGCTTTTTGATTGTCGCGATATTATTGCCGAAAACCGCTCACACTTTTCGGCATATCGCTCCATATTGCAGCGCAAGATCGTGAGGACTTGACCATGCCGATGCTCAAAACCACCCTGTTCGCGTTCTCTCTGGCCTGTCTCGCCCACTCAGCGGCGGCGCAGGAAACCGTCACCGCCGCGCCGCCGGTGCCCGAAGGTGAAGAATGGATCACCGAGGTCACCGTCACCGCGCGCCTGCCCGGCCCGGCCCTGTGGAAGGTCAAGAAGGGCGACTCCGAGGTCTATATTCTCGGCGCCATGCCGGTCATGACCAAGCGCGTGCCGTGGAATTCCAAACGCGTCGAACGCGTCATGGGCGTATCGAACGTGTTGCTCACGGCACCCGAAGCCAAGGGTGGACTCATCGGCATCACCAAGCTGCAATTGAACAAGGGCCTGCCGATGGGCAAGACTCTCGATCAGGTCCTGCCGCCCGATATCCTCAAGCGCTTCAACGCCATCGCGGACGCACACGGGCTGGATAAGAGCCGGTATCGCAAATCCGCCCCCCTGTGGGCCGTGGCGGCCCTGCGTCAGGACGTCTATGACAAAGCCAATATCGCGACGCGCGACCCGGAAAAGACCCTGCTGCGCTTCGCCAAGGATCAGAAGCTGAAAACAAAACCGGTCGGCACCTTCTCGGTCGCCAAGGCTATCGGCCGCATCGATGCCTTTACCCCGGCGCAGGAAATGGCCTGCGTCGCCGCAGCGCTGGACGAAATCGAATTCGCCACGACCCATTCGCGCGCCGCGACCGAGGCCTGGGCCAATGGCGACCTTAAAACCGTGCAGCGCCTGTCGCCCGACTCGGCCCTGCTCGCCTGTCTCGAAGGTTCGCCCAACACCTCGGCCATGCTCGGCAAGACGGTGACCCAGACGGTCGAGTCCATCGATACGGCGCTGAAAACCCCCGGCAAGAGCCTGATCGTCCTGCCGCTCTCGTCGCTGCTGGTCAAGGGCGGCGCGCTGCAACAGCTTGAAGCGCAGGGCGCGGTAATTACGACGCCGGAGTTATAGAACACATCGTATTTTCAGGCTTTTTTAACCACAGCGGCGTTATGTGGAGAAAACACCTGAGCACCATGTCCCCGTATGCGTAACCCCTTACCAGCTCCCGATTCCGCCGCACCACTTGGCCCGAACCTCTGGGTGGTAACCGGTGGCTTTGCGCTTTGTCTGCTGGGACTGGTCGTCAACGGCCTGAGCCCGCAGCCCGGCGACTCCGTCGCCGTCCTCGCCTCGCCGTTTGCTCCACCCCAGACCACTGGCCATGTGGTCGCCCGCTCCGGCGGCTGGTTCGAAGCCACGACCCTGTCCGGGCATATCGTGGTGGCCCGCTCGACCGACCGCCAGTTCATAAACACCCTGTACACCAACGGCGCGTGGCTTGTCTTCAATCCGCGCGTCCTGACCGGCTGCCGCCCGAATCCCTCTCCCCCAGTCTCGATCCCCAAGGCCTGATCCCATGCACGCTCTTCTCACCCTGCGCAGCCAGTTCGGCAAGGCCCTGATCGGCTATCTATGGTTCAATCTGGCGGTGCTGCTGATCCTGCCGGTGGCTTTCCATACCGGCGTACCACTGCTTATGCCGCTGATCACCGGCGGCCTGATCTGCGCGGGCGCGACCCTGATCTGGTGGAACGACCGCGACGGTCCGACAACGCGCATCGTCACCTCTCTGGCGCTGGCGGCCATGGTTGGGCTGATGGTCTATGTCTTCGACGGCCATACCTATCAGATCGACATGCACATGTATTTCTTCGCCGCTCTGGCCCTGATCGCGGGCTGGTGCGACTGGCGGGCGCTGGTCGCCTATTCGGCCCTGATCGCCGTGCATCATCTGGGGCTCAACTTCATCCTGCCCGCCGCCGTTTTCCCGACCAGCCAGCCGGACCTGCTGCGCGTCGTGCTGCACGCGGTGATCCTCGTCCTGCAAACCAGTCTCCTCGTCTGGCTGGTCATGACGCTGGAGCGCAGCTTCGCCGAGGCCGACGAGGCACTGAACGCCGCCCACGCCGCCGAGACCGAGGCGCGCGACCTGTCGGCGCGTCAGGACCACATCAAGGAAGAGGAACTGCGTCGCATCCGTGAACGCGATACTCTGGCCGGGGCGCTGATCGACCGCGTGCAGGACCTGACGCGCGGCTTCAACCACACTTCACACGAAATGGCACAGGCTGCGGCTTCGTTGAGCGACAGCGTCAAGCGCACCAACCATGCCGCCGCCTCGGTCACCGATACGGCGCGCTCGGCCTCCGACAATGTGCAAACGGCTGCTGCCGGGGCCGAGGAACTGGCCCACTCTATCCGTCAGATAAACGATCAGGTGGCGCATTCCGCCGCAGTCGCCGCCTCCGCCGCTGAGGAAGCCGCCGCGACAAACGACAATATCAGCGTCCTGACTGGCGCGGCGGCGCGCATCGGCGATGTCATCGAGCTGATCCGCGCCATCGCGTCGCAAACCAACCTGCTGGCGCTCAACGCGACCATCGAAGCCGCCCGCGCGGGCGAATCCGGCAAGGGGTTCGCGGTCGTCGCCACCGAGGTCAAGTCGCTGGCCACCCAGACCGCGAAGGCGACCGATGAGATCGCCGAGAAGGTCAATGAAATCCAGTCGGCGACCCACATTACCGTCGCTTCCATCGGACGCATCGTGGCGACCATCGAGATGATCCGCGCCTCGACCGCCGCCATCGCCGGTGCCGTCGAGCAGCAGGGCGCGGCGACGCAGGACATCGCCAGCAACACCGTGCGCGCCGCGTCGGGGACCACCGAGGTCAGCGATCAGATGACCACCGTTTCGCACGGTGCGCAGGAAACCGGCGTCGCGTCTGAGCAACTGCGCGGCCTGTCCGACGCCCTGGCCGATCAGGCGCTGGCGCTGGAAACCGAGGTCGCCGCCTTTATCGGCAAGCTCAAGGCTGCGTAGTTTTCTTTAACACAACCTGACGGATCGAACCATCGGCATTGTAGTCCAGAGGCTCGATGGCGATCGAGCGGCGGTGGCTGCCGCCGCCCGGCAGGAGGTTGTCGTGGTAGAACAGCCACGACTTGCCCTTGTGTTCGATGATCGCCTGATGGTTCGTACTGATGGTCAGGTAATCGAGAATCACGCCGCGATAGTCGAACGGCCCGACCGGTGAGGTCGACGTCCCGTAGACGATCTGACCCGGCCAGCCAGTCGAGAAGCTGAAATAATACAAACCATTACGCTTATGCAGGAACGGCGCTTCGCCGTATTTTTTCTTCGGGTCGTCGGAAGGATATCCCGTCACCACCACATCCATGATCGGGCCGCTGGTCGAGACCATGTCTGTGTTGAGTTTGACGACCTTGGGCACACGGGTGCCGAAGAACAGATAGGCCTGCCCGTCGTCGTCGATCAGCACCGCCGGATCGATCGGCTCGGCCCCGGCATTGGCGTCGCGCGCCTTGTCGATCAGGGCGTCGGTGCGGGCGTCACGGTACGGGCCTTCAGGCTTGTCGGCGACGGCCACGCCGATTGTGTCGCCACCGATGGGGGCGTAGAAATAGTATTTGCCGTTGCGTGTGGCGGCTTCCGGCGCCCAGGCCTTGGCGTCGGGTTTCGCCCATTTGAAGACCTTAACGTCCAGAAACGCGCCGTCGTCTTTCCACGTTTTCAGGTCTTTGGACGTATAGAGCCGCCACGCCGTCGAGTCCCAGTATTTGCCGGAATTGGACGCGTCGTCGGTGGCGTAGAGATAGAACTTGCCCTTGAAATAGTGCGGCGACGGATCGGCGTTGAAGCGCGGTGAAATCGGCTCGCCCGCCCCGGCACCGGATGCCCATACCGCTGCCAACAGCAGGCCGGTCGAAAACAAAACGCTACGCATCGGTGTCATGCAAAACTCCGGCTGAGATTGTGCCCCAGAGTCTTATTCGAAACCGGAGGCCGTGGAAACGGACAAAAAAGCGCCTCCCCGTCAAGGGAGGCGCAAGTCAAGGGAGAAAGTTACGCTTACTGCTTTTGCGCCGGGCCCTGGATATCGGCTTCGACGATACTGAGGATGTTGCCGGTCTTGACCTTTTCCGCCCCGGTCGATGCGCCGTCGCGGTCGGTCGTCACCTCGATGATATTGCCGAAACCGTCGCGGTCCTGCGTCGCCGAGGTCAGTTCGATGCGCAGGGCTTTCGCCTTTTGCGCCGGGAAATTGAAATCGACATAGCCGAGCGATTTTGCCGCCTCGCCCTTATAGACCTCCTTGCCATCGAGCAGGATGCGGATCGGATAGCTGCGTACGCGCCAGCCGGTCAGGCGCAACGAGACGTTCGACACCGGTTGCGCGTCGTCGAGCGTGTATTCGATCCATGCGCCGTTCGGCGCCCCGTCCGAATTCCATGTCGAGCGTTCGTTGTCGTCGTGCGACTTGGGCGCATCGGCGGCATTCGACCCGGCGGTGATACCGAGCACCTTCACGCCCTTCATGGTGTCGGTATAGGAGGCCGTCAGCGGCGTCGGGCCGCGCGACAGGTTGACCGGCTGCGCATCCTCGGCAAAGACCGTGGACAGACCGTCCTTGACCGCGATAGCCTTGCTCGTGGCCGAAATCGTTGCCGGTTTCAGGCCGTCCGCCGAGGCGGTAAGCGTCACCTTGCCTGCCTTGGTCGTCGAACGGATCAGGACGCGGTTGATGCCGCCCTCGACCGGCAAGACGGGCGACAGGACGTAGTTGGTCGATTTCTTCTTGTCCGCCGAAGTACACTTGCAATCCTGCTGGATTTTCGCATCAGGCTTGTTGGCGTCTGCCCCGCCCTCTTCCTGCGCGATGCCACCCTTCCACACCGCCGCGCCGTCGAGCTTGAAGTTGATTGTGTTGAAGGCGGTCGGGACGCGGTTGCCGTCCTTATCCACCACCTCGACATCGACCAGCATGGCGTCCATGCCGTCGGCGACAAAGCCGCGCGGGCCGGTTACCGGGGTCAGCTTCACCGCCACCGGCGCACCAGTCGTCTTGCGGGCGTCCTGAGACGTCTTGCCGTCCGTATAGGTCGCCACGGCCTTCAGTTCGCCCGGCGCATAGGCCACATTTTTGAAGGTGAACAGGAACCCGTCGGACTTCTCGCCCTTGCCGAGCGACTTGCCGTTGACGAACAGCTCGACACTGTCGCCGTTCGAGGCGACGAAGATGTCCTTTGTCACGCCCGCCGCGTAATTCCAGTGGCCGATGATATGGGTGTGGTAGCCTTCCGAATTGACCCAGCCGTCCCACATGACCTTGTGGACCCACAGGCTGTCCTTGGGCAGACGCATGGCATCGACCTCGCCTGAGCGACGGTAATTATTATCGCCGCGGAAGTGCGAATTGGAGTCCGTAAAGCCGATATTTACGCCGCCGGCGCTGACGCGGTCGCCGGTGCCCGGACGGTACTGATAGAAGTCCCACCAGCGCTTGACGTTCTCCACCGCAATAGTTTCGACATTGCGGTTGTAGGCGGGACTGTCCTTGTGGAACGGCGGGGTGAAGTCGTCCTGATAGGCGCGGGCGGCTTCGTCGCGCGAATATTCCATCGCCCACAGCGGTTTCGACTTCGACTTGTTGATGTATAGCATCTCGCCGCCGTATTCGGCGATTTGCGAATCGAGCATTTCACGCGAGCCGATGACGCGACCGCCGTTCGGGTCGTACTGATCGCGCACGGCCTTCAGCCTGGCCATGTGGTCTTCGGTGATGCCCTTGTTGCCGCCTTCGTAGAACAGGATCGACGGATTGTTACGGTTGTAGATAATGGCGTCGCGCATCAGTTCGACGCGCAGATCGAAGCGGCGGTCCTGCGGATCGCCTTCGGAATCGCCCGCGCCCATGGCCTGAATCAGGCCGAGGCGGTCCGACGATTCGACATCCTGTTTCGACGGCGTGACGTGCATCCAGCGCATCAGATTGCCGTTACCTTCCAGCATCATGTTGTTGCCGAAGTCCGAAATCCACGGCGGCACGGAAACCCCGACACCCGGCCATTCGTTGGTCGTGCGCTGAGCATAGCCTTTCATTAGCAGGACGCGACCGTTGAGCTTGACCTTGCCATCGGAAAAATCGGTCGACCGGAAGCCCGTGCGCGTATCCATCGCGTCGATGACCTTGCCGTTTTCGCTGAGGGTCGTCGTCACCGTATAGAGGTAGCCGTAGCCCCAGCTCCAGAAATTGAGCCCGGTGACCTTCTTCTCGGCTTTCAGCGTCGCGGTCTGTCCGGCGGCGATTTTCGTCTGGCCGCCGTCGAAGGTGGCGACCACCTTGCCGTCGAGATCGCGGACCTGCACGCCATAGGTCAGGGTGCGCTCAGCCGCGCTGTCGTTCTTCACCTCGGATTCGGCGTGGATCGTCGCCGACTTGCCCGCAATGTCGTAGTCCTTGCCGTAGATATAGGCGCCGGTCGTGTTCAGCGACGACCACAGGGGCAGGGTCTGATAGACGCCGCCGGTCAGGTGCAAAACGACCGATTTGTTGATGCCGCCATAGTTGGCATAGAAGTTCTTGTCGGCCCACTGATAGCGCGTGCCGGTCGTGCGTTCACGCGCCGCCCAGTCGTTGTCCACGCGCACGGCGATGACGTTGTCGCCCGCTTTCATCGCCTTCGAGATATCGAAGCCGAAGGCCATGACGCCGTTTTCGTTATAGCCGATCTTTTGACCATTGACCCAGACGTCGGCGATGTGGCGCACGCCCTCGAACTCGATCAGGACGTGCTCCGGCTTTGCACCGGCCGGTAGCTTAAAGTGCTTGCGATACCAGGTGATGCCGGTCTTCTGCTCGTGGATATCCGAGGCGAAGGCCTCTTCCTCGTTGAAGGCGTTCGGCAGGGTGACGTCTTTCCACGTCTTGTCGTCGAAGGCGGTCTCCGACGCCCTGGCATCGTCGCCGGTTTTCATCTTCCAGCCCTGATCGAAGCTGAAGCTCTGGCGCGGCGACGGCACCGCGACGGAAGCGCGATGCGCGAAAGCCGGTGCGGCGAGCGCGAGAACGGATGCCGTGACCTGAGCGGTCTTAAGCCATTTGGAAGTCAAAGCCGTGATCCTCTATTCCGGCAGCGATTATATCGCCGCACCCCTTGCGTCTATTTTTGGTCAACCAATAAAGCAATGACCATTTTTGATTGTTCGACCAATCATACGTAACGCAAAGCGCGTTCCGTCGCAAGCCGCGCGTTTTTAAACAAATTCGTGCGTCTTCATTTTATCCAAGCCAAATCCTTTATCCGACCGTATAAGACCGTGTGATTTTCGACGGGTGATCAGGTGCGTAGATTTTTAGCTTCTATAATCGCGTTTTTTGCCCTCACCGGCGCGGCGATGGCTGAACCCGTCAAGACCGCGCATCTGACCACCGAACTGATCGCCGAGACCACCGTCACAAAGGGTGGTGAAACGTGGCTGGCCATCCGTCACGTGCCGGTGAAAGGCTGGCATACCTACTGGCAGAACCCCGGCGATACAGGCCTTGCCCCACGCGTGACCTGGACGCTGCCGGTCAATGTCGAGGTCTCTGACCTCGTCTTCCCGACCCCCGATGTGCAGCCCTATATGGGCCTGACCAACTATGGCTACAGCTCTGAGACCTTCATTCTGGCCAGGCTTTCCAATGGGTCGGCCCTGACGTCGGGTATATTGCCGGTAAAGGCGCGCGTCGATTTTCTCGTCTGCGAAAAGGTCTGCGTGCCGGAAACGGTCAATCTGTCGCTCGACCTCAAGGTCACCGGCACCCCGGAAAAACTGAACGACTTCACCAAGGCGCGCGCCGGTTTGCCGCAGACCGTGCCGGTCACCGGGACCTATAAAATCGACGGCGAGACCCTGACTCTGGGCGTGCTTGCTCCCGCGGGTTCGACCGATTTTACCCATCCCGGCGGGGCCTATCTGTTCCCCGTCGAAGGGGGCATCATCGACCCGTCGGCACCGCAAGCCATCGAACTCGGCCCCAAGGGGTTCAGCGTCACACTGAAAATCAAACGCCCAAGTTCGACAAACGTCGAAGGGCCGTTCGCGGCGGTTATCAAATTCGCCTCTGGCCGGTCCTATGCCGTCACCGTCCCCTTGGGTGAGTTACCCTCCGGAACGTCCGGCCTTGGCCGTCCCGCCGCCGCCCGACCGGACATCAACATCGCCGGAGTGCTGACGGCGATGGGGCTGGCCTTTGTCGGCGGCCTGATCCTCAACCTGATGCCATGCGTGTTTCCCGTCCTGTCGATGAAGCTTCTGGCGCTGGCGCGCGCCGGACACGAAGGCGCCGCCGGACGGCGCGAATCGCTGTTCTATGGCCTCGGCGTGCTCCTGACCTTTAGCGTGCTGGGTCTGGTCCTGAGCGTGCTGGGCTCCGCGCTCGGCTGGGGCTTTCAGTTGCAGTCGCCGTGGGTCACCGCCGGTCTGTCGCTGTTGCTGCTCGCCGTGGCGCTCAACATGTCAGGCCTGTTCGAAGTCGGCTCCGGCCTGCAATCTCTGGCGGGTGGCCGGTTGAGCGGTAAAAACGCCGATGTCACTGCCGTCCTGACCGGGGCTCTGGCTGTGGTCGTCGCCGCACCCTGTACCGCGCCGTTCATGGCCACGGCTTTGGGCGTCGCTCTGGCACAGGGCGGCGTGGTCAGTTTCATCGTCTTTCTGGCGCTCGGTGTAGGGTTCGCTTTGCCCGTCATCGCGCTCACCTACCTGATCACCTATGTCCCCGCCGTGGCTGCCAAGATGCCGCGGCCCGGCCCGTGGATGGACCGTCTGCGGCTCATTCTGGCGATACCGATGTATGGCGCGGCGCTGTGGATGGCGTGGGTCTTCGCGCAACAGGTCTCCGGCTGGGGCTTGTTTGCGCTGGTCATCGCGCTGGCCCTGCTGACGGCTGGATTATGGTGGCCAAAACTGTCGCTGCCGTCGGTTCTGCGTCCGGTGTTTCTGGGGCTGTCGCTGATCGTTGCCGCGGTCGCCGCCGTGCAAAAACCGGAGGTCGCGACAGCGGTTACGACCGACCACGAAGTCTTCTCGACCGCGCGCATCGCCGAACTGCGCGCACAGGGTAAACCGGTGCTGGTCAACCTGACCGCCGCCTGGTGCGTCACGTGCAAGGTGAATGAGCGGCTGGTGTTCGAAACCAAGGCGTTCAAGGACGCCCTGAACCAATCGGGCACGGTCTACATGGTGGGCGACTGGACCAATCAGGACACAGCGATCTCGCAATATCTCAGCCAGAATGGCCGTTCGGGCGTGCCGTTATATGTCTATTACGGGGTGAACAATGCCGAGCCCGTGGTACTGGGTCAGTTGCTGACAGCAAAGGATGTGGTGAACATTCTAAAGTAAGATTTGACCACGGACGGCCACGTTTCCGTGGCCGTCCGTGGTCAAAACAACCTACTTATCGCCAAACTCGATGATGCAATCGAGGCCTGAATCCGCCGTCGCGGGCGTGACGATGACGTCGATATTATCGCCCAGCAACAGGGCCATATCGTTCAGCGCACTTTTCAGTTCGGATTCGGTGGTGGCCGCCTGAATGGCCTTCAGCTTAATCGGCAAATCGAGCGACACACCCATCAGCACGCACTTCAGATCATTGTCCGTGCCGCGTTTTTTGAGGTCCAGATGCCCTTTCAGATCGCGCGCCGACAGGTCGGTAATCGCCTCGGCATATTTCGCGAACCCCGGTTGTGACAAGAGCGCCAATGACGGCGTCTTGGCAAACCCCTCTGTCGTCGTTTTGAGCTTGTCCGCGTCCTTGACGATCGTCGCATAGAACGGTTCGCGCGACAAAGGGTTCACCGCAGTGGCGGTTACCGGCAATTGCGCGCAGGCGGTTACGGGCATCACAACAAGGGCAGCGATCAAGGCAAGGCGTTTCATGGCGGTCTCCGTTGCACCTCTTATGCAAGGTCTCGGCCAAGAATTCGTTAATTCAGCGCTTTCGATTTCGGCGCGGGCTTATCCGGTGCGGCGGGCAGCGGCGTGATCGGCACGCCGTCCTCAACCAGTTCCCGGATTTCCTCGCGGCTGGCTTCACCATAGATGGCGCGTTCAGGCGCCACGCCGTCGTGCATATCGCGCGCTTCTTTGGCAAAGCTGTCGCCGACATAGTCGAAGTTCTGCTCGACGTGTTTGCGCATCTTGTGCAGCGCTTCGCGCATGGCCTTGGCCGCATCGCCCTGACGCGCTTCGGCGGTTTCAGACGTGCGCACCATCGGGGCCATGATCGCCTTATCGACGTGCAAAGAGCCGCAATGGGGGCACTCGATCAGCGCCTTCGCCTTCTGATCGTCAAAGGCGGTCGAATTGGAAAACCACGCCTCGAATTCGTGATCGAATTCGCATCTGAGGGCATAGCGGATCATACGCGTACAAAGGTCCTGTCGTGTTGCAGTTGCGGGATCGCCGCGCGGGCACGGGCGACCTCGGCCAGATCGATATCGGCGATCAGCACCGCCGGATGGTCGTGGTTTAGGTGTGCAATGACCTCACCCCACGGATTGACGACCATCGAATGCCCCCAGGTCTTTCGGCCATCCTCATGCTGCCCGCCCTGCGCCGGGGCGAGGATAAACGCGCCGGTTTCGATAGCACGCGCACGCAACATGACCTCCCAGTGCGCCTGACCGGTCGGCACGGTAAAGGCCGCAGGGACCGCGATCATTGCTGCGCCGGCCTGCGCCAACGCCCGATGCAGATAGCCAAATCGCACGTCGTAGCAGATGGTCAGGCCCAGCCCGCCGAACGGCGTCTGCGCCACGACAGCACGGTCGCCACCCTTGACCGAAGCGCTTTCGCGGTAAACCTCGCCGTTCGGCGTCGTCGCGTCGAACAGATGGATCTTATCGTAGTGGGCCGCGATCTCGCCATTGCCGTCGAAATAGAGCGTGCGGTTGACCGCGCGCTCTTCGCCTTCGTTCGGCGATTTGACGATGGCTGAACCGAGCAGAGTCGGGACGCGATAACGCTTCACCAGAGCCTGAACGCCCTGCACGCAGGCATCGTTTTCCAGCGTCGTGACGACCTCTGCCTTGCGGTCCTTGCGCTGCTCCATCAGGTTCGAGCATTCCGGCGTCAGGATCAGTTGCGCACCCTTGGCCACCGCCGTCTCGAACAGCGGCGTCAGGTGTGCCAGAGCCTGATCCGGGCTGCCGGGCGTCGTCGTCTGGAGAAGCGCGATCTTCATCCTATGCCGCCAGCAGCGGGTCCAGACCGCCGCGCGAATCGAGCGCCATCAGGTCGTCGCAACCGCCGACATGCAGGCCGTCGATGAAGATTTGCGGATAGGTACTGCGGCCCGAGCGTTCGTTCATTTCCTTGCGCAGGGCCGGGTCGTTCGAGGCAACGATTTCCTTGAATTCCACGCCCTTGCGGTCGAACAGCGACTTGGCGCGCTCGCAATAGGGGCAGTAGGGCTTGGTGTAGATTTCGATATGGGCCATGAGTCACTCGTCAAAACGCAACAATGTCATAAACACTTATATAGGCAAGGGCTTGTAAGTTTTAAAGAAGGCTGTGTGGCGCGCTTATAACAGTGAGGTAGGGACTGCGCGGGCCAAAACCAGCACATCGACCTGCCGCGCCCCGGCCTTGAGCAGTTCTGTCGCGCAGGCCGATAGCGTTGCGCCGGACGTGAACACGTCATCGATCAGCAGCACGTGCCGGCCCCGTAAACGGCGCTGCCCGGCGGGCGTCACGTCGAAGGCGTTTTTCACGTTCTCATAGCGATCCTCGCGGCGGCCTTTGGCGGTGCGCGCCAGACTGCCGCCCTGCTGATGCGTCGGGCGCACGCGGCGCAAACCGTCGGGTTCAAAGTCTTTGTGGAACGCCCGCGCCAGAGGACGGGCCAGTTCGGCGGCCTGATTGTAGCGCCGCTGGAACAGGCGATCGACGTGCAACGGCACGGGCACAATGACGTCGATGTCGGGCATAATCCCGGCCCCGGCGCGCGACAACCAGCCGAGCAAAACGGGCCGTAAATCGAGCCGATCAGCGTGTTTGAAAGCGAGGATCAGCCCTTTCGACGCCTCGCCATAGATACAGGCCGCGCGACCGCGTTTGAACGGAAACGGCGTCTTCGTGCAATCGTCGCACAGCGCGCCTGCGCCCAGATGCAGGCCGCCCTCGAACGGTCGCGCGCACATCTCACAGCCATCGTCGCCGAGAAAACGGATCGCGGCCCAGTCCCCGGCATTGAGCCCGGACGCCAGAACCGAGACCGACGGCCCCGCATAGTTGCGGATATCGGGATCGTGACTGAGAGGCTGACGCGGATAGATCAGGTCGAGCGCCAGCACTGCCCCCGCGCGCAAACGCGGCCCGATGGCGTGTTCATCGAGAAACGTCTTAACCTTTTCCGGCAGATGGCCTATGGAAAGCGCCACATTACCCCCCATGTTGTGACCATGACCAGTGCACCCCGTTTATTCGATCGTCAACTGCTGCGCCGCCGGATCGGGCGCGCCGCCAGCGGATTTTCAGCGGCAAATTTCCTGAAAACCAGATCTATCGAGGATATTCTGGACACTTTGAGCGCCGTCAACCGGCGGTTCGGGACAGCGCTGGAGATAGGTTCGCGCGACGGCAGCCTGCGTCGCGCGCTGCTGGAAAATAGCTTAGTTTCTGAAAAAATTGACTTTATCATAGAGACAGACCTGTCCGATCAGAACATAGGACAGGTCGTTCTCGATGAAGAGGCCCTGCCCTTCGGCGACGATACGCTCGATCTGGTGGTGTCGGCGCTCGCTTTTCATTCTACCAACGATCTGCCGGGGGTTCTGGTGCAGATTCGCAGGGCTTTGCGGCCTGACGGTCTGCTGATCGCCTCGCAATTCGGCGGCGAGACCCTGCGCGAACTGCGCACGGTGCTGATGGAGGCCGAGCTGGAGGTCCGCGGCGGCAGCGGCGCCCGCATCGCGCCGTTTGCCGAAAGCTATGACTGCGTTGATCTGCTCAAACGCGCCGGGTTCAACATGCCGGTTGTCGATACCGACAAGGTCGTCGTGGCCTACGCGCATCCGCTCAATCTGCTGCGTGACCTGCGCGCGATGGGTGAGACCAATATCCTGCACGACCGCCCGCGCAAAGGCCTTAACCGCGCCATTCTGAACCGGGCGTTCGAGCTTTACGCCGAACGCTTTCCGCATCCCGAAGGCGGTGTCCGCGCGACGTTCGAGATCATCACCCTGTCCGGCTGGACACCGCATGAAAGCCAGCAAAAACCGCTGCAACCGGGTTCCGCCAAGGTGCGTCTGGCCGATGCGCTGAGCGTGAAAGAGGGACGACTGTAACCTCTCAGGGTTTGTAAGTAACGCCGTTGTCAGGCGCGTGGTAGGCAGGATAACCCCTTTCCCGGAGCCGTCATATGTTCCTTCGCCATACGCTTTTCGCCGTCGCCGGTCTGATGCTCGTTCCTGCGAGCGCCATGGCGGATACCGTTTATAACGACGCGGTCTTCCTCTATGAACTCAATCTGAAGAACGTGAACGTCCAGCTTCAGGGCGCGTCGGCCTTTGCGGACCTGGGGAATATACCGGACATGTGCAAGAGCCTGAACAATGCGGCCTTCTCGCTGGACAAAGCTTCGGGCAATCTCGACAAGGCCGAAAGCGCCCCGGTCGATGCCGCCGACAAGACCCGCATGACCAAGACCGAACTGGATACGGCTCGCGCCACAATGAAGACACGCAGCGGCAAGCTCGCCGCCATCATCAGTGGAAACTGCCCCGCGAAAGCACCATAATCAGAGAAAATCGACCAGATAGGCCACCAGCGGCGCGTCGGCGGGTGGCATGGGATAGTCTCGCAGATCCTTGGGCTTGACCCATTTGAGCGCCGTGTGCTCGATGGCGCGGACCGTGCCTTCCCAGCGGCGGATCAAATACAGCGGCATCAGCAAGTGAAACGTCTCGTAGGTGTGGGAGGCAAAGACGAACGGTGCCAGACAGGCTGTTTTCGTCGTGATGCCCAGTTCTTCCTCAAGCTCGCGGATCAGCGCCGCTTCGGGGGTTTCGCCCGCTTCGACCTTGCCGCCGGGAAACTCCCACTGTCCGGCCAGCGACTTGCCTTCGGGGCGCTGGGCGATCAGCACGCGGCCATCGTTGTCGATCAAAGCCGCCGCGACGACGAGTACGGTTTTCATGAGTTATCGCATCCTATGTTACCGCATGGCCGCTTGCACGACCCGAAACCCTTGTCTATCCTACCCCGGCAAACTTTCCGAGGGGGAAAAATGAAAACCTTGATTAGCCTTTTTATCAGCCTGTTCCTGTGGCTGCCCTTGTCGGCATCGGCTGAAGTCAGCGCCGCAGACTCAAAAGCCATCGATCAGGCCTTCGACGGCTTCATGGTCAAGGTCAATGCCAAACAATATGACGAAGCCTATACCACCTTCATGCTGCCGCTGATCAGCGAGCAGGCGCAGCTTCAGCGCAATCTGGTCGGCCTCACCAAGCAGGTCGCCGAATATTTCGTCGAGCCGATCAAATACGAAAAGGTCGAGGAAAATGCGCTGGGCTCAAACCTCGTCTATCGCAAATATATCCTGTTCAACGATCGCGCCCCGTACGTCGTTGCCGTCGTCATGTTCCGCACGACGCAGGGCTGGAAAGGCCAGCATATTACCTTGCGCGACCTGACGCCGGACGAGGTCGCGCCTTAAGCCGGTTTAGATAGCGCTCACAATATCGGTGTGGGAAAAGTCGTTGCCGACGAACAAAAGCGGGCAGTCAAAGGCTTTCGCCGTCGCGTAGGAAAAGCAATCCATCAGATTGAGCGATTCCCGGTGACGCCCTTTGCCCCAGATCATATAGGCGGCCGTGACCAGTTCCGCCGTGTGCTCGTCCACCGGAACGACCTCGATGTCCATCCGATCCATCAGGGTCTGCAAGCTCGGCAAAAAGCCCCGGTTTCCGGCCACCGCCGACACTTCGGCCAGTACCGCCGCCGACATGAAAAGTCTGTCCGCATAGGCGACAAGCATTGGCCAAAGGCTCGTCTTGCACGATGGCCATCAGCGCCGAACTATCGACGACGATCATCCGGGCAAGCCATCATCGCCATAGAGAAAATCGGCGGAGTGGGCCGCGTCCGGTCCCGGAAAGACCTTGCCTTCGATAGAGGCTTTGAAATCGTCAAGAATTTTGCGCCGCTGTTCCGGTGTCAGTTTCGGTTTGACGGGCACCAGCCGCACCGCCGCATGGCCATGCCGGGTCAGCGTGACCTCTTCACCGGCTTCCGCGCGGCGGACGAGATCGGTGAGTTGCGCCTTGGCGTCGGTAACAGAAATGAACATGGCAAAGCCTCAGACGTCAATATAGACCGTTTGATGGCCATATCAATCGAAGCTCACTGGACCCTGTATTCAGCCTTCATGTCTTCGATTAACGCAAACATCTCTTCGTAAAAATCACGCACATCAACCTCCTCGCCCTGCTCCACGCGTTTCGAAATCATGGTCAGGGGAAAGAGTTTAATTGCTGTCCGGGGGATGCAAAGACAGGGATCACGCCCATACTGGTCTTCAACCATGATCCATTGACAGCCATATTCCTGAACCAGCACATCGCCAAAGACGACGCCCAAACTTTGGAGTTTCCAAGTTTCTTCGGCATCGATCCACTTCTCTCGCAGGATCACGTCGAGAAGATGAAGTTTACCGTCAACGGTTTCGAATTTATGGCGCGCCTCTGGTTCGTAGTGGTCACGAACCCAGATTCGCTGCGCTTCAAGTGAGGAAATATCGTCTGGCGACAGAGGTTCCAGCTTTTCTTCCATTGCCCGTTCAGTCCTCCCGCGCTACCCCTGAAAGGGAATATTAGCTGCGGTAATCGCCGTTGATGCTGATATACCCATGCGTCAGGTCGCAGGTATAGACGTGCGCCGAGCCGCGACCGACGCCGACATCGACGGCGATCTCAAGGTCCTGCTTCTTCATATAGGCGCTCATAGCGGCTTCGTCGTAGGTGAGCGATACCGCGCCGTGTTCGGCGGCCACAAGGTCGCCAAAGCGGATGGCGATATGGTCGCGATCGACCTCTTCCTCGGTCTTGCCGACCGCCATGACGATGCGGCCCCAGTTGGCGTCTTCACCCGCCCAGGCGGTCTTGCACAGCGGGCTTTCGGCGATCGACTTGGCGATCTTGCGTGCCGAAGCGGGCGAGGATGCCCCGGTCACCGTGACCTTGACGAACTTGGTCGCGCCTTCGCCGTCGCGGATCAGTTGCGTGGCCAGATTGTGCATGACCTTTTCCAGCTTGTCGCGGAAGTCGGCCAGACGCTTGTCGCCCGCGCGGCTGATCTTCACGGCCCCTGCGGCCCCCGTGGCGAACAGCAGCGCCGTGTCGTTGGTCGAGGTGTCGCCGTCCACCGTTACGGCGTTGAAGGTCGTGCGCGTATAGAGACCGAGCAGGCTTTGCAGCACACCCGCCGAGAGGGTCGCATCGGTAACGATAAAGGCCAGCATGGTCGCCATGTCCGGCGCGATCATGCCCGAGCCCTTGGCAATCCCGGCGATCTTCACTTCGATGCCATCGATCAGGGCGGTCTCATAAGCACCCTTGGGGAAGGTGTCAGTGGTCATGATGGCTTGCGCGGCGTCGTGCCACGCATCGGCCCTGAAGGTGTCTTCGATCAGCGGCAGTTGCGCGGCGATTTTGGCATCGTCCAGCACGACGCCGATGACGCCGGTCGACGCGAGCAGGATATCGCGCTGACGGCAATCCAGACGCCGCGACAGGGCCGCGGCGGTACGGCGGGCGGCGTCGGCCCCCAGCTTGCCCGTAAAGGCATTGGCGCAACCGGCATTGACGACCAGGGCGCGGATTTCATTGCCTTCATTGGCCGTCAGTTGCTTCTTGCACCAATCAACGGGGGCGGAGCCAATGGTGTGGCGCGTGAAGACGCCCGCCGCCGTGGTCCCTTCGGCGAATTTCATGACCAGCAAATCGGGGCGCGCATGCTTGTAGAACCCCGCCTGACCGATGGCGATCTCGACACCGTTGACCGGCGGCATGGCGGGCAACGGCACGGCCAGAGGCGACACGGCCAGTCCGGGTTTACCGGTGACGGGCTTATTTTGATTCTGGGGCGCTTCGGCGGCTGGCGTTGAGGGATGCACGCCAACAAGTTCGGCCCCGGTTTGCACCACTTTTTTCAGAGCGTCGAACGCGCCGCCGATCCCTCGGTCATGGCTGGCCGCCGGGGTCGTTTGATCCGTCGATTTGCCAGAGGAAGGGGGCTTGGTCATGCGCTATGCACTCCACCAGAGAGGTTGGTCAAAAAGGGCGGATTACCCCCTATTTGTGACCCTGTGAAGACTTTTGTTAGCGCAAATCCGGATTGATCAATTCGACGCCGGTTTGGCCGTCGCCAGCAGCTTGGTTTTCGTACCCGTGCCGTCATTGAGCGATTGCGAATAGGCCAGCGGTTTCGCCGCGCTCTTGGTGGCATTCTTTTGCGCCGCCGGTTTCACAGTGGCCTTAGACGCTGACGAAGACGAAGATACCGGCGCATCTTCGGACGCTTCATCCCCGGCAGCCGACGCGTCGTCGCCCGCGGGCGGCACGTCCTTCGGCGCCGAAGCCGGTTCGCGTTCATTGCCGCTGCCCATATCCTTGACCAGCATTTCGACGCGGGCCCCATCGCGCAAGCCCTGCAACAAACCGCGCACCTGTTCAAGCTTGAGCGCCGACATGATGCCGGGGCGCGCGTCCTCCAGCGTCATGGGCTGTTCCGGACGACGCTCCTCGACCTTGAACACCGCCCAGCCGCCGTCGATCTGCACCGGTCCTACGGCCTGCCCCGGCTTGGCGTTCAGCAATGCGCCGCGATAGGCCGCCGGGATGACATCGGTGGTGAAATAGCCCATGTCGCCGCCGTTGAAGCGCGTCGCCTGATCGATGGAGCGTTCCATCGCCAGCGCCTCGAACAGGGCGCCGCCCTGAATCTGACGTACCACATTGTCGGCCTCGTCCTTGGTCTTGACAAGGATCAGGCGCGCGCGGATTTCCTCGGATTTTTCCGACAGCTTGACCTGTTCGTCGTAAAGATCCTTGACCTTCTTGTCGTCGATGGCGGCATCGACCGAGGATTCGAGCAGCATGTGCCCCAGAATGTCCTCACGCGCCGCCGCGATGCGGCGCTGCGCCAGATCGGTACGGTCCAGCCCCTTGGCGATCGCCGCGCGCGCCAGGAGCTTCTGGTCGATGACCTCTTCAAGCGTGCGACGGAACAGCGGCGAGGCGATATCGAGCGGCTCGCCTTCACCGATCAGGCCCTGCTGGATGGCTTCATAACGCACATCCGACGCCCACACCGTATGGCCGTCGATGCGCGCCACGGCGACGTCGCCGGGTTCGGGCGGACGTTCGTCCAGCGTCGGCTTGTCGCACGCCGCCAGCGTCACAGTTAACGCCACGACCGCCAAACACGCCTTAAAGCCTGTCCATCGCCCCATTATAAACTATCCCCAGTCTATACGCGCACACAAAACCGCGCCTATTAGCCATTCAAACCGTCGGGTCCGCAAGAGCCTTTTGCCATAAAGGGGAAAACCCCTTCATCGTTGACATAGGCCCGCGCCGCGCTTAAGTCAGTCCCCGCGCTTGAAAAGCGTCACCTTTTACCTATCTGCCTTAAAAGCCTTACGCCGAAGACCTTGATATTTCGCTAAATGCGGAAACGGGACAGGACGCCGTAGGGCAGATTAATTAGACATTTATCGGGTTTCTCATGCTGGCTTTCGCCAAATCGCTGTTCGGCTCCGCAAACGAGCGCAAGGTTAAATCGATGTCGGGCCGGGTCGGCCGCATCAACGCGCTCGAAGCGAAGATGAAGACGCTGAGCGACGAGGAACTGGCGCATCAGACGGTGCTGTTCCGCGAACGCCTCGCCAACGGCGCCTCGCTGGACTCGCTGCTCGAGGAAGCCTTCGCCACGGTGCGCGAAGCGGCCTGGCGCTCGCTGGGCCAGCGCCATTACGACGTGCAGCTGACCGGCGGCCTGATCCTGCATCAGGGCGGCATCGCCGAAATGCGCACCGGCGAAGGCAAGACCCTCGTCGCCACGGCGCCGGTCTATCTGAACGCCCTGCTCGGTAAGGGCATCCACCTGATTACGGTCAACGACTATCTGGCCAAACGCGACGCCGAAACCATGGGTCGCGTCTATCGTTTCCTTGGCCTTACCACCGGCGTCATCGTTTCGGGCATGTCGCCGCCCGCCCGCAAGCAGGCCTATAATTCCGACATCACCTACGGCACCAACAACGAGTTCGGCTTCGATTATCTGCGCGACAACCTCGTCTATAACCGTCAGGAAATGGTCCAGCGCGGCCACCACTTCGCCATCGTCGACGAAGTCGACTCGATCCTCATCGACGAAGCGCGCACGCCGCTGATCATCTCCGGCCCGACCGAAGACCGTTCGGAACTGTACAAGGTGCTCGACACCCTGACCAAGGAGCTGATTCAGGACCCCGACACCTTCGAACTCGACGAAAAGCAGCGTCAGGTGCTTTTGTCGGAAGCCGGTTCGGAGCGCCTCGAAGAAATGCTGATGGCCGGTGGCTATCTGGCCGAGGACACGACGGGGCTTTATGACGCCGCCAACGTCTCGCTGGTCCACCACGCCAATCAGGCCTTGCGCGCCAATACGCTCTACACGCCGAACAAGGACTATATCGTCAAGGACGGCGAGATCATCCTGATCGACGAATTCACCGGCCGCATGATGTCGGGCCGCCGCCTCTCCGAAGGCCTGCACCAGGCGATCGAAGCCAAGGAAGGCGTGGCGATCCAGCCGGAAAACCAAACTCTGGCTTCGGTGACGATCCAGAACTATTTCCGCATGTACGAAAAGCTGTCGGGCATGACCGGCACGGCGGCGACCGAAGCCTCGGAATTCGGCGACATCTACAAGATGGATGTGCTGGAAGTCCCCACGCACCGCGCCATCAAGCGCGTCGATTTCGACGACGAGGTCTATCGCACCGAAGCCGAGAAATTCAAGGCCATCGCCGATCAGGTCGCCTCGTGCTTCGTCAAGGGTCAACCGATCCTCGTCGGCACGGCCTCGATCGAAAAGTCCGAGAAGCTGTCGGAATTCCTCGACGCCTATGCCTACCGTGTCGAGCTGAGCCGCACGCTGAAAAGCCAGTACGCCAATGCCGACAAGAAAGAGCTGAGCAAGCTCGGCGACGAGGCCTATGACATCGAATATGCGTCGGGCAAGGGCATCAAGCACAGCGTGCTGAACGCCCGTCACCACGAAAACGAAGCCTATATCATCGCCGACGCCGGTGTGCCGGGCGCGGTGACCATCGCCACCAACATGGCCGGTCGCGGCACCGACATTCAGTTGGGCGGCAACGTCGATCTGCGCGTGCAGAAGTGGCTGGAAGAGATCGGCGACGAGGCTGCGGCCAATGTCACTAACGAACAGCTGCTCGCCAAGAAGGCCGAGGTCGAGGCGCAGATCGCCGACTCCAAGCAGAAGGCGCTGGCCGCCGGGGGCCTGTTCGTGCTCGGCACCGAACGCCACGAAAGCCGCCGTATCGACAACCAGCTGCGCGGTCGTACGGGCCGTCAGGGCGACCCGGGCACGTCGAAATTCTACCTGTCCTGCGAAGACGATCTGATGCGCATCTTCGCCGGCGATCGCCTGAACGCCATGATGAAGACGCTGGGCGTCGAAGAAGGCGAGGCGATCACGCACAAGCTGCTCAACTCGGCCATCGCGACCGCTCAAAAAAGAGTGGAGCAGCGCAACTACGAAATCCGCAAGAACCTGCTCAAATACGACGACGTGGTCAACGACCAGCGCAAGGCCGTCTTCGAGCAGCGTCAGGAGTTCATGGACTCCGAGGACCTGTCGGAAATCATCGAGGAGTTCCGTCAGGAAACGATCAGCGACCTCGTCGAGCGCCACCTGCCGCCCAAGGCCTATGCCGAGCAGTGGGATGTCGCGGGCCTCAAGGAAAGCTGCGAGAAACTGCTGGGTCTCGACCTGCCGATCGACGACTGGGCCGCCGAAGAAGGTATCGCCAACGAAGAGATCGAAGAGCGCATCCAGACCATCGCCGCCGATACGATGGCGCAGCGTCTCGAACTGCTCGGTGCCGATCAGATGAAGGCGCTGGAAAAGAACTTCCTGCTCCAGATGATCGACATGCAGTGGCGCGAGCACCTGATGCACCTCGATCACCTGCGCGCCGTCATCGGCCTGCGCGGCTACGGTCAGCGCGACCCGCTGAACGAGTACAAGACCGAGGCCTTCTCGCTGTTCGAGACCCTGCTTGTCAATCTGCGCCACAACACGACGCGCTGGCTGATGACGGTGGAAATTCGCTTCCAGGGCCAGCCGGACCCGGAGCCGGTGCAGTTCGAGGAAATTCACCTCGATCCAACGACCGGTGAAAATACGCTGGCCCCGCAACTGACGGATGATTTATCCGCCGATCAGCGTGAAAAACTCCCCCATTCGGCGCTGCCGGCGGGCTGGGAAGCCACACCGCGCAACGGACAATGCCCGTGTGGTTCGGGCAAGAAATTCAAGCATTGCCACGGGGCGCTGATTTAGTTAACGTCCTCTTTACCGTTCGCTTATGCGAAGGGGTTTGGGGGTTGTTATGGCGGTACGTGGACAGGTTTGGGCAATCATGGCGCTGGGGCTTATGACCTCGGCGGGCGCGGTTTCGGCGGAAACGCTGGTGCCGCCGTCCTTGCAGGGCTCGTTCCTGTCGCCCGAAGCGCCCAGCGCGCCCAAGCTGGTCATCGACCCGGCCCTGATCGGCATGGCGCCCAAGGCCGAAGGTACCGCCGCCTCAACGGTGGCCATCGAGGACAAGGCCGCCGCCGCGAAAAAGACGCGCAAGGTCGTACTTTACAAACAGCTCATGGAACTGAACGGCACGGCCAAGAACGTGCGCATGATCCTCGCCAACACCAAGGCGGCGGTCAAGCTGGTCATCCTTGAGCGTCAGGGCAAGAAAAGCCTTCTGCCATCCGAAGAAGCCAAGTTCGACCAGATCGCCGACCGCGTGCTGAAAGAGGCCGAGGTCACCATCATCGACCAGATAGCCACGGCTCAGGCCGCGGGCTTCGAGGAAGAAGAGATCGTGTCGCTGATCAACGCCAATTCCGGTCTGGCGGCGGCGAAGTACAATGCCGGGAAATTCGCCAATCCCGAAGCCAGCGCCCAACAGATTCAGGGCTTCATGGTCGACGCGGTGGTCAAGATCATCAAGACGTTCCAGCAGTCGATCTCGTCCTGATACACGGACCATCTGGAATTATCGGGGCGTATGATGTGGGGGTTCAGGGTTTTGTCAGTTAAAACGAAGATGGCCGGTCTGTGCGCAGGCCTGATGATGAGCGTATCGTTTGCCGCCGTGGCGCAGACGCCGGTTCCGCTCAAGGAACCCGGTGCGAATATCGTCACCGCGCCGAAACCGGTGAAGAAGCTGCAAAACCGGCCGATCGCCGCGCCCGAAGCGCCGCTGCCGTTCCAGCCCGCTGCCCCCCTGCCCTACGACTCGGTGCGCGACACGCCCGCCGCGCCGGTGCCGTACAAGGACCTGATGAAAGGCGATAATCTGGCGCCTGCGGCCAAGGAAGAGGTGCAGACCTCCGTCAAGGCCCAGATCGCGCCTTCCATCGAGATGATCGATAATACGCCGAAGCCGGTTCTGGTCGCCACCCAGACGCCGGTCGCCGCCCCCAAGGGCGACGGCAGCTTCGACGACCGCCTCGGCCTCGCCCAGCGCCTGCTGGAAGTCGACGGCACCGAGGCGATCATCCGCCACTTCGTCAACGAAGTGCATATGCGCCTGATCGTGGCCGAGGTCGGCAAATATATCGACCTCAACGCGCTCAGCGAGGCCGACCGTTACCGTCTGGCCAGCATCGCGGCGGTGGTGGCCACGGAACTCGGCGACAAGATATTGATGGTCAGCGCCCGCCAGCACGCCCAGAACCTGACGCGCGACGAACTGGTCCATCTGACCTTGGTCAACGACACCGATGCCCAGCGCAAACTGACCCAGATGCGCATCGACGATACCGGTGAACTGGACAAGAACGCCGAGCTGATCATGCAGATCGCCGTTCTGAAGATCGTGCAGGAATTCGAGAAGCCATGAGGCGCGCGTTGAAAAGCCCAACGGTGCGTGCGGCATTGGTCAGCATCGGCTTACTGGCCGCGGCGGCCCTGCCGGCCCTGTTGCTGCTGCCCGCCGACAGCCGTGCCGAAGCGACCAGATAGACGCCTTCCCTTACGGCAACAAGATACCGTCGTTATTCTCCCTCTTGGCGAATCCCAGAATTGAGTTACACTCCGCCGCACTGAGCCGTTTAAAGACGTGCAAAGGGAAAAGAACGCTGCCGGACGTCCGGAAAAACAGCGTCACGATAGCGCATCCGAAAAGTGTGTAGCGGTTTTCGGAATCACTGCGCGATCAGGAAAAGACAGATGAATCGCCAAGGGAGGCGTCCGATGAAGTACGTGCGTAAGGTCGCTGCGGCCGTCGTGGTCGTGTCGGTATTGTCAGCGGGGGTCGTCTATGCCCAGGCCGCCGACTGCAAGAAAAAATGCAATGAAATCTATGCCGCTTGCCAAAAAGGCGGCAAGGACCAGAACAAGTGTCTCGCCGCCTGGGTCGAGTGCAAGAAGAAGTGTACGGCGGCCACCGCGCACTAAAACAGATAATAGATAGAAGCATCTCCCTCCTCCCTACGCAGTGGGGAGGTGCCGAAGCGCATAGCGTTGAGGCGGAAGGGGTACACCGCCATGCTTTTCAGCGCGCTGAATGGGCTGGTGTTATACCCCTCCGTCAGTCTGCTCCGCAGCCTGCCACCTCCCCACTACGTAGGGAGGAGGGAGATACCTCAACCGCTCTTGACTTAGCACTAACTTACTTCGATTTTTCAGCCTGTTCCGCGATCAGTGTATTGGATGCCGTTTCCAGCCGCATCTTGATCTCGCTCATGAATTCGCCGCGTTTCAGACCGGCAGGCACCGGCGGCAGGAATTCGAACACCACCGTCCCCGGTGTACGCGTAATGCCGTGCGCCGGCCAGAACTGGCCGGAATTGGTCGCCATCAGGTGACAGGGATATTCCACATCGCGATAGAGTGCGGCGACGCCCGGCTTATAGGCCGCGTCCTCACCGATCTCCGACCGTGTGCCTTCCGGGAAGATCACGATCTGACGCCCGTCTTCGAGGCGGTCGCGCGTATCGGCGACCATGGCTTTCAGCGCTTTCGCCGCATCCTTGCGCTGGATCGGGATCATCTTCGTCCGCCAGATATACCAACCGAAAAACGGCAGCCAGGTCAGCTCTTTCTTGAGGATGAAGCAGGTCTTATCCAGCACCACAAACGGTGCAATCGTGTCGAGCATGCTGAGGTGCTTGCCCGCGATGATCGCCGCCCCCGTGGGTCGATGCTCCAACCCACGAAACTCGACCTTGACGCCGCAGATGACGCGCAGCCCCCACAGGGCGGTCTTCGCCCAGATACGGATGACGGTCATGCCCCACGAGCGTGACATCAGCATGAAGGGTACGCCGAGTAGACCGACCACGGCGACGGCGCCGTACAGCCAGACGACGTAGAGTACCGAACGCATGAAATTCACGATGCCGAACCTTCCGACGCGGCCCCCGCTCTTTGCGTCGTTGCCGCGTCTGTCTGTGGCTTGTCCTTGCTGAACAGGCCCTTGACGCTCAACAGCATATCGCGGCCCAGTATGGCAAGATATTTCGAATATTCGATGACCAGAGTCCGGCTGCCCGAACCCGATTTCCACCACGCCCGCGCGTCCAGGGACGGCGTGGCGACCGGATAGGGATGCAGCGTCGCGCCGGGCAGGGTCGCCTTGATCTCCAGCAAACTGCGCGGCATGTGGTAGTCGGACGTCACCACGATCAAATCCTTGAAGCCTTTGGCCTTGGCCCATTCGGCGACTTCGTGCGCGTTGCCGAGCGTCGTCTGCGCCTCATAGCCCAGATCGACGCAGCATTCATACAACCGCTTATTGCCTTCGGTGACGGTGAGCAGTTCGTCGCGGGTGACTTCGCGATTGACGCCGGAAATCAGCATCCGCGCCCCCTTGCGCCGCTCCAGCAGCCGCATGCCTTCCTTGATGCGCATGTCCGACGCCCCGGTCAGCACGACGATGGCGTCGGCGGCCGCCTCCGGCTCATCGGCGGGCGTGGAGTCGATGACGCGATCGGCAAAGGCCAGCAGGCCCGCCCCCCACAACACCACGATCAGAAGCACGGCAACGAGACGCCGCATCAGCTCTCCCCCAGCATCCTCAAGGTGACCGTCCGTGCGGTATAGGCCGCGATCACCGCCGCCAGCAACGGACAAGGTATTAATACTAACAGGTCAACCCACGAAAAGGGAAGAGCCAGCAGGAAGCTTTGTGACGCGCCTGTGACTTTAATGACCGCCATGATCACGCCGGCGGCCCCGGCGCCGAACAGACCGCTGAGGCCCGCCATGCGCGCGAAGCGGTACTGAAAGCGCCGCGCGATGAACAGGTCGGTCGCCCCGCACAGGCTTAAGACCTCGACGATATTGGCGCGCGCCGTCAGGCCCGCCCGCGTCGCAAAGCCCACCACGGCCGCCGCCGCCGAGGCTATGAGCAAGAAAATACTGATCGAAATCAACCGGATGATCAGGGCCGACTTTTCGATATCCTCAAGCCAGGTCGAGTGGTCGTCGATGGTCGCATCGATCTCCTTTTCCGCCAGCGCTTCGGACAGGGCCGCCGTCGTGGCGGGCTTTTTGTCGTCCAGCCGCACCTCGACCAGATTGGGCAGGGGCAGGTCTTCGAGGACGGCGTCACCCAGCCACGGCTTGATCAGTTCCTTGGCGCGTTCGGGCTCGATGGCGGCGGCTTCCTTGACACCTGCCACCCCGGCCAGCACCTCGGCGGCGCGGGCGGCGGCGACCGAGCCGGTCTCAAGGCCCGTCGGGCGGACCTGCACTGTGACTTCCGAGCGGATTTCGCGCGACCAGCCCGTCGCAGCGCGGTTCGACGCCAGCACGATCAGAAACGCCATTGAGGCGAGAAAGAACAACACGGCGATGACGTAACGCAGAGAGACTTCGCGCGTGTCCTGAATCGGCAACAGATCCTTACGCTTCAGGGTCATGACGCCCCCCTGATCGTCGTCGTCAGGTCGCGTTTATGCACCCGTCCCTCGCGCAGTTCCAGCACCGGCATCCCCGACGCGCGGATCAGGGCTTCGTCGTGGGTCGCAATCAGCACCGTCGCCCCCAGCCGGTTCAGTTCTATGAACAGCCGCATGATGCGCAGGCCCATGGCGTGGTCGATATTGCCGGTCGGCTCGTCGGCCAGAATCAGGGTCGGGCGATTGACCACGGCGCGCGCGATAGCCAGCCGCTGCTTTTCCCCGCCCGACAGGACGTCCGGCATGGCGTGCAGCCGGTTTTTCAGTCCCACCCAGTTGAGCAACTCCTGCACGTCGGCCTCAAAGCGTTTCGGCTCTTCGCCGCGCACGAACAGCGGCAAGGCGGCGTTGTCGAACACATCGAGGTGGTCGAGCAGGCGGAAATCCTGAAACACGATACCGATCCGGCGACGCAATTGCGCCGTCTGGTTACGGTTGGCGTAGGCGATTCGCTCGCCGAACAGGCTGACCGCGCCGGTCGACGGTTTTTGCGACAGATAGATCATGCGCAGCAGCGAGGTCTTGCCCGCCCCCGATGGTCCGGTCAGGAAGTGAAACGACCCGGCTTCAAGCGAAAAGTTCAGATCTTTCAGGATGTAATGATCGGGATCGTGGCCCGTATGGCCGTGCCCTTCGTAGCCGAGACCCACGCCGTCGAACACGACCACCTGCCGGTGATCGGGCGCGAAAATATCGTCGTCTTGAGGGTCAGAGGCCACGGGGTTTCCGTTAATCGCTTATCACTTGTTAAGGGTTTTGGGCCAAAAAGGTTAAACACCCGTTTTGGTTAACGGGATTTATGCAGCGATTCGCCGAAAACCATGCTTGTAACCTGTCCGAAATGCGCCCTGGCCTATGCCATAGACGACGCCCAACTGGGGCCGCAGGGCCGCACGGTGCGCTGCGCCTCGTGCAAGTCGACGTGGCATGCGCACAAGGCCGAAGAGCCGATCGACCTGCCGATGGAAAAGGTGGTCGAAAAGCCCGCCGCAAAGGCGCCTAAAAAGCTTGCCGAGGTCAAGGCCAAGAAAATCCCCTCGATGTACCGCGAGATGATCGAGGGCCAGAAACGCCACAAGGCGCTGATGGCGCAGGGCATCATCTGGAGCGCACTGGCCGCGACCTTTGTCATGATCATGGCCGGGGCGTACCTGCTGCGCGTCGATGTGGTGAAGTCGTTCCCGCGTCTGGCCGGGGCCTACGCCGCCGTCGGCGTGCCGGTCAATGCAGCGGGTATCGAGGTACTCGAGTCCAAAATGGAGCCGACGCTGCGCAATGGGCGTTTCGTCATGAGCGTCACGCTCAAGGTGCGCAATATCCGCAATAGCGACACCGTGGTGCCACCCGTTCGGGTTCACCTGCTGGATCAGAACAATAACGAGTTCGATTCGATCGTGATCCCGCCTGAAGGGCTTACCCTGGCCGCCAATGAAACGCGCTCGATCGGCTTTATCGTGCCCGACGCGAAGAATATGGCGCGTAATCTGCTGGTCGAATTCGACATGCAGGCCATGAAGGACATGCAACGCCTGCGTCCGTCGATGCTGAAAGGCGATCATGCCGATCCGGCGGAAGACCACGCCACGCCCGCCGCCCACGAAGGCGATGCGCCGCACGACGAACACGAAGCCGCCCCGGCGGGCCATGACACCCCGGTCGCCGACGCCGTGCCGGTGGCCGAAGACCACGGCGATGGCCATGCGCCAGCCGAATCGCACGACGCAGCCCCTGCGGATCATGGCTCCGATGCCCATGCTCCGGTGCAAAAACTACCGGAGCTTAAACCTGCGCATGGGGCGTCCGACGCGGGCCATCATTAAGCTTCTCCACAGATGGCCACAGATGGTCTGTGCTTGTGACAGTTTCGTCAGACAATGGCCGTTCGTTTAAAGAAAACCACAGATTACACAGATTTCACAGATTGGCGCTTCGCGCCCGGAGTTTGTGGCACCGACAGGGTGGGACGGTCCCCTCTAATCTGTGAAATCTGTGGTTTCCATTTACCGACCATGTCCCGCACTCGGTCTATCTGTGTGTATCTGTGGCCATCTGTGGAGAATCTTTTGCCCCGCCCTCAGATTGATTTCTGCGTCCGGCTCCAGACCACGCTGCGTTTGAAGGAAACGTAGCGTGGTCTGGATTCTTTAGTGGCCGCATGCTTGATGCGAAAAACCGGTTTCCACTTTTTCGCAGCATGCTCTATATCCTGAAAACCGTTCCCTTTTCTGTACCGGACCGTGCATGACCTACGACATCCTGCTGAGTGAAACCGACATCGCCACGCGCATCGAAGCCATGGCCAAGGACATGGCGCCGCGCCTGTCCGACGACACGATCGGGATTTGCCTCCTGTCCGGTGGCATTTGGTTTGCCGCCGACCTGACGCGGGCCCTGGCGCGGATCGGCCTTGGCATCGGTTTCGACTCGATGTGGCTGTCGTCCTACGGCGACGGACGCGAAAGCGGCGAGATGATCCTGCGTGCCGACCTGCAACGCCCGGTGCAGGGCAAGCAGGTCCTGATCATGGACGATGTGCTCGACACCGGGGCGTCGCTGAAATTCGCCCGCGACCATCTGCTGCGCGCCGGGGCGACCGAAGTCCTGACCGCCGTCATGGCGTCGAAACCCGTCACCCGCCATATCGAGGCGGACTATGTCGGCTGGGAAGCCCCCAAGCGCTATCTGGTCGGCTACGGCCTCGATGATGGCGGGCGACTGCGCGGCCTGCCGTTTATCGGTGCGCTGGATTAATCGTTCACGTTCAAAAACGCGGCTTCGTCCGTCACGGTCACCGTGGCGACGGTCTGCGTATGCAGGAATTTGAACACGCTCAAGCCCCCTTGCGGCTTGACGGCCATCAGAGCCTCGGTCAGCGCTTCCGCGACCGACACACGCCACAACGCGCATAGCGGATAGTCGCGCACACCCTTGAAATGCACGATGTCGGCTCCGGTCTCGCACACCCTCTCATCCAGTTTCGCCACCATATTCTGCGGCAGGTTCGGCATGTCGCAGGGGGCGGTGATCAGGGCTTCAGCGTTTGCGGTTCGCGCGGCCGCGAGCCCGGACAACACCCCGCTCAACGGCCCCATACCGGCCCATGCCTTATCGTCATAAACCAGCGGAAAACCCAATTCTGACAAGGCTTCGGACAAAGGGTGACTCTCAGCCCCTGTATTGATCCATATTTCATCGACCTGCGGCGACAGGCGCGCAATCGCGTGGCCGATTAGCGTGCCGCCGGCATAGGGGTGGAACGGCTTGTTGCCGCCCATCCGCGCCCCTGCCCCGCCCGCCAGAACCATGCCGATCACGATTGATGCCTGCCTTTGAAAAACGTCATACGACCATAGTCGAAGGTTTACGTCACGGCCAAATCGTTACATGATTCGCAGCAAAAGCCCGGTTCTGCACTACCGGATATACAGGAAACGACTCCATGATCGATCAGGTTCTTGCGCCCGTGACTGATGACCGCGCCCCGGATACCGCCGCGCTGATCGCGCGCATTTCCGAGATCGCCGGATCGTTAGGGCTGGAGCTGGTTTCGGTTTCCGGTGCCGTCGATACCGTCATCCGCCGCCACGGCGATCAGGCCAAAACGCTCGACACCCTCGCTCAGGCTGCCGCCGAGGTGTCGGCGCAAAACGCCCGGCTGGTCGAACTGGCCCGCGCCGCCGAAGGCACGCTCGACCGCTCGGCGCGCGAGACCGAGCAGCGCGTCGGCGAAGCGCTCAACGCCATGAGTCAATGGGTCCACAGTGCCGAAGGCTCCGCCGCGCGTATTTCGTCGCTATCGCAATCCCTGTCGTCGGTCGGTCATATCGCCAAGTCGATCGAGACTATCGCCGCCAATACCAACCTGCTGGCGCTCAATGCCACCATCGAGGCCGCTCGTGCGGGCGATGCCGGACGCGGCTTCGCCGTCGTGGCGCAGGAGGTCAAGACGCTCTCGGGCCAGACGCGCGAGGCCTCGCGCCACATCCAGCAGACGCTCGGCGCCCTGACGCAGGAGATCGACGCCCTGATGCGCATCAGCGAGGAGAACCTCAAAATGGCTCTGGCCATGTCGGGTCGCTCCGAAGGCGCGGAAACGGCCTCGCTCGCCGCGATCAGCGGTACTTTCGCACAGGTGCGTGAGACCGTCCACGCCGTGACCGACGGTGCGGGCCTGATCGAAGGGCGTTCGACCGACGTACAGAACGGTCTGTCCAATCTTTCTGCCGACGTGGTGGCGCTCGATAAGCTATTGACCGAAGGCGGAAAACGCCTTGAACGAGTCGCCATGGACGGCGAAGCCATCATGCAGGTCACCGCGTCGGCGGGCGTCCAGAACGCCGACAGCGGCATGGTGCGCAAGGCCGCAGAGACCGCCGCCCACATTGGTATCCTGTTCGAAAATGCCCTGATCAAAGGCGATATCAGCGAGACAGACCTGTTCGACGAACGCTATCAGCCGATAGAGGACAGCGACCCGCCGCAATATATGACGCGATTTGTCGCCCTCACCGACCGGTTGTTGCCCGACGTACAGGAGCAGGTGCTGGACTTCGATCCGCGTATTTCGTTCTGTGCCGCCGTCGACCGCAAGGGCTTTCTGCCAACCCATAATCGCAAGTTTTCGCTAACACAGCGCCCGTTCGAGCCCGAATGGAACGCCGCCAATTGCCGCAATCGACGTTTGTTCAACGACCGCGTCGGGCTGCGCGCCGGTCAAAACAGCGGTGCGCCTCTGGTTCAGGCCTATCGCCGCGACATGGGCAATGGCGACTTCATCATGATGAAGGACGTGTCGGCACCGATTTTCGTGCATGGAAGACACTGGGGCGGATTTAGAATCGGCGTGAAGCTGTAAATCTTTGCCAACCGCGGTTCTTTCGTTTTATCGTTCTGTCATACGATAATCTACCCAGAAAGACATTATGGTCGCGACCGCCACCCATTCCCGCCTCAAGGCCGCCGTCGGCTTTGCGACCCATGTCGGCCGCCGCGAGGACAATCAGGACTTCGCCGCCTCGTGTCTGGCCGATGACGGCTCGCACCACGGTCTGGTTGCCGCCTTGGCCGATGGGGTCGGCGGACGCAAAGGCGGGCGCGTCGCCGCCGAACTCAGCGTACGCTCCTTCATCGACGACTATCTGAGCCAGACCGAGGCCCTGTCGCCGCAAAAGACCGCCGGACGGGCCTTGGAGAGCATCAATTACTGGATTTTCCGTCAGGGCGAGAAGGACGAAAACGTCAAGGGGATGAGTTGCGCCTTCACCGGCGTCGTCATCAAGGGCAACCGTCTGCACAGTTTCCACGTCGGCGATACGCGGCTCTATCGCTGGCGCGAGGGCTATCTGGGGCAGATGACGCGCGACCACAAGCCGCAGGGTGGCGAGGATTCGCCCTTCCTGACCCGCGCCATCGGCTTCGAAGAAGTTGTGCGCATCGATTACCGCATCCACGACATCTTTCCGCACGACCGCCTATTGCTCTGTTCGGACGGCGTCCACGGCAAGGTGTCGGAAAACCAGATCAACACCATCCTGTCCGAGCGCCATTCCGCCGACGATACGGCGCAAAAGCTGGTCGATCTGGCTATCCACAACGGCGGCGACGACAATGCGACCGTGCTGGTCATCGACATATTCGAGCTGCCGCCCGCCACGGTGAAAGACCTCGACGCGACCATCGCGCGCCTGCCCATGCTCGATCCGCCGGAAACCGGGGCCATCGTAGACGATTTCAAGCTGGAAGCCATGCTGGCCGACGGCGTCTATAGCCGCGTCTTCCGCGCCCGCGATCTGTCGGCGACCGGGCCGCAATCGAGCGTCCTGCTCAAATTCCCCAAGCCGCACAATCTGGGGGCCGAGACCATGGCGCGCGCCGCCTTCGTGCGCGAGACCTGGGTGGCCAGCCGCGTGCAACACATCTGGATCGGTTCGGTGCTGCAACTGCCGCCCAAAAGACAAACCTGTCTCTATGTCGCACAGCCTTTCTACGAAGGGGAAACGCTGGAGAAGAGACTGTCTCGTTCGCCGGAACTAAGCCTAGAAGAAGGTATCGATATCGCCACCAAGCTGGCCAAGGCGCTGGGGTCTTTGCACCGCGTCGGCATCATCCATCGCGACGTGAAACCCGACAATATCATCCTGCTCAGGGACGGCGGTCTGAAACTGGTCGATCTGGGCTTCGCGCGCTTGCCCGCGCTCGATGAGAAGACCGGCATCCTGCCGCCGGGGACCAATAATTACATGGCACCGGAACTGTTCGAAGGTCAGTGGGGTGACGAACGTTCCGACATCTTCGCGCTGGGGGTGACCCTGCACCGCATGTTCACCGGCGGCAGCTATCCCTATGGCGAGGCCGAACCCTTCGCCAAGCCGGTGTTGAAACGCCCCGATCCGCTGACCAAAAAGCGCAAGGACGCGCCCGGCTGGCTGGAAAGTCTGATCCTGCAAGCCCTCGCCCCCGATCCGGCCGAACGCTTTCAGGACGGATTCGAAATGGCCTTCAAGCTGGAAACCGGGTCCTATGGCGCGGCGCCGGCGTCGTTGCGCAAGACCTACGGCGCGCCGCAACGCCCGTGGCAGATCGCGACCGTCGTGTTAGGCGCGCTGGTCGTGTGGCTCAGTGCCATGCAACTGGGCCTGCTCCCCGGTTTCGACGGCGAACAGGCCAAGGCCTTCCTGCGGGAACACGGGTTCCCTGATCTTTAGTTTTTGAGAAGCGCCTTGATCTTCGGATCGGCGGCAACCCACAGATCGACGGTCATCTTGCCGAAATAGTCCGAACCCTTCGGGCCGGTGTGGGTGTAGTCGAAGGCCTGCGCGCTGCCCTGCCCTTGCGAGGCGTCGGTAAAGACGGCGGGGACGGTCGTGCCGGTCGGTACGGCATCGATGACGTTCTGCGGCACGGGCTGACCGGCCAGCGTCAGGGATTCGGCAATGCCCATTTCCTGCACCTTTGTCTGGCCTTCGGCGTAGAGATCGACCAGCGTCGTGCCGGTGGTCCTGGCGATCAGGCGTGTCACCTGCGCCCACGGCAGCAGGTCGTTCTGCACCTTGCCGTTTTTGAAATGACGCTGCGTCAGGGGCGTAACCAGCACCGGCGTGGCACCGGCTTTTTTGACGTCAAAGACGTAGCCGCGCATGTTCGGCCCGAACTCGGTCTCGATATTGGTGTGGCGTTCGGGCTTCGACGAGCCGTCATTATGGCCGAAGGCGACCAGCACATAGGTCTTGCCGAAGGATTTGTCGGCCAGTTGCTCCAGAATCTTGTCCCACAGGCCTTCGACGCGATAGCTCTTCGACGAGCGCCCGCCGCGCGCGGCATTGACGCAGACGACTTCGGGTTTGAACTGAGCGCAGAAGCCTTTGCCGTAGCCCGACTTGTCGGTCATGGTCGAGTCGCCGACGAGGATGATGCGAGTCGGTTTTTCCGGTTTAGCGGCAGGTTTTTCTGCGGCAAAAACGGGTGTGGCGAACAAAAGCGCAGCGGCGATCAGTGAACGGCGAAGCATGGCATTTCCCTTATGATTGATAACCCCCTCGCCCCTATGGGGAGAGCCGGGCGCCCGGTGGCGGCGGGGTGAGGGGGAAAACTTGTACGACAGCCCCCTCACCCGGCCCTTGCGGGCCACCCTCTCCCCGCAGGGGCGAGGGGAAGTCTGGTTGATTGGTTTTGACCATACACTATCGGTTCTGCGTGTAAAAATAAATCGTTTGCGCGTTGGATTTTGTACCGCCGCGGACATATATAGTGCGCTGCACCTTTGCGCCTGAAAGCTTCCGATCCGTCATGACCACGCCCGCCGTCACGTCCAAACCACCCTCGAAATTCGCGACCACGATGGCCGTGCTCAAACCCTATCTGTGGCCGAAGGATCGCGCCGACCTGCGCGGCTACGTGGTCGCCGCTCTCATCGCGCTGGTGCTGGGCAAGATCTTCACCGTCCTGATGCCCTATACCTATAAGTGGGCCACCGATGCGCTGGACCCGAAAAACGTCACGGTGACCAACCTGCTGCTGGCCTCGCCGATCCTGATGGTGCTGGCCTATTCGGCGGCGCGTCTGGCGGCCAATGCGCTCAATCAGGTGCGCGACGCCCTGTTCGCGCCGGTGGGGCAGCACGCCGTGCGCGGGCTTGCCAACCGCACCTTTATCCACCTGCATCAGTTGTCGCTGCGCTTCCACCTGCAACGCCGCACGGGCGGCCTGTCGCGGGTCATCGAGCGCGGCTCGACCGGGATTGAGACCATCGTCCGCCTGACCATCCTGATGGGCGTGCCGACGATCATCGAATTCTTCCTGACCGCGGCGATCATCGGGCACGAATATAACTGGATGTACGTGGTCATCATCGCGGTGACGGTGTGGCTCTATGTGTGGTTCTCGATCGTCGCATCCAACTGGCGCATCAAGATCCGCAAGGACATGAACGACGCCGATACGGATTCGATGTCGAAGGCCGTGGATTCGCTGCTGAACTATGAGACCGTCAAATATTTCAACAACGAAGGCCTCGAATCCACGCGCTATAATGGTGCGACGGCCAAGTACGAAAAGGCCGCCATCAAGACCTATACGTCGCTGGCCTGGCTCAACCTCGGTCAGGCGGTGATCTTCACCGTCGGCATGGGCGCCGTGATGTGGATGTCGGCGCGCGAAGTCATGGCCGGCGGTCAGACCATCGGCCACTTCGTCATGATCAACGCCCTGATGGCGCAGTTGTCGATCCCGCTGAACTTCATCGGGACTCTGTACCGCGAAATCACCACCTCGCTGACCGACATGGACGCCATGTTCAAGCTGCTCGACGAGCCTGCCGAAGTCGTCGATAATCCCGACGCCGCCGATCTTGTGGTCACCAACGGCGCGGTGAAGTTCAACGACGTCGTTTTCTCGTACGACGCCGACCGCCCGATCCTGAAAGGCGTGTCGTTCGAGGTCCCTGCGGGCAAGACCGTGGCCATCGTCGGGCCGTCAGGCGCCGGGAAATCGACCATTTCGCGCCTGCTGTTCCGCTTCTACGACGTCAAGGGCGGCTCCATCGAGATCGACGGGCAGGACATCCGCAGCGTCAACCAGACTTCGCTGCGCAAGGTCATCGGCATGGTGCCGCAGGACACCGTCCTGTTCAACGACACCATCGCCTATAACATCGCCTATGGCCGCGCCAACGCTACCGAGGCCGACGTGGTCGATGCCGCCAACAAGGCGCAGATCACCAATTTCATCGCCTCCCTGCCGCAGGGCTTCAATACCGAGGTCGGCGAGCGCGGGCTGAAACTGTCGGGCGGGGAAAAGCAGCGCGTGGCCATTGCGCGGACCCTGCTGAAATCGCCGCCGATCCTGCTGCTGGATGAGGCGACCTCGGCGCTGGATACGCACACCGAGCGTGAAATTCAGGCGTCGCTGGACGAGGTGTCGGCCAACCGCACGACCCTGGTCATTGCCCACCGCCTGTCAACCGTCGTCGGCGCCGATGAGATTCTGGTGCTGAAAGATGGGGTCGTCGCCGAACGCGGCACCCATGCGCAACTGATGAAGATCAGCGGCATCTATCACAGCATGTGGGAGCGTCAGAAGGCCGCCGATCAGGCCCGCGACCAACTGGCCAAGGCGCTGGAAGCCGAGGAAAAGGTCGAGGCCGCACCGGCAGAATAGTGGTTACAACAATTCGTCTATATCGCGAGCGCTGTGGAGGACACGGAGTATCCAGATGGCGTCGGCATTGATCCTGTAGAAGATAAGATAGTCGCGAAACGGTTTTCGGCGAATGCCTTCATATTGGTATCTTTCCATGATGGGAAAGCCATAGGGCGCATCGCCGATAGTCTCCGCCTTGTTGCGGAGTTCAACCGTGAAGCTCAAGGCGCGGCGGGGGTTATCTTGGGCAATATAGTTGGCGATTTCGCGTAGATCGTTGCGCGCCGGTTTGGTGTATTCGACCTTCACGCGTGATGACCGGTTTCCATTTGCGCCAATTCGGCCTCAAGTTCGTCGAAGACGTCTTCCGCGCTGTACAGTTCCCCAGCCTCGGCTGACCTCAGCCCTTCTTCAAGCGCCTGATCGAGTGCCGCCAGACGCCGCTCACGGTCTTCCATCAGGCGCAGGGCATCGCGCAGCACTTCGCTGGCATTGTTGTAGCGCCCGGTCTTCAACTGACCCTGCACGAAGTTTTCGAAATGGGCACCAAGGCTATAGCTGCTGGGCATGACGCACCTCCATTATCATTAGATGATAATCCCGCACGCCATAGAGGTCAATCGGGGCTAATTCGGGTGCAGCGTCCGGTAGGCCACCGCCTGCAAGGCCTCGGCCTGTTTGGGTGAAATCCCCAGATCGGCCGCGCTTTTTTCCTTGGGTCCTAACGTGCGTGGGTCGATGCCGGTGACACTGCCGAACACGACCAGCGCCTTGAGATAATAGCCGTAGGTGCTGGCGTGGTACTGGTCGTAGCTCCACAGGTCCATCTGCCCGAAGGTCGTACCGTCATAGGGGTTCGGATCGGCGACGCCTTCGGTCATGGCCAGGTCCCACGCCTGTCCGACGGGGATGACCGACTTGACCTGTCCCGATGCGGCCCTATCGGCCCCTGCACGCAGGTCAGCGGCCATGACGCCGATGGGCTTGCCGTTCCACGGACTCGGCTTGGCATAGACCAGATCGGCGCGCGCCCAGGTCGCTTCGAGATAGATATCAACCTTGGGGTTCTGCGCCCTGAGCGCCTTGCTGATGGCCGCGGTGGAGTCGATCAAAGTCTGCGGATTGCCGGGCGCCTTGGCGTCAAGCGTCGAATAGGTTTGCAGCACCACCACGTCCCACGGTTTGACAATCAGGCCATGCTTTTGCGTCAGGTGAAAGGCGATATCCGTGCCGCCGACGGTTTCCAGACTGACCTCATAGGACAGGCCTGCCTGCTCGGTCATGACCTTGAACAGGGCCGGCACACCGCCGGTATTATCGGCGTTGAGATCGGTGACCTTATCAGCCCTGTACCGGCGCACCGCCGAATTAGCTCCAAAGGTGAAGCTGTTACCGATGAAGAGGATGGATTTCGGTTTTGCTACCGGAACGGTTTCGGCACTGACCGGCGAGACCAAAAGAAGCGCCGCAATGGCCAATATGGCTTTGAACATGCGCATTCATCCTCTTCAGAAAAAGACCGGAGACGAGGCACGACAAGCCCGTCCGTGCTTTCCGTGTTCCTAAACAGCGGCGGCAAGGTTTAACACGGAAAGCATGGAAATTTCCGGTTAAGCCGCCGTCCAGCCGCCGTCGATCGATTGCAGCGAGCCGGTGATCGAGCGTCCGGCGTCCGAACACAGGAAAACCACCAGTTCGGCGATGTCGTCGGTTTCGACGAATTTCTTGGTCGGTTGCGCCGCCAGCAGGACGTTTTTCACCACCTCTTCCTCGGTGATGCCGCGCGCCTTGGCGGTGTCGGGGATCTGCTTTTCGACCAGCGGCGTCAGCACATAGCCGGGACAGATGGCGTTGCAGGTAATACCATGCTCGGCCCCTTCCAGCGCGATGGTCTTGGTCAGACCGGCGATGCCGTGCTTGGCCGCCACATAGGCCGCCTTGAATGGCGAGGCGACCAGCGCGTGGGCCGAGGCGATATTGACGATGCGGCCCCAGCCCTTGGCCTTCATCTCTTTGAAGCTGAGGCGCGTGGTGTGGAAGGCCGAAGACAGGTTGAGCGCGATGATGGCATCCCACTTTTCGATGGGGAAATCCTCGATCGGCGAGACGAACTGAATCCCGGCATTGTTGACGAGGATGTCGAGCCCGCCCAGACGCTCATGCGCGTCGGAAATAAGGGTCGCGATCTGATCCGGTTTGGTCAGGTCGGCGCCGTTGAAACAGACCTCGACGCCGAACTCTGCCGCTATGCTTAAACGAATTTTCTCGATGTCATCGGGATTGCCCATGCCGTTGAGCATGATCTTCGCGCCCTTGGACGCCAGCTTGCGCGCGATGGCCAGACCTATGCCTGAGGTGGAGCCGGTGATGAGCGCGGTTTTGCCAGAGAGCATAGGTATGTCCTTACTATTCTTTCGGAGGTTCCGGGGTATCGTCGGATTGGGGCGGTTTTGCGGTCGTCGCCGCGGTATTAAGCGCCTGAAGCCCGCACTGTTCGACAAAGGTCATGGTGGCGCGGGTCTGGTTCTGGCTATATTTGACGCAGGTCTTGGCCCACTGGCTTTGAAGTTCGCGCAATTCGGCCGGGTCGCGCGTACGCGAGGCCTCCTGCATCAGCGACAAGGCGTCACGGGTGAAATCGGTCGTTTCCTGAGCGTAGCGGTGCGAACTGGTCGAAATCATCTCGATCAGATTGACCAGTGAGCGCGTCGCCAGCTGCTGCTGCGCGCCCATCATTTTCAGGCCTTTTTCGAACGGTGAATCCGGATTGGTCATGGTGCGTCCTCCCCCCTTTTTTCCTCGGTCAGGGTTGGGGCAATCTAACTCCATTTTTCCGCAGGCGGCTAGTCCCAAATACAAGGCTTGCGCGCCGCAACCGGCGGACGTCAGGCGGTTTAATATGAAATCTTTTTAACACCGCCGCCCCTTCACAGGGTTCGGAAAGCGCTTTAGACATTATGTCATCTTAAAACGCAGGCGGGGCCGGGTAATGACGCACATACTGATTGTCGAAGACGATGTCGAAGCGGCCCTGACCATGCAGAAAGGGCTCAAGGAACAGGGCTTCGACTCGACCGTGACGCATGACGGTGAGGCAGGCCTCAAGGCTCTGCGCGGCGGCGGTTTCGACGTGGTGGTGCTGGACCGAATGATGCCGGGGCTCGACGGCGTGTCGATGCTGGAGATCGCCCGCTCTGAAGGCATGGACATCCCGGTGCTGTTTCTCTCGGCTCTGGGCGAACTCGAAGACCGCGTCTATGGCCTCAAGGCCGGGGCGGACGACTATCTGGTCAAACCCTATGCGCTCGTCGAACTGGTTGCGCGCGTCGAGGCGCTGCTGCGCCGCAAGGACACCGGCGCGGTCGAATCCGTGCTGCGCGTGGGCGAACTGGAGATGAACCTGATCACCCGCGTCGTCAAACGCGGTACGACCGAGATCGACCTGCAACCGCGCGAGTTCCAGCTGCTCGAATTCCTCATGCGCCATGTGGGTCAAAGCGTCACCCGCACCATGTTGCTGGAGAAGGTCTGGGCCTATCATTTCGACCCCCAGACCAATGTCATCGACGTGCACATTTCACGTCTGCGCGCCAAGCTGGACAAGGGTTTCGACAAGCCGATGCTGCACACCGTGCGCGGCGAAGGCTATCAGTTGAAAGCCTGATGCCCTTCCGCATCCCCAATTTTAGGAATCTGTCACTAAGTGGGCGCGCATCCGGATCCGAAAACCGGTCCCCACTTTTCGGGATGCGCTTGAGCGCGAACGTCTTCCGTCAGACGCCGTTCCGCCTGACCCTGATGTTCATCACCGTCTATTCCTTCGTGGCGGTGCTGATCTTCGCCTATATCTACATCGCCTCGTCGTCCGAGACCAAGGCCGTGTCGGACGCTCAGGTCAAGTCGCGCATAGATTATCTTGAGGAAGTCTATCGCGAACAGGGCGAGGCGGCGGTGCTTGAGACCCTGGTCGAGGAAGACATCACCGAGTGGTTCTTCATCAAGAATATCTACGACGATCAGGGCCGCGTTCTGGCGCAGAACCGTCGCGCCATGACCGAGGTGACGCCGCGCGTCTTCAACCACATCCGCGAGCGCATCAAGACCTTGCCCGATGCCCGCGCGCCATTCCAGATCAATTACCGCCTGACCGACCCCGCCGGGCAGCGCAAGGCCTATGCCTATCGCGGGCAGGTTCTGACACTCCGGCCCGGCCTCAACCTCTATGTCGGCATGGACACCTCGTGGTCGGAAAAGGGCTTCGACATGGGCTTCAAGGCCCTGTGGGGCGGCGGCGTGCTGGTCATCGTGCTGGGGCTGTTCGCCGGCATGATCATCAATAACGAGGTGTCGCGCTCGGTGCAGGGCCTGATGCAGGTCTTCGATGCCGTGAAGGAAGGCGACCTCAAGGCGCGCGCGAAGCTGCGCCATTCGGGCGACGAATTCGACGCCCTGGCGCAACGCGTCAACGAGACGCTGGACCGCATGGAAAAGACGATGGGAAACCTCAAATACGCCGGGGACGCCATCGCGCACGATCTGAGGACGCCCCTGTCGCGGTTGCGCTCGAAACTCGAAGTCTCGCTGTACGACGTCGAAAAAGACCCGTCGCAGGCCCCGGACGTCATCGAGAAGGCTTTGGCCGAAACCGATCAGCTGCTGCGCACCTTCCAGACGGTGTTTTCCATGTCGCGTCTTCAGGCGGCGGGTCAGGCCCCGGATCAGAAGCCGTTCGACGCCACGGCGCTGGCGATGGATATGTGCGAGCTGTTCGAGATTCTGGCCGAGGACAAGGGGCTGGAATTCACCTCGGAAATCGACAAGGGCGTCACTGCCTTCGGCAACCGCGATTTTCTGGCGCAGGCTCTGGCTAACCTGCTCGACAACGCCATCAAATATACCCAGACGGGGGGGATTACCCTGCGCCTGCGCGTCAATTCACGGCAGGAGGTCGAGTTCTCGGTCACCGATACCGGTCAGGGCGTCCCCGAAGCCGACCGCGCCCGCATCACTCAGCGCTTCGTGCGGCTGGAAAATTCACGCTCCCTGCCGGGTGTGGGGCTCGGCCTGTCGATGGTCGAGGCCGTCGCCGTGGCGCACCGCGGTCGCCTGACGATCGACGAAGGCCCCGGTGTCTATAAGGATCAGGGACCGGGCCTGCGCACCGCACTGGTCCTGCCGCCGTACGGGGGGTGAGCACCTTCCCTCCTGCTTGCGGGAGGGTGGCGCGTCGCCTGAGCGACGTGACGGGAGGGTACAGCCAGGACAGTGAAACACGCTTAACTGCCAAGGAAATACCCTCCGTCACTTCGCTGCGCTCAGTGCCACCTCCCCACTGCGTAGGGAGGAGGGAGTCATGCCAAACCTCTATGCACCGCCGCCAGCGTGGCTTCGGCGCGGGAGGACACGTTGAGCTTCTGGTAGATCGTCTTGACGTAGCTGGCGACCGTCTGGCCCTTCAAATTCAGGCGTTTGGCGATCTCGTTGATCGTCAGGCCGCGCGCCAGCAACGTCAGGGTCTCGGTCTCGCGGCTGGTGAGCGGGACGCCCGACGCGCTGATCTGAGGGCGGTTCTGAAAATGCGTGAGCAGCCGCCGGGCGATCGACGGCGACAAAGGCGGTTCGCCCTGCTCGATGCGTTTCAGGTAGCCGACGAACTGTTCCGGCGCCTGGTCTTTCAGCAGATAGCCCTGCGCGCCGGCGGAAATCGCCTCGAACAGATGCGCGTCGTCGTCATAGATCGAGGCGACGACGCTAACCGCTTTCGGGAACTCCGACGTCAGGCGATGGATCAGGCACACGCCCGACCCGTCCGGCAAACCCAGATCGACCAGCACCAGCCACAACCGCTCCGGTGTGGCGGCGAAGTGGTCCAGCCACAGATTGGCGTCGCGACGCGTCGCCGCATCGACGATCTCGGCCTCCGGATAGGCCTCGGTCAGGGCCGCGCGCATCCAGTCGCGGGTCTTGGGCTGATCCTCGATCAGCAGGCAGACCGGCTTTCCGGCCCGGAATACACCGTCATCCATACGCATCCATCCCCGATAAAATCCGTTCCGTCACCGGCAGGTGCAGGGTGACGCATACGCCTGTTCCACTTGATATATCCGCATGACCGCCAGCGGCGGAAAAACGCACCCGCAGTCCCGGCAGACCATTGCCTTCGGTCAGGTTCACGTCGAAGCCCTTGCCATCGTCGGCGATCGTCAGCGTCAGACCCTTATCCAGCCGCACTGCCACGACGACTTGGGCGGCACCCGAATGGCGGATGATGTTCGACACAATTTCGCGCACGCCGGAGACCAGCGCTTTTTGCTGCGCGTGATCGATGACGGCGGTGCTGTCCAGCGGTTCCCAATCGAGCGCGATTCCCGCCGCTTCCAACCGCCCGGCGGCCTCGGCACGCACATCGGCCAGCACGTGGTCGAGCGGCGCGGCTTCGGCCAGCATGGCTGACGACAGGGTGCGAATATCGGCCAGCGCCGATTGCAGGATCGGCCGCGTTCTGTCGTCGGCGACCATCAGGCCCGACAGCAGCCGCGCGCCGACATCGTCGTGCAGGTCCTGCGCCACCTTGCGGCGCTCGGCCTTCGCGCCGCGTTCGTAGGCCTCAAGCCCCGCCACACCGCTATCGATCAGGCTCCATAATTGCCGCACCTGACGTTCCTGCGTCGGGCCGAACAGGCCACGTCCCAGACGCGGCTCGCTCAGGCGCAGGGATTGCCCCGGCACGAAGGACGGCACGCGCAGGTCCACCCCCTCGCCCGCAATCGTCGCCTGCGTCACGTCGCCGGGAATGGCCTCGACGCGCAACGGCTCGAACAGACCGTGCAGCAGGTTGGCCCAACGATCGGCGCGCTCTGTCGCCGGGGCGTGGACGATGTCCAGCGCAGCGGCAAAGCGCGCCTCGTCGTCCATCGCCTTACCGCGTACCAACCGCCGCCACAGGCCGTCGCGCAGAGGCAAATACCCAAAAGCGATCAGCAGCATGGCGACCGTCATGGCCGGGGACTGCCCCAGATGCGCGACATAGACCAGCGCGGCATCGAGCGCGATAAACAGCACGGCGGCCAAAGCAAAAAACAGAATCCGGAACGCCCAGTCACCGGCTTCGAACAGCCGGAACCGGCTGACGGCGAAGGCCAGCCCCAGATAGATGACGAGGAAGCTCAGGAAGGCATAGGCTTCGGGCATGGCCGTCAGGTCGCCGGATAAGGCGTAGAGCGTGACCACCGTCATCCACGCCACGGTCCCCAGCGCCACCGACACCCCCAGCCAGACCAGTGCCGCCCGCCCGCGCGGATCGTGCCGCGTCGCCACGGCCTGTGCCGCGATCAGGCCGAGAATCCCCAACGTATGGACGCCGTTGACGAGGTACGTCCCGCCGGGCGAACCGAGAAGCCGCATCTGATCGGCGACGACGATCGGCACGACGCTGAACAGCATGGCCAGCGCCCAGTTACCCGAGGTCAGTTGCCGCGGATAGATCATCAGCAGGGCGAGGATCGACGTGCCGAACAGCGCCGCTCCGGCGTGGTTGAGCACCATCAGAGACAGAAACAGATGCGGCTCGACCGCCAGAGGCCGTGCGCCATAAACTGCCATGCTGAGCGCCGAGATCATCAGGCCGAAGGCATTGAAAAACAACAGGCGCGTCACCAACTCGCGCGGCCGCATCGCCCACACCCAGCCGCCGATAAAAAAGACGATAAGCCCGGTGACCATCGGCGACCAGAAATGCGGTGTCAGGTCGCTGATCGTCCGCGGCTGGCGCCTCAGGTCATGTACCGGCGCGCCGTCGATCCAAACGCGGATGAAGTCGCCCTGAGCCATGCGGTTCAGCACGGCCTGACGCGACACGAAGCGGTCGTAATCGGCATAGCTGGGCAGGGTGTCGGGCTCGGGCACAAAATCCGCCGCTTCGGGCGTGAACAGCAGCACCTGCGGGTTGGACAGGCCGGTAACGCGACCCTCGAAATTCCCCGTCGTCAGATAGACCGCATCGTCCTTCGCCACGAACTGTCCACTGAACTGCGGCAGGCTGAGGGCCGCCCACAGCGTCAAGACCGCAAACGCCACGGTCGCCGCCGCCACGCCCCACAGGGCGGCGTTGCCCAGCAGGCGGTCAACAGCGACTTTGGACGGCAAACTCGTATCGGGCACGGCTTCGCATAACTTTCTGGACGCGGCCCACCCTGTAACGAGGTCGTAATTCGGGCCTTATTTTGGTCATAATGATTACCCCCAAACGCGGGGGTCGCCAAATGACAATTACTGAAAGGAAGCTGTCGCTGCGTCTTTTTATTCAACGGTGACGGATTTGCCGCGGCTCACATAGGCGGTGACAAGGCGCGGCAAGCGTCCTAACCTGTAGCGGTATAATACGGACAGGGATCGTCATGAGCACCACGACCATCGGCTGGGTCGCCCCCGCCGTCGATACGCCCACCCTCGATGTCGATGTGACGAAAGCCACAGGCTATGCGGTGGTCGCGCAGGCATCGTCGCCCGGTGGCGTGCTGACCGTCCGCGTCGGGCTCGATAAGGAAGGCCGCGCGGCCTATATGATTGATCGTAAGGGTCAGCCGGTGATCGCCCCGTCGCGGCTGGGCTTTATCCTGACCGACCAGCCCAAGCTCGACCGACATTTCGCGCTGGAAGCCGCAAGCATTACGACGCACGACGAGACCTGGGAACAGCCGTGGGGGGAATGGCAGTTCTTGCGCGATCATCACGTCGAACTGCGCGTCGATCTCATTCAGGCGAAGTTCGCCGACCGTCGCATGAGTATCGTGTTCCGCCTGTTCGATGACGGCGTCGGCTTCCGCTATGAATTCCCGGATCAAGCACAACTGCCGGCCCTCAACATCAGCGACGAACTGACCGAATTTGCCGTGGTGGATTCCGCGACCGCCTTCTGGAACGTCGCCGGGGAATGGAGCCGCGAGGAATATATCGTCCAGCAAACGCCTCTGGCCGAAGTGTCGCAATCGCAAACCCCGATGACGGTCAAAACCGACTCAGGCCTCTACATTGCCTTCCACGAAGCGGCCCTGATCGACTATGCCGCCGCGTGGTTGCGCCGCGTGGATGGCCAGCGGATCAAGGTACGTCTGGCCCCCTCGTCCACTGGCCCCAGTGTGACGCGCGACGCCCCCTTTGCAACGCCGTGGCGGACGCTGATCATCACCGACACCGCGCCGGACCTTTATCATTCGCCGCTGATGCTGAACCTCAATGAGCCCAACGTGCTGGGCGATGTAAGCTGGATCAAACCGTTCAAATATGTCGGCATCTGGTGGGACATGCACTTGGGTCTGAAAACGTGGGAAGCGGGCCCCAACCACGGCGCGACGACCGAATACACCAAGCGCTATATCGACTTCGCCGCCGACCACGGCTTTCGCGGCGTGCTGGTCGAAGGGTGGAACCTTGGCTGGGAAGACTGGTTCGCGACAGGGCATCTATTCGATTTCGTCAAAGCCTATCCCGATTTCGACCTTGCCGAGGTGGCCGCCTATGCGCGGGAAAAAGGTGTTCGCATCGTCGGCCACCACGAAACGGCAGGCAATGCCGCGCGCTATGAGTCCCAGATGGAGGCCGCCTTTGCGCTTTATCAGCAGCACGGCGTCGATTCGGTGAAGACCGGCTACGTCGCCGACGCGGGCGGCGCGCAGCTTACGGGTCCCGACGGCACCGTGCATTTTACATGGAACGACAGTCAGGACATGGTCCGCCACTTCCAGCGCGTCACCGAAACCGCCGCGAAATACAAGATCGCCGTCAATACGCACGAACCGATCAAGGACACGGGCCTGCGCCGGACCTGGCCCAACTGGGTGTCGCGCGAAGGCCAGCGCGGCAAGGAATATAATTGCTGGGGCAATCCGCCCAACCCGCCGGAGCACGAGGTCAATCTGATCTTCACGCGCATGCTGTCGGGGCCGATGGACTTCACACCGGGGATCCTCAGCCTCAGGGGTAACGGGCAGCCGATCTATTCCACGAAGGCCAAGCAACTGGCGCTCTATGTGGTGCTCTATTCGCCGATCCACATGGCCGCCGACCTGATCGAGCATTACGAACAGGATATGGTCGCGTTTCAGTTTATCAAGGATGTGCCCACCGACTGGAGCGACACGCGGATGCTCAGCGGCGAACCGGGCGAGCACGCGGCGATCGTGCGTAAAGAGCGCGGCGGCTCCGACTGGTATCTGGGGGCCGTGACCGATGCAGAAGCGCGTCAGGTTACCATAGCGCTCGATTTCCTCGATCCGGGCGCATACGAAGCGCAAATCTATCGCGATGGCGATGATGCCGACTTCCGCACGGATACGCGGCATTCGCTGGTTATCGAGACGGCCACCGTTACTGCTTCCGACAGCCTGACGCTTCGCCTCGCCCCCGGCGGCGGGCAGGCGATCCGCTTCCGCGCCCTGTGACACTTCCCTCCCTTGGGAAATACGGCCTACAGCCGCATTTAATTTTTATTTTTGGAACGCTACCCATAAAGACGATATAAAAACCAATATTTCGACTGGTTTATTGCTTTCAGAGGACGCCTGATGATCGAGAAAAAGAACACTATTCTTGTGGTGGATGACGAGGACGAAATCCGCAAGATGCTGAACATCTTTCTCGATGTGGCGGACTTCAAGGTCGTCGAGAGCGAGAACGGCAAGCAGGCGATCCGCCTGTCGGCCTCGGTCAAGCCGGACCTGATCCTGCTCGATCTCGGCCTGCCCGACATCGACGGCAAGGAAGTCATCCAGACCATCCGTCAGTGGTCGAACATCCCCATTATCGTCCTGACCGCGCGCTCCGAAGACATGGATGCCGCCGCCGCCCTGAACCTCGGCGCCGACGACTACGTGACCAAGCCTTTCTCTGCCGAAGTCCTGCTGGCGCGCATCAACGCCAATCTGCGCAAGTCGGTGGTTAAGGAAGTCGGCGAACCCGACGTCACCAACGGCCCGATCCGCATGGACCTTGTGCGCCACGAAGTCTTCATCGAGGAAAAGAAGGTGCCCTTCACGCCGAAGGAATACGACCTGCTGCGCTTCTTCCTCGTCAACCGCGGGCGCATGCTGACGCACAAGCAGATCCTCAAGGAAGTCTGGGGTCCGGCCCACGTCGACGATACGCAGTATCTGCGCGTCTATATCGGTCAGGTCCGCGAAAAGCTGGAAGCCAAGGAAGGCCTGTCCAAGGCTATCGTCTCGGAATCCGGCATCGGATACCGCATGGAGGTCGTCGCTTAACACACCCCTCCGGTTAAGCGCTCTCTCTGCGAAGAAAACGGCGGCCGCGCCCCCAACGGCCGCCGTTTTATTTTGCCTGTTTGCGATCGGCGGCGCGACGGATCAAGGCCCCTCCGCCAGCACTCACAGCAAGAAGCATCATGAACGCCAGTTCGCCGATGACAGGTGGCAGGTTCATCCAGTGAAGATAAACAAAAGTAACCGGCTGACCTTCAATGACCCAGTTATAGTGGGCCAGCGCCCAGTAGACCTGCGCCAGACAGATCATGGTCATCAGCGGAACCGCGACTCTCAGCAGCCTCGGCCGCCACATACCGATGGCCAGTGCGTAAAGCATGTATTTTAAGCCGCTCTGAAAAAAGAAGGCCATCCGGTTGATATCGTCAGGCCCGATGATAACGGGCTTCGAGCCAGACGGTATAACCGGTAAAATAACATTCTGCCACCACCAGTGGCTCCAGATATCGAACCCGAAAAACGGCACGGCAAAAATGATGGCCAACCATAGTCCGTCGGCTTTCAAGCGCCAGCCGGAAGCCACCATAAGACAGCCTGCGGCCCAGCCTAGCCGACCTCGTGACTCCGCTGCATATTCGCCGCGCATGGCCTCAGACCATAGTGCCTGATCTTTCGGCGTCAGTGCATAGGTCAGTTTCATCAACAAATCGGCAATCATGATCAGACCCCCCTCGGCTCTGCGGAAAATGGTGCGGTCTCGTGACTATCTACCTCGATCAAGGCCGCACGGCCCTGCCCGGTCAGGCGATAGGCGTGACGCGGCGGACGTCCCGGTTTTTCGGTCTCAAGCCACTGCCCTTCGACCAGTCCGCGTTCACTAAGGCGGATCAGGATAGGGTAAAGGCTGCCGGATTTGAGTCCGGTGGCGGCGGACAACTCAAGGCCATAGAGCCAGTTCTGCCCGCCAGCACTGAGGGCGGTCAGAACAGAGAGCGTCTGGGGTGATAAGCGGCGGGATTTTCGCGACATGAGACAAAACTATATATATGTAGAGTTTTGTCAAGCGATGCTGAAAAGTCATTTATTTCCGGCTTATGGCCTAAACCCTCTCCCGTTTTGCATCCTTATGGGACAGAGCGCAGGATGGTCTTCGAGCTAATATACACTCAGTTTACGGAGACTTTCCATGTTGAGATGGGTCATCACCTTCTTCATTCTGGCCGTTGTGGCCGCCCTGTTCGGCTTCTCCGGCCTCGCCGGCACCTTTGCCGATATCGCCAAGTTCATCGCCGTGATCTTCGTGGTGCTGTTCATCGCCGGTCTGGTCTACAACGCCATTACCGGACGCAGCGCGAACCCGCGATTATAGCCGGTATTAAACTCGACAAACAAAAACCCCGCCGATGACTCGGCGGGGTTTTTGTTTAGGTGCGCGGTTCCAGATACTGCGTCTTCATCGTGCGCTGCGTATCATCGAGCGCCATTCGGATCAGCGATTCCATGCACCAGCGCGCGGCACCTGCATCCTGACGTAGGATGGCGTCATAGACGCGGCGATGGTCCGGCACTGGATCGCGCAACAATGGCCCGCTGCGTTGTTTGAAACGCGTCGACCACGCCACCGCCGCTCCGATGGAGTGGCTCAAGGACGCCAGAGCCTCATTGCCCGTGGCGTTCATCAGCGCGTCGTGGAACTCCAGATCGGCCTTGCGCCCGGTCTCGGTCGCCAGCGTCTCAGCCTCCATCACATCCAGCGCCGTATCCATCGCTTTCAGGTGCGCCTCGGTCCGCCGCAAGGCCGCCAGCTCTGCCGCCGCCGGTTCGGTGATCAGACGCAGTTCGAACAGGCCCTTGATGAACTCTTCCGACGGCTCGGTTTCGAACATCCAGCCCAGCACCTCCGGATCGAGAATGTTCCAGCGCTTGCGCTCGGTGACCTTGGTTCCGGCCTTGGGACGGCTTTCGACCATGCCCTTGGCCGCCAGGATGCGGATCGCCTCGCGATAGGCCGAGCGCGAAATGTCGAGCGTCGACGACGAATCGATTTCGTTGGGCAGGACCTGACCGGGGGCATAGACGCCTTTGAGAATATCCACCCCCAGACGATGGGCCAGCGCCCCGTGCAAACGCCCCTGAAAATTGAGGCCGAAGCTCTGCTCCTGCGCCGAAGACGGGAGACGGCGAAGCGCCAGGCGGGGTGAGGTATCGGTGGTCATTAACATCCCTGTCTTTTACCCTTGCCGCCCGACGGCCGCAAAAGTCTGAGATTCTCAATAACCATCATAAACACGATTTGACAAACGCGAAAGCGCGGCCTAATCACGATGAATTGTCTGAGTTATATTCCATAAAAGCGAGGAACGCCATGACCTTACGCCTGATCCAGTTCGTCGACACCCACGGAGCGCGCGGTGTCGCCGCCGGTGAGGACGACGGTTCCGCCAAAGCCATCCTCGGCGTGTCGTCGACCTACGAACTGGCCCGTGCCGCCATCGCCGCCAGGCGTTCGATTGCCGATCAGGTGGCCGAACAAGGTCTGGGCGAGGCGGTCGATATCGCGCTGGCCCTGTCGGAAGGCCGCATCCTGTCGCCGATCGATCATCCCGATCCCGCGCATCTGCACCTGACCGGCACCGGTCTGACGCACCTCGGTTCCGCCGAGGGGCGCGACAAGATGCACAAGGCGGCGGCCAGCGGCGAGGAAAACCTGACCGATTCGATGCGCATGTTCCTGATGGGCGTGAAGAACGGCAAGCCGGAAACCGGCACGGTCGGCGCGCAGCCGGAATGGTTCTACAAGGGCAACGGCCACGGCCTTGTCGGTCCGGGTCAGGCACTGGTCTCGCCGGATTTTGCCGAAGACGGCGGCGAAGAGCCGGAAATGGCCGGGATCTACGTCATCGGCGACGACGCACAGGCCTATCGCATCGGCTTTGCCCTGGCCAACGAGTTTTCCGATCACGTGGTTGAAAAGCAGAACTATCTGTGGCTGGCCCATTCCAAGCTGCGTCCGGCGTCGCTGGGGGTCGAAATCCTGACCGGCGACTTGCCGAGCCACGTTCAGGGCACTTCGAAGATCGTGCGCGGCAACGAAGTCATCTGGCAAAAGCCGTTCATTTCGGGCGAGGACAATATGTCCCACACGTTTGAGAATCTCGAGCACCACCACTTCAAATACGCTCTGTTCCGCGTGCCGGGCGACGTACATGTGCACTGCTTCGGTACGGCCACGGCCTCGTTTGCCGACGGCGTGGCGACGCAGGACGGCGACGTGTTCGAGATCGACGCCAAGCCGTTCGTGCATGCCCTGCGCAATCCGCTCAAGACCACACCGACGGAAACGGCGAGCCAGACGGCGAAGGTCGTCAGGTTGTAAGACGCCCTCCCCTATCGAGCCTTCAGCGAAGATGGGGAGGTGGCGCTGAGTGTAATGAAGCGACGGAGGGGGATTACTCCGCCGATCTAAAAGACGCGAACCTTGTCGTTTGAGCCCCAAAACCAAAACCTCAACGCGCAACTCTTTCCGCGTCATCCCCCTCCGTCATTTGCTGCGCAAATGCCACCTCCCCACAGCGTAGGGAGGAGAAAAATGAAACACAAAAACACCCCCGGTCAGCGACCGGGGGTGTTTTTGGCTGCTAGGCGTAGACGTTAAACCTTGGGTCGAAATCTAGGGCTTTTCGGAGCCGACCGGGTTCACCTTGGGCAGCTTGCCCTTTTCGATGCGGCCTTCGTTGCGCAGCTTGCGGCCGTCGACCGCCATCTTGTCGTTGCCGATGGCCTCGCCGAGTTCTTCTTCGGCAGCGCCCGCGGTTTCCTTGATCGAACCTTTAAAATCGCTCATCTGAAAGCTCCTTGCTTTAAAGTAAGAGGGGCAGTCGCCCGGCATCGCAATGCCCGTGACTGAGGCCTTTATCATGCCTGCCGGATCGTCAGGTTTCGCTGAGTTTGCAAGGGTTTTCGCATAAGTATGCCGTCAGGGTCACGCCACCGCCAAAACCTTTACCGTGCGCTTATTTTTGCACCGGCGCATAGACATGGCATCCTTAAAGCGCCGTCGGTAGGGTCAAGTCATCACATCCACACGGATCAGCCGACACGGACAAAACGAGACACCCCCCATCCTCGTTTTGCGCAGTCCACACACAGCCCTCCGTGTCAGACATCCCCCCGCCCCGCGATCCGTGTGGATGTGACACCCCTTTCTTCCTCCCCCCGAAACCCCGATTTTTTTGAAATTACGACAGGAGAGCCACGATGTTGTCCCCCGCTACCAAAGCCGCCGCCGGTGTCACCAAGGTTCTGGCGGAACACGATGTTCGTTCCGACGCCGACCGCGCGCTGAACAAGGCTGAGGACGGTGCCCACAAGGTCATCGACGACCTGACCCACCGCGCCAGTGAAGCCGGCGCCAAGGTCCGCACCTTTTTCGACGACGCTCAGGGTCACCTGAACACCGCCGGTGGTCGCCTGAACAAGGAAGTCCATGACAATCCGGTTCGCACCGGCCTTCTGGCCCTGGGCGCCGGTGTCCTGCTCGGCATGCTGATCAAGCGCTAAGCCTGACCTGTAAAGCTAACCGGCGGGCGAAGTCTTTAACGGACTTCGCCCGCTTTTTTCGTCTTATCCGGAACCCAGATGTCACTCGTTGCCCAAGCCGTCGATCTTTTGTTGACCCGCCACCGCATCACCTCGGTCAGGCCTCACGTTCAGGCCCTCCTTGTGGCATTGGCCGGACTGCTGGCCCTTATCGTGTTTACGATGTCGGCTCTCGCCTTGCTGCTGTTTACCGGCCTGTGGCTGGCGTTCAGCCTGATGATCAATGCCGGGATGGGTACGCTGAGCGCCGGTCTGTTCATCGGCGCGGGCATAGTCGTCCTGTTGTGCGGGCTGGGCTGGGCGCTGGTAAGAGCGCAAAGAACCGTGCGGCGGGCCTTCGATACGCTTATCGGCGAAGGCACGAGCCTACCGGGCCAGAAAACACTCACCAATACCGTCAGTGGCGCGGTCGGCATCTTCACGGCGTTCCGTCAGGGATTAAAGCGCGGTAAAAAAGCCCCCTGATTTTACTTGCTGCTTTTTTACAATTTCCCCCTCACGCAGAATAGACCCATTACCGGCGCAGGTGCAGTGTCAACTTACGATGGGGATCACCGAGATACGCACTCAAAGGATATGCACATGACCAAGAAATCCGCAAAGCTGCTCTTCATCGCCGGTCTGGCCCTGGCCATCCCCGCCCTGAACGCCTGCAACACGATCGAAGGCGCCGGCAAGGACGTCTCGGCGGGTGGCGATGCCGTTTCCGAAGCGGCCAAGGAAGCCAAGAAGTAAGACTGGACTATCCAGAGAATTTACAGGCCTAATGCCTTTGACGGGCATTAGGCCTTAGTAGCGTTTTTAGCTGACGTTTCGGGAAGCGGGGAAAGCGGGAAATGATGTGGCAGGGCTTGCTGAGGCGCAAACACTACTACCTCGTCATGTTCGCGCTGATTTCCATCGCCGTCGTCGCCTTCTCCTTCATCGTTTACAAACACTACGAACGCATTCAGGCGCGCAACGATGCCGCGCTTTACGAATACGAAATGATTCGCCTGAGCCGGGTCGTGGTGGTCGATTTGCTCGACATGGAAACCGGGGTTCACGCCTATCTGATTTCCGGTGAACCCACCACGCTCGAAGCCTATATGGTGGCACGCAAGATGCTGGAGCGCGACCTCAGCGGTCTCAGCGGCCTGATTCTGCGCAAGGACCCGGAATCGGCGGGCGATCTCTATCTGTGGATCGAGCGTATTCGCGCCTTTCGCAAGGTGCTGGACGACCAGATCGAGAACCGGACGCTGGAGCGCGGACAGGCAATTCAGCTCAAGACCTTCGAGAAGCAGACGAAGGAAATGGCCAATATCCGCCGCCTGATCGAGACCAATACGGTCAAGCGGCTGATCAAGGTCCGCCTTCAGGCCGCCGAGGCCAAGGTCGAGCGCAGCAATTTCTTTTATACGGTCGTCATCGGCAATGTGCTGCTGATCGGTATCGTCCTGATGGGAACCGTGACCATTATCAATCTGGAGACCGAATTCCAGAACCGGCTGGCGGCGCAGGAGGCCAGTCAGCAGCGCTACCGCGAAGTCACCGAAGGCATCAATGACGGCCTGTTCGAGATCAACTTTCTGACCGACGAATTCTACTGCTCCGCCGCCTACAAGGCCATGCTCGGCTACGGGCCGGACGAGATCGCCAACGAGGCGCAGGTCATGCGCAACCTGATCCATCCCGACGATCGCGCCGACTCCGATGCGGCGCTCAGGCGTTATATGGACGGCAGCGATCCGGTCTACCGCAACGTCTTCCGCATGAAGCACAAGGACGGCGGCTATCGCTGGATATTGTCGCGCGGCGTTGGCATCGGCGACGATTTCAGCTCGTTCAAGACGATGATCGGTACCCACGCCGATATCACCGAACAGAAGCAGCGCGAGGAGGAACTGCGCCAGCTCTATGCCGACCTTGAAACCTTCACCTATATCACCTCGCACGACCTGCGCTCGCCGCTGGTCAATCTGAAAGGCTTCTCGAAGGAGCTGGAACTGTCGGTGACCGACGTGACGGCGGCCCTGAAACCTTACGAGGCCAAATTCAAACCCGAAGACCGCAAGGTGCTCGACACGGCGCTGAAAGAGGACATCCCCGAAGCGCTCGGCTTCATCGCCAAGGGCGTCGAGCGCATGGACAGCCTGACGCGCGCCATCCTCGACCTGTCGCGCATCGGCAAGCGCGTCTTCACGCTGGAAAAGGTCGACGCGCAGGCCGTGTTCGACAAATGCATCGGCGCGCTGGGCTACGATATCACGCACAAGGGCATCGCCATCGACTGCCAGCCCTTGCCGACGCTCGTCACCGACCCGATCGCTCTGGAGCAGATCTTCGGCAATCTGCTCGACAACGCCGTGAAATATCTGCGACCCGATGTGCCGGGCCGCATCGAGGTGTCGGTGCGCGAAACCTCCAACGACTTCATCTTTACGGTGGCCGACAATGGCCGCGGCATCGACGACGTCGACAAGCCCAAGGTGTTCGAGATTTTCCGCCGCGCCCGCAATACGACCGAGGTCGGCGGGCTGGGGCTCGGCATGGCCTATGTCAAGGCGACCTTGCGGCGGCTGTCGGGCGGTATATGGTTTGAATCGACAATCGATGAGGGCACGCGCTTTCATTTCCGTCTTCCGAAACGCGCAGCGGTCACCGAGCCGGTCACACCGCCCGCTGACGACATCAGGGTATCCGCATGATCATCAACAAATTCGACGCGCAGTTCACCCTGGTCATGATCGAGGACGACGCCGGCCACGCCAAGCTGATTCGCAAGAATCTGGAGCGCGCCGGGATCGGCAATCCGATCCTGCATTTCGACGACGGGCAAAAGGCCATCGACCACTTCTTCAACAATGGCCTGAGCGACGATCAGAACAAGGAACAGCATCAGAAGTCGCTGGTTCTGCTCGACCTTAATTTGCCCCATATCGACGGCTATGAGATTTTGCGCCGCCTGAAAGGCGACCCGGCGACCCGCGCCATCCCGGTCATCGTGCTGACCACCACCGACAATCCGCGCGAAATCGATCGCTGCTATGAGCTGGGCTGCAACGTCTATATCACCAAGCCGGTCGAATACGATAACTTCTCCGACGCCATCCGCAAGCTGGGCCTGATGCTGGCCGTGGTGCAGGTGCCGCATACGGTGATGAAATGATTTTAAGCCCCCTCTCCCCCGCGGGGAGAGGGTTGGGGTGAGGGGGAGTCACAAACTCCGCTATTGCCTCTTACACCCCCTCACCCGGCGCTTCGCGCCACCCTCTCCCCCCAATATTTAGTTTTTGGGGGGCGAGGGGATAAAGAGCAAGCTACATGCCCAATACCCCGCTGACGACCATCCTCTATATCGAAGACGACGACGCGCTGGGCCGCCTGCTGCAAAAACGGATGCAGCGGCACGGCCTGACCGTCGAACTGGCCGAAACGGCAGAGGCCGGACTGAAGCTGCTGGAGGAGGTACCCTACGACCTGATCCTGCTCGACTACAACCTGCCGGGGATGAACGGCCTCGAGATGCTGCGCGAGATGAAGCGGCGTGAAGATACCACCCCCGTCATCATTCTCACCGCAGGCGGGGATGAGCGCATCGCTATCGATGCCATGGAACAGGGCGCCGCCGACTACGCGGTCAAGGACATCAATCAGGCCTATCTCGACCTCCTGCCCGCCGTCATGCACGCGGCCTTCGTCAAGGAAAAACTGCTGCGCGAAAACGTGCGTCAGCGCCACGAACTGCAACAGGCCAAGGAGCGCGCCGAAGCCGCGTCTCAGGCCAAGACCGATTTTCTGGCGACGATGAGCCACGAAATCCGTACGCCGATGAACGTGGTAACCGGCCTGTCCGACATCCTGATCAAGTCGCCGCTCAACGACGATCAGTACCGCATCGTCGAGACCCTGCGCACCAATGCGCAACTGCTGCTGCGCCTGATCAACGATCTGCTCGATATTTCCAGAATTGAAGACAATAGAATCGAACTGGAAACGGTTGCCTTCCGCCCGTCCGACGTTCTGGCCGATCTCAAGATGATGTTCGCGCAGGATATCGAGCGCAAGGGTCTGGCTTTCGGGCTCGACGACCAGATGCAGGGCCTTGCCGTCACTGGCGACCGCACGCGGTTGCAGCAGGTGCTGATGAACCTGATTTCCAACGCGCTGAAATTCACCTCGGCGGGCGAGATCGAGCTGACCGGCGAAGGAGAAAAAGTTGGCGACAAGATCGCCCTGACCTTCCGCGTGCGCGACACCGGCATCGGCATCGCCGAGGCCAAACGCGCCCAGATATTCGACAAGTTCACCCAGGCCGACGCCTCGATCACCCGGCGCTTCGGCGGCTCGGGGCTGGGCCTGTCGATCGCGCGGGCTCTGATGGAGGTCATGGGCGGCGACATTTCGGTCGACAGCCGCGAAGGCGCGGGCTCAACCTTCATCGTGCGCCTGACCCTGCCCGCGGCTGCCGTGGCCGCGCCGGTCGATACCCTGCCCGCGCCGCCGGTCGAGGCCGGGGAGCGCGCCCGCGTTCTGATCGTCGAGGACTATGCGCCGAACATCATGGTTGCGACCCTGATGCTGGAAGAGATGGGCTTCGACGCCGAGGCCGCCGAGTCCGGCGCCGAAGCGCTGGAGCGGATCGAAGCGGCGGAACGGCCCTATCACGCCATTCTGATGGACGTGCAGATGTATGGGATGGACGGATTCGAGACCACCCGTCGCATCCGTGACATGGAAGGCGGCAAGGGTCTGCGTCATCGTATTATCGGGGTGACGGCCCATGCGCTGGCCGGGGATCGCGAACGCTGTCTGGAAGCGGGGATGGACGACTATCTGTCCAAGCCGATCCAGCCGGGGCTGCTGGCGCAGAAATTGCGCGAGTTGAGTTTGGCATAAGTTTCCTCCAAATCTATACCTCCCCGCGGACGGGGTATAGCGCAGCGAAAGTATAGCTTTCGCCAGCGATGGGCATCGCAAAGCGATGACAGGTGGGGTGGTCTTACTTTCTCATAATAGCAACCGCTGAACTTCGGCAAAGCACCCGACCACCATTTGCTCCGCAAATGGTCCCCCTCCCCGCACTAAAGTGCAGGGAGGTATGATAATGAGGGGCTATTTTCCGCATCATAAATTTGTAATGCCGGTAAGGACGAACCTGCTATAGCTTGGCGGTCAGTCTTTTTTGCCGAGCCTCCCATGCGCACTGAAATCGCCCGTCCGATCCGCCTCACCGACTATAAGGCGCCCGACTTCCGCGTTACCGACACGAGGCTGGTCTTCGACCTGCACCCGACCGAAACCAGGGTCACGGCGACCCTCAGCCTTGAGCGCATCGGGGCCGCCGACGCGCCGCTGGTCCTGTTGGGCGAGCGGCTGAAACTGCTGGGCGTCTCGCTCGACGGTCGCGCACTGGAAACCGGCGATTACAAGGTGACGCCCGAAACCCTGACGATCAACGACGTGCCGGACGCCTTCACGCTGACCATCGCGGTCGAGATCAACCCGCAGGACAACAAGACGCTGGAAGGCCTCTACATGTCCTCGGGCCGTTACTGCACGCAGTGCGAGGCCGAGGGCTTCCGCAAGATCGTTTATTTCCCCGACCGCCCGGACGTCCTGTCGAAGTTCACCGTCACCGTGCGCGCGCCGAAGGCCGGCTTCCCGCACCTGCTGTCGAACGGCAACCTTATCGAACAAGGTGAAGACGGCGACATGCACTACGCCGTGTGGGAAGATCCGTTCTTCAAACCGTCCTACCTGTTCGCCCTGGTCGCCGGGGAACTGGACGTACTGGAGGACGATTTTACCACCGCGTCGGGCCGCACCGTCGATCTGAAAATCTATGTCGATACGGGAATGCGCGAGCGCGCCGCCTACGCGATGGACGCGCTGAAACGCTCGATGCGCTGGGACGAGGAGGTCTACGGCCTCGAATACGATCTCGACCTGTTCATGATCGTCGCCGTGCGCGATTTCAACTTCGGGGCCATGGAAAACAAGGGCCTGAACATCTTCAACGCCTCGTTGCTGCTGGCCGATCCCGACACGGCGACCGACCTCGATTATGAGCGCATCGAAAGCGTCATCGCCCACGAATATTTCCATAACTGGTCGGGCAACCGCGTCACCTGCCGCGACTGGTTCCAGCTGTGCCTCAAGGAAGGCCTGACCGTCTTCCGCGATCAGGGGTTCAGCGCCGATATGCGCGGCGACGCGGTTCAGCGCATCAAGGACGTCAAGGCCCTGCGCGCGCGGCAATTCCCCGAAGACGCCGGGCCGTTGGCTCATCCGGTGCGCCCGTCGTCCTATCTCAAGATCGACAATTTCTACACCGCGACCATCTATGAAAAAGGCGCGGAAATCGTCGGCATGTTGAAGACCTATGTCGGGCCGGAGGTGTACCGTCAGGCGCTGGATCATTATTTCCAGACCAATGACGGTACGGCGGCGACGCTTGAAGATTTCCTGAAAAGCTTCGAAGCCGTCACCGGCGAGGATTTCGCGCCGTGGCTGAAATGGTACGTGCAGGCGGGGACGCCGCACCTGACGATCACGCCTACCTACGACGCGGCAACCCAACGCCTGACGCTGGCGCTGGCGCAGGTCACCCACCCGACCCCGGCCCAGGCCAACAAGCACCCGGTGCCGATCCCGATCCGCCTCGGCCTGCTGTCCGAAGACGGCGCACCCCTGACCTTTACGGTCGAGGGCAAAACCGTCAGCGACACCCTGTTCGTGCTGCGCGAGGCCGAAGCGACGTTGGTACTCGACAATGTTGCCACCGCGCCGGTGGTCTCGGCCCTGCGCCGTTTCTCGGCCCCGGTCAAACTGACCCTCACCGAGCCCGATGCGCATAAATTCGCCCGCTTCCGTGGCGATGCCGACCCGTTCAACCGCTGGGAAGCGGCGCAAAGCCTCGCCAAGAACCTGATCCTGTCGGCGACGGGCACAGCCGCCGCCTATGCCGAGGCCCTGCGCGCGACGCTGAACGACGACACGCTTGATGACGCGTTCAAGGCCCTGATCATCGGCCTGCCGACGGAGCCCGATCTGGCGCAGATCCTGACGCCCGTCGATCCGGCCTATATTCATACGCGACGCAGCGCCTTGAAGGGCGAACTGTCCCACGCTCTGTTTGCCGATCTGGAAGCGCTGTACGAAACATTCGAGACCGAACGGCTGGAAGCGCGAGCCGCGTTCAGCCCGGACGCCAAATCCGCCGGTCGCCGCGCCCTGCGCAACGCGTTGCTTGATCTGATGATGGCCAGCTACGCGACGGGCGATCAGGCCAGACGTGAAAAACTGGCCCGTCGTTCGCAGTATCACTATCAGATAGCGGACAACATGACCGACCAGATGGCCGGGCTCAACGCCATCGCTCAGGTCCACGGCGAAGACTACGACGGCAGCCTCGCGCATTTCTATGACCGCTTCAAGGATGAGCCTCTGGTGCTCGACAAGTGGTTCGCCGCCCAGGCCATGTGCGCCAATCCTGAGACGCTGGACCGCGTGCGCCGCCTGACGCAGCATCCCGATTTCGACGCCCGCGTACCCAACCGCTGGCGCGCCGTGGTGCAGGCCTTTGCCGCCAACAACCCCAGCGTCTTCCACGACGTGTCGGGTCAGGGTTACGACTTCATCGCCGATCAGATCTTGCAGGTCGACAAATTCAATCCGATGACGGCGGCGCGACTGGTCGAGGTCTTCGGCGGTTTCACACGTTATGCCGAACCGCATGCCGGGCTGATGAAGGCGGCGCTGGAGCGCATTCTGGCGACGCCGGACCTGTCGAAGAACGTCAGCGAACTGGCGGGTAAGGCCTTGGCGGCCTAAACCTTAACGGCTTGAAAAGTATTGGTGCGTATAGGCTGATATCAGATAGGAACGTTATTACGCTCTCCCTCCTCCCTATGCTTGCATGGGGAGGTGCCGAAACGCGAAGCGTTGAGGCGGAGGGGTATGACGCCCGGATGTTCAACGTGCTGAGACGTTCGGAATCGTACCCCTCCGTCACGCCTTCGGCGCGCCACCTCCCCACGGCGTAGGGAGGAGGGAGTTCGCAAGGCTTGTATTAGGAGTTTCCCCGTGGCAGGTCTTGAACGTGTCCGGTTCATGGTGGTCGACGACAACGCCCACATGATCAACATCGTCAAAACCATCCTACGCGGCTTCGGGGCCGTGCATGTGTTCGAGGCGCGCGACGCTTCGGATGCCTTTCAGCGTCTGAAGAACGACTCGATCGACATCGTCATCGTCGATTTCATGATGGAAGTCCTCGACGGCGTCGAATTCGTCCATCTGGTGCGCAATTCTTCCGACAGCCCCAACCGCTACGTGCCGATCATCATGCTGACGGCGCACTCGGAACGCTCGCGCGTCACCAAGGCCCGCGATTCCGGCGTCAACGAGTTCTGCGCCAAGCCGGTTACCGCCACCGAACTGCACAAGAAGGTCGCCGCCGTCATCGATCGTCCGCGCCCCTTCATCAAGACTCAGGGCTATTTCGGCCCAGACCGCCGCCGCCGCAACGACGGCAGCTATAACGGTCCCGAACGCCGCGAAGGCTGGTCTGACGACCATCAGCCCCCGGGAAGCATAAACACGGCCCCACCTGAAGCCGAGTAAACGGCTGTGGATTCATCTTTCGGATGATCCACAAGGAAGTCCGTCGGGGATGATTTATTAATCCTTAAGACTCTCGACAATAGATTAACCAAGCGTTTACCCTGTTCGTTAACCCCGAATCAGTCGTAGCGCGATTTGGGGTTTTTGATTCAATTCTTTAGCAGGACACGCGCGCGCAGATGCAACGCTATAATGCACAGGCTTATAGCGACGGTCGCTCATCAGAGACGGCCACAGCCCTGCGTGGTAAAACAACGCTTAAATCCAACCTGCTGACCAATATCAATCCGAAGATGCCGGCGTGGATGCGTATCGGCGCCCTCAGCCTGACGCTCGGTCTGACGCTGTTTCTCGGCGTTTCGACCTACGAGCTTCAGAACGATTACGCGTCGGGTCAGGCCCAGCGCGACGAACAGGGACTGGTCAATGCCCGGCTGAACGCCGCGCGCATCGACACGCAGGTTTCCGTCGCCCGCGCCGTGATGGACGCCACCGCCACCGCCTATATTGCGCGGCCCGAAGGCGCGACGGCGGCGCTGGATCAGGCGATGAAGACCGCCAACGGCGCGATCCTGTCGCTGGCTCTGGTCGATGCCGACGGCAAGGTCATCGCACGCAGCGGGGCCGACGAGGCTACCCTTCAGACCGATGCCGCAAAGACCGCCACCAAGAGCTTCGAGATCGTGGCGCTGGGTTCGCGCCTGACCAAGTACGAGCGGCCCTATGTGGTGCTCAGCCCCGGTCCCGGTCGCGCGCGGCTGGTCGGGCGGCTGCGCAACCCGCTCGATTCGGCGGAAAATACGCGCGACAATCTGGCGCTGGTCATCAATGCGACGGGCGAGGTCGTCGGGGCGTCGAACGAAGCCCTGATCGGGCAGCCGGTCAAGGACGCGCTGTCGGTCACCGCCGCCGACATCCGCGACAACGCCAACTCCGCGCGTTTGACGCAGGGGGCGCTGACCGAAGGCGGCTTCGTGCGCATCGCCGCCGCCAACGAAGGCGACAATGGCCTGACGACGCTCTACGCCATGCCGGTCGCCGCCGCCCCCTCGTCGTGGCTCAAGGGGGCGATGCTGTTCCTGGGCCCGCTGGTCATCGGCGGTCTGTTCGGCCTGCTTCTGCTGGTGCAGGGCCGTCGCACGACCGAGGCCGCGAAGCTGTACCGCGAAAACGAGGAACGCTACCGCCTCGCCGTCGAAGCGGCGCGCTGCGGCATCTGGGAGTGGGATCTCGATAACGATCAGGTCTTCATGTCGGACGTTACCGGCGTCATGTTCGGCTGGGGCGGCGGCGGCATGGCGACCACCACCGAAGTCCTGTCGCGCATCGCCCCCGAACACCGCGACACCTTCCAGAAGGCGCTCGACAATGCCCGCCACAACGGCGCGCTCGACGTGTCGTTCCGCGTGCCGACCGCCGAAGGCCGTTCACTGTGGATGGATGCGCGCGGTCAATCGACCGGGGGCCGCGGCCCGTCCGGCTTCACGCGGCTGTCGGGCGTGGCGCTCGACGTGTCGGACGAACGCATGGCGCAGTCGCGCGCCCAGCGCGCCGAGGCCCGCCTGACCGACGCCATCAATTCGGTGTCTGACGCCTTCGTCCTGTGGGACCGGCGCGGACGGCTGGTCATGTGGAACGACACCTTCGGACGCACCTTCAACATCGATCCGCGCTTTTTGAAGCAAGGCGCGCAGCGCGACCTGATCGACAAGGTCATGGCCATCGCCATTCGCCGTCAGTACAATGTCGTCGATGCCCGCGAAGGCGTCATCGAGGCCGAACTGAACGACGGCCGCTGGATTCAGATCGCCGAAAGCCGAACCCTCGAAGGCGGGCGCGTCGTGACCGGCGCCGACATCACCGCCATCAAGGTGCAGGAGGAGATGAGCCGGCGCAACGAGGAACAGCTTCAGGGCATGGTCGACAAGCTGGAGCAGAGCCGCCGCATCCAGGCCGACCTCGCCAAGAAGTACGAAATGGCCAAGATTCGCGCCGAACAGGCCAATCACGCCAAGTCGGAATTTCTCGCCAACATGTCGCACGAGTTGCGCACGCCGCTCAACGCCATCAACGGTTTCTCCGAGATCATGGCGTCGGAAATGTTCGGGCCGCTGGGCCACGCGCGGTACAAGGAATATTCCGGCGATATCCTCTCGTCGGGTCAGCACCTGCTCGCCCTCATCAACGATATCCTCGACATGTCGAAGATCGAGGCGGGCAAGCTCAATCTGCGCTTCGAGCCGGTGGTGATCGACGAAGTCGTCGACGACACCCTGCGTCTGATCCGTCAACGCGCCGAAAAGGCCGGGCTGAAGCTGCGCGTCCACCTGCCGCCGTTGCCGGAAATCAAGGCCGATTACCGCGCCCTGAAACAGATTCTGCTCAACCTCCTGACCAACGCGGTAAAGTTCACCCCGGCGGGTGGCACGATCACGGTTTCTGCGGTGGCGACCGAGAGCAACATCCACCTCTATGTCGCCGATACCGGCATCGGCATCGCTGAAAAGGACATCGAGCGCCTCGCCAAACCATTCGAGCAGATCGAGAACCAGTTCTCGAAAACCAAGGAAGGCACCGGCCTCGGCCTGGCGCTCACCAAGTCGCTGATCGAGATGCATTCCGGGCGTCTGGAGGTCGATTCGACTCTGGGTCAGGGTACGACGGTCAGCGTCATCCTGCCGACCAATCAAAGCGCCGCCGGGGCCGATGCCGATGACACGACCGTTGCATCGTCCGGTATCGCCGCCGCCTGATCCGGGCCATCCGACGCGACTTGTTAAGACAAATACATCGGTTCAGAGCATGTAACCTCGATAAACGTATCATACCTCCCTGCACTTCAGTGCGGGGAGCCGGGCGGCCGGTGCCGGGGACCGCACGAACCACGAAGTGGTGAGATGTGGTGGTGGGGTGCCTTATCTATTTAGGATGATGGCGTTGAACCTCCGCAAGACACCCCACCACCATTGGCTCCGCCAATGGCCCCCCTCCCCGCGCAAGCGCAGGGAGGTATAAAAACCCTAGGTAAAGCATGACCGATCAAAAGAAACTTTGGCTGGGTATAGGCTGCGGCGTGGCGGCGGGCGCTTTATGGGGGCTGGTCTTCCTGACGCCCGAACTGGTGCCGGGGTTCTCAGCCCTGCAACTGTCGGCCGGGCGCTATCTGGCCTATGGGCTGGTCGCGGCGATCCTGATCGCACCGTCGTGGAAACGGCTCGCCCCGCTGATCAGGGGCGCGGAGTGGCGTGGCCTGATCTGGCTGAGTCTGGTCGGCAATATCGTCTATTACGTCCTGCTGGCGCAGGCCGTGCAGTCCGGCGGCGTGGCCATGACGACCCTGATCATCGGGCTTTTGCCGGTCACCGTCACCCTGATGGGGCACCGCGACAGCCACGTGCCGTTGATCAAGCTTGTGCCCTCGCTACTACTGGGGATCGCGGGTATCGCTTGTACGGCGTGGGAAGCCTTCGGCGATGCGAGCGGGTCTCTGACCGGATTTCTCTGCGCGTTCGGCGCGCTGATCGCGTGGACGGTCTATGCCGTTGGTAACAGCCGCTGGCTCAACCAATTGGAACAGGTCACCGCCCACGACTGGAGCCTGCTGACCGGCGTCGTTACCGGCGCGCTGGCGCTGCTTCTGGCCATCCCGGCCTTCCTGTTCGGCGCGGGTGCACACTCAGACACCGATTGGTGGACGTTTCTGAGCGTCGTGACCGGCGTTGCCATCCTCTGTTCGGTGATCGGCAACGCCTCCTGGAACCGCGCCAGTCGCCTGTTGCCCATGACCCTGATCGGCCAGATGATCCTGTTCGAGACCCTGTTCGCCCTGCTCTACGGCTTTTTGTGGGAGGCGCGGTTGCCGACGCTCATGGAAGGCGCGGCGATCGTGTTGCTGATCGCCAGCGTGCTCAGTTGCGCCCATGCGCATAAGGCCGAGTAAGTCGGGATGTGTTGACGATGGTTAAGATTTACCACGGAAAACACGGAAAGCACTGAAATTCATTGTGCTGTTTATAATTGCACGATGCGCCTTAATCTGAGCGCGTTACTCGCAAGAAGAGGCCCTTCGGGCAAGAAAGACGAACCAGCGTTTCCGTGCTGTCTGTGTTTTCCGTGGTCAATTCTGCTTCGAATCCCCAGATACGGAATTAACCGATCAGGACGCCGAAGCCGACGCCTTGCCCGTCTTTTCCTTTTCAGCCTTTTCCTGAGCCTTTTTCACGTCGTACATCGCCTTGGCACGGGCGCGTTGCGGCCCCTTGATCAGGCGGTCGGCGACCTTGGCCCGTTCCTCGATCGGCAATTGCAGCAGCAGGGTCAGAATCGCCGTTTCGATCTTGTCCTTGGCCGAGGATTCGACGCGGCGCGCCTTCATGATCTCGGCCTGAATGGCCACAGGATCGGGGTTGGCCTCCAGCACGAGCCGCGTCGCCGCTTCGCGATGGGTGCGGCTTTCGTTCATGTCGGTTTCGCCGGCCAGCGCCGCTTCGGTCAGCAGTTCGCGTGCTTTTTCCTGATTGGCGGGCGTCAGACCCTCGACCATCCGCGTCAGGGCGGGCAGGTTCTTGTCCGAATGCGGCTTGAAATGCTTCTGGGCGATGAGGCCCACCCCGATCAACGAGCCCGCCAGAAAGACGTTCAGCACGATCGAGCCGACCAGCCACATTTTCAACGATGGTTTTTTGGACGCCGTCTCCGCCATTACCAGCTATCCACGTCGCTGTAATTGGCCGCGACCAGCACGTCTTCGGCGCGCAGATCGGCCGTCGAGGCCAGACCGATATTGACGCCGAAGATGACCCCGGCGGCACAGGCGGCGGCCAGACCGCTGGCCAGCCACATGACGCGCGATTTCGGCTTTGCCGGGGCCGTAAATGGCACGACATTATATTCGTCGGCGACCTTTTCGACCACGGCGGCGGGCATAAGACGCGCCAGAACTTCCCATTGCAGGGCGTCCGACGGCTCAGGTGCGGCCAGCGACCCCAGCAGGGCGTCGATGCCGCGCGCCTCGGCCATCAAGGCGCGGGCGATCTGCGGTTCGCGCTGCATGAAGGCGCGGGCGGCGTCCCGCTCGGCTTCGGGCCAGCGGCTGGGGGTGGCGCCATAGGCCTCGATAATGGCTTCGAAGCGATCGGATGTCATCGGTTGGGTTATCATCGTTTCAGCTCCTTTCTATGATGCGCTGATAATAGGCGTAACAAGCTTAAGTTCGGGTTTCCGCTCTTTTGGCGGCGCACCGCCGAGAAGATCGGTTCTCTGGTCGCTGAGCAACGCCTTCAACTGACGCCGCCCGCGCGAGAGGAGACTTTCCAGCGCCTCGACCGAAACCTCCATCAGGCCCGCGGCCTCGATATTGGACAGCTCCTGATAGTAGCACAGGACGATGGCCAGTTTTTGCCGCTCCGGCAAAGCGTTCAGCGCCGCCTCGACCTGAGCGCTGGCCTGCTGCTGGTCCAGACGCTGGGTCGGATTGGCCCCGGTATCGACCAGTTCAACCTCGTTGGCATCGACCGTATCCTTACGACGGCGCAACCGGTCGTAGCACAGATTGACCGCCACCTTGTGCAGCCAGGTATCGAGCCGCGCCCGACCCGGCACCCAGTGCGGCGCCTGTTTCCACATACGCAGCAGGGCTTCCTGCGCCACGTCCTCGGCCTCGGCCGGGTCACTCAGCAGGCGGCGCGCCAGAGACAGAACGCGGGGCAGCTTACGTGACACCAGCGCCTGAGTCGCGGCGGCATCGCCCCGCGCGACGGCGGCGATCAGCGCCTCGTCCGGATCCGTCAGCGAATCCATTTTCTGACCCATGTAGCGGTTGCCCTCGACCAAGAGCGTCACATTAGACATAACGAGGACCTCTAGCGCAATCCGAAAAGTGTGCAGCGGTTTTCGGATCGATTGCGCGTAAACAAAAGCAACCACGGGACAAAACGGGCCTTTCGGGTCCGTTCAGGCAATTACACGTGGAACGATTTCGAATCCGTCGCAATTGACGCTTCATCCTCTCTGCGAAGCGGGGGATGCGAATTACCTAGCCGTTCGGGCCGACCACAGATTCGAACGCGGCGCGGGCCTTCTTGCGGATATCGCGGAGCTTCTTTTCCAGCGTATCGAGGCGACGGGTATGCACCGCACGGGCCAGCTTGCGCTGAAACGCTTCGGGTTCCTGCGACGGGTCGTCCCCGGCATCGAGCGACACGCGCAGCAATTGCGCCAGACCCTGCTGCACCCGCCACGCCGAACTGAGCGCCTCGACGTCCTCAGGCTTCGCCAGACCGGCGCGCTGCATGGCCTGAAGCGCGGCCAGTGTCCCCACGCGCAGGGGCCCGCCATTGGCGGCGTGGATCAGTTGAAGATACTGGGCGGCAAACTCGCAATCGACCTGACCGCCGACGACCAGCTTGAAATCCCAGAAGCTCTTGGCCGGACGCTCGCGCTCCATCAGGGCGCGCATATTGAGGACGTCGAGCGCCGTCTGGGCCTCGGAGCGCGTGGCGCGCAGGATCGTCTCGATCTTGAGCCGCACCAGATCGGCGAAATCCTCGGACGTCGCCCACACGACGCGCGCCCGCGTCAGGGCCTGAAACTCCCAGGTGTCGGCGTCGCGCGTATAGTAGTTCTCGAACGCCGCCAGCGACACCGCCACCGGCCCCTTGGCGCCGGTCGGGCGCAGCTTCATGTCGATCTCGTACAGCAGACCTTCGTGCGTCGGGGCCGACAAGGCCGAGATCAGGCGCTGGGTGAAACGACCGAACCAGGTCTCCGCCCCCCAGCCCTTGAGGTCGGACGTCTCCGACGGATCATGCGGCATATAGACCGCCATCAGGTCGAGGTCGGAGCGCGCGGTCATTTCCTGCCCGCCCAGCTTGCCGAGCGCCAGAATGGCGACCTCGCCCGACAGGTTGCCGCCCTGACGGCGGACCTCCTCCAGCGACAGGGGCGACAGATGCTGGATGCAGGCGTCCGCCAGGCGCGCATAGGCCGCCCCCGCCGCCTCGGTGCTCAGACGGGCATTGATGATCTGCATCCCGATACGGAACTGTTGTTCGCGACAGACACGGCGCAGCGCGTTCATCACGCTTTCGATATCGTCGGGGACGCGCTCGATCTCGGCCTGAATCAGACGGTCGACCTCCTCACCCAAGGGGTCGAAGAACCCGGCGTCAAGCATGGCGTCGAAGATGGTCGGGTGCCGCGACAGGAGCTGCGCCAGACGCGGACTGAAGCCCATGATCTCGACGATCGAGTGGAACAGCTTCGGATTGGCGAGGAACAGGGACTGGATCTGCACCCCGGCGCTGAGGCTGGAGAAAAAGACCGAAAAGCGCGTGAAGGCGATGTTCGGCGCACCCGTTTCGTTCAATGCTTCCAGAAGTCTCGGCACAAGACGCGTAAACAGTTCGCGCCCGCGCTCCGTCCGCGTGGCCGGGATGCGGCCGTGGTGCCACGAGCGGATGGTCGCCGAAATCTGCGAGGGATGGTCGAAGCCCATACGCGTCAGGGTTTTCAGCGTTTCGGGATCGTCCTCGATACCGGTGAAGACGAGACTGCCGAAGGACGACGACAAATCTTCCGAATCCGAGAACAGCTCGCCGTAATGGCCGTTGACCAGCCTGAGCGTCCGCGACACGGCAAGGTCGAAACGGCTGAGGTTCGTGAAGCCGCACATGGCGGCCACGCGCATCCGCTCCTCGTCGACCTCGGGCAGGATATGGGTCTGCTCGTCGGCGATCATCTGCACGCGGTGTTCCCAGTCGCGCAGGCGGATATAGGCCTGTTTCAGTTCCTTGGCGACGGCGGGCGCCAGGTGCCCGGCGCGGCGCAGGGCATCGAGCGCATCGAGCGTCCGGCGCGAGCGCAGGCTGGGGTCGCGACCGCCGAGGATCAGTTGCTGGGTCTGGACGAAGAACTCGATCTCGCGGATACCGCCGACGCCCAGCTTGAGATTGGCGCCTGCCGGGTCGAGGCGTTCGTGGACGCTGTGAATGTGAATCTGGCGCTTGATCGACTGAATGTCGGCGATGGCCGGATAGTCGAGGCTGCGACGCCAGATGAACGGCGACAAAACCTGCATAAAGGCCTTGGCCTCGACCATGTCGCCGGCGACGGGCCGCGCCTTGATGAAGGCCGCGCGCTCCCAGTTCTGCCCGACGCTCTCATAGTAGTTGAGCGCGAAGGGCACACTGACCACGGTCGGGGTCGAGGAGGGATCGGGACGCAGGCGCAGATCGACGCGAAAGACGTACCCATCCGCCGTTCGCTCAGAGAGGATGTTCGATACGCGGCGCGCCAGCCGGTCGATAAAGACCTGCCCCTCGACACCCTCTTTTAGCGGCAACTGATCCAACTCGCAGAAGAAGGTGATGTCGATATCCGACGAGTAGTTCAGTTCCCCGGCCCCATGCTTGCCCATGGCCAGCACGAACAGGCCCGGCAATATGCCGCGCTCGCCCCTGGGATCGAAGGGGCGCAGTCGTCCCTTGTCGCGCTCCTCGCGCATGGCGAGCGCGATGGCGGCGTGGGTTACCGCATCGGCGAAGCGCGTCAGGGCGGCGGTGACGTGATCGAGCTTCCACACGTCGCCAAGGTCGGCCAGCGCCGTCAGCAGGTGCGTGTCGGCCTTGAGGTGACGCAGGACGCGCTTGGCGGCGTCGATGTCGACCGCCTCCATCGTCAGGGCCTGTTCGGCCAGGGCCTCGGTCGCCAGCAATATGGCCTTGAGACGCGCTTCGGGCGGCGACATCAGGGTTTCGCGCAGACGCTGGGGCTCGCGCCGCATCAGACCGGCCAGATAGGGCGAGGCCCCCAGCACCGGCATCAGGGCAGGACCCGCCTGAGTCAGCAGGTCGGGCCAGCCTTCGGCCTGCGCCACATCGGCGATGGTCTCATAGGCATACTGCGCCGCGCCGTCGTTGAGGACGGGGCCGCAGGCGTGCAACCGGTCGACCAGCGAGGAAAAAAGGATATCCGCCATGTCTATCTGTTATGCGACTCACGCCGATTAGACAAGGGTTTGCACGACCCGGCACGCCTTACTTTACGTAAACGGAACGTGCCGCCCCTTCGACCGTGGTGCCGTCCGACCGCGTGCCACGCAGCGACAGGATGTGCGGCCCCGGTTTTAGCCCGGCCTTGTCGAGCTTGAAGTCGAACTGCACCTTGGGCCAGTTAGGGTCGTAAGACAGGGCCTTCGGGGCTCTGAATCCTTCGGAATCGAGACCGTAATTAGCCGGAGCGACCACCTTTCCGTCAATAAGGATATCGACACGGGTCAGACCTGCCGGATCGGTGGCGATGCCGAAGAAATTCCCGTTATCGTCCGCCGCCATGAAGGTGCCACGCGGCGGCTGGGCGATATAAAGCTCAGGCAGGAAGGCGCAGCGTACCGGAGCCACCGCGAGCGCCGCAGCCCTGATTTTAGCCGTATAGATATTGATCGTCGTGCGGCCCGGCGGCAGATCGACAACCCTATAGGGCTGGACGTCCTCGAACTGCCGGCATAACCGTTCGCGAAAGGCTAACTCCTCCGGCTGATGGTAAAGATAGCTCGGTTCCGGCAGAACCAGCACCACGCCCTTGCCCGCCTGACTTTTCACCAGGTCGGCATAGCCAAGGCCCCATTCTTTGCGCGCGGTGCCGAAGCGCGAAAACGTGTCGTAGGGCTCATCCAGAGTGAAGATCGTGCGCACAACCTTGTCCGGAAACTCCAGCCGCACGGCGGGGACGTGACCGGACACCGCCAGTACCGGCGCAGATCCGAAGCGTTGTCGCGCCGACGCTTCGGCGTCGGTCAGAACCGGTTTCAACGCCGTCCAGTTTTCATTGCGCATGAAATTGATCGACCGCCACTGCCACGGCAGTTTTTCGGTATTCGTCCACGCGTATTCATAGACCGTGATGCCGATCCCCACCGCCAGCGCCAGCACCGGGGCCAGACCGACAGCGGCACCGCGCAGACGCTGTCCCGGCGCGGTTTGCGCGGCCTCGACAAAACGGATCAGGACTCCGGGCAGCACGGCAACCAGCGGCACATAGGCCATGAACGGCCAGTGCGGCATCAGCTTGGCATTGGCCGGCGACTGAATGAAATAAAACGCGAAGATAAAGACCCCGACGATCCCCAGCAGCGCGACGGGTTGATCGCGCCCGCTTTTCAATATCCTAACCGCCGCCGCGGTCAGGCCGATGAAGAAGATCGGCGTAACCATGGCGAACTGCTGGCTGACGAAGGCGATCAGAAACTGAATATCGGGCCGCCAGACCGGGCGATTGGTGACGTGGAAGGCGATGGCGGGCCAGTCGTTGAACGCGTTATAGAGCAGCGACGGCAGAAGACCGAGCAACGCGATCCCGCCGACGCTCCAGAACTTCATATTGGTCAGAAGTTTACGGCCCTGCGTCGTCGCCAGAACGTAGACAATAATCCCCGCGCCGGGGATCAGAAAGCGGAAATGCACGAAGAGGCCGAGCGCCGCGCATAGCCCCGTAAGACCCCACCATTTCCATTTATCGGTGCTGACGGCGCGCAGCAGACAGCCGAGCATCAGGGCGAGCAGAAGTTGCAACAGGCCTTCGGGATAGAAGATCGTCCCGGATATAGACAACGGCGGGATAAGCAGCGACAGGATGGCAGCCCAGATCGCCTCGCGCTTCGGCACCACCGGCGTGGCCATGAAGCAGATGGCGAAGGGAATGGCCGAGGCGATCAGCAACGACAGCAGCCGCAGCGGTACGACGTTCATGCCGAACACCAGCGTGACGAGCCGCGACAATAAGGGAAACCCGGCGGGGATATCGGGATAGCCGAGTTCGGGATAAAGTCCGGACACCGCAAAGTGTCCCTCTTCCCAGATCACATTGGCGGTCAGGGCGACATAAAGCTTCCACAGAGCGATGACGCCGCCGATGATCAGCCCCGCTTTGATCAGTGCTTTATCGTCGCCGAACAGCGGCTTTTGCGGGCTCAGCGCTTCCGGCGCCTGACCGAGTTCATAAAGTTGCGCCATGTGGAAGGCCTCCCCGTTGATCTATCTATAACGGGGTTTGCGTCTGAGGCAATATTGACGTGGCATCTCTGGCTTCGGAGGCGCGGCGGATAGGGTGAGGCTCTCCACAGATGCACACGTATGGTCTTTGTGAGCGGTTAGGCCTGTGTCTGGTGGCGGCGTCCGCAAGATTTGAAACCACAGATTACACAGATTTCACAGATTAGACGCGCCAAGGCGCGTCATTCATGAGACACCGCACACACGGTGTTTGAGACTTATCCTCGCAAACCGCAACGAACCTAATCTGTGAAATCTGTGTAATCTGTGGTTCTCCCTCTTCCTGCCTGCTGTCGTTACCAAAGGTTTTTAGCCACGGATAAGGCACGGATGCCGCGCAAGCGCGGCGAACACGGATGTCCTTTGTGGGGCATCGGTAGCGCCTGTGACTCGGATATCCGTGGCCAATCTCTTGTCTGGCGCTACGCGCGCTCAAGCTCCCATTTATCCGCCCTCACCATCGCGCGCACCATCTGTGTGCATCTGTGGCCATCTGTGGAGAACCTTGAACTTACCCTCCCACAAACGCCGCAGCGTAACATGAAGCGATGGACGATCATGGCTTCAACCCGGACGACGAGCCCGCGCACTGAGACAGCGCCGCGCGGAGCTGCGCGAATTCGCGGCCGAAATCGCCGAGGCCATCGAAGATATCGACCTGCCGGAAACCTATCTCGATGGCGAGCGCGCCGTCCGCATGATCCGGGTTGCCGACGTCGTGCTGATGCGCGTCACCCGCCCCGATCAGCGCGACACCATCCGTCCGGCACGTCAGCGCATCCGCGATCAGGCCGACCTGATCGTTCAGGCCGTTCGGCAATTACCCAAGCCGACCGACTTTCTCGAAGGCGAGCGCGCCGGGCGGTTCATCCTCGCCACCGAGCGCCTGTGGACGCAGCTTTACGCGCCGCCCAAACCGCTCACCGCCGCGCAGTTCGATGAAATCGAGTGTGAAATCGAGGACGAAAAGCCGAAGGACAGCTACGGTCAGCAGCTTTACGAAAAGCTTTTGGCGATGAAATACAAGCGCGACGCCTTCAAGGGCTATTTCGACGATGGGTCGCCCTTCGATCCCAACCGGCCTCAGATCGTCGAAGACGGCGACGCCATGGACAAGGCCGAGGCTACAGGGTTCTGGCCCGACGGCGCACCCTACGATCCGGACAAGCCTTACGATAACCCCGCCGCGTTTCGCCCGCCCAGAATTCCGTTCACCCTCGGCGCCGGACCGTAACGAAACAGAACGTTCCCGTCCGTCCATTAGCGTGGTAATAGGTTCAAAAAGTTACAAATGCACCTATCGGAATCGTCATGCTCTCCACGCTCGACATGTTCAAGATCGGCATCGGGCCGTCGTCCTCGCACACGGTCGGCCCCATGCGTATCACGCGCCGCGCCCTGATCGAGGCGAAGGCCGCGGGCGTGCTCGATCGCGCGGCACGGGTGCGCGTGGAACTGCAAGGGTCGCTGGCGCTCACCGGCATCGGCCACGGCTCGGACAAGGCCGCCGTCCTGGGGCTTCTGGGCGCGGAACCCGATACGGTCGATCCCGACTGGGCCGATCAGATGTATGGCGCGTTGAAAACCGCCACGCAGATCGACCTTTATGGCGGCCCGACGGTCGGGTTCGACTACCGCCGCGACATCGATTTTCGCGGCGACATTACCCCGCGCCTGCATCCCAACGGCATGAGCGTCCGACTTTACGACGCCGCCGGTGTGGACATCTTCGAACGCACGCTTTACTCGACCGGTGGCGGCTTCATCGCCTCGGCGGCGCAGTTATCCGCCCCCGCCGATAACGACCGCATCAGCGTCGGCCCCAAGGCCCCCATGCCGTTCGGGTCGGGGGCGGAATTGCTGCACCTTTGTGCGCAGCATAACTGCAATATTTATGACGTCGTTCTGGCCAACGAAGACGCCCGCCGACCGCGCGAGGAGACCGATGCGGGCCTCCTGCGCATCTGGGAGGTAATGAGCGGCGGTATAGAGCGTGGACTGAAAACTGCGGGGATTTTGCCCGGCGGGCTGAACGTCCGCCGCCGCGCCCCGAAGCTGTTCGAGACGCTGAATACCGAAGCCCACAATCAGGAGTCGGAACGCCTGTTCGACTGGCTGAACGTCTTTGCCATGGCGATCAATGAGGAAAACGCCGGCGGCGGCCGCGTCGTCACCGCGCCGACGAATGGCGCGGCGGGGATCATTCCGGCCCTGATCCGCTATTATTGTGCGTTCGACAGTTGGAGCGAGGCCGATACGCGTTCGGACGGCAAGATCGGACGGTTCCTGCTCACCGCGGCCGGGATCGGCATGATCTACAAGCAGCGGGCGTCCTTGTCAGGGGCCGAGATGGGCTGTCAGGGCGAGGTCGGCGTTGCCTGTTCGATGGGCGCGGCAGGTCTATGCGCCGTCTGGGGCGGCACCGCGACGCAGATCGAACACGCCGCCGAAATCGGCATGGAGCATAATCTGGGTCTGACCTGCGATCCGGTCGGGGGACTGGTGCAAATCCCGTGCATCGAGCGCAACGCCATCGGCGCGGTCAAGGCGGCCAATGCCGCGCGATTGTCCTTGCGCGACGAAGGCGATCACAAGGTGTCCCTGGATCAGGTGATTGAAACCATGCGCCAGACCGGCCTCGACATGTCGTCGAAGTACAAGGAAACCTCGCAGGGCGGATTGGCCGTTAATGTGGTGGAGTGCTGAGTAAATTATACCTCCCCATCTCTGATGGGGAGGGGACCGCACCGATTTATCGCGGGGGTGGTGGGGGCCTGCGCTATCTCTACAGCTGATAAATGGGCCAGCCGATTCTCGCGCAGTGTCGATGCAAGCCCCCCTCCGTCAGCTTCGCTACGCTCACTGCCACCTCCCCCGGCACGCCGGGGGAGTATGATATTGATTTAATTCTTCGCCATCGCCGGTTTTGACGGCACCACCGGCGGCACGCGCTCAAGGCAATCGCTTAGTTTCAGCTTGAGCGCCTCCGTGTCCTGTTTGACGACCAAGGCCTTGAGGGTGTCATTGGGCTGAGCGGCGAAGGCGAACCGGTCGGCATGGCCTTCCAGAGTCTTGATGCTGGTCTCGTTGGTACTGATCTGCTTCTGCACGGCGTTGAGCGCCTCGACGGACAGGTTGGGCGAACGCTCGATGCGCGTGATCAGGCTGCTCATCTGCTCATATTCGCGGTCGCGCAGGGTTTCGGCGATGGCGCGGCACTGAGTAGCCTCAAGCGCGGTCAGCGGCACGACAGGGGTCTGGGCATCTGCGGCACCGGCAAGGGCGCACAGGGCGACCGCATTCAGCGCAAGGGTTTTCAACCTGTTCATCGAACGCCCCCGTTCCTAAAATGAGACCAAAACTTATGCCAAATGTTGAACCAAACCGGCGAAATGCCAATTCAAACTCGCGTGACAGGCATAATGCTGCACTGCGAAGGCAAAATTGTGTTCCCCTTACATACGCCGGAGCAAAACTTATGGATCACTTAGAGCGCGGTCGTCGCCGCGCTTTCGACCGTGTAATCCGCCGCCACGCGCATATCGCGGATGGGGCGGACGCGATCGATCGATTCCTGATAGAGCGGATGCGCCTTGTAGGCGCGCAAGGCCTCGACATCGGCGAATTCGCCATAGACGATGACTTCGATATCGTTGCCGAGCTGATCGACCTTTTCGTTGAAGGCGACCTCAAGCTTCTGGGCGTGCGGGATTTGCGTCAGGATCGACAGGCCATTGCGGATATCGTCACGGCTCTCGATGTCTTTGCAACTGAACATGACGATGTGGCGCAGCATGGTAATATCCGAACAAATGTAACCGCCGCCCGTCATATAGGGTCAGGCGCGTCCGTCAAGCTGCTTAAGCGCGAAATTGCCCAAAGCCTCGGCGGTTTCGGGCGTGGCAAAAGCTCGCACCGGCACCATAAAGGCAGAATTGGCATTGCCGTAAAACATCATCAAGCGCGCAGAGCGGCGAAACGCCGTGATGGCGCCCCAGCCGAAGCGAGTATTGAGCAGATCATTGCTGAAAGCCAGCCCCTCGGCATCGACGGTCACCGTGCGCGGAGACTGGTTGGCGGGGGTTTTCCGGTAACGGTTCCAGGCGATGACCGAGAGGACGAACGGCACCAGACCGTAGATGAAGATTACAGCGGCCAGCACCCAGATCAGCGCCGCAGTGATATGGCCTGCCCGAAGCTGATCCCAGTACAGATAGACCGGAAAGCCGATGAAAAAGATCAGATTGACCAAAACAGCACCGGGCCGGCGCGCGCTGCGATAATAGGTCAGGAAGTAGAACTCCCGCATTTCGCTTTGGGTAAGCTGATAGGGCTGGCTTTGATAGGTATCGGTCATGGGCGCATGTAAGCGCACAACACCGTTTTGCGCAAGATCAGGCCAAAAATCAGGCCTTTGCGGCCTTTGCGTCGCGATGACGCTGCGTGTTGATATAGTGGGCGCAGGCCACCATCATGGCCCCGACCACGCTGATCAGAGTTTCGTGCGCGATCAGCACGGGAATAAAAGCCGCGCCGGTCAACAGCGCCAGACCGAGCCCGGCAAGGATCGCGACACCCGGCTTGCGCCAGCCCTTAGAGCGGCTGAGCGTCCAGATGCTGAGCGGGGCGGCAATGAGGATCAAGACCTGATGGACGACGTGGCTGCCCGCCACCTGCCCCAGCACCGGCAGGGCAGCGATGGCAAATGGCAGCAGAAGGCAGTGGGCCAGACACAGGCCGGACAGGGTAATGGCCATGAGGTCCATCACGGTGTTCGGCTTATCGGGGTCCGGGGCCATGGCCATGCGCGCATCCTGTCTTCGGGAGTCAGCACATATGTTATACCGTAACTTTTTACAAGGGGCGAGGTGGTTTTTTCCGTTTCGACATTCGCATCCCTTGCCTATGGACCCTGCGGTCTTGTTTGCGTCATAATGCCTTTCTAAGACCTAACAAGATCGCAAAAAACAAACAGGGCCCGCCATGATCCGATCGATTTCCGCGTTGATGGGGGTAATCTGCCTTCTCCTGACGGCATCCGTCGCCGAAGCCCGTTCGGTCGCCTCGATCAATAGCGAGTGGCGGGTCAAACGCGAGGACATCAAGGGCGCTGAGGCCGCGACCTTCGACGACGCGAAATGGCAGGTCGCCACCCTGCCCCACACCTTCAACCTCTCGGACGGCGACGATGGGGCCGTGACCAGCGGGCCGTCGTTTTATCGCGGCACGGCCTGGTATCGCAAGACGCTCGACATGCGCGCCGTCCCCGCCAATGAGCGGCTCTATATCCAGTTCGACGGCGTGGCGCTGGTCGCCGATCTGTTCGTCAATGGGGTGTTTGTGGGTCGTCACGAAGGCGGGTTTACGGCTTTCCGCTTCGACATCACCCGCCATATCAAGACGGGGAAGAACATCATCGCTGTGCGCGTCAATAACGCCGCGTGGCCGCACGTCGCGCCTCTGGCCGGGGACTATACGTTTTACGGCGGAATAACGCGCGGTGTGTCGCTGATCCAGACGCGCGACGCCGGGTTCGACCTCCTCGATTACGGCTCGCCCGCCGTGGCCGTTTCGACCAGCAATGTGTCGGAGCGCAATGCCGACCTGTCTATGAGCGTCGCGGTACGCAACAGCCGGTCGCGCAGCACCAGGCTGATCGTCCAGACCCGCATCTTCGGTGCCGACGGCAAGCCGGTGTTCAGCGCCTCCAAACCGATCAATCTCAAGGCCAGTGAAGCCGGGCGCGTCGTCATCGCGGGCAAGCTGCCCAATCCGCACCTGTGGAACGGCGTGGCCGATCCGTACATCTATTCGGTGGTCACCGAGGTCACCGACGACAGCGCTACGCTCGACCGTACGGTGACGGCGTTCGGGGTGCGCAGCGTCGTCTTCGATGCGCAAAAAGGCCTGCTGCTCAACGGCAAGCCCTATGCGGTCCACGGCGTCAATCTGCACGCCAGTCGCGCCGGCAAGGGCGGCGCGATCAGCGATCTCGATATCGTCGAGGACTTCGACCTGATGGCCGAGATGGGCGCCAATGCCGTGCGCCTCGTCCACTATCCGCACGCTCAGACCGCCTATGACGAGGCCGACCGTCGCGGGTTTCTGGTCCTGACCGAGGTGCCGCTCAACGGCACGGTTGTCGATACCGAGGCCTTTCGCGCCAATGCCGCCTTGCAGATGCGCGAACTGATCCGCCAGAATATCAATCATCCCAGCGTCATCGCCTGGGGGCTTGGCAACGAGGTCCACGGCACCGAGCCTTTCGTGGCGGCGACGCTGAAAGGCCTGAATACCGTGGCCGAAGCCGAGGATCGCACACGCCCGACGATCTACGCCCACTGTTGTCAGGCCGACGACGCGCCCCTGGCCCAGACCTCCGACCTGATCGGCTTCAACCGCTATTTCGGCTGGTACAAGGACGAATTTGCGCAAATGGGCACTTGGGCCGACGCCTATCACACCAGGTTCCCGACCAAGCCCTTCGCCGTGCTGGAATACGGCGCGGGGGGCAGCGTCAAGCATCAGGAATCGCCACCCGCCCGCGTCGATCCGCCGTCGGGTTGGCACCCGGAACAGTATCAGGCGCTCTATCACGAGGCCAATTGGGCGCACTTGAAGGCACGGCCCTTCATCTGGGGCACCTTCGTCTGGCAGATGTTCGATGCCGCGTCCGACGGTCGCAACGAAGGCGACCATTCAGGTATCAATGACAAGGGTTTGGTGACCTACGACCGGCGCACGAAGAAGGATGCCTTCTGGTTCTACAAGGCACAATGGTCGGCGGAACCGGTCGTCTACATCACCTCGCGCCGTTTCGACGAGCGAACGAAAGCGGCGACCGATGTGAAGATCTATACCAACCAGCCGCAGGTCACGCTCAAGGTCAATGGCGTGACGATCGCCACGCAAAACGCAGCGGGCGGGATCGTGGTGTTCAAGAACATTACCCTGTCACCGGGCCTTAACCAGATCATCGCCGAAAGCCCGTACAAGGGTCAGGTCGTGCGTGACCGCGTCCGCTGGAGCCTGCAAACACCGGTCGGCGCGCTGGCCCAGCCGGATCGGCGGTAGTTACGCCTATGTACCTGCTTGCGATTTCAACGCGCGACCTAATATAAACACCAAGCCCTCTTCATACTCCCCCAGTTTACTGGGGGAGGTGGATTTTGACGCGAAGCGGCAAAAGACGGTGGGGGGCTCGTGTAGATACCGCGCATAGATCTGCGGCCCACGTAATCCGCCGCATCAAAAGCGCAGGCCCCCACCACCGCATCTAGCGCTTCGCGCGTCGTGCGGTCCCCCCGCGTGGCGGGGAGGTATGAAGGAATTGAAAGCATGACCGCCATTACCGTCGACATCTGGTCGGATATCATCTGCCCCTTTTGCTGGATCGGCAAACGTCAGTTCGAACGCGCTTTAGGCGATTTTGCGGGTAAGAATGCCGTCACCGTTCGTCACCGCGCGTTTCGCCTGTCGCCTGATGCGCCGCCTACGCCGGTGAAGGACATGCTCCAGCGCAAATACAATATGACGCCGGATCAGGTGGCGCAAAATCAGGCGCGCGTCGTGCAGATGGCGGCTTCGGTCGGGCTGGACTATCACCTCGATAATACGATCTCCGGCGATACGCTCAAATCGCATCGGCTGATCAAATTTGCCGAGGATCGCGGTCTGGCGGCGGAAATGGTCGAGCGGCTGTACCGCGCCTATTTCAGCGAAGGCCAGTCCTTGTTCGACGATGCGGTGCTGGTGACATTGGCCAGCGAGGTTGGGCTCGATGCGTCTGAGGCCGAAGCCTTTCTGAAGACCGACCGCTACAGCGATGCTGTGGTCGAGGAGCAGGATTTCATCACCCAGCGCGGGGCCAATGGCGTGCCGTTCTTTGTCATCAACAACAAATATGCCGTGTCGGGCGCGCAACCGGCTGAGGCCTTCGCGCAGGTCCTGCAACGGGCGTGGGACGACCTGCCGCCGGAACAGCGCAATGCTGGCCCGACCTGCGACGACGGCGTGTGCGCGGTCTAGTTTTTGGCGTACCGGTAGTCTTCCGGCGTTTGGAAAGTGTAGACCCAAGCGCCGCGTCTGGCGGCTTGCGCGGCCTCTTCCTCACGAACATAGCGGTCGGAATAGCGGCGATAGGCGACCGCCAGACCGGCGCGGACCTGAGCCGCGGCGATGTCGGTGTCGCCGACAAAACAACGCGCCAAGGTCCGTCCGTAACGGTCCTCGCCTTCCGGCTCACAGCGCACCGCATTGCCGTCGATCAGGCGGTGCAAATTGGCGCTGGCCGCTGCACCACAGGCAAAGGTGCCACAAAGCTGGTCGTATTCAAAAGCATCCGCGCCTTCCAGCCGGATTTCAACGCCGTTGACGCGCAGCGAGTCGCCATCGATGGCTTCGGCCGCGCCGGTAATGGCGGCAAGCGGGGGTGACAGATCGGGTTTCGGCGCGTCACGGTAGATCGCCAGCCACGCGACGGCGGCGATTCCGGCCAGTGCCAGTCCGATAAGCGTGAGGCGTCTATTCAGGGGTGAGCGTCCATCGCGACCAGCACCACACCCGGCTTACCGAGCGGTGCGAAACCGCTGGCGACCTGCGTCCACGGCACCGGGCCCTGCGACAGGTAGCCGAACATGATCAGGACAAGCATCAGATAACGCAGAGCGAACGGGTCGCCCTTGGCCAGACCGGCCTTGGCCTTGCCGATTTTCAGGCTCGGCTGTTTTTTTAAATGACGCAGGCCGAGCAGATATTCCGGCGTGACCTTATTATCCACGGCCAGCCGCGTATTGGTCTCGGTAAAGGTCGGGGTTTTGAACCCGCGCAGGTTCAGCACAGCTGCGGTGGTAGCGATGGCGATACCGACCACCAGCACAGCGATATGGACGATGGTCCCCAGCGCCAGAAACAGACCCCACTGCGACGCCACGGCAATCGCGGCGGCCAGCAACAGGAACGGCGTCAGGGCGGGCAACAGGCGTTCCCACACCATGACCGTGGCCGTCCAGCCCAGCGCCCGGTTCAGGCGCGAAAAGCGTTTGGTGCGTTGCAGCGTCATCCCGGTTCCCCAAAACCTGGCCCATCCCGTTAACCATTCGACTTTCGCTCAGGTTAACCGACGAATCAAGGAAAGAATCCTGTCAGGCGTTACGCGCTTGCCCGCATATTGCGCGGCCGGAACCAGTCGGGCAGGACCTCTTGATTCATCATGTCCTCATAGGACGGGCGCGGACGCACGACGGCCCATTTATCGTCGCGGACCAGCACTTCGGGGGCCAATGGCCGCGAATTATATTCGCTGCCCATCACCGCGCCGTAAGCGCCCGCCGACATGAAGGCCATCAGGTCGCCCGCCTTCATCACCGGCAGGTCGCGCCCGCGGGTGAAGGTGTCGCCGGTTTCGCACACCGGCCCGACGACATCGTAGGTGCCCTTCTTGGTGTCCTTCGGTTCGCAGACCGGGCGGATATCGTGATAGGCGTCGTACATGGCAGGCCTAATCAGGTCGTTCATCGCCGCATCGACGACGAGGAACTTCTGACCGGAATCGGCGCGCTCATGCACGTGGATGACGCGCGAGACCAGAATCCCGGCATTGGCCGCAATCAGACGCCCCGGCTCGAACGTATAGCGCACCCCCAGATTGCCGACGGTCAGAGCGACCATCTGCGCGAAATCGGCGGGCGACGGCGGTTCCGGTTGGTTGAAATAGGGGACGCCCAGCCCGCCGCCGAGGTCGAGGCGCTCGACGCTGAGGCCGTTGGCGCGCAGTTCCTGCACCCAGCCCTTCATCTTCGAGAACGCCGCCTGCATGGGGGCAAGATCGGAAATCTGGCTGCCGATATGGCAGGCGATGCCCATCGGCGCGATGTTCGGATCGGACGCCGCCTGACCGTAGAGCGCGATGGCTTCCGCCGCCGAAACGCCGAACTTGTCCTTGGCGCCGCCGGTGGTGATCTTGGAATGGCCGCCCGCGCCGACGCCGGGATTGATGCGGATAACGATTGGCGCGACAAGGCCGAGCGCGCCCGCCACATGGCTCAGGCGCTCCAGCTCAGGGCGCGACTCGACATTGATCTGATAGATGCCGGTTTTCAGCGCGAAGGCCATTTCGTCATTGGTCTTGCCGACGCCGGAAAAGACGATCTTCTCAGGCGCGACCCCGGCCATCAGGGCTTTGCGGATCTCGCCTTCGGAGACGGTATCGGCCCCGGCACCCTGTTCGGCCAGGGTTTGCAGCACGGCGAGATTGGAGTTGGCCTTGGTCGCATAGGCGATCAGCGGCGCTTCGCCCTTGGGGCTCTGCAACGCTTCCTTGCTCCACAGGGCCTGAGAGAAGACCTGAAAGTGGCGCTCAAGCGTCGCCGACGAATAGATGTAGAGCGGCGTACCGACGCGCTCGGCCAGTTCCCTGACCGTGACGCCTTCGACGTGCATTTCACCGTTCTTGTATTCGAAATGGTTCATTAGTCTGCCTTATGCGGTGAAGGAAAAGGCCCCCACCACCATCGGCTCCGCCGACGGTCCCCCTCCCCGCGTGGCGGGGAGGTATGATTGGTTACTGACGCTGGGCGTTGCCAGTGCCTTCCAGAGGGGCCTCGGTGACCTTCTGGTTCTGCTGGTACGGGTCGGCCATCTCGTTCTTGTATTCCTTGCGCGGCAGGGCGCGTTCGGTCGCCTTGCCCTCGGCCTGCGCCTTCTTCTTGGCAGCGATCTCTTCCTGCGCGCGTTTGCCCCACAGCGGCGGCGCGGTTTCCAGATCGCCCTGCTTGGCGCAGGCGGTCAGGGAAAGGCCGAGCGCGGCGGCCAGAACAACGGCCTTTAAAACGGTACGCGAAACAGAGAGGGTCATGCCAGGAGGTCCTTCCAGCGCTGGATTTGTTCACGCACCTTTACCGGAGAGGTGCCCCCGTACGACAGACGCGAGGCCGCAGAAGCTTCGGGTGTCAAAACACTATACACATCTTCGGTGATGCCCGCTTCCAGATTTTGCAGATCGCTCAGCGAAAGTTGCGCCAAATCCACACCCTGCCCTTCGGCCAGCTTCACCGCCGCGCCGGTGACATGGTGCGCGTCACGGAACGGCATGTTGAGGTTGCGCACCAGCCAGTCGGCGAGGTCCGTCGCGGTCGAGAAACCGGACGATGCCGCGGCCTTCATGCGCTCCGTATTGGCCGTCAGGTCGCCGATCATGCCGGTCATGGCGGCCAGCGCCAGATCGAGCGCCTCAAACGCTTCGAACACCGGCGGCTTGTCTTCCTGCATGTCCTTGGAATAGGCGAGCGGCAGGCCCTTCATGACGGTGGTGAGCGCGATGAACGCGCCATTGATGCGGCCGGTCTTCGCGCGGACCAGTTCGGCGGCGTCGGGGTTGCGCTTTTGCGGCATGATCGAAGACCCGGTCGAGAAGCTGTCCGACAGGCGCACGAAGCCGAACTGCGGCGTCGTCCAGATGACGATTTCTTCGGCCAGACGCGACAGGTGCCCGGCGCACAGCGAGGCGTGGCTCAAGGATTCGAGCGCGAAATCGCGATCCGACACACCATCGAGCGAATTAGCCGTCGGACGGTCGAAACCAAGTGCTTCGGCGGTCATGTGGCGGTCGATGGGGAACGGGGAGCCTGCCAGTGCCGCCGAGCCCAGCGGGTTCTCGTTCATGCGCTTGCGGGCGTCTTCAAACCGTGAGGCGTCGCGACCGAACATCTCGACATAGGCCATCAGGTGGTGGCCGAAGGTCACCGGCTGTGCCGGTTGCAAATGGGTGAAGCCCGGCATCAGGGCGTCGGCATATTGATCGGCACGAGCGACCAGCGCGCTTTGCAGGCCGCGCAATTGCGTGATCGTGTAGTCGACGCGGTCGCGGACCCACAGGCGGAAATCGGTGGCCACCTGATCGTTACGCGAGCGCGCGGTGTGCAGCCGCCCCGCCGTCGCGCCGATCAGTTCGCGCAGACGCGCCTCGACATTCATGTGGATGTCTTCGAATTCGGTGCGGAACGGAAAGGTGCCGGCTTCGATCTCTTCGACGATTTTCGCCAATCCGGCGTCGATCTCTTGGGCGGCGTCGGCGCTTATGATACCTTGTTTGGCCAGCATGGCGGCGTGGGCGCGCGACCCGGCGATATCCTGCGCCCACAGGCGCTTATCGACCTCGATCGAAACGTTGATCGCTTGCATAATCTGGTCGGGTTGGGCAGAGAAACGTCCACCCCACATTTTTTGACCTTCTGAAGGCTTTTGGGAACTATCGGACATGAACGAGCCTTTGGACGAGAACGAAGTCGCGGACGGCGCGGAAGCTAAACCCGCAAAAGAGGTCAAAACCAAGTCCGTTCGGAAACAGCGATTTAATTTTATCGTGCTCGGCGTACTGGTTCTGGTGATCGCCGCCTCAGTAGCGGGGGTGATGTGGTTCCGTCAAGCCGCGACGCCCGAACAGACGGCGGAAACTGAAACCGCACAAGGCCCGCTGAAAGGCTACGCGACCGGGTCGCTGGCCAATCTGATCACGCATGAAACGCCCCAGCCACTCACCGACATCAGCTTTTTCGACCGCGACGGCAAACCGCACACCCTGGCCGAGTTCAAGGGCCGCGTCGTGGTGCTGAACCTGTGGGCGACGTGGTGCGCCCCTTGCCGCGTCGAAATGCCGACGCTGGCCGCCCTGCAAAAGAGCTACGATCCGGCCAAGGTCACCGTTCTGACGCTGAGCATCGACGAGGCGAAATCGCTGGCCGAGGCGAAGAACTTCCTCGATGTGCATGAACCGCTGGTCTTCTACAACGACCCAGAAGTGCAGCCCCTGTCGAAGTGGGGCGTCATCGGCATGCCGACGACGATCATCCTCGACAAGACCGGTATGGAGGTCGCGCGTCTGGGCGGTGAAGCCAAGTGGGATACGCCAGAAGTCCACGCCCTGATCGACGCGGTCGCCGCGAAATAATGAACGCGCGGCAGATACCGTGGTGGCTGATCGGATTCAGGCTGCTGGCCGGGCCGGTGATGATCGCGCTGTGTCTTTTGCACGTGCCGCACGCCGCCATTGTCTGCGTCGGGTTGCTGGCCGCCGGGGTGATCTCCGATATTTTCGACGGAGTCATCGCGCGAAAACTCGACTGCGTGACGCCGGCCTTGCGCGTGATGGACAGCCGCGCCGACGTCGTTTTCTGGCTCAGTGTGGCGGTCGCGGTGCATCTGCTGCACCCGACTCTGATCGGTACGACCTGGGTCATGATTGTAGTTCTGGGGGTGCTGGAACTAAGCGTCCACCTGATCAGCTATGTGCGTTTCAAACGCGAAGCTTCGACGCATCATGTCCTGTCGAAACTGTTCACGCTCGGCCTGTGGGCCTTGCTCAGTCAGATGTTTCTGACCGGTCAGGCGGGGCTGTTTTTCTGGCTGATTCTGGCCTTGGGCATCGTATCGCAACTCGAAGCGGCCCTGATCATGCTGACCGTGCCGCGGTGGGTTTGCGACGTAAAATCGCTGAAACAGGCGCGAAAACTGGCTCATAATAATTCTGATTAATCAGAATTATTTACGGTAATCATATTCCATATTTTATTTTAAATTCAGCGAGATGGATGGTTAACCAAAGCCTAACCGCCTGAATTACACCCGAAACATGGAATTTGACCGTAACATTTCTCAAATAACGCGAATATGAGTGAAAATAATTCCCCAATTTGGGGAATGGGTCAGCGGATCGGCACGAGTCGCGCTTCGCTTAAGGAACGCCAAACCCACTCGAACGGCCCATAACGGAATACCGTCAGCCACAAGTGACTGACCACGATCTGCCCGACCCAGATGCCGGCGACGATGGGGATAATCTGCGCGTGGCCGATGGTGCCGTAGAGGTTCAGGCCGCGTCCGCCGTAGAAGATCGCCGTCATGATCAGCGACTGGCTGAGATAGTTGGTGAAGGCCATCCGCCCCACCGGCTCCAGCGTTTGGGTGATCAGATTGGCCACCGGAATTCGGCTGATCAGCATCAGGGCGCTGGCGTAGCCGAGACTGGTGAAGAGACTTAGAAACTCCGCCGCCGCGCGATAACCGCCGTAGATTTCTGGTTCGGGAAAGGCTTCGCGCAGGATGATCGTGTTCTGCCAGCCCATGACGATAAGCGCTCCGGCACCGAGCAAAATCATCAACAGATGCAAGGCGGTCTTGCCCCGCGCCTCGAAATATCCTGCCTTGAACAGACCCAGCCCCAGCATCATCAAGCCGAGGATCTTCGGGCCGAACGCCACGATCTGCGAGGCGATCTGCGTCGCCCACATGGCGAAATTGCCGTACAGCGACGACGCGAAATCGCCTTTCATCAGGGCCATTTCCTGCGCGAAGGTGAAGCCGTCGCTGCCGCTGATCAGTTCGGCGATCTGGTCACGCGGCACAAAGATCAGCACCCAGCCGGAGCCGACGATCATCAGCGAACCGACGATATAGAGCCCGCTGCCGAAGGTCAGGAGCTTGTCCGTGCGCACCATATAGGCGAAGACCAGGCCGCACACCGCATACATCAGCAGGATGTCGCCAAGCCAGATCAGCGCGCCGTGGATCACGCCGAATGCCGCCAGCCACATCAGGCGGCGGAACAGGATGGTTTTACCGGCCGGGGTTTGCGGCGCATCCTTCTGCTTAACCAGAAATAGGCTGATCCCGAACAGCAGGGCGAACAGGGTAATGCATTTCGACTCGAAAAACGTATGGATAACCCACCATGCGTCCTTGTCCGCCGCGCTCATGCCGAGCGGTGAACGCATCGGGTTAGAATAGACATCCAGCGGCCAGGCGAAGGCTATGGCATTAACAATGAGGATACCCAGCAGCGCGAACCCCCGGATATAATCCAGAGACGCGTATCGCGGCGTCCTCACGCCTGAGCTTCCGGCTCAGGCACAGCCTCGCGGCGCGACACCAGAAGCACCTGCTGAAACAGCGCCGCCGACGGCAGGGATAGGAACATCTGGCCGAGAATCATCAGCAGGGCATAGAAGCTGAAGGTCGTCAGATTGGTCAGGTCGAAGCCGACATTCTGCGCCACCATCCAGTTGGTGAAAGCGACGACCGAGCCCAGCAGACAGACGAAAAAGGCACAACCCATGACGTGCAAAAGGGCCTGAAAGCGCGATTTGGGCGCTTGAATCATCCATAGGGCGGAAACGCAGACCATCCAGAACAGGGCCAGCCAAACTTGCCGCTGGGTCTCGTGCAGGGCTTCGGGTACGGGCAAGACCGTGGCACGGGCGACGAACCACGCGACCGCATGCACCACGCTGGCGGCGGCCAGCGCGATAACGACCCAGAGATAGGAAGGTTGGCGGACGGTGAGCAAGATATTATCGGGTGGGAACCGGCTTTTCGCCGCGATAGTCGTAGAAGCCGCGCCCGGTCTTGCGACCCAGCCAACCGGCTTCGACATATTTCACCAGCAGCGGACACGGACGGTATTTGGAATCCGACAGGCCGTCATAGAGCACGTTCATGATGGCCAGAACCGTGTCCAGACCGATGAAATCGCCCAGTTCCAGCGGGCCCATCGGGTGGTTGGCTCCCAGCTTCATGGCGGTGTCGATGGCCTCGATCGTGCCGACACCCTCGTACAGGGTATAGATCGCCTCGTTGATCATCGGGATCAGGACACGGTTGACGATAAAGGCCGGATAATCCTGCGCATTGGCGGTGATCTTGCCGAGGCTTTCGGCAAAGCCCAGCGCGGCTTCGTAGGTTTCGGTATCGGTGGCGATGCCGCGGATGATCTCGACCAGCTTCATGATCGGCACGGGGTTCATGAAGTGCAGGCCGATGAAACGGCCCGGACGATCGGACGCCGCCGCCAGTCGCGTGATCGAGATCGACGAGGTGTTCGACGCCAGAATCGCTTCGGGCTTGAGGTGTTCGCACACCGACGCGAAGATGGCCTTCTTGACCTCTTCGTTTTCGGTCGCCGCCTCGATGACCAGATCGCAGTCTGCCAGATCGGCGACCAGCGCAGCGGGCTTCAGCAGGGTCGCGGCGCGCGCCCCGGCGTCGGCGGTGATCAGGTCTTTTTCGACCGATTTCAGGAAGCCCTTGTTGATCTTTTCGACCGCCTTGACGACAGCCGGGGCCGACTGATCGTACAGGAAGACCTCATAGCCTGACTGTGCGCAAACCTGCGCGATGCCGGAACCCATTTGTCCGGCGCCGATAATGCCAACGCTCTTGATCTCAGTCATGATGAACCCGTCCGGTGCTTTGTGTCGCCAAGCTTTAACCGCCCGCACGGGGTAATCAAGGGCCAGACAAAGAAAAACCCGGAGACAAGCTCCGGGTCCGGTGTTTTAACCCAGCGCCTTCGTGAGCGCGGGGATGGCGGTTTTGTAGTCCTCGACGAGGCCGTAGTCGGCGATCTGGAAGATCGGGGCTTCGGGGTCCTTGTTGATGGCCACGATGACCTTGGAGTCCTTCATCCCCGCCAGATGCTGGATCGCTCCCGAAATGCCAATGGCGATGTAGAGGTTCGGGGCCACAACCTTGCCCGTCTGACCGACCTGATAGTCGTTCGGCGCGTAACCCGCATCGACCGCTGCGCGCGAGGCCCCGACCGCCGCACCCAGCTTGTCGGCCAGAGGTTCCAGCACGCCCTTGAATTCGTCCGCCGAACCGAGCGCCCGGCCACCGGAGACGATGACCTTGGCCGAGCCCAGTTCCGGACGGTCGGACACGACCTTCTCGTCCGAGACGAAGCGCGTCTTCAAAGCTACGGCAGGCACCGCCACGGCCTCGACCGCCGCTGAACCGCCCGTTGCGGCGACCGGCTTGAACGCCGTCGGGCGCACGGTGAGAACGGTTTTGGCGTCCGACGTCTTCACCGTTTCCAGCGCATTACCGGCATAGATCGGGTGGACGAAGGTCGAGCCATCAACGACCTCGACCACATCCGAGATGATCGACACGTCGAGGGCGGCCGCCACGCGCGGGGCGAAGTTCTTGCCCGACGCCGTGGCCGGAACGGCGATGACGTCGTAGCCACCGGCGACCGAAACGATCAGGGCCGAGATGGCCTCGGCGATATCGGCCTTCAGCTCGGCGCTTTCCGCCGTCAAGACGGTGCGCACGCCCTCAGCCGCAGCGGCCTGAGCGGCGACAGCGGACGTCTCGCCATAGACCAGCACATCGATATCGCTCGACAGTGTCTGCGCCGCAGCGATGGTCTTCAGCGTCGTGTCGCGCAGGTGCGCGCCGTCGTGATCGGCAATAACCAGAACAGCCATATTACAGCACTCCCGCGGACTTGAGATTGGCGACCAGCTCATCGGCCGAGGCGACCTTGATCCCGGCGGAGCGCTTCGGCGGCTCGGTGACCTTGACCACTGACAAACGCGCGGCGGTATCGACGCCGTAATCGGCCAGAGCTTTCGTATCGAGCGGCTTTTTCTTGGCCTTCATGATGTTGGGCAGAGACGCGTAGCGCGGCTCATTGAGGCGCAGATCGGTGGTGATCACCGCCGGGAGCGTAACGCCGAGCGTCTGCAAACCGCCGTCGACTTCGCGCGTCACCCGCGCTTCGCCGCCTTCAATCTCGACCTTCGAGGCAAACGTCGCCTGCGGCCAGTCGAGCAGGGCCGACAGCATCTGACCCGTGGCGTTGTTGTCGCCGTCGATGGCCTGCTTGCCCATCAGGACGAGGTCGGGGGTTTCGTCTCCGGCGACGGCCTTGAGGACCTTGGCGACGGCCAGCGGCTCCAGATCGTCTTCGGTCTGAACGAGGATGCCGCGATCGGCGCCCATAGCCAGGGCCGTGCGCAGGATGGCTTCGCATTGCGCCACACCGATGGAGACGGCGACGATCTCGGTTACCACGCCCTTTTCCTTGAGACGCACGGCCTCTTCGACGGCGATCTCGTCGAACGGGTTCATCGCCATCTTCACATTGGCCAGATCCACACCCGACTGATCCGTCTTCACACGGACCTTCACGTTGTAATCCAACACCCGCTTAACAGGCACCAAAATTTTCATTCTGCGCTTCCCTTATCCGAGAATGGCCATCGAATGGCTTTATAATGACGGTTTTAGTGACGCTGCCTGACGTTAAAGTCAATCGGTGCCGTGGCGGAAACAGCCGGATTTCAGTGACATTTCCGCGATTTTGAGCCCCTTCCGCAAGGGCCGTTTCGTCTGAAATCAAATGGCCTTTACGGAAACCGCTTCACAGTTTCCGGATTGCGCTTTAGAACACGCTCAGTTTCTGAGGTAGGTTTTATGCGCAACCACGACCGCACGCTCTTTCGCGTCAAGCTCGGCTTTCTCGCTGTCTTTATCCTGATCAGCGCAGGCATACTGGCCTATGGCGCCTTCTACGAGATGCCGCGCCGCAAATGCGAAGCTGCCGGAGGCTGGTGGACGAACAAATACCGGTCGTGCGAGATGCCGATCTATCTGCCGACCCTCACCGGTCGCAAACCGGGCGAACCGCGCAAGATCATCTGGCCGGATGCCGAAAAAGCCGGTCAGGCCTCGAACGGTGCGCCTAAGCCGGAAGAGAAACCCGCCAGCACATCGGCATCGTCGTCCGTGGCGGCGTCGCAATAAGATTTGATCACGAAAAATCTTAAGCCTTCGACGGCACCCACAGCACATCGGCGCGGCCCTGATCGTTGGCATGGCGCGCCAGCACGAACAGCAAATCCGACAGTCGATTCAGATATTTGACGATCTCGGCGCTGACCGGCTCGACCGATGTCTGACGCAAGGCAATCGCGTCGCGCTCGGCCCGTCGCGCGATGGTCCGTGCCAGATGCAGGTGCGCGCTGAGCGCGCTGCCTGCCGGCAGGATAAACGAGGTCAGGGCCGACAGATCGGCATTATAAAAGTCGATGGCCATTTCCAACGCCACGACCTGAGGCGCTTTCAACCGCAAAGGCGTCCACGACTTTGGCTGACCATCGTCGGGTACGGCGATATCGGCCCCCAGATCGAACAGGTCGTTCTGCACCTGCGCCAGAAGCGCATCCATATCCCCTGCGGCATAAAGCCGCGCCACGCCGATAGCGGCATTGGTTTCATCGACGCTGCCCATAGCGACAAAGCGCGCATCGGTCTTCGGGCGGCGCGAGCCGTCGGCCAGCCCCGTCGTGCCGTCATCGCCCGTGCGAGTATAGATCTTGTTGAGCTTAACCACCGTGGTTGGCCGACCACCAGGCAAACAGGCACAGGATCACAATCGCAATCGCCTGCATCAGGACGCGTAGTTGCATCAGTTTGTTCGACCAGCGCTCACCGAATTTACCGCCCTTGAACAGGCTGTAAATGCCGACACACAGCACGGCGAAAACCGCAAACAGCGCTACCAGCGACAGGGAAAACAGGAAACCGTGCATCGATAAACTCGGGTTTTGAGCGAATTCGGACGTTAATTCGGACCTCTTACGCTTTTTTAGACGCAGCGTCTATTTTTCGCCCCCTTTATTGCATATTTATGTCGTTCAGCGACGGAATGAACGCTCGTTCTCGTTAAAAGACACGAAAACCGCTACCCCTGAACAGGGGTAAGGCCTATACGAGCGATTATTACGTAATTGTAACCTCAAACCGGGTTGCCGCGCAGGGCCCTTAGGCTTTAAGTCACGCAACCCATTGAATTACCTGCGCCCCTCCCCATCTAAAGGCGCAGGGGGCGTCATCGGGCTGACCCGCATCATCCCCTTAGCTTATCGTGTGTAAATGACCATGTATCAGGCGTATGAACTGAAAGAGAAACTCGTGCAGGAAGAAGCCAGCTTGCCATTAGGAGCCCGGGCTCGATCGAAGGAGCTTAACCGTCTCAAAATCCTCGCCTCGGCCAAGGCCCTGTTTCGCGACCGCGGCTATGAGTCCGCCACCCTGCGCGACATCGCGAAGGAAGCCGGTCTGTCGACTGGCGCCGTCTTCGCCAACTTCGCCGACAAGAACGAAATCTTCGTCAAGGTCGTCGAGGAAGAAACCGCCCGCGTCATGACCGCCATGATCGACGCGCACGACACCTCGCGTCCGCTGGACGACCGTCTGCACCATCAGGTGATGACGGCCTATGCCGCTGCCGAAGAAAACGTGAAGCTGATCCTGTCGGCCTTCGTCATGAACTGGAGCGGCAATACCAACGGCGAGACGTCCGAACCGGCTCAGGCCGAAATCGCCCGTCTGACCGATCTGGTCCGTCAGGTGGTGCTGGAAACCCTGCGTCACGCACAGGCGGAAAAGGAACTGCCGGCCAGTGCCGACATCGCCCACGGCGCTGAAATTCTGGAAGACCTGATCTTCTCGAACATCCGCCGCGCCTATCGCGAAGGCCAGACCTTCGCCTCGACAACCGATCGCCTGCGTTTTCAGGTGTCGTTGATCGTGTCGGGCCTCAAGGCCGCCTAAACGGTTCGAGATAACAAACAAAAAAGCCGCCGAGGGGACTTCGGCGGCTTTTTTGTTGTTTATCCTCCCGCTATCGCAGGGAGGGATTTTTATCAACTCGTCCATTTCAGCGTCGCCGGTTTGACCGGATTGACAAAGTCGCGCTGTTCGGCACGGTGGGCGAACCACTCTTTCTTCAGTTGCTGGTACCACTTGGCCTGAGTATCGGCGTCGTCGATCCACAGCAGCGACGGGTCGTATTTCAGCCCTTCGTTTTGCAGATTGACCATGTCGCCGTCCTGCTTGAGGAAGGCCTTGACCCCCAGCCGGAACAGCGGCGCGATGGCGCGAAACAGGCTGTGGTCGGACCAGAAGACCTGCGTAATGCGCGTCTTGATGGGCGTGATCGGCGTCAGGCAGGTCAGGGCCAGCACCTGACGTTCACCGATCTGGATGTGCTCGTAACGGATGCCCGGCAAGCGAAAGGTGATCTCGGTCGCGGGCGCGCCACCGAGGATGCGATAGGCGCGGGAATTTTTCGACGGCGCGTGACGGACCATCGCAAAGCCGTGGTCGCGCGGTTCGAACGCCTTGACCTTCGACAATTGCTTCTTGGCCGAGCGCCACCACCATTGTTGGTGGACGTAAGGGCCGTGCGCCGGGTCCATCAGGCCGACGATGGCGTGGTCGATATGGCTGTCGAAGTCCATGGTCTCGACGATAATCGGCTTCCCGCCGACCACGCCCGGAAGCACCGGCGGTTCGTGATCGGGCTCTGTCGGGCGGCGCGGATCAGCGGTAATATAGACCCAGACCATGCCCTGCTGTTCGCGCACGGCGTAGGAACGGACCTTGATGCGTTCGACATCCATCGGCTGATCGGCGGTCAGCGACGGCACGGCGGTGCAGCCGCCGTTGGTGCCAAACGTCCAGCCGTGATAGGGGCATTGCACGACGGGTTTGCCGGTGACCGGATCGGGGATCATCTGCCCGGCGGACAGCGGCGCGGCCCGGTGCGGACAGATGTCGCGCATGGCATAGACCTCGCCGTTCGTATCGCGGCCCAGCAGCACCGGCTCGCCGAGGATTTCATAGCGCTGAAGCTTGCCGGGCTTCAGGTCGCCGGACAGGGCCGCGAACCACCAGGCGTCTTTCAGGAAGCCCTGACCGAAGACAAGACGTTCTTTTGCAGGGCTGGGCGCGGTTTGATCGGGCATAGGGACTTTTGCGGGTCAGAAGGTCAAACCACGTATATATCAGACGCCGCAAAACCCTCAAAAGCGTTTTGTTGTCGCACCAGTCCGGTTGACCTTAAACTATACCTCCCCGCTGGCGGGGAGGGTGGCATCGCGAAGCGATGACGGGCGGGGTGGCTTGCGATGCTTCAACAGATACGAAGTATCCGGAAAAACACCCCACCACCACATCTCACCACTTCGTGGTTCGTGCGGTCCCATCGTTTGGCGAAAGCTATACTTTCGCCTGCACTATACCCCGCACTTCATGCAGGGAGGTATGATAGCGGGTTACCCCTCAAACTCACCCAAGGCCGCCAGAAAACCTTCGTTCTCATGGTCCTTGCCGATAGTCACACGCAGCGCTTGCGGCAAACCGTAATTCGCAACATGACGGATGATGAAGCCCTTCTGCATCAGGTGTTCGTTGGCGCGCACGGCCTGCGCCTCGTCCTTGAAATAGATCAGGACGAAGTTGCCGAGGCTCTGATCGATGCGGTAACCCAAGGCCCGCACCGCCTGATAAAAGCGCGGACGCCATTGAACGACCTGATCCTTCGAGGCGTCGATGTGCGCCTGATCCGACAGGGCCGCGACGGCGGCATATTGCGCCGGCAGGTTGACGTTGAACGGCATCCGGATGCGTTCCATCGCCTCGATCACCCGCACCGGGCAATAGCCGAAACCGACGCGCAGACCGGCCAGACCGTGGATCTTCGAGAAGGTCCGCGTGACGATCATATTGTTGTGGCCGCGCGCTAAGCCGAAAGCGCTCTCATAGCTCGGCACATCGGCGAATTCGGCATAGGCTTCGTCGACGACCAGCAGGATCGCCGGGTCGAGGCGGCGGCGCAGATCGGCGATTTCGTCGGGCGTATTCCACGTCCCCGTCGGATTGGCCGGGTTCGACAGATAGACGATCTTGGTCCGCGCATCGACCAGGTCCAGCAGACGATCGATCTCGACGCGCTGTTCGGGCTCAGACGCCAGACGCACCTCGGCCTGACAGGCTTCGGCGCTGATGCGGTAGGCGAGGAAGCCGTGTTCGCCGGTGACGATATTGTCGCCGACCTCCAGCCAGGTCTGGTTCAGCAGGCCGAACACTTCGTCCGAACCATTGCCGAAGATCAGGCGCTCGGCTTCCAACCCGTGATAGGCGGCAACCGCGGCGCGCAGCGGGCTGGCGTGGCCGTCGGGATAACGGAACAGCTTGGCGGCGGCCTCGGTGAACGCGGCCGCGGCCTTGGGCGAACAACCGAACGCGTTTTCGTTCGACGACAGCTTGACCGGTTCGGCGACACCGTCGATCTTCGACTTGCCGCCGACATAGGCGGCGATGTCCCAGATACCCTGTTTCGGTTCGGGTTGTTTGGAAGGCGGTGCGAAGCTGTCCATGATCGGTTCCGGCGGAGTGAAGACGTTTCCGGGCGGTATATAGGATTTTTAAAGCAGGGACATGCTGTTTTTCCAGCTTAAATTCACTTCAAATTCTGGCCGACGTGCCGATAATCCCCGACAGACCACCCAGCACCTTGCCCGAGGCCGGATCGAGACGGGCGTCATGGGCCTGAACGAAGCCCGACAGGGCGAACAGCTTCATGCCGCCGACATTGTAGAGCCATTCCGCCGCCAGACCGCGATGGCCCAGTTCTTCGATCAGGGCGGGTTCGCTCAACCGGCTATCGGTCACCCAGTAGGAGACGTCGTCGCCGGTCGGTTCGGGGGTTAAGGCCGCGATGGCAAAGGCCTTGGGACGATCGGGATTGCGTTCGGGCAGGGCGCAGATGACGCGCACATTGGGTTCGGCCAGTAGTCGCGCCCACCAGGCACCGGCGCGCGTCTCTAAACTGATGATGCCGATATTTTGCGGGTCGCGGGCAGCCGCAATGACATGCAGCGGCTCGGCCAGCGGCCCTTGCGTCGGGGCGGCACCGAAGCGTTCGCGCGCCCACTGAAAGATTTCCGCCGGTTTGTCGCCCGCCCAAAAATTAAGGTGAAGACCACCCTGATCTTCACCCTGAATACGCAGCGATTCCGAGATCAGCTCGCGCCAGATCGCAATGATGGCGGCATCCGACGCAGCCTTGCGCGGGGCGTCGATCAGCTTGCGCAGCAGCAGGGCTTCGCGGTCGGGACGCAGCAGCGAGACGGACTGACCGGTCACACCTTCGCGCAGCTTGGCGGCTGCGATGTCGCGGGCCAGAGCCGAGCGCTCGTCGATCAGGCGCAGCAGTTCCGTATCGAGCGCGTCGATTTTCAGCCGCAACGATTGCAGGGTCTCCGCTTTTACCTCTGGCTTCGTCTTGGTTTGCGCACGTGCCGTCATGGCCAATACCGTTCTCCAAACCTTCATTCGATCGCCGGCGCGACTAAACTCAGGCCTTTTATTTAGCGTTTCATCTGACGGAAACGCCTTTATTGCAAATTATACACAGACCCCACATTCGTTTCATGAGAAACGAATGTGTATCTATTGTGATTACAGTCCAATTTTACCGGCTTTACAATAGAGCGGCCGCAAATTTATTCGCAGCCGCAAAAGATCGCGTAAAAAGCTACCGCACCACCGGTGCGTCCGACACCTTCAACGGCCCCACATAGGTGCCGCCGTCACGGAAGTCGAATTTGAGCTTCACCGGTTTGTCGGCGGTCATGGTCGTCCCGATGAAGGGGCGCGCCAGAGGCTCGTATTCCGGCGCGATCAGACCGGCCCCCAGCAGGAAGGTCACCGGATCGCCGGACCCCTTGATTTCGACCTCAAGCGGCCCTTGCAGCGCCAGATTGGGGTCGACGCGCATGGCGTCGCTCTGACCGAAAATTTCCAGATCGCCGATGTGCAGCGAGGTCTTGACGCCGGTCATCACGCCGCCGCCGTCGCGCCACGCGGACAGGCGACCGTCCTTGAACTTCGCGGCCTGACCCACCGTGCCTTCGAGATGCAGGTCGAAGGTCTTGTTCGGCCCCATCCGTCCGATCAGGCTTTCGGGATGCCCCTTGGCGCCGGTCACACGCCACAGGAAATCGGCATTATCCACGGCGGCGGTGTTCGGCCGCAGATAGGCTTCGAAGCGCTGGGCGCTTTGCAGCAGGAAGGGGTATTCGGCTTTCGACACGGTGAAGACCGGGTTCAGGCCTTCGACGGCTATGGTTTGAATCGGTTGTGTCCAGCCCGAGACGCTGGCGCGCAGGGCGTCACCGGTGATTTTGACTTCTCCGAGGTCGATGGCCCCGAGATCGGGCGTTTCGCGACGGCCACGATAATAGGTCAGGCCTTCGGTCGCCACGAACACCCACTTATCGAGCACGAAGGCCGAGGCCTCGGCTTCAAGACGCGGGGCGGCAAAGCCCTTGCCGGTAGGGGCTATGGCTTCGAACTTGTCCAGAGCGATGAACATACGGAAGGGGTAGCCCTGCACGTGCAGCGGCGAATAACCGACGTGGTAACCGGCATCGATCAGGTTCTGACGCGTCAGGGCGATGCGATTTTCAAGCTGGCTGGCGACGTAGAACCAGTAGCCGGTCCACCCGGCCAGCAGGACCAGAAAGATCAGGATGGGCGCGAACAGGCCCCAGCGCGAGGGTTTCTTTTTGGGCTTTTCGGCGGGCGTCAAGGTTTCGGCCATCGGGCGCTCCACATAACCCCCTCGCCCCCCACCTTGGTTTTTCGGGGGGAGAGGGTTGGGGTGAGGGGGAAAGCACCGGTGCTGGGAGGCCCCCTCACCCGGCCCTGACGGGCCACCCTCTCCCCCCGAAAAACCAAGGTGGGGGGCGAGGGGGTTTAAGACTTAACCCTACAACGCATTTGCGGCAGAAAGCAACGCCTTGACCGACGCGGTCGCACTATCGACGTCCATGCCGACGCCGAACACCTTGCGATCGTCCTTCGTGCGGCATTCGACATAGGCTACGGCCTTGGCGTCCGTGCCCCGGCTCAGGGCGTGTTCGTGGAAATCCAGCACCTCAAGCCCAAGCCCGTAGGCGGCGTTCAGCGCATCGACCGCCGCCGCCATCAGACCGTTGCCGCGCCCGTTGATCGGCGTCTCGACGCCGTCGTGCGTCACGCGCCCCGCGAACAGACGATCCACCCCCGAACGTCGCGCGCCGGAATCGGTATATTCGACCAGTTCGTAGGTCGTGGTCCCCTTGAGGAAATAGGCGTCCTCGAAAGCGTGCCAGATATCCGCCGCCTGCATTTCCTTACCGGTCTTGTCGGCGATGTCCTGCACCTTGTGCGAAAAATCGACCTGCAACCGGCGCGGCAGTTTCAGGCCCTTGTCCTGCTCCAGGATCCAGGCGATGCCGCCCTTGCCGGATTGCGAATTGACGCGGATGACCGCCTCATAGCTTTCGCCGAGGTCTGCCGGGTCGATCGGCAGGTAAGGCATTTCCCACACGCCGTCATTGCGCTGTTCGTGGGCGGCGAAGCCCTTCTTGATCGCGTCCTGATGCGAGCCGGAAAAGGCCGTGAAGACCAGTTCGCCGGCATAGGGATGACGTGGGTGGACGGGGATATTGTTGCAGTGGACGACGGTATTGACCACGGCGCGGATATCGGAAAAATCCAGCTCCGGATCGACGCCCTGCGTGTAGAGATTGAGCGCCAGCGTCACCAGATCGACATTGCCGGTGCGCTCGCCATTGCCGAACAGGCAGCCTTCGATGCGGTCGGCCCCGGCCAGCACGCCCAGTTCGGCGGCGGCGATGCCCGTGCCGCGGTCGTTATGCGGGTGCAGCGAGACGATGGCCGACGAACGCCGCGTCAGCTTGCGGCAGAACCACTCGATCTGGTCGGCATAGATGTTCGGCGACGATACCTCAACCGTGGCCGGCAGGTTCAGGATCACCGGCTTTTGCGGCGAGGCCTCCCATACGTTCATCACGCGCTCGCACACTTCGACGGCGAAGTCCGGCTCGGTGGCCGAGAAGGTCTCCGGCGAATATTCAAACGACCATTCGGTGTCGGGTTGTTTGGCGGCTTCCTCCTTGATCCACGTCGCGCCCTTGACGGCGAGGCCGATGACGTCGGCCTGCTCCAGCCCGAACACGACGCGGCGGAACAGCGGCGAGGTGGCGTTATACAGGTGGACGCAGGCGCGTTTCGCGCCTTTCAGCGACTCGAAAGTGCGCTTGATCAGGTCTTCGCGCGACTGCACCAGCACCTGGATCGTCACGTCGTCGGGGATATGGTCTTCCTCGATCAGCTTGCGCACGAAGTCGAACTCGATCTGCGACGCCGAAGGGAAGCCGACCTCGACCTCCTTGAGGCCGACGATCATCAGTTGCTTCCAGAAGCGCATCTTCTTTTCGATGTCCATCGGATCGGCCAGCGCCTGATTGCCGTCGCGCAGGTCGGTCGATAGCCAGCGCGGGGCCTTGTTCAACGTTTTCGACGGCCACGTCCGGTCGGACATGTCGTGCGGGAAGACGAAGGGACGGTACTTGTCCGACGGATTTTTCAGCATCATGGATGGGCACTCGCAGGATATCGGCGCACTCTTAGGCCGTGCCCGAGGGCGGGTCAATGCCATTAACCCCCTCTCCCCTACGGGGTGAGGGTTAGGGTGAGGGGGCCTCTTTCTTCGTGTAACGCCCCCTCACCCGGTGCTCCGCACCACCCTCTCCCCACAGGGGCGAGGGGAATTATTCCACTGTCAAAAACCCCTCGATCGCGGCAATCGCCTCGGCCAGCGTGCAGCGCTGCACCACCACGCCCTCCGGCAGGGATGCGAACAGCCGCGTCGGAGCCGCCGAATCGAGCATGACGAAGACGCCCCGGTCGTCGGCCTTGCGGATCAGCCGCCCGAAGGCCTGAGCCAGCTTGGCGCGAACCAGCGCGTCATCGTAGAGTTTTGCCCCGAAATGCGCGCGCCGCGCCTTGTGCAGAGCGTCCGGGCGCGGCCACGGGATGCGGTCGAAGGCGATCAGCCGCAACGCCTGACCCGGCACGTCGATGCCGTCACGCACGGCATCGGTGCCCAGCAGGCACGAATGCTGTTCGGAGCGAAAGACGCTGATCAGATCGGACACATCCAGCGGATCGACGTGCTGGGCATAGAGCGAAATCCCCGCCTCGCCCAAAGGCCGGTAGAGCTGCTCATAGACCGCTTTCAGACGGCGGATGGCGGTAAACAGACCGAGTGCCCCGCCTTTGGAGGCGAGGAATAGCGCCTTCATCGCCCCCGCCACGACGCGCGGATCGTCGCGCGGCACGTCGGTGACGACGAACAGCCGCGCCTGCGCCTCGTAATCGAACGGCGAGGCGATGCGTAGAGATTTGGCCCCCATGACCAGATGCGCTGCGCCGGTCCGTTGCCGCGCCAGAGCGAACGGCTCCTCCTGCGACGAATCCGACAAGGTCGCTGAGGCCATCAGTACCCCATGCGCCGGTTTCAACACATAGTCGGCCAGCGGCACGGAGGGATCGACGAAATGCCGGTGCAGCCCAACATCGACCAGCCGCCCGTTATGGGCCACGGTCGCGAACCAGTCGACAAAAGGACTGGGAGCCGTAGGGTCGTCGCCTTCGGCATAAGCCAGTTGCTGCAACAGGCTGCGCCACGCGGGCAGGGTCATGCGCGCCCGTCGCTCCAGACCGCGCAAGGCCCCGTCGATACGCGTTCGTTCGGCCAGATCGAGGTCTTCCTCGCCGGTCAGGATGTCTTCCATCGCACGGACCAAGGCGAGCAAGGGCACTTCGATGGATTGCAGGGCCTTGGCCGCCAGAGACGCCGCTTCGGCGACCTCGGGCAGACACGGATGCGCCTCGCACTCGCCATTTTCGGTGTCAGGCCGGAACCGCGATTTGGCCGCGCTTTCCGCGCCCCTCACCTCGATCTGCTTCAGCGCCGCCGCCAGTAGCGCCTCGATGGGGCCGACCGGCTGCATCATTTCACCTGACTGCGTCCGCGTGGTCAGGCGTTGCGACCAGCCCTCGGCGGGCAAGGCGGCGGCGGCGCGGATCAGGTTTTTCAACGCCTCCTGCGCCGTTTCGCGCGTCGCCAGCAGGTCGCCCAGCCGCTGTTCCAGACCGCGCGAGCGCCGCCCGCGCCCTTCATTACCGCGAATCCAGCGGCGCAATTCGGCGGCTTCGAAGCCCGACAGTTCGCTGGAGAACGCCCCGTCGGCGGCTTCGAACACGTGGTGACCTTCGTCGAAGACCAGCCGCGACAGGCCCGGCGTTTCGGGCTCGACCGTGGGCTGGCCGTCGGCAGCTTTCGCGGCTTCGCGCAGGTCGTAGGCCGCCTGCGCCATGACCAGGGCGTGATTGGCGATGATGATCTGCGCCGATTTCGACTTGCGGATCGACTTTTCGACGAAGCACGTCCGGTAGTGGGCGCAGGCGCTGTAGATGCACTCGCCGCGCCGGTCGACAAGGTTCGCCGGGTTGAGCGCCCCGAACATGGCGGCGGCCGATTGCGGCGGCAACAACGACGGCAGCCAGGTCGGAAAATCGCCGCCGACAATATCGCCGTCGCGGCTATAGACGATCCAGCGCGCCACCAGCGCCGCGACAATCGCCTCGCCCGGTCCCTGCGTCAGCGGGGCCAGACGTTCCTGAAAATTGAGCAAACACAGATAGTTCTCACGCCCTTTGCGGATCGAGACCTTGGCCTCGCGCTCGGCCTCGGTGTCGAACAGGGCGCGCGTGTCGTGATATATCTGTTTTTGCAGCGCCTTAGTATAGGTCGAAATCCACACGCGGCCCTGCGCCTTTTCGGCCCAGACCTGTGCGGGCGACAGGTAACCCAGCGTCTTGCCGGTGCCGGTCCCGGCTTCCAGCAGCAGCATGTTCGGCTGTTCCGACGCCCATTTCGGGGCGAAGATGTCCTTGGTGCGCAACGCGAACAGTTGCTGTTCGGGGCGCAGTTCGGCCAGACCTGCGCGTTTGAGGTTCGCCCCCAGGCCACCGGTGATTTCGTCGTCTGAAAGGCTGACCTGACGCGCATCGCCCGCGGGGGCCTGATCCTCCCACTCTTCGAGCAGCGACCACACCTCCAGCGCCGGCGGCGCGACATAGCCTTCGGGCACGGGCTTCTCATTCAGTGCCGCCTCCACGAACGGCGCCCAGACCCAGTTCTGCTGCTGCATATAGGCGAGCGATGCCCTGGCCATCAGGCGAAACGCCAGCGGCGCTTCGGCCAGTTCGCGACCCAGAGCCAGCGCCACCTGCACGACCATGGCCGATTGCGCCTCGGCCCCTTCGGGTTCGGTGAAGCCGACGGCCAGCGCTACACCGGCCACCGACGGGGCGCAGAACTTCGCCGGACGGACGAAAGCGAATAGCTCCAGCAGGTCGAAATGTTTGGCTTCGCGGTGGTTGCGGCCATTGAACAGACGCTGCCGGATCAGGGGTGCATTGGCGACCAACAGCCCTTCCCGACCCCAGGCTTCGCGGGCTTCGGGCACACCGGCCCGGCGTGCGAGGTGACCGTCGCTCAGGGCTGCGTGCGAGGGCAACAGCGCAAACCCCTGCTGCGGCAGGAACCGGCGCAGGGACGCGTCCGGTATGGGGACGGCGGTCGGAACCTCGATGTCGGGGAAATCGTTCACGCGGTTAATGTAATGGTTTTCGCCCTTAATCCCAAGAGCAAAAATCCCCTCTCCCCCACGGGAGAGCCGGGCGGCCGGTGCCGGCTAGGGTGAGGGGGCTAACTCGGTGCTTGCGACTCCCCCCCCTCACCCTGTCGCTTCGCGCCGTCCCTCTCCCCACGGGTGCGAGGGAAAGTGAGCTACCCCCTCCGGAACAACCGTGAGGCCAGCGCGCCCATGCCCATGCTCATGGCCACACAAGCCAGTCCGTACAGCCACGCATGACGGTGGGCGACATTGAACACGAAGCGCTCGAAACCGACCTTTTCCACCGTCATCGTCTTTTCGGAATAGCCGACCGGCTGACCGTTGCGGAACAGCCAGACCTCGGCGGTGTAGTCCCCGATGGGGGCTTCCGACGGCAGGGTGACCTCGGCGCGGAACAGGTTCTGATCGACAAAGCGCACCCCCAGCGGATTGTCTTCATAGAGCCCGGCCTTCGTCTTCAGGCGGATGACCGCGCGGCGCCAGTCGAGATAGTCGGACTCCAGCCCGTTGACCACCACGTCCTTGACGCCGTAACGCGTCACGACCTTGTTTTCGCGTGAGGTATCCATGGCGATATAGTCGAGACCGAGACCCAGCAACCGCCGGTGCGAAAAGTCGGTGATGCGATCGAGCGGCTGCGACGAGGCCGCCATGTAATAGCCCGGCGCGCCCTCGAACACCACGGGCCGCGAATTGAGCCACAGCCCGGCGACCTGCGTCTTGCGGATCAGGCGCATCGAGGCCCTGGGCCCGCGGATGATGACCACCACGTCGGACGGCTGGTCCTTCGGCTGAAACACCGCGCCGTAGAGGATGACTTTCGCGCCCTGAAACGAGGAGGACACCTCGATGCGGTTTTGCGTCAGGTCGGTGGAAAGGCTGTCGGGCGCGATGGTCGGGGCGACCGGCAGGTTCTCGACATAGGGGGCGGGCGTTTCGGGGGGCAGAGATGCGGCGACCATCAGGCCATAGCTCCACGAATATGGTCGCCATGGCGGCAGAAATGGCAAAATAATGCCAGGAGATGGAGGCAGGCCGTAGCCCACCTACGGCCAAGTCCATCGACGCCGCAGGATGAAGCCATTTCGCCGCGCGGAGCGTGCTTTTGCATGTCATACATTATGACATCAAACCGTGCTGGCACCATGGCGAATATATTCATGGGGCTATGGCCTTCTACCCGTTTGTGGGGGCGAGGATAAACGGGTCTTCCGGAGGCACGAACAGCGTCAACCCCATCTGCAAGCCCGCCATCAGGATGATCACCGCCAGAATGACGCGCAGTTGCTCGGCGCGAAACCGCGTCGCGGCGCGGATGCCCAGTTGCCCCCCGACCACCCCGCCGATGAGCAGGATAAAGGCCAGAACGCCATCGACCGTATGGTTGCGCACGGCCTGAAGGATCATGGTGACCAGGGTCGTGATGACGATCTGATAGAGGCTGGTGCCGACCACGACCGAGGCCTTCATGCGCAACAGGTAGATCATCGCCGGGACGATCAGGAAACCGCCGCCGACCCCCATCAGGGCCGCCAGAATACCCACCGTAAACCCGATGGCCAGCGGCGGAATGACCGAGATATACAGCCCCGAACGCGGAAAACGCATCTTGTACGGCAGGGAATAGAGCCAGACCGGGCGCTTGCTCTTGGGACGTTCCGGCGGCAGGCCCTGCTTGGTGCGCAACAGGGCGCGCAGGCTTTCATTGAGCATCAGCCCGCCGATGGCACCCAACAATAACAGATAGAGCAGCGCCACCATCAGGTCGGCCTGACCGAGCAAACGCAGGATGCGGAAGACTTCGACCCCGGCAATGGCCCCCACAATACCCCCGCCGGCCATCAGCGTGCCCATGCGCATATCGACATTGGCCTCGCGACCATAGCTCAAGACCGAGGAGGTCGAGGTGGCCAACACGTGCCCGGCCTGAGACGCCACGGCAATCGACGGCGGGATGCCGAGCGCGACGAGCACCGGGGCCATCAGAAAGCCGCCCCCGACCCCGAACAGGCCGGACAGGAACCCCACGACCACCCCCAGCCCGGCCATAAGCCAGACATTCACCGACATTTCGGCGATGGGGAGATAGAGTTCCACGCAAGCCTTTCAAAGTAAATGCGCCCGTATGCACGATGTCATACGGGCGCGTATCGAAGCAAGTGATAGCGCGTTATTTGTTTGCCACAGTTGGGGCCACCGTCGAGACCACGGTCTTGCCGATCGGCTTGAACGCCTTGGCCTGGGATTCCGCGCTGGCGATCTGCTCCGCCGTCATCTGAGGCCGCAGTTCCTTGAGTGTATTCGCCGATTCCGCATCACCGTTACCGGCGGCGATGGCCAGCCACTTATAGGCTTCGGTCAGGTTCATCGCCGTGCCGATTTCGTGCATATACATGATGCCGAGCCCGTACTGGCTTTCGACCTCGCCGCGTTCGGCCGCCTTGCGCAGCCAGAACAGAGCGCCCGGCAGATCCTGCGGTCCGCCTTCGCCGTTGTAGTACATGCGGCCGAGATTATACATGGCCTCCGGCACACCGCCCTGCGCCGCGCGCTCGACCCAGCGACGGGCCTGCGCCTTATCGGCGGCGATCAGGCCTTCGGTCCCCTTGTCGTAGAGCACGCTGAGGTCGAACTGCGCCTGAGGGTAGCCCATGTCGGCAACCGTGCGCAGCGCCTCGACGCCCTTCGGATCGTTGGCCTTGAGCGCGATCGACGCCGCGTCGTACATGGCCTTCATGCGGGTCAGGTCCTGCGCCGTCGGGGCGGTCGCCACCGCCGTGGCCAGGACCGGTGCCGCCGTGGCAGGCTTATCCGCCGCACCGTCGCGGACCAGCATGTAACCGCCGACGACGCCCGCGGTCAGGACCACGGCCACCGACGAAGCCTTGAAGGCGTTGAGCAGGGTCTTGCCCTTTTCCTTGGCCGGTTTCTCTTTGACGGGTTTGGCGTCCTTGGTCCGCGACATGCCGAGCTTGAGGCCGCCCAGCGGCTTCTTGTCAGAGGTGTTCCCCTCGACCGAGGCGCGCACGGCCGCTCGCGCCGCCGCGAGCGCATCGCGGGTCGACATCGATACGCCGCCATCCTCGAAGGCCGGACGCGAAGCCGGCTCGTCAAAGGGCGCATCGAAGACATCGTTTTTCGGCGCGTCGGCGCGCGCCGGCGACACCTTGCGCGAGGCATCGACGTCGGCAAACGGGTCGAGATCGTCCGCCATATCGGCGAACGGATCGTTCAAGGTTTCGTTACGCGGAGTCGGGCGCGGCGTCAGGGGCGCCTGCATGGCCAGTTCCGCTACGCCGCCGTCAAAGTCATCATCGTCGTCGAACGGATCGACATCCGGCTTGCGACCGGCATCGAAAGCGTCCGGCGTTTTACGCGGTTCCGGCGCGGGCGCATCCGCGAACGGATCGTCGCCGAAATCGAGCGCCGAACTCAGCAGACGACCCGTAAGGTCGATATCGTCGTCTTCCGATATCGGCGCCTTGGGCGCCGGTTTGGCGGCCACGGGTTCCGGTGCGGCGACCGGCGCGGGTTCTTCCGCGACCTCATCGAAGCCGTGTTCGAACGCGCCGAACGGCTTTTGTTGCAGTTCGGTGGTTGCTGCCGGGAACGGATTCGGCATGTCATCGACCACCGCCTTGCGCAGGGACGGGCGTGCCGCCTCCTGCAACAGGGTCTGGGTCTGGACCTGACCGATGCGCGAATCGATCTTGCTGCGCGCCTCGTCGAGCAGCTTTTGCGTGCGCTCCTCGCTCTGACGGATGCGGTCGGCGATGTCGGTATTGACGCGCTGATGGCGCGTATCGAGTTCCTCGCCGACGCCTTGCAGCACCTGCGCCGTGCGGCGCTCCGTCTCGGCGACCTTCTGCGTCAGGCGTTCGGAGATGCGGGCGATCTCACCGCTCAGACGCTCCAGCGCGCGGGCGTGGGACTGATCGGCGGTTTCAAAACGCCCGTCCAGAGTTTCACTCAGGCGGCGCACCTCGGCCGAGGTGCGTGAGGCCGCGTCTTCACTCGACTGCACCACACCCGTCATCCTGCGATTGAGGTTATCGGCGATTTTCAGCACGTCCTGACCCAGCGTCTCGATGGCCTGAGCCGAACGGGCCTCGGCCTCGCCCAGTCGTGTATTGAGCAGCGACACGGTTTGATCGAGGTTGGCGCGCGTCGAGGTTTCCAGCGCGCGCATGACTTCGTAGCGCGATTCCTCGACGCGACGCGTCAGGTCGGCGGTCAGGCGCGTCAGGGAATGGACGCTTTCCGGATCGGTGACGTCGCCGCGCTCTTCTGACCGCAGCAGGCGCGCGTCGAGCGAAGCGAAGGCCTGTTCCAGCGTGCGGATGGCCGTGGCGGTCTGAGCCTCGGCGGCTTCGAGGCGCTTGGACAGTTGCGAGACGACGCGATCGACCATCTGTTGCGCCGCTGCGTCGTGGTCCTTCATCTCCATCTGGGCCAGACGGTGCGACAGGTTGACCATGTCGCCGCGCACGTCCTTGATGGTGTCGCGCGAACGGGCGTCGTTTTCATACAACTGGTTGGCCAGCTTACCCAAAGCGCCTTCGACGGCCTGAACCGTGTCCTTGACCGGCGAGGCCTTCAGGTCGGCCTCAAGCCGCGCCACGCGTTCGCGTTCGTCGCGCAGGTGGCCCGACAGGCCCTCCAGACGCTCGGCCTGCGCATCGACGACGCGTTCGGCATTATAGAGGCGTTCGGCCAGAGCCGCCTGTTCGTCCTCGGCCTGCGCCAGACGCTCCGAGGCGGAACTGACCGTATCGAGGACGTGACGGGTCTGACCGTTGAGGCGCTCGCCCAGGCGTTCACCGAGTCGCTCTTCCAGACGCCCTTCGCTTTCGGCGAGGGTTTCGGCAATCGCGGATTCGGAGCGTTCCAGACGGTTGAGCAAGGCTTCGACGGCCTGCGAAACGCCGCGCACGGCGGAGGCCGAACGGGTTTCGGACGATTCGATACGGGTGCCGAGACTTTCCAGTACGCGCGTCACGCGGCCTAACTCAGCCGACTCACGCGCCGGACGGGGCTCATCGTAATAGGCATCGGCGGTGGGGCGGCGAGCGTCACGTTGCGCGGCCAGCGAAAACGGCGCCGGGCGCGACGGACGAGCGTCGTATCGGGGCGCGTCATAACGCGGCGCCGGGCGGGCGACTTGCGGCGCGTAATCGTCCTCTGCATAAAGATCGTCTTCGTCGTAAACAGGTTCGACCGGACGACGTTCACGGGGCGTACTTTTGGCCTTCTGACGCTCGCGGCGAATCACCGCCTCGACGTCCTCGCCTTGCAGAATGGTATGATTTAACCACTCGCCGAGGGTCATGCCCGACCGGCGCGCCAAGTCCTTGGCGACTTCACGCGCCTTCGAATCGATACCCTTAACGCTCCAGGGCGTGCCGCCGGTCATACGAATCCCCTATTCACCTTTCCGAAAGGCTAATACTCATTATCTGGGGTGTAAACCTTTTGTTAACCCCAATATCTGGGGTAACATCATTCTTCTGTGGAAAGAGCAACGTTCTTGAATCGCGTTTTGCGCGAAAAATCAAAAGGGTGCGGCCTTATCCACAAAAATGCGCGACGGGGCTTGCCGAAAACTTATCCCCTGCCCCATATGGCGAAAATGGATATGACTTTACCGCTTACGCTTATGTGCCTCTGTGGCTTCGTTGTGCTGACCGCCGTGTCCGGCTGGCTGGGCGCCCGCCCGCACGATTTCCGCTCGGAAAAGCCACGCCTGATGCCGTGGCGATTCATCATGCTGCTGTCGGCGACGGTGACGATCTTTCTGATCATCCATGCCCTGACCCTGCTGGGCCTGAAGAGCGATCCGCCGGCGCAGTATTGAGTGTCAATCTCCTCCCTACCGAAGGTGGGGAGGGGGACCGCACAACTGAGCGAAGCGAAGGCGATGCGGTGGAGGGGTATAACGCCAAACGTTTCAGCGTATTCAGACTTTCGGATTTACCCCTCCGGCCCTTCGGGCCACCTCCCCGCGAGCAGGGAGGAGGGAGTCAAAACCCCTGACGGGGACCGTCAGGGGTTAAAAGATCAGGCGCTAAAACACCATGCCAAGACGGCCTTCTGCGCATGAATGCGGTTTTCGGCCTCGTCCCAGACCACCGACTGCGGGCCGTCTATGACGCCGTCCGTCACCTCCTCCCCGCGGTGGGCGGGCAGACAGTGCAGGAACAGCGCGTCGGGCTTGGCCAAAGCCATCAGGGCCTCATTGACCTGATATGGCTCGAAGGCCTCAAGGCGTTCGTCGTGATCGAGGTCGCCCATCGACACCCAGGTATCAGCCATGACCACGTCAGCTCCGCGTACGGCGGCCTCCGGGTCCTGAGTCACCGTCACACGGGCGCGGTTCTCCGACGCGAAGACCATGTCGTCCTTCGACGGCTTATAACCCGCCGGACAGGCGATGTTCAGCGTAAAGTCGAAGCGCGCCGCCGCGTGGATGAACGAGGCGCAGACATTGTTGCCATCGCCGACCCAGGCCAGAGTCTTGCCCTTGATGTTACCGCGATGCTCTTCGATGGTCTGAAGGTCGGCAAGGATCTGGCACGGATGGCTCTTGTCGGTCAGACCGTTGATGATCGGGATCGTCGCCGTGCGCGCCAGACGCAGGACGTCGTCGTGACGGTTGGCGCGGATCATGATCGCGTCGACCATGCGCGACAGGACTTTCGCCGTGTCTTCGATGGTTTCACCGCGCCCGAGTTGCATGTCGGTCGCCGTCGAGATGATGGCGTCGCCGCCCAGTTGCCGGATCGCCGCGTCGAACGAGAAGCGCGTGCGCGTCGAGTTCTTTTCGAAGATCATGGCCAGCACGCGATCGCGCGCCGGGGCGTCGGCGTCCACGCGCCCCTTGGGCCAGCCCTTGCGGGCGGCCTTGCGGGCATGAGCGTCGTCGAGGATGCTGCGCAGGTCGGCGGCGCTCAGATCATTGATGTCGAGGAAATGCTTCACCATCAGACCGGCTCCTTGCTAAGCAGGGTTTCGCGCGCCGTCTGAAAGGTTTGCTCAAGCAGGCCCAAGGCCTCACGCGCTTCCTCGATGGTCAGGTTGAGCGGTGGCAGCAGACGGACGCAGTTGTCCGACCCGCCGGCGATCAGCAGGCCCTTCTCGCGCGCCAAGGCCATCACTTCGCGGTTGTTCGGCGTGAGCTTCATACCAACCAAAAGGCCCCGGCCGCGGATATCCTCGATTACATCGGGGAAAGCCGCTTTCAGGCCCTGCAATTGCTGACGCAGAAAGCCGGACACCTCATTGACATGATCGAGCGACTCTTGCGTCGACAGCTCGCCATAGGCGGTCAGGCCGACGGCCATGGCGAACGGGTTGCCACCGAAGGTCGAGCCGTGCGTGCCCGGCACCATGCCCGACGCCGCGTCGCGCGTGGCCAGACAGGCCCCGATGGGGAAGCCGCCCCCCAGCGCCTTGGCGGTCATCAGCACGTCGGGTTCGACGCCCGACCACTGATAGGCCCACAGCTTGCCCGTCCGGCCCATGCCGCACTGGATCTCATCCACCATCAGCAACAGGCCGTACTGATCGCACAGATCGCGCAGGCCACGCATACACGGTTCCGGCACGACCCGTGTCCCGCCCTCACCCTGAACCGGTTCGATCAGGATAGCGGCTGCGGTCGGGCGCGCGGCGGCCGCTTTCAGCGCTTCGTGGTCGCCGAACTCCAGATGCACGAACCCCGGAAGCTTAGGACCAAAGCCCCTGGTATAGGCCTCGTTGCCACCGGCATTCACCGCCGCATAGGACCGGCCATGAAAGGCACCGGTAAAGGTGATGACATCGATTCGCTCAGGGTTACCCTTGCTGTCGTGGTACTTGCGCGCCAGTTTCAGCGCGCACTCCACGGCCTCGGTGCCGGAATTGGTGAAAAAGACCTGATCGGCAAACGAATCCTCGCACAGACGCGCGGCCAAGGCCTCCTGATCCGGGATGCGGAAGATGTTCGACACGTGCCACAGCTTTTCGGCCTGCGCCTTGACGGTCTCGACCAGCTTGGGGTGGCAGTGGCCCAGCCCGTTGGTGGCGATACCCTGCACCATGTCGACAAACACCCGCCCGTCGCGGGCGTAAAGTCGCACGCCCTCGCCTCGCTCGACCTCGACCTGAGCGCGCGCATAGACGCTGAACAGGTGATCATCGGGAGCGGTAGGCGAGGGGGTGTTCATCGGGGTTAATCCCTTAAAAAGAAAGCATCCCCAAAGTCGGGCAACGACTGAGGGGACCAGATATCTAAGCTTTCCGAGCGCATTCCAAAAAGTGCCAAAATACTGTCCTGGCGGTTTTTGAATCAAATGCGCGACAGCAAAAAATCAGAGTGTTTTCGGGCAGCGAAAGCGCTCTGATGCTTAGGCGCGCCTTGTGTATAAAAACGCTTCTAATGTCAATAAGCGACAGGGTTCGATTTAAACGCGATCGACCCGCGTGACGGTAAAGCCGCGCTTGCGCAGCATCGTCACCGCCGAAACCACAGGCGCTGACCGCAACGCCGATGCCCAGACCGAGGGCGATATCGCGGCCCCAGTTGCGGGACTTCGGTTTCGCGCCCTGAGAAAAAGATACCTGATCGCGCATGAAGGGCCCTCATCGCTCAACCTGAAGGGTATGCGATCGGGGTTGCCAGTGCCGAACAATCACGGTTAACCGGCCACAAAAAACCCGCGCACGGGTATCCGTACGCGGGTTTTTCAATCATTCAAACCGGCTTATTGCGCCGCCTGATAGTCGTAGGCCTCGACCTTTACGCCGTCCTTTTTCAACATGTTCTGAACGCTGTCGGGACCGGCGAGATGCCCGGCGCCAACGACGATCAACTGCGTGCCGGATCCGGCGAGGATGTCCTTGATCGGCGCGATCCAGTTGCGGTTGCGATTGACCAGAACCGCTTCGTAGGTCTTCGGCGTCTTGGTCTTCATTTCGTCGACCAGCAGCGTTTCCAAAGTCTTGTCATCGCCGATCGACCACGCCGTCAGCAACTTGCCGAAGGTCTCGTTTACCGTGGCGTCCTCCTTGACCATATCGAGCAGCGCCGTCGATTCTTCACCGAACAAACCGGTCGCCAGAACCTTCATCTGGTCTTCCATCGTTTCCAGACCCTTGACCGGCAAATTCCTGGCGCGCGCCGCCGTCAGCAGGGTCTTGTCCACGCCCGCGTTCGGGTCGAAGCCCGCCTTTTGCATCTGGGCAACGGTCAGCATCACGCCGGCCAGCCACGGCTTGTACATAAGCATCTGATCGATATTCAGGCCGTACTTGGCGTAGGTCTCGCGGATCAGTTTCTGCTGTTCCGGCGTATAAGGCTTCAAAAGGCCGCCCGTCGGGTCGACACCGTATTTCTGCACCAGCGCTATCGCGGCCTGCTGATCGTCAAGATTGGCGACTTCGAGGTAAAGCGTATCGGCGCTGTTGAAGACCTTGTCGAGACCCGGCGTCTTCCATTGCGTGTCGGGCTTGAGCAGATGGAAGGAGCCGTAGAGATAGATGGTCGAGTCGGCGTCCTTGATGACCCACATTTTCGGCGCGGGTTTCGACGGCTCTTTAGCCTGGGCCGCGAAGCCCATCGGCAGAAACGCGGCGGCGGTCAGAAGGCCGGTAACGATGGTCCGGCGGGTGTTTTTCAGATTGAACATAGGTATTCCCCTCGATTGAGACTTAAATTGATACGGTATTTTTACACCGATCAAGGTGTGAATATCTCTTCGATCTTCAGGTCGAAGACCGAGGCGATCTTGAAGGCCAGCGGCAGGGAGGGATCGTACTTCTCCGTTTCTATGGCATTGACCGTCTGACGCGATACCTCCAATCGCGTGGCCAGATCGGCCTGAGAGAGATTGTATTCGGCGCGCAGCACCTTGAGGCGGTTTTTCATGAGTTCATCCTCACTCATCTGTGCCTCAGCCACCACACCGCCCACGCCACGATATAACCGGCGAACATGGGTAGAAGGGTGATCAGGATGCCGCTGGCCGGACCCGACAGTCCCGTCGAGGCGACGTAGGCGTCGGGCAGGACCTCGATGCCGAGCATCGACATGCCGAGAATGACCGCCGGGACGATCAGCCCGACCGATCCGCCCCAGTACCAGGCCCATTTGTGCGCTTCGCGCACCGCCTCATCGGATCGTTTCCACCAGACGACGGCGATGCCCAGACCGATGAATCCGCCGATAGTGCAGGCGATGAGCGGCACCCAGCTGAAGCGTGTCAGGGCTTCGGATTTTTCTATCCCGGTATAGCCGGCAAAGACGCCGAGCAGAAAGGCGGCCATGACGAAGGTGACCAGCGCCGTCACGACCATACGTGTCAGATTTTTAGCCATTTTACGGTTCCTTACCTATGCCGTATCCACCAGATGATCCAGGCGACGCTGTAGCCCAGAAGGGTCAGGCCCAGCACGGTGAGCATGCCCAGTTCGAAATAATGCCCGCCCATGCCGATGCTTTGCGCGAACCGTTCGATCGCCGCGTCGCCGCCGAAACGAACCGTCAGAAACAGCGGCAAAATCAGCAGGATGCCGCTCGATCCGCCCCAGTACCATGCCCATTTGTGGGCTTCGCGCTGCGCTTCGTCGATCGCCTGCCACCACAGGATGCTGATTCCCAGACCGCCGATGATCAGAAACAGCGTGAAGAACGGGATCACCCACGGCGCATTGCCGAACAGGTCGCCGCCGCTGCTTTTCTCGTAGCCAACAAAGCCGCCGAACAGCAGGGCCAGACAGACGAAGACCGTCATGCCTGTCCGGGCGTAACTATGCAGATGTTTCATTCTCATTCTCATTCCCCTTGCTCATTCCCCTTGCGCCGCATCAGAAACCGTGCGGCCGTACCCAGCACGATGGCACCGAACCCGCCCGCGATCAGGGCCAGCCACGGCTTGAAGCCGGCAAGCGCCGGATGCGCCGCCACGAACATCAACCCGGTGCTGAGACTGGCAAAGGTGAGCCAGAGCGCGAACACCAGTTCGTGGCGCATCTCCTTCCCCTTCATATCAACCTCCCTTAACATTAAGACAAGTAACCTTTACATCCATGCCCACATACATGTCAAGCATCCTTGTCAAAAAGACGCGATAATTTTACACGTAACCAAAAGAGACGCGGGCACGGCATACCGCTGCGTGAATTATTAACCCTGTCGCCCCACCGAAAATTTACCCTTTCGCCGTAATGTGTCCCTTACGAAATAACGGCGGGCTCCGATTCTGCCATCCATTCCGCCCCCCGCTTCCGGAACCACGATGATCACCTGCGACCTGATTGCCCCCGCCGATCTGACCGCCGCCGACCTCGGCGTCTGGCGCGAGATGACCGCGCAAACCTTTGCGTTCGGCTCGCCGATCCTGTCGCCGGAATTTACGCTTGCCGTCGCGAAGGTCCGCGACGACGTAAAGGTCGCCGTCTACCGCCGCGACGGCAAAACCATCGCTTTCCTGCCGCACCATCGCCGCCCGAACCGCTTCGCGCGCCCGGTCGGCGCGCCGTTCGCCGATTACACGACCCTGATCAGCTTTCCCGACACAGCATTCCCAGCCAAAGAAGCGCTGGCGCTGGCCGGTATCCGCGCCTTTCAGGTCGCCGGCCTGATCGACCCTTACGGCGCCTTCGATGGCTTCGACGGCGCGCCGGAAGACGCCTACGGCATCGATCTGACGCTGGATGAAGCCGCGATCATCAACAATGTCGAAAAGAAACATCTGAAGAATATCAACCGCCTGCGCCGCAAGCTGGAGGCCGATCACGGCCCGGTGCGCTTCGTCGTCGGCGACCGCGACCGCGCCAATTTCGAAGCCATGCTGGCCGTCAAGCGCGCCCAGACGGCGCAGACCGGCATCCACGATTTCCTGGCTGCCGACTGGGTACAGACCCTCGTTCACAACCTGTTTGATACCCCCGCCGATGAAGGCGTCGAAGGGATGCTGGTTACCCTGATGGCGGGCGACACGCCGATCCTGTGGCACTTCGGCCCACGCCTGAACGAGCGCGCCCATCCGTGGGTCTCGGCCTTCGATGCCGCCTACAGCCCCTATTCGCCGGGGCAGATATTCCTGCACGAATGCCATAAGCCTTTGCGCGAAGCGGGGGTGCGTTACTACGACCTGTCGACCGGTCAGCAGCATTATAAAAACGCCTTCTGCAACACCCACACCGTCGTCCGGCACGGGCGGCTCTACGCCGATTCCGGCGACGGACGCGCCAGTGCCGCCGTGGCGAACCTCGCGGCCAAGGGTACAAAAGCCTTGGGCGTCGCCTCGCTGACCGATCGCCTGACCCGTCGCCTCGACCATATGGCCAGCCTTGAGCTCGATCTGAAAAGTCGCCTCGACGGCACGTTTTACGCCTTCAAGAGTGCCGGAAAGCGGTTACGGGGATAGTATGTCGGTCAGCCTGATCATCCCGACCTTCCGCCGACCGCAAGGCCTTAAAACGGCGCTGGCCTCGGTGTTCGCACAAACGGGCGTCACCGTGCCGGTGCAGGTCATCGTTTGCGACAACTCGCCCGAAGGCTCGGCGCGCGATCAGGTCGCCGCTCTGACGCCGCCGGATAGCCAGACGCTGGTCTATCTGCACGAACCGAGTCCCGGCGTCGCCAATGCCCGCAACACGGCGCTGAGCGCGGCGACCGGCGACTTCATCCTGTTCCTCGACGACGACGAAGAAGCCCCCGCCGACTGGGCGTCCAGGATGATCGCCACGCAAAAGGCCTACGACGCCGATGTGGTGTTCGGCCCCGTCACCGCGCGGTTGTTGTTAGAACGCGCATCTGATTCCGAAAACCGGTTCCCACTTTTCGGGATGCGCTCGGGCGACGCAGATAAATTCCGCCCCTATTTCGAAGCCTTCTTCTCGCGCTTCGGCCCGGCGGAAAGCGGCCCTATCCCCGACTATTACGGCTGCGGCAATTCGCTGCTGCGCCGCGCGGCCCTGCCCGACGGCGAGGTGTTCGACACCAACCGCAACAATTGCGGCGGTGAGGACGACAAGCTGTTTTACGGCATGAAGGCGGCAGGCAAAAAGATGGTCTGGGCCGCCGACGCCTTCGTCTGGGAAGACGTCCCCGAAAGCCGCGCAACGCTGAACTACACCCTGCCGCGCGCCTTTGCCTACGGTCAGGGGCCCTCGACCTCGGCCATGACGGGCGAGATCAAGAAGCCCTTCACCTGCGCCTACTGGATGCTCAACGGCCTCGTTCAGGCCACCGTCTTCGGCGGCGCAGGCGTCGCGCTCTACGCGACCGGCTCGAAGGCCGCCGCGCGTATCCTTGACAAGGCTGCCCGGGGCGCGGGCAAACTCATCTGGTTCCATAAGCTCGGCTTTTACGGCACCGCTTTGCTGAAACCCAATCCGGCAGGTAGATAATGACCGACCTCCTTCACTGGACCGACGTGCAAAAGGCCGCGTTTTCCAAAGAAAACCTGCAATTTACGCACGACGTTGACAAGAGCCCGCTATTCACCGACGAAGCCCTGATCGCCCTGATCGACCGCTATCCGCGCGACAAGCTGGAGGTGTTCACCATGGGCTACGACCCGACCAACTGGGGTCAGTGGTATCTGGGACGACGCGGCGACCACGACGGGCGGTCCCTGATGGAAGGCGTTCGCGCCGGCCGTTTGTGGCTCAACCTGCGCAAGGTCAACCATTCGGACGCTGAGATCGGCGCGCTGTGCGACGCAATGTTCGCCGAGATCAAGGCGAAGTCGGGCGTCACGACGCTGAAACAGGATCTGGGGCTACTGATCTCATCGCCGCGCGCGCATGTCTTCTATCACCTCGATATCCCGCTGGTCACCCTGTGGCAGATTCGCGGCGTCAAGCACGTCTATGTCTATCCGCCGCAAGCACCGTTTGTCTCGGATCACGACCTCGAAGGTGTCGCCTTGCGCGAATCGGACGAGCAACTGCGCTTCTCGCCGGAATGGGACGCGCAGGCGACCAAGGTCGAGTTCCATCCGGGCCAGATGCTGACCTGGGTGCAAAACGCCCCGCACCGCATCGTCAATCAGGACTCGGTCAATGTGTCGCTGTCGATCGAGTTCATGACGCCGAAAGCCATCTGGCGCGCCAATGTCATCTATGCGAACGGCTGTCTGCGCCGTTGGTTCGGCTTGAATCCATCGCTGTCGAAATCCCCGAAGTTCCTTGAGCCGTTCAAGGTCGTCTTCGCGCGGATCGTCAAGATGCGCGGCGGCTTCAACGGCAACAAGTCGCCGCTCAAACCGCGCTTCACGCTGGACGCGTCAAAGGCCGAGGTTCTGCATTTCGATGACGGTGTCGAGGTCCCGACGGCGGAAAAAAAAGCGGCCTAAACAAAATCATACCTCCCTGGCTATGCCGGGAAGGGGGACCGCACGAGCTTGCCGTAGGCAAGTGAGATGTGGTGGTGGTGGGGTATCTTGCTTTCTCGCGGCAGTGTTCGCTGAATCTCGGCAAAACACCCCACCACCATTTGCTCCGCAAATGGTCCCCCTCCCCGCGCAAGCGCAGGGAGGTATAAGAGATTATAAACTTGGCGTTGCCACCGGCACGGGCTCTTCCGCGGCCGTTTGCGCGGGCGCTGCGCCTTGCAGCAGGTCGCCCTTGAACTTGTCGGAATGACGGTCGCCGTGCTCATCGAACCAGTCGCAATAGACGTAGTCGTCCAGATCGACATTGTTAACCGTCATCGACGGGCCGCCGGATTTCAGTTGCACCGTATCGCCGATCATAAAGCCCATAGTCGCCTCCTCTGGTCTGCGTGTGGCAGTCCATCAGACGTTACTTCTGCGCAAAAAAGCGATGGGGAACAGGAAGAACCTTATCAAAACCCCCTCTCCCCGCACGCGGGGAGAAGAGAAGTCACCAAGTCTTAAAATGCTTCGACAACTTCAGCCCTTGCTTCAGATAGTGCGACCCGCTCTGACCATATAACCGCTCCGGCTTTTCCGTCAGCGGCTCGTAAACCAGACGCGCGACGATCTGCCCATCTTCGAGCAGGAACGGCGTTTCGTGGCAGCGCACCTCCAGCACACCCTTAGAGCCCGTGCCGCCCGCCTCTTCCGTGCCGAAGCCGGGATCGAAGAACCCGGCATAGTGGACGCGGAACTCGCCGACACTGGGGTCGATCGGCAGCATCTCGGCGGCTTCATCGACCGGGATGATGACGTCGGTCTTCGAGGCCAGAATATAGAACTCGCCCGGATCGAGCAGCAACTGCCCCTTGTTCTGGTACAGCGGTTCCCAGAAGTCGCGCGGATCGTGCCCGTCGACGTTGTCGAGGTCGATCACCCCCGCATGGCGGCGTGCGCGATAGCCGACCAGATCGCCGGTCAGATCGACGCCGCAATCCGCCGTATTGAGCTTCGGCACCTCGCCGGTCTTCAGGCGCAACTGGTTCAGCCGTGTCCCCGTCCGCGCCAGCACCGAAAAGGTCTGCGGCGCGATCTCGACATAGATCGGGCCCTTGTAGCCTTCGCGCACATCGTCGAACAGATCGCCATGATCCGACAGCAGGCGCACGAAGACATCGACACGGCCGGTCGAGCTTTTCGGATTGGCGCGCGCTGAAATCCCTGCGGGCAGGCTGAGAAACTCCTGCAATTCGGCGATATAGACGCAGCCCGACTCGAACACCGCGCCGCGCGTCAGGTCCATCTCGTGCATCACCACGTCCGGCAGGCGATCGACAACCTTCTTGCCGCGCGGCAGGTAGGACGCCCGCACCCGCCAGGCTCGCGCCCCCAGACGCAGATCGATCGAAGCCGGCTGGATCTGATCGTCGTCGAGCTTCGAAGCGCTCATGATCGCGCCCTGATCGACGAGGTCACGGATGGATTGCAGGGGCAGGATACCGGGGGTCGTCATCGGAACGGACGAGGCCTTATGTAATTCTTGGGACACGCATTTAAGACAGGATTCTCAGTATATCAAAGGCTTTATCAATGCTTCGAAGCGGTTTAGGGTGCAATGATGCTTTATTCGGCCACCACCCACGACGTTACGGTCAGCGTTCGCGTCCAGTTCGTCCCCCGCAGCGACGATGCCATCGCTCAGAACAAGTGGCTGTGGACCTATCATATCACGCTCAAAAACGACGGCGAGACGGCGGTGAGGCTGAAAACCCGCCACTGGACGATTACCGATGCGCTGGGCCGCATCCAGACCGTCGAAGGCGTCGGCGTGGTCGGCGAGACCCCGCTGATCGCACCCGGTGAAAGCTATGCCTATTCGTCGGGTTGCCCGCTCGATACGTCGTCCGGCGCGATGGGCGGCCATTATATGTTTGTCACCGAGGACGGCCACTGGCTCAAGGTGACGATCCCGGACTTCTCGCTCGACATGCCGGAAACACGGCGGGTGTTGAATTGACCAAACCTTATCCCACAGACTTCGATATCGTCTGGTGCGCCAAGGATAAGAAGGATGCTGTCGCAGTCTTTTTAACCGCTGGCCAAGGTCCTTTTCCGGAAGAAATAGCTGATACGGACTGGGTAGCCTTGGAATCCAACCTGTTAAGCCTACCCATCACGACGGAAGCACGCCTTATCGTCACGGTTCCCAGACCTGAAGGTTACGCCGAATTCGCCATCAGAGGGCTATATGTGTATGATTGGCGGGATGCTCATCGGTCTCATGCAGAAGAATCGTCTTTGTATGAATGCGTAGCTGTTCCCACAATCCCGATTGGTAGCAGCGCTGTTCGTGAAAAACTACCCTACCTTGAAAACGTGAGTTTTGAGGATAGCCTCAATTTGCCGCCCGATATATTCGGCCCCAGCAAATAAAGCTTTAGCTGGCCTTTGTGGTTCCCGGCGCGATGCTCAGACCGAAGCCGCCGTCGTCGAAATGTGGGCGAATGGCGCGCAGGGCCGCATAGATGCGTTCGCGTGTCTTGGAATTGCCGTACCGCGCGCGGCTCATCGGCACGACGACGTTGTAATAGATGTTCAGCCCCTGAAAATTGCACAGCATCCGCGCCAGCTTGCGGTCGATCAGCTTGTTCTGGCGCATCTCGGCGATGTCGTTGAAATAGCGGCTGACGATACGGCGCGAGCGCTCGATCTCGAAGCCTTTTTGCGTGTGCGACAGGAACTCCGACAGGTACAGCTCGACGAAATTGTCTGGGTTCTGCGTATAGTGCTGCATCAGGCGATAGAGCGCGTCGTGCATGTCGGAACTGTTATAACGCCGCGTGAACTCGACATAGAACTCGGCCTTTTCGGTCTTGGCCTGATTATGCTGGCTCAACAGCCAGAAAATCACACCTGTCAGGGCCGTCATGACGGTCGCGACCGCCGACACTAGCGTCCACAGCAACATATCGTCCATGAAAAATCCCCTCCCCACCTATGGCGACCATAGACGGAAAGGGGATTTTAAACAATCGAATTGACTTACAGGTAGCGGCGCAGCGAACGCGACAGGTCCGTACCGGTGTCTTTTTTCTTCTTCTGCTGCGGCTGATAGGCGACGCGCGAGTGCTCTACGCAGTAGGGAATGCCGTCAGAGGCGCGGCGGCCGCAGAAGGTGAATTCGTCCGACGACGGATCGCCGATCGGCCACTTGCACATCTTGGCACCCAGCGTCAGGACGGTCGCCGTGCCGGGGCCTTCAATGCTGGAGATAGCCGGAACCTGCGCGACCGGACGGGTGGCGACGGGCTCTACGGCGACGCGGCGGGCGACCGGTTGCGGCGCAGGTGTCGCCTGAGCGGCGGGACGCGGGGGTTTCGCCGGCTTGTACAGCGGGCGCGCCGGTTGCGAAGGAGCCGCACGGCCCGACAGGCCGAGACGGTGCACCTTGCCGATCACGGCATTACGGGTGACGCCGCCGAGGGTCTTGGCGATCTGGCTGGCGGAATGACCTTCCTGCCAGAGCTTTTTCAGGGTTTCAACGCGTTCGTCAGTCCAGCTCATAACTTAAAGCCTCCGTCCCCTCAGGCGACCTGCCGGCCGCCAAACCATAACCACTAGATATTGATTCGCTCGGCCTGATGAAATCGTTCCGGCACCTACTAATCGTAAACAAAAGGTTAAAAAACGCAATATCTGGTGTTTCGCCTGATAGGATATGTCCACAGCAAACTATATCTGGTGGTTTCTGTGGATAAACTACGCGTCAGACTCGCCCATCCACAGATTTCGCGCAGGGGGCATTTTTCGCTTGAAACGGCGTCGCGTTACGATAATGACGTCAGCACGGTACGCGGGTGTAGCTCAATGGTAGAGCAGCAGCTTCCCAAGCTGAATACGAGGGTTCGATTCCCTTCACCCGCTCCAAAACTCCTACGAAAACGAACCCTCAATTCTAGACTTTGTTGGCTGACGCCAACCGGGTTCGATTCCCTTCACCCGCTCCAAAACTTCCAGACAAAAACGAATGCTCCAGTCTTGTGTGTTCGCTCAACAAGGCTGCCCTGCGCGTTGTTTCACAAAACCGACATCAAGCTTACGTAAACGCCGATACACGATAGGATCACTATCAGCCTGTCTGTCCGGAGCCGCCCATGACCCTGTTTCGTCGTCAGTTGCTGACTTCCGCCTTCGCCATGCTGGCGGGCGTGACGGCCTTGCCGCGCAAGGTGTTCGCTGCCGTGAGCCAGAAAAGCACCTATCGCCTGATGCAGGGGCCGATGCTGGGGGCCATCGGACCCGACAGTGTGCGCATCCACATGCGCTGTTCGGCGCGGGCGACCGTCGCCGTCGAATACGCGACCAATCCCGATTTCACCGGTGCAAAGGTGAGCGCCGGCGTCGCGACCGGTCCCGACAACGACTATATCGCCCTGATCGACGTGACCGGCCTGACGCCCGCCACGCGTTATTTCTATCGTGTGCAGATCGACGGGCAGCCGGACGGTTACCAGAAGCGTCTGGCGCCGTTCCATTTTACCACTGCGCCTATCGTCGGCAAGCGCCAGCCCTTCACCGTCGCCTTCGGGTCGTGCACCCGCATTCAGGCCGCCGAGGTTCAGCCGATCTGGGACGCCGTCGCCGCGCAGGACCCGGACCTGTTCCTGTGGCTGGGCGACAATGTCTATCACGACACGCTGGAACCGCAGATCATGGACGAGATGTGGCGCTGGCAGCGTTCGGTACCGAATCTGGAGCCGATCCTGCGCAGCGTGCCGCAACTGGCTATCTGGGACGACCACGACTATGGACTGAACGACCACGACCGCACCAATCCGGTCAAGGATATCGCGCTCAACAGCTTCAGGAAATACTGGGCCAACCCTAGTTACGGCCTGCCGGATGCGCCGGGGGTGTTTTTCACCTTTACGTACGGCGACGTTGCCTTTTTCATGCTCGACAGCCGCTATTATCGCGACCCCAACGCAGCGCCCGATGCACCGCAAAAGACGCTTCTGGGTGCAAAACAACTTCAATGGTTGAAAGACGGGCTGAAAAAAAGCCGCGCCAGTTTCAAGGTCCTGGCCTGCGGGTCGGGCTGGTCGAACGCCAAGGGGCCCGGCGGCGATTCCTGGTCGGCGTTTCTGCACGAGCGCGATGCCCTGTTCGACTTCATCCGCGACGAAAAGATCGAGGGCGTGGTGCTTCTGTCCGGTGACACCCATATCGGCGAATTGAACGCCATCCCACGCGCGGACAAGGGCGGGTACGATCTCTACGACCTCGTCTCATCGCCGCTGGCGCAGGACCCGGAACTGGCCAACGCTGCGCGCAAGCCGGAACAGCGCGTCCGTCCGGCCTATGTTTCGGACGTCAATTTCGGGGTGCTGCGCTTCGACTTCGATCCGGAGCCGCGCCTGACATTTGTGCTGCGCAACAGCCGCGGCCAATCGGCCTGGCCGCCCTTGACGCTCGCCGCTTCAGAGTTGCGTAATGGGGTCAGCAGCTGGGCTGCAAAGGCTAAATTGCCGACGGCAAACCCGTCTTAATGGTCAAGGATTATACGCCGCATTTCGCCTTTGCGGCGACTTAAAGGCGAAAAAACGGCAACAAAAGTGGTCAAATACGACTTTTTTGCGATCTTTTTTCAACCTGACGTTAAGGTAAGAAATTCGATAGATTCTCGTTAAAGTTCATGATTTTGCCATTAGTGCAATTTGAAAATTACAACCTTTGCGAACCAAAACCTGGACTCGAACCAGCAATAGTTACAACTCGTAGGGGACTCTTTTAACCAATACCCTCTACCCTGAGGCGGTATAGTAGTGTTGCGTAAGAGGCTTGCAGGTGCGTTTTTCCTGTTCTCACATGGGTATCGGGCGAAGAATCGCCGCCGCCGATCGCGCTCGTTTTGTGCGCCGTTCGGGCCGTTTCTTCGCTTATGCAGCAAGTGCTTTGACCCTTGCCGCGTCGGGTCAGGCTCTGGCCGCCGACGCCATCACCAACACCGCTTATCTCCAGACCACCCTCGGTGGTGAGCCGGTTCGTCTGGCGTCCAATACCCAAACCCTGCGGTTAACCCAGTTGCTTGACGTTCGGTTGCAGAACCTGAACGAGGACGAGCTTGTCGCCGAGGCGAAGCAGGACGACTTTACCGCGATCTTTTTCCTGACCAACAGCGGCACGCATCTCGACACATTTTCCCTCTCGGCGCAGTTGAACAACCCCAAGGTGACCTTGCGCGGTCTATGGATCGACCGCAACAATGACGGCGCCTTCGATCCCGACATCGATACCCCGGTGACGGATGGCATCCCGTTGCAAGCGGGTGAAACCGTCTCGATCCTGGCCGTCAGCCAGATCGGCGACATGGCCGACGACGAACGCGCGACGCTGAGCCTTACCGCCAACTCGCGCACCGGTACCGGCCCGGCAGGCACGGTGTTTTCCGGCGCGGGCGTCAATGGCCTGGACGCCATGACCGGCAAGACCGGAGGCACCGCCACCGCCGAAGCGCGTATCGTCGTCGTTAACAACGATCGCGAAGACGACGGCAGCGGCAATGGCGGCGTCACGCTGAGCAAGTCGTTCGCCGTCACCACCCTGTCCGGCCCGCAGCCGACGCGCGGCGACATCATCACCTACACCCTGATCGCGACCTTCCCTACCAATGCCAGGGCCAGCGGCGCGCGGATCATCGACGCCATCCCCGCAGGCACGACCTACATCCCCGGCAGCCTGACGCTTGACGGCGCGGTGCTGACGGATGCGACCGACAGCGATGCTGGTGCCTACGACACCAGCGCTCAGAGCCTCGGCATCGCGCTCGGCGATCCGGCGGGTGCGGCGACGCGCACCGTCACCTTCAAGGTCACCATTCAATAACGGCCAAAGCCACAAAGGAGCTTTAGAATGAAATTCCCCCGCCTTCTCTGCACTTTCGGCCTCGTCGCCGCCGCGCTCCCTGCGTTCGCGGCCGAGCCGGTCACCCTGAATCTGAACGTGGTCAAGGAACAGCGCATCGCGGCCAAGGACGGCACGACGACGATCAAGACCATCCCCGTGAAGTCCGCCGTTCCCGGCGACACGCTGATCTATACCCTCAGCTACCGCAACACCGGCAAGACGCCGGTGGCCGATATGGTGCTCGATTATCCGCTGCCGAAGGGTGTCGCCTATCGCGCGACCCTCGGCAACACCTCCGTTCCGGACGTCTCGGTCGATGGCAAGACCTTCGCGCGTCTCGAAACCCTGCACATCGGCGGCCGTTTGGCGACGGCTGCCGACGTCACTCATCTGCGCTGGACGCTCAAAACCCCGGTAGCCCCGGGCGCGTCCGGTCAGGTCTCTTTCAAGGCGGTGTTAAACTAGACACCACCTTACCCCATTCACCAGCAGGTGAATTTGTAACCGATCTCGTCAGCACAGAAAGGGCAAGACATGATCAAGCGTACCCTCCCCGCACTCCTGCTGGGAACCACCGCCAGCCTGGCCGTCATGGCCGGGGGCGCGAATGCCGCCACCGCTACGGTCGCCGGCACGGAAATCACCAACGTGGCCAAGGTGAAATATTCGGTCGGCGGCACGCCGCAGCCCGAAGTGACCTCCAACACCGCCAGCTTCGTCGTCGACAAGAAGGTCAACCTCACGGTCACCGAAGTCGGCAACTCGGCCACCAACGTCTTCTTCGGCGCCACGGCTCAGGTCACGACCTTCAAGGTCACCAACCTGACCAACGCGACGCAGGACTTCCGTCTGGTCGCCGGTCAGCAGGGCACCCTGTCCCTGACGGCCTTCGGCGGCATCGACAATTTCGACATGACCAATGTGCATGTCTATGTCGATTCCAACGACGACGGCATCTATCAGGCCGGTACCGATACGGCGACCTTCATCGATGAACTGGCCGCCGACGGCTCCAAGACGGTCTTTATCGTCGCCGATGTCCCGGCCACCGGTCCTATCGGCGCCATCGCCGGCGTCAGCCTGACGGCGGTTACCGCCAATGGCGGCGGTGCAGGTGCTCTGGGCATCGACGTGGTCGGCACCAGCGGTGCAGGCACCGACGCGGGCGTCGACATCGTCTTTGCCGACGACGCCGGTATCCTCGACGGCCTGCGCGACGGCAAGTCCTCGGCCTACGACCAATATACGGTCGGTACCGCGGCTATCAACTTCGTCAAGAAGGCTACCATCATCTCCGATCCGGTCAACGGCATTCTGTCTCCCAAGGCCGTGCCGGGCGCGATCGTCGAATACTGCCTGATGGTAACCAATGGCGGCCCGGGCTCGGTCACCGACATCTCGATCACCGACAATATCCCCGCGGGCACGACCTATGTGCCGGGCTCGATCTGGTCCGGTGGCACGACCCTTCTGGGCGCCTGCGTCATCGACGGCACGCCGGAAGACGACGACGCCACGGGCCTCGATGAAACCGACATCAACGGCGGTAACTTCGATGGCACCAAGGTGACGGCGACCATGCCGGTCATCCTGCCGCTGACGACGGTTTCGGCGCGCTTCCGCGTCGTCATCAACTAAAAAACTACCCCTGCTTTTCTTTGGTGAAGGCGGCCATCGCACGGGCTTTTTCGTGCGGGCCGGACAGTCATGGCCTTATCGCGTAAAATTGCGTCCCTGATCATTGCTTTGGCGAGCATAACCATAACGGCCCCCGCCGCTGTGGAGGCGAATTCTATCGAAAATACGGCTCAACTGACCTTCACCAGAGGCGGCGGACCCCGCGCTGTTTCGTCCAACAGCACGGTTCTGACGACCAAGGACGAACTTTACTATGCCAAGCTGCGCTTCCATCGCATGCCGCGCAATTTCAACTACAGCGAACTGACCTGCGTGGATATGGCGTCCCGTCTGGTGCATGCCGCCCCTATCTCTCCGGATGTTTTGGCGACCATGCCGGAAGACGACAGCCATACGGACCAGACCACCGGCATGGTGCTGGACTATCCGCACGGCAACCAAAACCCCAATGTCCGTGAGACCCAGATCATCGATGCAGGCCTCTCGAACGGTCAAAAAGCGAAATTCATCCTCACCGAAACCGACGTGAATACCGGCATTTTCGCCGGTGGCGTTTCGACGACGGCCTCGACCTCGAATGCCAAGGCCTGTATTCCGCCGTTCCCGAAAAACCTCAAGGTCTATATCCGCTTCAATGCCGAAGGCCTGGCCACTCCGACCGAAGACGAGATCCTGATCGATCCGTTCGGTCAGGTTTTCGATTCCAAAACCGGCGCCCTGATCAATGGCGCGACGGTCACCCTGATCGACGAGGCGACCGGCCAACCGGCGAAGGTGTTTGCCGACGACGGCGTGACGGTCTATCCCTCGACCGTCGTCAGCGGTCGCCCGGTGACCGATGCTGGCGGCCTAACCTACACCTTCGGTGACGGCGAATACCGCTTCCCGATGACCTATGCCGGGACCTATCGCCTGAAAGTCACCGCGCCGGAAGGCTATGTGGCACCCTCGCTGGTCGCGCCCGCCGATATTCCAACGACCGACCACGACATCTACACCATTCTGGATGCATCTTATGGGAAATCCTTCGTCCTCAGCTCGCCTGAGCCGCTCGAAGTCGATATCCCCATCGATCCGCTGCCGCACGATGGTAACCTGCAAATGCAGAAGACGACGTCCGTGCGCGAAGCCTCGGCGGGCGATATCATCCCCTATCAACTGAGCGTCAGTAACCCCGACACCTGGATGATGCGCAAGGTCAAGATCACCGACACCCTGCCCGCCGGTCAGCGCTACCGCAAGGGCTCGACCCGCGGCGCAGCGGAACCTACGGTATCCGGTGATGGCCGTACGCTTGTCTTCAATATCGGCGACATCGCCCCCGGCAGTGCCACCGCGATCCGCTACGTCACCGACGTCCTGCCCAATGCCCGCACCGGCGAAGCGATCAACCGCGCCACGGCCTGGGTTGACGGCAATTCAGTGAAAAGCCTTGAGGCCAGCGCCTCGGTCCGCATCCGTCCGTTCCTCAACAGCGACGCTCTGACCATTGTCGGTCGCGTCACCGAAGGCGATTGCGTCCTGCCGCCCGAAAAGCGCAAGGGCGTGGCCAATGTCCGTATTCTGCTTGAGGACGGCACCTCGGTCGTGACCGATCGCGACGGCTTGTACCACATCGAAGGCGCCCGCAAAGGTCGCCACGTCGTGCAGATCGACACCAACGCCCTGCCGAAAAACCTGATCCCCAGCGCCTGCGCCAACGATACGCGCTGGGCCGGGTCGGACATTTCCCGCTTTATCGAAGGACAAGGCGGTTCCCTTATCCGCGTTGACTTCCGGGTTCGTCGAAATGGCACCGATATCGTAGAGACAGACCCGTCTGTTTCGCTGAAAATCGCCGATGATGCCATCGCTTCGGGCGGTCGCACCAACTGGTTCATCGGTCAGGCCTCCGGCATCGACTGGCTGTTCCCGGAAATCAATCACAATCCTCGCGCCCCGGCTCTGCGCGTCGCCATCAAGCACGCCCCGACCCAGCGCGTCGCCCTGACCGTCAATGGTGTCACCCCCGACGCCCTGGCCTTCGACGGCGCCGACCGCGACGGTGACATCGCCGTCAGCGTGTGGACCGGCCTGCCGCTGAAGGAAGGCGACAACGCCCTCGAAGCCCGCGTCCTGAACGCCGACGGCTCGGTGGCCAAGGTCCTGACCCGCATGGTCCACTATTCCAACACCCCGGTGAAGGCCGCTCTCGCCCCGGAACACTCCCGCCTGATCGCCGACGGCGTGCAAACGCCGCTGATCGCAGTCCGCCTGACCGATCGCGACGGCAAGCCCGTCCGCGCCGGGACGATGGCCACCTTCATGGTCGATCAGCCCTATGTCGCCGCTCAGACCGCCTCTGCCGAACAGAACCGCCAGTTGTCGGGCCTTGACGGCAACCTGCCCACCGCCCGTGTCGTCGGCGACGACGGTATCGCCTTCGTCGCCCTGCAACCCACCATGCAGGCCGGAACCGTCCACCTCGTCTTCCGCTTCACGCAGGACGGCATCGAACAAAAGTCCGAACTGCGCCCCTGGCTGAAGGCCGGTCAGCAGAAGTGGGTCGTCGTCGGCTTCGGCGCCGGCACCCTCGGCTTCGATACGCTCTCCGACAAGGCCGAGGCCTTCAAAGCGGGCGAAGACGACACCATCACCGACGGTCAACTGGCCTTCTACGCCAAGGGCCGCGTCAAGGGTGAATGGCTGATGACCCTGGCCTACGACTCCGACCGCAAGTTCGACGCGCGCACCGGCCTGCTCTCGGTCATCGATCCGAACAAATATTACACCGTCTATGGCGACGGCACGCAGCAGGCCTACGATGCCGCTACGCAACGCAAGCTGTACCTCCGTCTGGAGCGCCGCGAATACTACGCCCTGTTCGGCGACTTCGAGACCGGCCTGACCGACACGCAACTGGCCCGCTTCTCGCGCACCCTGAACGGCGTCAAGACCGAGTATCACGGCGAGAAAATCGGCGTGAAGGCCTTCGCCGCCCACTCGGATCAGCGCTATGCCCGTGACGAAATCCGCGGCAACGGCCTGAGCGGCCCCTACCGCCTGAGCGCCTCGGACATCATCGCCAATTCCGACAAGATCACGCTGGAAACCCGCGACCGCTACCGTTCGGAAAAGATCGTCGACAGCCGCCTGCTGACGCGCCACATCGACTACGACATCGACCCGCTGTCGGGCACCCTGACCTTCCGTGAGCCGGTCATGGCCTGGGACGCCGACCGCAACCCTATCTTCATCGTTGCCGATTACGAAATCGACGGCAATGGCGACCAGCGCCTCGTCGCCGGGGCCCGCGCCACCGCGCAAGTGACCGATAAGGTCGTCGTCGGGGCCAGCCTGCTGAAGGACGAATCCGACAACGACGCCAGCGTCGCCGGGCTCGACCTGAAGGCGCAGATCTTCGAGAACACCGAACTGCGCGTCGAAGCCGCCAAGGGGGGTGACGCCGACAACCGCGACGCCGGGGCCTATCTGGTCGAGGTCGAGCACCATTCCCAGCGTGCAGACGTGCTGGCCTATGCCCGTCGTCAGGACCACGGCTTCGGTCTGGGTCAGCAGAACCTCGGTGAAAGCGGCACCTTCAAGCATGGCATCGACGGACAGGTCCGCCTGAACGATAAGTGGCGCCTGACCGGCGGCCTGTGGCAGCAAACGATCATCGATACCCCGCAAACCCGCACCTCCGGCAATGCCCGCCTCGAATACCGCCGCGCCAACGGCACCGTATTCGCTGGGCTGGAAGCCACCTCGGACCGCGGTTTCGACGACACCCAGCCGGAAGCGACGAACCTCAGCCGTCTGCTGACCCTCGGCGGCAGCCAGTCCTTCCTCAAGGACAGACTGCAACTGTCGGCTCAGGTCCAGTTCGCGCTCGGCGGTGACAAGGCCTCTTCGGACTTCCCGATGCGCCATCAGATTTCCGCCGCCTATAAGATCCGCGACGGCATCCGCCTGCTGGCCAGCCACGAAATCGCCGAGGGCGATGCCTTCAAGGCCCACAATACGCAGCTCGGCTTCGAGGTCGCGCCGTGGGCCGGGGCCAAGATCTCGACCACCGTCAATCAGCAGGCCATCGGTGAAAACGGTGCGCGCACCTTCGCCAGCCTCGGCCTGAACCAGTCGGTGCCGCTGAGCAAGAACTGGACCGTCGACGCCACCTTCGACGCCAGTCAGACGGTTTCCGGTCAGACACCGACCGGCCTCAACCCCTTCCGTCCGGTGACCACCAATACCGACGGCGACAGCGGTAATGGCGACTATATGGCTGCCACGGTCGGGGCGACCTACCGCGCCAGCGACTGGTCGTGGACCGGCCGTCTGGAGCGCCGCACCTCGGATACTTCCGATCGCTGGGGGGTGACCTCCAACGTCCTGCGCAGCCTCGGTGAAGGCAAGACCGTCGCCTCCGGCCTGCGCGCCTACGAAGTGGTTCGCCATGACGGCCAGACGACGCGCTTTGCCGCCGCCGACGTCGCCATCGCCTACCGCCCGCTCGACAGCCGCTGGTCGGTGCTGGAGCGTCTTGAACTGCGCCATGAAAATGCCGACGCCGGGGTGAGCCGCGCCAACGTGCTCGCCGTCAACTCAGGCAGCTTCGCGCAGCAGACCACCCGCATCGTCAACAATCTGGCGGTCAATTTCACCCAATTCGCCCGCATGGACGACAACGACGACCGCGCCAACGGTTACGAAGTGTCCGCCTATTACGGTGCGAAATATGTCGAAGGCCGCTTCGCCGACGACAGCTATGACGGGTTCGTCGACCTTCTCGGCGTCGAATTCCGCCACGACCTGGGCCAACGCTTCGACGTCGGGTTCAACCTCGCCGTCCAGCACGCCTGGACCACCGGAGCCGTGAACTACACCTACGGCCCTTCGCTCGGCTTCTCGCCGGCGAAGAATGTGTGGCTGACCGCAGGCTATAATATTGCGGGCTTCCACGACCGTGACTTCGACGACTCGCGCTATACGCGTCAGGGCGCCTATGTCACGGCCCGCTTCAAGTTCGACCAGACGACGTTCGCCAACGCCGCCCAACGACTGGGGAAACACTAAGATGAAACGCCTGTTTCTGCTTCTTTTTGGCCTGCTGTGCTTGGCCCCGCTGTGCTTGCCCATGACCGCTAACGCCGCAGCCCTGACGATCGCCAAATCGTCGCTGCTGATGTCGGACCCGCTCAACGGTGTCGCCAGTCCCAAGGCCATCCCCGGCGCCGTCGTCGACTATACGGTGAAGATAACCAATCCCAATGGCATCTTCACCACGGTGACGCCGGTGGCGATCACCGACGCCCTGCCGCCGCGCACAAAGTTCTATGTCGGCGCGCTGGGCTCGCTTAGCCTGAACAGCGTCAATCTGGTCACCACGGGGCCGGTAGCCTTCTACGACGACAACCTCCTCGGGCTCGGCCTTCTGGGCAGCGATCTGAGCTATACGTTCGGCGGCTTAGGCAGCGGGACGGATTCGATCGCCTTTTCCAACGATAACGGCGCGACCTGGGGCTATACGCCGGTCGCCGATGCAGACGGTTATGACGCCAACATAACCAATATCCGCGTCACGCTCAGCGGCACCTTCCGCGCCGGGTCAAACTTCAGCCTGAGGTATCGCATCATGATCAAATGAGGGCTTTACGAGGGTTCGCCGACACCGAAATCAGAACCGCACGCTTACGCCAGAGCGTTCCGCCGTTCTTTTTCGACCTGAAGCATCCCCGCCAAAAGCGCCCCGAGCAGAGCATAGCCGCCCCAGAAACTGTTGGCCGTAATATAAACGTACAGGCTGACCTGCGGCGTCAGAAGCGGCGCGAAATGACAGGCGACCGCCACCAGCAGAAATGCCGCCGCGAACGCCGTCCATAGCTTGCGCGTGGCGAACGACAGCCAGACGAAGCCGATCAGCACCATCGTATCGACGATGGCGATGCCTATATCCATGCCCGGACGCGGCGTCTGCACCAGCGGCGACGCGACCCAGCCGAACCAGATTAGCCCCGTGCCGATGCGCTCGGTCTTGCCACCCCGCCATAAGGCCCAGATGCCGAAGACGATCGCCAGAACGAGGCTGGTCTTCGACCAGATGAGATTGATCAGGTGCAGACGGTCCATACACGGCCTATATCAGCGGGCACTAACCCGACGCAACGGGCGCGCCTTATGTCGTTCCTTTTCGACCTGAAGCATCCCGGCCAGAAAGGCGCCCAGCACCGCCAGACCGCCCCAGAAACCATTGGCGGTGATGTAGACGTACAGACTGACATAACGCGTCAGAAGCGGTGCGAAATGACTGGCCACGGCCATGACCATGAAGGCCGTGGCAAAGGCCATCCACAGTTTGCGCGAGGTCAGCGAGAGCCAGAAAAATCCAGCGGTCACGATCAGATCGACGATTAGGATGCCGATATCTATGCCCGCATGCGGCGTCTGCACCAACGGGGTCGCGATCCATCCGCCCCAGAGAACCACCGTGCCCAGACGCTCGGTCTTGCCGCCGCGCCACAAGGCCCAGATACCGATAAGTAACGCCAGGACGTTACCGCCGTACAGCCAGATGAGATGAAGCAGGTGGAGACGGGTCATGCGTCGCCTATATCAGCCCGCGCCCAACCGGTGCAACGGCTTCTTAAGCGTGTCCGTCTATGGTGAGGACATGACCAAGGCCCCTAAACTCCCGCTGGTGACCGCGAAGAACCTCAGACTGTCCGAGCTTCTGAGCGCCTTTTCCTATGCGCTCGACATTACCGAAGGCCAGCCGGAAGGGCACTGCGTCCGCTGTTGCTGGATCGGTATGCACGTCGGCGAGGAACTGGGGATGTCCCCGCAGGAACTATGGGAGCTGTATTACGTTCTGCTGCTCAAGGATCTCGGCTGTTCGTCGAACGCCGCGCGCATCTGCCAGCTCTATCTGACCAACGATCTCGATTTTAAACGCGATTTCAAGGAGATAGATACAGGTCTGTCGGACGTGATGCGCTTCGTCATTTCGCACACAGGTCTGAAGGCCGATCTGGCCGAACGCTTCCGCGCCGTGGTCAATATCTTCAAGAATGGCGGCGAGATCGCCCGCGAACTGATCGAAACGCGCTGCCAGCGCGGGGCCGATATCGCGCGCCAGTTACACTTTTCAGAGCCCATCGCCGTCGGTATCCGCGATCTGGACGAGCACTGGGATGGCCGTGGCCAGCCGATGAAACTGGCGCGCACAGCGATCTCGCCCTATGCCCGCATCGCGCTGCTCAGCCAGTGCGTCGATGTCTTTTTCATGAGCCGCGGCCACGACGCCGCCAAGGACGAAGTCCTGAAACGCGCCGGGACGTGGTTCGAACCGGAGGCCGTCGATGCTTTTCTGGAAATCTGCGATCGCGACGGTTTCTGGGACGGCCTCGCCGCGCCGGATATCGCCACGCGGGTGCAGGCGCTGGAGCCGCCCCACGCCGAGGTCGAACTGGATGAGGACTATCTCGACGATATCGCCATCGCTTTCGGGCAAGTCGTCGACTCCAAAAGCCCCTATACGGCGGGCCATTCGTCACGTGTCGCGCTCTATACCGACATGATGGCTGAGGTGCTGGGCCTCGAAGCCCATCAAAGACGCTGGCTGAAACGCGCCGCCCTGCTGCACGATGTCGGTAAGCTGGGCGTGTCCAACACCATCCTCGACAAGCCCGGTAAGCTGGACGGCGACGAGTGGACGCAGATGCAGGCCCATGCCCTGCACACCGAAACCATCCTCTCGCGCATCGGCGCCTTTTCTGAACTGGCCAGGATCGCCGGCGCGCACCACGAGCGGCTGGACGGCAAGGGTTATCCGCACGGTCTAAACGCTGAGGAGATCAGTTTCGAGACGCGGATTATCTCCGTGGCGGACTTTTTCGACGCCCTGACGGCCGACCGGCCTTACCGTGCGGCCATGCCGGTTTGGAAAGCTTTGGAGATCATAGGCGAGAGCGTGGGCAACGCCATCGATCCTGTATGCTTTGAGGCCCTGAAAACCGCCATCGACCGCATCGAGACGAACAGCACGACCGGCACGGTATACATGGACACCGAGGACCGCCCCTTGCAGCGGACGGCGTGATCCTGAGTTCCGGGCATTAAAAAACCCGCCAAACAGCGGGGTTTTTAAGATGGTGCAGGAAAGGACTCGAACGGAACAAATAACCATTTGATTTCAATATTATGATTTAAGGCAGTTACAGTTCGATACCCCCAATCATACCCCCAAACTTCTGTGTTTTGCCGGTTACAGTCCGCTCTTAAATCGAATACAGCGTTTCCTGCAACCGAATATAGGCGTCCTTAATAGTCGAAAGTTCGCCCAGTCGCGTCTTGCCCTCGGCCACGCTGCCATATCGCGCGATCAGGTAGTTGCCCAGCTTCCTCGTCCCTAATTCACCTTCACCATTTGTCTCATAGGCGCGCAGGATCGAAACCAAGAGGTCTTTCAATTCACCGTCAATGGTCCTCAGCTCCAGCGTCTCGGTCGTCTTGGCTCGCTGGTAGCGCGTCACCGGCGGATGGGTAAACAGAATATAGGCCAGCACGTCGAACAGGTCGGAATCCTTGGCGTCGATCAAGTGCCGCATATCATCCAGCTTATCGTGATCGTATCCGCGATCTGAAAGCTGTTCCAGAAACTGCTCTCGTCTGTCGGGGTTGCTCCATGCCGCGCGCAAGGCATCTTCATCGGGTATCATGCCCGACAGATCACCGAACAACCTTTGCAGAAACTCCGCTGCGGTCATTGGGCGGCCATCCGGCCCCCAGTAGGTCGTCGTGGCGACGAAACGGATATGGCGATCCTTACCGTCAGCCAGCCTTATGACGATCTTTCCGGTAGACCCGGTATCGTCCTCGCCCTCGTCCTCACCACCGTCGCCGAACGGCTCATCCGGATCAGGTTCGCCGGGAGCGCGTGGCCCGCGCGGCTCAGGCGCAACCGGCTCCAGCGGCTCGCCATCCCATTCCGGGTCTTGAAAATTCTCATGCGCCTTCACGAAATCCCAGATCGTGAAAAATGCTTTTCCCTCAAAGGTACGGGTGCCGCGTCCGATGATCTGCTTAAACTCGATCATGGATTTCACAGGCCGCATCAGCACGATATGCCGCACATTGCGCGCGTCGACGCCCGTCGATAGCTTCTGAGAGGTCGTCAGGATAGTCGGGATGGTCTTGTCGTTATCCTGAAATGCCCGCAGATGCGCTTCACCCACCGCCCCGTCATTGGCGGTCACACGGTGGCAATAGTCAGGGTTAGTGCTGGTCTTCACCTGATTGATCAGATCGCGGATCAGTGCCGCATGGTCCTGCGTCGCGCAGAAAACAAGCGTCTTTTGCCGCTGGTCGATCTGGCTCATGAACTCTTTGACGCGGCTCAGTTCGCGCTGTTCGATGACAATGCGCGTATTGAAATCCAGTTCGCTGAACCGATCGCCTTCTTCGACCTCACCGCTCACAAGCTCGTCGGAACCATCATAAACATATTCGTCGATGGTGCTGGCCATCTGACGCACTTTGAACGGCGTCAGGTAGCCGTCTTCGATCCCCTCTTTCAGGGCATAGGTGTAAACCGGCTCGCCGAAATAGGCGTAGGTGTCGGCATTGTGCTTGCGCTTGGGCGTAGCGGTCAGGCCCAGTTGCGCCGCAGGTTCAAAGTATTCGAGGATCGCCCGCCACTCGCTTTCATCCTTCGCGCCGCCCCGGTGACATTCGTCAATGATAATGAAGTCGAAGAAATCAGGCGGATACTGCGTATACAGTGGCTCGCCATCGCCGGTCATAAAGGTCTGGAAGATGGTGAAAAACACGCTTGCGTTTTTCGGCACCCGTCCCTTGTGCTTGGCGATGGTCACCGGATTGATCCGCGTCAGGGCGTCAGGGTCGAAAGCCGAAAAGGAATTGAACGCCTGATCGGCAAGAATATTACGGTCGGCCAGAAACAGGATGCGCGGGCGGCGCACCGGTTCACGGCTCAGATTCCATTTGGATTGAAAACAGCTTCCACGCAATCTGAAAGGCAATCGAAGTCTTGCCGGTGCCGGTGGCCAGGCTCAGCAGAATACGCCGGGTCACTTCTCACTGAAAATCAACATAAAGAGGCCAACAAGCTTGAGAAGCAGGTGATCGGCTTGGAAGACGACGCCAATCCAGAATATGGAATGTCGCCGGATGACACGGCGACACGGATCGCAGAATTACGCAAACTGGCCAACATTCTTGGCCGCAAGGCGGTAGCGGATGAGGTGAGGATATCGCGTGGGAGGTTAACAAGTATTTTGGCGGGCGGGGCCCTGCCAACGGGAATGACAACTGCGATGGCGAGATTGAGAATAGCGGCTAATGTTGCACGCCAGGGCCACGAAAGAAAGCTATCCGAGTTGCGCAAATCAGTCAAAAACTTGGGCTTAGAGCGATAGCAAGAACACATGGCTTGGAGGCGTCGAATTTACGGCGTAGGCTCCGGAAATACCTGGCGTCACTCGCGAAAAGCGGAGCTATAAGGGATGAAAGATGATTCTAGAGAAGGCAAGTTTCGCCTATCCCTTGCATGTGGAACAAGAAAAAATGGCTATAAATGAAGAAGTTTCGCTAAAACCTAATTCAGATATTGAACGGGGGATTGACGCCAATATTGTTAGTATATCCGACGACGGTAAAAGCGTTGTATATATTTCGCAAAATAGAAAATATAGATTAAACAATACTGAAGAAATAGTGCGCGCCACAGCCTATATATCATTAATATTGGACTACGGTTATTCGGCGGATTGCATAGCTTTAGAATTTTCGGTGCCCGACCGAGTGCCAAACCATTTTGCGGATATCGTCGTATTCAAAGATCGCACCAAAAAAACGCCCTATATCGTTGTCGAATGTAAGCGAGAAGAAGCAAGTCAAGGAGAACTGGATCAAGCCGTTGCTCAAGGCTTTGGCTACGCCAATCAGCTCCGGGCTGAATTCTTGTGGATGACTTCTATCATCCGAAATGACTATTTTAAAGTCATGGGGTTCGGGGGTGCCGAACGCATCGAAAACAGAATCGCCGACCTTCCTAAGGAAGGTAAAACCGAAGCCGCCCGCGCCAAATATACTAAAGGCGGTAAAGATGGCTTCGAGCTGGAAACCGTTCAGGAAAACGAACTCACTCGTAAATTCAAACAAGCTCATGATGCTTTGTGGGCAGGGGGGAAGCGTAACCCATCTGAAGCTTTCGACGAACTCGACAAGCTAATTTTCTGTAAAATTTGGGATGAGAGGACCCCGCGCAAACCGGGCGAACCCTATGAAAAGGGCGCGAGAAGGATGAAGAGGTTTTCAAAGAAGATATCCGTCTTTCAAGCTCGGAACTCCAAACCGTCGTAGGCTACCTTGCGGGCACCGACTTGGGCAACACGGACCTAGATAGCAAGGGACGTGCTTTCGAAACTTTCATGACCGGGTTTTTCCGGGGTGAATTTGGCCAATATTTTACGCCACGCAACATCGTTAAATTCATCGTCGATGCCTTGCCTATCAACCACGATTCCGTCGTGATCGACACGTCATGCGGAAGCGGCGGGTTCCTGCTTCATGCACTGGATAAGGTGCGGCGCGAAGCCGACAAAATGGCCGAGGATGGCTACTTCAAGCCGAAATCGGTTCAGCACCACAAGCATTGGCATGACTTTGCTGAGAAAAATCTATTCGGTATAGAAATTTCCGAAGGGATCGCCCGCACCGCCAAAATGAACATGATCATCCATGATGATGGCCATACCAACGTCATTGCCTTCGATGGACTGGAATCCATCGAAACGATGCGCGATCGCACCAAAAACCAGGGCTTCAAGCCTAACAGCTTCGATTACATTATCACGAACCCACCCTTCGGCGCGAAAGTGAAACTGAAAGAGAAGCGCTACCTCGAAGATTATGATCTGGGTTTCAAGGATGTCGATTGGATCGATGCCAAACTAAAGAACATCACGGTCAAGCAAAAGAAGGTTGGCGAGAAAGATTTCATCCGCCGCACCCTACTTGAACAAGCCCGCGATCAACAGACAACCGAAGTGCTGTTTATCGAACAATGTCACCGCTTTTTGAAGCCGGGCGGCTATATGGCAATGGTCATTCCCGACAGCATACTGACCAATTCCAGCATGCAATATGTGCGGGATTGGATAGAAGAGCATTGGCGTATTGTCAGTGTCGTTTCACTTCCGCAATTTGCTTTTGCCGCCAATGGCGCGGGCGTAAAAAGTTCGGTGCTGTTCCTGCGCAAGTATGATGACGCAACGACCATCGCCATTCAGCGCGCCAAGGAGAAGGCGCAGGACGCGATCCATGCCCGTAAGGATGGTGGCAAGGCGCTCACGCTGATTAGTGAGAAAGCCACCAAGCTGAAGAAGGGCGACGCCACGATTCAGCACATACAGCAAGAGCTCGTGGCCCGGCTAGATGCCCTGAACGCCCAAGGCAATCTGACAGCGGACGCCAAGCGCAAGCTAAAGGCCCAAGCCGACGAAGACGTAAAAGCCCATGAAGCGACGGAGGGCTTCCAGCTATGGAAAGCTGCGACGGCAGAAGAATTTAACGAGCGAATCGCCACGATGCGCGAAGCGCTGAACGACGAATTCTTGGGCGAAGTGAAGGCCAAGGTCGCGGACTACGAAATCTTCATGGCGATTGCCGAAGATATTGGCTACGACGCGACCGGACGGCCAACCGGGGCGAATGAGCTTGATATTGTTTCTGGAGAATTGAGCCGCTTTATCCAGCACATTGAAAGTGGGGGCGCGCGCCCTTTCGCCTAAGCCCCAACCTAAGTGAAGATCATTTCTTCACTGTAAGTTGGGGCATTTTGAAGGATCGCTTTGATCCTTTACCTTTTCAACCTTCGTTCTTTCTCCGTCGCCTTGTTGAAGGCGGAAGGCATGAGTACGTGCGGTTCTCAAAGATCGCTTCCGGCTTTAACAATGGTTTCGCAGTCGGGCGTGAATTGCAGGCCGACGAAGAAACTGAATTTCTTCAATTGCGCCCAACAAATATGGATTCTGAAGGTAGATGGCTTTTCGAAAAGCTCACCTACCTGGACGAAGGCGTGATTCCCACTACCGCCAAATCTGTCTCAAACGGCGACATTGTTTTCAATAACACCAACTCGCAGCAACTTGTGGGAAAGACTGGCGTTTGGGATGGTTCGCAGCACTCAACCATGCTTCTTTCCAACCACATGACACAGATCATGTTGAATAGTGGATATAACCCAGAGGTTTACGCTTTTGTTCTGAATATTTACCGCGAAAATAGAGTGTTCTTTAATCTGTGCACAAATTGGAATAACCAGTCAGGATTTGCAGGCGAACGACTTCGCGCGCTTCCGATTCCATTATTGCCGCCTGCCGACCAACAATTAATCTATACTATTATTGACGTCAGTAGGAAAAACGCAAAAATCAAGCACCTTCAGGCCGACGCACTACTCGCCTCTATAGACGACTACCTGCTCTCGGAACTTGGCATCGTGCTTCCGCCTGAACCAAAAAGCACCATCGCCAACCGCATGTTCCGCACTAACGCGCATGAGTTAGCAGGTTGGAGGTTTGATGCACGCGTTCATCAATACGATTTCAATCTGAAGTCCGGCAAACATCCGAATGCCCGTTTGGGCACGATATGTACCATCAACCCGAAAACTGTTTTTCGCGACCTCACGGATCGCGATGAAGTCAGTTTTATACCAATGGATGCCATATCGGATCGCTTGGGCATCATTGAGAGGCGTGAACAACGCATCTTGGCGGAAAACATTGGCTACACGTCGTTTAGGAATGGTGACCTGCTTTGGGCCAAAATCACGCCATGCATGGAAAACGGAAAGTCAGCCGTAGCCTATGACCTTCACAACGGGTTTGGCTATGGATCGACCGAGTACCACGTCCTACGCTCCCCTGACGATCGGCTGGACGTCGGCTATTTGCATGCGCTCTTAAGAATGAAGCGCGTTCGTAAGGCTGCGACGCGCTTCTTCACCGGCTCTTCAGGGCACCAACGCGTTGATGCTGACTTCTTGCGAACGCTTGAAATTCCCATTCCGCCAATCGCTTTTCAGCGCGAGTTGGCGGAACAAGCGCGATCTCATGCAATTAGTGCAATCCAGCTTGAAGCTGAAGCTAACGCTGAACTTGAAAAAGCCAAGCGCAAGATTGAAGCCATATTGTTGGGGGATGCCGCATGAGCACTACATTTACCGGTGCCTTTGCCCCTTCCATTGGCGGCTTCCTAACCGTGCGCGGCTATGCCCGGCTAGCCGACATCGCCAAATGCTCCCTCGCCGATGAGGCGTATCAACGCGATTTGAAACCGGATCACGTCGAAGATATCAAAAAGTTCTTCGACGAAGGCGAATATCTGTTCTTCCCCGAAATCATCCTGTCCGTTCAACTCGATGCCGATTTCGAAAAGTCAGATGCGCCTGATGGTGACCCCTTCAAATTGATTAGCCAGGGCGCTCCCTTTAAGTCCAACGTAAATAGTCTGAGCATAAGGCCACGCAAACCAAAATCGGCAAATGATCTAACACGTTATGAAATCACGGTTCCGGATGGGGCTAAGCTTTTCAAAAGGATCGATGGCAATCATCGACTAAGTGCGTTCGAAAAGCTTCAGGACGAAAAATTCGACCGCTTCGAAGCGCCCTTCTGTGTTGTGTTCTTGCCCGCGAAAGAAGCGCGGCGGAATGAAAAGGCCCTGTTCCACAACATCAACACCAAAGCTTGGCCACTGACATCCGAAGAAGCCTACAAGGGCATTGTCGATGACGTCGTGGACTTTCCCGACGATGCCTTGCGCGACCGCTTCGGTGCCGAATATCTTCAATGCCGCCAACTCAAGGGGCGTTTGGATTTTGCCTACCTTTCGAACCTGAAAGCGACATTTGGCCAGAATGAAGGCCAAAACGAATGCAGCCGCTCGGTCTTGATCCAGTCCCTGCAAGACGTCCAAAAGCAGTTGGGAAGCGAAACCCCGCTTGAAACCGATGCCGTGTTCGAAGCGATAAAGCGCATCAACGATACCTATGCTGACTCGCGTTTGCGGACATCAACCGCCCAAGGATTGTTCGCGGCATTCCTGTATTTTCATCTGAACAAGGACCGGTTCAACGGCAGCTATGAGCAATTTACAAATTGGGTTCTTCGAACGCACCAACACGAACTGACATCAATTCATGCGGCGGACCTGATCAAAATATTCGGGAAAATTGCCCAATCGCGTAAACGGCAAGTTTTCGTGTCGATGCAATTTACCCCGGACACAAAGCCCAATTTCGAAGCGATCGAAAGCGCAGTTAAAGATCTAAACAAGGCGCATAAGCTCGATATTGAAATCCGGTCTATACGTATCGATCAATTCGACACGGGCTATTCTTATGAGATCAACGGCGAAGTTTTACGCCTAATCGAAGATTCCGGTCTGTTGATAGCCGACTTAACGCATGGCAATAAGAACGTCTATCAGGAGATTGGTTACCTCATGGGATTGAACCAAGGCAAAGGCTTTCCCCACGAAAACTTTCTTCTGATCCATAACGGGTCGATTGGCGATGTCTCCAAAGATATCGGCTTCAATATAGCTGGAATCAAGCAATTACGCTTAAACGACACCAATTCGTTGCGTGAAGAGGTCAAGAAGCAGATTTCAACATTCTACGGTTTGGGGGGATAGATACCGCTATTGGTAAATCCAAAAGGCCCTAAATTTGTTCAATATTTCCAGCCAGTCATTGACGGGCTTCGCGACCTTGGATCGTCCGCTAAACCGCGTGAGGTCTATACCTGGATCGCAGAGCGGTTATCAATTCCGAAGGAGGAAATCGAAGGGACGACGAAAGGCGGCCAATCCAAGTTTGAAAATAAGGTTGGTTGGGCGCGGTTTTATCTGGCCAAAGGCGGGCTGATCGACACTGAGCAGCGCGGCGTTTGGGTCCTCACCGAAAAAGGCCGCACGGCAAAACTTTCCGATGACGACGCCTACAACCTGTTCAAGACCATCCATGACAGCTTTCAGCGAGAAGACGGAGAGCCGGGCGAAGCGGAAACAGAAAACACCGTCGACGAAGCCGATGCGAGCGCCCCGGACGAAAAAACTTACCTCAATCAAGATTCGATCCAAGAAGAGCTCGTTCGCATTTTGCGCGGGGTGACGGATAAGGGCTTTGAGGAGCTAAGCGCGCGGCTTCTTCGGCACATCGGCTTTGAGAACCTGAAAGTGACAGGACAAACGGGCGATCATGGCATTGATGGCGAAGGCTTCCTTCTTATCAACCGCTTTGTACGCATCAAGGTCATGTTTCAATGCAAGCGATATACAGGCACCGTACAGGTGAAGGAAATCCGCGACTTCCGCGGCGCAATACAAGGCCGGGCGGAAAGGGGTATTTTTCTTACGACCGGCACCTTCACAAAAGGCGCTCGCGAAGAAGCAGCTCGCGAGAATGCAACTGCAATTGAACTGGTTGATATAGACCGGTTGTTGGAACTGTTGATTGAGGAAAGCCTTGGGATCCGAGAGACAAAGGCGCTCACAATCGATCGTGACTTCTTCGCGCCCTATCAAAAAGCGGGTCAATAAGCGACATGAGAATTGGCGATCTGCCCAACTCAGTCACAGCCTGCAAAGCTGACTGGATACCCGGCGACTCATGGCTTGGGTTCACGCCGAAAGGCAAGGGGACTGATGCCCATGCTAAATGTCAGAGCACTGTTCAGAGGCAATTTGGTTCGGGCTATGTACTCGAATACGTCACCAAGCAATTGGAACAGCCGAACACCGGGTATGCAGAAAGCGAAGAATACAAAAAAGAACTCACGGTCCACGACGAGCTAAAAGGTCGCCTTGTTAAAGTGCATAAATTGCATGGTACGGCACGTCCTTTAGAACAAATTTTGGGTGCCGACGATTACAAACATATTCAAGACATGTGGTCACGAAACCAAAGCCGAAATCGATGGTCTGTTGCGTTTCCTATAGTTCAGAGTTTTGAAATTATCGAGAGGCCAAAAGCGAACGCGATATTCAGTGAAGAGCTTTTGAAATCTTTATTGCGTCGCCAATCAGCGACTTTGCGTCTACTTTCCGATGTACATCGTAATTGCATTGCCGACTTAGAGATAGTTGAGCAGACATCGAAAAATGCTTGGGTCGCCATCGAAGACGAATTTGAAATAGCCAGGCGAAGCGAAATCAATCCGCGGATGATTGAACTGATCAATGGCGATCTTGGCGCAATGGAAGGCCTCAACGAAGAGCGGCGCGCTTTGGTTCGGCGTCGTGCCGCGTGGCTTGGAGATAAGTTCGTTCGCGAACGTCAGAGAGCCGGACCTTTGAGATGTGACGATTGCGGGTTCGATCCAACACATAAGCTCTCACCAGATCAAATCAAACCACGATCCCTTCTTGATGTTCATCATAAAAACCCCCTTGCTGAAGGAGTTCGCCTTACCACCGTCGCCGACTTTGCTTTGCTTTGCCCAACCTGTCATAGAGTAGAGCATGCACGCCTCAAAATTGCTAAAAACAAAACTACAATTAGGTTGAATGCGATAGCCACATCTCAAAATCACTAATGACCTGATGAGGTGTGGTCAGGAATGTATTTTTCAAGCTCTATCCCTATACCCCCTCTTCGGGACGGAGGTCTCGTTCGATCTGATTGAAAGCGTTATCGTACATAGTGTAGTTTTACCCGGCATCGGTCTGAGTCGCGCAACCTTGGGGACGAGGGCAATCCTCGCAAGTCTTTGCAGGCCGCCTCACCCGATACGTCGTTTAAGCTGTTCCAAAAGCCATTCGGTTGAAGGGCCATCGTTTGCGTTATCAGCGGTCTTTGCCCGCAATCCCGATATCAGTTCGCTTTGGCGGGCGGTGGTGACATTGCCGTAGTTGCGCAGCGAGGTCATGACATTCTCATGGCCAAGGTTCTGGCTCCACGCCTTCATCTCTTCGTGCGAGAGGTTGAGGCTATAGGCCAGCTCCATGAGGCTATTGCGCAAGGTATGCGGGTTGAAATAGGGCAAGCCCACCGCCGTGAAAGCCTCTTTGAAAATGGCGCGGATCGTCGCCGCGCCTTTCCAGCCGTGATCCGCAAGGCCCAACGCCTCAAGGTGGCAGGACGCCCCTAACCCCACCTTGGTCGCCGGAAAGAGCGGCATTTCCGGCCCATAGCCCAGAACGCCCGTCAGGTGCGTAATATAGTCCGCGAAACCTGCTCAATATCTTCGCCGACCGGACAAAAGTCGGTGTGAAAGCTTTTGCTGAATTTCGTATTGGCGTGGCGGGCGTCCTGATAGACGCGACGGCGAGACATATCGACGTCCTTGACCTTGAACGACGCCACCGCGCCGTCACGCGCACCAGTCATAGCAATGAAAGCCATCACCGCCCGATTGCGCTTTTCAATGTCGGTGGTATTCGGCATGGCAAACAGCGCCCGACGGATTTCGTCAAAGGTCGCCACCCGCTTTTCGCGCACCGTCTTGGCAATTTCGGTGTCACGGTTCGACGGGTTGAAATAGGCGGCATCGGCATAGGTGAGACGCGACCGGTATCCCGACTGCCCGGCCAGCCACTCAAAAAACGTCTTGAGGGCCATCAGGCGGCTATAGATCGTCCCCTTGGCTAGAGGCTTGCCGGTGTCCGGACTGACGGTCTCGGCAAGATTGCGTTTGAACTTGCGGGCATCTTCGATATGAAACGCGGCAAAATCCTTGTGCTTGGTGAAGGCCTCGAATTGCGAGAGCGCCGCTGCGACCTGATCGACGGACGTGCTTTTCATACGCTTTGCCTCTTCCAGAAAGATGAAGTAGCGGCGCTTGATGCGTTCGTTTTTGGGATTGTGCTTACGCATGATCAAACCTCATGGCTAAAGTGAACATTCAGGGGGCGTTAGGAGCCGTCTCTTATGTTCGGCGGACGAGGCGCAACCGTCAGGGACAAAAGGCCGTGTAAGGCCGGTAAGGCCTTGGCTGAAACGGTCTTGTGCATGAGGGTGTGACAAACGGGGCAAAGCGCCCGCAGATTGCCGGTGAGGTCGGAAACCGGCACAAATTCGGCCATGCCTTCCGCCGCCCGGCGCGGCATCCGGCATTTGACGCAATAGCATTCGTCGGGAGCGCACCGCTGTTTCGGCGTCTTGCTGGCGCTCAGGAAGTCCGCCAGATCACCACCTAAAATCAGAAACGGGCGTTGATCCTTAAGAACGGGTAAGCCGTCTTTCACCCAGCGCCGGACGGTGTGAGGCGTCACCTTATGCAGGCGCGCAACTTCTTCGACCGTATAGCTGCGGTGCGTCCGGATACCGCGACACGAAACACGACGGGTCATGACGCTACCGCTTACCGCTGAGAGGCGGCACGATGACGGTCGATGAACGCAACCAGTTCGTCACGCCCGATCAGACGGCGACCACCAATTTTAAACGCCGGAAGCTCACCAGACTTCATGGCTTCATAGAGAAAAGAGCGCCCCAGACCTGTGGCCTGAACCGCCTCTTCGATACGATAGGCGAGCTTTTCAGTTTGCGAGAGAGTATCCATGTGTATGCACCCGAATTAGAGACAATACCGGAATGCCCGGAGTCGGATGCAAATTTAATGATTTCAAAAAAGATCAAATGATCTTTATTTTAACGGGTTTTGGACAAATACGGACGAATTTTATTCACTACAAAAATGCAAATCATGCCCCACGCCTGTTAACAATCATCGCCTTATCCCCACTATCCACAACTCCCTTTCTCGCCAGCAGCCCAAAATAAAGCCATCTGACAGGGGCGGCGACATGACCACCTCACTACGCGCCCGGTGCAAAGCGCGCTTACGCATCAAGGCAATCAATTTTCTCGGCGGCTTGGCATCTGGATTCGACGGTAACGCCGGTCCACCGATCATCGCCGAAAGGACTGCGGCAGCGGGAGCAACATCATCCAAATCAATCGTCAGTTCGCCAGCGTCATTATAGAAACTGTCCGGCTCAAAAATGAACTGTCGCACAAAAAGTCGGCGCTCTAACGCGACGCGGGCATCGACAAAGAGTCGGTCTTGTAACTGGTTTTTATAAGCAAGACCTTGGTTCGCGGCTTGCCACAGTAGAATAAGGCTATCAAACCACGCTCTCAGGTGATGCTTTGCACATTCAGCCCTGTAAGCCCGGATACAAAGGTCGCCGATGATACGACGCAAAGCAGGGGAAACATCAGGCCGCCGCCCTGCCCCCGGACGCGCGCCACCTGATCCCGGATTACGTTTTCGGTATTTGAATGCCAATCAAAGCTAACCTTCCCGCCTCAACGGGACAACCTCACCACCGGCGCATAATCTGTCAAGGTAATCAGACCACCATTGCGCCATCTTAACCCGCTCATCCCAATGTTTGCCGCGATGATAAATCCCGCGAATGGCGTCGCCGTCCTTATGCGCCAGAGCGCGCTCGATAGCGTCCGAACTCCATTTGCCCGACTCATTCAGCAGGGTGCTGGCCGTGCTGCGGAAGCCGTGCGCCGTCATTTCCTCATTGGTATAGCCCATACGGCGCAAGCCCATATTGACCGTGTTTTCTGACATGGGTTTCAAACTGGACACTAAGGACGGAAAGACATAGCGGCTGTTCACACGCAATGCCTTCGCCTCATTCAGAATGGCAAGCGCTTGCATGGACAAAGGCACGGCGTGATCCGCGCGCATCTTCATCTTTGCCGCCGGTATCAGCCAGACCGCCCGGTCAAAGTCAATTTCTGACCATTCGGCGTGGCGAAGCTCACCGGGACGCACGAACACATGCGCCAGCAGTTGCGTCGCCAGTTTGGTCAGGACACTACCCTCATAGGCATTAATAGCGCGCAGGAGCGTCCCTACGCCCGCTGCGTCGATGATTGCGGCATGGTGCTTCACCTTTCCGGATATGAGGGCATCCCCCAGCCCTGTCGCCGGATTGGCTTTTGCCCGTCCCGTAATGATCGCATAGCGAAACACCCGGTCGGCGAAGGCGCGGGTACGTTTGGACGTTTCATAGTTGCCGCGCCTTTCGATTGCCTTGAGCGCCGCCAGAACTTCCATAGGCTCAATGTCGGACACCGGACGGTCGCCGATAGCCGACTGCAATTGCGACCTGAACCATTTTTGTTTGATCAGGGTTGAGACAGACAGGCCTTCGCGTTCTTTCAGGTCGATGAGCTCCGCCGCGATACTGTCAAACGTATTGCTGGCCGATAGGGTCGCCGCCAAGGCTTGCCGCTTCTTATCCGCATTCGGATCGACACCGTTCGCCAGCAGCTTCTTTGCCTCGTCATGACGCTGGCGGGCCTGTTTCAGACCAACTTCCGGATATACCCCCAGCGCCAGAAGCTTTTCGGCCCCGTTATAGCGATATTTGAAGCGCCAGAGCTTACCACCGGCGGGCGTCACCAAAAGAAACAACCCTCCGCCATCCGTTAGTTTATAAGGCTTTGCCTGCGCCTTCGCGGCACGAATGGAAGCGTCTGAAAGCGCCATTGGGGGTATGATCCGTTGCGGTGGGGGTATTTTCGGTTTCGTACCCCCAAGGATACCCCCAAACCGCCCGGATGCAGACGGACGAAAGCGGACATCCCCGGAGGAATGCCGTTAAATCTATCAGATTTTAAAGGATTTTTCAAACGTTCGCGGACATCAGCGAACTCTAAGATGGTGCCCAGGAAAGGACTCGAACCTTCACGACTGTTACATCACTGGCACCTGAAGCCAGCGCGTCTACCAATTCCGCCACCTGGGCACTCGTCTTAGGTGGTAGTTCCCCGATCTCGCGACCGGAGGAGGGCCTGATACCGATAATGACCGGGCAGGTCAATGACATTTTTTGCGCTTTGTGACATTTCCACAGATGCTTGGCCGCAAAAACATATTCCGTGCCCCGCTTGGGGATTGCGGCGTCTATGGCCATGCGCTAATTGAGGATATTACCTCTTACCCACAGCGCTTTCAGGACCTTTCCCATGGCTACTCCGTTCGACACGAAACTGGTTACGGTGTTCGGCGGCTCCGGCTTCGTCGGTAAGCAGGTCGTGCGCGCCCTCGCCCAGCGCGGCTGGCGCGTCCGCGTCGCCGTGCGCAAGGCGACCTACGCTTATGATTTGAAGCCCCTGGGTGGTGTCGGTCAGATTCAGGTCACCCGCTGTGATGTGCGCAAGGAGGCCGATATTGCCGCCGCGCTGAACGGTGCCTCGGCGGTCGTCAATCTGGTCGGCATCCTCTATGAAACGCCGTCGCAGAGCTTCGACGAACTGCACCGTGGTGCGTCCAAGGCCATCTCTGAGGCCGCCGCCGCGCGCGGGATCAGCGACTTCGTGCAGGTTTCGGCCATCGGCGCCAATGAAAAATCCGGCTCGAAATATGCCGCCTCCAAGGGTCAGGCCGAAGCCGCCGTGCGCAAGGCCATCGCCTCGGCCATCGTCGTGCGCCCGTCGGTCATCTTTGGGCCGCAGGACGGTTTCTTCACGGGCCTTGCCGAGCAGGTGAAGATGTTCCCGATCATGCCGTCGATCGGTGGCGGCAAGACGAAGTTCCAGCCCGTTTATGTCGGCGACGTCGCCCGCGCCATCGGTGACGTGCTGGGCAATGCCGCCTATGCCGGTCAGACGTTTGAGCTGGGTGGTCCGGAAGTGTTTACCTTCAACGATCTGGTCAAATATGTCGGTCAGGAAGTGCAGTCCCCGCGCCCGCTGGTATGGATGCCGGTCTTTGCGGCGCGCCTGATCGCGCTGGTCGGCGATTTTTCCTCGTTCCTGATCAAGCCGCTGCTGACCAACGATCAGGTGACGCTGCTGCAAAGCGACAATATCGTCACCGGCAAGACGTTGGGCTTCAAGGATCTGGCCATCGCGCCGACCGCCGTCGAATCGGTGGTGCCGTCCTATCTCTGGCGCTTCCGCAAGAACGGTCAGTTCGCCGAGGTGGTGAACGGGTAAGCAAAAAGGCCTCCGCTCGGAGGCCTTTTCTTTTTAAGCGCATCCCGAAAAGTGTATGCGGTTTTGGCTTCGCCGAACCTTGTTTCGGGCCAGATGCGCGACAAAATTAGTGCCCCAGCGACAGCAGGATGAGGCCGATCCCGCCCACCGCGATGCGCCACAGGGCGAAGACGCCGTAGCCGTGGCGGGACACGAAATTCAGCACGGCGCGCACGACAAATAACGCCGTCACAAAGGCTGTTATGAAACCGACGGCGACCAGACCGGCATCGTTGAAGCTCATCTGATCGTGCGTCTTATAGACGTCGTAGGCGAAGGCCCCGGCCATGGTCGGCATGGCGAGAAAAAACGAGAATTCCGCCGCCGCCTTCTTTTCGACCTTGCACAACATAGCGCCGATCAAGGTCGAGCCCGACCGCGACATGCCCGGCACCATCGCCAGACACTGAAACAGGCCGATGATCAGCGAGGTTTTCCAGCTCAGGCGCATGGCGTCATCGTGCGTCGGGGTGGGGGCGTACTTATCGACGGCCCACAGGATGATCCCGCCGACGATCAGGCTGACGCAGATCAGGTACGGGCTCTCGAACAGCACGGTCTTGATGAAGTCGTGCAGCACGACGCCCAGCACCAGCGCCGGGAAAAACGCGACGAGGATCGACACGACGAAGCCCCGCGATTGCGGCGACGATGGCAAGGTGATCAGCACGTTCCACAGACGATTGAAATAGAGGCTCAGCAGGGCCAGAACCGCACCGAGCTGGATCAGGACTTCGAAGGCCTTGCCCTGCGAATCGAAGCCGAGAAAATGCGACAGCAACAGCAAGTGGCCGGTCGAGGAGACGGGTATATATTCGGTCAGGCCTTCGACAAAGCCCAGAAACACCGCGATCAGATAGTCCATGCCCGCTCCTTCGGCTGCGTTGTTCGCAGCCTTACGAGCCTATGCTTTATCCCGCGTTAACGACAGGATTTTCACCGATATAACGCAAGCGAATATTCGGGCGGGATTTCGATTCCGTCTGCTCAATCGCATGAGCCAGCCAGCCCGCCGAGCGCCCGACGCCGAACAGGGTGAACGGCGCTTCCTTGGGCAGGTCCAGGTGCCGCCCGATCAAGGCGAGCGCCAGCGTGAAGCCGAGCGGTTTGCCGGTCAGGTCTTCGCCCACGGCACGCAGGGTTTTCAGGTCTTCGCCGATGTGGGGGGCGGCGTTCATCAGGCTTTCGGCGCGCAGGGCGTCGCACGCCGACTGCCCGGTCTCGAAGCCCGGCAGTTCGATGCCCTGACGCAAAAAGGTTTCGGCGACCAGACGCGGATTGCCCTGACGGCGGACCTGCGTAACGAAACTCTCGGCGCGCGACACACGGCCCCCTAGAGCCGGACCGGATAGCGTCGCGAAACCGGCGATGACGGGCGCCGCCAGTGGCCCCTGCCCCGCCGCCGCCGCGCGGGCGGCGAGCGTTGCCTGATCGAGCCCGTTATCGGCCGACAGGACCAGCACGCGGCGGATCAGATCGACATCTTTGGAGTCGTTGACCTTCCAGGCACGGGCCAGACGTTGGTGAAAAAACAGACGCGGCCCGCCGTTGGTCACGGCGTCGATCAGTTCGTTGAGCACGCCCGCCGCCTCACCCTTGAGGTTACGCGCCTCGACGATCTCGGACATCGCCTCTTCTTCGAGGCGACGCGATAACATGCCCAGCACGCGGGCGCGCGGGCTGCCGGGGAAATTGACATCGGGACGCGGCTTGAGTGCGCCGAACGGATTGGGTTCGTCGTTCCACAAAAGCGCCGCGACCGACTCGAAATTCTCGGTTTCGCTCAGGCTCAACGAGTCGTGCGTACGGTAATACGGCCGGTCGTCGATGGCGACGAAGATTTCGGAATCGATGGCCGCTTCGCCGCGTACCGAGGGCCCGCCAGTCAGGACCGGTTTCGGGGTCGGCGCACCGGTCTGACGCCCCGGCGCGCGGGTCGACAGGCGCTCGATATCATCCAGCGCATAGAGGCTCTTGCGCGGATGCGTCGGGTCGGCGCGGGCGGCGATACGTTGCCGGCTGACATAGGCGTAGAGGGTCTGCGGCTTGACATCGAGACGTTGCAGCGCTTCGGCGCGGCTGATCCATTGACGCGACATGAGCAATATCCTGAGTTCGGGTGTGCGGGCACCGGTAGCAATCGCGACAAACAAAAACCGCGATCAATCAAGATTGATTATTACGCCGAATAGACCACAGGCGATGTTAAAAATCCATGACCGATTAAAGAGGCCTTAATTATTTTATTGCGCTCTGGACATGAGACGCGTTGACGCGCTTACCCATCCGTGGAACCTGCCTGTCCATGCCAAATCCGGCCCATAAAAATGCCAATCCGTTCAGCTTCCGCGACCTGACGCCGGAACAGGCGGTGTTGCGCGTGTCGGGCCTGTCGGTCGCTGTGGCGGTCATCCTGATCGCGTTGAAAACCTTGGCCCTTTCGGCGTCGGGTTCGGTAGCCGTTCTGGCCTCGCTGACCGATTCCGCGCTCGATCTGATTGCCTCGCTTATCACCTTTTTCGCGGTGCGGTTCGCGCGCACATCCCCCGATAAAGAACACCCCTTCGGCCACGGCAAGGCAGAGGCCTTCAGCGCGCTGATACAGGCCGGTCTGGTCTTTTTCTCGGCGGCTTTGATCCTCAGCGACAGCTGGGCGCACCTGCGCGACCCGCAACCGGTCAGCGGTGGCGCGCTGTCGATAGCTGTGCTGATCGTCTCGCTGGCCCTGACCGGAGCTTTGATTTACGCGCAAGCTCTGGCGGTCAAGGCGTCGGGCTCCGTCGCCGTGGCCGCCGACCGCGCGCACTATGCCGCCGACCTCGCCGGCAACGGCATCGCTCTGATTGGCGTTGGCGCGGCGGCCTTGGGCGTCGTCCATATCGACGCCATCGCCGGGGGCCTGATCGCGCTGTGGCTCCTGTGGGGTGCGGTGCAGGTCCTGCGCTCCGCCGCCGATCACCTGATGGACCGCGCCATGGATGACGAAGACATTGCCCGCATCGTCGAGGCCGCGTGCAACGCACCGGAGGTGCTCGATGTCCACCGCTTGCGCACACGTATTTCCGGCCCGCACCGGCTTATCCAGATGCACATGGCTCTGCCCGCCGATCTGAGCCTTGTCAGGGCGCACGAAATAATCCTAAGCGCGGAGCAACGCATCTTGAGCGTTTTCCCGAACGCCGATATCCTGATCCATCCCGATCCGGCGGGCGTGTCCGAACCGCATGGCGGCGTATTTTCAGGCGTTCCTTCGCACGCCGAACAGAGTATAAATGGCCGATGACCTTCCCGCAGCGCACGCTCCATCACTTTGCCTTCGATCCGCATTCCCGCCTCGTGCGGCTGGCTCTGAGCGAGAAGAAACTGCCGTTCGAGGAAGTCCCGATCAAGTATTGGGAGCCGTCCGACGATCTGATCCGCATGAACCCGTCGGGATTGTTGCCGGTGCTGGTCGAGACCTTCGATCATGGCCGGGCAGTGACCCTGTGCGAGAACCGCGCCATCCTCGAACATCTGGATGAGACCGCGCCGGAGATCCGCCTGTGGCCGCTCGACCCGCAGGAGCGCGGTGAAGCGCGGCGTCTGGTCGGCTGGTTCGAGCGCAAGTTCGACTGGGACGTCAATTCGCTGCTGCTGCATGAAAAGATGGAAAAGCGCCTGATGGGGCTGGGAGCGCCGAACCTGCAAAACCTGCGCGCCGGGCGCGAAGCGTTGCGCGATCATCTGAGCTATTTCGAGAGCCTGCTGGAGGCGCGCAACTGGCTGGCCGGACGCAATCTGTCGTTTGCGGATTTCGCGCTGGCCTCGCACCTCAGCGTCATCGACTATTTCGATGAAGTAAGCTGGGACAGGTTCAAACACCTGAAGACCTGGTACATGGTCATCAAGTCGCGTCCGGCGTTCAGGCCGCTGTTGTCGGACGTGCTGCCGGGGGTCGCCCCGTCGGCGCAATATAAAGAGCTGGATTTTTGATGTCTTCTGCCCCCCCTTCTTCCCCTCGCCCCTGCGGGGAGAGGGTGGACGAAGACGCTAGTCTTCGGCCGGGTGAGGGGGCATCGCAGGCCCAACCGGCAACGACTTTATCAACAACACTTATGCAGCCCCCTCACCCTCGCCGGGCCGCGCCTAACCCTCTCCCCAAAGGGGCGAGGGGATTAATTGAACAAAAGGCCCTCGACCTCGGGTTTGCGACCGTCGGCTTCGTCAACCTGCCGCAAACCTGGGACGCCGCCGAGCGCCTGAAAGCCTTCGTCGCCGAAGGTTATCACGGTGCCATGACGTGGATGGAAGAGACACTGGAGCGCCGTCAACATCCGCAAAACATGTGGAACGGCGCCAAAAGCGCCATCGTTCTGGGCTTCAACTACGGCCCCGACAGCGACCCGCTTTTAGGGCTCGGCACGCCCGATATCGCCAACATCAGCGTCTATGCCCGCGGCGACGATTATCACGAACTGATCAAGAAAAAGCTCAAGCTTCTGGCTACCGACGTCGTTAAATTGGCTGGTTGTGAGGTCAAGGTTTTCGTCGATACCGCACCCCTGATGGAAAAACCGCTGGCACAACTGGCCGGGCTCGGCTGGCAGGGCAAGCACACCAATCTGGTGTCGCGTGAGTTCGGCTCATGGATGTTTCTGGGTGTCATCCTGACCGATATGGAACTGCCCGAAGATGCTGCCGAAAAGGACCATTGCGGCTCCTGCCGGTCGTGTCTCGACGTCTGTCCGACCAATGCCTTTGTCGCGCCGTATCAATTGGATGCACGGTCGTGCCTGTCGTACCTGACCATCGAATATCGCGGGCCCTGGCCGAAACGGTTCCGGGAGCAAATGGGTAATCGGATTTACGGCTGCGATGACTGTCTGGCAGCCTGTCCGTGGAACAAATTCGCCCAGTCGGCGACCGAGGCGAAACTGATGGCGCGCGACGGGGCGACCGCCATGCCGCTGTTCGAACTGGCGCAATTGGACGATCCGGCGTTCCGGGCTTTGTTCAGCAAATCGCCGATCAAGCGCATCGGACTGGCGACCTTCCTGCGCAACGTCCATTATGCGATCGGCAACAGCTTCGGCGAACTGGTGGATTTTGAAAAGATCGACCCGCTGGTGCGCAACCTGCGGCATGAGAGCCCGGTCGTGCGCGGTTCGGCGGTATGGGCCTTGTCGCGCGGCCTGCCGCCGCAGGATTTCGAGTATCTGCGCGATATGTGCTTAGCCGATGAGACCGATCCCGATGTCTTGGCCGAATGGAGACAAGACATTGCCTAGGTTCTCGCTGCCAAAGTTCTCGCTAATCGTCCTGTCATACCAAAGCGGCTCCTATCTTGAACGCTGCATCGAGGCGCTAAAGGCACAGTCCGGTGATTATGAGATTATCCTCGCCGACAACGGCTCGACCGATGGTGCGCCGCAGGCCGTCTTGGCTCGTCACCCCGACGTGCGCTTTGTCGATAACGGCGGCAATCTGGGATTTGCCAAGGGGATGAATCAGGCTGCCCGCCACGCGCAAGGCCAGTGGCTGTGCTTCATCAATCCCGACGTCTTCGTCCACGCGACGTGGCTGGCGCAGATGGCAGTGGCGATCGGCACCCATTCCGACACCCGCATCTTCACGTCACTGCAACTGGACCCGCAGGACCAGACGATCCTTGACGGCGCCGGCGATGGCATGACCTGGTTCGGCTTCCCTTACCGCATGGGCTACCGCGCGCCGAAGCCGCCGCATATCCCTGTCAGCGAAGTTTTCTCTCCCTGCGGCGCGGCCTTCGTCATCGAGCGCAGTCTGTTTGAAAGCCTGGGCGGTTTTTACGAGCGCTTCTTCATCTATTGCGAGGACGCCGATCTCGGTTACCGCGCCCGCCTGACCGGAGAACGCACCCTGCTGGTGCCCGACGCGAAGGTCGACCATATCGGCTCGGCAACCCTGGGGGCGCGCTCGGATTTCGCGCTCTATTACGGCTATCGCAACCGGCTGTGGCTGTACCTCAAGAACACGCCCGCACCGGTAATGTGGCTGACCGCCCTTCCTCACCTTTTGTTGAGCTTGTGTATCGCCGCGAAGGATGTATTGAAAGGGCGCGGCAAGGTCGTCGCCCGCGCCCTCAGGGATGCCGTTAGCGGTCTGGGGCCCGTGCTGAACGACCGCCGTCATGTGCAGCGTACCCGCCGATTGCCTGCCGTCGGCCTGTTACGTCAACTGACCTGGAGCCCGCGCCTGATAGGACGTCGCGGTCTTGATCTTAGGAAGCCCAAATGAGCCTTGCCAATGCTGTCGCCGCCCTGACCACCCAGGCCCATATCGACGCCAGGACGCCCATTGCCGCCAAGTTCGAGTACGAAGCCGACCGTCTGGGGCAGCAGTCCCTGTCCGTCGCCGGACTCTATGTCGACGTGTCGAAGCAGTCGTGGTCGCAGGAAGGTTTTGAGGCGGCCCTGAGCCTGTTCGAGACCGCAGGCCTGAACGCCGCGCGCGAGAAGATGTGGACCGGTCAGGCGATCAATGTCTCCGAAGACCGCGCCGTGCTGCACGTGGCGCTGCGCGATTCCGACAGCGAAAACGCTCGCCTGCGCGGCGCGGAAATCACCGACGACGTCAAGACCGCCCGCGACGCCATGAAGGCCTATGCCGATGGTATACATGCGAGCAAGATCACCGGCGCGACCGGTAAACCCTTCAAAACCATCATCCATATCGGCATCGGCGGGTCCGACCTCGGCCCGCGCCTGTTGTGGCAGGCTCTGAGCCCGCTCAAGCCGTCCATCGATATCCGTTTCGTCGCCAATGTCGACGGCTCGGAACTGGCCATCGCCACCGCCGACCTCGATCCGGCGGAAACTCTGGTCATCGCTGTATCGAAGACCTTCACTACGCAGGAGACGTTGGCCAATTTCCTTGCCGCGCGCGAATGGATTATTGGGGTTCTCGGTGAAGACGCTGCGGCTAAGCACCTCGCTGCCGTTTCCGCCGCGCCAGCCAAGACCAGCCAGTACGGTATCCCCGAAGACCGCGTCTTCGGTTTCAAGGACTGGGTCGGTGGCCGTTATTCGCTGTGGTCGGCGGTGTCGCTCAGCGTCATCATCGCTGGCGGTTATGAGGTTTATGAGCGTCTGCTCAACGGCGCGCATGAGATGGATCAGCACTTCCTGACCGCCCCGGCGGCGCAGAACGCCCCGCTGCTTCTGGCCGCCGCGCAGGTTTTCAACCGCATCGCGCTCGACCGCCCGGCCCGCGCGGTTATCCCCTATGCGCACCGCCTGCGCCGCCTCGCCGCCTTCCTGCAACAACTGGAAATGGAATCGAACGGCAAGCGCACCGACGGCTACGGCAACCTGCTGCCGACCAAGACCTGCCCCATCGTCTTCGGCGACGAAGGCACCAATGCCCAGCACGCCTTTTTCCAGATGCTGCATCAGTCGGAAGACGTCGTGCCGCTGGAACTGATCGCGGTGAAGTCGAACCCCGAAGCCCCGCTCGACATGCAGCAGAAACTGCTGTCGAACGTCATTGCCCAGGGCGAGGCCTTCATGGTCGGCAAGTCGCTCGAAACCTCCGAGGCCGAATGCCGCGCGTTGGGCTTCGACGACGAAAAGACCGCCATCATCGCGCCGCAGAAGGTCTGCCCCGGCAACAAGCCGTCCACCCTAGTCCTTATGGAGGCCCTGACGCCGGAAACGCTCGGCGCCCTCCTGGCGCTTTACGAGCACAAGACCTTTGCCGAGGGCATCGTCATGGGCCTCAACAGCTTCGATCAGTGGGGTGTGGAACTGGGCAAGACGCTGGCCACCAGCGTGTTGAAAGATATTACCGGCAGCGACATCGCCGTCCACGACCCGTCCACCACGGCGGCTATCGAAAAGGTGAAGTAGGCCAGAGGCTGATCATTCTTTCGTCTTCACCGCCTTCCTGTCAATGGGAGGCGGTTTTCTTTTGTGAGGATGTGCGTCTGCAATTCATCACTCGTGAAATTTAAAAACGATATAGCCATTATCGTTTAAAAAATTCACTTGACGGTAGCCGGATAAGGCGCATTATACCGCATAAGTAGATTTCAAATATCCTACAATTAAAACAATTTCTACAGGTGAGGCCATGCTCAAATCGTTCAAATCCTGCGTAGTGATCGCCCTGTGCGTTGCCGCGATGTCGCCCACCTCGTTCGCGCAACCGCAGCGCCCGGACGCCAATGCCAAGGACGTCACGGACGTCACCATATTCCTGCGCCGCGAAGCCAGTGTCCCACTCGACAATATTCGCATCCGAGGCAGCTCCGCCTCAAGCTGCAACTTCTTCGGCACTTCGGCGATGGACAGCGACTATGCGCGCGACTACATGGCGCGGTTCGGCGGCGATCCGTCGCGCGGCTATGCCGGGTCGGGTTATTTCAGCGCCTATTCGCCCTATGGCGATGCCTCGATCAGCCCCTATGCGCCGCCGGGGGCCTTCGGTGGCAGAGGCCTTTACGATTATAACGACCGCAGCCGCTGCTCGCAGTCGGACTATAATTTCGCCGCCGGTCGGGCCTATATCCAGGCCCGCGACCGTACCCTGACCGACGCCTTCGCTCTGTTCGATCAGAAGAAGTATCCCGAAGCCCTGGCCCTGTTCCAGAAATCCTACAAGAAGATCGGTTACGCCGAAGCGGCCCTGATGATCGGTCGCATGTACCTGCTGGGGCTCGGCACCGAGGCCGATACGCCCAAGGCGCTGGAATGGCTGGACAAGGCCGCCGGACAACCCAATCCGCCCAGGACCCTGCGCTTCGATCCCAAGGTGCCCGAACGCATGGACGCCGCCACCGAAGCCAGCATCGTTCTGGCCAAGATCTACCTGATCGGCCACGGCGTCGAAAAGAACCCGACGACCGCGCTGAAATGGTATCAAAAGGCTGCCTCGCGCGCCTATGTCCCGGCCTATAAAACCGTCGGCGATTTCTATTACTACGGCTATGGGGTCAAGAAGGACGTCGTCCGCGCCAGCCGCAACTACAAGACCGCTGCCGAAAACGGCTTTGCGCCGGCTCAGATCGCTATGGCGCAGATTCTGGCGTCCGGCGACGAGGGCGTCCCGGCAAATCCGAAGACCTCGCTCGACTGGTACTATCACGCCGCCAAGGCCAACCACCCGGACGGGCTCTACGCCCTGGCCGTCGCCTACGACAAGGGTCAGGGCGTCAAGGCCGATCCGAAACAGGCTCTGTTCTATTACAAGGAAGCCGCTGTGCGCGGTAATCCGGCGGCGCAAAACGATATCGGCACCTATTTCGCCAAGGGCGATACGATCCTGCCCAAGGACGAGGCTATTGCCCGCAAATGGTTCGAGGTCTCGGCCAAGAACGGCGAGCCTGAGGCCATGTACAATCTGGCGGTCCTGCTGATGAAGGGTCAGGGCGGGCCGGTCGATCGCAAGAGCGCGTGGCTGTGGTTCACCGTCGCGCAGAAGGCTGGTCACCCGAATGCCGAGGCGGCGCTCAAGCAACTGGAGCCGCAGATGACCGCTGCCGAAAAGGCCGAGGCCGAGGCTGTACTGGCCCCTAAGTCATAGGCAGGGTCGCGGACCCTGCACCCGTTCGTTGGAGTTATAACTTAAGACCCTCCCCTGATTTCAGGGGAGGTGGATTTTGACGCGAAGCGACAAAAGACGGTGGGGTTAAAACGGTCAGAAACACAAACTATGCTTTTACCATGGTTAAACAACCCAACATCGCTTTTGCCCGTCATCTTCGACAGGAAATGTCTTTACCTGAGCGGCTGTTATGGGCGCGACTAAAGCACCGTGATAAGGGTTTACCGGTTTTCAAACGGCAGTATCCATTCGCACCTTATGTCTTTGATTTTTATTGTGCGAAATTAAAGTTGATCATCGAAATCGATGGTTGGTCACACAATGTCGGGGATCAACCTGAGAAAGACGAATTCCGTGACGCCTTTCTCCTCGAGCGAGGTTTTGAAATCATGCGTATCTCGGCGCAGGATATCCTGAGCGATCCTGATGACATCGCCGATGGCATTTATCGATACACGGCAGAGCGGGTGAGACAGAGGCATTAACCCCACCGTCAGTTTCGCTCCGCTCACCTGCCACCTCCCCTGAAATCAGGGGAGGCATTAGAAAAAAGCCGCCCCTTTGCAGAGGCGGCTTTTTTGAACTCCCGGTTAAGGGTGCAGGGGCTGTGCCCCTGCGACTTTGCTTTAGGCTACATTAGCTTCAAGCTTAGCCTGTATCGCCAAAATCTCGTTCGGCATGACCTGAACGAAGGTTTTCAGCGCGTTCGACCAGTCGTCGAGGATGGCCTCGGCGCGCGGCGATTGCGTCGTCGCGAAGTGCTCTGCGATCAGCGCCTTCAGTTCCGCCTCGTCGGCTTCCGGCACCGGACGCAGCGTGATGCCTTCCGGGTTGATGAAGTTCGGGAAGGTCGCTTCCGGATCCCAGACATAGGCCACGCCGCCGGTCATGCCCGCGCCGAAATTGGCGCCGGTCTTGCCGAGGATGACGACCTTACCGCCGGTCATATATTCGCAGCCGTGTGCGCCGACGCCTTCGACCACGGTCGTCGCGCCGGAGTTACGCACGGCGAAGCGTTCACCGACACGGCCCGCCACGAACAGCTTGCCCGAGGTCGCGCCGTAGAGGTTGGTGTTCCCGGCCAGCATCTGACCGTTCTGCCAGATTTTCGGACGGATGACGATGGTCGCGCCCGACAGACCCTTACCCACGTAATCGTTCGATTCGCCGTTGAGGTCGATGAACAGGCCCTTGACCGCGAAGGCCCCCAGCGATTGTCCGGCGGAGCCGCGCAGTTGCAGGGTCAGGTGCGCATCGGCCAGTTTGTCACCGAAGTTCTTGACCAGCATGTGCGAGGTGCGCGTGCCGACGGCGCGCATGGTGTTGCGCACGTCGTAGGTCAGGGACATCTTCTCGCCGCGCTGGATCAGCGGCACGGCGTCGCGGACGATCTGGGCGTCGAGCGTATCGGCGACCTCGTTGATCTCATGCGGCAGCGTAACCGGGGCCGACGGATCGCGTTCGACCTTGACCAGCAGCGGGTTGAGGTCGAGATCGTCGAGGTGCGCCCCGCCGCGCGAGATCTGACGCAGCAGGTCGGTGCGGCCGACCGCTTCGTCGAGCGAGCGCAGACCCAGCGAGGCCAGGATTTCGCGCACTTCCTCGGCGATGAAGCTGAACAGGTTGATGACCTTTTCCGGCGTGCCGGTGAACTTGGCGCGCAGGCGTTCGTCCTGCACGCAGATACCGACGGGACAGGTGTTCGACTGACACTGACGCACGATCAGGCAGCCCATAGCCACCAGCGATGCCGTGCCGATACCGAACTCTTCGGCCCCCAGCATGGCGGCGGTGACGATGTCGCGGCCCGTGCGCATACCGCCGTCCGAACGCAGGCGGATCTGACCGCGCAGGTTGTTCAGCGTCAGCACCTGATGCGCTTCCGACAGGCCCAGTTCGAACGGCAGGCCGGCGAACTTGATCGAGGTGAGCGGCGACGCGCCCGTACCGCCGACCTGACCGGAGACGAGGATCGCATCCGCTTTTGCCTTGGCGACACCCGCGGCGACCGCGCCGATGCCCGACTGCGACACCAGCTTCACCGTGACGCGGCAATTCGGGTTGATCTGCTTGATGTCGTAGATGAGCTGCGCCAGATCTTCGATCGAATAGATGTCGTGGTGCGGCGGCGGCGAGATCAGGCCCACGCCCGGCGTCGAGTGACGCATACGGGCGATGAATTCCGTGACCTTGAAGCCCGGAAGCTGGCCACCCTCACCGGGCTTGGCGCCCTGCGCGACCTTGATTTCGACTTCGCGGCACTGGTTGAGATATTCCGCCGTGACGCCGAAACGGCCCGACGCGATCTGCTTGATGGCCGAGTTCGGGTTGTCGCCGTTCGGGCGACGGACGTAGCGTTCCGGATCCTCGCCGCCCTCGCCCGACACCGAGCGCGCGCCGATGCGGTTCATGGCGATGTTGAGGGTCTCGTGCGCTTCGGGCGACAGCGCCCCCAGCGACATGCCCGGCGTCACGAACCGCTTGCGGATTTCGTTGACCGATTCGACCTCTTCCAGCGCGATGGGCGCGGACTTGGGCGCCCAGTCGAGCAGGTCGCGCGGCGCGGTCGGCGTCTCCTTCGACATCTTCGCGACCATGTTGGAATAGGTCTTGAAGGTCTTGTAATCGCCGCGCGTCGTCGCGTCCTGAAGCAGGTGGATCAGCTTCGGTTGATAGTAGTGGGTCTCACCCGCCGCGCGCATCTTGTAGAAGCCGCCGATCGGGATCAGGGCGCGCTTGGACGCCCAGGCCGTGTCGTGCAGGGCCTTCAGCTTGGTTTCGATACCGGCAAGGCCGATACCCGAAATGCGCGAGGTCACGCCGGGGAAGAATTCCGCCACCAGCGCCCGCGACAGGCCCAGCGCTTCGAATTCATAGCCGCCGCGATAGGACGAGATGATCGAGATGCCCTTCTTGGCCAGGATCTTCATCAGACCGGCCTCGATGGACTTCTTGTAGTTCATGAAGCACTTGTACGAGGTCTGGCTGCCGTAGCGGCCCTTGTCGAGGCGCTCCTGCATCAGCTCCAGCGCCAGATAGGGGTTGACCGCCGTCGCGCCGACGCCGACCAGCACCGCAAAGGCGTGGCTGTCCATCGCTTCGGCCGAGCGGACGATGATCGAAACGAACGAGCGCAGGCCTTCCTGCACAAGGCGCGCGTGAACGCCCGCCGCCGCCAGAATCATCGGCACGCCCATGCGGTCGGGACCGGCGTTCTGATCGGTGAGGACGATCATGCCCGCGCCGTTTTTCACGGCTTCGACGGCCTGAGCGCGGATCGCGTCGAGCACGACACGCAGCGCCGCACCAGGCTTGGCACCCTCTTCCGGCAGCGGGAACGAACAGTCGAGTTCGGCGACTTCACCGAACTTGCTGGTTTGCAGCAGACGATCGTACATGCCCGTCGTCATGAACGGCGAGTCCATGACCAGCACATTGGTCTGGGCTTCGTCTTCGGCGAGGATGTTGCCGAGGTTCTTGAAGCGCGTCTTGAGCGACATGCCGGCTTCTTCGCGCAGCGGGTCGATCGGCGGGTTGGTCACCTGCGCGAAGTTCTGACGGAAATAGTGCGACAGGGGCCGCCACTCGTTCGACAGGACCGCCAGCGGCGTGTCGTCGCCCATCGAGCCGATGGCTTCCTTGCCTTCCTTGACCATGGCGTCGAGCACGGTGTCGAGGTCTTCGAGGGTGAAGCCCGCCGCGATCTGACGACGGTCCAGTTCTTCGCCGTGGAAAGAACGCGGCTCCGGTCCCGGTTCGATGATCGAGTCGAGATCGACGATGTTTTCCAGCCAGCTCGTATAGTCGTGCTTGCCCGCCAGCGCGTCGAGGATCTCGTCCTCGCCGAAATACTGACCGGCCTCAAGGTCCACCGCGATCATGCGGCCCGGCGCGATGGTGGCGCGCTTCGACACGCGGTCTTCCGACACGCCGGTCATCCCGGCTTCCGAACCGACGATCAGCAGGCCGTCGTGGGTTTGCGTGACGCGCAGCGGACGCAGGCCGTTGCGGTCCTTACCGGCGATGACCCAGCGGCCATCGGTGGCGCAGACGGCGGCGGGGCCGTCCCACGGCTCCATCACGGCGTTGCAGTAGGCATAGAGCGCGCGGTGCGAGTCCGGCATGGTCACGGCCTGCTTCGACCAGGCTTCCGGCAGCAGCAGGGCCTTAGCCATCGGCGCGGAGCGACCGGCGCGGACCAGCAGTTCGAAAACGTTGTCGAGGGCGGCGGAGTCCGAGCCACGCGGCTGGATGACCGGCTTCACGTCCTTGTCGTTTTCGCCGAAGGTCGCCGCCGCCATGCGGATTTCGTGCGACTTCATCCAGTTGACGTTGCCGCGCAGGGTGTTGATTTCTCCGTTGTGCGCCAGCATGCGGAAGGGCTGGGCCAGACGCCATTCGGGGAAGGTGTTGGTCGAGAAGCGCTGGTGGAAGATCGCGACGCTGGAGGCGAAACGCGGGTCTTTCAGGTCGAGATAGAAGTCGTCGACCAGCTCGGCGCGGAACATGCCTTTGTAGATGAGCGTCTTCGACGAGAATGAACAGAGATAACAGTCGAGATTGGCTTCATCGACGCGCTTTTCGATGCGACGGCGGCAGAGGAACATAGCGCGTTCCAGCGCCTCGTCCGTCAGGCCTTCCGGCGCGGCCATCATGATCTGTTCGATTTCCGGGCGCGTGGAATTGGCGCGCGTCCCCAGTTGCGACACGTCGACCGGGGCCTGACGCCAGCCATAGAGATAGAAGCCCGAACGCAGGATTTCCGACTCGACGATGGTCCGGGCGGCTTCCTGAGCGCCGAGGTCGGCGCGCGGCAGGAAGACCTGACCGACCAGCACGGGGCCCGGACGCGGCTCGTGGCCGATATTGCGCACCTGCTCGCGGAAGAAGTCCTGCGGCACCGACAGCATGATGCCCGCGCCGTCGCCCGACTTGCCGTCGGCATCAACCGCGCCGCGGTGGAACAGGGCCTTCAGCGCCTTGACGGCCAGTTCGACCACGTCGCGACGAGCCGAGCCGTCGATGGAGCAGACCACGCCGACGCCGCAGGCGTCGATTTCCGAAGCCGGGTCGTAGGCGTGCGCGTCGATCAGGTTTTTGCGGTTACGATGATAGAGTTCGTAAGCGAAAGACGATCCGGAAGTGGTGATCATTGCGCGGCCTCCAGAGACACGGAAACGTTGGACTGTATATAGTGGTGGATGTCGGCGGCGGCGTCCTGACCTTCGCGGACGGCCCACACGACCAGCGACGCGCCGCGAACGATGTCGCCCGCCGCGAAGACGCCCGGCACGAAGGTCTGGAACTCACCGGCCTGCACCTTGATGGTGCCCCACTTGGTGACTTCGAGGCCCGGCTGATTGAACATGACCGGGATGTTTTCCGGCTCGAAGCCGAGCGCCTCGATGACCAGATCGGCGGGCAGGTCGGATTCGGCACCGGGGATGTCCTCGATGCCCTGACGGCCCTGCGCGTCCGGCGTGGTCAGGCGCATACGCTGGATGCGCAGGCCCGTGGCGTGGTCGGCATCGCCCAGCACGGCCTTGGGGGCCGACAACCATTCGAACGACACGCCTTCTTCCTCGGCATTGGTCACTTCGCGGTCGGAACCTGGCATGTTGGCGCGGTCGCGGCGATAGACGCAGGTGACCGACTTCGCGCCCTGACGCGTCGCTGTGCGGACGCAGTCCATGGCCGTGTCGCCGCCGCCGATGACGACGACGTGCTTGCCGCTGGCGTTCAGATGCGCTTCGGCGGCTTCTTCGACATTGTAGCCGAAGCCTTCCTTGTTCGCCATGGTCAGGTAGTCCAGCGCCACGACGACGCCGGTCGAGCCGCAGCCCGGCACGGTCAGGCGGCGCGTCTTATAGACGCCGGTCGCCACGAGGATGGCGTCGTGCTTGTCGCGCAGCTCTTCGAAAGTGACGTCTTCGCCGATGTCGCAGTTCAGCACGAATTCGACGCCCGACGCGGCCAGACGGTCGGTGCGGCGCGCCACGACGTCCTTTTCCAGCTTGAACGACGGGATGCCATAGGTCAGCAGGCCGCCCGCACGGTCGTAGCGGTCGTAGATGGTGACCTTGTAACCCAGGGTGCGCAGACGGTCGGCGGCGGCGATGCCTGCCGGGCCCGCGCCGATGATGCCGACGCTTTGCTCGCGCTCCTGCACCGGGACGATGGGCTCGATCCAGCCGTTCTCAAACGCCAGATCGCCGAGGTGGCGCTCGACGGCACCGATGGTGACGTTTTCCCAGCCAGACTGTTCCAGCACGCACGAGCCTTCGCACAGGCGGTCCTGCGGGCAGATGCGGCCGCAGATTTCCGGCAGCGCCGAGGTCGCCGACGACAGGCGATAGGCCTCTTCGTAGCGCCCTTCGGCGGTCATGCGCAGCCAGTCGGGGATGTTGTTCTGCAACGGGCAGCCGGACTGACAGAACGGGATACCGCACTGGGCGCAGCGCGAGGCCTGCTTGTCGGCCTGACCCGGTTTGAAGTCGGCATAAATCTCACCGAAGTTATTAATTCGGGTCTTCGCCTCAGCCTTGCTTGGCGTTTTCTTATGTTCAACGACGAAGCGGTTCGTCTCGTAGCTCATAGGCTTAACCCTTATAACTCGGTGCGGACTCTTCCGTTTAAGGAAGATTTTCGGTGTCCGTTTTGTTTTAGCGCACTAAAACGCCCGTAAAGCGCAAAAGTCCGGTCAAGCAAAGCGGAAAATGCAGATTCCCGTCGATTCGCGATAAAAACCTCAAAGCGTGAGAAATTTATCGAAGTCGTTTCAATTTATACTTTATTCTTTGCGTATCCCTTACGTACTTAGCATTTCCGAAGACATGCGTAAATTGTAAGCGAACGCAAAACCCCCCAGTGTTCACCCGACTTCGTTTAAGAAGTCCGGCAAATTCTGAGGGGCGTTTCCGTATCCGGTTTTGGGTCGTTCCGCTCTTCTCTGGGCGGGGCTTGCCTTGACCGGTTTCGGTTCAGCCCCTTTGCCCTGCGCGGGTTCCGGGTCCTATCCGTGTTGGGTCTCTCCGTGCTGTGTCGCGTCGAGACCCTCGATTTCCTGCTCTTCGTCCACACGCAGGCCGGTGGTGAATTTGCAGATCATCAGAATAATGAATGTAATGAGCGCGCTCCAGCCGATCACGGCCACGAGCCCCAGTGCCTGTTTTATCACGCTGGCGTTTTCGCCCGCCGCATTGATGGCGCTATTGGCGAAGACGCCGGTCAGGATAGCGCCCACAATACCGCCCACGCCGTGGACACCGAACGCATCGAGGCTGTCGTCGTATTTGAAGGCCTTCTTGAGCGCGGTCGCGCCGAAGAAGCAGGCCACACCGCCCAGCAGGCCGATCAGCAGAGACGCCTTCGGATCGACGAAACCCGCCGCCGGGGTGATGGCGACCAGACCGGCGACCAGACCGGAAATCATGCCGAGCACGGTCGGTTGCTTGCGCTCGATCCATTCGGGGATGGTCCAGCCGATCGCGCCGGTCATGGCGGCGACGATGGTGTTGAGCACGGCCACACTGGCCAGCGCATCCGCCGTCCAGGCCGAACCGCCGTTGAAGCCCAGCCAGCCGACCAGCAGCAGCGACGCGCCGATCATGGTGAAGGCGAGGTTGTGCGGGGCCATATATTCGCGCGGGAAGCCACGGCGCTTGCCCAGCACCAGCGCACAGACAAGGCCCGCGACGCCCGAATTGACGTGAACGACGGCACCACCGGCGAAGTCGAGAACGCCCGCGCTGCCGAGGAAGCCGCCGCCCCATACCCAGTGGCAGATCGGGGCATAGACGAACAGGGTCCACAGCGCCGTGAACAGGACGAAGGCCGAGAACTTCATGCGTTCGGCGAACGCTCCGGCGATCAGGGCCGGGGTGATGATGGCGAAGGTCATCTGATAAGCGATCCACAGGAACTCCGGCAATTGCGGCGCCAGGCCGAACGCGGTGTTCATGGTCACGCCGTTGAGCAGGAAGGCATCGAACGACCCAAGGAAACGGTTCAGACCTTCATTGCCGTTGAGGCCGAAGGAGAGCGAATAGCCGATGACAATCCACAACACCGAAACGATGACGGCGGCGGCAACCGATTGCGCCAGCACCGACAAAACGTTCTTTTTGCGCACCATGCCGCCGTAGAACAGGGCCAGACCCGGCAGGGTCATCAGCAGGACCAGCGCGGTGGAGACGATGATCCACGACGTATGGCCGGTATCGAGCGCCAGCGCCGCCTGATGCTTGAGAAGCACCGGCGCTGCCGTTTCCACCACACTCGTCGTCGTCGCTGTCATGAGAGTCTCGGTATATCGTTTTGTGTTCAGGAAACTCGCATCCGCAAAAGCGTCGCGGTCCAGCGGGCCGGGCGGCTTTCGTCAAATGTTTTCCTGTATTTTTGCTCTTTGCGCGAAAATTTACCGAAAAGCGAGCAAATTTTGCGTCATCCGGCAAAAAACTTCACAATTGGGATTACAGCGTGTTGCAGCGCGGGGAGAAGTACTCTTTCGTGCCAGCCTGTATCTCATGGTGAGTCAACGAATGGCCCCCACCACCACATCTTAACGGCTTCGCCGTTTCGTGCGGTCCCCCTCCCCGCCGCCATCCTTTGCGCAGCAACTATAGCGCTGGCAGCAGGGAGGTATAAAGAAAAGGGGGACACTCTCATCCATACCTCCCCGACCTCATCTCGTTTCACACAATGGATGAGGTCAGGGTTTAGCGCAGCGAAAGTATAGCTTTCGCCAGCGATGGGACCGCACGACGCCGCGTTAGCGGCTAGATGCGGTGGTGGGGGCCATTCAGTTATGGACGTATCTCAGCCCTTAAACGCTTTCACCGCCGCGACGATCTCCGCCTGCGTCTCCGCTGTAAGGTACGGGCTGAACGGCAGGCTGATCACCGTTTTCGACTTGGCTTCGGACACGCTCAGGTCGCCCGTGCCGGATGTAAACTTCGCATAGCCCGGTTGCTGGTGCAGCGGGATCGGATAATAGACCGCCGTCGGAACACCCTTCTCGCGCAGAAACAGTTGCAGAGCGTCGCGGTTTTCGTGCTCGATCGTATATTGCGCCCAGGTCGAGACGTAGCCGTCCTTCACATAGGGGACGCTGGTCACATAGCCATCGAGCGCGTCGTTGTAGCGCCTGGCCACGGCCTGACGCAGTTCGATTTCCTCGGCGAAGATGGCCAGCTTTTCGATCAGCACCGCCGCCTGAATCGTATCGAGGCGCGAATTCATCCCTATACGGACGTTCAGATACTTGGCCTCATGCGTATAGTTCATCGTCGCCGCATCGGTCGGCGTCGCCCCGCCGTGGACGCGGAACGAGATCAGCTTTTCCAGCAGGGCGGCGTCGTTCAGCACCACCGCCCCGCCGTCGCCGTAGCAACCCAGCGGCTTGGCCGGGTAGAAGCTGGTCGAGGTCGCGTCGGCCCATTCCAGCGGCTGCTTGCCGTCGATGGTGCAGCCGAAGCCCTGCGCCGAATCCGCGATCAGCGGCAGGCCGTGCGCCCTGGCAATCTTGGAAATCGCCGGATAGTCGGCGGCCTGACCGAACAGGTCGACCGCGATGATGGCGGCAGGCTTCAGACGCCCCTCAGCCTTGACAGCGGCGATGGCGGCTTCAAGCTTGGCCGGGTCCATATTGTAAGTCTTGGGGTCGATATCGACAAAGACCGGTTCGGCACGCGTCATCGGCACGACTTCGGCGGTGGCCACGAACGTAAAGGCCGGAACGAAAACGGCATCGCCCTCCCCGACGCCCAGCCCCAGCAGGATCAGTTCGATGGCATCGGTACCATTGGCGCAGGACAGGGCGTGCTTCGACCCGGCGAACGCTGCCAGATTGGCCTCGAAGGTCTTGACCTCCGGCCCCATGATATAGGCGCCGTGGCCGATGACCTTGAGCACGGCGGATTCGATGGACGAACCGATGCGCTCACGCTGAACGCCGAGATCGATAAACGGAATAGCCATGCTGTGCCTCGCTTGAAGCGCATTCCGAAAAGTGGGAACCGGTTTTCGGAATCAAATGCGCGAAAAAACAGAAATTTAAACACTGAAATTACAGTCGTTGTCGGTGTAACAGGTTCTGAGTCCGGCGCATCTCAAAAGGCATTACCCAAAATTACAAGATTGCGTGAGGCTTTTGGCCCTTTAATTTGTCAGACTTTTGTCTATATAAGGGCGCGTATTCGAACCTGCCAAACTGTGCAGCGATCCATACCGTTCCGGCATTTTACTTTTTTATCCGGATATGGTTGACGCAGGGCGGCATTTGCGCGACCACAGGCGGCCAAAGTTAGCGCTACCATAATCGCGTAACATTCTTTCATATCTTCCGGGAGAGCGGACAGTGACCACATACGGCAATCTGATCAACGGCGAATGGGTCGTTACGGGCAGCACCTTCAACGACATCAACCCGTCGGACACCAACGACATCATCGGAACCTATTCGACCGCCGGTGAAGCCGAAGTCACCGCCGCCATCGCCGCCGCGAAGGAAGCCTTCAAGACCTGGCAGTATTCGACGCCGCAGCAGCGCTTCGACGTCCTCGACAATGCCGGAACCGAAATCCTCGCCCGCAAGGCCGAGCTGGGCGCGCTCCTGTCGCGCGAAGAAGGCAAGACCCTGCCGGAAGGTATCGGCGAAGTCACCCGCGCCGGTCACATCTTCAAATATTTTGCCGGTGAAGCCCTGCGCGCCCACGGCGAAGTCCTCGACTCGGTTCGTCCGGGCGTCAAGGTCGAGATCACCCGCGAAGCCGTCGGCGTCATCGGCCTGATCTGCCCGTGGAACTTCCCCATCGCCATCCCGGCGTGGAAAATGGCCCCGGCCATCGCGTTCGGCAACACCGTCGTCTGCAAGCCCGCCGAGCTGACCCCGGCCTGTGCGTGGGCTCTGGCCGACATCCTGACCCGCGCCGGCCTGCCCAAGGGCGTGCTGAACGTTGTCTTCGCCCGCGGTTCGGTCGCCGGTCCGCTGATGATCGACGGCTGCGACGCCATCTCCTTCACCGGCTCGGTTCCGACCGGCACGCGCGTCCGTGACGCCGCCGTCGCCAAGGGCAAGCGCATCCAGTGCGAAATGGGTGGCAAGAACCCCGTCGTCGTCCTCGATGACGCCGACCTCAATGTCGCCGTCAATTCGGTGCTGAACTCGTCGTTCTTCTCGTCGGGCCACCGCTGCACGGCCTCGTCGCGGATCATCGTCACCGAAGGCATCGCCGATACATTCGTTGCCGCCCTCGCCGAAGCCGCCAAGGCCATCAAGGTCGGCGACTCGCGCGCCGACGGCGTTCAGATGGGGCCGATCGCTTCGCAGGAACAACTCAAGATCGCGCAGGACGCGGTCGCCAAGGCCAAGGCCGAAGGCGGTGTGATTCTGGCCGGTGGCGAAGACCTGACCTTCGGTACGCCTGGCTACTATTACGCCCCGACCCTTATTGACAAGACGACCGTCGACATGGCCATCAACAAGGAAGAAGTCTTCGGCCCGGTCGCTTCGGTCATCCGCGTCAAGGACCTCGAAGAAGCCATCAAGGTTGCCAACGACACCGAGTTCGGCCTGTCGGCAGGCATCTGCACGACCTCGCTGAAGTCGGCCGAGACCTTCAAGCGCCGCGCCGAAGCCGGGATGGTCATGGTCAACCTGCCGACCGCCGGTGTCGACTATCACGTTCCGTTCGGTGGTCGTAAGGGCTCGTCCTACGGTCCGCGCGAGCAAGGTGCCTATGCCAAGGAATTCTACACCATCGTCAAGACGGCCTATACCTTCGCGGGATAAAGAAAAAGGCTTGGGGGCACAGCCCCCAAACCCCATTACATAAGAGAAGCGGCTCCGGAAACGGAGCCACTTTTTTTGTTACCGTGCCGCCACCATCGCGCCCTGCGCAAAGGCTGCCAGTTCCGTGCTGGCGCGCGTATAGCGGATGTCTTCGATGCGGTCGTTCGTTCCACGGGCGCGACCTTCGATCCAGGCCACCTTGCCATCGGCCATTACGGCCTTGTACTTGAAGCGCGTGTCGAAATGCGAACTGCCGCCTTCGCAGCGGTCCAGATCGACGATCTCCTTATGCGCAGGTGCCGCCTTGCCGGTTTCCGCCGCCACGGCATCGGCGATCGCCTTGCCGACCATCTTTTCCTGCGTGGCGTCGCATTCCGCAAACGCCGACCCCGCTACCAGCGCGCCGCAAACGACCAGCGCACCCATAACCGATTTCATCATGTCCAACTCCTGTACTTATTTTCATTGACTTGGGTGAAGCCTGTCTCCGAGGCACAACCATACCCAAGGCTGCACCCCTGAGGATGCGCCGCTATTTGAAATTTTCAAGTTAAATAATCAGGGTTCGGACTAAAAAATGCAGTTTTTCGGCATTATTTTTTTATCAGCTTACGGAGTATATATGAAAATAACCTGCCGATTTGCAAACGATAATCAGAAAGACGAAATCATAATGCGCCGCACAACGCTAATCCTTTACGACTGCCGGATCGTCGCGTTGTAACAAATCTGGCAGGGCCTGTCCTTCCGGCACGAAGTCCATGGCCACCGAGTTCATGCAGTAGCGCTGACCGGTGGGACGCGGGCCATCATCGAAGACATGGCCCAGATGGGCGTCACAACGACCACAGCGGATTTCGGTACGCACCATGCCGTGCGTTACGTCGCGCAGATAATGGATGTGACCTTCACCGATGCTTTCATAGAAGCTGGGCCAGCCGGAACCGGAATGGAACTTGGCGCGGGAATTGAACAAAGGCAGGGCGCACAGGGCACAGGTATAGATGCCCTCCTCCTCATATTCGTCGAACTTGCCGCAGAAGGGCGGTTCGGTGCCGTGATTAAGGAGGATGCGCCGCGCTTCGGGATCCAGCCGGGCGGCCAGTTGCGTAATTTCGTCTTTGGAAGGCGGGGTAAGATCGAATCCGAGCTTTGACTTGGCCATGTTGAACTCCCGGTTCAGGGGTTTGGGGGGCATTTTAGCGCGCTACCGCTTCGCTGCTTGAGCGCATGGCCCCAATTCTTTGTCTTATATAGTCTCGTTGCCATCCCAATCACGGGTGTCGCGAAACTTTTTGCGGAAAGCGGCCCATTCGGACGCCTCCTGTTCGAAAATATGCAGGTCGTGCCGTACGCCGTCTTTCAAAGCATGGTTCTTCAAAACACCAACGTGACGATAGCCGATAAAGGCCTGAGTGCGGATAACCCGGTCGTTCCAGTCAACGACGTGATTGACCAGCTTATGCAGCTTCAGCGTAAAAAAGGCATGGTTGAGCGTGCCGAGGAAATTGTACATCGATAGGGCGACGGGGACCTCCGGGTCGCCGATATAGACCCCGACCTCGCCGATCTGGTTGGCTTTGTCAGTGACGGTCAGGGAGCAGAAGCCGACGTCCTTGCCGTGGATCTGGATAATTCGGTGATGATAGTCGTCGCGCGCTTCAGACCGTTCGATCCACGCCTTTTGCCGCTCGATATCGTAGGGCACGTCGGTCAGCATGTAGCGCGTGATGTGCGGGGCCGTGCGCCAATCGAGCAGGCGTTTGGCGTCGTCGGTCGTGATCGGACGATAGGACAGGAAATCAGCCATGAGATCGGATCGCCTTTATGATGCGTTCGCAGCCCTTGCCATCGATCAGGCCGTGCGCGCGGGCGGCGATCTCGCGCCGCATATCGGCATCGCCCATCAGGGCCTCGATGGTCAGGGCGAAGTCGGCGGGCCAGCCATCGCGGGCGTCGAGGACTGGAAAGGGTGACGATGTGAGCGCGGCGACCTGATTATCGACGACAACCATGACCAGAGCGGCGAGGTTCATGGCGGCGATTTCACCGACGCTGCCACCGGCGGCGGTAACGACCAGTTCGGCGCCGGTCAGGACTTCGGCGACGTTATCGGGCGACAGATAGAGCTTGAGCCCCGCCCGCTCGGCACAGAGCTGACGCAGGGCATCGACATTGGCATTGGCGGGTCCGACGATCAGGCGGATATCCATCGCCGGGGCGGACTCCAGCAGAGCTTCGGCGCAAGTCGCGGTCAGGCCTTTGGGATCGGAGCCGCCGAACATGACGGCTATGTGCGGGCGGCGCGGCGCGGGGTAGTGACGGCGGAACTCGCGGCGAATTTGCGCATAGTCGGGACCGAGGCACAGGGTCGCTTCCGGGGCGATGTCGACATAGGCCAGATCGACCGCCGATCCGGCGGCGTTGACGATCAGATGCGCTTTAAGCTGGCGGACGTCGGCGAGGTCATCCATCACCGCCAGATAATAGTCCGCCGACAGACGATCATAGCTATCGGCGTCAAAGGCGTAGGAATCGAGCAGCAAAACATCGCCTTTCGGCACGACGGTCTTGATCGCGACGATGTCTTCGGGTGACCCGATCCGCGTCTCCATCCAACGCCATTTCGCACCGATGGTTTGCAACCGCGCGATGGCCGCGTTCGGTGCTTCATTGAGCAGAAACACGACCTCGATTTCGTGGTGGCAGGCCTCTTCGGCGATGGCGAAGCAGCGCATGAAATGCCCCAGGCCGATCCGCGTCGAGGCTTCGGTGCGCACCCACATCCGCATCACGGTACCCGGACGATGGCGGCGATAGAGGGCGCGGGGGTCGACCACACGGCGGTCGACCACGACCAGCCCACCCCGAACCCGCACAGCAGCAGGTTGAGGCGATCCTTGGGCGGCTGTTTCGGCAGATAGTCGCACAGGGCCAGCGGTATCGAGGCCGAAGAGGTATTGCCGTAATCGCGCACCGCATAGACCATCTGATCGTCGCGCGCCTTGATCTTATGCCCCAGCGTCCGCAGCATCAGGGCATTGGCCTGATGCAGGATGACGTGGTCGATATCGCCAATGTCCTTGCCCGCCGTCGTCAGAGCCCGCGCAATCGACGGGGCGACCTGACGCAGCGAGAAGGCCATGACCTGCGTGCCGTCCATGAACAGTTCCGGCGTGCCCGGTTCGGCCAGCCCACCGGTTTTCGAGATCAGATAGGGCGCGCCGGAACCGTCAGAGCCCAGATCGAAAGCCGCCGTCGCTTCGCCTGTCTCCAAAGCCGTCACCGACACCGCATCCCCGAACAAGGGTGCCAGCGCGCGGTTGTCGTCAGAGATCATGCGCGACGTCATGTCGCCGGTCACCAGCAAGGCGCGGCGGATCGTGCCGGCCTGCATCAGAGCGCTGACCACCGATAATCCGTACACGTAACCCGAACAGCCAAGCCCCAGATCGAAAGCCGCCGTCTGCGACCCCAGACCGAGTTTATTCTGAATGACGCAGGCCGTGGACGGCAGCGGATAGTCCGGCGTTTGAGTCACGACAACCAAAAGGTCGATGGAGTCGCGCGCCCAGTCGAGCGTGGTGATCAGGTGTTCAGCGGCGGTGACCGCCAGTTCCGACACGGTATGCGCCGTGGAGACCGGCCGGCGCTCGATGCCGGTGGCGGTGATGATCTTGGCCATGACGTCGCTGCCGAACTGCGGCGCCAGATCGGCGTTTTCAGACACGGCTTCGGGCATGGCGGTGACCACGCCGCGCAGAACCGGAGCTGTCATGGCGAAAGCCGTCATCAGCTTGTCAGCCCCCCGTCTACGGTGAGGGTTTGCCCGGTGATAAAGGCCGCTTCGTCCGACAGCAGAAAACGCACCAGCGGTGTAATATCGCTCAACTCGCACAGGCGATTGAGCGGCGTGCGACGGACGATCTGATCGAGCTGCTTATCGTCCAACCCGGCAGACAGGGCCGTCTTCATATAGCCCGGTGCAATGGAATTGACGGTGATCCCCAGCCGCCCGACTTCGCGCGACAGGGCGCGGCCGAAGCCGTCCATGCCCGCTTTCGACGCCGCATAAGCGCTGAGACCCGTATAGCCGCGCGAACCGGTGATCGAGGAAATATTGATGATCCGCCCCGGCTTGCGCGTGCGCATCATCCGGCGCAGCGCGGCGCGGGTAAGCGCAATCGCGCCGGTCAGATTGACCTGTAACACGCGCTCGATATCGGCCAGCGGCAGGGTGGACAGAATGCCTTCGACCGACATGCCGGCGTTGTTGACCACGCCCCACGGCGGGGTGCCGGAATGCGCGATAGATGTCGCAACAAAGGCTTCTATGGCGTCGCTGTCGCCCATATCGGTCGCCTGCCAGAAAAAACGCGAACCAAATTCGGATTGCAGTGCCTTGACCTCGTCGCTCAGGGTCGTCGAACATCCCGCGACACCGTAGCCCGCCGCCAGCAAATCCATAGTAATGGCATGGCCCAGACCCCGGCTGACACCGCTGACGATCACCCATTTACTCATGATGCGGCCCTCGATTTCTTGCCGGTTTCGCCGTACGGGATCGCCGCGACGAACGCGAGACTGACCGGTCTCTGCGCGCGCGGCAAGGCGTTGATATGCGCCTTGATTTGCGCTCTCACCTCGCCTTCGTCCGCTGACAGATCGAGTGCGATTTCGGCGGTCAGGATGTGACCCGTAATAGGATTTGGCCGTGCGGAAATGCGCACATCGCGCACGACCGGACAGGTGAGAAGATACGCCTCGACTTCTTCGGGAAAGACCTTCACCCCGCCGATATTGACCATCGAATCCAGCCGCCCGCGAAACAGGACACGATCATCGTCAATGATCACGGCATCGTTCGTATCGCGGCCATCAACATTCAACGTATTGTGCTCTGTAATCGCCAGAGTGTCGTTCAGCCACGCCGCCGGGAATCCCGCCTTACCGTCGCTGACCGTAAACACCACCCCGGCCTCGGTCGTGGCGTAGATATGGCGGATATGGGCGTTCGGGAACCGTGTCCGCAAGGCATCGAGCAAGCCCTGATCCGTGGCTTCCCCACCCAGCGTCACGCCCTTGAGATCGAGGTCCGGCGCCGCCATCAGGAAGGCCCGCCAGAAGGTCGGTGTTCCGCTAATGTGGGTCGGTTGCGTGACCTCGGCCAGCACGGCCATGTCACCCACTGAGGCGTTGAGCGGCGGCGCAATCAGGGTATGGCCGCCGATCAGCGCTGACAATACAACCTGCACGCCGGCAAAGCTGAAAGGATGATAGGTCAGCAGCCAGCGCGCTTTCGCGCCCGATCCGGCGGCGATTTTTTGCGTCAGTTTGGCAAGATCATGCCCCGCCCATTTCGGCGTTCCGGTCGTGCCCGAAGTTTGCAGCCAGACACGGCCGGATTGATCCGGAACCGGAATATCGGCGCTGAAGTTACGCTGAACGAACAGGTCTGTCCCATTAGCTTGTGTGGCAATCAACGCGGCGATCAGATCGGCGACCGGCTGATCACCCTCAGCGATAGCTAGCGATGTTGTGGTCTCGGCGCGCGCGCGCAGATCGGCGGCAGTGAACACTTGTCCACCTTCGATCAGTTCAAAACGCGCGTCGAGACTGAGGCTCATCCAGCGGCCTTCGTGAACAAGGCCCCGAGTTCACCCGCTGTATGAAACAGGACGAACCCTTCGCGAAACGGCTGCAAGCCCGTGACTTCTTCCAGTGTCACCACCAGCGTTGCCAGATCAAGGCTGTCGATGTCCAGCGGCCCGTTGAGCAGGACGGTATCGGGGGTGATCTCAACCACCGACGCGGATTTATCCGTCAGGATTTGCGTCAACTCGGTGCGGACGAGGTCAAAGGACATTGAGGAACTCCAGAATATGATACGTGACGCGGCGTGATGCCTCGATATGCGGCACATGACCCGCGCCTTCGATCACGCACAGGTTGGGCAAGCCGTCCGGCAACGGAATAACGCGGTCCTGATCGCCCCACAGCACCGTCACCGGACAAGGCAATTGTGACCAGTCATAGACGCCGAGGTCACCCGACGCGGCCTCGATCCGGCGCAGAAACCGCAGCAAGGTCTCCCGGCGTTCGGGTGTGGCAGCAGCGATCAGCGATGCCGTCATGACGGGCACATAGGAGGCGTTATCAGGGCCGACCAATTGAATGGCAGCGGCATGGGCGGCGGCCTCGCTGCCTTCGGACAGGTAGCGCTCGAAAGCCTCGCGACGGAAGTCGCCGCCGATGCCCGCTGGAGCGATCAGCGACAGACTGAGTACTTTTTCCGGATTGGCTTCGGCCAGAGCCAGAGCGATACGCCCACCCATCGAATGGCCGACCATATGGGCGGCTTCGACACCCAGAACGCCTAGTGTTTCATTAAGCCAGTCGGCCATATAATTGAGGCTGCAATCGCCTGCGGCATCGTGGGTCTTGCCATGCGCGGGCAGTTCCAGCGCAATAACGCGGTACTTTGCGGCCATCGGCACCAGGCAGAACTGCCACGTTAAAAGGTCCGCTGCAAAGCCATGCACCAAAACCACGACGGGTGCGTCCTTACGGCCCATTTCGAGGAAACTGACACGGCCCTGCAAACCGTCCGTGTACGACAGGCTGATCTTGCGCGATGATTTTTCGGCCACGAGCGTCACGCCAGCAACCCGCCATCGACCGTTATGACGGAGCCGGTGATCCAGCGCGAGGTGTCGGCGAGCAGGAAGGCAATCGCGCCCGCCACATCGTCGGGCTGCCCAAGGCCCAGCGGGTGCATGTCGACCACACGCTGGAAATTGTCCTCGGACAGGACGGATTTGAAACGATCCGACATCGGCGTATCGACCAGGGCCGGGGCGACCGCATTAACGCGGATGCCGTCGCGGATCAGTTCGACGCCGAGCCCCTTGGTGGCGGAAATGATGCCGCCTTTCGACGCCGCATAGACCGAATTGCCCGGCGCGCATTTCAACGCCGAGGACGAGGAGACCAGCACCGCTGAGGCATTGGGGTGGTGGCAGGCTTTGAGCCGAAACGCCTGAAGCAGCATGAAGGCCGTTACCAGATTGGCGTTCAGCATCTCGGTCACATAGGCGAGATTGATCGCCTGAAGCGGACGGGTCGTCTGGATACCCGCACAGTGGGCCAATCCGTTGAGCGGTCCGTGATCGGCGCACAGCTGCTTCATCCACGCGGCGATCCTGTCGGCCTCACTAAGGTCGAAGGTCCTTCCCACATGGCTGTCACCGGAGAGTTGGTCGAGCGTCGTTTGCAGGCGTACTTCATCACGGCCCGTGGCGATGATCCGGGCACCAAGTTTCGACAGATAGACCGCCGTCGCCTGACCGATGCCGCTGGTCGCGCCGGTGACGAGGATGGTGCGACCTTCGAGCGACAGAGGGTTAAATGGCTCGCGCGATACGGCGGCATTCGGGGTCAGGTCGGTCATGCGATCACGCCTTTCATGCGAGCGGCATAGGCGCGCTGCAACTGTGCCGGACCGGCCTCCATCGCGCCCAGAACGGCGCGGCGCGGGGTCGGTGTATCGCGCGTGCCCTTATGCACCTGAGCGATGATATGCTCGTCGTCGGCACGGACGCTGGCGGTGAATTCACGCAGATTGTCGTGGATCAGGGCGCGCGCCGCGCCGCCGCGATTGGTGCCGATCCAGGCCGCCGTCTTGATCGTGAAACGGTCCTTATCGATCGGATCGAAGGTCTGAAACGTCAGGAAGGCGCCGTAGGAAAAGGTCAGGACGATGTTCGGGAAAATGACCGCGCTCATATAGCCCTGCCATTGATCAGAACGCTCGATTTTCAGCGCGCGGCAAGCATTGGCCCACCATTTCACCGACCGTTCCTTGAGTTCTCCGGTCGACGTCGCGTGTTCGCCTTCGGTGGTGATGCTGAGGTCGTTGTGCAGGATCAGGCTGAAATTATCGGCATGGACCAGCGGCACGTGATAGGCCTCGGCGGCATTGTCCATGGCCAGCTTCCAGTTACCCGACCACACGAAACGCTCGCTCTCGACGCGGTCGCTGCATAGTCCGCCCAGATGCGCCAGCATATCGTAATAGCTGCCGAGATAGTCGCGCAAGCTCATGCCGCCCAATTCCATCCGTACAAAGACGAAGTTACCAACGACTTCGACTTGGTAGGCATCGAGGCTCAGGGACGTCTTTTCCTCCGGTGTGAAACCGAAGCTTTGCCGCTCGAACGGAATACCGACCGGTGCGCCGTCCTTGCCGAAGGTCCAACCGTGATAGGGGCAGGTCAGGGGGCGATTGCCGCAGGCTTCGGTCTGGAGCCGCGAAAAACGGTGGGTACAGACGTTCCGGAACGCCCGCAATTCGCCCTTGAAGTTCTGCACGACGATGCCGTGCGGCCCGATGTCCGTGGTGATGAAGTCGTTCGGATTTTTCAGGTCTTCAGAAAAGCCGACGCACAGCCAGCTTGGGCGAAAGACACGGTCCATCTCCGCCGCGAACACGTCGTCGCGGTGATAGAGATCGGAGGTGACCGCGCCCATCTGCATCAGGTGTACTCGTCGATGACGGGTCGCACGGCGGGGTTCAGGGTCAGTTTCAGCGCCCCCCACGACCAGCCGACTCCGAAGCCCATCATGACCACCTGTTTCGGCGCGTCCAGCACATCAGCCAATGACGCGCACAGCGTCAGCGGGATCGAGGCCGAGGACGTATTGCCATAGCTTTCCATCGCCACCGGTACCTTGGCTTCCGGCAGGCCGGACTTCTTGCGCAGGTGGTTGAGCATGAAGGCATTGGCCTGATGGAACAGGACATAGTCGATATCGTCGACCGTCGCCTGTGATCGTTCAAGGATCGCCTTCATCAGCGGCGGCACGGCCTTGAGCGTGAAATTGAACACCTCGGCGCCGTTCAGGTGCAACCGCGCGGCCTTGTAGAGTTTCTCAGCGTCTTCGGGCGATAACGGTTCTTTCGGCGGCATGAGCGGCATCTTGGTGCCACCAGCCTCGATCAGGATATGCGGCGCGCCGGAACCGTCCGTGCCGAATACACCGTAGATGTCGTCGGCCTCGGCGTCGATTTCCAGCGCCGTAGCCGAACCGGCATCGCCGAACAGCGGCACGGTCGAGCGGTCGTCGGGCAGCAGCCGCGCCGAACTGACGTCTCCGGCCAGCAACAAGGCGCGCGCCGGTCGGCCTGCGACGGTGAAGGTTTTCAGCAAACTGGCCGCCGTCCACAGGCCGTAGGTATAGCCCGAACAGCCGAGATTGATGTCGAAGGCCAGACAGTTGCCGAGCCCCAGTCGCGTTTGCAGCACGCAGGCCGTCGCCGGGATCACATAGTCGGGATTTTGCGTGACGAGGATCAGCACGTCGATGCTGTCTTTCGCCCAACCCAGATCGGCGAGCAGGTTTTCGGCGGCACGACTGCACAGGTCCGAGGTCAGGACACCCGCAGGTGCAATACGGCGCGACAGGACGCCGATCGAACCCGTCAGACGTGCGCGTTCGGCCTCGTCCGGAATCAGGTCGTCTATGCCCCGGCTGTGCGCGGGCACGCAGGCGCGCACGCCGCGGATCGATACCCCCTGCAACACGCCGTCGGTCATGTGGACTCCACTAAAATTCGTGGTGTTAACCTTAGTTATCAAGTTTTAAGCAAATATTGACGAAAAGGCGATTCCATCTCTCTTAACAGTCGCCTTTGGAGAGTAAATCGTCATGGATAAACCTGCCTTCTTTGCCGCAGTAGCGGAAATCTTAGAGATCGATCCGACCGGTCTGACCGGTGAGGAAAAGGTGCGCGAGATCGGCAACTGGGACAGCCTGTCGGTCATCTCCTTCGTCGCCATGGTCGATTCCGACCTGGGCCACATCGTCGACGGCGAAAAGCTGAAAGACGCCGTGACGCTCAACGATCTGGCCGCCGTCGCGGGGCTTTAAGTGCCGGAGACGACCACCTTTGCCGAGCGCCTGAAAACGCGCGTGCCGTCGTGGTCGCACTTCCTTGCCCGCGCCCGCGCCGACGAGCGCAATATCGCCTACGACCTGCTACCTGCATTGGGGCTGAAAGGGCGTAAGCGATTGGCGAGTATCATCAGTGCCTTTCATCCGAAAACGCCCGGCCTCAAACCGTCGCCGGTGGCGCGATCCCTGTGCAAAGATTTGCGCCGCGACGGGTTCAGTGCCGTCCAGCCGCCGATCGCATCAAGCGTGCTGAACGACGTGGTCAGTTATTTCAAAGCGACGCCGTGCCACGATCCCTATCGTCCACACTTGGGTAAGTTTAGCTGGGATGCCGTGCCGTCGGACGAGGTCAATATCGGTTATTTCACCCCAGAAGAAGTGCTGCGCGCGCCGCACATGCTCGACCTGATGAACCGGCCCGATGTGCTGGCCGCCGCCGAGCTTTATCTGGGCGCCAGGCCGGTGCTCGACAATATCGGCTGTATGTGGTCGTGGCCGGGGCGCGACGTGTCGAAGGGTGTCCAGCGTTTCCACCGCGACTATGACTGCGTGCGCAATGTGAAGCTGTTTTACTACCTGACCGAGGTCGACCCAGAGTCCGGGCCGCACGTCTATGCCAAGGGCTCGCAGCGGTCGCGCATATTGGAAACCGGCAAGGCCCAGACCGACGAGGCGATCAGCGAAGCCTTCGGATCGGAAAACGTCGTGCGCATCACCGGCCCCGCCGGGTCGTGGTTCATGGAAGACGTCTATGGTTTCCACAAAGGCCTGTTGCCGGTGTCGAAACCGCGTCTGCTGCTGGCCCTCCAGTACAATCTCTACCCGTCGCCGCATTCGCCGAAAGCGCCGGTGATGGACAATCCCGGTGGATACGACCCCTATATCAACCGGGTGTTTCTGCGATGAGACGCGTGTGCATCATCCCGGCGCGCGGGGGCTCCAAACGCATCCCGCGCAAGAACATCAAGCCGTTTTTCGGCCAGCCCATGATCGCCTATTCGATCCGCGCCGCTTTAGAGACAGACCTGTTCGACCGCGTCATCGTCTCGACCGACGATGCCGAAATCGCCGAGGTGGCGCGGTCGTTCGGAGCGGAAACGCCCTTCGTGCGGCCGCCGGAACTGTCCAATGATCAGGCCGGGACCGGCGCGGTGATGATCCATGCGGCTAACTGGCTGACCGATCAGGGCGAGCGTCCCGATGCGCTATGTTGCGTCTATGCGACCGCGCCGTTTCTCACGTCCGCGCGCCTGATTGAAGGCTGGCAGGCCTTGCAGGGCAAGCGCTTTGCGTTCTCGGTGACGTCTTATGCTTTTCCGATCCAGCGCGCCTTGTACCGGACGTCCGACGGCGGGGTGGCGATGTTCCAGCCCGAACATCTGAGCACCCGGTCGCAGGATCTGACCGAGGCCTATCACGACGCGGCGCAGTTTTACTGGAGCTGGACCGAGGCGACGCTGAACGGCGAGAGCGTCTTTTCGCCGGACGCCGCCCCGGTCATCCTGCCGCGGACCGAGGTCGTCGATATCGACACGCCCGAAGACTGGGCCGTCGCCGAACAGCTTTATGCCGCGACCCGTCACAAATCGTGATTTACTGAACCCATAGTTTCCGAATTTACGATCCCGCTTCGGGCTGCTACAGAGACCGTGCTGTCTTTTGTGTGTGCAGCCGGAGTTCGCATGTCCCCTCCCCCCAAGATTAATCCCGGCGTGGTGCTGTTCGCGCTGGCCGTCGGTTCGTTCGCCATCGGCACGACCGAATTCGCCGCCATGAGCCTGTTGCCCTACTTCAGCCGGGGCCTGAATATCAGCGAGCCGGTCGCCGGACACGTGATCAGCGCCTATGCGCTGGGCGTCGTCGTGGGCGCACCGACCATCGCCATTCTGGCAGCGAAGCTGTCGCGGCGGACGCTGCTGATCGGCTTGATGATCGTCTTCGGCATCGCCAACGGCCTGAGCGCACTTGCGCCCGACTATCACACCATGCTGCTGTTCCGCTTCCTGAGCGGCCTGCCGCACGGGGCCTATTTCGGTGTTGCCGCCTTGGTTGGGGCGTCGCTGGTACCGAATGATAAACGCGCGCAGGCCGTGTCGCTGATCATGATCGGTCTGACGGTCGCCACCGTGATCGGGGTGCCCGCCGCCAATGCTTTGGGTCAGGCCATAGGCTGGCGCTGGGGCTTCGGCATCGTCGCCGGACTGGCCGCGCTGACGGTCTTGCTTATCGCGCTTTACGCCCCGCAGGACGTGCCGGATAAGGATTCCAGCCCTTTGCGTGAGCTGGGTGCGCTGAAAAAATCGCAGGTCTGGCTGACGCTCGGCATCGGCGCCATCGGCTTCGGCGGCATGTTCGCCGTCTATACCTACGTCGCCTCGACCCTGCTTGAGGTCACTCACGTCGCGCCCGCCATGGTGCCGGTGGTGTTGTGCATCTTCGGCATCGGCATGACGGCGGGGACCCTGTTCTGCGGCTGGGCGGCGGACAAGTCCCTGCCGCGGTCGCTGCAATCCATGTGGACAGTCCTGTCTCTGTCCAGCCAGCACAGCGCCCTGATGCCGATGGTCGCCGCCTGCCTGGCGTGGAGCGCCCTGTGCATGGTGTTGTTCGTTTTCGCCACGCCCTATCTGTGGGCCATGTGCGTCGTCGTCTTCATGATCGGCTGCGGCGGCGGGCTGGGGATCATGTTGCAGACGAGGCTGATGGACGTGGCCGGTGAAGCTCAGACGCTGGCCGCCGCATTGAATCATTCGGCCTTCAATACGGCCAATGCCTTGGGGCCTTATCTGGCAGGCATGGCCGTTGCCGCCGGTTATGGCTTTCCGTCGGCGGGTTGGGTCGGTTGCGCCCTGACGCTGGGCGGTCTGCTGATGTGGGTGGTTTCCGTGCTCAACGACCGCCGCAAGGGGTATGGGGTTGTGAGCGCTTCGTAAAACACTCCTCTCTGGCTATGCCGGGGAGGGGGACCGCGCCTGAAAGGCGTGGTGGTGGGGCATCTTACTTAACCCACTTTCCGCGCACTCAAAAGTAAGAACCCCCACCACCACATCTCAACGGCTTCGCCGTCTTGTGCGGTCCCCCTCCCCAACAAGTTGGGGAGGTGTAAGAATTCAGATTCCGCCGCCGTCATAGACGCTGAGGTGGATGCCGCACTCGGTCTTGTCCTGACCGGCCCAGCGACCCGCGCGCGCGTCTTGACCTTCTTCGACCGGCTTGGTGCAGGTGAAGCAACCGATCGACGGATAGCCCTGTTCGACCAGCGGATGCGGCGGCAGATTATGGGCGCGGATATAGTCGGCCACATCGACCGGCGACCAGTCGGCCAGCGGATTGATCTTGAAATTGCGCCCGTCGAATTCGACGATCTGCATGGCCTTGCGCGTCGCCGCCTGACCGCGTTTGCGGCCCGAAATCCACGCGGCATAGTCCTTGGTCACCGCCGCCAGAGGCTTCGTCTTGCGGATATCGCAGCAGGCGTCCGGATCGCTCTGGAACAGGACGTTTTTCGGGTCCAACGCCCGCACATCTTCCAAAGCCGGACGCAGATTGATCAGATTGGTCAACCCAAGCTGCGCCACCAGTTCGTCGCGATATTGCAGGGTCTGGAAGAAGTGCCGGTCGGTGTCGAGAAAGATCACCGGCGTCGTGCGGTCGATCTGCGCCACCAGATGCAGCAGCACCACGGCATCGGCCCCGAACGAGGAAGACAGAGCGATCTGTCCCACAAATTCGTGGTCGATGGCGTCGCGCAGGATCGACTCGGCGTTCCAGCCTTCGTATTTCGCACTGAGCATCCGGGCGCGTTCGTGCTCCGGCGTATCGGCAACCAGATTGTTGATCAGAACGGTCATGGCCTTAAAGCCCTGCTTCCTGCCGTAATTGCCACACCGGCTTGAGGTCGTCCGCCGCCGACTGATAGGCATAGTCGAACAGGCTCTTGGCGTGGGCGATGGCGCCCTGCGGGTCGGCGTCCTTGACAAGGAATTCATCGAAGCCGACGCGGATCATGTACAGCAACTGATCGCGCAACACGTCGCCGACGGCACGGATCGGGCCGGTAAAGCCTTCTTCGCGCAGGATACGGGCGGTCGAGTAGCCGCGCCCGTCGCGATAGCCGGGGAAGGCCACCTCGATCAGGGCGATCTTTTCGATGAACGGCAGCAGTTTGCGCACATCGTCCGCCGGATTGACGCGCACACCGTACTTGCCGTTCAGGCCGTCCAGTTCGTTAAGGGCGCGGTCGAAACCCAGCACGTTGGGTTCATCGACGCCGACGGTGTCTTCGTCGGCCAGCAGACGCCAGCCGTCGGGGATCAGGGTGCCGTCGGCGGCGACCAGTTTAGGTTCGTGTGCGGAATTAAGCGGGCTCATGCAAGGCTCCGGCAAAGGCTTCGCGGCCCAGACGGCCGACGGTGTCGATGAAGCGTTCGGACGCATCCGTACGCAGTTCGAGGTAAAGATTGACGACGCGTTCGATGGCAGCGGGCACGGCTTCCGCCGGCATACCCTTGCCGGTGATCGTGGCCAGAGCCGCCTTTTCGTCGGCCCGGCCGCCGAGCAGGATCTGATAGAATTCCTCGCCCTGCTTATCGACGCCGAGGATGCCGATATGGCCGACGTGGTGGTGCCCGCAGGCATTGATGCAGCCGGAAATCTTGATCTGAAGATCACCGATCTTGTCCGTATAGCCCGCGTCCTCGAAGCGCTTCGAGATATCCTGCGCCAGCGGGATCGAGCGGGCATTGGCCAGCGAGCAATAGTCGAGGCCGGGGCAGGCGATCATGTCGGTGATCTTGCCGACATTGGCCGAAGACAGACCGGTCTTATCCAGACGCTGATAGAGGTCGTAGAGGTCGGCCTTGGCCACGTGCGGCAGGATGACGTTCTGCTCGTGGCTGACGCGCAGTTCGGCGTAACCGTAATCGTCGGCGACGTCGGCCATGACGTCCATCTGTTCGGACGAGGCGTCGCCCGGCGGCAATCCGGTCGGCTTGAGCGAGATGGTCACCGAGACGTGGTCGTAGCGGCGGTGGGCCAGGGTATTGTTGCGCACCCAGCGGGCAAAGCCCGGATCGGCGGCTTTCGCGCGTTCCAGCGCGGCGGCGTCGAAGGCCTTGCTCGTATAGTCGGGCTCCGGGAAGAAGCTCTTGATACGGGCGATCTCGGCATAGGGCGCGTCGATCTTGGCCTGATCGAGCGAGGCCCATTCCTCTTCGACCTGACGCGCATATTCCTGCGGCCCCAGCGCCGAAACGAGGATCTTGATCCGCGCCTTGTAGATATTGTCGCGGCGGCCATAGCGGTTATAGACGCGCAGGGCGGCTTCGAGATAGCTGAGGAGCTTTTCACCGGGCACGCCCGACTTGATCAGGTGACCGAGGTGCGGCGTGCGGCCCATACCGCCGCCGACATAGACGTCGAAGCCGTTGGCGGTCAGTTGCAGGCCGATATCGTGGACGCGGATCGCCGCCCGGTCGCGCGTGGCGCCGGTGATGGCAATCTTGAACTTGCGCGGCAGGAAGGTGAATTCCGGGTGGAAGGTCGACCACTGACGGATCAGTTCGGCCCACGGGCGCGGATCGTCGATCTCGTCCTTCGCCGCCCCGGCGAACTGGTCGGTCGTGGTGTTGCGGATGCAGTTGCCGGAGGTCTGGATGGCGTGCATCTCGACCCTGGCCAGATCTTCGAGAATCTGCGGCGTGTCGGCCAGCTTGATCCAGTTGAACTGGATGTTCTGACGCGTCGTGAAGTGGCCGAAATCGCGGTCATAGGTCCGCGCGATGTGCGCAAAGGTGCGCATCTGGGCCGACGACAGGACGCCGTATGGCACGGCGATGCGCAGCATATAGGCGTGCAGTTGCAGGTACAGGCCGTTCATCAGGCGCAGGGGCTTGAACTGATCCTCGGACAGTTCACCGGCCAGACGGCGGGCAACCTGGTCCTTGAATTCGGCGTTGCGCGCGGCGACAACGGCGTGATCGAACTGATCGTAGACGTACATTAGAAGACTTCTCCACGGTTCTGGAGTTTGGCGGTATCGAGCGCCGTCTGGCCGATGGTCGGGCCGTTGGCGCGGACAAATTCACGGACGTATTCGCGCTTGACCAGCGTATTGTCGTCGACCAGCGGCACCAGATAGGGCGCGACCAGCAGGGTTTCGCGTGCCTTCCAGACGTCCAGAAGCGCCGTGGCGGCCTCGTCGTCCAGACGCGCGGCGTCGGCGGCGTTTTCCGTCCAGCCGTTCAGGTCGTCGCCGTCGCGATACCACAGGACCAGACCGTCGGTCAGGCGATTGGCAGTCAGTAGCTTCATAGGGAAATCCCGAGTTCAGGTGCAGTAGGGGTATAGAGGCTGGCCACTTCGCCGATCATCAGCAGGGCGGGGCCTTGCGGCGGGTCGGCGCGCAGGGCGTCGGGCAGCAGAGACAGACGGGTCAGTCTGCATTTCTCGTTCGGGCGGGTGCCGTTCTCGATGACCAGCACCGGTGTCTGCGGATCGCGACCGTGCGCCGTCAGCTTGTCCGAAATGGTCTGGGCCGTATGGACGCCCATATAGACGGCCAGCGTATGATTCTTCGCCGCCAGACGATCCCAGTCCAGTTGCAGAGGATTGTGATCGAATTCCCCGTCATTTTTAGTGGTCGCGCCCTCGCTTCCGAAAACCGCTTCGCACTTTTCGGCGGGCGCTTGTGCGTGACCGGTAATAAAGCTGACACTCTGGGCATGATCACGGTGCGTCAGCGGCACGCCGCTTGACGCCGCACAGCCCAGCGCCGCCGTGATCCCTGGCGTGATATGGACCTCGATCCCGGCGGCTTTCAGGGCCTCAACCTCTTCGCCGCCACGCCCGAAGACGAACGGATCGCCGCCCTTGAGGCGCACGACGCGCTTACCAAGACGGGCCTGTTCGACCAGCAAGGCGTGGATCTGATCCTGCGGCACCGAATGGTTCGAGCGCGCCTTGCCGACATAGAAGCGCTCACAGTCGCGGCGCGCCATGTCCATGATCCCGTCACCGACCAGCCGGTCATAGACGATGACATCGGCCTCGCTGAGGAGCCGTAGCGCCTTCAGTGTCAGCAGTTCCGGATCGCCCGGACCCGCCCCGACCAGATGCACGACGCCCGTGCGCGGTTGCGGGTTTTGAATATCCTTGCGCGCCAGTTCCAGCGCCGCCTCGACCTTACCCTCGCGCGCCAGACGGGCGGCGGGCGAGTCGAGCACCGCTTCCCACACGCGGCGGCGGTCATCGACATTGGCAAAGGCTTCGCGCAGAGACGGGCTCAGGCGCGTCGCGAAATCGGCAAGGAAAGCTTCCGATGGCGGCACGGCGGCTTCGATCTTGCGGCGCGTTTCGCGGGCCAGAACCGGAGCCGTTCCGCCGGTGGCGACGCCGATGCTTAAAGAGCCACGGTCGATGATCGCCGGGATATGGAAGTCGCCAAGATCCGGGAAATCAACGACATTGACGGGCAGGTGCGCCGCGCGCGCCAGAGCGGCCCCGCGTTCAGCCTTAGACCGGTCATCGAAGGCGACGATCACCAGCGTCGCGCCGTGCAGGTCTTCAACCTCCGGCCAGCGCGCTTCGGTCTCTATGTCGAAGGTCCCGCCATCCGGCGTATAGACGCTTAAGCTGGCCGGAGTCCGGCGCAGCAGGGTCAGCTTACGCGCAAGCCAGTCCCCCGCCCCGATCAGGACGACGCGACGGCCTTCCAGCGGCCAGGACAGCGGCAATGCGAGCATAAGAAAACCACGGCAAAAAGGGGCGCTACCGGCCCCATTGGCCGTCTTCTAGTCCTTCACCCGCTCTAAGGAAAGCGATGGTTTGTCACCGAAGGGTTTAGAGAGGCTAACTACTTGGATGCCCCGTCCCATTTGGTGATTTTCAAGGCGTCGAGATCGATGTCCGGCATACAGCGCAGGTTGACCGCGGTCATTTCAGACCCGTCCCTGTTCTTGCCTTCGCTGAACGGCGCGATACCGCAAGTGCTGCAAAAGTAGTGGTTCAGGACGTGGTGATTGAACTGGTACATCGACAGGTCGTCGCGCGAGCTATTCAGCCGAAAGGCATCGCGCGAAATAAACGACAACAATCCGCCGCGCCGCCGACAAAGCGAACAGTTGCAATCCAGCCCTTCGCTGAAATCGCCCTCGACTTCGAAGGCAATCTTCCCGCAATGGCAGCTTCCCTGATGGATGGTCATAATTACGCCTCCGGTGGTCCGATCACACGACCAAAGCCGGAGACGCGTAAAAAAGGAATGCGGAACGCCCTGCGACGCTTTGTTTACGGTGCGACGTAGTAGGTTTTCGAGCAGTATTCGCAGGTGATGTGGACCTGACCGTCGGCCTCGACCATGTCTTCCTGATCGGCGGCGGGGAAGGATTTGACCAGATCCTCGACGCGCTCCTGCGAACAGCGGCACTGTTGCGCGATCGGCTTGGGCGGCGACAGGCGCACGCCGTCCTCATGGAACAGACGATAGAGCAGACGTTCGGCGTCGATATCGAAATCGGTCAGTTCGTCTTCGCCCAGCGTGGCGAACAGGGCGCGGATATGCTCGAAGGCTTCCTTCGTGTCGCCGCGCGAGTCGTCGCCCGCCGTGGCCTGAATCATCGCCCCACCGGCGCGCCATTGGCCGTCCACATGCGACACGGCCAGCTTGATCTGGGTCGGCACCTGTTCAGACTGAGCGAAATAATATTCCGCGCACAGCGACAGGCTGTCGCCCTCGATCGGCGTCACGCCCTGATAACGGTCGCCAAGGCCCGAGGCGGCGTCAGGCTCCAGCGTCATGATGAAGGTGCCCTTGCCGAGTAGTTGCATGGCCCCCAGCGACTGGAAGCTGCCTGCATTGGCGGCCTGAAGCGCGGTCAGTTCGCCCTCGTCGTAACGGCAGAAGCCGCGCAGGGTGCCGCGCGTGTCGTAATCGGCCACGACGTAACGTACCGGCCCGCCGCCTTCGTCGGGACGGCCCTGCGCCTGCATGATCAGGCGCCCGTCGAATTTCAGCGCCGAACCGACCAGAACGGCCAGCACGCAGGCCTCACCCAGAAGCGTCGCTACCGGCTCCGGATAGTCGTGCGCATCGAGGATGCGGTTAAGGGTCTCGTCCAGCCGCACCAGCCGGCCATGCACCGGCAGGGTGTCGATCACGAAACGGGCGGCATAGTCCTGCGAGGGCAAGGTCGTGGCGGTCATAAGGTAATTCACACAAGATAAAGTCAAGTTGCGCAGATAGTTTCAGGCTTGACGAGTTTCAAGACATCATTTCAAGAGTTAGCCAGCTTAAACCATCGCATCAGTATAAAAAAGCCGCACCAAAGGCAAATAATGACAAACGCGGTTGTCTTGCGGGGGCTTTTGGCTTAATCGCCAACGCGACTTTTCTCCCCCTGTTATTATATGCGGACGCGTTCATGCACATGGCTCCCTCCAGCGCAAACCTCGCCACTCTCGTCCTCGATTTCGACTCGACCTTCACCAAGGTCGAGGCGCTCGACGTCCTTGCCGAACAGTTGTTTTCGTCCGATCCGGCGCGCCTGACGGACCTGAACGCGATCAAGGAGCTGACCGAACTGGCCATGTCGGGCGAGATCGGCTTCGGCGAGGCCCTGCAAAAGCGCATCCAGATCCTGAAGCCGTCGCGCGAGGACATCGCCGGTCTGGCCGAGACTTTGAAGCAGCAGGTGTCGGACTCGATCGGCCGGAACCTCAAGGTGTTTCAGGAACATCCCGGCAAGATCCGCATCATCTCCGGCGGCTTCCATGAATTTATCGAGCCGGTCGTCGCCGACTACGGCATCAAGGCCGAACACGTGCTGGCCAACCGTCTGATCTTCGACGACAACGGCATCGCTACGGGCGTCGAGCAGGACAATCCCCTGTCGAAGGACGGCGGCAAGATCATCGCCTTGCAATCGTGGGCGGTCAGCGGTCAGGTCGTCATGATCGGCGACGGCTGGACCGATTTCGAGGTCTTCAAGGGCGGCGGCGCGGATCGCTTCTACGCCTTCGTCGAAAACATCAGCCGTGAAAAGGTCGTCGCCGCCACCACCGGCAACGAAGCGACTCAGGTCGCGGCCTCGTTCGACGAAGTGCTGCATAACGAAGGCTATGAAGGTCGCTACTCCTTCCCGCGTTCGCGCATGAAGATGCTGATGCTGGAAAACGTCCACCCGGTCGCCATCGCGCACTTCCGCGAAGAAGGCTACGACGTTTCGACCCTGAAAGGCGCGCTCGACGAAGACGCCCTGATCGAGGCGATTCAGGGCGTGCATGTGCTCGGCATCCGCTCGAAAACCAATGTCACTGCCAAAGTGCTGGACGCCGCCGACAAGCTGATGGCCATCGGGGCTTTCTGCATCGGCACCAACCAGATCGACCTCAAGGCCGCCTCGGCCAAGGGTGTGGCGGTATTCAACGCCCCCTATTCCAACACGCGTTCCGTGGTGGAAATGGTCATGGGCCTGACGGTCGTCCTGACACGGAATATCTATAACAAGTCGATCCAGATGCACACCGGCAAGTGGGACAAGTCGGCCACCGGCGCGCACGAGGTCCGCAACAAGACCATCGGCATCATCGGCTATGGTGCCATCGGTTCGCAGCTCTCGGTCCTGGCCGAAGCCTTTGGTATGCGCGTCATCTATTACGACGTCGCCGAAAAGCTGACCATGGGCAATGCGAAACGCTATCGCTCGCTCGACGCGCTTCTGGCCGAGGCCGATGTCGTGTCGCTGCACGTCGATGGCCGCGCCGAGAACAAGAACATCTTCGGCAGGGCGCAGTTCGCGAAGATGAAGGACGGCGCGTTGTTCATCAACCTGTCGCGCGGTCACGTCGTCGATATCGAGGCCCTGGCCGAGGCGATCAGGTCGAAGAAAATCTACGGCGCGGGCGTCGATGTTTTCCCGGAAGAGCCGCGCACCAATGACGATCCGTTCGACAGCCCGCTGATGGGGCTGGACAATGTCATCCTGTCGCCGCACATCGGTGGCTCGACCGAAGAGGCGCAGGAAGCCATCGGGGAATTTGCCTCCGAGCGTCTGCTGAACTTCATCAGCCGCGGCGACACGACCTTCAGCGTCAACATGCCGAACGTGCAGTTGTCCGAGGTCGAGGGCCGTCACCGCTTCCTGCACATCCATAAGAACGTGCCGGGCGTCATGGCCTCGATCAACCAGATCATGGCGAAATATAACCTCAACATCCTGGCCCAGCACCTCAAGACGAACGAGCAACTGGGTTATGTGATCGTCGATGTCGATCGTGGTTATTCCAAGGAAGCCTTGGATGAACTGCGCGCGGTGAATGGCACGCTAAAGTTCAGGTCGTTGGTGTAAGCACAGTGGAAGCGTATTTTAGGCTTCTTATCGTCCCTGCCTAATGCCGTAGGAAATAGCGTGTCTTGCGACGGGTACGACACCCACGTCGTAAGCAAGCGCGCCAACCGCACGTCACATCGACGGTAGGCTTTTGGGGTCATCTGGCCCCCCAAAAGCCCTCCACGCCGACAATCATCCCAATTTTTGGGTGCGCTTAACTCATATCTTTGCCTCATCAAAGGGCAAAGATATGAGAGGGGTTTAAGCATACGTCTGAATGGAACGCACGTCGAAGCCATCTTTGGCACCTGCCGCGATGGCGCGGACGGCAGCCACGGCCCCGTTGGCGGTGGTGTAGTAGGGCACTTTCGACATCAGGGCCGTGCGGCGGATCGAGAACGAGTCGAGGATGGCCTGCTTGCCTTCGGTGGTGTTGAAGACCAGCGCGATTTCGCCGTTTTTGATGGCGTCCTGAATGTTCGGACGGCCTTCGAGCACCTTTTTGATCGTCTCGACGCTGACGCCGTGCTGGGCCAGATAGTCGGCGGTACCGGACGTCGCGCAGACGGCAAAGCCGAGGCCGAGCAGGGTGCGGATCGATTCGACGATCAGCGGCTTGTCCTGATCCTTGACGGAGACGAAGACCTTACCGGCGGTCGGCAGTTGCACCCCGGCGCCCTGCTGCGATTTGGCAAAGGCGCGCGAGAAGGCGTCGATCATCTCTTCGCCGTCGCGGACCCAGTCAAGGCCCATGACTTCGCCGGTCGAACGCATCTCAGGGCCAAGCACCGTGTCGACATTGGCGAAGCGCGCGAACGGGAAGACAGCTTCCTTGACGGCGACGTGCTTATAGTCGCGCGCGGTCAGGCCGAACTCGGCCAGCGGCGTGTCGGCCATGACCTTGGCGGCGATGGCGGCCAGCGGCTGACCCAGCGTCTTGGCCACGAACGGCACGGTGCGCGAGGCGCGCGGATTGACTTCAAGGACGTAGATCTTCGGATCTGTATAGGGGTTCATGATGGCGAACTGCACGTTCATCAGGCCCTTGACCTTGAGCGCCTTGGCCAGTTCGACCGTCTGGCGCTCCAGTTCCTTGACCGTCTCCGGCTTCAGCGAGAAGGGCGGCAGCGAACAGGCCGAGTCGCCCGAATGGACGCCCGCTTCTTCGATATGTTCCATGATCCCGGCGACAAACACGTCACCCGAACCGTCAGCCAGCGCGTCGGCATCGACCTCGATGGCCGCCGAGAGATACTGGTCGATCAGGACCGGCGAGTCGCCCGACACCTGTACGGCTTCGCGCACGTAGCGGGTCAGTTGCTCGTCGTCGCGGATGATCTCCATGGCGCGGCCCCCCAGCACGTAGGACGGGCGAATGACGATGGGGTAGCCGACTTCGTGAGCGGCCTTGAAGGCCTCTTCCGGGGTGCGGGCGATGGCGTTGACCGGCTGGGTCAGGCCGATGTCGCGCAGCAGGTGCTGGAAGCGCTCGCGGTCTTCGGCCAGGTCGATGGCGTCCGGCGAGGTGCCGAGGATGGGGATGCCTTCGTCTTCCAGCGCCTGCGCCAGTTTCAGCGGCGTCTGGCCGCCGAACTGCACGACCACGCCGGCCAGTTCACCGGTCGATTGTTCGACGGCAATCAGCTCCAGCACGTCTTCGGCGGTCAGGGGTTCGAAATAGAGGCGGTCCGACGTGTCGTAGTCGGTCGAGACGGTTTCCGGGTTGCAGTTGACCATGATCGCCTCGATGCCCATGTCCTTGAAGGCAAAGGCGGCGTGGCAGCAGCAATAGTCGAACTCAATGCCCTGACCGATCCGGTTTGGGCCGCCGCCGAGGATGATGGCCTTCTTGCGATTGGTGGGCTCAGCTTCGTTTTCCGGGACTTGACCCAGAGCGCCCGACTCGTAGGTCGAATACATATAGGCGGTCGATGAGGCGAATTCGGCGGCGCAGGTGTCGATGCGCTTGAACACCGGACGTACGTCGAGGCCGCGACGGTGGGCGCGAACCTCCTTTTCGGTCGCACCGGTCAGCTTGGCCAGACGCACGTCGGAGAAGCCGAGCGCCTTAAGGGTGCGCAGTTCGTGCGCGGTTGTGGGCAGGCCCAGTGCGCCGATGCGCGATTCTTCGGCGACGATGGTTTCGATCTGACGCAGGAACCACGGCTCATACATACAGGCGGCGTTGATTTCCTCGACCGACAGGCCGTGGCGGAAGGCCTGGGCGATGACGCGCAGGCGGTCCGGCGTCGGACGGCCCAGTTCGCGCACGACGGCGTCCTTGATGCCCTGCGTGTCGGTGGCTGTCTTGACGCCCGCGATCTCGACCTCGTCGAAGCCCGACAGGCCGGTTTCCAGCCCGCGCAGGGCCTTTTGCACCGACTCGGCAAAGGTGCGGCCGATGGCCATGACTTCGCCGACCGACTTCATCGAGGTGCCGAGCAGGGGCTCGGAGCCGGGGTACTTTTCAAACGCGAAACGCGGGATCTTGGTGACGACGTAGTCGATCGACGGCTCGAACGAGGCCGGGGTGACCTTGGTGATGTCGTTGGTCAGTTCGTCGAGCGTATAGCCGACGGCCAGCTTGGCGGCGATCTTGGCGATCGGGAAGCCGGTGGCCTTCGAGGCCAGCGCCGAGGAGCGCGACACGCGCGGGTTCATCTCGATGACGATCATGCGGCCATCGGCGGGGTTGAGCGCGAACTGCACGTTCGAGCCGCCGGTTTCGACGCCGATCTCACGTAGCACAGCCAGCGAGGCCGAGCGCATGATCTGGTATTCCTTGTCGGTCAGGGTCAGGGCCGGTGCGACCGTGATCGAGTCGCCGGTGTGGACGCCCATCGGGTCGACGTTCTCGATCGAGCAGACGATGATGCAGTTGTCCGCCTTATCGCGGACGACTTCCATTTCGTATTCCTTCCAGCCGACGATCGATTCCTCGATCAGGACTTCGGTGGTCGGCGACAGGTCGAGACCGCGCAGGACGATCTCCTTGAACTCTTCCTGATTGTAGGCGATGCCGCCGCCGGTCCCGGCCAGCGTGAACGACGGGCGGATGACGGCGGGCAGGCCGCCGATGGCCTTGAGGCCCTCGACCGCTTCGTCCCAGGTGTGGGCGACGGCGGAGCGGGCCGATTCGAGGCCCAGCTTGTCCATCGCGTCACGGAACTTCTGACGGTCTTCGGCCTTGTCGATGACCTCGGCCTTGGCGCCGATCATTTCGACACTGTACTTTTTCAGCACGCCCGACGCGTCGAGCGCCAGCGCCGTGTTGAGCGCCGTCTGACCGCCCATGGTCGGCAGCAGCGCGTCCGGGCGCTCCTTGGCGATGATTTTTTCGACGAATTCCGGCGTAATCGGCTCGATATAGGTCGCGTCGGCCACGTTTGGATCGGTCATGATCGTGGCGGGGTTGGAGTTGACGAGGACGATGCGGTAGCCCTCTTCGCGCAGAGCCTTACAGGCCTGCACGCCGGAATAGTCGAACTCGCAGGCCTGACCGATGACGATAGGACCCGCGCCGATAATCAGGATGGTCTTGATGTCTGTACGCTTGGGCATGGTCTCTCGGTCTTTCGTTGTCTTTAGGCTGCGCGTATCCCGCGCGCGGTAAGTTTTCGGGCAGCGCGCAAGGCGCGGCTGTCCGGTGAGGGTGTGAGCCGTTAAGCTCTCATTATATTTTCAGGCTAAGCGGGTGCTTTAGAGGCTTAGGGCAAGGGATGCAAGTGCGAATTTGAACATCTTTTCCCTCATGCAAAAACGCCACAGAACCACCTCCCCGTACTTCAGTTCGGGGAGGTGGACCGCGCCCGAAGGACGTGATGGTGATTATATTGCCGTGGTCAAACGGAAACCGACGATGACGGAAGCCCCCACCACACCGGGCCACGTCGTGGCTCGAACGGTTCCGTCGCTTGCGAAAGTTTTACTTTCGCTGGTGCTAAACCCCGATAGCCTGGAGATATAAAAGGTTAGTCCAGAAAGAACACGTCGTCTTCAACGGGCGGTTCCGGGTCGAGACCGGCCAGTGTGCGCCATGCCTTATACACCGCCTCAGGCACCCGCGCCGGACGCGCCGCCGCTGGATCGAGGCGTTGCAGGAAGCTGAATTTCAGCCCCATCTTCGAGGTCATCGACCACGCCGCCGTGCCGCATTTGACCATGTGCGTCTTGATGTCGATAAGCCAGATTTCCGCCGGGACTTCGGGCAGGGATTCGAAAATCACCTGCGCGCCCGACGCGCTCTGGTTCAGCACCCGGCACGATACCTGCGCCTGACTAGGCAGCAGGAACAGCGTCGCGGAGTCATTACAGTCGAAGCGCGGTTCGGACCGGCGGTTGCTGAACTGCGCATAGGGCTGGATGATCTCGACACCGGGACGCGGCGAGGAAATCCCGGCAATCGGGTTCGGCACAGGACTAGAGGGACGAGCGGCGGGAGACGCCTCTCGTCCGGTGAGCGCGGTCATGACGGGACGTTTCCCTGTATGTGAGTTGCGCCGATCATAGTTATGTGAGGTTGATAAAACGTGCATGTATCTTCAGAAATAAGAGGGCAGTGCAAAAGGTTTTACGCAAAAAGACGGCTCAAATGACGGATGATCGTGAAAGGACTCTTTACGGCGCTTGACTTTTCCACCGTCTTGCGTCATACGGCCCTTCTTCGCGTCTGCACACAGATGCGAACGTCCTTCTGGACCTATCTGGCCGCGTGAGGAAAGGCATCCATTTCGCCCTTCCGCCAGACTTTAACTGATGACAGATGCGCCACCGATCGGCGCTTGATAATCTTTAAAAATAAAACCGAGAGCTAAGACACGCGCTGGCCTCACCCGAAACCGCCCGCTTCTCAATTCCTGAGATCGGGCCAATGGGTGTTGTGCGCGCTTTAGCGTCCGCGCCCCTATTATGAAAGCGCAAGCTCTTGACGACCTTTAAAGACCTCGGCCTGTCCCCCAGCCTGCTGGCCACCCTCGACAAAGAGGGCTATCACACCCCTACCCCCATTCAGGCGCAAGCCATCCCGGCCCTGCTGAACGGTCAGGACCTGCTGGGCATCGCCCAGACCGGCACCGGCAAGACGGCGGCCTTCGCCCTGCCGATCCTGCACCACGTTCTGTCGAACCGCATCATCGCCGCCCCCAAGACCTGCCGCGTGCTGGTCCTGTCGCCGACGCGCGAACTGGCGACCCAGATCGCCGACAGCTTCAAGGCCTATTCGCGCGGCTTCGGTCTGCAAATCGCCACCATCTTCGGCGGCGTGAAGTACGGCCCGCAATACAAGGCTCTGTCGCAGGGCATCGACATTCTGGTGGCGACGCCGGGCCGTCTGATGGACCACCTGGAACAAAAGACCATCGATCTGCGTTCGGTCGAATTCTTCGTCCTCGACGAAGCCGATCAGATGCTCGACCTTGGCTTCGTCAAGCCGATCCGTCAGGTCGCCAGCCGTATGCCGGCCAAGCGTCAGAACCTGTTCTTCTCGGCGACCATGCCGAAGGAAATCGGCCTGCTGGCCGGTGAGCTTCTGACCAACCCCAAGCGCGTCGAAATCACGCCGGAAGCCACGACGGCCGAGCGCGTCGACCAAAGCGTCATCTTCGTCGAATCCCTGCGCAAGCGCGCCCTGCTCAGCGAACTGTACGCCGAAGACAAGCTGAGCCGCACGCTGGTCTTCACGCGCACCAAGCGCTCTGCCGACCGCGTCGCCGCCTATTTGCAAGCCGGTGGCGTCGAAGCCGCCGCCATCCACGGCGACAAGAACCAGTCGCAGCGTGAACGCGCCCTGCAAGCCTTCAAGGCCGGTAAGGTCCGTGCCCTGGTCGCCACCGACATCGCCGCCCGCGGCATCGACGTCGACAACGTCACTCACGTCATCAACTACGAACTGCCGTTCGGTCCGGAAGCCTATGTCCACCGCATCGGTCGTACCGCCCGCGCCGGTCGCGAAGGCTTCGCCATCACGCTGGTCTCGGACGACGAGCGCAAGCTGCTGAAGGACATCGAGCGCATCACCCGTCAGCGCATCCCGTCCTTCGACCGCCGCAAGGATCAGGCCCTCAAGCTGCTCGACGAAGCGATCCTCGCCTCGGGTCAGACCGAAAAGCCGAAGACGCCGGATCGCGTCAAGGAAGCCCGTCACAGCGATCCGGACGCCGAGCGCGTGCATAAGCGTTCGCGTAATCGGCCCGGTAAAGACATGGGTCGCAATAACTCCGACACCCCGCGCGACGGTGCCCGTGCCGAGTTCACGCCGCGTGAAGATCGTGGCGACCGTCCGGCAGGCAAGAAGAACGCCTTCGGTGACCGCAGCGCGCGCCAAGACCGCAACATGGACCGCAACGGCGGTCGGGGTGGCCGTCCGGAACGCGCCGAGCGTACCGAACGCTACGATCCGATGGCTGCCGAGCGTCCCGCCGCCACTCCGCGTCCGGAATTCGGCGATCGCCCCCGCTTCGACCGTGCCGATAAGCCGCGCGGCGACAAGCCCCGCTTCGACAAACCGAAAGGCGACCGTCCCTTCGCCAAAAAGGATGGCGCCCGCGCCGACTCGCGTTTCTTCGAAGACCGTCCGGCACGCCCCGCCGGCGAACGCAAGACGGTTGGCGAGCGCAAGTTCGGTGACCGCAAGCCCTTCAGCGGCGGCGGCAAAAAGACCAATACCAAGCCGCGCGCTCACCACTCCGAGCCCGTCGGCGACCGTTCGGAAGGCGCGCAACTGAAGCGCCGTTCGCGCAACGGTTAATTCCACTGCCAAACGACACGAAGGGGCTGCCGGAAACGGCGGCCCCTTTTGCGTGCATCCGGTTGCATTTTAACGATTGTGAATGTAGCTAATATTCAGTTTAATCAGATTTCTTCCGGTCGGGAAACATTTCGGCGGGCGTGATGGGGACAGTCATGAAAGTTTTGGGCCAGTCGGTCATTTGGCCGCGCCGTATATGGGCTGCACTCGGACTTGCAACGGCGCTGGCCGGGGGCCTGACGCTGATGGCCTGTCAGCCGAAAGCGGTCGAACCCGCCGCTGAAAATTCCGAAGTCCTGACTCTGGTGCGCAATGCCGCCGACGTCCATTCCTACGCCCAGCCGAACGTCGCCCGCGTCCGCCACGTCGATCTCAACCTGACCGCCGACTTCAAGGCCAAGGTGCTGAAAGGCACGGCCGCCCTGACGCTGGAGACCGATCCCGCCGCCAAACAGGTCATACTCGACATCAAGGCGCTGGACATTCAGGGCGTCACCGACGCGTCGGGCGCGGCACTGAAATATACGGTCGGCAAGGCTCATCCCATCTTCGGCAGCCCCCTGACCATCGAACTGCCGCAAGGCGCACAAAAGGTCGTGGTCCATTATCAGACAACCGACAAGACAACCGCCCTGCAATGGCTCAGCCCGTCGCAAACCGAGGGCAAGGTTCACCCGTTCCTGTTCTCGCAGGGTCAGTCGATTCTGACGCGTAGCTGGATTCCGACGCAGGACTCCCCCGCCGTGCGCCAGACCTATACGGCGACCATTCTGGTGCCGAAGGAACTGACCGCGGTGATGAGCGCCGAAATGCTCACCCCCAAGGGTGAGGCAGTCGATGGTCAGCCCGCCCTCAAGGCCTATCGCTTCAAGATGGACGCGGCGATCCCGCCCTATCTGATCGCGCTGGCCATCGGCGATATCGACTTCCGTTCGACGGGCAAACGTACCGGCGTCTATGCCGAACGCGCCATGGTCGAACGTTCCGCCGCCGAACTGGAAGACCTCGAAAAGTTCGTCAGTGCCGCCGAAAAAATCTACGGCCCCTATCGCTGGGGCCGCTACGACGTGCTGGTCCTGCCGCCGTCCTTCCCGTTCGGCGGCATGGAAAACCCGCGCCTGACCTTCGCCACCCCGACCATTCTGGCGGGTGACAAGTCGCTGGTCTCGCTGATCGCGCACGAACTGGCCCATTCGTGGTCGGGCAACCTCGTCACCAACGCGACCTGGGACGATTTCTGGCTCAACGAAGGCTTCACCACCTATTTCGAAAACCGCATCATGGAAGAGGTCTATGGCAAGGACCGCGCCCTGATGCTGCAAAGCCTCGGCTATTCGAGCCTCGAAGGCGAACTGGCGTCGATCAAGGAACCGGGCCTGCAACAACTGCACACCGACCTCAAGAACCGCGATCCGGACGACGGGTTCTCGGACGTGCCTTATGAGAAGGGCGCCGCTTTCCTGCGTCTGCTGGAACAGACCTTCGGCCGCAAACGCTTCGACGCCTATCTCAAGGGCTATTTCCAGCGCTACGCCTTCAAGGGCATGACGACGGAAGGCTTCGTCGCCGACATGCGCGAGAACCTGTTCAAGGGCGAGGTCGGCATCGAAGACCGCCTGAAACTGAATGAGTGGCTATATAAGCCGGGCCTGCCGTCGAACGCCGTCAAGCCGGTGTCGGACGCCTTTGCCAAGGTCGATGCCCAGGTGGAGGCCTTCAAGAGCGGTACGCCGGCCAAGGATTTGCAGACCGGCGAATGGGTGACGCAGGAATGGCAGCGCTTCCTTGAGGAACTGCCGCAGGACCTGACCGAGGCGCAGTTGAAAGATCTCGACGCGACCTTCGGCTTCACCACGACGCACAATTCGGAAATCCTGTTCGACTGGCTGAAAATCGCCATTGCGCACCATTACGAACCGGCCATGCAGCCGCTCGAAGCCTTCCTGACCTCGCAAGGTCGGCGCAAGTTCGTCAAACCGCTTTACGAAGACCTGATGGCGCAACCGGGCTGGGGCGTCGATATGGCCAAGCGCGTCTATGCGACGGCGCGACCGCTCTATCACGAGGTCACGCGTTCAACGGTGGACGGTATCGTGAAGTAACAGAAGATGGTTTGAAAACTATCATCTCATCTTCCTCCCTCCTCCCTACGCTTGCGTGGGGAGGTGCCGAAGCGCGAAGCGTTGAGGCGGAGGGGTATAACGCCAAGCCGTTCAATGGGCTGGGATTTCGGAGTCATCCCCCTCCGTCAGCTTCGCTACGCTCGCTGCCACCTCCCCACTTCGTAGGGAGGAGGGAGCGCATTTAACCACTGACGTCCCAACCGTCTCTTAAGTTTTTTGCGCTACACTCGACCGCATGAACGGCTTTCAAGACATCGCCGCGGCCCGCGTCCGTGGCATTACCGAACGCCTCGTGCTGGCCGCCTTTGTCTGCGGCACGGCCCTGCTGCTGCATTGGAGCGTATGGCCCGCCCTGTGGCTGCTGGTCTATACCGTGTCGCAGGTCATCGATAAACACCTCTTCGGCAAGGCCCTGAAACGCAACGAACAGCCCGACCGGCGGCAGGAAATCATCCTGATCGCCTCGGTCGTGTTCAGCGTCATCGTCTTTTCCAGCATGGCCGCCTATACATGGTTCCTGGGCGGCATGGTCGGGCGCCTGTTTGCCATTGTCGCCATTTCCGGTGCGCTCCTGCACGTCAGTTTGCAGATGAACCAGAAGCGGCGGTTTCTTTATGCCGCCGTCGGCCCGCACGCCGCCTATCTGTTGTTTTTACCTACCTTCAGCGCCCTGACCGAAGGGCCGCAGGCCCTGATGCTGCTGACCCTGAATATCGGCACGCTGGTGTTTCTGACCAATCTGGCGCTGGCCGTGCGGCAATCGCGTCAGGCCATGATCGAGGTCACCGAAGCGCGCAATACCGCCGAACAGGCCAGTGCCGCGAAATCGAACTTCCTCGCCGTCATGACCCACGAAATCCGTACCCCGATGAATGCGGTGGTGTCCGCCGCGCACCTGCTAAAGCGCACCGAGCTGACGCCGGAACAGACCGAACACGTCACCATGCTTACTGAGGCCAGCGACCTGCTGCTGGCCCTTGTCAACGACGTGCTCGATATCTCGAAGATCGAGGCCGGCAAGATGACGCTCGACTATACGGCGCTCGACCTGCCCGACCTGATCGAGGGGATGGCGCGTCTGTGGCGGCCCCAGATCGAACAGAAGGGTTTGCGTTTAGAGGTGCATATCGCCACCGGCCTGTCACGGCACATTCAGGCCGACGCCCTGCGCCTGCGTCAGATCCTGTTCAACCTGTTGTCCAATGCCGTTAAATTCACCGCTCAGGGTACGATCCGTCTGACCCTGGCCCAGCACGACGGCATTATCTGTTTCGAGGTCGCCGATCAGGGTATCGGCATTCCGCCCGCGCTCAAGGATCGCATCTTTTCCAGTTTCGAACAGGCCGAAACCGCCACGACCCGCCGCTATGGCGGCACCGGTCTCGGCCTGCCCATTTCACGCCAACTGGCCCGCCTGATGGGCGGCGATATCGAAATGGTCTCCATCCCCCATGTCGGCTCGGCCTTTACGCTCAGCCTGCCCTATCTGCCGGTCCACACCGCACCCGTCGAGGAAGTCCCCATGTCCGCGTCCCCCATCGAAGCCCCGCGCGCCCGTCGCGTCCTGATCGTCGATGACCACGAGGTCAATCGCCGCATCGTCTCGTTGTTCATCAAGCCCGCCGGTTTTGACGCGGTCATGGCCGTGAACGGGGCCGAAGCCGTCGAGGCGGCACGAGTCGAGACCTTCGATGCGATCCTGATGGACATGCAGATGCCGGTCATGGGCGGCATAGACGCCACCGCCGCCATCCGCGCCGAAGCCGGACCCAATCAGCAGACGCCTATCATCGCCCTCACCGCCAATGCGCTGGACGGGCATAAAAAGGCGTGGGAAGCCGTCGGCGTCTACGACTTCCTGACCAAGCCGATCGATCCGGACCTGCTGATCGATACGCTGGTGTCGCGGGTCACGGCGGTGGAAGCCGACGCGCGTAAAAGCGCTTAGCGCTTAACGTCGAAGCCGTCTTCGCTGAGGAACGCTTCGAGGTCGGCCACGGTCGCCAGTGCGAAGTCGCCCGGCATGGCGTGCTTCAGGCAGCCGCCCGCGATACCGAGATCAAGCGCTTCCTGATCGGTTTTGCCGCTGAGGATGCCGTGCAGAACGCCCGCCGCGAAGGCGTCGCCGCCGCCGATCCGGTCGATAATGCGCGCGATGTCGTAGCACTTCGTCTCCAGCGACTCGCTGCGGGTATACATCAGACCGGCCAGACGGTTATGATCGACATTGACCTGTTCGCGGCGCGTGGAAATCAGGCGCTGCAAGTCCGGGAAGGCGGCAAAGGCGTGGTCGGCAGCGGCGCGGTTGCGCGCCTCGCTGCCCGGTTCGCCGTCAAAGACCGTCTGGAAGACCAGCTCGATATCGCGGTAGCCGCCGAAGATCAGGTCGGCCTGCGCCATCAGTTGCGGGATCAGCGACCGGGCGTCGCCGCCCCAGGCTTCCCACAGCTTCGGACGGTAGTTGCAGTCGAACGAGACCTTGATCCCCAGCGTGCGGGCGACCTGCATGGCCTTCAGCGCGCCATTGAAGGCGTTCAGTCCCAGCGCCGCCGTGACGCCCGACACGTGCAGCCACGCCGAACCGGCCAGCAGATTGGCCCAGTCGAACGACGCGAAATCGGCCTCGGCAAAGGCCGAACCGGCGCGATCGTAAAGGATGTCCGACGGGCGATGGATGCCGCCGGTGGTCAGGAAATAGAGCCCCATACGGCCGGGTGCGGTGGTGACGCGGCTGGCATCGACCCCCCAGAAGCGCAGTTGCCCGGCGGCGGCGTGGCCCAGATCGTTGTCGGGAATGACGCTGATGACGCGCGTGGCGTGACCCAGACGCGCCAGACCCACCGCCACATTGGCCTCCGCCCCGCCGACGAAGGGCGTCAGTTCCGGCAGGCTATAGAGCGGATCGCGACCCGAAGTCGACAGACGGATCAGCAGTTCGCCGAAACAGGTAAAGGCTTGGGGCGTCGAGGACATAAGCGGCTTCCGTTGGATATCTTTGTGTCAGGCTTTAAAGCCTTATCCCCAAAAGGGGAACCCTTTTTAAGCGGGCAAACCTTCATAAAAAAGAGGCGCCGCACATGCGACGCCTCAAGTTTGGTTTGCAGGCAGGAGAAGATCAGTACTTGTAGCGGAAGCCCAGATAGTACTGACGACCCGGATGCGAGTAGTCGAGCGGCAGATCGCCGACGACATTGCCCTGGGCCGTATTGTAGGCGACGTAGCGGTCGTCGTATTCGTCGGTCAGGTTGATGCCTTCACCCACCAGCGTGATGTGCTTGTTGAGCTTGTAGGTGATCTGAGCGTCGACGTTGAAGGTCTCGTTCTTGCCAGAGAAGTCGGCTCCGGACCCCGGCGCCAGCATGACGAGGTAGCCTTCGCGGTAGGACGACGCGACGCGGCCCGACAGCTTGCCGTCTTCGTAGTAGAAGGTGACGTTGTAGGACTCAGGCGACAGACCGAGCAGGTTTTCCTCGCGGTAAACGGCGGTCGTCGTCGTCGAGGTGTTGTAGTTGATCTTCGATTCGACGTGGGTGTAGTTGAACACACCACCCGTATAGCGCAGGAAGCCCGGCAGGAAGGTGAACGGCGTCTGGAAGGAGATTTCAAAGCCTTTCAGTTCGCCGCCCGGCGTGTTGACGGGCTGGGTCACCGTATAGGGCGTCGAGGCGACCTGGCCGGTACCGTCAAGCAGGCTGATATCGAAGCCGGTTTCCGAGAACGGAACGACGCGCGTGAAGGACTGGATGTAGCTCTTGATGTCCTTCTTGAAGAAGCCGATCGTGAGCAGCGAGTCCTTGTTCGGATACCATTCGAAGCTCAGATCCATCGTATTGGCGCGTACCGGATCGAGGTACGGATTGCCGACGCTGAGGGTCTGGCTGGCGGTGGTGATCGTACCGCCGGGCGACAGGCTGGCCAGGGTCGGACGTGCCATCGTTTTGGCCGCCGCGAACCGGACATAGATATTTTCGAACGGTTCAAGCGTCAGGTTCATCGCCGGCAGGGTATCGGAATAGCTGCGTTCGATGGTCGTCAGGATCGGCGTCGTGCCCTTGCCGACATAGCCGGAGACGCGTTGTTGCGTATCGGCCTTGCGCACCCCGATATTGCCGCGGAACGGTATGGTGCCGAGGTCCGTGCTGAAATCGAGCTGGATATAGGCCGTATCGTCCTTTTCGTGCGCGTCGCGGTTATTGGCGCGCGACGACGAATTGACCGTATTGATGGTGAAGGTGCCGTACTGGTTCACGCAGCGGCAATCGTAGCCGAAGGTCGAACGGATCAGGTCGAGGTTCGGGATCAGGAAGGTATTGCCCGCCACCGACACGCTCTGCGAATATTTGCCGAGATCGGCCTGAATGGCGTCAACCAGACCCGCCGAATAGCTGACGCCGGTCGCGGCCTTGTGCGCGGCTTCGTCACGCGTATTGGTGCTGGCGGTGTAGCGGCCCCATTCGACGGATTCGAAGTCGTAGCTCTTGGTCGACGCGCCGAACTTCACCGTGAAGGTGTCGTTGAAATCGTATTTGAAATCGATCTTGGTCGTCGCGAACTTGTTCTCGACGCTTTGCGGACGAATGCGGATCAACGACGCGTCGCCGAGTGCCGCGCTGGCGGCCGGAGTCGTCGCGGTGGTGTTCGGCGTATAGGACCAGTAACAGGCCTTGTCCGGCGTACAGCCGTTCTTGGTGCCATAGTTGAAGACCGGCGCGTTCTTGTTCGTGAAGTCGTAGGAATAGCCCTGCACGTCATAGGCGTCGAAGGTGAAGGTCGTCTGTTCCGGATTGTCCTGAAGCGAGTTGGACGCGCCGACCAGAACCTTCATCTTCAGCTTTTCACCGATGTCCTGCTCCCAGGTCAGGTTCAACTGGCTGAAGGTGGTTTTCAGTTCGTCGAAACGCTGCTCGGCCCGCACGTCGACATCGTTGAACGTGCCCTTGATGAGCGTGCCGGTGTCGTCGATCGTGTAGTTGTAGACGTCGGTTTTGGGCAGGCCCTGACCGTTGCGGCTGAACGAAATGGCTTCGATTTCGTATTCCTGACGATTCGACTGGAAGGTGGCGTACATGGCGTCGAGCGTCACCAGCGTGCCTTCGAACGGACGCATCTGGAACGAACCGGTGACGCCGAGGCGCTTCTGGTCCTGAATCAGACGCGAATAGCGCGGGATACGCGGGTGCAAGGCACGGCTGATCTTTTGCGCTTCGCCCGTCAGGGTCGGGTTCGTCGCGTGAGTTTCGGTCGTGTTACAGGCCGCATTGGCATTGGTACAGGCAGCGATGGCGTTCCAGGTCGTGCCGCCATCGGTGGAATAGCGCTCGAAACGACCGACGTTCGACGGTGAATAGGCGTTTTCGAAACGCGTGGTGTTCGAGCCCTCTTCGTTGGCCATGCGCTCGCCATAGGCGACCGACAGCAGCGCCCCCAGGCGACCGTCCGCCCAGCGGTTGGAGATCAGGAACGTGCCGCGTGGCGACGTGTCCTTGGACAGGTCGTTATAGCCCAGCTGCCCCGAACCGGCGAGCGTGAAACCCTTATAATCGAACGGACGCGCGGTACGCAGATCGACGGTGGCGCCCAGCGAACCTTCTTCGATTTCCGCCGACAGCGACTTGCGCACGGTCAGAGAGTTGAACAGTTCCGCCGCGAAGACGTTGAAGTCGAAACCGCGGCCGCGGTTGGCGCCGCCCGACACGTCCTTGCCGCCGGCGGTCGCCAGAGCTTCAAGTTCGTTCAGACGCACGCGGGTGAATTCGGAATTGAGACCACGCACGGTAATCGTGCGGCCTTCGCCACCATCGCGGTCGATCGCCACGCCCGGCACGCGTTGCAGCGATTCGGCGAGGTTCAGGTCAGGAAACTGCGCGATATCGTCGGACTTGATGACGTCGACGATGTCGTTCGACTTGCGCTTTTCGCTGATCGAGCTTTGTAGCGAGTTACGGAAACCGGTGACGACGACGACCGTTTCTTCGGGCTCGGCTGGCGCGGCGTCCTGCGCAAAGGCCGGCGCGACGGCACCGACGCTCATCAGCGCCAGCAGAGAGACGCCGTAATGCGCGATTTTGGACGCATTTCGGGTGTGGATAGGCTTCGACTTCATAAATTTAACTCCCCGTTACACCAGACACCTCCGCTGTTTTTTATGCGGTAAGCGATCTGGTACTGTGACACCCGTTATCGGGCTTTTGATATTAATTTGCTGACACCGGTGTCAAAAATTCTTTGGTAACCGGTGTCAATCGCCGAAAGAAAGACATATCTCCGCAAAAAAAACAAGACATTCGTCACAACAAGATGTGAAGGGTGACATATCTGCCATATTTTTATCCTGAATGACCCTCTTTTCGACACGAATGTCGGAATGTTGCCGCATCAGACTTAATAAATTCTGAAACAAAAAAACGCCGCCCCTGATTCAGGGACGGCGCCATTGCGGTATTTTTAGAGCCTAGACCAGTTCGGATTTGTCCGAGGTCAGTTCGACCGTTTTCAGATCGATGCTGTAGTCGTCGTGATGCGGACCGGAATAGGTCACCTTCGAGACCTGACCCGCGACGATATCGTGGATGCCGGTCGTGGCCCCCGATGAAATCAGTTGACCAGCCTTGAGCGGACGACCGCGCGCCGCCAGATGCCCGGCCAGCCAGGCGATGGCCTTCAGCGGGCCGCCCGGCATGGTGAACAGGCCGCCCTCGCCGACAACGACGCCGTCGATTTCGGTCGTGGCCTTATAGCCCTTGACGGTCGCCTCATCGAGGTCGGCCACCGTGCTGTTCTCATCATAGGCCGCCAGTTGCAGACCGAGAATCAAACCGAAATTATTCCCGAAGTCCGACGCGACCACCGTCGGCCCCAGCTTGTTGATCGTCGGCAGCGGCGAACCGGCCATCTCGACCCCGGCAAACAGGGCGTCGATCAGGCCCAGCGCCTCGACTTCGCTGTATTCGGTCTTGCCCGGTTCGGCGTCCTTACCGATGCGGAAGACGAACTCGGCCTCGACAGCGGCGAAACCGTCGGTGAAGACGGGGATTTCGACCTCACCGGCGGCGGGCTTGAACAGGGTGTCGAACACCGGCCCGGCCAGACGCTCGGTGCCGTGTTCGGCCTGACGTTCCGGGGCCAGACGGCCGATCTTCCAGCCGACGACCGGACGGTTCCACAGACCGATGGCGGCTTCCTGAATCGCATAGGACTCGGTCAGGGCCGCCGGAATATCACCGGGATAATCCTTGAGCGCGGTTGCGGCGCGACGGGCGGAAACGAAACGGTTGGCGATATCCTGAGTGCTCATAAGGTCTCCTTGGCCCGAACCCCTTCGGACAGCGCCCACATCAGCGCGCCCACACCCTTGGGGTCGTTCGGCGTAATTTTTTCCGACAGATAATATTCGTAGGAGCCGTCGCGGTAAGGCACATTGCCGAGACCGGCGACGCCGCAAATGCCATTTAGCGCACCCGGCGTGACAAAGCGATCACAAACCGCATGCAGCGATGCGATTCCGGTATCGCTAACATCCTTGCCCATGATGCCCATGCGGGCGGCCTTCATCAGGCCGTAGGCCACCATGGCCGAAGCCGAGGCTTCCTCATAATTACCTTCGCGGTCGCCCTGATCGACGACCTGATACCACAGGCCATTTTCCGAGCGGAATTTCAGCAGCGCGTTAAGGGTGTCGCGCGTGATGCGGGCAATTTCGTCGCGCAGATGCTCGCTGAAGCCTTCCGAGGCTTCATAGACATCGACCAGGGCCCCGACCCACCAGCCCATCGAACGCCCCCAGACGTTTTGAGACAGACCGGTCTGTTTATCGGCCCACCGTTCGGCACGGCTCTCGTCCCAACCGTGGAAATAGAGGCCATTGTCCTTTTTCAGCAGGCGATCGACGCTGCTGAACTGCGCTACCGTGTCGGCGAACAGGACTTCGTTGCCAGTCATCCGGGCATAGGACGCCTGAAACGGCTGGGCCATGAACAGGCCGTCGAGCCAGACCTGATGCGGATAGATCTGCTTGTGCCAGTAATTGCCGGATCGGGTGCGCGGATGGTCCTTCAACTGCGCATACTGGACGTCCATCGCCTTGCGGAAGCGTTCATCGCCGGTGATGGCGTAAAGCGGGAACAGAATCTTGCCGCCATTGACGTGGTCAATATTGTATTCCTTGGGCAAGAAGGTCGGCATCGAACCGTCGGGCAGGATGCGGCTTTCCATCTCCTGAAGCACATAATCGAGCAGCGCCGGGTCGCGGGTGACCAGATAGAGGTCGAGCGCGCCTTTCCAGATGACACCATCCTCATAGTTCCAGTGGGGGCGATAGGGCGTCCAGCTACGGAAATAGCCGTTCAGGAACGCGGGCACCTGCGCGCCGAATGGTGCCAGACGGCGTGTTGTGTCCGCCGACAAATCGAACGGGCGCTGAACCGTCGCTGCGGCGACATCGACGGGGATAGAGTGGCTGACATCTAGCATGTGACGTTTTCCAGAATGATCGGTTCGCCGTCCTGACCCTCGATATCGAGGCCGGTCAGGCGAACATTTTTAGCAGCGGAAATATAGACGCCCAGACGGACTACCAGCGGGATGGTCGCCGCCATGTCGGGTTCGCCGGGTTGGGCGTCGAGGTTATAGCGAATGCGGAAATTTTCGATGGTCAGCCCGTCGATGGGCTGTTCCGGCAGACCCAGCGCATAGACCGCCGCGTGGCGTACCCCCTCAGCGGTGATATTGCGCAACGACAATCCGCCGAGGCTGGGCGTACCGTCATCGACCGGGCAAGCGTTACGGTCGGCGATATAGTCGGTCTTGCCGTCTGGATCGCACCAGTAGAAGCTATTGATCACGAAGGCCGTGCCGACATCCTGCATATGGATATTGGCAAAATTCAGATTTCGCCCGACCGCATCCTTGCCGCGTCCGCGCCGGGTCTTCAGGCGGATGCCGCGATCCGTACCGGTAAACAGACAGTTCTGTACCCAGACGTCATAGACACCGCAGGCCATTTCCGAGCCAATGACGACGGCCCCATGCCCGTCCTGCATCCAGCAATTGGAAATGCGCACCCGCCGCGTCGGGCGCACCACACGCTGCGCCATGGATAGCTTGCCGGATTTCAAGGCGATGCAGTCATCACCGACCGTGAAATGCACCCCGCAGATGGTCACGTCGGTGCAGCTTTCGGGGTTCAGCCCGTCGGTATTGGGGCTATCAGCGGGCGCCTTGATTTTCAGATTGGTGAAAGTCAGCCAGCGCGAGGCGAGCGGGTGCAGGGTCCACGACGGGCTGTTGTTCAGGGTCACGCCTTCGATCAACACATGCTCGCAATCGACCGCATAGATCAGCCGGGGCCGCCAGCCGATGAAGCGTTCCTTAGGCTTCGACCACCAGGTATCGAACCCGGCTTGACCGTCGATTTCACCTTCGCCGTAGATCTGGACATTGCTGACCGACAAGAGATTGATGAGTGCGGCGTGGCAATCGTCGGCCTCGCCTTCCCACGAACCGAGATAGGTTTTCTCACGACCGTCGGTGTCGTACAGCACCCCCGGCAGGACGGGCCATTGGGTTATATCGCGATGCCCCATCAGGCGGGCGCCTGCGGTGATTTCCAGCGCCATATCGCTTTTCAGGAACAGTGGCGCGGTCAGGTAATCGCCCTCGGACAAACGCACCAGCCCGTCACGCGGACAGGCCGAGATCGCCGCCTGCAAGGCCCGACTATCGTCGGTGACGCCGTCGCCCTTGGCCCCGAAGGCGCGCGGATCGACCACTGCCTTTAACGCCGTGGTGCGCGCGGCGACGCTCAGATCACCGACCGACACACGATAGACCGTATCGGGCCTAAGATTGCGCAGGGTGAAGACATTCAGATCCGTCTCTAATCGCACCGTGCCATCGACCACGACCTGACGCATGGTATCGGCGCGGTAGATGCTGCCGTCGTCCACCTCGAAGGTAAGCGCGGTCGGCAGGTCGGCGATGAGTTTCAGTTCACCCATTTATCTCACGACGCGGTGGAGTATGGCATTGATATCGTCGAACAGGCGGTCGCCCGCCTGCTGTTCCGAAATCCGGCCATAGCCTAGCGCTTCGAGGATGTCCTGAAAACCGTCGCGGACGCGGGGATGCTCGAAATAGGGGCTTTCCAGCACATTGATTTGCGCCGAGGCCAGTTGCGCCTCGCTGGCCTGTTGCAGCGGACTGATCAGGCCTTCGTCATTAAGCAATTTCCGGGCGGTTTTCGACACCGGCACCCCACGTTTCAGCTCCATCGCCCGCACCCCGTCGGGGTCGTTGAGCAGGAAGTCGATCAGCATCACCGCTTCGTCCGGGTGGGCCGTCGTCGCATTGGCGGCGAACATCATCGACGGGCGGAACATCATGCCGGAGTCCTTGGCACCTTCGCGCAACGGATAGGGCGCCAGCGCGATTTTCTGGTTCCCGGCCAAAGTGTCGCTGTATTTCTCGATGGTCGAGTTCCACATGAAGGTCCCGGCAAACTGTCCGTTGATCCACGGACGCATTTCCTGCTGGGCAACATTACCATAGGAGGCGCGGACCTGCGCGCTCGGCCAGACGTGGTCGCGCGTCATCCGGGCATAAAGCCCGGCGAAGTCGTGCATGTCCTGCCGCGAGCAGTTGAGCGATTTGGTCTCAGCACTGATCAGCGGCTTGCCGGTCCCCTGCACCACATAGGTCCGAGCCAGCCCGATGAATTCCAGAAACAGGCCGTCGATGGGATAATAGCCGTCACCGAGTTTTTGTTTGAACTGCGGCCCGCGCGCGAACAGCTCGTCCCACGACGACGGCAGGGACAGGCCCGCCTTGTCGTAGGTCGTCTGGTTGAGATAGACCAGCCGCGCGGCATTCGACACCGGGATGGCGTTCAGGTGCCCCTTGGTCGTGCCCATGTTCAGGCTGCGCGCATCGAACTGACTGAGATCGATCTTGTCGCGGTGCTGATTGAGATCGAGGAAGCCGGTGCCGTCGGGCGAAAACAGGGTCTGCCAGAACCAGTTGATCTGCATGACGTCGGGCGCGGTGCGGCCGGAAATCTGCGTCGTCAGGCGCTCAAGATGCCCGGCGAACCCGGTATATTCGGCGCGCACGCGGATGCCGTGGCGTTTCTCGAAGCGCTTGAGCGCCTCCAGCGTCGCCTTGTGGGCGGACGACCCGCCCCACCAGCTCATGCGGAGTTCTTTCGTACCTGCGGGCCGCGAGGACGTCTGACCGCACGCCGTCAATGCGGCAGCCGCCCCCAGCAACATGGTCCGGCGATGTAATCTGTATGCGTCCATCGCCCTACCCCTTCACCGCGCCGGAGGTCAGACCTTCGACGAAGTATTTCTGAGCCGCGAAGAACAGAATCAGCGACGGCGCAATCGCGATGGTCGACATAGCCAGGATCTCGTTCCACGAGGTCGCTTCGGTGACGTCGATCGACATCTTGAGCGCCAGCGCCACGGGGTATTTCTCGACCGACGACAGATAGATCAGCGGCTGGAGGAAGTCGTTCATCGACCACATGAACTGGAACAGGGCAACCGAGATGATCGCCGGCAGGATGACCGGGCAGACGATCAGGGTCAGGACCTGAAACGAATTGCAGCCATCCATCACCGCCGCCTCTTCCATATCGAGCGGTAGGGTGCGCATGAACTGGATGATCATGAAGACGAAGAAGCCCTCGGTCGCAAAGGCCTGCGGCGCGTAGAGGGGCAGATAGGTGTCGAGCCAGCCGAATTCGCGGAACATCAGATATTGCGGGATGAGCAGCACGGACTTCGGCAACAGAACGGTCGCCATGAGGAGCGCGAACAGCCACTTGCGACCCGGAATGGCGAAACGCGCAAAGCCGTAGGCGACGACGACCGAGGAAATGACGGTGACAATGACCTTCGGGATGACGATCTTCATCGTATTGAGCAGGTAGGTCGCAAACGTATATTCGGTCGAGGTCTTCCAGCCGTTGACGAAGCCGTCGGTCGTCGGTTCCTTCGGGATGAAGCCGATCGAGGAGAAGATTTCGGCGTTGTTCTTGAACGCCCCGCCGATCATCCACAGCAGCGGATAGATCATCACGAAGCCGACGAGGATCAGAATGCCGTAACGCAAAAAGGCGTTGAGGACGGGCAGGTGTTTACGCCAGCCGGTGTCTATTGTCGCGGTGACCATATCAGTGGCCTCCCTTGTCGTCGCCGCGGTCCTGAGCGTAGAACACCCAGTGTTTCTGCGACCAGAAGGCCACGGCGGTAAAGATGGCGATGATGATGAACAACACCCAGGACAGGGCCGAGGAGTAGCCGAGATTGAAATATTTGAAGGCTTCCTCGTAGATCATCAGCGGCAACAGATAGCTCGACTTGAGCGGCCCCCCGGCGGTGATGATGTACGGCCCGTTGAACTCCTGAAAGGCCTGCACGATCTGCATGATGAAGTTGAAGAACAGGACCGGCGTCAGCAGCGGCAGGGTAATCATCCAGAACTGCTTCATCCGTGAGGCACCGTCGAGGTCGGCGGCCTCATAAAGGTCTTCGGGGATGGCTTTCAGGCCGGCGAGGAACACGACCATGGCCGAACCGAACTGCCACAGGCGCAGGAGGACGATGGAGAACATGGCCGTCGTCGGCTCGCCCAGCCAGTTGACGCCGCCGATGCCGAGGCTGCCCAGCCCCTGATTGATCAGGCCGTCACCCGCAAACACGAAGCGCCAGACCACTGCGATGGCCACGCTGCCGCCGAGGATCGAGGGCAGGTAAAAGGCGGTGCGGAACAGGCCAATGCCGCGCAGCTTGAAGTTCAGCACCACGGCGATGAACAGCGCGAAGGCCAGTTTCAGCGGCACGGTGATAAAGACATAGGCGAAAGTCACACCCAGCGATTTCTGAAACGTCGAATCCGAAACCATGCCGGTATAGTTGGCGAGGCCTGTGAACTGCGCCGCGCCCAGCTGGTCCTGCAAGCGCGCATCGGTCAGGCTGAGGATAAACGACGCGACGAACGGAAAGGCCGTAAACAGCAGGAAACCGATGACGAAGGGGGTGACGTAGAGACTGCCGATCAGCTTGTTATTGTACATGACCAGACCCGTCTGTCTCACTCGCGAAGTCGGGCGACACGCCGACGGCCAGACCGGCCTCATCGAACAGGTGCGCGCGGTTCAGATCGATCGTCAGCCGCACTTCCTGATGGTTATGTACCGGCGCTTCGCCGTCCAGCTTGAGGATGATCGGTTCGCCGTCGAAGCCTTTCAGCGTCACATAGGCGAAGGTTTCACCGCCCAGACGCTCGATCAGGATGACATAGCCGCTCAGGTGGCCCTCTTCGCCCGCTGCCACCACATGCAGGTTTTCGGGACGGATCCCGAGGCTGGTCGCCGCGCCGGTCGCGGCTTGTGCACCCGTGCGCGGAATGGCCAGCACGCCCTGCGGTGTGTCGAGCGTCACGGCTTCGCCCGACACCGAGCGAACCTTGGTGCTCAGTATATTCATGCGCGGTGAACCGATAAACCCGGCGACGAACAGGTTGGCGGGCTTGCGGTACAGCTCCATCGGCGCGCCGATCTGCTCGATACGACCGGCATTGAGCACGACGATCTTGTCGGCCAAAGTCATGGCCTCAACCTGATCGTGGGTCACGTAAACCGATGTCGCGTTGAGCTTGGTATGCAGGCGCGCGATTTCGACGCGCATCTGACCACGCAACGATGCGTCGAGATTGGACAGGGGCTCGTCGAACAGGAAGACGTCGGGCTCGCGCACTATGGCGCGGCCGATGGCGACGCGCTGACGCTGTCCGCCGGACAAGGCCTTGGGGCGGCGCTTGAGCAGGTGCGTCAGTTGCAAGACTTCGGCCACATCGCGGACCTTGGCGTCGATCTCGGCCTTGGGCAGGCCCTGAATCTTGAGCGCAAAGGCGATATTGTCGGCCACCGTCATATGCGGATAAAGGGCATAGGACTGAAACACCATCGCCACGCCGCGCTTCGACGGATGGGCGTAGGTAACGTCCTTGCCCGCGATATCGATCTGACCGGAGGTCGGCGTATCGAGCCCGGCGATCAGGCGCAGCAGGGTCGACTTGCCGCAGCCCGACGGGCCGACGAAGACGACCATCTCGCCTTTTTGCACTTCGAGCGACACACCCTTGATGACCTCATGGCCATTGAAGGACTTTTTGACGTCACTCAGCTTTACACTGTTTGTAACCACGTTTCCCCGCACTGTTTTTGTTTTTTGTATTTAAACGACCTGTATAGGAAACCGGTGTCATTTTCAACGCCCTAACGGGGGAAAAGCGCGACAAGGCCAGAAAATCATTACCCCGACACTCGAATAACGCGGTTTGCCAAAACAGGTGTTTGGCTGTATCTTTTCCAAAGGATTGCAATCTGAGGGGGTTCTCATGTCCATCGCCGCTTTCGTGCCCAGCACGATAACGCTCTATGGTGCCGTTCATACGGCCATAAGCTTCATACCGCTGTTTATCGGCGGCTATCTCTATGTGACCAAGGGCACGATCGACCTCAGAACCGAACTGGGGAAGATTTATTTTGGGTCAGCCCTGATCGGTGCCGTCACCGGCATCACCATTTTTCATCACGGCGGTCCCGGCATCCCGCACATCGTCAGCGCCCTGTTTATTGTCCTATTGCTGGCCGCTGCCGGAGCCAAATATCTGAGCTTCACGCGCTTCAAAGCCCGGACCATCGAAATCATCAGCCTGTCGGTGACCTATTTCTTCCTTTGGTTCTTTACCACCACCGAAGGCCTGACGCGGCTGCCCGCCGGGAAACCCTTCTCGCCCTCGCCGGAAGCCCCGGAACTGGCCCCGGTGCGCGGGGTGTTGTTGCTACTGCTGATCGCGGGCATCTGGTGGCAATTGCGGGCGGAGAAGAAGAAACTGCCTGCGGCATTGCCGGCAGAATAAGAAAAATTGCAGGAGGACGCGCTCAAACAGCGAAGCGGTAGCGCACAAAAAACGCTCCTGCACCTCGAAACGAAACGAGCCCGATCGGTGACGACAGGGCTCGTTACATATGGGGTGAAGAGGGCTTTCGGCCGCTTCGTCTTTTCCTAGACTTAAAGCTTATAAGCCGCCTTTGGCAGATTATAGGTCAGGTCCTTGATCGTTTCCGCCGCCTCTTCGATATCGAGGCGATGCTCGACGACCAGACGTGCGAGGAAGTTGGCGTCGATGCGGCGGGCGACGTCATGGCGCGCCGGGATCGACAGGAAGGCGCGGGTATCGTCGTTGAAGCCGACCGTGTTGTAGAAGCCCGCCGTTTCGGTGACCTGTTCGCGGAAGCGCGTCATGCCTTCCGGCGAATCGTGGAACCACCACGAGGGGCCGAGCTTGAGGATCGGATAGTGACCGGCCAGCGGGGCCAGTTCGCGCGCATAGCTGGTTTCGTCCAGCGTAAACACGATCACCGTCAGGTTCTTTTCGTTGCCGAAGGCATCGAGCAACGGCTTGAGTTCGTTGACGTAACCCGTCGCCATCGGGATGTCGCAGCCCTTGTCGCGACCGAAGGTCTCGAAGACCTTCTGGTTGTGGTTACGGTACGAACCCGGGTGGATCTGCATGGTCAGGCCGTCGTCGAGACTCATGCGCGCCATTTCGGTCAGCATCTGGGCGCGGAACAGCTCGGCATCGGCGGCGGTGAAATCGCCCTTGATGATGCGGTTGAACAGGGTCTCGGATTCCGCCGTCGACAGGTTGGCGGTCTGGGCCGTCGGGTGGCCGTGGTCGGTCGAGGTCGCGCCCAGTTCCATGAAGAAATCGCGGCGGATGCGGTGCGCCTTAAGGTAACCGGTCCAGCTATAGACGTCCTCGCCCGACAGGTCGGCGAAGACCTTCAGCTTGTCGCGGAAGTCCTCATGCTCGGCATCGATCACCGGGTCCGGGCGATAGGCCGTGACGACGCGGCCTTTCCAGCCAGAGGCCTTGATCTTCTGGTGGTGCTCAAGCGTATCGGTCGGCGATTCCGTCGTCGCCAGAAGCTCGATATTGAAACGTTCGAACAGGGCGCGCGGCTTATAGGCGTCGGACGCCAGAAGCTCGCCGATGCGGTCGTAATAATGATCCGCCGTGGTTTCATCAAGGCGCGTATCGAAGCCCATGATCTCGCCAAAAACGTGGCTCATCCACATCGAGGTCGGCGTGCCGCGGAACAGGTGCTGGTTCGAGGCGAAAATCTTCCACGCGACGCGCGGATCGGCGGTTGACGGGCCAGCCTTGGAGCCGACGCCGACAGCGTTCATTTCCACGCCCTGCGAATAAAGCATCCGATAGGCATAGTGGTCCGGGGCGAGAAACAGTTCCGTCGCATTGCCGAAGTTTTCGTTATCGGCGAACCATTGCGGGTCCGTGTGACCGTGCGGCGACAGGATCGGGAAGGCCTTGACGAGGGCGTAAAGCTCACGCGCGACGGCGCGCTGGGCCGGATCGGATGCGAACAAACGATCTTCGTTCAGAATCAAAGGCTTGGACATGCGAAATTTGAACCGTAAAAAGCGAGGCGCCGACCGGATTTTAAACCGCTGACGATCGAGACACCCCTGTGTTTCCCTGCGCAACAGGTAACCGGTGTCATGGTATTAATCAACCTTTTTAAACCGCCACGGCCCTAAATCTAAGGCTTGAAGTCGAGCTCGCACGGACCAGTGGATTCGCGCACGATCAGGGCCGTGTCGAAAATCGTGATGGTACGACGCGGCGTATCCTCGGAAATGAGGGTTTCTGCGGCGGCACGTCCGATGTCGCGGATCGGCGCGCGCACGCTGGTCAGGCCCGGCGTGATGCGCGAGGCAATCGGCGCGTCGTCATAGCCGATGACGCTCAGATCATCGGGAATGCTCAACCCTAGTTGTGACGCCGCCTTATAGGCACCGATAGCCATTTCGTCATTCGAGGCAAAGATAGCGGTCGGGCGCGGCGACAAGGCCAGCAGGTGACGCGCGGCTTCAAACCCCGATTCGAACGTATATTCTCCGCCGGTGATCAGGTCATCCGACAGGCTCAGACCATGTTCCGCCAAACCCTCATCGAAGCCTTGCCTGCGCTCGCGTGCCGAGGCATAACCCGCCGGGCCTGAAATAAAGCCTATGCGCTTGTGACCAAGGTCGACCAGATGGCTGGCCGCAGCCAGACAGCCCTGTCTGTCCCGAGACACGACCTGCGGCGATACGATCGGCGGATTATTTTCCGCACCGTGCATGGCGGTGATGCGCACATAGGGCACCTCAAGCTCATCGAGCATGGCCAGAAGCTGCCGGTTTTCGGCGATCGGCGGCAGCAGGATGACGCCCGCCAGTCGTTGAAGCTCGACAAAATCGCGAATTTCCTCAAGGAAATCATCGCTGTTCTTATCGCAAGGGTGGACGATGATCTCGGTGCCCGAGCCACGAATGCAATCCAGAATACCCGCCTGGATATTAACCACGTATTGGGCATTGGGATTGTCGTAGATCAGCCCCAGCAGAAACGACCGGCGAAAAGCCAGACCGCGCGCCTGCGGGTCCGGCTTGAAGCCGATGCGGTTGATGATGGTATTGACCTGCTCGCGCGTTTCGGCACGCACGGACGGGGAATTGTTGATCACCCGCGACACGGTCTTCTTCGACACCTGCGCCAGAGATGCCACATCGTTGATCGTGGCCTTCTTGCGACGCGTGAGAAACGCCTCGACCGGATCGATAGCGGACGGGCCGGACGGCGTATTCGGCGCAGAAGGTACGGACATGGATGCGGGACGTTTCCGGTTCAGCCTGAGAATCTTATTGTGGGTTAGTATGCGCAAAGTCGGGTCATCGGCAAGTCGTGGCTTTTTTCGATGCGCATGACGTTGCGCTCTTGCCTAGAGACCCGGTTCAGCAGTATGACACCGGTTACCGAGTAAAAACAACAACAAAGTTTCATCTGTCCCGATGCGGACAGGTCGAGGAGCTTGCTTCCATGTCAGACGACGCCTCTGGTTGCGCAACCCTGAGCGATGCCGACAAAACGACACCGGTCATGGTGCGTTATGTCCGCGTCCACTCTACCGATCACGTGGCCATCGCGGTCGAGCCGCTGAGCGCCGGTGAAGTGCTGAGCTTTGGCGACCTGTCGGTGACTCTAACAACCGACATCCCCAAGGGGCACAAGATCGCGCTGTACGATATTGCGCCCGGTCAGGAGGTGCTGAAGTTCGGCTTCGTCATCGGCAGGGCGATCGCACCGATCAAGGCGGGCGAGCATATCCACACGCACAATCTGGCCACCGCGCTCAGTGGCGTCGAGGACTATGCCTATGCCCCGGAAGCCGCCGAAGGCCCCGGCTCGCACCCCGACGCCCGGACATTCATGGGCTATCGTCGCGCGGATGGCCGCGTCGGTATCCGCAATGAAATCTGGATTTTGTGTACCGTCGGCTGTGTGGCGCGCACGTCCGAGCGTCTGGCCAAGGTGGCATCCGAACGGTTCAAAGGCCGCGTCGATGGCGTCTATGCCCTGACCCACCCCCTCGGTTGCTCGCAACTGGGCGACGACCTCAATCACACACGCAAGCTGCTGGCGGCACTGGCGTCTCACCCCAATGCCGGGGGCGTACTGATCGTCGGATTAGGCTGCGAAAACAACCAGTTGAGCGCCTTGCTCGGTGAAATTCAGGGCCGCAGTCCCGACCGCCTCAAATATTTCGCGGCCCAGATGGTCGATGACGAGCACGAAGCCGGGCTTGAGGCTTTGGAAGAGTTGGTCGCGGTCGTCGAAAAGGACGAACGCGAACTGTGTCACGTGTCGGACCTCGCCATCGGGGTTAAATGCGGCGGCTCGGACGGCTTTTCCGGCCTGACCGCCAATCCACTGGTCGGCCGCGTCGCCGATACGGTGGCTCAGGCGGGCGGCATGTCGATCATGACCGAAATTCCGGAAGTGTTCGGCGCCGAACGCATCCTGATGGCACGCGCCAAGGACGAGACGGTGTTCCATGAGATCGTCGATGTCGTCAACGATTTCAAACAGTACTTCCTCGACAACAACCAGCCTGTGTTCGAGAACCCCTCTCCCGGTAACAAGGCGGGCGGCATCACCACGCTGGAGGAAAAATCGCTTGGGGCTGTGCAAAAGGGCGGCCTCAGCCAGTTGACGCAGGTGTTGCGTTACGGCGAACGCGCCACGGAACGCGGCCTGTCCCTGCTCGAAGCCCCCGGTAATGACGCGGTGTCGTCGACGGCGCTGACGGCGGCCGGTGCGGTCATCGTCCTGTTCACCACCGGTCGCGGCACGCCGCTCGGCTTCCCGGCCCCGACGCTGAAGATCGCGTCCAATACGGCGCTGGCCGAAAAGAAGCCGCACTGGATCGACTTCAACGCCGGTCAGGCGCTGGAAGGCAAGACGCTGGACGAGACGGCGGACGATCTGATGGCGCTGATCCTGCGCGTCGCGTCGGGCGAGCAAAGCAACAATGAAAAGAACGAAGAACGCGAAATCGCCATCTGGAAGAATGGCGTGACGCTGTAACTATTACAGGAAGCGGCGTACCTTTGCCCCTCGCCCCTTTGGGGAGAGGGTGGCCCACAGGGCCGGGTGAGGGGGAACGCCGCTGCCCCCTCACCCCAACCCTCTCCCCGCAGGGGAGAGGGGGTTAAAAGGAAAACATATGACCCGCCTGTCGCTTGCCACGCTCGATGCCCTGAAACCCGATGTAATTCGTCCCGCCTATGATCCGGCGAAGGTGTCGGTCGGCATCGTCCATTTCGGTCCCGGCGCCTTCCATCGCGCTCATCAGGCGGCCTTTGTCGATGCACTGCTGGCCAGCGATCCGCGCTGGGGGATATGTGGTGTATCGCTCCATTCCAAGGGTGTGCGTGACGCGCTTGAACCGCAGGACGGCCTCTATACGCTGGCCATCCTCGATGAAAAGATCGAGTATCAGATCCTCGGCTCGATGCGCGAAGTGCTGGTCGGCCCCGAAGACATCGAAGCCGTTCTGGAACGCCTGACGCGTCCGGAGGTGCAGATCGTCACCTCGACCGTCACGGAGAAAGGCTATTGCCTCGATCCGAACTGGGAACTGGATTTCGGTAACGCTGACATCGTTCACGATCTGGCCAACCCGGCGACGCCGAAGTCCTATATCGGCTACGTCGCCGAAGGCCTGCGTCGCCGTTATGCCGCCGATGTTGCGCCGTTCGTCCTGATCCCGTGCGATAACCTGCCGAAGAACGGCCACCGCCTGAAAGCCGCCGTCGTGGCCTTTGTAGCGAAGCTGGACGCCGAATTGGCAAGCCGTATAGAGACAGACCTGTCTTGCCCCTGCACCATGGTCGATTCGATCACCCCTGCCACCGACGACGCCCTGCGTGAGCGCGTGGCCGACGCTATCGGCGTCAGCGATGCCTGGCCGATCCAGCGCGAGGCCTTCACGCAGTGGGTGGTCGAAGAACATGTCCACGAAGGTGGTCCCGACTGGGCCAGCGTCGGCGTTATCCTGACCGACAATGTCCCGGCCTATGAGCGCGCCAAGCTGCGCCTGCTCAACGGCCCGCACTCGACGCTCGCCTATGCCGGGCTGCACAAGGGCATCGAAAGCGTGTCCGAGGCCATGAAGGACGCCGAACTGGCCGAACTGGCCCGCGACCTGATGATTTCCGACGTCGTACCGCTGCTGGAAGCCCCCAAAGGCCTCGATCTGGTCGATTATTCAGAAGCCATCCTGAAGCGTTTCCGCAATCCGGCGATCAAGCACCTGCTGTCGCAGATCGCCTGGGACGGGTCGCAGAAAATCCCCATCCGTCTGCTGTCATCGCTGTCGGAAGCGCTCGAAAAAGGACAGGACGTATCGCGTTTCGCCGTGCCGCTGGCGGCATGGGCGCGTTTCGTCAGAGACAAGGCCGTCTCGGGCGGCACGATCACCGATCCGCTGGCCGCCGACCTGATCGCTCTGGGGGAGACCCTGACCGACGACGTGTCGGACGTGGCCAAGGTACTGGCGTTCCGCAACGTATTCCCGGAGGCCCTCGCCCACGATCCGCGCGTGATCGCAGCGGTCGAGGCCGCTTACGAGACTCTTCTGTCTCGTGAAAATATCGCGGCCTAGCCACAACCGAAAAAGGGGCTCCGTATGATCAAGGCGTTTTTGTGCGGAGCCTTTGCGGTCATGGCATTGGCCCTGCCGGTACAGGCGAAATCCGACGGGCTGAACCGCGCCACCTATGACACGCAAGGATGGGCCTCGACCCAGGGCGGCGCGGGCGGGCAGATCCTGCGCGTGACCAATCTGAACGCCACCGGCCCCGGTTCGTTCCGCGCCGCGGTCGAAACCGATGGTCCCCGCATCATCGTTTTCGAGGTCGGTGGCGTGATCGACCTCGGCAAAACCCATATCGCCATCAAGAAACCGTTCCTGACCATCGCCGGGCAAACGGCGCCCAATCCTGGTATCACCTTCATTCGCGGCGCGTTCAGCGTCTCGACCCATGACGTGATCATCCAGCATATCGCCGTGCGTCCCGGTGAAGCGGGTGCGGCGAAGAAAAGCGGCTGGGAAGCCGACGGCCTGTCGACCTATGCCGCCTACAATGTGATCATCGACCACTGTTCGTTTTCGTGGGCGACCGACGAGAACCTGTCGACCTCCGGCCCGCGTTTCAATGGCGCGACGCCGGACGACTGGCGACAAAGCACATCGCGCAACATCACGCTCAGCCACAACCTGATCTACGAAGGCCTGAAAAATTCGACGCACACCAAGGGCGAGCACTCCAAAGGCACTCTGGTCCACGACAATGCCTCCGGCATCCTGATCTACGGCAATCTCTACGCCTCGAACTATGAGCGCAACGCCTTTATCAAGGGCGGTGCGCAGGCGGCGATGGTCAATAACCTGATCTTCAATCCCGGCATCCACGCGACCCATTACAATCTGGTGGCCAGAGAGTGGGAAGGACAAACCGTACAGACCGGTCTGCTCACCCTCATCGGCAATGCCTATCGCGCCGGCCCGGACACGGTAAAAGGCACGGCCCTCTTTAAACTGGGCGGCATCGGTGACGTCTCACTCTATCTGCGCAACAATCTGGCTCTCGATACGCAGGGTCAGCCCCTGCCGATGACCGGCCGCTACACCACCTCCGACGCTAAGATCGTCGAGGCCGCCACGCCCTATCTGCCCGAAGGCCTGCGCATACGTCCCGCCGCCGAGATCGAACAGGCCGTGCCGCTCAGTGCCGGGATGCGGCCGTGGGCGCGCGATCCGATCGATGCGCGGCTGCTTTCTGAACTGGCGCAAAAGCGCGGAATGATCATTGACAGCGAGTCGCAATCCGGCGGATACCCGGCCTACGCTCCTACCCGCCGCGCCTTTGTTCCGGATGACTGGAATCTTGCCGATATGAGCCCGAAGGCCGGGTGGGACAGTCTGTTCAAAAAATAAGGACTCCCGATGGCCATTGCCCTGCCCGCTCTCCCCGATCACGTGGTCGAAGCCGACCGGGTCATTGCCTTATCGGAGGGCGCGGCCAATGTCGCCGAGGGTGACTGGCCCGAACGGCGTTACAACCGTGTCACGCGTGCCGAACTGCATGAATATAAGACGGAAAACCCGCGCGGGCGGGCAGTGGTCTATGGCGGTGGCGGCTATGTCAATCTGGTCGCCGACCGTGAGGGCATCGAAATAGCCCTGTGGCTCAATGCGCTGGGCTTCGACGCCTATGTGCTGGTCCATCGCCTTCCCGGCACCGACGATAGTGAGGGCGAGGTTCATCCCCACGATATCGCCTTGCAGGACGGCGTAAAGGCACTTGATCATTTGACAACGCTGGACGCGCTGCCGCTACTGCATGTCGGCCTGTCGTCGGGTGGGCATCTGGCCGGGGTCATGGCCTGTCAGCCGCACGATCTGACCGCGAAAGGCGTTCTGATCGCCTATGCGCCGGTCAATGCCAACCATCGCGATTACAAGGCCCCCGCCGGTAAACCGGACTTCCCGCCGGTCCAGAAACAGGACTTCTACAATGCCTGGCCGGTCGGCATCGCCGCCGAACCTCACGGCGTGCCGCAAATCCCGGTCTTTATGGCCTATGCCCTGCACGATAAGATTGTCCCCATCGATCATGCGCTGAATTTTATCCGCACGGCGCAGCAGACCGGTGCCGACCTCGAAGCGCATATTTTCCCCCAGGCACCGCACGGCTTCGCCTTGCGTGAACTGGACGGCACGCACGAGCAATGGCCAGCCCTCGCTGCGCGCTGGTTCGACAAGGTTCTGGGGTGATTATCCGACCTGCGACCACCGCCGACGCCCAGCGTCTTATCGCCATCTGGGAAGATTCGGTGCGCGCCGCTTACCATTTCCTGACCGAGGCCGATATCGACTTCTACAGGCCCTATCTGTTGGCGGGGCTGGCTGGCGGAGACGTGTGTATGGCGGACATTGACGGCACGTCCGCGGGCTTTGCGACTCTGGTCGGAAAAAATGTGCTGGCCATGCTGTTCGTCGATCCGGCGTTTCAGCGCTGTGGCATCGGTCGCGCCCTGATCGGCCACGCACAAGCGCTCAAAGGCTCCCTGACCGTCACGGTCAACGAACAGGTCGAGGGCAATATCACCTTCTACGAGAAGTGCGGGTTTAACATAACCGGCCGGTCGGAGACAGACGATGCCGGCAACCCTTATCCGGTCGTCTTCATGGCGCAGAATTGATAGCTCTATATTTCGCTCGGCGGTCCGGCCTTGCCGACTTTCAAGCGGGGCAACCGGGAGGCAAAGGCGGGTAAAGCCTTGGCCTTCACTTGCCTTTGAAACTCCGCCTCGGAAAGGGCACCTCCATGCGGTTGAGCTGCCGTGTGGGTAGCAAGATCGATGACAAAGTAAGACACCCGCCCCTCAACCGTCTGCTTGATGACAATGTAGCTCTCATCAAAACCGAGAGCCAATACTTTACCGGGCACAACCGCTGTACAATCTCCCTCCGGCGGCTCGCTCCATCGGCATAAACTTAGATCTCCCGGCTCGCGGCGTATCCGATCGCCTGCCCCTGCCACGGGAAACGTTTCTGTTTGACGAACTATATAATACCGATCCGTCAGGTGAGCACTTTCTCCGTAAAGGGGTGGCAAGTGCCGTGGGGGTTTGAAGTCTACGCGGCAACCACCTAGCAATAGGAGGCATAATGCAATACCGATGCGCGACATATCCGCCCTCCCCAAAGACTCCACCATACTAATTTACGTCCCCGCCTGAACGAAAGGCACCTTATCGAACAGCTTGCGCTCTGCACCACGCGGATCATTGGCCAGCTTTGGTGGCAGATCCATCAGCATGGTTTCACGGTTCGGCAGGCTATAGGGTGTCCATTTCGGCAGGGCCACCGTCTGCGGCGATCCGGTTTTGGCGAAGGCGATAAAGGCATCCGAGAACAGATCGGCCATCTTTCGCGCGCCGTCGGAGTCCGTCGTCACGGCGCTCGGCACGGCGGTATTGCGGAAGACGAGCGGGATTTCGACAGCATGCGGTGCGCCGTACTTGCCGCCGTCCTTCGGGCTTTGCCAGTTGGCCTGATAGACGAAGGTCTTGGCGCCCACCTTGGCGCGTTCCTCGGCCTCAATGACCGCCCCGCGCCACGACCGACCCGCTGTCGTCGCGGCGAAATAGATATCGGTTGGCGTCATCTGCGGATAGAGCTTGCGATAGGTCTCGATCACCACATAGGGATCGATATCGACGCGGTAATTGGCGGGCAATTTCTCCGCCAAAGTCTCCCAGGTCAGGTTCTGGAATTCCGGATTATTGACCTGAAAGCCTCGGGTTTCATTCAGCGTATTGCCGATGATCATCGGCATGCCACGCGACTGCGGCGCGGCATCGGGATAGAAGGGATGACGGAACAGGTGCGCCTCGTCGAGCACCGGCCCCATATAGACGCCCCCGCCCAGCACCGGATCGGTCGCTTTCAGGGCGGTCACCAACTGTTCCCACGGCAGGGTCTGCACGGCGGCCAAGCCCTCAGCATCGGGCTTGAGATTCAACGCCGCCAAAAACGCCTTGGCGCGCAAGGTCGCATTACCGGGACCGGAGGCCGTGACCTGCTGACCGCTCATGGTCGCGGCCTTGTGGAACAGGCCCTTGGCGGCAGGCGTCGCCATCATGGTGGCGATCTTGGCGCCGCCGCCCGATTGGCCGAAGACCATGACATTGCCGGGGTCACCCCCGAATTGGGCGATATTGTCGCGCACCCACTCCAGCGCCAGAATAATATCGAGTTGCCCACAATTGCCGGACAGGGCCAGAGGCCCCGGCTTGCCCTTAATCTGCCGCTCCAGCCGCGCCAGATAGAGGTAACCAAAGGCATTGAGCCGGTGATTGATCGTCACCACCACCACATCGCCGTGCAAAGACAGGTTCGTCCCGTCATATTCCGCATGCGATCCCGACCCGTTCGAATAGGCTCCGCCGTGCAGATAGACCATGACTGGACGCTTCTTTTTAGAACCTGCCTCCGGCGTCCACACATTGAGAAACAGGCAATCTTCGCTCTTGCCGTAAGGATCGGGGTTGCTGCCCTGCGGGCTGGCCGGGCCGTAGTGATCGGCCAGCGCCGGCTGCGTCCAGGCGGCGGGTTTGCGCGGCGGCTGAAAACGATGCGGCGGGGCGGTGGTTTCGCCGTAACGCAGCCCCAGAAATACGGCGGTACCGTTTTTAATCTGACCGACGACCGGACCGGCGGCGGTCTTGACGGTTATGCTTGTCTCCGCTGCTGACACCGGTGGCACGGCGGATGACAAGGCAACGGCAGAAAGGCCCGACAGGGCTTGGCGGCGGTTCATGAGGCATTTCCTGTGTTGCGGATTATATCATTGTTGTGAGCCGAGGTTTGCGCGGAAACACATAAAAGTAAAGACGCAACGCCTTGTGTTCGCCGCGATTTTCCGGTTATTTCAAAGGCATGAGTTTATCACCCGCGCTTGTCGATGGTTTCAACCGCCGCATCTCCTATGTGCGGATTTCGGTGACGGATCGCTGCGACCTGCGCTGCACCTACTGCATGTCCGAAAGACAGACCTTTCTGCCTCGAAAAGAACTCCTCAGCTTTGAGGAACTGGAGCGCCTGAGCCTGTTTTTGATCGATCGTGGCGTCGAGCGTCTGCGCATCACCGGCGGCGAACCCTTGGTGCGCAAAGGTATCCTCGACTTCCTCAAACGGCTGGGTCAGCAGGTCCATAACGGGCGGTTGAAAGAACTGACCCTGACCACCAATGGCACACTGCTGAAATCCGCCGCGCCGCATCTGGTCGAGGCCGGGATCAAACGCGTCAATGTCTCGTTCGACAGTTTGCGCCCCGACGTATTCCGCCACATTACCCGCACCGGTAATCTGGGCGTTGTGCTGGATGGCATAGAGGCGGCGCAGGCGGCAGGCCTCAAGATAAAGCTGAACGTCGTGGCGCTTCAGCAGGACAACCGTCACGACCTGCCCGACATCATCCGTTTTGCGCACGATCGCGGCATCGACGTCTCGCTGATCGAGACCATGCCGCTGGGCGACGAGATCGAAGGCCGGGAAGACCAGTTCGTCTCTTTGCGCGAGGTCATGACCGATCTGCGCAGTTTCTGGGATATCACGCCGGTCACGGATACCACGGGTGGCCCGGCACGTTATTACCGCGTGGCGGAAACCGGCGGCAAGCTGGGCCTGATCACGCCGCTCAGCCATAATTTCTGCGATACGTGCAACCGTGTCCGCATCACCTGTACCGGCCAGCTCTATATGTGCCTAGGGCAGGACGACCATGTCGATTTACGTAAGGCATTACGTGAGGATGAGACAGATCGGTCTTTGAGCCTTGCCTTTGCCGAGGCCCTGCGTCACAAACCGAAGGCGCATGATTTTTTCATCGCCGGACACGGCGCGCCACCGCCGCAACGTACCTATGTGCCGCGCCGGACCATGTCCGTGACGGGCGGTTAAGACAAACGGGAATAAGCATGGAACTGACAGAGACAGAACGGTCCTATCTGGGGGCAGGCCGCATCGACGCCGACCGCCCGTTCAGAAGCGTCAATATTGCCGTTCTGACAGTTTCCGACAGCCGGACGCGGGAAAACGACACCTCCGGCGATCTGCTCGACGCACGGATCACCGCCGCCGGTCACCACGTCGCCGCGCGCGAACTGGTTCGCGACGACAAAGATCATATCCGTACCGTCATCACCAACTGGATCGATTCCGGCAATGTCGATGTGATCATCTCGACCGGCGGCACGGGGATTACGGGTCGCGACATCACCCCCGAAGCGGTCGAACCCCTGCTGGACAAGCGTATCGAGGGCTTTTCAACCATCTTCCACATGGTCAGCTTCCAGACGGTGGGCCTGTCGACCCTGCAATCGCGCGCCCTGGCCGGGATCATCCGCGGGGTGTTTATTTTCTGCCTGCCGGGCTCGAACGGTGCGTGCAAGGACGGCTGGGACAAGGTCATCCGCTGGCAGCTCGATTCGCGTCACGGCCCGTGCAACATGGTCGAACTGATGCCCCGGTTATTGGAGAAATGACCCGCAAAGGCATTTCCGTCGATGAGGCGCAGGCCTTTCTGCGTGAGGTTGCGCCCGCGCCCCTCCCACGCAAGGTCGCTCTGCGCAAGGCGTTGGGCCGTGTCCTGACCGCGCCGGTCGTGGCCACCCGCGATCAGCCGCCCTTCGATGCCTCGGCGATGGACGGTTACGCCATCTGCAAGTCCCTGACCGATCCGGTCGCCCAGAGCACGCCGCTGAAGCTGATCGGCGAAAGCGTCGCCGGGAAGCGTTTCGAAGGTCGTGTCGAATGGGGGCAGTGCGTGCGTATCTTCACCGGCGCGCCGGTGCCCGACGGCGCCAAGGCCGTGGTTATTCAGGAAAATGCCAAAATTCTGGAGAATGGGGCTACCGACCACGGCATCTTCATCGAGGCTGACGGCTGGAACGATCCGAAAACCCATATCCGCCCGCGCGGTCAGGATTTCAAAGCGGGTCATGAGTTGCTGTCGGCGGGTCTGCGTCTCGATCCGTGGCGGCTGTCGCTGGCGGCAGCCGCCGGGCGAAAATCCGTCACCGTAGCCCGCCGTCCGCGCATCGCCATCCTGTCCACCGGAGACGAACTGGTCGCCCCCGGAGACGAGCCTCGCGCCGATCAGATATTCGAGTCAGGCTCCTTCGCCCTGATGGCCCTGTGCCGCCAATGGGGGGCCAAGGCTGAATTTCTTGGCGTCGAAAGCGACGACCTCGACGGTATCCACGACGCCGTCAAGGCCTGCGAGGCCGATCTGATCGTCACTATCGGCGGGGCCAGCGTCGGCGATTACGACCTCGTCAAACCGGCGTTGGAGCGCCTCGGTCTGGCGCTCGATTTCAGCAGCATCAATATTCGTCCCGGCAAGCCGACCTGGACAGGTATTCTGGCCAGCGAACGGCGCGTATTGGGCTTGCCCGGTAATCCGGCGTCGGCGATGGTCTGCGCGCAACTGTTCCTGAAACCGTGGATCGAGGCGGCGCTCGGTCAAGCCGTCCCAAAGGCTTTGGCCTCCCTCCCGGTCGCCACGACGCTGGCGGCTAATGGCCCGCGTGAAACCTTCCTGCGCGGGCGTATCGTCGCCGACGCTTCCGGTCAGCCAAGTTTGAAGCCCTTTGCCGATCAGGATTCCTCACTGATTGCCGTGTTCTCGCAAAGCGACGCGCTGATAAGGCGGTCGGCCAATGCCCCCATGTTACCAGCAGGCGACGTGGCCGAATATGTACGGTTGGATCGCTATTAAAGCGTTCTGACTTAAAGGTGAATTGACCGGTTCCGCACCGCACCTAAAAGTAGCGCCGCTATTGTACGCGTTCGCTTCTCATTTTCAGGCATGGCCGTCAGGCCTTTTATCGCGGGACAAAATTCGATGACCGATACGCCGCCGGGCGATATAACGCCCCCACCGCCCACTGTCACTTCCGGCTCATCGTCGCTCATCGAGCGCGTCAAGGGCATCTTGCTGAAGCCCACGCCGGAATGGCAGAAAATCGAGACTGAACCCAGCACGATCAGCGGCATAACCACCGGTTATGTGATGGTTCTGGCAGCCATCCCGGCCATCGCCGGGTTTATCGGCCAAAGCCTGATCGGCGTTTCCATCGCCGGTTTCAGTACGAAAATATCCCCCGTCAGCGGCCTGATCTATGCGGCGGTTGTCTATGCCCTGGCCATCGCGTCGGTCTATATTGCGGGCTTCATCATCGATGCCTTGGCCCCCAGTTTCGACGGGCAGAAGAACAAGGTTCAGGCCTTCAAGGTTGCCGCCTATTCGGCGACCGCCGGCTGGGTCGCCGGGATATTCGCCGCCATTCCGATGCTGAGCATCCTGGGGCTTCTGGGGCTTTATGGCCTCTATCTCATCTATACCGGCCTGCCGATCCTGATGAAGTCGCCCAAGGACAAGAGCCTGGGCTATACGGCGGTCGTGGTGATCATCGCCATCGTCATCCAGCTGATCATCGGCGCGGTGACCTTGCCTATTCGCATGATGGGAGCCTTGGCTGGCGGTGCGCACACCTCGGCCAATGTCAGCATCAATACCCCCGACGGCACGGTGAAGATCGAGGGCAACAGCATGGAAGCGGCGGCCAGGCGCATGGAAGCGGCGGCCAAGTCCATGCAGGACGGCACGGCCAAACCGGCGCTCGACCCGACCCTGCTCGACGGCCTGCTGCCCGGTTCGATCGCCGGAGCGACGAAAGCCGACGGCGGCACCTCGGCGGGTGGCGCTGGCAACTATTCGGTATCGGAGGCCCATGCGACCTACGTGGTGGGTAACGGCCGCATCAATCTCAAGATCAGCGACATCGGCGCGCTGGGGGCGATGACGGCCCTGGGGACTGCGATGAAGGTCCAGTCATCGAGCCAGAACGGCACGTCTTATGAAAAGGTATCCACGGAAAACGGCAGGCTGATCTCGGAACGCTACGATACGGCCAGCCGCAGCGGCAGCTACACCATCGTCGTCGCCGAACGCATCACCATCGAAGCCGAGGGTTCCGACATCGATATCAATACCATGAAAGCCGCCGTAGCCGCCGTCGATGCTAACCGGGCGGCGGCCCTGCTCAATTAAGGTTTCCATGGAATGACTTAATCATTCCATGGAAATTCCTTAGTTGTCGCGATATATTACCGAAAACCGGTTCCCACTTTTCGGCTATCGCTCAAGCCACTTCCAATAAACATCATAGACACCGGCGCGGGTGAGGGTCGAATGATCCTCGCCCGCCATGCGTTTGAAGGTCTTGGGTTCGTTGGCCAAGGCAAACAGACGCTCGCCGTGGCGATAGGGTACGACGCTGTCACGGTCGCCGTGGACGATCAGGACCGGCATGTGGACGTCCCTGATACGCTCGCGATTGGCGAACTTGTCCTTCATCAGAAAGCCCACCGGCACATAGGGATAACGCTCCTGCGCCACGTCGGACGCCGCCGTGAAGGGCGCTTCCAGAATCAGGCCGCGGGCATTGCGTTGCGTGGCGATATAGGTCGCGGGTCCGGAGCCCAGCGAATGGCCGTGCAGGACGATCTGTTCCGGCTTGTAGCCCTGTTGGATCAGCCAGTCATAGGCGGCCAGCCCGTCGGTCAGGATACCGTCTTCGGTCGGCTTACCGGTCGATCCGAAGAAGCCGCGATAGGCCAGACTGAGGAACCCCACGCCCTTGGCCGCCATACGCTTGTAACGCCCGGCCTGCATGTCGAGGCCGCCGCCCTGCCCCGGCAAATAGAGAAAGACCAGTCCGTCTTTTTTGACGGGTGGCGTGAACCAGCCGTTCAGGGTTTCATGATCCGGCGTCGTGATCTTGACAACCGAAATGGCCACGCCCTCGACCTTCGGCGCGGTGACCTCTTTCGGCGGGATGTACAGCATGTCGCGCTGCTTGATATAGAGATAGGCGCACACCCCGGCATAGGCCAGAACCACCGTTAGCAGCAGGGTCAGAGCCGTCCGCATAATCCACTTCATATGGGTTTCCTCAAAAAGCACTGACCGCCATTTCGGTTCGGGCAGCAGCGCTGTCGGCGACGCTGAGCCGTTTCACTAACCGCCAACCCAGATAGTCTCGCAGTGCCGTAACCATCGAAGCGTATCCGAAAAGCATGACAACTGTAAAAGGCGTCGTTAAGCCTATACTGTCCGCCATATTGCCAACCAACCAGATACTTAGCGGCAGGATCGGAATACCGGCCAACAGGGTTATCAACCACCACCGCCGAAGACCTTCTGCCTCGCCCATCTGTGCGGTCAGGCGCTGCATGACGCGAAATGGTCCCCACAGATTACCGATCGGCACGACGAAGGCCGCGATCGCCGTCGCACCACTCAGCCCGACGTTCAGGCTTAATCGGCGGACCCAGAACATCCACAAGATCTGCGCCATCAGGTTAAGGATCAGGTTCAGAATCGGCAGGAATAATCCGACTAAAACCAGCCAGCTGACGCCGTTAAACGCACCCATTTCCTGACGCAGCGGATCCATGACGAAATAGACTGCCAGGGCCAGCGCCCCAAGCGTCGAAAAACTCAGGCCGCACAGGAGCAGGCCTTTCAACCCGGCAGCCAAACGCCGAGGCTCTTTGTATGACATGCGTTCCCCCCTTGCCGCCCCCCTTGCCGCCATGTCAGCCGATCATATCATCGCTGAGCGGTTCGCCCCGCACGATATCGCGCGACGCCGTCTTGTCCAGCACGTCCCACAGGCGCACCGGCGGCAGGCCGAGGCCGGGACGGATCGACTTGACATTGACTTTGGTGAAGGGCTCACCCGCCTTGATGTCTTCAACCACGTAGAGCGAACGGCGGAACTGTTTCGAGCCACGCTCCGAGCCCAGTGTGTCGTAATGGATATGACCCAGCGCAGCCCAGGCGTCCTTGCAGTCTCTGACCAACGATGTGAATTCGGTGGGCTCCAGCGAGAAGCCCGAATCCGGACCACCGTCGGCGCGGGCCAGCGTGAAATGTTTCTCGATCACGCAACCACCCAGCGCCACCGACGCCACAGACGCCGCGGTGCCGAAGGTATGGTCGCTCAGGCCAGACGGCACGCCGAACTTCGCACCGAGGTCCGGGACGACGCGGACATTGGCGTCGTGGATATTGGCCGGGTATTCGCTGACGCAATGGAGCAGAACGATCTCGCCCGTGCCGAATTTGCGCGCGGTGTCCACGGCAGCGGCGATTTCCTCCAGATTGGCCATGCCGGTCGACATGATCAGCGGCTTGCCTTTCGACGCGGCATAGGCGACCAGCGGCAGGTCGACCAACTCGAACGAGGCGATCTTGAACGCCGGCGCGCCGAGGTCGTTGAGGAAATCGACAGCCGTATCGTCGAACGGCGACGAAAACATCGTCACGCCGCGTTTCGCCGCCCGCTCGAACAGGGCCGGATGCCAGTCCCACGGCGTGTGGGCCTCGGCATAGAGGTCGTAGAGCGAATAGCCTTTCCACATGCCGCCGGTCAGCTGAAACTCCGGGCGGTCGGAGTTGAGCGTGATGGTGTCGGCGGTATAGGTTTGCAACTTGATGGCATCGCAGCCCGTATCAGCGGCGGCGTCGACCAGAGCCAGCGCCCGGTCGAGCGACCCGTTATGGTTCCCCGACAATTCGCAGATGATATAGGGGCTGTGTGCCGCGCCGATCCGGCGTCCGGCAATGGTGATTTCGGGGGTCATGCTGCTAACCTTATACCTCCCCAGTTTACTGGGGTATAGCGCAGCGAAAGTATAGCTTTCGCAAGCGTTGGGACCGCACGAGCTTGCGAAGCAAGTGATCGGACCGCCGATGCGGATGTGGTGGTGGGGGCTCGTGTAGATAATACAGAGGCGATGCGTCGCCTTTCCGAGCTCCCCTCCGTCTTTGAGACCTCTGGTCTCAAATCCACCTCCCCCAGCAAGCTGGGGGAGTATAAAAGGAGGGCGGTCATCCGAGCACCGCTTTCAACGCCTCGACCACCCTCGCCGGATCGGCGTCGGTCATGTCGGGATAGAGCGGCAGGGACAGGGTCGAACGGTAAAAGGCATCGGCCCCCGGCAGATCGCGTGCGGCCCGTTGCGTTTGCCACCAAGGCTGGCGATGCACGGGGATATAGTGAACCTGCGTGCCGATGCCGTGAGATTTCAGTTCGGTCATGACCTGAGCGCGGGGCTTGCCTGCGGTAAAGTCGATCGCCACGGCCATCAGATGAAACACCGGATCGGTGACGGCATCCGGCGACGGCCACGAGACAGACAGGTTAGTCTTGAAAAGGGCTTCGTAGGCCGCGACCAGCGCTTTACGGCGCTCGATGAACTGCGGTAGGCGCTTCAGTTGCGCCACGCCCAACGCACAATTGAGGTCCGGCAGGCGGTAGTTGAACCCCAGTGCCTGCATTTCATAGACCCACGGCCCGGTGTCGTCGCTGTCGCCATAGCCGAGCCCCTCGAACTGCGCCGGATCGCGCTCGATGCCGTGGCTGCGCAGGAGGCGCAGTTTCCGCGCCAGATCAGGATCATTAGTGGTGATTGCCCCGCCCTCGCCAGTCGTCAGGGTCTTGACCGGATGGAAGGAGAAGACGGCCATATCCGAGGCCGCACACGACCCGACCGAGCCTTGCGCGCCGGACGTCCCCAGCGCATGACAGGCGTCTTCGATCAGGAACGCCCCGCGCGCCTGACAGGTCGCCGCGATGTGGCTTAGGTCGACCGGGCGACCGGCATAGTGAACGGAAATGGCTCCGGCAAAGCGATAACCAAGGTTATCGATCAGGCTCAGGGCCGCATCGAAGCTTTCATCCGTGATCAGACCGGTCAGCGGATCGACATCGGCGAACACCACCTGCGCACCGCAATAGGCAACACAATTGGCCGAAGCGGCAAAGGTGATCGACGGCACGATGACGACGTCATTCGGACCCAGATTCTGCGTCAGAACCGCCAGATGCAAGGCCGCCGTGCCGTTCGACACGACTACGGCTTCTTTCGCGCCAACGGTTGCGGCCAGTTCGCGCTCGAAGCGCTCGACCATCGGGCCGGTCGTCAGGTAGTCGGAGCGCAGGGCCTCGACGACGGCGGCGATGTCGCTGTCGTCGATCGATTGCCGTCCGTAAGGCAAAAACCCGCTCACGCGAAATAGGCTTCCATCATAGCGCGAATACCCTCGACATCGAGGCGTTCGGGGTTGATGTCGCTGGAATAGGCGAAGCCTTCTTCGACCTTTTTCGCGCCGACCGTTTCGGCGCCGTCACGCGGATATTCGACGAATTCCGGCTCGATCATATAGCGGTCGTCCAACTCCCAGGTGGCGCGGGAATCGTCGGCCGAGATCATGATTTCGTGTAGCTTTTCACCCGGGCGAATGCCGATGGTCCGCTGCGGCACATCGGCGGCCAGAGCGGTCGCCAGATCGCTGACGGTGGTGGCCGGGATCTTGGGCACGAAGATTTCGCCGCCGCGCGTCGTTTCCAGACACGACAGGACGAAATCGACGCCCTGAGTGAGTGATATCCAGAAGCGCGTCATGCGCGGATCGGTGATCGGCAGATCCTTGGCACCCTGCGCCAGCAGCCGCTTGAAATAGGGTACGACCGAACCGCGCGACCCCACCACATTGCCGTAACGCACGACGCAGAACCGCGTGCCGATATCGCCGGACAGGTTGTTGGCGGCGACGAAAATCTTGTCCGAGGCCAGCTTGGTCGCGCCATAAAGGTTGATCGGCGAGCAGGCCTTGTCGGTCGATAGCGCCACGACACGCTTCACGCCTTGTTGCAGGCAGGCCCAGACGACGTTTTCCGCGCCGTTAACATTGGTCGCGATGCATTCAGACGGATTATATTCGGCGGCGGGCACCTGTTTCAGGGCGGCGGCATGGACCACGATATCGACGCTGCGGAAGGCCAGTTCCAGACGCGGACGGTCGCGCACATCGCCGAGGAAAAAGCGCAGCTTAGCCAGTTTTTCCGGCGGAAAGGTTTCTTCCAGCTCGCAGCGCATCTCGTACTGCTTGAGTTCGTCGCGCGACAGGATGATGACCTTTTTCGGGTCGTACTGCTCCAGCAGGGTCTTGACCAGCTTGCGACCGAAACTGCCCGTACCGCCGGTGATCAGGACCGACTGGCCCTTGACCGGATCGCCCTGCGGCGCGAAATCCCTGAAAATATCAGCCATACGCTCGAAATCCCTATCACTCGTCGAGAGATTGTCGCGCGCGCCGCTGAAATATTGGTTAATATCCTAGACCGTTCGCTTGCTGCGTTGCTTGAGATCACCCAGCATTTGCGGGATAAGCACCCACGGCTCGACGAAATAGCGCTCAAACAGGCGTTTCGGCTCGTGGAAAAAGCGCACCAGCCACTCGACGCCCATCTGCCCGGCCCAGCGCGGCGGCGTGTACATGACCCCGGCCTCATAATCGAAGGCCGCACCTACGGGGAGGATGACGCAATCGGGCAGGCGGTCGAGATTGTTGAGTATCCACGTCTCCTGACGCGGCATCCCCATACCGACCAGCAGCACATCGGGCTTATGCGCGGCGATATCGGCGAGCAACAGGTCGTTGGCCGGACCATTGACGTCGAAATAGCCGCTGCGGACCTCAAGCTGTGCATCGGGATGGCGCCTGAGGATAGCCTGTTTCGACGCGGCATTATGTTCCGGCGCGCCGCCGATATGATAGACGCGCCAGCCTTCGGTCACGGCGCGGCTCCAGAAGGTGTCGCGGAAATCGAGATAGGTGCAGCGGTGGGCGCGCGACACGTTGTGCCCCATCAATTTCGCCCAGGCGATCATCGGCACGGAATCGATCTCGATCAGGGCCGCGTGATCGTAAAAGCGGCGCATGTCGGCGCGCTTCTGGAACAGGTACAGGCTGTGCAGATTGTGGTTGGCGACGATGGCCTTCTGCCCGCGCGCGGTGCTGATGAAGTCCATCACCATGTCCGGTGTGACGACATCGACCTCAGCCCCCAGCAGGGGCAGGCGGCGGACAGACAAAGGGCGGCATGAATGTTCCATGCCGCCCAGCTTAGTCTAAAGCCGTTTCAATCCCCTGACGAAACAGGGTTAAAGAGAGGTTTACTCCGTCACCGGGCGCAGGGTGATTTCCACGCGACGGTTCTTGGCGCGGCCTTCCGGGGTCGCGTTCGAGGCGATCGGCTGACGCGAGCCCATGCCCGCGACGAACAGACGCTGATTGGCGACGCCACGACCGGTCAGGTAGGCCGCAGTCGAATTGGCGCGGTTTTCGGCCAGCGGCTCGTTGATAGCGTCCGAACCGGTCGAATCGGCGTGACCGACGATATCGACATAGGTCGAGGGATACTTGTTCAGCACAGTGGCCACGTCGTTCAGCGTCGAATAGAAGCCGGACTCGATGGTCGAGCTGCCGGTGGCAAACGTCACGTCGGACGGCATGTTCAGGATGATGTTGTCGCCGTTACGCGTCACACCGATGCCCGTACCGGCCAGTTCCTTGCGCAGTTCGGCCTGCTGCTTGTCCATGTAGTTGCCGATGGCCGCGCCCGACAGCGCGCCGATACCGGCGCCGATGACGGCATTCTTGCGACCCTGCTCACCCTTGTTGGTATTGGTGGCGTAGCCGAGCGCTGCACCGGCAGCGGCCCCGATCAGGGCATTGGTCTTGGTGTTGTCGCGCACGACTTCGCCGGTGTTCGGGTCGGTGGTCGTGCAGGCCGCCGTCAGCAGCGCGAGGCCGGTCAAGGCGCCAAAGACTTTCAGTCCAGCAAAATTACGCATTTTGGTCTCTCCGTAGGTTTATCCGGCATCGATGGGACGCCTCTGAAGGCACAGTTAGCCCCTTTCACATGAACCTATGATGAAGGGCATAAATAGCCAATGTACGGGAAATAAGGATTCGTTAAGGTTGTCGTAAAATCTTAACGCAGAAATATAAAAAACCGATCTGGCTACGAAGTTTTCTCAGGCGCTTTACGGCATTTCCACACCGTTTCAGTCTCCGGTCCGGCGGTCAGAAAAGATTGCGCCAGCGTGCGAACCTTACGCAGATTGTCCTTCAACGCTTCCGATTGTCCGGTATCTTTACCGCTCACACAACGCAGCGAACCGAGCGCCTGACGCTGCGACACATAGGACCGGTGCGCCTCGTCGCTCAGGCGATAATCGCTGCGTTTGAAGACCAGACCGTCGCGCGACAGCTCCAGCCGCGCCGCGACCGGTTCGGCGTCCGATACGGTAAAGCGCAACAGCGTGCCATTGGGCTGCACTTCGTAGGGTGTACGGCCGCTGACGCAGGCATGGGCGGCGTCGAATTCGAAATCGATGGGCCCCACCCCGGCCAGCGGCTTCGGCGAGGCCTTGAGATCGACATCGCAGTTTAAACGCATGATCGCCGGACTGACGGCGGAAACTTCGGTCTTTTGCGACATTTTCTGGAACATCGGGCTTTCGCGCAGGACGAAACCGAGCGCGATCAGCACGACGACGGTGCCCAGCGCGATCCAGCCCCACGGGAAAGGATGTTTGGCATGGACTTTTTTCTCGACCGGTTCCGGCGTTTTGACGACCGGACGGGCGCGCGGATTGGGGATCGACAGCGCCGGGTTCAGGGTCGCCGCATCATCGGCGGTGGGCGCGCTGTAGGCCGTCGGCGCGTCCTTTTCCTTGTGTGGGCGGCGGCGGATGATCAGGGCGATCAGCACGACGACCAGCAACGACAACAGGACCAGCGCCCCCAGTTGCAATTGATCCATAACGGCGTTCAGCTGTTCGGCCTTGCGCTGCTCCTCGATACGCTTGGCCTGAGCGTCGCGATAGGCGGCCAGGGCCTTCGACAGGCCTTCATCCTTGACGATTTCGTCGGCGGTCTTGGCGTAACAGGGGTCGGATGTCGTCTGAACCGGCACGCCCGCCGATTGCAGAAAGGTGTTGAGCGCCGAGACGTGGGTCGCCACATACTGGCCCGCCGGGACATCCATGTCGCCGCCTTCGGACATGGTCGACACCGCCGACCAGGTGTTGACGCCGACGACCTGACCGCATTCGTCCATCAGCGGTCCGCCGGAATTACCCGGATTGATCGGGGCCGTATGAAACAGCGTGTCGACGCGTGAGCCGTCCGGGTTGGTCGAGGCGAACAGCGCGATCGAGCCTTGCGTCACATAGGCATCGGCGGGCTCAAGCAACTCCGTGCCGCCGCGCTTGAGCAGACGGTCGGTAATGCCGGGATAGCCCATAGCCACGACCTGCTGGTTTTTTTGCGGCACCAGCGACAGTTTGAGCGGTGCGATCTTGAGCCCTTCGGCGCGCAGCAGCGCCAGATCGCCCTCCATCCATGGGCGGGCCAGCGTCACCTGCTGATAGGCGGCACCGGAATCCTTGTGTGGGACGATATAGATTTCCGCCGAGGTCGCTTCGGGCGGGGTTTCGATGACGTGGTAGTTGGTGACGATATAGCCCGGCGCGACGACGAACCCCGATCCCATGCCGACCGCATCGAGCGGCACGCCGCCGTAGCCGCGATAGACGACCAGCACGCGCACCACCGACTGTTCCGACGTTTTCAGCGCCTGTGTCGAATTGACCGGTTGCAGGGCCGGATCGAGGCTGTCGAGCGCTTCGGCATTGGCGGGTTCTTCGGGCAGGAGCTGCGCCGCCACCGGCCAGCCGAGCGCGCACAGGGCCACCGCCGACAGGGCGAAGACGCCCGCGGTCAAAATCTTGCCGAACCGAAACCTAACCCTGACCACCCGTGGAAACCGCCCGAAAAACGCCATTACGCGACACTAAATATGTTCGCATCAAAACGACACCCGCGCCGTCGCTGCAATCAAAAAATCGCGCAACAGCATACATGAGTCGCTCACTGTGATACTATTGCGCGGGTCAGCGGCTCCAAATGAACGAAAAGCAGCGCACGGTTCTGAAAATACGCGCGTGCCGCGACCATTTATCCGCTTGCATGGCGATGCCTGCATCGTCATAAAAGTATCATCTGAAAGCACCAAAAGAGTAAGCCATGTCCGACACCGCCCTTTACGATTCCGCGCCCCTGTCCACCGCGCCCGCGATCGAGCCGGTGCCCCTGTCGCTCTATGATACAGACCTGTCTGCCTTCTCGCAGAAACTGGGGTCGTCGTTCGAGCGCTACGGCTTTGCGGTGCTGTCGGGCCTGTTCGACAAGGACGGCGCGGGTCTCGACAAAGCCCTGGTGGACAAGGCCTATGCGCTGGCGAAAGACTATTTCGAGCTGCCGGTCGACACCAAGACCGCCCACCACGAAAAGGGCAAGGGCGGCGCGCGCGGCTATACGCCGTTCGGCGTCGAAACCGCCAAGGGCTATACGGCCAGCGACCTGAAAGAGTTTTACCACATCGGCCGCGACCTGCCCGAAGACCATCCCTATCGCGACCATATGCGCGACAATATCTGGCCCACCGAGGTGCCTGAGTTCAAAGAGACGTTTCAGGCGCTTTATGCGGCGCTCGACGGCCTCGGCAAGAAGGTGCTCAAGGCCATCGCCATCTATCTCAAACTCGATCCGGCCTTCTTCGACGACAAGGTCGAACTGGGCAATTCGGTCCTGCGAATGCTGCACTACCCGCCGGTGGACAAGGCCGGGGCCAGTGTGCGCGCCGGGGCGCACGGTGATATCAACGCGATTACGCTGCTGATGGGAGCGGAAGAACCGGGTCTGCAACTGCTCGACCGCGACGGGTCGTGGCTGCCGATTACGCCGCCGCCGGGAGCCATCGTCATCAATATCGGCGACATGCTGTCGCGCCTGACCAATCACGTCCTGCCCTCGACGATCCATCGCGTCGTCAATCCGGCGGAATCGCGCAAGGGCTTCTCACGCTATTCGATGCCGTTCTTCCTGCATTTCGAAAGCCCTTACGTGATCGAAACCCTGCCCGGCACGATCACCGCCGAACGCCCGGACCAGTATGCGGGTCAGTCGATTACCGCCAACGACTTCCTCCAGCAGCGCCTGCGCGAAATCAAGCTGGCCTAGGCGCAGTCTGCACAATTATAGCCTGTTATAACGAAAACGGAGAAGGCTCCCCTTCTCCGTTTTCTATTCCGCGCGGCAGGTTAAAAAAGCAAAGCCAGTCCTACCACCCGCACTGCTGACCCTTGTTCTGCACGATCAGCCATTCGTTGAGCGGTTTGAAGTACTCCGCCACCGCCGAAGCATCGGTCTGACGTGTGCCCGTGAAGCTTTCCAGCGCGTCCGGCCAGGGCTTCGACTGCCCCATCTCCAGCATGGCGTTGAACTTCGTGCCGACCTCTTTGTGGCCGTAGATCGAGCAGCGATGCAGCGGGCCTTTCCAGCCGATCTGATCGCAGGCGGCCTTCTGGAACTGGAACTGATAGATGTGGGCGAGGAAGTAACGCGTATAGGGGACGTTACCCGGCACGTGATACTTGGCGCCCGGATCGAAGGCATCGGTCGGACGCACGCCCGGCGGCGTCAGGCCCTGATACTGATTGACCAGCTCCCACCAGCGGCTGTTGTACTGCGCCGGCGTGATCTTGCCGGAATAGACTTCCCAGCGCCAGCGGTCGACCATCAGGCCGAACGGCAGGAAAGCCACCTTGCCAAGTGCCATTTTCAGCAGGTAGGGGATGTCCTCGGACTCGCCCGGCACCTTATCGAGCAAGCCGATCTGGTTGAGATAGACCGGGGTCACGGCGCTCAGGCCGATGAAGTCGCCGATAGCCTCGTGGAAGCCGTCATTGGCGCCGTTCTTGAACAGGAACGGCTGGTCCTTATAGGCACGCTGATAGTAGTTGTGACCCAGTTCGTGGTGGACCGTATAGAAGTCCTCGCCATTGACGTTGGTACACATCTTGATGCGCAGATCGTCGATATTGTCGACGTCCCAGGCCGAGGCGTGGCAGACGACTTCGCGGTCTTTCGGGCGCACGATCTGAGAACGTTCCCAGAAGGTCTGCGGCAGGGCGGCAAGGCCCAGCGAGGTATAGAAGCCCTCGCCCGTCTTGACCATCTTCGTCGCATCGTACTTCTTGGCGACCAGCAGTTTGTCGAGCGAATAGCTGGAGCCCTTGATGTTCTTGGGGGCGACCACGTCGTAGATATTGGCCCAGTCCTGTGCCCACATATTGCCGAGCAGGTCGGCGCGGATCGGGCCCTTGTTCGGTTGCACCGCGTCGCCGTACTTTTCATTCAGCTTGCGACGGACATAGCAGTGCAGGTTCTGATAGAAGGGCTCGACCTGCCCCCACAGGCGGTCGGTTTCCGCGGCGAATTCATCCGGTCCCATATCGTAATTCGAGCGCCACAAAGCGCCGGTATCGGCAAATCCGAGCCCCTTGGCGCCTTCATTGGCCAACGCCGCCAGCTTGGTATAGTCGCCCTTCATCGGCACGGAAATGGTGCGCCAGCCTTCGAACATGGCGCGCAGCAGGACCGGATCGCGCGAGGTCGCCATGACCTCCGACGCGTCGTCCAGCGTATAGACCTTGCCCTTATAGGTGAATTTCCCCGTTGCGTAGGTCGAGTCGAGCGAGGTGGCCAGCTTGGCCATTTCCTCGGCCGCGCCGGGCTTGTCGGCGGCGGGCAGCGTCAGGGACAGCTTGAGCAGGTTCAGCTTGCGGCGGGTGACCTCGTCGACCTGCACGTCGTTGAACTTGGCCGCGCCCATGGCCAGCTTGACATTGGCTTCGGTGTAGTCGGCATTGGCCTTCGATTCCAGCCACATGGTGTCGTAGGTGATATAGGTGTTGCGCACCCACTGCACACGGGCGGCGTATTCCCCCATGGTGGCGAGCTTCGCCTCTGCGGCCTCGACATAGGCCTTGGCGTCTTCGGCGGTAGGGCCAACGACCGGCGGCGGGGCCGGGGTTTCGGTGAGCGACGGCGCTTTCGGCGCGGGCGGAACGATATCCTTGATCAGGGCTTCCGGCGGCATGGAGGTACAGCCCGACAGCAGCACACCTGAGATCAGGGCAGGCCCTGCGACGGACACCAACAAACGCTTGATCATCAAAACCCTCCTGAAAAATGCAGCGCGCGGCCTTTTGCGGGGCGGCCAGCATGCGCGAAAATACGGAGGGAAAGTGACGCCGTTTTCAAGCGTTCGTCAAGAGAGGTTAATGATGTAACCTTAACTCAATAAACCCACGAGCGCGAGAAGCACGGCTTGCCAGTCGGACGAGAGCGCCAGAAGGGTAGTCGTTGCGTTCAGTGCGTAATATCCGAGCGTAAGACTGCCTGCTAATACGAAAAATACGCCAATTAACAAAGTGAGGCCGGATGCCGGTTTTTGCTCCCGCGTCAACGGATCGTTATGTCGGTGATCAAGCGCTCTATTTAGGAAAGGCCATTCCCGCCGCTCTTTATTGCGGTGGGCTCGGATGGCTTTCCCTCGAAAAACTTCCGCCAAGCCCAGACACAAGACCACGACCGCCCAGGTCATATGATGAACCGTGCTGCCAAAGAACTTGTCCTTTTCCGCCAGAGCCGCCCCCAGAAAAAACAAGGTCGAGGTCCAAATGGCCGACATGGCGATCAGAACCAGAGCATAATAAACCCGGTCGGTCGGACGACCTTTTCGGGTGCCGGAAACAAGCTGAAAAGCCGTATGCAACCAAATACCGGACACGGCGATAACCAGGCCCAGGTGAAACAGAACGGTTATTCCACCGGTTTCAATAACCTCAATCACCTTGCCCCCTTTAATCCAGCACGCACGTTTCGATGCCCTCGCGCTTGACGAGGCCGGCATTGGCGCTGATCTTGCCGGAGCGGCGCTTGACGTACTTGCCGGAATTGGCCGCCTTCCACTTGAGCGGCGACGGCAAAATGGCCGCCAGCCGCGAGGCCTCCGATCGCGTCAGCTCCGAGGCCGACTTGCCGAACCAGTATTGCGAGGCAGCCTCCGCGCCATAGATGCCCGGCCCCCATTCAGCGCTGTTCAGATAGACCTCCATGATCCGTTTCTTGGACCACAGAGTTTCGATCAGCAGGGTGTAGTAGGCCTCGACGCCCTTGCGCACATAGGAGCGCTGCGGCCACAGGAAGGCGTTCTTGGCGGTCTGTTGCGAAATGGTCGAGCCGCCGCGCACCTTGCGCCCGCGCGCGTTCGAGCGCTGGGCCTTCTCGATGGCGGTCATGTCGAAGCCGTAGTGCGTACAGAACTTGGCGTCTTCGGCGGCGATGACCGAGACCTTGAGGTTGTCGGAGATACGCGATAGCGGCACCCATTCGTGGTGGTAGCCCTTGCCCTCGGCCAGACGCTGCACCATCAGAAAGGTCACCGGCACCGGCAGAAAACGATGCACGGCGACCGACAGGACGCTGAACGCGAACCCGCCTACCACCAGCATGACCAATATGCGACCTATGCCGAATTTTGTCTTAGCCCCCACGGCCACAACTCCGTACACACCATCAATACTCCCCCGCCACGCGGGGGAGGTGGATTTTGCCGAAGGCAAAAGACGGTGGGGGGCCTTTCCACCGCAAGGCCCCCCTCTGTCGCTTCGCGACATCTCCCCCACAAGTGGGGGAGTATGAAATCGGTTACTCCGCCTCGTATATATACACGTTTCCGTCTTCGTCGCCAAATATCAGGCGATTGGCCTCTCCCGACACGCTCAAGGCCGTGATCGCCGCGCCCTTTTCGCGCTTGATCCAGTCGATACCCGTAGACTGAAGTTCCGCCAGCCAGACGCGTCCATCCTCGGTCCCGGCGGCCAGCAGCGTGTCCTCGACCGATCCGGCAACGACCGTCACCATGGTCGATTCTTCGGCATTGATCTCGGAGGCCTCCTCGCCCATCGGACCATTGGCCTTTAGAAAGGGCCAGACGACTGCGCCATTGGCCCCTGACGTCGCCAGCAGCTTGCCTTTGGCGAAGAAGTCGAGCGACTTGATCTTGGCCGGATAACCGCCCATGCGCATGTCCTTGGCGTCCGACAGCCGCCAGCCGTGCAGGGCGTTTTCCTGCATGGCGGTAATCAGGAACTTGTCATCCGGACTGATGGCGATTTTGGTGTGCGAACCGGCCCATTTGAGCAGGACGGGCTTTTGCTGGGCGATGCGCGAAAACCAGACAGCGACGCCGTTATAGCTGGCCCCGTAAAGCTTGCGGCCCTTGGCGTCGAAGGTCAGGTCGGCGATCGAGGCCGTATGCTCGAAGACCACCGGTGCGGTCTTCTTGACGATATCGAAGACGTAAACCTTCTTGCCCGCCGAGGCCGCGATCAGCATGGCCGCCCCATTGGCAGCGATCGCGTCGAACCACGCCCCCTTGATGTGAGCGATCTCGATAGGACCGGAGTCCTTGGTCGTCCATACGATGCGCCCGTCGTCGCCTCCGGTGATAATGCCAAGGCCTGACGGATGGATCACCGCACTCAGGATACCGGCATTCGGGTGCGGCTCAAACACCGCGTCGACATCGGGAAACACCACGCGGCCATCGCCCAGAGCCACTACCGGATCGTCGGCGGAATCGAACAGGGCAGCGATGACGTATTCGTCGAAATGTTTCTCAAAAGCGAAGGGCATAGGTCTCTCTATCATTCCCCTCGCCCCTTTGGGGAGAGGGTGGCGCAAAGACGAAGTCTTTAAGCCGGGTGAGGGGGCGTCTCAGACGCTGAAGTGTGCCCCCTCACCCCAGCCCTCTCCCCAAAGGGGCGAGGGAGCTATTGTACAATACAGGCCTCGAACCCGGCCTTCAGCGCCGCGTCATCAAGGTGACGACCGATGAAGACCGCGCGGCTCAGGCGGTGTTCGCCTTCGCGCCAGCGCTGTTGCAGTTCGCCTTCGAGGATCATGTGTACGGCCTGAAAGACCAGACGCTTTTCTTCGCCCTGCACGTGGAGGATGCCCTTGGCGCGCAGGATGTCCTGCCCCTTTTCGGCCAGCAGCTTGTCGAGCCACTTGGTGAACTTGACGCCATCGACCGGCTTTTCCGACGACAGCGACACCGAGCGGATTTCATCGTCGTGAATCGGGTTCAGGTGCGAATGTGCATGGTCATGATGATGGTGATCGTGGCCGCAATGTTCGTCATGAACGTGACCGGGCTCACCATGTGCCGGGTTGTGCCCATGATCGTGATGGTGATGTCCGTGGTCATGACCATGATGGGGGTGATCATGCCCGCAGTCGTCGCCGCAATCCACGCCGTGCTCGTCGTGATTGGCGATGGTTTCCATCTTGTCGAGCGAGAAGCGGTGCTGGTTGAGCAGGCTCGTGATCTCGACGCCAGACCGTTCGGCACGCTGGATCGAGGCCAGCGGGTTGAGGCCCTTGATGCGCGCCTCTACCTCGTCCAGCTCGGCGGCGGTCACCAGATCGGTCTTGTTGAGGATCACATGGTCGGCAAAGGCGATCTGTTCCTTGACCACGCGGTCGGTGGCCAAGGCCGATTTGAAATGCTTGGCATCGACCAGCGCTGTCACCGAGTCGAGATAGGTGCGCGCCTTGACGTCTTCGTCGACGAAGAAGGTCTGGGCCACCGGGCCGGGATCGGCGAGGCCCGTGGTTTCCACGATGATGGCGTCGAAACGACCCTTGCGCTTCATCAGGCCGCTAAGGATGCGGATCAGGTCGCCACGCACCGTGCAACAGACGCAGCCGTTGTTCATTTCGAACACTTCTTCGTCGGCGCCGACGATCAGGTCGTTATCGATGCCGATTTCACCGAACTCATTGACAATGACCGCGTATTTCTGCCCGTGGTTTTCCGACAGAATGCGGTTGAGCAGCGTCGTCTTGCCCGCGCCCAGATAGCCGGTCAGGACGGTGACGGGGGTTTTCGCGACGGCGTTTGCGGTATCGGCCATGGGATGCGCTCTCATATGATATACAGTCCGGCTCTAAGTAGGCTTTTGGCAACTGAAATCAAGCCTTGGATTGTACACCGCCGTTTTGCTCCGATATCAGAGCGAATCCGGCAAGGCCTCATTTTGTTGGAAAAGCCCGACAAAGAGCGATTGACTCACAGGCCAAAAACTATATAAAGCGCCCCTCTTCTCCCGGAGGGCAACCTCACGGGGATCATCCTTTTTTGCGCGAACCGCAGGTTTTATCACCGTTCGGGTTTGCCAGTCACTAAAGCTTAGAGGCTAAACCGATGTATGCGGTAATCAAGACCGGCGGTAAGCAATACCGCGTTTCGGCGGGCGATCTGCTCGTCGTTGAAAAGCTGGAAGGCGATGCAGGCGCCGCCATCCGCTTTGACCAAGTTCTCCTCGTCGGCGACGACGCCGGTGCCGTTGTCGGCGCTCCGGTCGTCGAAGGCGCTGTGGTCGAAGGCACCCTGATCGAAACCCGCAAGGGCAAGAAGGTCAAGATCTTCAAGAAAACCCGCCGTCAGGGCTATCGCCGCACCAACGGTCACCGTCAGCACGAAACGGTCATCCGTATCACCTCGCTGAACGGCGCCGGCAAGACCGCCGCCTGGGAAGGCACCGTGTCGCTGGTGACCAAGGCCGAGCTTGACGCCCGCGCCCGTAACCTGGCGCCGCGCAGCCTTGCTGCCGCTGTCGAAGCCCCGGTCGTTGACACCGTGGTCGCTGAAGAAGCTCCGGCCCCCAAGAAAAAAGCTGCTCCGAAGAAGAAGGCCACTGAGGCCTCTTCCGACGAAGCGTAATCGTAACGTTATAGAGGAGTTCAACAATGGCTCACAAAAAGTCCGGCGGCTCGTCGCGTAACGGCCGCGATTCAGAATCCAAGCGCCTTGGCGTAAAGAAGTACGGCTCGGAAAACGTCCTCGCGGGCAACATCCTCGTCCGTCAGCGCGGCACCAAGTTCTTCCCGGGTGACAATGTCGGCCTCGGCCGCGACCACACCCTCTTCGCCACCGCCAACGGCGTGGTGAAGTTCACGACTAAGCGCGACAACCGCTGCTATGTGTCGATCATTCCGGCCGCTATCGCTGCCGAATAAGCGATCTGAAAGATGTGTCACAGATCGCGCTTAATTTAAGCCGATCTGGACATTGCCTTTGAACGGGGAGTCCGGATTTGTTTCCGGGCTCCCTTTTCGTTTTCGCACGTGCAAAAAAGCTACGCGAAAACAAAGCCCTCCCCTCCAGTTCCCCGTTCGTAAAACCGGCTCCTTACGGAATCTTTATTTCTGCGAGGGCACGGGAGGCCGTATTTTTATGTGCGATCTGTCACTCTCACGTCACACAAGAAACGACACCTCCCGACACTTTAACTCGGGGTCCGCACAAATCGGGCCATAACGAACAAAGCGCGTGGCAAAAGCCATGTGTGTTCACCTCTTTTTTAAGAAGCGAACGGGGAATATCATGATCGTCAGAACACCCGAAGTCCACAGCCTGCCCCTCAGCAACCGCGCCGCTATTGGCCGCCTCGCTGGTCGCGTCAGCCATGCCGTGCAGACCAAGCGCCTCTATCTGTCGGGCCTGTGCCCGGACGATCTCGATGATGTGCGTCAGGTCTTTGCCCACAAATCCGTGGCGCGCATGACCCATGCGATCGCGCATCCGTTCACCGCGTTCGACGCCAAGGCCTTTATAGATAAGGCGCGGATGAATTCGTCGCCGCGTTTGCCGGTCTTTGCGGTGCGCGACGAGTCCGAAAACCTGATTGGTATCACCAGCCTTGACCGTGCGACCTGCGGTCAGACCGGCGGATTGCACCTGTTCGGTCCTTCGGTCGGCATCTGCATCGCGCCGGAGTTCCAAGGCCACGGCTATGGCCTCGAGGCGCTGGAAGGCCTGATCGGCTACGCGGAACGCTTCGGTGGTCACCGCGTGCTGCACGCCGCGCACTTTGCCGACAACGATCCGTCGGCGCGGATGCTGGCGCGGGCGGGCTTCCTCTATACGGGCCGCCGGACGCTGGAAACCTCGATGGGGCGCGAAGGCCGGCACGAGGCCGTCCATATGATCCGGATTCTGTAGCGGTCATTTTAAGCGCGACATTTTCTCGATTTGAGCATAAGAAGCGCGCAAGGATTTGATCTTCACCCTGACTTAGTTCACAAAGGCGGCTTCCGCAGCAGCGGGGCCGCCTTCAACCGTTCGATTACCTCAATGAAATTCCTCGACCAGTGTAAAATCTTCATCCGCTCGGGCAATGGCGGCGCGGGCTCCGTGTCGTTCCGGCGCGAGAAGTTCATCCCTAACGGCGGACCCGACGGCGGCGACGGCGGCAAGGGCGGCTCGGTCTATATCGAGGCGGTCGACGGTCTGAACACCCTGATCGATTACCGCTACGCCCAGCATTTCAAGGCCGATACCGGCACGCACGGCATGGGCCGTCAGATGCACGGTGCCAATGCCGAAGACCTGATCCTGCGCGTCCCCGTCGGGACTCAGGTATTCGAGGAAGATCACGAAACCCTGATCGCCGACCTCGATACGGTCGGCATGAAGATCATGCTGGCCAAGGGCGGTAATGGCGGCTGGGGCAATACGCGCTTCAAGGGCCCGGTCAATCAGGCCCCCGACTTCGCCCTGCCCGGTCAGGACGGCGAGGAAAAGTGGCTCTGGCTGCGTCTGAAACTGATCGCCGATGCCGGTCTTCTGGGCCTGCCCAATGCCGGGAAGTCGACCTTCCTCGCCGCTTCGTCCGCCGCGCGACCCAAGATTGCCGACTATCCGTTCACGACCCTGACGCCGAACCTCGGCGTCATCGACCTGGGCGCCGAACAGCGCTTCGTCATCGCCGATATCCCCGGCCTGATCGAAGGCGCGTCGGAAGGCGCCGGCCTCGGCACGCGCTTCCTGGGCCACGTCGAGCGGACCAAGGTGCTGATCCACCTGATCGACGGCACACAGGAAGACCCGGTCGGCGCCTATAAGGTCATCCGCAAGGAACTGGCCGCCTATGCCGAGGATCTGGCCGGACGTCCGGAGCTGGTCGTCATCAACAAGGCGGACGCGCTCGATGCCGATACGCGCAAGGACTTGGTCAAAAAGCTGAAAAAGGCCTCGAAACAGACACCTCACCTGATTTCCGGCGTCACCGGCGAAGGCGTGCGCGATCTTCTGTTCGTCGTGCATTCGATGATCGTCGCGGGCGACAAGGCCGAGAAGCACGCCGAAAACCCGCCGTCCACCGCCTATAATCCCTGGGATAACTGACCCGGAAAATGTGGTTCGCCGGTCCCGCCCCCATTGTGCATAGCCTGCGCTGCGGTGCGCTGAGGACCGGGCTGCACCTTGAGCGCGGCATGAAAATCGGCCTGTTCGGCGGGTCGTTCAATCCGGCGCACGAAGGCCACGCCCACGTCGCCGAAACCGCACGACGGCGGCTGGGGCTCGATCGCATCATCTGGCTGGTCTCGCCGCAGAACCCGCTGAAATCAACGCGCGATACGGCCCCGCTCAGCGAACGCATCGCCGCCATCAAGCCGTTTATCGGCCCGAAAGATATCATTTCGGATTTCGAGACGCGTATCAACGCCACCTATACCCTCGACACCTTGCGCGCGCTCAAGGCCCGCTATCCGGGCGTAAAGTTCGTGTGGATCATGGGCGGCGACAGTCTGGCTTCGTTCCACCGCTGGCGCGGCTGGATGCAGATCGCCCGCATGATCCCCATCGCCATCGTCTCGCGCCCCGGCGTGCTGATGAAAAGCCGCCTGTCGCCCACCGCGCGGCGCTTCGCCCACTATCGCTATAAGGAACGCGAGGCCCACATCCTGCCGGACAAAAAAGCCCCCGCGTGGGTCTATCTCAAAGGACCGCTGCACAATGCGTCCTCGACCGCCATCCGGGCGCAAAGGCTGTCAGCAAAAAACTAAAATACAAACCGTGACCCGGACCCGCATTTATGGTACGGTACGGCCAACTTATCCACACGGATACCCTTTTCAGGAGTAACACACTGTCTCGTCAGCTTGCGCAAGATGCGCATTCGGAAACCCCTGCCGCCGCTGCGGCGGTGGATATCGACCAAAACCCCGTCGAATTTGAAGCGGAATCGCTTGAACACGCCATCCTCACCAAGCTGGATGACGACAAGGCGCAGGACATTGTCTGCATCGACCTGCGCGGCAAAAGCTCTGTCGCCGATACCCTGATCATCGCGTCGGGCCGTTCGCACCGTCACGTCGGCGCTTTGGCCGATCACGTCATGCGCGCGTTGAAGGAACAGGGCTTCGGCAAGGTACGCGTCGAAGGCCTGCCGGCTTGCGACTGGGTGCTGCTCGACGCCGGGGACGTGGTGGTTCACCTGTTCCGTCCGGAAGTCCGCAGCTTCTACAATATCGAAAAGATCTGGTCCGTGTCGTCGAACCACACGATCGACCCGCTGCGCCAGTAGGATGAGGCTGCTGCTGGCCGCGGTCGGCAAGCTCGGCAACACCTCTGAAAATACGCTTACGCGCGACTATCTCAGCCGCGCCACGCAGACCGGCCGGGCCCTGGGGCTCGGGCCGGTCGAACTTTTAGAGATCGAGCCCAAAAAGACCGCCAAATCGCAAGAGTCCGTGCTCAACAAGGCGCGCGAAGCCGAGGCCATCCGCACGGCCCTGGGCGACGGCGTGTGCCTGATCACCTGCGACGAACGCGGCGAACTGCTGACCTCACGTCAGATTGCCCAGCGCGTCGATAAGCTGAAAGACTCCGGCGAACGCAAGCTGGCCTTTCTGATTGGTGGCGCGGATGGGCTGGATGCCGATCTGGTCAAGTCGGCGCGCTTCTCGCTGGCCTTCGGGCCGCAGACCTGGCCGCATGCGCTTGTCCGGCTGATGCTGGCCGAGCAGATGTACCGCGCGACCACCATCCTTGCCGGATCGCCCTATCACAGAGACTAAGCGCATCCCAAAAAGTGTGCAGCGGTTTTTGGAATCAGATGCGCGCTAATCATTCTCCTTGTCGTCTTTGGCGTTGAACGGAAAGGCCCCGTGCGGATGGGCACTTTTCGGCTTGATCAGCAGCGACAGGATCACCGTCAGGACAAGGATCGAGGCCGTGCCGCCCAGCGACCACGTCACCGGGATCTTGTAGATATCGATCAAAAGCATCTTGGTGCCGATGAAGACCAGCACCAGCGCCAGGCCGTAGGGCAGAAGGTGGAAACGTTCGTGCATCCCCGCCAGCAGGAAATACATCGCCCGCAACCCCAGAATGGCAAAGACGTTCGAGGTCAGGACGATGAACGGATCGGTCGTGATGGCGAAGATCGCCGGGATCGAATCCACGGCAAAGACCACGTCGATGACCCCGATGAGCAGCACCACGACCAGCAACGGCGTCGCCAATCGCTTGCCGTTGAACCGCGTGAAAAACTTTTCGCCGTCGTAATTCGGTGAAATCGTGAAATGTTTGCGCACCCATTTCAGCGCCGGATTGGCTTCCATATCGGGCTCTTTCCCGGCGGCCAGCCACATCTTTATGCCCGTGAAAACGAGAAACGCGCCGAACACATAAAGCACCCAGTGAAACTGCGCGATGACCCACGCTCCGATCAGGATCAAGCCGCCGCGCAGCACCAGCGCCGTCAGGATACCGATCATCAGGGCGCGTTTCTGATATTCGGCGGGCACGGCGAAATAGGTGAACAGCATGAGGAAGACGAAGATATTGTCGACCGCAAGCGCTTTTTCGACCAGATAGCCGGTCAGGAACTCCAGCGCCTTGCTATTGGCCAGGGCGGGTTCAGGCCCCGTGCCGCCTAACCGCCACCAGATAAAACCCATAAAAGCCATGCTGGCGGCGACCCAGATCAGCGACCAGATAGCCGCTTCTTTCAGGGAGACCTTATGCGCGCCCTGCTTGTTCATGGCGAAAAAGTCGATGAGCAGGGCGATGACGACAAAGGCCGCGAACAGCGACCACAATAGCGGCGTACCGACAGAAGACATGGGAACCTCACGGGCTGGACAGGTGGATACCGGTCCCAGTCTCGCCATCTGCGCGTTTTCAACGCACATTCCGCAAAGCCGGAAGACAGACAGGACTGTCTTCGTATTGACGGCATTGCAGGAGCCCGAAGGCCCCGGCTACTCCCTGAGGATAAGGCGATTAGAAAACAACCGCGCGCGACTGTCAAATCAAGAAGCGATAGGCTATTCCCTAACGCCGCATTAACCCTCAGACCTTACCCTACTAACATGACCCTTCGCGCCCTATTTCTGCGCGGCCTGAAACATGGCGCGCTGATCGTCCTCGTTCTGTGCGGAACGGGCGGAGTTGTGGCGCAAACGGCCCAGAAACCGCTGTCGAAACAGGCCGAAACCGAGCTAAATACGATCGGTGCCGAACTACGCGCCAATGCCCGCAAGCGCGAACAGAAACGCCAGTCGGCGCGTCAGATCGCACAGGAAGCCGAAAACCTGCGCAAGCAGATGATCGACATCGCCCGCACGCAAGGCGCGTCGGAAAAGCGCGCCGCCGTTTACCGCTCGCGACTGGTGGCACTCAACCTGCTCGAAACCGACATGACCCGGCGGCTGGGGACGATGCGCAACAAACAGGCGCGGCTGCTTAGCGCTTTGCAAATCTATTCGCGCAATCCGCCGCCGACCATCTTTGTGTCGTCGCGCAAGGCCAATGACGCGGTGATCGCGGCGATCATCCTCAAGGATATCACGCCGGAACTGAAAAAACGCGCTCAGGCCCTGTCGGATCAGAACCGCACCCTGATCAAGCTGCGCCGCGACGCCGCCCTGCAAAACGAGGCCCTGTTCATCTCCGAAAGCGATGTGTCGGAACAGCAGCAGCAACTGGAACGCCTGATGGCTCAGCGCGCCGAACTGGAGGACCAGTTGCTGCGCGAGGCCGACGCCATCGAGGCGCGCAACCTTCAGCTTGAGGCCCGGCAACGCGAACTGCGCGGGCTGGCGCCCTTGCGGGCGCTGCAAGCGCCGGACAAGGGCTTGAACCTGCAAATCCCGGTCGTCGGGACGCGCAAGGGCAGCTACGGCGAGACCATAGACGGGCAGCTTTTGCGCGGTCTGAGGTTGGAAACCGCACCGGGGACTCAGGTCCGTGCCCCCGGCGAAGGCGAGGTCGAATATGCTGGCCCGCTCAACGGCTATGGACAGGTGATCATCCTCAATGTCGGCGGCGATTACCGCGTCGTACTTACGGGCCTTGGCCGCGTCTATGTCGATCAGGGCAAAACCGTCGGGCGCGGCGAGCCTTTGGGGCGGACCTCGAACCTGACCGACAAGCCGACCAGCGTCTATGTCGAACTGCGTCAGGGCGACGCGCCGGTCAATCCGGCGCGTGGTTTCGATCTCTCCAAGCTGTAAGCGACTGTAAGTTGACATCCCGGATACCACTGTTAGCCTGTCGGTAAAATTGCACCGGGAGATTGCCTCATGTGGAAACCCATCGCTATCGGCGGCCTTGCGGCGGCAGCCGTAGTCGCGCTCTCGGCCCTGCCAGCGGCCACCGCGACCAACTACAATATCCCCGCCGGTTCCATGCACCGCATCGACCCCAAGACCGAGATTCAGGTCATCAACTGCTATCAGGCGCAGTGGGGTGAAAAGTGCATGGTCAAATATTACGAGAACGGCCAGTTGATCGGGAACGGCAACGCTACCGAAATGTGGGCCGAGGACGTGGTCAATTGGGAAAAGCGCTATTGGGCGACGCAGGGCAAGGCCCCGCCGTCACCGGGTGGCGGGCCGCAAAAGGCTGCCGAAACCTGTCCCGGCGCGCCGGCGGCGGTGGCGAAAAATGCCCCGCGCTCGGTCGCTGTTTTCCAGCGCAAGATCTACGATAATTACGCCATGAACGCCAATGGTACGCTGAGTGCGCCGCAACGGGTCGGCATCACCTTCGAAAACTTCGTCGTCTATAAGACCGTGGTCAACACCGTGACCAATGTACCAGGCAAGGGCGCGCAACGCGTCACCGACGGCGCGCCGCCCAATGCGGTTTTGACGCCGGTTGCTTCGACGCATGTGGTTTGCGAGCAATACCGCGACGGCGTGCAAAAGCGTCGCGTCGAAAGCCGTTACTTCTGCTTCACGTCGAAGGACGGCGAATGGGCCTGCGGCGGCACGGGTTTCCCGAAGATCACCCAATTGAAGTAGTCATTACACAGCCTTTTTACTCCCCCGGCGTGCCGGGGGAGGTGGCAGCGAGCGTAGCGAAGCTGACGGAGGGGGGCTCGCGTAAGATTAACAGGCACCGAACCTGTTAAAACACCACGAGCCCCCACCACCACATCTCACTCACTGCGTTCGCTCGTGCGGTCCCCCTCCCCGGTACACCGGGGAGGTATAAGCCTTAGCCCTTCTGGCTCAGCCAAACCTCGGCGATCTGCACCGCGTTGAGCGCCGCGCCCTTGCGCAGGTTATCGCCGCTGACGAACAGGGTCAGGCCGTGCTCGACCGTCGGATCGCGACGGACGCGACCGACGAAGACCGGGTCTTTACCTGTCGCGTCCAGCGGATTGGGCACCTCGCTCAGTTCGACGCCCGGTGCGTCTTTGAGCAGATCAAGCGCGGCCTCGACCGACAGCGGGCGCTCGAACTCGACGTTCATCGACAGCGAATGTCCCGTGAAGACCGGCACGCGGACGCAGGTCGCCGCCACCCGCAAATCCGGCAGTTCGAGAATCTTGCGGCTTTCGTCGCGCAGCTTGAGCTCCTCTTCGGTATAGCCGTCTTCACCCAGCACGTAGTTCAGCGGCACGACATTATAGGCGATCGGCACGACCCACTTCTCGGGCGTCCCCAGATCGACGCCCTTGCCGTTCTGCGCCAGCGCCGCGCAGCCGTCGGCACCGGCGACCACCTGCTTGCGCAGCACCTCGATGCCTTCAAGGCCTCCGCCCGATACCGCCTGATAGGTGCTGGCGACAAGGCGCTTCAGGCCTGCGGCTTCGTGCAGAGGCTTGAGCACCGGCATGGCCGCCATGGTCGTGCAGTTGGGGTTGGCGACGATGCCCTTGGGGATATTGCGCAGGGCGTGCGGATTGACCTCGGCGACCACCAGCGGCACCTCCGGGTCGCTGCGCCACGCGGAGCTGTTATCGATGACCAGAGCCCCTGCCGCCGCGACCTTTTCGGCCAAGGCCTTCGAGGTCGAACCACCCGCCGAGAAAAACACCACATCCAGACCGCTATAGTCCGCCGCCGAGGCATCTTCGACCACGACATCCTTGCCCGCGAACGACAGGCGGTTACCCGCCGAGCGCGGCGAGGCGAACAGGCGCAGACGGTTGACCGGGAACTGACGCTCGGCCAGCAGCGACAGCATCATGCTGCCGACAAGACCGGTGGCACCGACGATGCCAACGTTAAGTCCGGATTGGGATTGGTTATTCATAGTTTCACGTTTCCTGTTGTGAGCAGAAACGCGAGGGTTTGGGTTTTGTGTGAAACCGTGCCCCGCGCTTCGGCGGGGCTTCGTCCAGAGGCTTTGGGTTGTTAAACCGTCAAGCGCGACCGGACCGCCCCGCGTGTGCGGGCCGGCTTAATAATCGCTTTAATGACGGTCATCATGGACATGGCGGGGCGATTACACGGAAATATGTGACGTGTAAACTCCTTTTGCATAGGTTTGCGCGCGCCCTGTTTACGCCACATTAAAACCCTGTACTATGTGTAGTAACGGTGTGCGCCAAACGTGTCGGCGTGCGTATTCCGGAGCCCTGAAGCTCCATCGAGGATTGAATGAAGAACTATCTGCTGGGCGGCATCGCGGCCCTGGCCCTCAGTGTCGGCGCGGTGGCCTACGCCAACCAGCCCGCTTTTTCGCCCAAGTCCGACACCTACGAGATGCTGGAGCTGTTCGGCGACGTGCTGGCGCTGGTCAAGCAGAACTATGTCGTCGAAGTCGACGACAAGAAGCTGATCGAAGCCGCGCTTCAGGGCATGCTGTCCTCGCTCGATCCGCATTCGAACTATCTGTCGTCGGAGGACTATACCGATCTTCAGGAAAAGACACGCGGTGCCTACGGCGGCATCGGCCTTGAGGTGCAGTCGGAAGACGGGGCGGTCAAGGTCGTCACGCCGATGGACGACACCCCCGCCATGAAGGCCGGCATCCAGTCGGGCGACTATATCACCGCCATCAACGGGCAATCGATCCTCGGTCTGCGCCTCAACGACGCCGTGTCTCAGATGAAGGGCGATCCCAAGACCGACCTGACCCTGACCATCGTGCGCGAAGGCAAGGACGAGCCGTTCGACGTCACCCTGACGCGCGAAATCATCAATGTGAAGTCGGTCAAGACGCGCATGGAAGGCGATTACGGCTATCTGCGCATCTCGAACTTCAACGAGAACACGGCGCGGGAATCGCTGGAGGGTCTGACCGAACTGCGCGCCAAGAACCCGCAGATGAAGGGCCTGATCCTCGACCTGCGCAACAATCCCGGCGGTCTGCTCGATCAATCGGTCGGCGTCGCGGACCTGTTCCTCGAAGGCGGCGAAGTCGTGTCGCAGCGCGGCCGCCGCCCCGACGACATCACCCGTTATCAGGCGCACAAGGGCGACATCATGAAGGGCCAGCCCATCGTGATCCTGACCAATCCGGGCACGGCCTCGGCGGCGGAAATCGTCGCGGGCGCCTTGCAGGATCACAAGCGCGCCTCGACCGTCGGCCTGACCAGCTTCGGCAAGGGTTCGGTGCAAAGCGTCGTCAATCTCGGTGAAAACCGTGCCGTTAAGCTGACCATCGCGCGCTACTATACGCCGTCGGGCCGCTCGATCCAGAAGACCGGGATCGTGCCGGACCTCGAAGTGGCGCAGTCGCGCGAACAGGCCAAGGTTATCGCCAACCGCAACTATTCCTTCTCGGAAGCCGACTACAAGAACGCGCTCGACGCCGACGAGGGCAAGGTCCGTCAGGGCGCGCACATCGTGTCGGAAGTGCCGCCGGACGCCTACGACGTCAAGACCGGCGACTTCCAGCTGGCCCGTGCCGTCGACGTTCTCAACTATGGCGGCGACGTGAAACAGGCGGCGGCGCACCCGCGCGGCCTCAAGCTGGCCGAGGCCGATCTGGTCGACAAGACCACGTCGCGTTTTGCCGACAAGACCAAGGCGAAGGCCGATACGGCCTCTTCATCTGCGGCGCCCAAGGCACCCGTCAAACCGGCAGAAAAGAAGTAATTTTCAGCTTTCGTTAGGGTTTATTAACCCCCTTGCGGCACAAATTAACCCTGTCGGATCGTGCGTCCGGCAGGGTTTTTTGCGTGGGTTGCCGCGATGTTTGCCAAACCGAAACTGTCCGCCCTGTCCTCCTCGTCGCTGTTCCGTCAGCCGACGGGCCTGATCGCGCGCCTCAGGGGGCTCGGCCCCGTCGCGCTTGAGACTCTGAAAAAACCCTATACCGCGCCGCTGCTCGCCATGGGCCTGTTCGTCGGCGGCGGCGTGCTGTTCCTCAACCTGGCCTCCGACCCCGGCGCCGGTTCCCCCAGCGTGCGGATTTCGATGGGCGGCGGCGATCATGCGCCCACGCCCAAGGCCGCCGCCCCGAGCGATCAGCCGATCGCCGATGACACCACGTCGGGCCTTCAGGCCTTTACGCTCGACTCGCTCGGCCTGTTCAAGGACGCCTCTGCCGATCAGTTCAACGCCAGCGGTGAAGCCGGTCCCGTCGATGGAGCCGCCGTGATCACCCTGCCCAATGACGGCGCGCCGATCACGGTCGCGGGCGCATCGGGCGCGGTCAAATTGGCGGCCAGCCCCTTGACGCCCGCGCCCATCGCCGGCCTGTCGCAAAACGGCCCCAACGGCCCGCTGCCGATCATCGCCACCGATGGCCGCGTCGCCGCCGCGACCTATGCCCGCCCCTTCAAATCCAACGGCAAGCCGATGGTAGGGCTGATCGTCGGCGGCCTCGGCCTCAATCCGACGACCACCCGCGCCGCCATCGAACAACTGCCCGCCGAAGTCACCCTGTCCTTCGTTCCGTATGCGGAAGGTTTGCAGGGCTGGATCGATGCCGCCCGTGCTCAGGGCCACGAGGTGCTGATCGAAATCCCGATGGAGCCCACCAACTACCCCGATACGGACCCCGGTCCGCAAACGCTTCTGATCAATCAGCGTCCGGACGATATGCAGGCGCGTCTGAATTGGGTGCTCGGCCGCGCCGTCGGCTATTTCGGTGTCATGAACTATCAGGGTTCGGCTTTCCTGCGCGACAAACCGGCCATGAACGGTTTTCTCGGCACGATGAAGACGCGCGGCCTGACCTTTATTGATGACGGGCAGGCCCGCGATCAGGGCGGGGCGTGGAACCGCGCCAGCGCCGATCGCGTCATAGACGCCCAGATCAACGCCCAGAGCATCAATGCACAATTGACTGGCGTGGAATCCGCCGCCCGCTCCAAGGGTCGGGCGCTGGGGACGGGCTTCGCCTATCCGGTGACGCTGGCGGTCGCGATCAAGTGGACGCAGGGACTGGAGGCCAAGGGCCTGCAACTGGCCCCCGCTTCGGCCCTGGCGCATAAATAAACCGGCGTCACATTGTATCGCTACGCGATATCTGCGAAAATCGTATCGGTTGATAAAAGAATGGTACGATGACGGACGAACTTAAGGAATACAGGCCCAATGTCGGGATCGTGGTGGTCAATGCCGATAACCGCGTATGGGTCGGCCACCGCTTCGGCATGAGCGGCGACTATGCCTGGCAATTCCCGCAAGGCGGCGTCGATGCGGGCGAGGACTTAGAGACCGCCGCCGCGCGCGAACTGTATGAAGAAACCGGCCTTCGCTCGGTCGAGCTGATTGGACGGACACAGGACTGGGTCATCTACGACTTTCCGCCCGAAGTGCTGGCGCAGAAGAAAATCGGCCGCAATTTCAAGGGTCAGAAGCAGATCTGGTTCTTCTACCGCTTCACGGGTCAGGACAGCGAAGTCAACTTGCAGGCCCACGGCGAGCAGGAGTTCGACCGCTGGGAATGGTGTGACCTCGATCGTGTCATCGACCGCGTCGTGCATTTCAAGCGCGACTCGTACCGCAACGTCATCGCTCAATTCAAGGCTCTCTGATGTCCTATGTCGATGTCTTCGTCGTGCCGGTGCCGAAGGAAAACCGCGCCGCCTACAAGAAGCTGGCCGAAACGGCGTCTACCGTATTCAAGGAACACGGCGCGATTCAGGTAATCGAGTGTTGGGGCGACGACCTGCCCGAAAGCGAACTCGGCGTCTCGTTCAAGTCGGTGATGCGCGCCAAACAACCCGACGGCGTGGTCTTTTCGTGGGTCCTGTGGCCGTCGAAAGAGGCGCGCGACGAAGGCAATGAGCGCGTCATGGACGACCCGCGTATGCAGCCGACCGACGACATGCCGTTCGACGGCGAACGCCTGATATATGGCGGCTTTCAGGTGCTGGTCGAGAAGTAAAATCCGACGGTCAAGGCTTCTTGACCTGTACCGGCGCCGCCGTAAACCCACCGAAGCGCCGACTGAAACCTATCGAGACGATCGGCACATCGCGTTCGTTGACAAAGCGACCCTTGAGCAGCGGCCCTTCAGTGACGCTGACCGTCTTCGTCATTTTCAGCGGCTCCTGCACCGAGATCACCAGATCGAGCTTGGGCGTCAGCTTGTGGCGGTAGAAGACCGTGCCCTGCGCATAGGTTTCGCTGTAACCCTGTCCGGTGTAGCGATAGGGCAGTATCTTATAGTTGATCGATATCGTGTCGGTGTTCTTGAACGTATAATTCAGTGACATCCCGGCGCCGAAGGTGGTCTCGGACTGGGTGCCGATAATATTCGGCCCTTTCAGATCGACCAAAGCTACCGTTGCATCCAGATTGAGCGTCAGCTTGCGGTCCCAGCGTCGGCTATAGGCCACGGTAACGCCCGCCTGACGCTGATAGCCGCCATTGACGCGCGTCGTCTGGGTCACCAGATTGCCGAGGTTTTGCGGATCGGGGATGATGCGGCTGGAGGTCACGATCATATCGTCATCGGTGCGCAGGAATCCGCGTACGGAATAGTTGGTCGTCGTGCCCGACACCTCATAGGTTGCCTCGATATTATCGCTTTCCTGCGGCCCCAGATCGGGGTTGCCGAGATTGACCGACGTCGCCGACACATAGACCAGACGCGGATTGAGATCCGACGCATCCGGGCGCTGCTGCTTGTGTGTATAGCTCAGACGGATTTTCTTGTTTTTCGACAGGGCATAGGTCGCGAACAGGCTGGGGTTCAGGCGGCCATAGTCGATATGGTTGCGGCTGCCGGTGCGGGTCTCGCTGGTGTCCAGATCGAGATATTCGGCGCGCAGCCCAGCCAGAATCGTCCATTTCGGTCCGAACTGGCGTTGGGCTGTGGCATAGACGGCGCTTGAATTTTGCTCGTAACGCAGGTCATTGGTCAGAAGCGGCTGAAGGACCAGACCCGTGCCGCTGGCGTCAGGACCATAGGACAGGCTGTCCGAGCGGTTGTCGTCGTGGTTGAACTGCGTACCGACACTGACCTGCGTATTCCCAAAAGTGGTATTGTAGGCGATCTGAAGCATGGCCGCCGTATTCGAGCCCTCAGCCTCACGCCGCGTCGCCCGGTCGGGGCGCGCGCCCAGGTGATACATGGTCAGGCTGTCGGAATTGTTTCCGGTTTCCGTCCGCGACAGGCTGCCGTCGACCTTGAACGACTGGTCCGGCTTTTTGCCATAGTGCGTATAGCCGAAGGTCAGGGTACCGTTTTCGCGGTCGAACCGACTCTGGCTACGACTGGAAAACTGATCCGTCACCACGCCGACGCCTGAGAATATCGACGAGTCGTTGAGCGATTGGCTATCGGACTTGCTTCGGTTGTAGGTCAGTCCTCCCGTGAGGGTGTCATTGTCCCCCAGATCGTACTGCATGTTGCTCATCAGGAAGGCCGTGTTCGACTCGGAGGCCGACTCACCGTTACCGCGCGACTCGCGGGTTTTGTTGCCTGACGCGTCAAAGCCCTCGGTCTGAGACTGAGACGTCGAATCAAAGTGATTATTGCCAAGGAAGGCCGAACTCATCAGGCTGAACTTACCCTTGGTGTAGCTCAGGAATCCGTTGCCGGTCAGGCCGCCGTTCGACACCGCCATACCGCTGACCGTGCCGAACTTGCCCGGGGGCATATTGCGCTTGGTGACGATATTGATGATCGGCTCGTTACTACTCGACGAATACTGCGCACCGGGGTTGGAGATGACCTCGATCGAGGAAATGGAGGCCGAGGGCATGGATTGCAGCGCCGCGCCGCGGTTGTCGCCCGACATCATCAGCGACGGCCGCCCGTTGATGAAGACGCGGGCCGAGCGCCCCCGTAAGGAAACGTTGCCGTCAGGATCGACGCTGACGCCCGGCACCTTGTTCAGGGCGTCCTGCGCCGTGCCGGTCGCCGCATCGGGATTTTTCGTGACGTCGTAAACTTCCTTTTCGCCGGACAGACTGTTCCGCTGGCCTTTCACGGTCACGGTCGTCGGGTCGGTCTTGTCGTCTGTTTTTTCGGGGGCTTTTTCCGGCGTGGGCTTCACCTCTGCCTTGGAGTCGGGCTTGGGTGCCGTCGCCTGGGCTAACGCGACCACGGGCAGGCACAACGACACAGCCGTCAGGCACAATAAACGCGAAGATTTCATGATATCCCCTCTGACCGCACTCCCCCGGCGGCCTCACAACCCCTATGGTACGGCAAGCTGAGGCACAATTGTGGCGAGTTGGCGCATCGGCACATTAAGAATATTTCATATGGCCAGCTTATCCGTTCACCCCTAATGTACCCGCGTTCTTACAACGGAGGTTCCCATGTCCTATGTCGATGGTTTTGTCTGCCCGGTTAAAAACGAGAAGAAAGACGCCTATCTGGCATCGGCGACCAAGGCCGCGGACATCTTCAAGGAATACGGCGCGACCGCCGTTTGGGAAAACTGGGGCAACGATATCCCCGACGGGGAAGTCACCTCGTTCCCCCTGTCGGTGAAACTCCAGGAGGGTGAGACCGTGGTCTTTTCGTGGATCGTCTGGCCGTCGAAAGCCGTACGCGATGAGGCTTGGAGCAAGCTGATGCAGGACGACCGCATGAAGATGGAAGACATGCCCTTTGACGGCAAACGCATGTTCTGGGGCGGCTTCGAGAATATACTGTCGGCCTAAAATTTCTTCTGCCAGAACAGGGCCTTACCTTGCTCCGGGTCGAGCACATAGTCGCCGAAACCGAGCGAGGCATAGAGCGCCTGTGCGGGGCGGTTGCCTTCGAGCACTTCAAGCGTCAGCTTGCAGGCATCTTTTTCGCGCGCGATGACTTCGATTTCGGCGAACAGGGCCTTGGCCACGCCCTGACCGCGAAACTCTGGCGCGACGACGATGTCGTGGATATTGATCAGGGGTTTGGCGGCAAAGGTCGAGAAACCGTCGAAACAATTGGCCAGCCCTGCGGGTTGGTTATCGACAAGCGCCAGCAGTGAGAAGGCCGTCGGAAAGGCCGCCAGCTTATCAATGAGTGCTTTTGCGACGGGTTCAGACAAGGCTGAACTACCGCCCATCGGGTCGAGCGCATAGATCTTCAGTAGACTGACGATGGCTTCCGCGTGCTTTGGGTTGCGATAATCCGCCCTGACAATTTCAACCATTTTATCCTCACGTACAAAAGGCCGAAGCTAATGCTCCGGCCTTTCATTCTGTTCCAAGTCAGGGGTGCAGGGCCTGCGGCCCTGCAATCTTAGTCGCGCAGTTGGTCCCCAAAACCGGTTCCCACTTTTGGGACTGCGCTTATTGGCAAGCCAGACACTCTTCGTAATCGGTCTTGGCCGCATCCATCATCGAAGCGGCGGCTTCCTTGGTCTCGGCACCGGCAAACGCCGCGCGCTGAACCGACTTGGAGCGGAGATAGTAGAGCGACTTGACGCCCTGTTCCCACGCGGTCCAGTGCAGCATGTGCAGGTCCCACTTATCGACATTGCCGGGCAGGAAGATGTTGAGCGATTGCGACTGGCAGATTTCCGGCGCGCGGTCGGCGGCCAGTTCGACTACCCAGCGCTGATCGATTTCGAACGCCGTCTTGAAGACGTCCTTTTCGTCGGCGTCGAGCGCGTCGAGGTGCTGGATCGAGCCTTCGTGTTCGACGATCGAGTCCCAGACGTCGCTGGTGTCGAGGCCCTTTTCGGCGAGCAGCGCCTTGAGATAGGGGTTCTTTACCGCGAACGAACCCGACAGGGTCTTGTGGGTGTAGATATTGGCCGGGATCGGCTCGATGCCGGCGGAGGTGCCACCGCAGATGATCGAGATCGAGGCTGTCGGCGCGATGGCCAGCTTGTGCGAGAAGCGTTCCATGACGCCGCGCTCTTCGGCGTCGAGGCACGGCCCGCGCTCCTGAGCCAGCTTGACGGAGGCCTTGTCGGCTTCGCGGCGCAGGTGCTTGAACAGGCGCATGTTCCACGACTTGGCCATGGCCGATTCGAAGGCGACGCCCTGCGATTGCAGGAAGGAGTGGAAGCCCATCAGGCCGAGGCCGACCGAGCGTTCGCGTTCGGCGGAATAGATGGCGGCGGACATCGAATTGGGGGCGGTGTCGATGAAATCCTGAAGGACGTTATCGAGGAAGCGCATGATGTCTTCGATGAACTGCGGCTGATCGCGCCATTCGAGGAAGGTCTCGGCATTGACCGACGACAGACAGCAGACCGCCGTGCGGTCTTCGCCGAGGTGGTCCTTACCGGTGTGCAGCATGATTTCGGCGCACAGGTTCGATTGCTTGACCTTGAGGCCCAGTTCGCGCTGGTGCGGGGCCATGGCGCGGTTCACCGTGTCCGAGAAGATCAGGTAGGGCTCGCCCGTCTGCATACGGATTTCGAGGATCTTCTGCCACAGGGCGCGGGCATCGACGAACTTGATGACCTCGTCGTTCTTGGGCGAGCGCAGACCGAATTGTTCGCCGTCGCGGACGGCTTCCATGAATTCGTCAGTGATCGAGATACCGTGGTGCAGGTTGAGCGCCTTGCGGTTGAAATCGCCCGACGGCTTGCGGATTTCGAGGAATTCCTCGATTTCCGGGTGGTGGATGTCGATATAGACAGCCGCCGAACCCCGGCGCAGCGAGCCCTGCGAGATCGCCAGCGTCAGCGAATCCATCACGCGGATGAAGGGGATGATGCCCGATGTCTGGCCCGCGCCCTTGACCTTTTCACCGATGGAGCGCACGCCGCCCCAGTAGGTGCCGATGCCGCCGCCGTTCGAGGCCAGAGCGACGTTTTCGTTCCAGGTCGAGACGATACCTTCGAGGTTGTCCGGCACCGAATTCAGGAAGCACGAGATCGGCAGGCCGCGCGACGCGCCGCCGTTCGACAGGACCGGCGTCGCCGGCATGAACCACAGGTTCGAAATATAGTTGTAGATGCGCTGGGCGTGGTCCGAATCGTCGGCATAGGTCGTAGCGACGCGCGCGAACATGTCCTGATACGATTCACCCGGCATCAGATAACGGTCGTCCAGCGTCTTCATGCCGAAGTCGGTCAGCTTCGAATCCTTCGACGGGTCGGTGACCACGTGCTTGATCAGCTTGAACTCCGGACGGGTCTTGGGGCGAACCGCCTTGTTGGCCTTATAGGCTACGGGAGTCTCACGCTTGGCCGCTGCATCGTTAACCGACATGTCACTTCACCTGGAAAGCTAAACCGCTCCGCCCCCGGAGCTTACAAATGGCCGACGCCAACACGCTAGATATAGTGGTTGATGTCGCCCCGAACAACTATATGGGGCCATAATCCGGTGAAGCCGTCAACGGCCAAGTCGCCGCAGAAGCGAACTTTTTAGTTAATGAAATCCTAAAAAAATCAGAAGTTCAAGCGCCTCAAGGGCTTGGCCGGGATTCACAGATATGTCCCCAAAAAAGACTCTTGTTAAAGAATCGTCGAGGGGGTTTCGGACAAATAGCGGTCAACCTTGTTTTCGCGATCCACCAGCACGACTCTGGGGATAATCGGGGCGTCGGTCAGCTCGAATCCCATGATGATGATCTGCTCGGATTCGTTAATCAGATGGGCGGCGGCGCCGTTCATGGCGATCTTGCCCGACCCCCGCTCGCCGGTGATGACGTAGGTCTCAAGACGCGCGCCGGAAGTGTTGGATACCACAAGCACCCGCTCCCCCTCCCACAGACCGACGGCGTCCATCAGGTCTTCATCGATGGTGATCGAGCCGATATAGGCGAGGTTCGCCTCGGTGACATAGGCATTGTGGATCTTGGAACGCAGCAACTGACGCATGGACGGCAACCCGATAAAGTGGATGCGCCCCTTTACGACCCCTCGTCCACCTCGTCCATAAGGAATATGTCGCCGTCATAATCAACGACATAGAGATTGGCGAAATCGTCCTCGCCGAAACTGGGGATGTTACCGAGCGTGCTGCCGGTCGCCGGGGCGAAGGTCGTTGTGCGGTCGGTGAAGCTGGCATTGGTCAGGGTAGTGCCCTGAATGAAACTGGTCACCGGAATCGTCCACAAACGCGCATTGACGAAATCGCCGAAGACATACTGCCCGCGCAAGGCCACGACCGGGCCGCGATAGACGTAGCCGCCGGTGACCGACTTGCCCTGTAGCGGTCCGGTTCCTTGCGCATATTGCGCCACCGGCGGCGTCAGACCCGTTGTCGATCCCCCGGCATAGGCTTGCGTCCCTTCGAGGACGTTCCAGCCGTAGTTGAGGCCCGGACTGCTCAACGGCGCGAAGTCGATCTCTTCCACGGCACCTTGCCCCACATCGCCGATATAGACATGCCCCGTCTCACGGTCGAAGCTGTTGCGGAAGGGGTTGCGCAGGCCCCAATGCCAGATTTCCGGCGCGCCACCGGTCAGGGCGAAGGGATTGGCCGCCGGGATCATATAGTCGCGGCTGGCATCGAGGGGATAGGAATCGCCGCGCACATCAATCCGCAGCATCTTGCCGAGCAGAACATTGCGGTTCTGGGCATTGCCGGACGGATCGCCCGCACCGCCGCCGTCGCCTATGGCCACGACCAGCAGGCCATTGCGGTCGAAACCGATCCAGCCACCGTTATGATTGCCGATCGGGTGCGGCACGCTCAGGATAATGTCGCCTGCGCCTGATGCGCCGGTGGCCGAGGCCGTATAGCGGCGGACCTGCACATCGCCGTTGGTCGCGGTCAGGAAGACGTAAAATATGTTGCTGGTCGCAAAATCGGGGGCCAGAGCCAAACCCAGAAGTCCACGCTCGCTGTCGGTGGCGATCTCGGGCCGTACATCGAGGAACGGCGTCGCTTCGATCGTGCCGGTCAGCGGATCGAGTACGCGGATCAAGCCACCTTTTTGCACCACCAGCACACGGCCCGAACTATCGCCGCGACCCGCGAGAAACAGCGGCTCCGTAAACCCCGCGCCCACGCGGCGCAGCGCCACACGGCCCGGGCGGTCGGTCACACTAACGGACACCGTAAGGGACGTGGTTCCGACGCTGTTCGCGGCCGTGATGGTCACGACATAGATATTGTCGCGATTGCCGTCACGTGGCGCCTCGAAATTGGGCGCGGCCCTGAAGGTCAGGGCGCCCGTCGTCGCATTGATCGAGAACAGCGCCGAATCGCCTGCCGCCGTCAGCCCGTAGGTTACCGTACCGCTACCGGTCGCAGCCGCCGTATAGACGGTGGCCGTGCTATTTTCGGGCGTGGAAGCCGTTGTGGCCGAACTGAATACCGGCGCAGAACCGCCACCACCGCCGCCGCTGCCACCCCCTGAACCGCCGCCACCGCAACCGGTCAGGACCAAACCCAGGGCGAGGAAAGAAAGCACGGCGCGGTTCATACCGATATCCTACAAAGATGCAGAAGCCGGAACTGGCGCCACACCCGTAGGTCGTGAGGCATAAAATTTCAAAGCGGGAAACACGGTTACCCCGGATGCCAGTCCTCGACCGGGCGAACGGTAGCGCAGGCGGGCGTACCGTCCTTGCCGCGACCGGGCAGCACGGCTTCGATCACATGACCCGCGCGGGCCTGAGCGCATAAATCGGGGGAAATCGTATGGATGTCGATTTTCGCCCGTCGGTCCCAGACCGTATTCGGGTCACCGGCGTGGCGACCGATGGCAATATAGATGAACCGGCGCTCGGCACCTTCACGACGCACGAACGGCCCCAGCCAGCGCCCGTCTTCGGACAGGCGCACCGGCACGTCGAACGACAGGGGCGCGTCCCCGGCGGTTACGGCGTCGACCGGCCGACTATCCTTGTCCTGAAGGCTGTAGCGCACACCCGGCACGGGATCCTTGATCGTCAGACGCAGGATGACCGCCGCGTCCGCCACCTATTCGACCCACAGATCCTGCACATCGCCCTTACGGTTGAGCATGTGGACCGCGCGCTTGATGACATTGAGCAGGTTTTCGATGCGCTCGTCCTGATCGTAGGTCAGGGCCGCCCGGTGCAGACCGTCGAGCGCAAAGCGCGCCAGATCGCGGCTGGCCTGAAAACGCGCGTCGATCCCGGCCGTGATGAAGCCCGGCGTGGCCCGCCCCATCGCTCCGCGGTCAAAGGCGTCCTGCGCCGGCTTGATGGCCTTGGCGACGTCCTGATCCTGACGTGCGGCGCGTTCCAGCGCCAGAAACGCCGAAAAAGGGATCGAACTCAGCAAGCGCCAATAGGCGTCGATGGCGCCGTCCAGCGCGTCCTGATTGGGTTTCAGCTTGCCCGCCTCGGCCTCGAAGGCCGCTTCGCGCGCCGCCTGAATGTGCCAGGCGGCGGCCTCGACCAGAGCTTCACGGGTCGGAAAATGATAGAGCATGGCCCCGCGTGTCAAACCGCAGGCCTCGGCGATGGCGGCGTTACCGGCGCGATCATAGCCCAGTTCCGCAAACAGCCGCATGGCCGTCTCCAGAATCTGAACCCGCGTGCGGCGGGACTTGGGCGTATCTTTCGGTTTCTCGCTCATTACCATGCCTTCTTGGGTCCGCGCGTTCCCCCTCGTCGTCTTCATATATGGGCGCGAACCGTACTCAGATTTAGGGTATTCACCACGATTGGCAAGCCGTTGTTACGGCAAGACGATAGGGTCATCCCTGATTGTCGATTATACGCCGCTTTTTGTGCATCGCAACAAAAACTCGGCGTTCAGATAAGCTTTTCCCTTGGTTAATATCGGTTTGCGAAGCCTTTGGACACCGCATTTGCCGTAGGGATACCCCCGACCTGTCATGTGCCTGATACAAAATCATGCTTCACACGCGCCGGATTGCACATTACACATTGCGATCCGTTTGCTGATGGAGTTGAGGACAACCGTGCGTATTCTGCTTGCGACCGATGCATGGGACCCTCAGGTCAATGGCGTCGTCACGACGCTCAAGCGTGTGATCGGCGAATGCGAAAAGCTGGGCCACGAATTCAAGATCGTAGACTATAACCAGTTCAAGTCCGTCTCCTGGCCCGACTATCCTGAAGTCAAGCTGGCGCTGGGCTGTTACGAAGACGTTCGCGAGATCATTCAGGATTTCGAACCCGACGCCGTCCATATCGCGACCGAGGCCTTTGTCGGGCTGGCGGCGCGGCGCGTGTGCATCGAATGGAAGATGCCATTCACGACGTCCTATCACACCAAGTTTCCGGAATATGTCTCGGCGCGCCTGCCGATCCCGCTCAGTTGGGGTTATGGCTATATGCGTTGGTTCCATAAGGCGTCGGGCCGCATCATGGTCGCGACGCCGACCCTGCAAAAAGACCTTGAGGCGCGCGGCTTCCGCAATATCTCGCCGTGGACGCGCGGCGTCGATACCGAGATGTTCCGCCCGGACCTTGAGCCGATCTTCGGCGATCTGCCGCGTCCAATCATGACCTATATCGGCCGAGTCGCCATCGAAAAGAACATCGAGGCGTTTCTGGCGCTCGACTTGCCCGGCACCAAGGTCGTGGTCGGCAAGGGGCCTCAGCTTGAGGAACTTCGGGAAAAATACCCGGACGTGATGTTTACCGGCGCGCGCTTCGGCGACGATCTGGCGCGGTCCTATGCGGACTCCGACGTGTTCGTGTTCCCGTCCCTGACCGACACCTTCGGGCTGGTGATCCTTGAGGCCATGGCCACCGGCACGCCGGTCGCGGCCTTCCCGGCGCACGGTCCGATCGACCTGATCCCCGGCACCGGCGCGGGCGTCATCGACGACGACCTGAGCGTAGCCATCACCGAGGCGCTGAAACTCGACCGCGGCCATGTCCGCCGCCATGCCGAGAAATATTCATGGAAGGCCTGCGCAGAGGAATTTATCCGCAATCTGGAGCCCTATCCGGAAGCCGAGAAGAAGAAGCTGTGGGCGCGTTTGCGGGCCTTGCCGCGTCGTTTAAAGCGCAAGGCGGCTTAAGCCCTAGACTAATCCGTCTTTTTATAAGGCGTACCGTCCGGCCATTTGCCGGTGCGGGCCGCGCGCTGTTCGCGCAAGGCGGCCTGTTTGTCTGACCAGCCCTTTCGCCATGCGGGCGCGTCCGAAGCGGGCGGGGTTTGCGGCTGCGCCGCCCCCTCCGTCAGCGTCGCTTCGCTCGCTGCACGGCACGGGCCGCCCCGCTCCCCACTGCGTAGGGAGGAGGGCGTGTGATCGACACCCGTCTGCACGACCTTCGCCTTCGTCAGCGGGGTATGCAGTTGCCGGATCAGCCGCGTCGCGACGCACAGGGCGCTCAGAACGGCGACGATCTCTTTCAGCGTTGAGGGTTTGGCGCGCTCGATCTCGGCGAGCATGCGGTGAGCCTGAATCATCAGACGGTCGTGCAGAGGGGCATATGTGTCGGTCATGCCCCATGATGCGCACGGCTCGGAACGACGGGGATAAGTGCGCCTATAATACGGTTCAAACCGTGTAAATATAAGAGATTTAGCCACGGATGCCGCTCAAGCGCGGCGAACACGGATGTCCTTGGCGTAGCATCGGCGGTTCCACGGACTCAGACATCCGTGTCAGCCGGTGCGCAGCACCGGCATCCGTGCCTTATCCGTGGCTAAAACTTTTTACAGCAACCGCTTGCGGATCGCCGACGAAGCGATATCGATCAGCGTCACGGCCACCACGATGACGATGGCGATGGCCGAAACGCGGGCATAGTTGAAGCTGTTGATATTATCGAATAAAATCTGCCCGATGCCGCCCGCGCCGATAATGCCCAACACCGTCGCCGACCGCGCGTTCGCCTCGAAGCGGTAGAGCGCGAACGAGGTCCACAGCGGCCCCACCTGCGGAATGACCGCCCACACGATTTCATGCAGACGCGTTCCGCCCGTCGCGCGCACGCCTTCGATCGGCGCGTTATCGACGGCCTCCACCGCCTCGGAGAACAGCTTGGCCAGCACGCCCGTATTGTGCAGCGCCAGGGCCAGCACACCCGCCAAAGCGCCCGGTCCCACGGCCACCAGAAACGCCGTGGCGATCACCAGTTCATTGACCGAGCGCAGGATATCCATCAGGCGGCGCACCGGAAAGACGATCCACTGGGGCGCCAGATTGGCCGACGACAACAGGGCGAACGGCACCGCCAGCAGCACAGAAATCAGAGTGCCCCAGATGGCCATCTCCAGCGTCGCCCACATCTTGTCGATATAGAGCCGGATGGTGCCCCAGCTCGAAAAGTCCGGATGCAGGTAATCCTGCAAATAGGCCTGCGTGTTCGATGAATTCTTGCCGAGCAGATAGAGGTCGCCGATCTGTGCGCCCCTGAAACTGACCGCCAGTATCAGGCCCAGGGCAATCCACGCGCCCCAGGTAAAAAGCTTTTCCCTGAGGGAGGCGCGCGGTGGTTCAAGCGCCGCCAGACGGTTTTCGGACACGGACATTACTGAGCGTCGGGCGCGGCTTGCGGTGCGGCCTTGACGGCGTCGGCCTCTTTCGTCACCACCGCCAGTTCGGCCTTGGCCTTTTCGATCGCGGCAGGGTCGCCGGCGTTCTGCGCCTGAATGAGCGCCTCGGCGGCCTCCATCTCACGCACCGGCAGCAAGTGCGTATTATCCGCCGGTTTGAACACGCCGAACAGCAGGTTATTCAACACCTTAAGCTGACGCGCGCCTTCGGCGTCCTTGCCCGTGCCATAGGTCAGGAAGAAGGAGCGGATCTTCTCTTTGGTCGCCGGATCGAGGTCCTTGCGCCAGATGATCGGGTCTTCCGGCAAGGTTGGCGAGGTCCAGATGACCTTGACCTGCTTGAGTTTTTCCGGATGCGCCTGACCCATGCGCTCCAAAGACGCATTATTATTGGTCGCCGCGTCGATAAGGCCGTTGGCCACGGCGAGGAAATTGACCTCATGCCCGGCCGAACGCACGCTCTTGAAGCATTTGGCCGGATCGACCTTGGCCGGGAGGAAGAAATAGGTCATCGGCGCCAGCGTCCCCGATGTCGATTTCACGTCACCCAACCCAAAGGTCTTCGTCTTGTCGCATGTCAGCAGGTCTTCGGCGGTGAGAGGGGAATCGGCGCGCGCAATGATTACCGACTGATAGCCATCGACGCCCGTCTCGTCGGAAGACCGCGCAAAGACTTCACCCTCGGCACGGCGCACGGCTTCGAGGCCCGACGCGTTGGAAAACCAGCCCAGTTGCACCTGATCGAAACGCATGGCTTCGATCAGGGCGGTATAGTTGGAGCCAAAGAACGGCTTGATAGTCAGACCTGTCTGTTTCGACATGTCGGCGAGAAACGGCTTCCACAGCGGTTCCATGTTCTGGGCGTTTTCGGTCGACAGGATGGAGAAGCTGATCTCGGTGCGCGGCCCCTTGGCCGAGGCGGCCTTGCGCTCGCAGCCCGCAACCATAAACATAGCCGAGGCGGTGATTCCGCGTAGCATGTCCTTGCGTGACAAAGTCATGTCAAATCTCTCCCCAATAGGCGGACTCGATTTCAGAGCCGTAGATATCCTTGAGCTGCTCAAGCCCCAGCGCGTTGGCGGGACCGTCATAGACGATCTTACCGGCCTTGAGGGCCAGAATGCGGTCGCAATATTTCCGCGCATAGTCGACCTGATGCAGGGTGACGATGACGCCGACCTTCTGGCGCTCATTGACCTCGACCAACAGTTCCATCACCCGGCGCGCCGACACCGGATCAAGCGAGGCGACAGGCTCGTCCGCCAGAATGAGCTTGGCGTCCTGCACGATGGCGCGCGCAATCGCCCCACGCTGCTGCTGCCCGCCGGACAGGGTGTTAGCGCGCTGCCCCGCACGTTCAGCGATGCCGACGTGATCGAGCGCCGCCATGACGCGCTGCTTTTCGTCCGCATTCCACAGGCCGAAAAAGCCACGCCACGGATTGATCCGCCCCAGCAACCCCAAGGCCGCATTGGTGAATAGCGACAGCCGCCCGACCAGATTGAACTGCTGAGCGATCATGCCCATCGTGGCACGCGCCTCACGCACGTCCTCGCCCAGACGACCAGCAGACTGAACGGTCTTGTCCAGCACTTTGACGTGGCCGACTTCGGCGACGATCAGACCGGACAACGATCGCAGGAGCGTCGATTTACCCGAACCCGACGGCCCGATCAGGCCGATGCGTTCGGGCCGCGTCATGGAAAAGGAGACCCCATCCAGCGCCTTGAACGGACGCGATGGCTTATGGCCCTGCGCCTTCTGGACGTAGGTTTTCGACACCGACTGAACTTCGACCAGACTCGACATCGGTGGATTGGCCCATCCCGCACGCGTTAACACTGATGAACGGGAGTCTTGCCGAAGTTTCATAGCTTTGGCAACTGTAACAGATGCCGCGCCTGCCCATTCGCCGCACATTGCTGACGATCCTTGGCTGTCATTGAAATTTTATGCCCCAAAACTCTTTACATGGGGGCGAAAATACCCGATATAGCGCGCTTCCGGCGGACCCCGACACATAGGTTGGACACCCTGGGGCCTTGAGTTCAGTACGACTCTCGGCTGGGTATCCATGAAACGCTGCTAACGCCGGTCTGGGTTTAACTTTTATCTACGGGGTTTTGGATAGTGAAACACTACCAAACGGCCCTGGACCTGGTCCGCGAGCAGTCACCGGAAAAGCCCGTCGCCCTTGTGCGACGCGAGCCTGTTTCCGTCGCAGCGCAATGGTTCCAGCGCCACTTCAAAGGCGATGTCTTCTATGCCGTAAAGGCCAACCCTTCCGCGTGGGTCATTCAGACCCTGCTGGAAGCCGGTGTACGCTCGTTCGACGTGGCCTCGATCAACGAAGTCAAGCTGGTCAAGGGTATCGCGCCCGACGCGCGTCTGGCCTTCATGCACCCGGTCAAGTCGCGCCGCGCCATCGCCGAGGCCTATCATGATTTCGGCGTGAAGACCTTCAGCCTCGACACCCACGAAGAATTGCAGAAGATCCTCGACGCCACGGGCGGCGCGAAGGACCTGAACCTGATCGTGCGTCTGGCGACCTCCGGCGAAGGCTCGAACCTGCCCCTGACCAACAAGTTCGGCGCCCAGCCCTACGAAGCCCCGGCCCTGCTTTTGGCGGCGCGTCAGGCGACGCAGGACCGCATGGGCCTGTCGTTCCATGTCGGCTCTCAGTGCATGCGCCCGACGGCCTATGCCGCGGCCATGTCGGCGGCCTCACGCGCGCTGGTTCGCGCCGGGGTGCTGGCCGATATCGTCGATGTCGGCGGCGGCTTCCCGTCGGTCTATCCCGGCATGATCCCGCCGTCCCTGCCCGAATATATGGACGTCATCGACCGTGCCTTCGAAGAGATGAAGGTACACGAGACGACCGAACTGTGGGCCGAACCCGGCCGCTCGCTGGTGGCGGAATCGACCTCGATCCTGACCCGTGTCGAACTGCGCAAGGGCGACGCCCTCTATCTGAACGACGGCGCCTACGGCAATCTGTTCGACGCGACCCACGCCAAGTGGCCGTTCCCGGTGCGCCTGCATCGGGCAGAAGAGGGTGATGAGACCGAAGAACTGAAACCGTTCCGTTTCTACGGCCCGACCTGCGATTCCATCGACCACATGCCGGGGCCGTTCTGGCTGCCCGCCGATGTGGACGAAGGCGATTACGTCGAAATCGGTATGCTGGGGGCCTATGGCGTCGCCATGACCACCGGTTTCAACGGCTATGGCGAAAGCGAAACGGTCTTCCTCGACGAAGCGCCGATGGCCTCGCTGTTCGGTCTGGCCCCGCGCTCGCTCAACGTGCCACGCAACGCCTACGACGCCGTCGAAGAGAACAAGGTCGTCCGCCTCAACCGCCCGAAAGGCGGCAAGCGCGGCAAGAAGCGCTCGAAATAAGGTTTCTTATAAAACCTTGATTTGCCACGGCGGCGCTTATGTTCTATAGCGCCGCCGTTCTTTCTATTCCCGCCCCATCGCACCGTCTGGGGGATTACGGGCCCATGACGGGCGCTCACCCTTCTCCTATCTCAAAGGACTCAAGAGATGAACGCTGATACCCTCCAATCCAACCAGAAAGCCGCCCTGCTCCAGAACACCGTTGAGCACGTCGACATCACCTCGTACGACGCGCGTCCGATCATCGACTCGATGCGCAAGATGTCGTTCTCGTCGCGCGATACCGCGCGTGCCGCCGACATCTTCAACATGGCGCTGGAAGACCAGTCCTGCTCGCCGTGGCTAATCCTGGCCGGTTCGACCTCGGCCGGCGGCTGCATGCACGTCTATCGCGACATGGTGAAGTTCGGCATGATCGACGCCGTCGTCGCCACGGGCGCTTCGATCGTCGACATGGACTTCTTCGAAGCGCTCGGCTTCAAGCACTATCAGGCTGCCGGTCAGGTGGACGATAACGTCCTGCGCGACAACTATATCGACCGCATCTACGATACCTATATTGACGAAGAAGAGCTTCAGGCCTGCGACCACACGATCCTTGAGATCTGCAACCGCCTTGAGCCGCGCGGCTATTCCTCGCGTGAATTCATCTGGGAAATGGGCAAGTGGCTGTCGGAAGGCAATGCCAAGAAGCCGGGCTCGCTGATCCAGACCGCCTACGAAGAAGGCGTGCCGATCTTCTGCCCGGCCTTCGTCGACTCGTCCGCCGGTTTCGGTCTGGTCAAGCACCAGAAGGAGCGTATCGCCGCCAAGCAACCTTACCTGATGATCGACGCCGTGGCCGACTTCCGCGAACTGACCGACGTCAAGATCGCGGCGGGCACCACCGGCCTGTTCATGGTCGGCGGCGGCGTGCCGAAGAACTTCGCCCAGGACACCGTCGTCTGCGCCGAAATCCTCGGTGTCGAAGCCGACATGCACAAATATGCAGTGCAGATCACGGTCGCCGACGTGCGCGACGGCGCCTGCTCGTCTTCGACGCTCAAGGAAGCCGCCTCGTGGGGCAAGGTCTCGACCACCTATGAGCAGATGGTCTTCGCCGAAGCCACGACCGTCGTGCCGCTGATCGGATCGGACGCCTATCATCGCGGTGCGTGGAAGAGCCGTGAAAAGCGCAACTGGGCCAAGCTGTTTGCTTAATTTGCGCAATTTACGTAACGTATGAGTAAATAAGATTAATTCGCAGATGATTGAGACGAATTCGTACACTTATCGGTACAAAGTCACCATCGTCGGGAGCCTCAGGTAAAATAATCGAGATTTTTTTTATTTTACCTCTTCCCTTTTGCGAAATAACTCTTATTTAGACTTTATCGGTTACGGCTTATAGATGTTGAGTCGTTGACCCACAGTTCGTCGCCGGGATCATCCCCCCCCCTCGAATCCGGCGGCATGCGCGGCCCTCTCTGCCCCCCAGAGAGGGCCGTTTCTGTTTTTGCCATCGATCCGACTTTCATACTCCCCCAGCGTGCCGGGCAGACGGACGGGGCTCGCGTAAATATCCGGCCCCCCATCCTCACAGTCATCGTAACTTGCCAGTCGTCAAACGACCTGAGATAGTCGCGGGATTGAAACAGGTGGGGATCTTATGAAAGCGTGGATACTGGCGGGTGTAACCGCCCTGACAGCGCTCACCATGACCGTGCCGATACAGGCGCAGGCCCCCGTCACGCCGGAAGCACGCGAAGCCGCCCTGCTCAAGAAACACCGCGGCCTGGTCAAGCGCCGCAACGACGTCTTCACGATCTACAGCGACGGCGACAGGATCGGCGAACTCAGCGCCAGAACCTGCGCCAAGGTCCCCTGTCCCGCCAATGGGCCAGACAAGCGGTTTACCGGTGTCATGCGCCTGCGCGACGCCGAAGGCCGCGCCGATCTGCCGGTCATTACCTATGATGCGGTCGAAAACCGCGATCAGCTGATCATCGATCAGGACGGCACCGGCTATATGCTGGTCGACGGCGGTACAGCGTCGCCGGATGGCCGCTACATCGCCAGCCTGACGCCCGCCGCCAATGGCAACGGCTGGTATATCGTCGATTGGGCGACGAAAAAGGTCCATTATTTCCCTGTCAATTGCGACGAAGGCCAATGGGTCTCGAAAAAGCAACTCAGGCTGGTCTGTATCGATTTCATGCGCCGGGGCTTCATGACCTATGTCGAGGCCCGCGCCCTGCGCCTCAAGGACGGCAGCTGGATCCTGATGCAGGACCGCGCTGTTATGCAGGCGCTCAAAGCCGGGACCACCGATCAGCTGGAATGGGTGCCGCGCACCGATATCCCCTCTTTCATTCCCATCGCCGTGGTGTCGGAAAAAGCGTTCGCGCTGAAACCCTACGACGGCAAGGATTATAAACGCATCGAATAGATTCCTAATCCGCCGTTAACTAAATAAATACCTGATTCGGCGACATATAGGGTCATGACCACGCCGATCCCCTCTTCCCTGTCGCAGATGATTCTGGGCCGCCCAGCACAAGCCACGGGCGCGACCGCCAAGCCTGCGTCTACCGACACAGCCACGCGGTTCAACGGCGCGCTGTCGGCGCAGAAAGCCTTCTTCCGTCAGGCTGCGGGCAATGTGGAGCAGGCTGCGCCCAAGCCCGCAGGGGTCACGCCCGCGACCTTCAAGGCCGCCGATATCGCGCAAGGCCTCAAGCCGGAGGAGGCGCAACTGATGCGCCCCGGCAGCCTTTTGAATATTCGGGTCTAAGCTTTTTCGGTTTCAGTTACGGCGGCAGTTTCTTCGACCGCACCATTATCCAGTTCAGGGAACGGCAGAGGCCCGTCCGAGAACGAATGCTTGCTCTTCTTGCCAGCCTTCTTGTGCTTCTTCTTTTTATCGCCCTTCTTGTCGGCCTTGACCTTCTTGGCGACGGTCTCGTCGTCGGAGGCCTCTTCGCGTACGGCGGCGATCTTGCGCAGCAGCTTGATGAAGCTGTCGCGCTTGGGTGGCGACAGGAGGCTCAGGATACGCTCGTCGGCGGCCTCGACCTTGGGCTGGATATCGCGCAGCACCATGCGGCCTTCGGTCGACAGGCGGACCAGATTGGCGCGGGCATCGGCGGCGGAGCGTTCGCGCTCCAGCCACCCCTTGGTGATCAGACGCGCTACCATATCGGCGAGCGTCGAGCGGTCGATGCCGGTCGCCTTGACGAGGTCGGTCTGGGTCAGGCCCTCCGCCGAGTCCACCGCCAGCAGCAGCGCGTACTGACGCTGGGTCAGGGCGTTGTCGCCGGTTTCTTCGGTATAGATATCGAGCGCGATCTGAAGGACACGATGCAGCAGATGCGACGGCGAATTTTCTAACAACTCGGACCCCTGAAAATGGTTACGCTTATGCTTTTTCATGCACCGCCTCCCGGATGGAATGCGCGCATATAAGCATTATAATATCACAGTTTCGCGACAAATCCATCCGCGTACTGACGGACAACCATCAGGTGGCGGAAGACTTGCTGTCTTCCACAATATTCTTCATCAGGAATGGCGTCAGGATAAGGGTCAGAAGCACCGGCCCGCCGAACATCGAGCCCAGCTTCCACGTCACCCACAGATCGTCCGACTGCGTCCGCCAGATGACCTCGTTGGCCACAGCCATAACCCCGTAAAAGGCTACCCAGATCCAGGTCAGGGTCGGCCACGCCGTCTCGCGCAGGTTCAGGGCGCTGCCGAGCAGGCTTTTGAGCGGGTATTTTTTCATCAGCGCGGCTATGCCCAGAATACCGCCGATAAGGACATTGACCACGGTGACCTTGACCTTGATGAAGACCGGATCGTGGAAAAAGATGGTCATCAGACCCATCGGAATGGCGAACAGGGTCGCCACCAGCGGAATCCACGCGATACGCTTTTCGATGATAAGGGCTGCGATCAGGGCGATAATCGACACCGCGATCAACACATCCGTCGCATAGATCATCGGGGCGGTCGCGTCAGTCCCGCCGATCCCGAGTTTCTTGAAAATGAAAAAGCTGGCGGCAAACCCGACGACCGGGCCAAAGTCGATGGCCGACTTGACCCAGTTGGTCGCGGCCGGTTCCGGTGCATCGGGCACGATGACTTCGGGAATGGCCTCGGCTTGGGCTTCGGTGATCTCGATCTTGGGTTTCGGGTCGCTCATTTACTCACCTAAAGGTTCAAGGCCGACCATAGAGCGGGCGAATTCGCGCGCGCGGAACGGCTGAAGGTCTTCGATATCCTCGCCGACACCGATCAGCTTGATGGGCGCGTCCGAGGCCTTGGCGATCGGCACCAGAATGCCGCCGCGCGCCGTGCCGTCCAGCTTGGTCATAACGAGGCCCGACACGAAGGCCTGACGGCCGAAAATCTGTTCCTGCGCCAGCGCGTTGCGACCCACCGTGGCGTCGAGCACCAGCAGGGTCTCGTGCGGCGCGCCGTCGATGACCTTCTTGATGACGCGGACGATTTTGAGCAACTCGTCCATCAGTTGCTGTTTGTTTTGCAGACGGCCTGCCGTGTCGATCAGCACGACGTCGTAGCCCTCTTCCTTGGCGCGCACACAGGCATCGTAGGCCAGTCCCGCCGCATCGGCGCCGGTCTTGCGGCCCATAAAGTCGGCCTTGGCGCGCTCGGCCCAGACCTTGAGCTGTTCGACGGCGGCGGCGCGGAAGGTGTCGCCCGCGACGATCAGAACCTTGGCCCCGCGCGCCGTCAGAGACGCCGCGATCTTCCCTAACGTCGTCGTCTTGCCGGAGCCGTTAACGCCGACGAACAGAACGATATTGGGCTTGGGGCCCGACAGCGGATCGAAGCCCTCTTCACGGCCCCTCAGCTCGTCGGCAATGGCCGCGGCCAAGGCTTCTTTGACGGCATTGGGGTCGTTATCGGCGAACTTGCGCTCGGCCATCTTGGCGGCGATGGTCGCCGAAATCTGCGGACCGAAATCGCTCTCGATCAGCATGTCTTCAAGCTCTTCGAGCGCCGCCGCGTCCAGCGCTTTATTGGCGACGAAGACGCTCGTCACCTGCTCGGTCAGTTGTTGAGAGGTCTTCGACAGGCCCTGAGTCAGGCGCGAAAACCAGCCGGGTTTCTTCTCGGTCATAACCGTCCTAGTCAAACCCCCTCTCCCCCACGGGGAGAGGGTTGGGGTGAGGGGGCCGCTGTGAGTGGGTTTCCCCCTCACCCGGCCAAGACTAACGTCTTTGTCCACCCTCTCCCCAAAGGGGCGAGGGAAGTTAAGCTATTGCCGCAAGCGCGCGCTTACCGTCATGGCCCGTAATGCGTAAGGACGCAAGACCACCAATCGTCGCCGCCCCCTCGAACAGCACTTCGGTAAAGTCCGCCGCGCGGGCAAAGCCGTCCTTTTCGACGACCGCCGAAATCTCACGTCCGACCTGACGATCGAGGTGCCGCACCAGCGCCTCACCCGCCTTGGCGCGCAGACGCGCGGCGCGGTCCTTGATCAGCGGACGCGGCAGTTGCGGGATTTTCGCCGCCGGGGTCTGAGGGCGTGGGCTGTACGGAAAGACGTGCAGAAACGCCAGATCGCATTCATCGACCAGCGCCACCGAATTGGCAAAGTGTTCCTCGGTTTCGGTCGGGAACCCGGCGATCATATCGGCCCCGAAGGCCACGTCCGGGCGCAGGGCCCGCACCTGCTGCACCAGCTTGATGGCATCGGCGCGCAGGTGGCGGCGCTTCATGCGCTTGAGGATCAGGTCGTCCCCGTGTTGCAGGCTGAGATGCAGATAAGGCGCCAGACGCTCTTCATCGGCAAACAGCCGCATCAGACTGTCGTCGATTTCCGCCGCATCGATCGACGAGAGACGCAGACGTTTGAGGTCCGGCACGTGCTTCAGGATACGCCCGACCAGGTTGCCCAGTTGCGGCGTCCCCGGCAGGTCGTTGCCCCACGAGGTCAGATCGACCCCGGTCAGGACCACCTCGTTATAACCTTCATCGACCAGACGCGAAATCTGCCCCACCACGTCGCCCGCCGCCGCCGAGCGCGAATTGCCGCGGCCATAGGGGATGATGCAGAAGGTGCAGCGGTGGTCGCAACCGTTCTGCACCTCGACATAGGCGCGGGCGCGATCCTTGAGCCCGTCGATCAGGTGCCCGGCGGTTTCACGCACCGAGAAGATGTCGTTGACGGCGATGCGGGCCGAGTCCGGCGTCAGGGCATAGGCCCCGGCGGTCGATTTATCGCCATTGCCGATGATGAAATCGACCTCGCTCATAGTGGCGAAGGTGTCGGGATCGGTTTGCGCCGCACAGCCGGTGACGATCAGTTTGGCGTCCGGGTTTTCCTTGCGCGCCCGGCGGATGGCCTGACGCGCCTGACGCACGGCCTCGCCCGTCACGGCGCAGGTATTGAAGATGATCGCACCGTCGAGGCCGTCATTGGCCGCCGTCTTGCGGATCAGTTCGGACTCGTACGAATTCAAACGGCAGCCGAAGGTGACCACCTCGACGCCGTTTTGCAGGCCGACGGGCGTTTCCGGCGCTTCCGCCAGAACCTCTTCGTGCGCGTGATCGTGAGCCACTACAGCGCGCCCTCGAATTCGACCTCGACCGGGCCGGTCATGATGACGTGATCATCGGAACGCCACAGAATATGCAGCGGCCCGCCGTCCATGATGACATTGGCATGGCGATCGGTCAGGCCGCGCCGCGCGCAGGCGACCAATGTGGCGCAAGCTCCAGTACCGCAGGCCTTAGTAATGCCCGCGCCGCGCTCCCACACCCGCATGCGGATGGTGTTGCGGTCGATCACCTGCGCGAACTCGACATTGACGCCTTCGGGGAACAGCGGGTGGTTCTCGATCAGGCTGCCGGTGCGCTCGACATCGACGGTGGAGACATCGTCAACAAAGAACACGACGTGCGGGTTGCCCATCGAGACGGCGCACGGCGTGTGATAGAGCGGCGCGTCGATGGGGCCGACCTGAAGCTCCAGCCGTTCGGTGTTCATTTCTTCTGAGAGCGGAATCTGCGTCCAGTCAAGGCGCGGCTTACCCATATCGACCGAAGCGATGCCGGTCTTCGCGTCGCGCTCCAGCACCCGTGCGGTCGTCTTGCCGCCCAGTGTGTCGATTTTCAGCTCAGTATCGGGCTGGTCCTGATCGAGATACCAGGCCACGCAGCGCAAGGCATTGCCGCAGGTCTCGACCGTGCCACCGTCGGAATTCCACACGCGCATGAAGGCGTCGCCTTCGGGCGAGGCTTCGATGGCGATCAACTGATCGAAACCGACGCCAGATGCACGATTACCCCACGCACGGATCTGCTCCGCGGCGGGTTGGAAACTCCGGGTCCGGGCATCAACGACAATGAAATCATTGCCGAGGCCGTTCATCTTGAGAAAAGGTGTACTCATTTGGGGCCTATATAGTCGCAAATGGCGTCGAACTGTAGGCTTTTGTGCAAATTCTTGCTAACCGACACATATGCTTCCCAAATACTCCCCCGCTTGCGGGGGAGGTGGCGTTTGAGCTTTAGCGAAAACGACGGAGGGGGGCCTTTCCGGCTGTAAGGCCCCCCTCTCCCGCCTGACGGCGGTATCTCCCCCACAAGTGGGGGAGTATTAGCAACAGGAGAATGCTCATATGCCCAAAGCTTACATCATCGCTCAGGCCAAGGTCAGCGATCCCGAATCCTACGCCAAGTACGGCGCAGGGACCAAGGCCCCGGCCGAAGCCTTCAACATGACGCCGCTGGCACGTGGCGGGCGTTCGGAAGTGCTGGAAGGTCAGGGCTTTCCGCGCGTCGTGATCCTTGAGTTCCCGTCCTATGAGGCGGCGCTCGGCTATTATAACTCGCCGGACTATCAGGCCGCCCGCGAACACCGCCTCAACGCGGCTGAGTTCAACATGGTTCTGGTCGAAGGCGTGGAGTAAGGACTTCCCCTCGCCCCTTCGGGGAGAGGGTGGCGCAAAGACGATAGTCTTTGGGCCGGGTGAGGGGGAAATCCCACGCTCGGTGTTGCCCCCTCACCTCAACCCTCTCCCCAAAGGGGCGAGGGGGAAAACAAAAACCCCCACCGGAGCAATCCAGCGGGGGTTTAATTTGAGCCGTCAGAAACCGATCCTTAGTGGACCGTTTCGACATATTCCTCGGCGCTTTCGGCCAGAATGGTCATGCCCTCGGCGTTCACGTCGGCAAAGCCGCCGCGCACCTGATACATGCGCTTCTTGTCACCGTCGAGGATGGTTACCATACCTTCGGCCAGCGTCGTCATGAACGGCGCATGATTGACCAGCACGCCGAATTCGCCTTCGGAACCCGGTGCGATCACCTGATCGACGTCACCGGAAAAGAGTTCCTTTTCCGGTGTCACCAGAGAGACGTGGAGCTTCTCGGCCATGATGATTAGGCCTCACCCGCCAGGCGCTCGGCCTTGGCGATGGCTTCCTCGATGCCGCCGACCATGTAGAAGGCCGCTTCGGGGAGGTGGTCGTAGTCGCCGTTGCAAAGGCCCTTGAAGCCCTTGATGGTGTCTTCGATCTTCATCAGAACGCCCGGCGTGCCGGTGAAGATTTCGGCGACGTGGAACGGCTGCGACAGGAAGCGCTGGATCTTACGGGCGCGGGCCACGACCAGCTTGTCTTCTTCCGACAGTTCGTCCATGCCGAGGATGGCGATGATGTCCTTCAGCGACTTGTACTGCTGGAGGATTTGCTGGACCTGGTTGGCGGTGTTGTAGTGCTCTTCGCCGACGATGCGCGGATCGAGGATACGCGAGGTCGAGTCGAGCGGGTCAACGGCCGGATAGATGCCCTGTTCGGCGATCGAACGCGACAGAACCGTCGTGGCGTCGAGGTGGGCGAACGAAGCGGCCGGAGCCGGATCGGTCAGGTCGTCGGCGGGCACGTACACAGCCTGAACCGAGGTGATCGAACCCTTGTTGGTCGAGGTGATGCGCTCTTGCAGCTTGCCCATTTCGGTCGCCAGCGTCGGCTGATAGCCCACCGCCGACGGGATACGGCCCAGCAGAGCGGACACTTCCGAACCGGCCTGCGTGAAGCGGAAGATGTTGTCGACGAAGAACAGAACGTCCTTGCCTTCGACGTCGCGGAAATATTCGGCCTGAGCCAGACCGGTCAGGGCGACGCGGGCGCGGGCACCCGGCGGCTCGTTCATCTGACCGTAAACCAGCGTACAGCGCGACGCGCCGCCACCGCCGTGTTCGTTCACCTTCGACTCGATCATTTCGTGATAGAGGTCGTTGCCTTCGCGGGTACGCTCACCGACACCGGCGAACACCGAATAGCCGCCGTAGGCCTTGGCGATGTTGTTGATCAGTTCCTGAATGGTCACGGTCTTGCCGACGCCGGCACCGCCGAACAGGCCGATCTTACCACCCTTGGCGTACGGGCAGATCAGGTCGATGACCTTGATGCCGGTGACGAGGATTTCAGCCGAGGTGGCCTGGTCCGCAAACGCCGGAGCATCGGCGTGGATCGGGTTGAAGAATTGCGTTTCGATCGGACCGGCTTCGTCGATCGGCTCGCCGATGACGTTGATGATGCGACCAAGCGTCGCCGGGCCGACCGGAACGGTGATCGGGGCGCCGAGGTCGGTCACTTCCTGACCGCGGACGAGGCCTTCGGTGGCGTCCATGGCGATGGTGCGCACGGCGTTTTCGCCGAGGTGCTGCGCCACTTCGAGGACGAGGCGCGAACCCGAAGCCGTGTTGACGGTTTCCAGAGCGTTGAGGATGGCGGGCAGGTTCGAGTCGAATTCGACGTCGACAACGGCACCGATAACCTGGGTGACGCGGCCCTTATTGGCCGTAATCGTTTGATGGGCGGACATTTTCAATAATCCTTAGATGGCTTCGGCACCGGCGATGATCTCGATCAGTTCGGTCGTGATCTGCGCCTGGCGTTTACGGTTGTATTTCAGGTTCATGGCTTTGATCATTTCGCCCGCGTTGCGCGTGGCGTTGTCCATCGCGCTCATCTGGGCGGCATAGAAGCCCGCGTTGTTTTCCAGAAGGCTGGCCAGAATCTGAACCGTCAGATTGCGCGGCAGCAGCGTTTCGAGAATCTCTTCTTCCGACGGCTCGTACTCATAGACCGCGCCGCCCGAAGTTTCCTCGGTGCTGGCTTCGATCTGGGCCGGGATCAGTTGCTTCGCGGTCGGCACCTGAGAGATGACCGAACGGAACTGGCTGTAGAACAGGGTTACGACATCGGCCTGACCGTTGTCGAACGCCGTGAAGATGGCGTCGGCGATCGGCTGCGCGACATCGAGGTTCAGCGTCTTGGCCAGTTCGAACGAACCGGTGATGCGGTCGGCATACTGACGCTTGAGCTGATCGAGGCCCTTGCGGCCCACGGTCAGCACCTTGACGGTCTTGCCTTCGGCGATCAGCTCGCGGATGTGTTCGCGCGCCGCGCGGACGATCGAGGAGTTGAACCCGCCGGCCAGACCGCGATCGGCGGTGGCGACGACGACCAGATGGTTCTGCGTCGAGCCGGTCCCGGCCAGCAGCTTCGGTGCGGCATCGCCCGACACGCCACGCGCCAGATTGGCGATGACCGAGGCCATGCGCTTGGCGTAGGGGCGTGCGTTCTCAGCCGCGTCCTGAGCCCGCTTGAGCTTGGCGGCGGCGACCATCTGCATGGCCTTGGTGATCTTCTGCGTGGCTTTCACGCTGGCGATCTGAACGCGCATGTCCTTAAGACTTGCCATGAATAGTCCCTATAAATCGGGGCCTTGCCCCTCCGGCCAGCAAGCTGACCCCTCCCCCGCTGTCGCAGGGGAGGTTGTTTATTAAGCGAAGTTGGCGGCGAAGTCCGTGACGATGGCCTTCAATTGCTCTTCCAGCTCCGGCGACAGGGCTTTCTTGTCGCGGATGGCGGCCAGCAGTTCGACGTGCTTGCCACGCAGGAGGCTGAGGAATTCGCGCTCGAAACGACCGACTTCGTTGACGGCGACCTTATCGAGGTAACCGCGCGTACCGGCGTAGATCACCGCAACCTGCTCTTCGACCTTCAGCGGCGAATATTGCGGTTGCTTCAGCAGTTCCGTCAGACGCGCACCGCGGGCCAGCAGGCGCTGCGTGGCGGCGTCGAGGTCCGAACCGAACTTGGCGAAGGCGGCCATTTCGCGATACTGGGCAAGGTCGCCCTTGATCGAACCGGCAACCTGCTTCATCGCCTTGATCTGGGCGGCCGAGCCGACGCGCGACACCGACAGGCCGACGTTCACGGCGGGGCGGATGCCCTGATAGAACAGGTCGGTTTCAAGGAAGATCTGGCCGTCGGTGATCGAGATCACGTTGGTCGGGATGTAGGCCGACACGTCGTTGGCCTGGGTTTCGATGATCGGCAGAGCGGTCAGCGAGCCCGAACCATTGTCTTCGTTCAGCTTCGCGGCGCGTTCCAGCAGACGCGAATGGAGATAGAAAACGTCGCCCGGATAGGCTTCGCGGCCCGGCGGACGGCGCAGCAGCAGCGACATCTGACGATAGGCGACGGCTTGCTTCGACAGATCGTCATAGATGATCAGGCCGTGCATGCCGTTGTCGCGGAAGAACTCGCCCATGGCGCAACCGGCGAACGGTGCCAGGAATTGCAGCGGGGCGGGCTCGGACGCCGTGGCGGCGACGACGATGGTGTATTCCAGCGCGCCGTTTTCTTCCAGTGCCTTGACGATCTGGGCGACGGTCGAACGCTTCTGGCCGATGGCGACGTAGATGCAGTACAGCTTGGCCGACTCGTCCGAACCGGCGTTAGCGGCCTTCTGGTTCAGGATGGCGTCGATGGCGACGGCGGTCTTACCGGTCTGACGGTCACCGATGATCAGTTCGCGCTGGCCGCGGCCGACGGGGATCAGGGTGTCGATGGCCTTGATGCCGGTCTGCACGGGCTCGTGCACCGACTTGCGCGGGATGATGCCGGGGGCCTTGACGTCGACGCGGCGGAATTCGGTCACTTCGATCGGACCCTTGCCGTCGATGGGCTCGCCCAGCGGGTTGACGACGCGGCCGAGAAGGCCCTTGCCGACCGGCACCTGCACGATTTCACCGAGGCGGCGGACTTCGTCGCCTTCGCGGACTTCGCGGTCTTCGCCGAAGATAACGACGCCGACATTGTCCTTTTCGAGGTTCAGGGCCATGCCCTTGACGCCCGCCTTGGGGAAGGAGACCATTTCACCGGCCTGAACCTTGTCGAGGCCGTGAACGCGGGCGATACCGTCGCCGACCGACAGAACGGAACCTACGTCCGAAACGTCGGCTTCTTCACCGAAACCGGCGATTTGAGCTTTGAGGATGGCCGAGATTTCGGCAGCACGAATGTCCATGAGTCTTACGCTCTCTTAAGGGCGAATTTGAGGGAGTCGAGTTTAGTCTTGAGCGACGCGTCGAACAGACGCGAGCCCACGCGGACCTTAAGCCCGCCGAGCAGGGACGGATCAACCGACTGGCTGATCACGGCGTCACGGCCCAGCGCAGTGCGCAGGGCCGCCTGAAGATCGGCCACCTGGGCTTCGGAAAGCGTGGTGGCGGAGGCAACGACCGCCGAAACGATGCCCTTGCGGGCGTCATGCAGGCGGTTAAACGCGGTGATGAAACCGAAAACCTGAGACAGGCGGCCATTCTGCGCGATCAGGCCCAGCGCCTTGATCGTCAGGGCGTTCGGCGCGGCCTTTTCCAGAACGGCGGTCAGGCCCTTCAGCTTGTCGGCTGAGGTGAAGGCGTGCGAGGTCACCAGACGGCGCAGGTCCTTGCTCTCGATCAGCAAAGCCTTAAGAGTTACCAGATCGGCATGGACGGCGTCGATAGAACCAGCGGTAACGGCCAGTTCGAACACGGCCTTGGCGTAACGGGCGCCGACCTCTGTTTCTGTAAAAATATCGCTCACGGCAGGTTCCGGCAAAAGAAATAATTGGAATGGGCGCAGCCTGACAGGCGCACACATACAAGGCGCCAAGCTTTTAAAGCCGCGCGCCTCTTAGCATGGGGTCTCCCGCATCGCAACCAACCAAACGGCATTTTTCAATTTTCTGTGACCGGACGAGATCATAGATGATTTTCAGATTTTTCCGCCTATCTGCAATGGTTGCCCGAAAAATGGGCCTAGCGCCTTATGCAAACGATTTTCCTGTTATGCGACTGATTGTGCTTTAACGGGGTTGCCCTATGTATAGCGCACCCTATTGCTTTCAGAGACATATCCTATGGACCTTGTGGCCCTTTTTTCCGATCCCGCCGTCTGGGCGGCCCTTGTCACCCTCATCGTGATGGAGGTCGTGCTCGGCATCGACAACCTCGTCTTCATTTCGATCCTGTCGAACAAGCTGCCGGAGAAAGACCGCCAGAAGACCCGCCGCCTCGGTATCGGTCTGGCCCTGATCATGCGTCTGGGTCTGCTGCTGACCATCGGCTGGATCATCGGCCTGAAGGCCGAGGTGTTCAATCTGGGCCTTATCGGGCCGCTGGGCGAACACGGTGAGCCGATGTTCGAGACCTCGTTCTCGTGGAAAGACCTGATCCTGATCGCCGGCGGCCTGTTCCTCGTCTGGAAGGCGACCAAGGAAATCCACCATACGGTTGATCCTGCGCCGACGCATGACGTGATGGACGCCAAGAACGCCACCATCAACAATGCCGGCGCCGCCATCGTTCAAATCATCCTGCTCGACCTCGTCTTCTCGGTCGACTCGATCCTGACCGCCGTCGGCATGACCGACCACGTCCCCGTCATGATGGTCGCCGTCGTCGTCGCGGTTCTGGTCATGCTGCTGGCGTCGGACCCGCTGGCCAACTTCATCGAAAAGAACCCGACCGTCGTCATGCTGGCGCTCGGCTTCCTTTTGATGATCGGCACCGTGCTGATCGCCGAAGGCTTCGGCGTCCACGTCCCCAAGGGCTATATCTACGCCGCCATGGCCTTCTCGGCACTGGTCGAGGGCCTGAACATGCTCTCGCGCGCCAGCCAGAAGAAGAAGGCGGCCCAAGGCGCTGAAAAGCACCCCGATTCTCATATCTAAGGCAAACACGGTTTGCTTTTGCAACGCCTCCGGTTTTCCGGAGGCGTTTTGCGTTTCAGATTCGGTTAAGCCTGTTCTGTTACCATCCCGACACACAGCAGAAGGCTGAGGACCATGGACATCAGAACGACCTTCATGCCGTCGCTGACGACGGGCGGCATGGCCGAAAAACTCAAGGCGCTCAAGGCCGAGAAACTCAGCGCTCAGAAACAGGCGATGGACGATGTCCGCGATGTGCCGCGCAAGGTGCGCGACGATACCCGCGCCCGCGCCAAGGAAAAGCTGATGCAGCTTTTCGAGCGCATGAAGATCATCAAAAAGCTGGGCGAAAACGACCCTAAGATGATGGCCAAACTGCTGGCGCAGGCGATGAAAGAGCTGAAAGCCATCGTCAAGGAATATGTCAGGGCGGGCGGCAATTCGAGCGATGTGTCGGGCTATGCCGCCGCGCAGGTCACCGCCAGTACGCCCGTCCCGGACGAGACGAAGGACGTCGAGGCTGAAGCCTCCGACGCCGTGAGCGAGGTCGAGACCACGTCGGAAGACGTGCCCACGGAAGCGGTCGAAGGCGACACCGCGGTTGAAGCCACCGCCGAAACCTCGGAAACCGCCGAAAAACCCCAGACACCGCTTGAGGCGAAAACCGCCGCCGAAGCCTATGTGAAAACCGAGCGCGACCGGGCTCAGGGCGAACTGATGGAGGTCGGCGAGTTCATGCGGCTGGTGCGCGGCTTCATGAAAGCCACCAAGGAACTGCTCGAAACCGCCAAGATCAAGCTGACCTTTCAAAAAGTCGGCAAGGATACGGTCGAGGATTTCCGCAGTTCTTACGAGGACATGAAGGACATCGAGGAAGAATTCGAAGACCTCAGCAAGGGCCTCGACGATGAACGCGCGGTCTTCGGCCCGAAATCGGTGCTTTACGCCTGATCATTCCGCCGGTTCGGGCACGGGCTTCTTTTCCCGCTGCAACGGGTAGATGAATTGCGCCCACCAGCCCTTGGGCACCGGATGACCGCCGATACCATAGCCTGACGGCCACTGCCCTTTCGGCAGATAATAGGTGCCAAACAGCCGGTCTATCCACGGAAAATGCACGGCGAAATTCACGTCGATGGCTTCTTTTTCGATGCCGTGGTGCCAGTGATGGAAGCGCGGCGTCACGAAGAACAGGGAGATCCCCTCGTCCTTGAAGCGCAGATTGGCGTGGACATAGGCCGAAACAAGATAGACGAAGAATATGTAGCCGTAGAGCGCGCTCTGATCGAAGCCCAGCGCATAGAGCGGAATGATCGTCACACCGCGCAGGAGCAGGATTTCAAACAGGTGCATCCGCGAACCGGCCATCCAGTCCATGGCTTGCGCCGAATGGTGGACGGCGTGAAAGCGCCACAGGAATGGCACCTGATGGAACAGGCGATGAAAGCCGTACTGCATGAAATCGGCGATCAGCATCAGCTCGACGAATTGCACGATATAGGGCTGGGCGGCGACCGCATCCCGCAATGACTGCCACAGCGCGGCGTGTTTCAGAATCGCCATGGTCGGGGCCAGAGAGATGAAGGCCATGATCTGGATCAGCAGGCTGGAGATCAGGAAATAGAGCAGGTCTTCGCGCCATTCGTAGCGAAACAGCGGCTGCGGCTTGTCGCCGCTGAACAGCTTTTCCAGCGGCACGAACAACAGGCCCTTGAGCAGCAGATTGAGGATAAACCAGTCGACGCCGAAATTGATGCCTTCGCCGGGAATGGTCTGGGCACCGATCGCGCCCAGGGTCGTCGTCATAAGCACGAAGGCGACGGCGCTGAACCCCAGAATCTTGTTCCGACGCAGGACCAGATTGACGCAGGCCAGCGCGAACGCAGCGAGCGCCAGAGCCTGAACCCCCAGCATATAATAAGGGCTGGCGTGGACGGCTTCGAGATCTTCGACCGAAAACCACGCCGGATACTGATGCGCCAGCAGCAACAACAGGGCCGATCCGCCCAGCACCAGCGCCAGCACGCCGCTCAGCCAGCCGGACCCGAAAACGCGCGCTTCGGCCGCGGCCTCAAGGTCGTTGCGGATCGCCAGACGCAGCTTGGTTATCATGGAAATGCCCCTCGGTTTCACATCGAGACATAGCCAATATTACCTAACGTCAGGTTTAGGCGGGCGCACGCATGACGATTATTTTGCCGTCACAGAAAACTATACGGCTCAATATCGGTCACCACGCGGACCGCATTCGGCGTCTTCACGCTTTTCAGCCACGCGGTCATGAACCCTTGCAGGTCGCGATTGCGGTCGGCGCGGACCAGAAACCGCTTGCGCCACATGCCGCGCACAAGGCTCAACGGCGCATCGGCAGGGCCATAGACGTCGATACCTTCCGTGTTCGGAATCGCCAGCGATAGTTCGCGCCCGAAGCGGTTAAGCAGAGCATTGTCCTTAGCCGACAGGATCACCGCCGCCAGCCGCCCGAACGGCGGAAACTGCGCGATTTCGCGGCTCATCTGTTCGTAGGCGTAAAAGGCCTCGCGGTCCTGCGCCTTGAGCGCCTGCATGACCGGATGCTCCGGCGAATAGGTTTGCAGCACCGCCCGTCCGGCCTTTTCCGCGCGACCGGCACGGCCCGTTGCCTGCGCCAATAATTGGAACGTCCGCTCCGCCGCGCGCAAATCGCCGCCCTTGAGGCCGAGATCGGCATCGACAATCCCGACGAGGGTCAGGTTGAGAAAATTATGCCCCTTGGCCGCCGCCTGCGTGGCGATCAGGATATCGGTTTCGTGGTCCTCGACTCGCTTGATCAGGGCCGCCGACGAGTCCGCATCAGGCGTGGTGTCGGACGAGAATATTTCCGCCCGCGCCGCCGGGAAGCGCTCGCGCACCTCTTCCAGAATGCGCTCGACCCCCGGTCCGATCGAGGTCAGGCTGTCCAGCGCGCCGCAATGCGGGCAGCGGTCGGGCTTTTTCATCGAGAAACCGGTCAGGTGACAGACCAGCCGCCCGGTCGCCCGGTGTTCGACCAGCCAGCTATCGGTCTTCGGCGAAGTCATCCGCTCACCGCACGCCCGACACAGGACCAGTGGCGCATAGCCCCGGCGATTGAGGAACAGCAGGACCTGTTCGCGCCGCGCCAAGGTCGCCTCGATCTCCTTCACCAATGGATCGGACAGCCACCATTTGTCGCCGGTCGGCCCGGCTTCGGGCGCGTGGGCCTTCATATCGATCAGGTCGATATCCGGCAGTTGCGCCGTGCCGTGGCGCTGCTCCAGCCGCACCCAGGCATAGCGGCCTTTTTGGGCATTGGTCAGGGTTTCCAGCGACGGCGTCGCCGAGGCCATGACGACCATGAAGCCTTCCTGATGGGCGCGCATGACGGCGAGGTCGCGCGCCTGATAGCGCACGCCTTCTTCCTGTTTGAACGAGCCGTCGTGCTCTTCGTCGATGACGATCAGCTTCAGATTGGCATAGGGCAGGAACAGAGCCGAACGGGCGCCGACGATCAGCCGGGCCTCACCGCGCGCCACGCCTTCCCATATACGGCGGCGCTGGCTGGGCGAAATGGCCGAATGCCATTGCACCGGATCGACGCCGAAGCGGCGCTTCAGACGTCCCATAACCGCCGTGGTCAGGGCGATTTCCGGCAGCAGGATCATCACCTGAGCGGTAGGATCGTCGCGTAACGCCCGTGCCACGGTTTCCAGATAGACCTCGGTCTTGCCGGACCCGGTCACTCCGTCCAACAAAACAGGTGAAAAGACCTGTCTGTCCCACTCCATTTCCAGCAGACGATCCGCCGCCGCCTGATCGCCGTTCAGCGTCGGTGCCATGAAATCCGGATCGGGCGCATCGAAACCCTGCGCGGTAAATTCGACGCGCGTCAGATAGCCTTTTTTCTCCAGAGTCTGCACCACGCCGACGGTCACCCCGGCGGCTTGGGCCAGTTCAGCGGCGCTCATGGCCAAGACGGCGACCTCAAGCACACGCATCTGCTTCGGCGTCAGCTTGACGGGTTCGGCCTCGGTGCGGACAAAGCCGTGTTTGACCTGAGCTTTCGGGGTTTTCAGCGCCTGTAAACAGCCCTTGAGGAACGTCCCCGGCGCGGTCAGGGTCCAGCCCGCCGCCCACAGCCAGAAGCGCAGGGATGCCGGGGGCACCGGTTCATCGTCGATCTTCGCCGCAATCGGTTTGAGCTTGAATTCGGTCTCGACCGTGTCCGAAATCTCGGTCACCAGCCCGCGAATTTTCGCGTGCCCAAGCGGCACCCAGACGTGGTCACCGACACTGAGCATCATATCGTCCGGCAATGCATAATCGAGCGGCGTGTCCATCGGTGCCAGCACAGCCACCTTCGTGCACCGCATCGGACGCGTCATTTCAGCGGTGGTGAACAGGGCATCCATAAGAATTTACGTATTAACCATAGATTTGACTCATGCTGATGCAGATTTTATGTCATCAATTGGGCTGACCACAAGCTTAACGCGTTGCTAACCACAGATGTCTTCCGATTACCGCGAACCCAGCACCGTAGAACGCCTTGCCGCGCTGATGGATTATCAGACGCTGCGCGGTCTGTTGCCTGACTTCGCGCAGGAAATCAAACAGGATCGCGCCCTACTCGACGCCATGGGCCTGCAACCCAAGACGCGCAACCTGATTGACTTCGGCCCCGCCGCCCTGTCGCGGCTGGAAGCCAAGGCGATCAAGGATTTTGACGTCCGCCGGCAGCTTGAACTGACCGCAAAAGCCAATTTCGATGCGCAGAATCAGGCCCACGGCCTGATCCTTAGCCTGATGGAAGCGCGGAACCATTCCGATCTGGCGCGCCGCCTCAATGAGGAGGTGCGCAGCCGTTTCGGCCTCGTTTCCGCGACGATTGCGCTGGAAGACACCGCGCCCGTGCCGCTTGGCTGGATGACGCTCGATTACGGCGGCGTCGACTACATCATCGGTGAGACCGGTCTGTCTCTGCTTGGCCCCGAAGGGGTTTGCCGCGCCCTGTTCGGCGAAGATGTCCGCCGCATCAAATCCGCCGCCGTCCTGCGCACGGCCATGTGGCGCGATGGCCGTCCCGGCGCCGTGGCCTTCGGCTCGGCTGATTTCGACGGCTTCAGCCCGGAAATGGGCGCTGAACTTGTTGCCTTCGTCACCCGTGTCGTCGAACGCGTTGCCGAACGCTGGCCGGTTTTGTCGTAAGCACTTGCTTACCATTCGCGCCTAATCTGGGCGCATGACCATCGACGATACCCGCCTGCAATGGCTGACCTATATGAAGGCCCAGAAGCGCTGTTCACCGCGCACGCTGGAAGCCTATGGCCATGCCTTCGGGCTCTATCTGGCGCATCTGAAACGCACCCTCGGCAGCGAGATCGACCTCAACGACCTGACGCACCTGACCTCGGTCGATATTCGCGGCTGGATGGCGCATCTGAGGTCCAAAGACCCGCCCCTGTCGCCACGCTCTCTGGCGCAGCATTTGTCGGCCATCAAATCCTTCCATAGCTATCTCGACCTGCATCTGGGGATGTCGAGCCCGCAGGTGGCCCTGATGCGCGGGCCGCGCCTGAAAGCCACCCTGCCCCGCCCGCTCAACGAAGATCAGGCGCTGGGGCTGATGCAGGAAGCCGTGCTCGATGCGGACAAGACTGAGTGGGAAGCCGCCCGCGATCAGGCGGTCTACCTGCTCCTCTACGGCTGCGGTCTGCGGATTTCCGAAGCCCTGTCGTTGCGTATCAAGGACACGCCGCTGACCGATAGCCTGCGCATCGTCGGCAAGGGCAACAAGACGCGCCTTGTCCCCGTGCTGGATGAGGTGCGTGCGGCCATCGAGACCTATAAAGGCCTGCAACCGTTCAATCTCTCCGCTGACGACGAACTGTTCCGCGCCAAACGCGGCGGCCCCTTGTCGCCACGTCATGTGCAGGCTTCGGTACAGCATATGCGCTCGCGACTAGGCCTGTCCGATCGCGCCACACCGCACGCCCTGCGCCATTCCTACGCCACGCATCTGCTGGGCTCAGGGGCCGATCTGCGCTCGATTCAGGAGCTGCTGGGGCACGTGTCGCTCTCGACGACGCAGAAATATACCCAAGTCGATGCCGAACGCCTGCTGTCCGCCTATGCGGCGGCGCATCCGAAGGGCTAACCTAGACATATAGTTAGGTTTTGATATACTACGTCATGCCTACGGTTTTGCAAATCGGGAACATACGGGTCATCATCTATACGAACGATCATCCGCCACCGCATGTTCACGCCGTCAAAGGTAACGAAGCGCGGGCGAGATTCGCGTTGAACGGACCGGATGGCCCCGTTGAACTTATGGAACAGGAAGGCTTCAAACCCACAGAGGTCAGAAAAATCGGCGAAGCCATTGCTGAGAACCTGACCGCTATCTGCGAAAAATGGAGTGAGATTCATGGCTGAATTCAAAATGCCCAATGCGGCTGAATTTGCTGCCAGAACCCTTAAAAAAGCGCCGGTCATGGTGGCCGAGAGCGCGCGGTATGATGCGCGTCATCATGAAATCTGCATCAGCCTTTCGAACGGTACGCGGGCCGGTATTCCTACGCGACTGATTCCGGAGCTGGCCGAAGCATCCCCGGCCGACCTGCGCAAACTCGTTATCGAGGGGCGTGGTTACGGCTTACATATCCCCGCCCTCGACGCCGACCTTTCCATTGCACAACTGCTCGCTGATCACATGGGATCGACGATTATGCTCAAGCGGTTGAAGCGCAGTCAGGCAAGCCGCCTGAATGGCAAGATGGGCGGACGACCGAAAAAGACGGAAGCCGCGTGAGCTCCGGTTATGGGGTGTGGGGTCCGCGACCCCACGAAACCTTTGAACAAAAGAAAAGCCTCGCTCCAAAAAGCGAGGCTTTTCTTTTGTTTAGAAAGACTTGGGGCCACAGGCCCCAAACCCCGTAACACATGCGTTACGCCTGCATCGTCCAGCCTTCGACGCCCATGGCCGCCTGACGGACGGCTTCCGAACGCGTCGGGTGCGGGTGGCAGATGCGCGCCAGATCTTCCGACGCGCCGCCGAACGCCATCAGCACACAGGCCTCGCCGATCATTTCACCGGCTTGCGGGCCGAGGATATGGACGCCATAGACGCGATCGGTCTTGGCATCGGCCAGGAACTTTACGAAGCCGTCGGTCTCGTGGTTGATCTTGGCACGGCTGTTGGCCATGAACGGGAACTTACCGACCTTGTACTGCACACCCGCCGCCTTGAGCTGGTCTTCGGTCTTGCCGACCCACGACACTTCCGGGAAGGTATAGACGACCGACGGGACCAGATCGTAATCGACGTGACCGGCCTTACCGGCGATCAGTTCGATAGCCGCGACCGCGTCTTCTTCGGCCTTGTGCGCCAGCATCGGGCCGGTGATCACGTCGCCGATGGCCCACACGCCAGGGGCCGAGGTCTTGAAGTGGTCGGTCGGAATGAAGCCGCGCTGATCCGTGGCCACGCCGACGTTTTCGAGGCCCAGACCCGAGGTGAACGGACGGCGGCCGATGGCGACCAGCACCACGTCGGCGTCGAGCGTTTCGGCATTGCCACCTTTTGCAGCCTCAAGGCTAAGCGCAACGCCCTTGTCCGAGGTTTTAGCGGCGGTGACCTTGGTGCCGAGCTTGAACTCGAAGCCTTGCTTGGTCAGGATTTTCTGAAAGCCCGTGGCGACTTCGGTGTCCATGCCCGGCGTGATACGGTCGAGGAATTCGACCACGGTCACCTTGGCGCCCAGACGACGCCAGACCGAACCGAGTTCAAGGCCGATGATGCCCGCGCCCACGACAACCAGATGCTTGGGCACGCTTGGCAGCGACAGGGCGCCGGTCGAGTCGACGATCTGCTTCTGATCGACGGCGACACCCGGCAGCGGGGTGGGCTCGGAGCCCGTGGCGATGACGATGTTCTTGGTCGAAAGCTGCTGGACCGAACCGTCCTGCGCGGTGACCGACACCTTGCCCTGACCCTCGATCTTGCCGAAGCCGGGGATATAGGTGACCTTGTTCTTCTTCATCAGGAACTCGACGCCCTTGGTCAGGGCGGTGACGCTGTCCTGCTTGGCCTTCATCATCTGGACGAGGTTGAGCGTCGGCGCGGGGACTTCGATGCCGATGGTCTTGAATTCGTGCGTCGCGGCTTCGAACAGTTCCGAGGCGTGCAGCAGGGCCTTCGAGGGCATACAACCGACGTTCAGGCAGGTGCCACCCAGTACGCCGCGCGATTCGATGATCGCGGTTTTCAGGCCCAGTTGACCGGCACGCACCGCGGCATTGTAGCCGCCGGGACCACCGCCGATGATGACGACGTCGAAGCTTTGTTCCTGAGACATGACTGAGCCTTATTTCGTGCAAAAATATATGTGCTCTGCCGTAAAATCCTCAAGCCGCAGGGTCAAGTCTATTCACAGCCCGACCGGCGATTTTTGGCGGATTGTGCCCTATTCCATCGCCAGATGACGCTTCGGCAGCGGACGGCCGCGCGCCATGAGGACGATGAAGCCCAGCACCAGCGCCACCAGCGTCAGGGTATAGCGCGGGTCCCAGCCGGACAGGGTCTCTAATATCTTGTCGAACAGGCCTGAACCGGCCTCGCCCTTGGTCAGATAGGTCAGGGTCACATCGGCGACGAAGGCCGCCCCATAGGCCAGTCCCGCGCGCAGATTGCCCTTGGCCAGCAGGAACGCGGAGAGCAGATAAAACACCACGACTCCGGCCCACAGCCAGATCACCGGCTTGTTGTCGGTTTCGATAGCGGCGACGGCGGTTTCACCCTGAATCGAGTCGGTCGGCACCACGACGTCGGTCCCGTAGGCGTCGTCGTTCGCAGTAATCGACGGCCCGCTGCGGTAGGAGGTGTCGTCGGCCTGACGCGTCGGGACGCTGGGGTCGTAGGTCGGCGTGAAGGCGTTCTTGACGACCGGGAAGGCGATCCATCCGGCATAGGCCAGCACGATAATGGCGATCATCCAGCGCAGATACTTCATGGGGCGTTCCACCTTTAAGACATGGTTAACCCATTTTGTACCGCAGTTACGGGAGTTTGCCTATGGGGTTTTCGTGCGCCGGGAGAGGTTCAAACCGTCTGTTTATTTTTCCGGTTTGGCCCACAGCTTGTCCGATGCGCCCAACTGGAAGCCGTAATAGAAGACGCGGCGCATGGAATCTTCCTGAAAGGCTAGCAGACCGCCTTCGGCAAATTCGTCGGGTAAGGAGACGAACGACACGCCCATATTGTTGCGCTGACCGAAGCTTTCCAGCGTGATCAGGGTCGTGCGGGCCTGCGCCTTGGTCAAGGTATCGAGCGAGCGCGCCATGATGTTGAGCGCGTTATAGGTGGTGATGGCCGGTTGCGGGGTGATCTTGCCATTGACCAGCACGTAGATATGCCCGCCGCTGATCAGGTCGCGTGGCACGGTCCAGTTCAGCATCGATTCCGGCAAGACGAAGAACGGCAGGGTCACACCGCCATCGACGTGCATCTCGCGGAAATGCTGAACGCCGCCATTGATCGGACGTTCGACATCGATCATCACCGGCGCGAAGGCCCCCGGCACCGAGGCCGAGGCGACCAGCACCTGACAGATCAGGTCGCGGGCCTGTTTCAACCGTTCGGGCGATTTGGCCGCCACCGCTTCGCTGGCGATTTCACCGATGTCCCACAGGACCCCGGTCTGGGCATCGAGATTGGTCGTCGCGACTAACAACCGCCGACCTTTAGCGTGTTCGCGGGCGATGGCGATCAGCATGGGCTCATCGACATAGCGCGTCACCAGACCGCTCAGGGCATTGGTGTCGAGAATACCCGGCGTGAACAGCGACATCAGGCCGCGCGACCGGCTCAGGCCATTGGCCGCACCGGAGGTATAGGCTTCTTTAAGTTTCTCATCGTAGTCGGGACCGAGGAAGGCGAAGGGCGCGATCAGGGCGCCGGTTGAGACGCCGGTGACCATGCGGAACTGCGGCCGGTCGCCGCGCTTGGTCCAGCCGAGCAACACCCCGGCCCCGAACGCGCCGTCCGCGCCGCCACCGGACAGCGCCAGCACGTCGAAGCGGCTTTTGGCCGACAGCTTCATCTCGTTGCGGGCATCGGCTTCGAGCTTGGCCGGGAGCGTCGGGTCGCTGGCCGACATGCGGGCGTTTTTGAAGCCCATCGGCGCGAAGTCGGAGGTCTTGGGATAGTCCTGCTCGGGCCGTTCCAGCGTTACGCACCCCGACATCGAAATCGCGATGCCTACGGCTGCCGCAGCGTGTTTGAACGATCGGATCAGGGCGTGGGTCATGCTGCATTATACCGCGCTGCATTCAAAACAAAAGCCGCTCCGTTGCGTCAACGAAGCGGCTTTCAATGTCAGACTTTCAGACGCTTACACATCCAAAATAAAACGCTGCGGGTCTTCGAGACCTTCCTTAATTCTTACCAGGAAGGTCACGGCTTCCTTGCCGTCCACGATACGGTGATCGTAGCTGAGGGCGAGGTACATCATCGGACGGGCGACGATCTGACCGTTGACGACCATCGGACGCTGCACGATGTTGTGCATACCCAAAATACCGACCTGCGGCATGTTGAGGATCGGCGTCGACATCAGCGAGCCGTAGATGCCGCCGTTGGTGATGGTGAAGGTGCCGCCTTGCAACTGGTCCAGCGACAGGGTGCCGTCGCGGGCCTGCTTACCCAGACCGGCGATGCCCTTTTCGATACCGGCCAGCGACAGGGTGTCCACATCGCGCAGAACCGGCACGACGAGGCCCTTTTCGGTGCCGACGGCGATGCCGAGGTCGTAGTGGTTCTTGTAGATGATGTCGGTGCCGTCGATTTCGGCGTTGACCGCCGGGATGTCTTTCAACGCCGCGACGACCGCCTTGGCGAAGAAGGACATGAAGCCGAGCTTGACGCCGTGGCGCTTCTCGAAGGCGTCCTTATAGGTGTTGCGCAGGCTCATCACCGTCGTCATGTCGACTTCGTTGAAGGTGGTGAGCTGAGCCGCGGTCGATTGCGACTCTTTCAGGCGACGGGCGATCGTTTGACGCAGGCGCGTCATCTTCACGCGCTCTTCACGCGGGCCGACTTCGCGCGGGGCGATCTGCGCGGCGGGCGTGGTGACCGGGGCGATGGCCGTCGGCGCCGGGTTCGACAGGGCGGCCAGAGCGTCGCCCTTGGTGATGCGGCCGTCCTTGCCCGAACCGGCGATACCGGCGGTGTTCAGGCCGGTTTCCGAGACGATGCGGTTGACGGCGGGCGACAGGTGGTCCGAAGCCTTTTGCGCCGGTGCGGGCGCTGCGGCAGGGGCCGGTGCCGGTGCGGCGGCGACCACCGAACCATCGGTCGAGATGCGGGCAATGACCTGACCCGGCGTCACGGTCGCGCCGTCGGCGGCCACGATTTCGGCGAGTGTGCCATCGGCGGGCGAGGCGACTTCGACGGCGACCTTGTCGGTTTCGATCTCGACGAGGATTTCGTCCTTCTTGACGGCTTCACCGGCCTTCTTGGCCCAGCGCGAGATCGCGCCTTCGGCAACCGATTCACCCATGACCGGGGTCTTCACGTCGAGCAGGGCACCCGAAGCGGCGGGGGCAGCCGCCGGAGCCGGAGCCGCGGCAGGGGTGTCAACCTTAGCGGCAGGTGCGGCAGCGGCGACTTCGCCCGCGCCGCCGATACGGCCTAGAACGGTGCCGGGGACGACGGTGTCGCCTTCACCGGCGAGGATTTCGGTGAGGGTGCCGTCGGCAGGGGCGGCCACTTCGAGCGAGACCTTGTCGGTTTCCAGCTCGACGAGGATTTCGTCCTTCTTGACGGCGTCGCCGGGCTTCTTGGTCCACTTGGCGATGGTGGCTTCGGCGACGGATTCGCCCAGAACAGGTGTGAGGATGTCGGCCATGATAAGGCTCCGATTTATCTTTTGAATTCAGTGAGGTCGGGGCGCACCGTTGCGCGCCCCGTATGAAGGATGGTTAGGCGAACGCTTCGTTCAGGAACGTTTCGAGTTCCTTGAGGTGGCGGCTCATGACACCGGCGGCGGTCGAGGCCGAGGCCGGACGACCGACGTAGCGGGCGCGCTTGGCCTTGATCTTGAGCTTGTCGAGCGTCAGCTCCAGCCACGGGTCGACGAAGGTCCAGCCGCCCATGTTCTTCGGCTCTTCCTGACACCAGACCAGTTCGGCGTTCTTGAAGCGGCCCAGCTCCGTGAGCAGGGACTTCATCGGCCACGGATAGAACTGCTCCAGACGCATCAGATAGACGTCCTTGATGCCCTTCTTCTCACGGTCTTCCAGCAGGTCGTAATAGACCTTGCCCGAACACAGGACGACGCGACGGATCTTGTCGTCGGCGACCAGCTTGACGCCCGCGACGTCCGGACGGCGCTCGGCATCATCGTGCAGCACGCGGTGGAACGACGAACCTTCGGAGATTTCCGTGATCGAGGAGACCGCCTTCTTGTGACGCAGAAGCGACTTCGGCGTCATGATGATCAGCGGCTTGCGGAACGGACGGTGGATCTGACGGCGCAGGATGTGGAAGTAGTTGGCCGGCGTCGTGCAGTTGGCGACCTGCATATTGTCTTCGGCGCAGGCCTGAAGGAAGCGTTCGAGGCGCGCGGAGGAGTGTTCCGGGCCCTGACCTTCGTAGCCGTGCGGCAGCAGCATGACGAGACCCGACATGCGCAGCCACTTGCGTTCACCCGACGAGATGAACTGGTCGATGACGACCTGAGCGCCGTTGACGAAGTCGCCGAACTGGCCTTCCCACATGACCAGCGTGTTCGGATCGGCCAGCGAATAGCCGTATTCGAAGCCCAGCACCGCCTCTTCGGACAGGGCCGAGTCGATGACTTCGTAATGGGCCTGACCGTCGCGCAGGTGGTTCAGCGGGAAGTAGCGGTGTTCGGTCTTCTGATCGATGAAGGCCGAATGGCGCTGCGAGAAGGTGCCGCGGATCGAGTCCTGACCCGACAGGCGGACATCGAAGCCCTCGTCGAGCAGCGAGCCGAAGGCCAGATGCTCGGCCAGCGCCCAGTCGAGGTTCTCACCCGAATCGATCGCCTGACGGCGGCCGTCTATGACGCGACGCAGGGTCTTGTGCGCGTCGATCTCGTTCGGGATGGTGGTAATCTTCTTGCCGATCTCTTCCAGCTTGGCGCGCGGCACCGAGGTCGAGCCCCGGCGCTCGTCGTCCTCGGGCAGGCCGAGGCCCGACCACTTGCCGTCCAGCCAGTCGGCCTTGGTCGCCTTGTATTCCTTGCCGGCATCGAATTCGACGTTCAGGAAGGCTTCGAATTCGGCGACCCAGGCGTCGATTTCCGCCGCCGTGGCGACGCCTTCGGCGACCAGACGGGTGCCGTAGATTTCGCGCGTCGACGGATGGTCCTTGATCTTGGCGTACATGATCGGCTGCGTGAACGTCGGATCGTCGCCTTCGTTGTGACCGAAGCGGCGATAGCAGAACATGTCGATGACGACGTCCTTGCCGAACTGATGGCGGAACTCGGTGGCCACCTTGGCGCAGAAGACCACGGCTTCCGGGTCGTCGCCGTTGCAGTGCAGGATCGGGGCCTGCGCGCCCAGCGCCTGATCCGACGGATAGGGCGAGGAGCGCGAGAAGCGCGGCGCGGTCGTGAAACCAATCTGGTTGTTGACGATGATGTGCAGCGTGCCGCCGGTCTTGTAACCCTTGAGGCCCATCAGCGCGAAGCATTCCGCCACTACGCCCTGACCCGCGAAGGCGGCGTCGCCGTGCAGGATCAACGGGATGGTCTGCGTGCGGTCGAGCACGCCGTCGCCCTTGGCCTTGATATGATAGGCCTGCTTGGCGCGGGCCTTGCCCAGCACCACCGGGTTGACGATTTCAAGGTGCGACGGGTTGGCCGTCAGCGACAGGTGGACGTTGTTGCCGTCGAACGAACGGTCCGACGACGCGCCCATGTGGTATTTCACGTCGCCGGTCGAGTCGATGTCCATGGGGACGGTCGAACCGCCCTGGAATTCGTGGAACAGGGCGCGGTACTGCTTGCCCATCACGGCAGTCAGCACGTTCAGGCGGCCACGGTGCGGCATGCCGAGGATGATATCCTTGACGCCGAGATTGCCGCCGCGCTTGATGATCTGCTCCATCGCAGGGATGAGCGCTTCACCGCCGTCGAGGCCGAAGCGCTTGGTGCCGGGGAAGCGGCGGTGCAGGAAGCGTTCGAGGCCTTCGGTCTCGATCAGCTTCTTGAGGATGGCGATCTTGCCTTCCTTGGTGAAGGTGATTTCCTTGTCGCGGCCTTCGATGCGCTCTTGAATCCACGCCTTTTCGGCGGGGTCGGCGATGTGCATATATTGCACGCCGACATTGGCGCAGTAGGTGCGGCGGAGGATTTGCAGGATTTCGCGCAGGGTCGCCGTTTCCATGCCCAGCACGCCGTCGATGAAGATCGGACGGTCCATGTCGGCATCGGTAAAGCCCCAGTGCGCGGGCTGAAGTTCCGGATTGTCGCCCTTCGGCTCAAGGCCGAGCGGGTCGAGATTGGCCTGAAGGTGGCCGCGGATACGGTAACCGCGGATCAGCATCAGGGCGCGGACCGAGTCGCGCGCCGCGTTTTGCAGATCGGCAGCCGAAGCGGCGGGTTTACCGGCGGCGACGTCCTTGGCCGACTTGTCGGCGATGCCCTTGGCGGCCTTGGCCTCGACGGCGGGCCAGAACCCGTCCATGGCCGAGGTCAGCTCATCGCGCGCATCCAGTACCGGGCGCGCCCAGCCGCCGACCGAGGCGTTCTGCGCCACATTCGCCGGTTGATCCATGAGTTGATCGAAAAAGGCCCGCCAGGCGGGCGTTACGGAGTTGGGATCGGCTGCCCACTTCTCCTGAATCTGTTCGATGAACAGGGCGTTGCCGCCATACAGAAACGATGTTTCTGCGAAAACCTGATTAAGGCGACCGGAATCGTCTGCCATATGTATACCCTGAGACGGCCAATGACGACACCGTCTCCCTTTCCACTGGTGTGAAGGCGGCCAATAACGACACCGCCCGACGCCTTTGCCTATACTCTGTTTATTACCTGTTGAGAACCGGCAAAAAGGCGCGTAACCGAAATTACGCGCCTTTCATGAAAGATGTATTTCAAAGTGCTAAATCATACCTCCCCGCTGGCGGGGAGAGGGACCATGAGCAAAGCGAATGGTGGTGGGGTGGATACCTGCTAACCACAATATAGCTGTGGAACTTAAGGCACCCCACCACCACATCTCGCTGACCTTCGGTCATCTCGTGCGGTCCCCCTCCCCGCACTAAAGTGCAGGGAGGTATAAGACTTAGCCCTTCAGCACGGCCAGAAGCGTTTCACCCAGCGCTGCCGGCGACGGCGAGACGCGGATGCCTGCGGCTTCCATAGCGGCGATCTTGTCTTCCGCGCCGCCCTTGCCGCCGGAGATGATCGCACCGGCGTGGCCCATGCGACGGCCCGGAGGCGCCGTGCGGCCCGCGATGAAACCGGCCATCGGCTTCTTGCGACCGCGCTTGGCTTCGTCGATCAGGAACTGAGCGGCGTCTTCTTCGGCCGAACCGCCGATTTCACCGATCATGATGATCGACTTGGTGGCTTCGTCGGCGAGGAACATTTCCAGCACGTCGATGAACTCGGTGCCCTTGACCGGGTCGCCGCCGATGCCGACGGCGGTCGTCTGACCGAGACCGGCATTGGTCGTCTGGAACACGGCTTCATAGGTGAGCGTGCCCGAACGCGAGACGACGCCGACCGAACCTTCGGAGAAGATGTTGCCCGGCATGATGCCGATCTTGCACTGGTTCGGCGTCAGGACGCCGGGGCAGTTCGGACCGATGAGGCGCGACTTCGAACCCGACAGGGCGCGCTTGACCTTGACCATGTCCAGCACCGGGATGCCTTCGGTGATGCAGACGATCAGCGGGATTTCGGCTTCGATGGCTTCAAGGATGGCGTCGGCCGCGAAGGGCGGCGGAACGTAGATGGCCGAGGCCGTGGCGCCCGTGCGGTCCTTGGCTTCGGCCACGCTGTCATAGACCGGCAGGCCGATGTGGGTGGTGCCGCCCTTGCCGGGGGTCACGCCGCCGACGACCTGCGTGCCATAGGCGATCGCCTGTTCGGAGTGGAAGGTGCCCTGCGCGCCGGTGAAGCCCTGCGTGATGACCTTGGTGTCGCGATTGATAAGTACAGACATGTTTAAACCTTAGCCCTTCACTGCCTTGACGATCTTGGCGGCCGCATCGGCCAGATCGTCGGCGGCGATCACGTTCAGGCCGCTTTCATTGATGATTTGCTTGCCGAGATCGACATTGGTGCCTTCGAGGCGCACGACCAGCGGCACCTTGAGACCAACTTCCTTCACCGCGGTGATCACGCCCGTGGCGATGATATCGCACTTCATGATGCCGCCGAAGATGTTGACGAGGATGCCCTTCACCTTGGGGTCCGAGGTGATGATCTTGAAGGCCGCGGTGACCTTTTCGGTCGTGGCGCCGCCGCCGACGTCGAGGAAGTTGGCGGGCTCCGAACCGTAGAGCTTGATGATGTCGAGCGTGGCCATGGCCAGACCCGCGCCGTTGACCATGCAGCCGATTTCGCCGTCAAGGGCGATGTAGCTGAGGTCGAACTTCGAGGCTTCGATTTCCTTGGCGTCTTCTTCGGTCAGGTCGCGAAGCGCCTGAATGTCCGGATGACGGAAGAGCGAGTTGGAGTCGAACGACACCTTGGCGTCCAGAACCAGAAGCTGGTCGTCGCCGGTGATGATCAGCGGGTTGATTTCCAGCATGTCCATGTCCTTGGCGTTGAACGCCGCGTACAGTTGCTGAAGCAGCTTGAAGCCCTGCTTGGCCAGATCGCCCTTCAGACCCAGCGCGGCGGCCAGAGTGCGGCCGTGCGTCGGGAAGACGCCCGTGGCGGGGTCGATGGTGAAGGAATGGATCTTCTCAGGCGTCGAATGGGCGACTTCTTCGATGTCCATGCCGCCTTCGGTCGAGGCGACGACGCTGACGCGCGAGGTGACGCGGTCGACGAGGAGCGACAGGTAAAGCTCCTTTTTGATGTCGGCGCCTTCTTCGATGTACAGGCGGTTGACCTGCTTGCCCGCCGGGCCGGTCTGGTGCGTGACCAGAACGCGGCCGAGCATTTCGTCGGCATTGGCTTCGACATCGGCCGGCGACTTCACGACGCGGACGCCGCCCTTGGCGTCGGCACCGAGGCCTTCGAACTTGCCCTTGCCGCGGCCACCGGCGTGGATCTGCGACTTGACCACCCACACCTTGGTGGAATCGTCTTTCAGGTTCTTGGCGGCCTCAAGGGCCTCCTTGGGGGAATAGGCGGGATAGCCGCGCGGAACGGCGACGCCGAACTCTTTGAGGACGGCCTTGGCTTGATGCTCGTGAATGTTCATGGAACCGGTCTTGAAAAAGGGATGTCAGGCATCGCGAACGCGATACCCTAATGACAAATCTGGGCGATGACGAACCGCCCGGGCGACATGTTTAAGGTCTGGCTGGCCGAACACCGTTGCCCGTCCTGCTTACGGGCAGGGTTTATAAGGTCCGCAATGGCGTTGTGCAACTGCAAGATCGTCGAAAATTGATACCGCATTGCAAAAGTGATGATTCCCGCAGTCAGGATTGACCGCTTTTCCAGTCCTGAGCAAGGGTTCGCGACGCCAGCGCGAAACAGGTCGCGCCCAGAATGTAAAAGCCCAAGCCCCCCGTTACCGACATCTTGAGGGCGTTTTCGGCGTAATTATGTGATAAATAATCGGAAATCGCGCCCAGAATCCACGACCCGAAGCCTAACCCGATGACATTGGTGACGAACAGAAACACCGCCGAGGCCAGGGCACGGTCTTCGCGGGCAACCACGTGGTGCAGACTGGCCATGACCGGCCCCATCCACACCAATCCCAGCGCTTGAGCGAGCAGGAGTAACGCAAAGCCGGACACCGTGCTGAACCCGAACGCCGGATCGAGCAGGACCAGCGCATAGACGGGGATGCATAGCAGATAGGCGACCGCAGGCACGAAGACGAAGCTGCGTGGCGATTTCGCCCCCAGTTTATCGGCCAGCCACGCCCCGCCCGCGATGCCGATGACTCCGCCGATCAGGACGATCAGCCCAAACCCGATCGAGGCCGACATCAGGCTCGCCTTGAACGAGCGCATGAAGACCGAGGGCAGCCAGAACATCAGACCGTAGCCGATGACCGACGACAAAGACGCCCCCAGCGAGATCAGCCACAAACTGCGGTTACGGATGACAGCCCCGAGAGCGTCGCGCGCAGTGCGCCGCGTGTCGACCGGGCGTTCGCAGCCATCCTTGACACCCCAGAAAAAGACCGGCGCAAAGATCACCCCCGCCAGCCCGACGGCAATAAAAGCCCAGCGCCAGTCGAAGATCGCCGCGACCAGCCCACCGAACATGATGCCCAGCCCCGAGCCCAGCGGCACGCCCATCGAAAAGACGCCCATCGCCTTGGCGCGGTGCTGCGGCGGATAGAGATCGCTGATCAGGCTTTGCGCCGGGGCGACGCCGCCCGCTTCGCCGATACCGACGCCGAAGCGCCCGACCGCCAGCATGGCATAGGACGAGGCCAAGCCGCAAAAGGCCGTCGCCGCGCTCCACAGCATCAAAGCGCCTGCGATCATCTTCGTCCGCCCGATGCGATTGGCGTAGAGCGCCGCCGGGATACCCACCAGTGTGTAGAACAGCGCAAAGGCGAAGCCGCCGAGCCAGCCCAATTGCGCGTCGGTGAGGTTCAGTTCCGCCTTGATCGGCTGAGCGAGGATCGACAGGATCTGACGGTCGATGAAGTTGAAGATATAGACGACCAGCAGAAGACTCAGGCACAGATGCGCCCGCCAGCCGATTGTCTTTGAACCCTCAGTCATACTCTGCCCGCCGCATTAACAGACGGAATCTAACACGTCGTTTAAAAAAACGAAGCTATTATATTCATAAGGCGGGCGCGCTGATATCCACGCCCTTGAGCCGCAGGCGATCCAGCACGCCGTCCTTGCGCAGCAGGTCGTCGAACGGCACGATGGCGACGCTCTTGCCCGGCACGTTCAGGGCGGCGTCGAGGACCGCCGTCATATGGTCGATGGCATAGGTCTGATACAGGGCCGCGGTCGTTTCGCCCGACAGGACGCAGGTCAGGAAATCCGGCTCGCGATAAAGCGCCATGACGCCTTTCAGGTCGCCGACGGCCCAGGCCCTGGCCATATCCTTCGTCGTCCTGAGGTCGTAGTCCAGGCCGTCGAGTCCGTTGACGGTACAGGCCTCGGCGCTGGCGGTGTCCAGACCGGCATAGTAGGTAATCAGGGCGGATTGATCGTAATGGCCGGCCCGCCGGACCTTGACCTTCGATTTACGGACCGTCGTCGTCATCTGATCATAGACCGCCCTGATCGACAAACCATGCGCGTTCAGAACATCGCGCGACAGGTTGCCCGTGGCGATCACCGGCTGGAGACGATTGTAGTCGTTGATCGCCAGATGCTCACGCTGCGCCACGTCTTCGAACCGGGCATAGACGGTCTCCGACAACACATCATAGAGCCGCCCATTGTTCGGCAGCCTCGCTATTTTCTGTAGTTCAGTCGCCCGTGTCGGATCGCTTTGGCTGATAGCCGGTGTGATCAGCCACTGCGCACCGTTCAGCGTCCGCGCCAGACGTTTCTGATCCCATTTGAGCCCCTCCGGCATGAGGATCAGCGTGCCGAGCACCCAAACCGTCGAATCGCCCCGCGTCAGCTTCCACATGGCCGGACCGCTGTTTGGCGCACGGACGACGACCTCGGTGATATCGGACCACTGGGTTTTGGTCTGAGCGGCCACCGACCCGATCGAACAGGCGATCAAGGCCAAAACTATACCGATAAGCCGCTTCATCGTCGTCCCGCCCCTGTTTTCAGAGCAGGATGCCGCGTTTATGAGCCTATGGCAATCAGCCGAAAAACACCTGCCACATAAGACGCCCCGGAATGAAGGCGAACAGGCCCGCCACGACCAGTCCGCCCATGAACAGGCCCGTGGCCATGTTGCGGTGGCGCTTGATATTCTTCGTCCTTGCCGAATAGAGGATCATCGGCGCCACCACCACCGTCCAGCCGGACAGGATATGGATGAAGCTATAGGCACCGTGGTTCAGGCCTTTCAGCCAGAAGCTCGATATCGCCGCCGTCAGCATCAGGGCCAGCCAGATATAGCCCAGCACGCGGTGCGGCGTCCGGCCCTTCGGCCCCATGAGCTGATAAAGCCCGATCAGGAACGCCAGACACGCGGCACTCAGATGTATCTGCGTCGCCAAAGACGACTGCGCAATCAGATTGAGATGCGGCGTATGCAAACGGCTTTGCGCGACGACCTCGCCGATGCGGCTGAGGTCGCCGCCGGTCATCCACACGGCGATCCCGATGACAGCGACCGTCAGCAGGACAGCGGCGATAAAGCTGCGTAGATAGTTGAATTTGCCCGGAACGGTCGTTGCCATGGAATTACCCCTTGAGTTATGGACGCGGCTTGGCTCCAATAGCGCGGCCATTCGACAGGGGACTGAACCATGCGTGAGACGGGGCCGGAATTGCGTGAAACGACGCCGCCGGCCGTTCACGCTTCGCCAACGACGGCGGAAGTGTGGACGCGCAACTGGCGCAACTGGTTGCGCGCCACGGGCGTCGCCATCGGTATGGGCGTGTTTCTCAGCCTGATCGGCGCATTTGGCACTGGCGCCATGCCGCTGTGGCACCGGCTGATCTATTGGGTGCCGGTCATGGTGCTGGGGACATTGGTCGCGGTCTTTGTCGAGAGCTTTACGTTTCACGTCCTGCGCGCGCGGCTGAAGCTGGAACACCGGCCCCTGCCCTATGCCGCGCTGCTGGTCGTTCTGTTAACTCCGGCGATTTCCGTCGTGGTATGGTTATTGACACCCCTCTTCGGCGGGTCTGTATGGAACCTGTCGAACTATGTGCATCTGCTGACCCCGGTCGGCATCCTGTCGGCGGCGATGACCGGCCTGAACATGCTGATCAACCGCGAGCCCCAGCAAAGCCACGCCTTCGTCGCGCCCGTCGCCGAGGCCACGCCTGCCGCCGTCGCCTTTCTGGAGCGCCTGCCGTTCAAGCACCAGCGCGCGGATATCTACGCCATCACCGCCGAAGATCACTATCTGCGTGTCCATACCAGCGCCGGAAACACGATGATCCTGATGCGGCTTTACGACGCTATCCGCGAACTGGAAGGCATCGAAGGCAGCCAGACGCACCGCTCATGGTGGGTGGCCAAGGACGCCATCACCGACATCCGCAAACAAGACGGAAAGGTCTGTCTTGTGCTGAAAGGCGACCTCGAAGCCCCGGTCAGCCGCAGCTTCCAGAAGGCCCTGCGCGCCGACGGCTGGGTTTAGTTGGACGTAACCCGAACGGCACTGATTTGAGTCAGTCGCCCATCTTCGAAATGCAGCATCATGTGGCCATAGGCCGTGAAAAAGTAACCCGGATCGCTGGGTCGGACGTTCTTTTCGTAGGTATAGATCCACCAGCCGTCACGTTGATCAGAGGGCGCCCCCAGCGCCTTGCGCACCTCGGCCTGCGTCATGCCGATCCTTACGCCATCGACGGATACCGGCGTCAGGCGCGCGGCCAGGATCGGACAGTCCTCCGTCGCCGTCGCTGCCTCAGCGCGCATATCGACACCATCGACCGTCCCGCCGCCCATCTCGCTGGACGACAGCCACAGACGATAGGGTTGCGGTGCTTTTATCGTAAAGCACAACCAATCCAGAGCCTCCGACGCATCGCCTTTGTGGCCGATGCGCTTATGGCCGGTTGCCTTGGCCAGATCGATCAAGGGCGTTTGCTCGAACCGATAAGTCAACGCCCCCAACCGAAACACCGACGGCGCTACCTTCGCTCGCGGTGGCGCTTTCACCTCTTCCAGATAACCATAGGGCACATCAGGCGGCGTTGCAGCCCCCACAGAACCTGCCAAGACGGCCAATATACCGATCGCCAGAACACCGAACTTCATAGTCTCCCCCTCTTTGAGGGCAGTCTATTATATCCGACGCGTGGGCTCAAGGTTACCTTAACCGTGGAAAAACAACTGCATCGACGCCAGCAGCTTATCCAGTTTCAGGCAGCTTTCGGCATAGCCTTCCGCGGTACCCATCTTCACATAGGCGTCGCGTTCGGCCGCGGTGGCCAGTCCCTGACGGAAAGTCAGGCGCGTGCCGTGGCCTTCGTCCTCGAACGTCACGGTGATAGTGTTGCACGTCCCCAGCGGATCGTCGGCCCCGCCGCCGCATGCGATATAGGTTTCGCGCAGCATGCGGTTGAACGCCGGCCCGTGTTCCGAAATATCGAAGTCGAAGACCAGTCGTTTGGGTTCGATGACCTCGATATAGCGACCCTTCATCGGCGAGACAGACCCGTCCGGCCCGATCATGTCGATGACATAGGCGCCACCCGGCCGCACATCCATTTCGGCGCGGGCGGTGAAGGTCGACGGCCCCCACCACTGCGCCATATGTTCAGCCTGAGTGAAGGCCAGCCAGACCAGCGCCGGGCGAGCATCGAAATGGCGCACCATCACAACGTCGTGGTGGTCTTCGGTGGTGACGGTCAGCATAGGGGGTATATCGGTCATGTCATTGCCGGCTCAGATAGGCTTCCATCATGTCGAGCATGGCCTTGGTGCCGTGCTCGCGGTCGGCGATGTGGTCGCAGCCGTCAAGGAAGACGAGTTGCTCGGTCAGGGTCATTTTCGTGCCCGTCGCCGTGGCCACGAACTCGATCGTCGCCAGCGACACGGTCAGTATGGTCTCATCGACGTGCATGGTGAAGCTGGAAATGATGCGCGCCTCTCCTGTCTCTGGCGGCACGATCTCGTGAATGACGCCGCGCATGATGTGCATCGGCCCGCCTTTCGGGCCGCCAGCGCTGTATTCTTCGCCGCCGACGCGGAAGTCGAGCCGGTGCGGCTCGGCCTCCCAGTCGGGCGGGCCTGAGAACCAATTGGCCTTGGCGACCGGATCGGCCCAGGCTTTGAACACCACCGACGGCGCGAATTTCAGATCGCGGGTGATGATCATGGTATGCGGGGTAACGTGACGGGTCATGTTACTTCTCCGCTTTCAACGGCGGGCCGGAGAACTCGGCTTCGATGGCGATGCCGACGCTGTCGCCGACGCCCATCACCGTGCCGGGCGCGGGGATGCCGTAGCTGATGCCGAAGTCGGAGCGCTTGATCGTGCCTTTTGCTGAAAAACCGACGCGGGCGGCAGGATCATAGGGCGCGAACCCGGCATAGCCGCCGTTCAGCGTCGCATCCAGAACCACCGGTTTCGTCACGCCATGCAGGGTCAGGTCGCCGTAGATTTTCGCCGTGAAATCACCGGTCTTTTCCACCTTGGTCGAAACGAAGGTCATCTGCGGATATTTGGCCGCGTCGAACCACTGCGCCCCCATCAAGCTATCGTGGAAGCCGGTCGGCGGGGTCGGCAGGTCAAGCGATTTGACGTCGACGCTGGCCGTAAGCTTGGCGGCTTCGGGGGCGCTGGGGTCGATGGTCAGGTGGGCATCGAAGGCATCGAAGCCTGCCGTGTAGGTCGAGAAACCCGTGTGGTTGACCGTGAAGGTCAGGCTGGCGTGGGACTTGTCGAGCTTATAGTCGCCCGCCGGGAAATCCTTGGGCGCGACGGCTTGCGGCGCTTCGGGCGCGGCCACCGGCGGTTTTTCAACGGGCTTGGGCGAACAGGCCGCCAAACCGGCAACCGCCAGCAGACCGAAGGTAAAGGGCAAAAGACGCATGACAACCTCCTACTTCAGGGTTTGAGCGAGGGCTTCGAGCTGATCGGCGCAGATGCCCCAACCGACGTGGAAGCCCATCTGTTCGTGCTGGACCTTCTTTTCGACCGACCAGTGACGCGCCGTGGCGACATAGAGCGTCTTGCCGTCACCGGCGTCGCTCAGTTCGACGATGGCCGTCATGAACGGGTCTTCCGACGGCTCCCAGGCGGTCGTATAGGCGTCGGTCAGGACGATCTTCTCGTTCTCGACGATCTCCAGATAGACGCCGCGATTGGGGACGGTCTCGCCGTTCGGGCCGTGCATGGTGAAGCTGTTGCTGCCGCCGCTGCGGACGTCGAGCTTGACTTCATCGATGTACCACGGCTTGGGGCAGAACCATTCGGCCAGCAGCTTGGGGTCGGTCCAGCAACGCCAGATCAGCTCACGCGGCGCATCGAGCGTGCGGGTGAGGACCAGTTCGCGGTCTTTGAGACTCATGGAGTTTCCTTTCGGGCATGGGGGTTCGTTCGCCAGGACACCGGCGGTGGATTTGTGGAGAGGTAGAGTGGATTATTTCGGCGCGTTAGCGGCGATAAAGGCTTCGTCCGGCGTGGTATTGACCATCCACGGCTGGTCGTACTTGTCGATCAGCATACCGAACATCGGCGACCAGAATGTCGGCGCCAGTGGCATTTGAATGGCTTTCGCCCCTTCGGACAGACCGCCCCAGATGCGCTGCGCTTCGGCCACGTCAGCGGCCTGAATATTAACGCAGAAACCCTGCGGTTTCGACTGAAACTGCGGCGGCGCGTCTGCGCCCATGATCGCCGCATCGCCGATCTGAAGATAGGCGTGCATCACATAATCTTTGGTGGCCGGGTCGCCCTGCATATCGCCGGGCGCGTCGCCATAGCGGAACATGGCGGTGATCTCGCCCCCCAGGATACTCTGGTAGAAGGCGAAGGCCTCGGCGCAGGTGCCGGGGAAACTCAAATGGGCTTCGAGACGCATAGTCCTACTCCTTTTGGTGCTTAAAAAGATCAGGCAGTTTTGAGTTCGCTAACCACGCCGTGCGGCGCTTCGCTGACGGCTTTCAGGGATTTCAGGCCTTTTTCAAAGTCGCCGCCGACCATCTTGTCCATGTTGAAGATCAGGCCGAACAGCCGCGATACGAAGGGCGCCGGACCGTACATGGCCCATGTGACGACAGTACCCGTCCCCTGCGGTTGCAGGGTAAATTCGGCGGTATTGACGGCGGCGATCGGCTTGATGAATTTCAGTTCGATGACGACGCTGCGCGCGGGTTCGGTGCGCTGGATTTCCATGCGGCCCTGACCGGCCTTGTTATTATCGGAGTCCCACTCATAGACCGCGCCAGGGCCATAGTCCGGACCCGTATAGGTGCGGCGCAGGTTGGGGTCGATATTCTCCCATGGCGACCAGTTGCGCCATTTGCGGAAGTCCTGAATCTCGTCGAAAATGACTTCCGGCGCAGCCTCGATGGTCATCGAGCGTTGAAGGCGAAAATGATCGGGCCGGATTGCGGCGAGGATCAGAACGGCCGCGATGGCCAGCAGTATAATAACCAGAATCGTCGTCAGCATCAGTGTCCCCTGTGCTTGGTGAGATAGTCGGCCAATTTGTCGTAGTTCTGCTCGTTGGCCTGCGGAATGAAAGCCTTCAGCATGGCCTCGTGTTCGGACGGTGCGAAATCCATGCGCCAGATCATGTCAGTATGATCGCCTGCTGGCACATATTCGATGGTCATGCGGAATTCGTGCGTCGGCTGATAGTGGTCGAAAACGATGCGCTCGTTCTCGACGATCTCGACAAAGCCCTTGTGATTGTCGTGATCGCGCCCGTCCGGGCCATGCATGGTGATATGGAACGCGCCGCCTTCGCGGAATTCGAACACCGGGATGGTATTGGTGAAACCCTCCGGTCCCCACCATTGCGCCAGATGCGCAGGGTCGGCGAACAGACCGAACAACTCCGCCGCCGTGGCGGCAAAGCGGCGCGAGGTGACGATTTCAAAGCGGTCTTGATCAAGCGTATCCATAGCCGCCTCCAGACGGTCGAAGCTGTAGGCCCAACCGGTCGAGAAGCCCATCTCGATGGCGGCCTTTGTTATGTCGGGCGAGATCATTTTCGAATGCAGGGTCAGACGCGTGCCCTCGCCTTCCGGTTTGAACGTGATCGTCACCAGGGCTTCGGGCGGCAGGCCCGAGCCGCACGGATGGTCGATATGCGGATCGCCTTCATAGACGATGCGTTCGTTCTCGACGATCTCGACATAGGTGCCTTCACACGGGCACAGCGTCCCGTCGGGCGCGCGCATCTCGATGCGGAACTTGCCGCCGACGCGGAAATCCATCTCGCAACCGAGGTTCTCGAAGCCGTTTGGCCCCCACCATTGCAATACGTGTTCCGGCGCGGTCCACAGCTTGAATACCAGCGCGGGCGGGGCCTTGAAGGTGCGGAACATGACGATGTCGATCTCGCTGGGGAACGTAACCTCGAAACCGGACATTACCTCGGACGGGCGTGTGGCGAGCTTCATTTCGTCTCTCCCTGATCGTCAGCGGCTTTCGTATCCGCGCTATCTGAAGCGACCTTGGCCGTTTTTTCAGCGGCCTGCAACTGCTGCAAATAGGCTTCGAGCCGGTCGAAGCGACCTTCCCACAGGCGGCGATAATCCTTGAGCCACATATCGACCTCCTGAAGCGGCTCGGGCTCCAGCCGGCAGGGACGCCACTGTTTTTCGCGCCCCCGGCTGATCAGGCCGGACTTTTCCAGCACCTTAAGGTGCTTGGACACCGCCGGCAGGCTCATGTCGAAGGGTTGGGCCAGATCGTTGACCGTCGCCTCGCCCAGCGCCAGACGCGCCAGAATGGCGCGGCGCGTCGGGTCCGACAAGGCGGTCAGGGTAAGGGACAAACGATCGGACATTAACTTAACCATGAAGTTAAATAACTTTATGGTTAAGTACGCGCGTTATGCGAAGGAGTCAAGCATCTTTTCTAAACGAAAAAACGCTTTCTGTTTTCCTGCCATTCAGCGCGTGTCTGGCCCCAGATATCGACCGGGCTATCGGCATAGGGTTCCGGCAAACGTCCCGGCCCGCGATTGTAAGACCCCAGCGACTTTGCCACGCCCTGAGATCCCGCATTATCCGGCGCAATCGTGTGGATCACGTCGTCCCAGCCCAGCACGTCGAAGACATAGTCGACGCAGGCCACGGCGGCTTCTTTCGCAAAACCCTTGCCCCACGCCGAGGACAGGACACCCCAGCCGACTTCACGGGCGGGCCATTGGTGTGGATAAAGCGCGCCGATGCGGCCGATCCACTGGCCGCTATCTTTCTCGATAACGCTGAACATATGGAATCCATCCAATGCCCATGCCCCGGCTATGGCGCGCGTCACCCGCCACGTCACAGCATCAGACGTCACGCCACCGAGGTGTTCCATAACCTTCGGATCGGACTGAAAGGCGCAAAAGCCGGGGAAATCCTCGGCCACCGGCGGACGCAGGATCAGACGGGCGGTTTCAAGCGTCGGGCCAAGCGACGAGGTCAGGGGCAATTTTGTCATGCCCCGGATGTAGCCGGACGATGTCGCGATAGCCAGTTACAAAGCCGTTATTGTGCAGGTGCTGACCGGCGCGTCCGGGCGACGGAAACTGGCGTCCTTGCCCTTGATCCAGAGTTCATAACCACCGCCTTCGTAGCGTGCGCCCGACGTACTGATGGCGCGCGGCATCCAGACGCGATTGTCGCCGGACGTCACATAGACCGCCGCCTCATAGGTATTCAGGAAGGTGGCGCTCAACGTCGTGCCATCGGGACAGACCCAATCCTGACCTTTGCTGGTGCCACCCGGATCGTTGCGTGCCGTTTCGTACCCCGCCCGCAGATCGTGGATGCGCCCGGCATAGGCGGCCTTCAGACACCCGGAGGGATCACCGGCCTCGACACAGGCCTCGCGCTTGGCCCACCAACCGGTTTGCAGCCGTTGCAATGTATCTGCCGGACCCTGTGTTTCCGCCAACCCATATAGCCTCGTCATTTCGCGATCGAGCGCCGCCAGATTGATATCGCCGCAGACGATGGTGTCCGCCCCGGCCCGCGCCCGTTTGCAATCAAACCCCGCCGGACCAGGACGCGGGGCGGTCGCACTTTCTGAAGGCCGTTCATTCGGTGGTGTTTCCGACAGGGCTGCCGCTGCGGATTTAGCCACCGCCTGTTCCGGCATGGCCTCATCGCGCGCCGGAGTCTGCGGCTGCCCGCACGCCACAGCCAGCACGGCCAGACCGATCAGGGGCAAAACGATTTTCACGGCGGCTTTCATGGCAGAACTCCTTCTCCGCCAAGGCTAACGCCGCGAAAATAAAAAAGCCGCCCGTTTTGGCGTCGTTGCCAGAAACGGGAATCGCTCAAAAATACCCGCATGAGTTACTGGACGAAACTGATCATTGATGACGTCAACCTGTCTCTGACGCATCTCGAACCGTTCAGCTTTGAATGTCTGGCCAGAGATGGGGCTGCACCCGCCGCAATCAGCGTCCGCTTCAACGATCATTGCTTCACCAAAGCCCTTGACCCTGAGCAGCACAGTCCCGAAGACCTAATTCGGCCCAGCTATGCTGCTCGAACCGAACGGCGCGTTTTCTGTCGCATCCGGTATGAACTCAGCTTTCGCCTTCCCGACATTATCCGGACATTGGGCAGTAAGCGCATCGCCTCGACTCGCGAAGGTAACCTCGTGCGTCTGGAATTGGATAATGGCGAAACCTATGCGGTGTTTTTCACTTTGCGCCGCAAGGGTCGCGACCATGCCGATCTGTTTGTCGTCAGCGCCTATCCTCTGGCACCGGGAAAGAAACCCGCAGACACCGGAGACATGAAGTTCGATCTGGCTTTGGCTAAAATCCTGCGCGGTGAGAAAGCGAAATTTCCGCCACGCCGATAACGAAAAAGGGCCTCCGAAGAGACCCTTTTAGTATCTGGCAACCCTTTGGTTATTCGGCTTTGCACCGAGCCCTTGCAGGCGGGGGAAACTGTCACAGCCAGTCGGTTTTCCGTACATCAGATGTACATCTTAAATGTACAAAAGTCAAGAAAAACCGACCGGCTCAGACCTTAGACCAGCGACGGGTCGATTTCCTTACAGGCGGCGATCAGGCCTTGGACGCTTTCGACCGACTTCTTGAACATCGCCTTCTCGTCTTCGTTGGTCGAGAATTCGATGATCTTTTCGACGCCGTTCTTGCCGATGACGGCGGGGACGCCGACATAGAGGCCCGACAGGTCGTATTCGCCGTTCAGGTAAGCGGCGACCGGCAGGACGCGCTTCTTGTCCTTGAGGTACGACTTGGCCATGGCGATGCCGGATTCGGCGGGGGCGTAGAAGGCCGAACCGGTCTTCAGCAGGGCGACGATTTCGCCGCCACCGCCACGGGTGCGCTTCACGATGGCGTCAAGCTCGTCCTGCGTCAGGAAGCCCTGAGCGACCAGTTCCGGCAGAGGCAGGCCACCGACCGTCGAGTGACGGACCATCGGGACCATGTCGTCGCCGTGACCGCCCAGCGTCCAGGCGTGGATGTCTTCGACCGAGATGCCGGTCTTTTCAGCCAGGAAGTAGGCGAAGCGCGCCGAGTCCAGAACGCCAGCCATGCCGACGACCTTTTCCACCGGCAGACCGGAGAACTTTTGCAGCGCCCACACCATCGCGTCGAGCGGGTTGGTGATGCAGATGACGAAGGCGTTCGGGGCATATTGCTTGATGCCTTCGCCGACCGCCTTCATGACCCTCAGGTTGATGCCCAGCAGGTCGTCGCGGCTCATGCCCGGCTTGCGCGGCACGCCGGCGGTGACGATGCAGACGTCGGCGCCCGCGATGTCGGCGTAGTCGTTGGCGCCTTTCAGGGCGACGTCCTTGCCGAACACGGCCGAAGCTTCGGCGATGTCGAGCGCCTTGCCTTGCGGCACGCCTTCGGTGATGTCGAACAGGACGACGTCGCCCAGTTCTTCACGCGCGGCGATGTGGGCCAGCGTGCCCCCGATCATACCCGAACCGATCAACGCAATTTTGGCACGTGCCATGAGCATTCCCTTTTTAACCAGAGCCCCGCCGAGGGGACGACAAAGATTAACGGCCCTCTAAACCCGATAGGAGCCGTTCGCAAGACCTCGCACTGCAACAATGTGAAATGTGATGCGAAAATCCCGCAGGGGCTATAAAGGACATGTCTTAATATTCCGGGAAAGACCGACCCATGTCTGACTTTATCGTTGATCCGCGTATCGAAGCCTCATCCATAAGGCTGGGCGACCTCCGGTTATGTGAACTGCGTTTGCAGAACGATGCGCGCTTTCCGTGGCTGGTTTTGCTGCCAAAGCGTGCAGGGCTAATAGAACTGACGGACGTACTGTCTGAGGATGACGCGGCGCTGTGGGCCGATATCCGCGCCGCGGAAAAGTTGGCCCGACTGGCGGCGGCGCATCTGGGCTTCCCCGTCACTAAGATCAATATCGCCAATCTCGGCAATATCGTCGCGCAACTGCATATCCACATCATCGCCCGCAACGACCGCGACCCGGCATGGCCCGGCCCGGTTTGGGGCTTCGGTCAGGCGGAGCCGTTCGCACCGGAACGGATCGACGCGCTGGTGCAGACACTCAAAACCAACTTCTAAGTTGATTGTAACGTTTAAAGTGACTTTTACTGCGCCGACATGACCACCGGCGTGGCCGCACCGTTGGGGTCGATCATCTGCCCGCGCCAGCGGCCATCGGGCTCCTTGCGCAGATCGAGGCGGAACTGGCCCTTGGCCGATGCGGCCTGATAGTCGATCATCAGCCTGTCATCGGCTTGAACGACGTCCGACACGAATCCCGAACGATTCATGCCCACCCCACCTTGCAGTGAGCGCCATGCGCCTTCCAGCTTTTGTGCGCCCGCGCCGCGTAAAGCGAGAGAGACCAGTCTGTCTCCCGTCAGGGAACTGACCATCCAGTTACCTTCCAAGGCGCTCATCTGGTTCTGACGGCTGGCCAGACCGGCACGAATGCCAGAATCGTAACGGGTTTCCGAGCCCGTCGGCTGGTCTTCGTAATCACGACCATAGGCGTCGACCTTGACCGCCACCAACACCTTGTCCCTCACCGGTGGCAACTCTTTAACCGGAACAACCTCTTTTAAAGGTACCGGCGGCACGTCCTGCGGCACGATTTTCGGCGCGACGGCGACGACCTGCGGCGTGATTTGCGGCGCAGGCGTCGGTTCGGGCCTGAGGTCGCTCTTCACCTCCGGCGCCTTGACCGGCAAGGGCGAGACAGCGGCGACCTGAATCTCTTTTTTCGGTTCCGGTTGATCGACCGGTTTGGGGCCGACGTCCACCTTAGCCAGATCGACCTTCGGCTGGGGGGCAGCGTCGGGCTTCACCGACGGCGTATAAGGGATCGGTGCGGCGGGTAGATCGATTTTCGCTTCAGGCCTAGGGGTCTCTTTTTGCGCGACCGTCTGAACCACAGGCTTCGGATCGGCGTCGAACAGTTGCGTCACCGCCTTGTCGGCGTCGGCGCTGAGTACGGCGGTCTTGACCGACGGGGTCGAGGCCTTGGCGATCGTTACGGGTTTATCGACCGGCTTGGGGGCCGGTTTTTCGACCGCTTTCGTCGTCAGATTTCCGGTCTTGCGATTGGCATAGGCGTCTTCCTTGCCGGGCGTAACATAGAGTGTGCCCTTGCTCGACGCGGTAGCGACGACTTTTTCGTCATCCCTGGCTACCGGTTTTTTGGCCGTCGTTTTTGTGTCTGCTTTTTTGGTCGAAGACTTATCGGCCACGACCTTTTTCGATGTCGCATCGCCCTTCTTGGACGCAGACGCTTTGGACGTCTTGGTTGTCTTTTCGTCGTCGGCCTTGCTCTTGCTGGCCGTCGTCGATTTTTTGGCGGTAGTCTTGCTGCCGGCTTTTTCGACGACCTTATCGCCTTTTTTAGCGCTGGTCTTGGATGTCGATTTCTCGTCGGCCTTTTCGCGGAAAGGCGTAACCTTTTCCGCCGATTTTTTAACGGTCGCGGGCTTTTTCGTCTCCGTCAGTTCATCGGCGCGCGCATTGACACGTGCGGCGGCGGCAGCAAACGCACCCGGCGCCTGAAGCAGCAGGATCGAGGCCAGGGCCGAAGACACCAAAAGGCGAAGAGACATCTTGTTCTGAATCACGCTGAAAACCACCCGCACTACAGTACCGAAACAAAGGCCGAGAAAGGCGGTTCTCCTGAAAGGCGAACAAACCTTTAGATAAAACAGAGGTTAAGTACTGCATCTTAACTGGGGCCTAATTTGGACGCCAATCACCTTAAATGGCGAATTTGTGAATTGGCCATGCTGTCGCCAAAATGTTCGCGGTCGCAAAAAACCGCCCCGACAGGGGGTGCGGTCTGTTGACACATCCGTCTCAGGGTCTAAAAGACCCCAAAGGCGCGGGAAATTTAACCTTTTTCACGCCCAATCAGGTTAAGCCTCCGGCGAACGTGTTCCACGTCAAGAGGGGCACGCCACACCACCGGGTAATCAAGGCCATATAGTATGTCTCAGCCTCCCTCAAAGCCAACGGTCTACCGGCCGCTGTCGCCGCACCTTCAGGTGTGGAAATTCCATATCACCATGTTCACCTCGATCCTGCACCGGGCGACCGGTCTGGCGCTGGTCGTGGGTGCGGTCCTTGTCGCCGCCTGGCTGCTGGCCATCGGTTTGACGGCATCGGGGTGCTGCCCGCAGGCCTATACGGCCTTCCTGACCTTTGCGGCGTCGCCATTCGGTCTGTTCGTGTGGTTCGGGCTGTCTCTGGCGGCGTTCATACACCTGACCGGCGGCATTCGTCACCTGATCTGGGATCTGGGGCTTGGTTTTCAGCTTAAGTCGGCCAACGCCCTGTCGTGGTGGGGCCTGCTGCTCGGCATCGCTCTGACGATTGCCTTCTGGGCGGTGTTGTTGGCGACGAGCAAGGTGGTGCTGTAATGGTCGACTCGTATCTGAAAGAGCGGTCCTCGAAGGACTGGAAAAAATCGGAAAAGCACGGCGCGGGCGAATGGCTGGCCGAACGCTGGACCTCGGTGGCGCTGATCGTGCTGACCGGCTGGGCGCTGTGGAGCGCCTACGGCCTGATGGGGCAAGGCTATGAAGCCGCTCTGGCCTTCGTCAAGGTGCCGCTCAATGCGGGCCTGCTGTCCCTGACCTTCGTCATCACCGTGTGGCACACCCATATGGGCCTGACCGCCAATGTTCTGGACTATTTCCCGAACGCGCGCGCACTCAAACTGATCAGCGCCCTCTTCTGCCTTGTGCTGCTCGTGGCGGCACTCGGCGGCATCTTTCTGGCTTTTAAGGCGTAACCCATGACCTACAAGATCATCGAACACGAATATGACGTGGTGGTCGTGGGTGCCGGTGGCGCGGGCCTGCGCGCGGCGCTCGGCTGCGGACAATCCGGCCTCAAGACCGCCTGTATCACCAAGGTTTTCCCCACCCGTTCGCACACTGTCGCTGCCCAAGGGGGCGTCGCCGCCTCGCTCGGCAACATGTCCGAGGACAAGTGGCAGTGGCACATGTACGACACTGTCAAGGGGTCGGACTGGCTGGGCGATCAGGACGCCATCGAATACCTCGTCCGCAACGCGCCGGACGCGGTTTATGAGCTCGAACACTGGGGCGTGCCCTTCTCGCGTACCGAAGACGGCAAGATCTATCAGCGTCCGTTCGGCGGCATGACCAAGAACTTCGGCGAAGGCCCGGTGCAGCGCACCTGCGCCGCCGCCGACCGTACCGGCCACGCCATGCTGCACACGCTGTACGGTCAGTCGCTGAAAGAAGACGTCGAGTTCTTCATCGAATATTTCGCGCTCGACCTGATCATGGATGACGGCGTCTGCCGCGGGGTGACCTGCTGGAAGCTGGACGACGGCACGATCCACGTCTTCCGCGCCCACCTCGTCATTCTGGCGACCGGCGGTTATGGTCGCGCCTACTTCTCGGCGACCTCGGCCCATACCTGCACCGGCGACGGCGGCGGCATGGTGCTGCGCGCCGGTCTGCCCCTGCAAGACCTTGAGTTCGTTCAGTTCCACCCGACCGGCATCTACGGTTCGGGCTGCCTGATCACCGAAGGCGCGCGCGGCGAAGGCGGTTACCTGACCAATTCGGCGGGTGAGCGCTTCATGGAACGTTACGCGCCGTCGGCCAAGGACCTCGCCTCGCGCGACGTCGTCTCGCGTTCGATGACAATGGAAATCCGTGAAGGCCGCGGCGTCGGCCCGGACAAGGACCACATCTTCCTGCACCTCGACCACCTGCCGCCCGACCTGCTACACAAGCGCCTGCCGGGCATCTCGGAATCGGCGAAGATCTTCGCCGGCGTCGACGTGACCAAGGAACCGATCCCGGTCATCCCGACCGTCCACTACAATATGGGCGGCATTCCGACCAACTATCACGGCGAAGTCGTCACCCTGAAAGACGGCAATCCCGACGCCGTCGTGCCGGGCCTGATGGCCGTCGGCGAAGCGGCCTGCGTCTCGGTACACGGGGCCAACCGCCTCGGCTCGAACTCGCTGATCGACCTCGTGGTGTTCGGCCGCGCGGCGGGCAAGCGCGCCCCTGAGCTGGTCAAGGCCGGCGAAGCGCACAAGGACATCGGCAAGACCGCCGTCGAAGGCCATCTGGCGCGTCTGGACAAGTTCCGCACGGCTTCGGGTTCGACGCCGACCGCCGACCTGCGTCTGCGCATGCAGCGCGCCATGCAGGAAGACGCCGCCGTCTTCCGCACCGGCGAGACCCTGCAACAGGGCGTCAACCGTCTGGCCGAAATCTACACGGCCTCGTCGGACATCGGCATCAAGGACCGTGGCATGATCTGGAACACCGATCTGCTCGAAGCCCTCGAATACGACAACCTGATCGGTCAGGCCGTCATCACCGTCAATTCGGCGCTCAACCGTCAGGAATCGCGCGGTGCCCACGCTCGCGAAGACTTCCCGAACCGCGACGACGACACCTGGATGAAGCACACCCTGATGTGGCTCGACACCAAGACGGGGGCTGTGACCGCCGACTATCGTCCGGTCCATACCTATACGATGACCAACGACATCGCCTATATCGCGCCCAAGGCGCGGGTGTACTAAGGGGAGTATGAAACCATGGTTGAACTGACGCTCCCCAAACACTCGCAGATCAAGGCCGGCAAGCGCTACAAGGCACCGTCGGGGTCGAAGAACGTCCGCGTGTACAAGATCTACCGCTTCGATCCGGAAACGGGCGAAAACCCGCGCTGGGACAAGTACGAGGTCGATTCCAAGGCTCACGGCCCGATGCTGTTGGACTCCTTGATTTACATCAAGAACAACATCGATTCGACGCTCTCGTTCCGCCGCTCGTGCCGCGAAGGTATCTGCGGCTCGTGCGCCATGAATATCGGCGGGCGCAACACGCTGGCCTGTACCAAGGGTCACGACGAATATAATGGCGAGATCACCATCGCGCCGCTGCCGCACATGCCGGTCGTCAAGGATCTCGTCCCCGACCTGAGCGGCTTCTACGCGCAGTACGCCTCGATCGAGCCCTATCTGCAATCGACGACGCCGGACCCGCAGAAGGAACGCCTGCAAAGCCCCGCCAACCGCGACAAGCTCGACGGCCTTTACGAGTGCATCCTGTGCGCCTGCTGCTCGACCTCGTGCCCCAGCTACTGGTGGAACCAGGACAAGTATCTCGGCCCGGCAGCGTTGCTTCAGGCCTATCGCTGGGTCGCCGACTCGCGCGACGACCACACGAAGCAACGTCTGGAATCGCTCGAAGATCCGTTCAAGCTCTATCGTTGCCACACCATCATGAACTGCGCGCAGGTCTGCCCCAAGGGTCTCAACCCGGCCAAGGCGATCGCCGAACTCAAGAAGATGATGCCGAATAAGGGTTAATCACCTTCATGGGGGAAACGGCGTTTCCCCCATGTGCCCCCTTCCGATATCGAAAAAATTTGCTAGAGACGGCTCGTCGCAAATTTTTGCTTTCTATCCTGAGAGCCGAAGCTTTTGCTTCGGCTCTGTGTTTTTGAAATGGCCTTCCATGCCCAAGATCACCTATATCGAATCCAACGGCCAAACCCACGAGATCGAGGTCCGGACGGGAAATTCCGTCATGGAAGGGGCGATCAAGCACAATATCCCCGGCATCGACGCCGACTGTGGCGGGGCCTGCGCCTGTGCGACCTGCCACGTCTATGTCGATCCGGACTGGTTCGAGAAAACCGGCGGCCCGTCGGTGATGGAAGAGTCGATGCTCGATTTCGCGCAGGAGGTCGAACCCACCTCGCGCCTGTCGTGCCAGATCCGCGTCACCGAAGCGCTGGACGGCCTGATCGTGCGACTGCCGGAAAATCAGCACTAAAGCGATATGCCGAAAAGTGTAAGCGGTTTTCGGCTACAATATCGCGACTAAACAAGAGGTTAAAACATAAAACGGGGGACGGTGTGATAGGCAGTCAAGATAGAAGCCTGATAGTCCGGGCGGCCCGCAAGGCCTCAAGACTTCTGGCTTCCCTCACGCCCTCCACGGGCAGTCCCCGTATCGCTCTGGTGGGCAACTGTCAGGCGCAGGCGCTTGTACCGATGCTGAAGGCCATGGTGCCGTCGGCCGATATTCTGGGCGCCGTATCGGTCGCCAGTTTTCCGCGTAACACCTATGCGAACTACGCCCGCCTGATCGACACCGCCGATATCGTGCTGTCTCACACGATCCACGATCAATATCCTGTCGAGTGGCTTCGCACCTCCAATCTGAAGGTGCTGTGCGGCGACCGCCTGCACCTCATCCCGAACCTTTATTTCCTCGGCTATACGCCCGACATGGTCTATCTCCACGCCGACGGCTCGCGCCACGTCGTCCAGGGGCCGATGACGGACTACCATCTGGCGTCGGTCATCTATGCCTATCAGCAGGGCCGGTCCCCGGATCGCGCCGCCGCGCTTTTCTCGGACGATGCCTTTTTTCAGCAGAACTATGCCGGGGCTGCCGAGCAGTCTCTTATCGAACTGACCCGACGCGAAGCTCACCTCGACATCAGGATGGTCGACTATGTGGCCGAGCATTATAAGCACCGGCGCCTGTTCCATACGCTCAACCATCCCACCGCCCATCTGCTATCCGTACTGGCCGACCGTATCCTTACGCATCTGGGCATAGCGCATTACGATATGCGCGAGGTGATTCAGGAAGACCCTCTGTCGGATATCGTCAAAGCGCCGCACCCCGCTGTCCACCGGATGCTCGGCCTGACCTTCGATAACCCGCCTGTGGATCGGTCCTATAGTCTGAAGTCCAACCTCACCCCTGACTTACACAGCCTGCGCTACTACACGTCTGTAGAACTGGTAGAAGCCTATTATGCCGTCTATCAGCGGCATCGAGAGGTTATTATGGCGTATCAGACTCAAATAAGCGCTTAGCCCGAAGGGGCTGTATGCACCGGCAAAACGAACGATCTGGTCATTTGGCTACCTCCAAACCACCGTCCGGCCAACCTAGGCCGTGCCCTGAGCGTCGTCTATCTTTGCGTCGCTTGCGGCATTTCCTCAGCAACAACGGGTGTCGCTTCGCGCTCGCGCAGCCATATCTCCAGCGCATCGACGGGCATCGGGCGGGCAATGCCGTAGCCCTGCGCCATGTCGCAGCCCATCCCGGCCAGCAGCGCCAGAGCTGTGTCGTCTTCGACACCCTCGGCGGTGACTTTCATACCGAGGCCGTGCGCCAGATTGATCGTCGAAGCGACCAGAAGCCGTTCGCGCTGCCCCTTTTCCATCTCCATGATGAAGGAGCGGTCGATCTTCAGTTCCTGCGCCGGGATCATCTTGAGATAGGACAGAGACGACAGGCCGGTGCCGAAATCGTCGAGCGACACCTCGATCCCGGCAGCGACGAAGCGCTCGATGGCGGCAAGGCCGACGGTCGGATCTTCGATGACGGCGGTTTCGGTGATCTCAAGACAGACCTGACCGGCGGCCTGCGCACAGATGGCCAGGGTCCGTTCGGTATATTCGCGGTCGGTCAAAAGGCGACCGGAATAGTTGACGCTCATCGCGATATCGAGGCCGAGCGCCTTCAAACGCGCCTGATCGCGCAGGGTATGTTTCAACACCAGAAGGGTCAGGTCGCGGATAAAGCCGGTTTCCTCGGCCAGCAGGACGAAGCGTTGCGGCGAGACCATGCCGCGCGTGGCGTGGTTCCAGCGCACCAGCGCTTCGGCGGCGGTGACGCGCCCCAGACGGTAATCGTATTTCGGCTGGTAAAAGACCATCAGCTCTTCGTTATCGAGCGCCGAATGCAGCTGATCGGTCAGCAGGACGTTATCGGCCAGCTCGTCATAGGTCTTCGGGTCGAAGGCGGCGGTCTTGAGCTTGGCCGTGCGCGCCTGATCAAGCGCGATCAGGGCCTTTTCGATATATTCGGCGGCGGTCTGACCGACCGAGGGCGCGGTGTCATAGCCGATGACGACACCGATATCGACCATCTGATCGTCGATAGGAACGCGGGCATCGAGTATCTGAGCGATGGTCGTGGCAAAATCCGGCGCCAGATCGAAGGCAAACCCGCCTTGCGGGTTCGCGATGACCATGCCGATCACATCCGGCCCCAGCCGCCCGATCAGGGCGTCGGGATTGAGGCCGTGCAGCAGATCGGCCAGGGCATTGATGACCCCGTTCGAGGTCTTCACGCCCCAGATCGAGCGGATGTGGCTGAACCGCTCGACCCCGATGGCATAGATCAGCGGCTGCCCGCCGTCCAACGTCAGCAAGCCCGCGCGCTCTTCCAGCGCTGCCCGGTTCGGCAGGTCCGTGGTCAGGTCGTGACGCGCCATGTGCAGGATGCGCTGTTCGCGTTCGTTGATCGACACAGCCATTTCATTGAAGGCCGCCGCCAGATCGGCGATTTCGTCGCGGGAATTCAGGGTGACCAGCTCCGTTTCACCGGCCTTCAGCTTTTCGGCAGCGCGGTTGAGCCTCAGGATCGGTCGTGTCAGGGTTCGCGCCAGAAACAGGCTGGCCAGAATGACCACGCACAGGGTCACGACGCCCAGCCCCATCAGGACGAACAACAGGTTCTGATAGGAACCCAGGGCCTTGTTAAGCGGATAGGAGAGCAGAAGCAGGCTCGGTTCGCCGTCGTTCAGGCTGGGCAGGGCGGTCCCTACCGCTATGATCTGGCCTTTCGTACCGGAAACGATCTCGGCGCGGGTGCGGGCCTTCTGTTGGACCGCGAAGGCCGACAGGTCGCGGATCGCATCATCGGACAGGTCACCGGAGGTCGAACGCCACACGCCTTTTGCGTCGGGCGACAGGATCGCCGCATCCAGCGGGATCGACGACAGGGTCTCAAGCCCCTTCATCTGCGCCCGATCGACGCGCGAAGCGAAGACGACCCAGCCCATCGGATCGGGCGCCAGCACCGGGGCTATTACCGTCGACCACGCCTGTCCTTTGACAGTAACGATGCCGGTGCGCGCTTCGGTGGGCTGCGTGTCGATCAGGATGGCGGCAATGTCGCTGGCGATCGGGCTTTCGGCCCCCGCCAGCACCGCGCCGTCGCTGGAGACGATCAGGCCTTCGTCGGCCTGAACACGGCTTTGAAGATTATCGAATGCCGAGACAAGGGTCGGCACATCGCCATTGGCCAGCGCCGATTTGAAGCCGAAATCGCGCGACAGAAGCTCGGCATTGGTTGTGATGGCGTCGGATTTCTGGCTCCACAGGCGCGTGAAGACCGAGGTCGCCGCGCCCATCTCGTTCTGCACGTTTTGTTTGGCGTAGGCGATGATGGCGAATTGCGCGGTCAGGCCAAGGAACAGCAAAGCGAGGCTGAACACGCCGCCGTACAGGATCAGAAGTTTGGTGCGCAGTCTGCGGAACATGGGGCCGGTACGAGAACGGGAGATGTATGATCTTAACCCGTCAGCCTTTAATATCTCCCTAAGTCACGCCGCCGGACGGTGATAGACCGCGCGCATCAGGTCGGAGGCGCTGAGGATGCCCGTCAGACGCCGCGTATCGTCGAGAATCAACAGATGGTGCCGCCCCCTGTCGGTGAATAGCGGCGTCAGCGTCGTCATATTGGCCAGATGATCGGCGGTGGTGAAGGCCGTGGTCATGACCTGACCGGCGACTTCGGGCTTGTGCGAATGGGGCGACGGCGTGCGGCGAACCAGACGTTTCAGATTTTCGCTCAAGGTCGCCGGTGTACCGACGGCGTGGCGAAACAGGTCGTCGGGGGTGATAACGCCGAGGACGCGGCGGGCCTTGTCGGTGACCGGCAACAGCTTGAAATCGTGAGTGCGCAGAATCACCAGAACCTCCTCAAGCGATGTGCCGAATTCCACATGCACCGGGTCCGCCGTCATGATGTCTTTGGCCCGTATATGGTGCATATGGCGTTGATAGGCATGGGCTTCCGACAGGATCAGGAGGGTTTCCAGATCGTCGGGCGCAATATCGATGACGCGATCCATCTGCGCCAGCGCCGCCGCGATATCGCCCGGTGCCACGCGCCTGAGAGTATTTGTGTCAGGTTTAGGTACAGGGGCTATGTGCGGGTAGTTGCGCTTCGTCACGCTATTGAAGACGATGCCCGCCGCGACCAGCAGCAGCGAATTGGTAAAGGCCGGGAACAGGGCGAACCACGGATTGTGGGTTTGAGTCAGCACGACCAGCAACGCCATAGCCCCGCCCGGCGGATGCAGACTGCGCGTGGCGAACATGGCGGCGATAGCGAGGCTGACGGCCAGCGACGCGGCGATGACAGGATCGGGCACCAGACTGGCGCAAATCAGACCCACAATGGCCGAAACCGTATTGCCGCCGACGACCGCCCAGGGCTGCGCGAGCGGAGACGCGGGGACAGCGAACACCAGCACCGCCGACGCGCCCAAGGGGGCCACCAGCCAGGGAGACAGACCGATCTGTCTGGACAGCAGCAAGCACGTCAGGGCCGTGATACCGATGCCGATAAATGCCCCCAGCGCGCCGCGCATCCTTTCAAGCCCCGACACCGGCAGGGGCTTAGGCTTAAGCGCGTCGAGCCATTGGAAGAAGGCGTGTGTCATAATGTTGGAGCGACGAAAGCGGGATATCCCGGCCTTATGCCATGCCCAGTATCTTCTTGGCCTGAGCGAAGGTTTCCGCCGTCAGGCCGAGCGCTCTGGCTTCCGGCGGCAGATCTTCCCCCGCCGATTCAGGTTCGGGTTCCGCGACTTCGGCCACAGGTTGATCCGCAACCGGCGTCCTGACCGGCTCCGGGACTTCGTGGCCCACGCCGCTCTGGCGCGGCAGGTGGATCGCGAAGGTCGCCCCCGATTGGGGTTCCGATTCCAGCGTGATCCAGCCTTCGTGCAGTTCGACCAAAGCCTTGACGAGGGCCAGACCCAAACCCGGTCCGCCGCGCTCACGCCCGACGAAGCGATCGAAGATATGGGCCTGTGTATGATAGGGAATTCCGCGCCCGGTATAGCCGATTTCCAGCGTCAGAGTGTCGCCGTCCTTGCGACTGCGGATGGCGACCTGCCCTTCCTGTGCGGCGTTGCGCAGGGCGTAGTCGAGCAGGTGATCGAGCACCTGACCCAGACGGGCCTGATCGGCGCGGACCAGAGCGGTGATATCGAGGCCGGTATAGTCGAAACGGATGCCCTTGGCGCTCAGGGTGTCGGCCTGACGCCCCAGCGCTGCCGCCACGGTGCGCGACAGGTTGAATTCCGACAGCGACATCGACATTTCGCCGGCGTCGATCTGCGCCATGTCGAGCACGTCGTCGATCGAGCGCGCCAGAACCGAGGCGGCGGATTGAATGGCGTTGAGATAGGTGCGGTTACGCGTCTCGGCCGGATCGGCCTCGGCGGCATTGGCCTGACGTTGCAGCAGGTCGGCATAGCCGACGATGGTGGTCAGCGGCGTGCGCAGTTCGTAGGAAACATTGGCGACGAAGTCGCGCTTCAGACGCACCGATTCGGTCAGGGCCAGGTCGCGCTGTTCGATGGCCTGCTCCAGCGCGCGACGGGTCGTGATGTCGCTGAAGGCCACCAGAGTCGCGCCGTCGGGCAGCGGCTGGGTCCGCCATTGCGCCAGACGCCCGTCGGAGGTCTTGACCTCCCCCGTTTGCGGTGCGCGCGCGACCGGATCGGTGTCGGTGACGCGGGCTTTCAGTTCGCTCCAGAAGCCGCGGTCGTGAACCAGCGGAATGCACAGTTCGGCCATCTGGGCGAAGTCGATATTGGCGACCATGTCCTCGTTCGACAGCGACCAGAACTTGTCGAAGGCCGCATTGCGCAGACGCAGGCGACCGTCCGAACCGAACACCGACACGGCGTCGTTGAGCTGATCCAACGTGGCGCGCTGGACCTGAATCAGCGAGTTGAACTGCGCCTTGAGTTTCAGCTCACCCGTCTTGTCCGAGAACAGCAGCAGCAGCCCGCCAAGCGGGTGCGGCTGACGCACGACGCGCAAAGACCGTCCGTTCGGCAGCGACCACATTTCGTCCGGGGCGGCTTCGGTCAGACCGTAGAATTCGAGTTCCTGCGCCTTCCACTGCACGAAGTCCGACGTCTCCGGCAGTTTGCGCTTCTGACGCAGACGCTCCAGCAGTTCGCCGTGCGTCGGACGCTCGGCCAGCCACGCCGGTTCCAGATCCCACAGACTCTCGAACGCGCTGTTGTGGAAGGTCAGGCGCTTTTCCGGGCCGAAGATGGCGACCGCGTCTTCAAGGCGGTCCAGCGTCTCATCGTGGGCCTTGGCGTGGCGCTTGAGCGCTTCGCGGCTTTCCTCGGCTTCGGTGACATCGATGGCGTAGGCGCAGACATAGCCGTCGGCCAGCGGCTCGGCGATGACCTGAAAGGCGCGGCGCTGGCCTTCAATGGTCAGCCAGCGGAAGCCTTCGCGGCGAATATTCTGTTCGCCCGCCTCGTTGACCAGCGCGTCGGTCGAGCGGTCGAGGCCGAGGTGATCGGTCTTCGCCTGTTCGAGGTTTTGCGCCTCGACGGCCTTGAGCCAGGCGTCATTGGCCCAGACAAGCTGCGCATCGCGCACGACCCAGCACGGCGTCGGCAGGCGGTTGGCCATCTGAGCGAACGGCCCCGACGACAGCGAGGTCTTGGCCGAGGCGATGGCCAGACGCACCCAGGCTGTGGCGCCCGACGAGCGGCCTTCGACGACCAGAGTGATGCCCTTGGGCTGGGCGGAAACCAGCCCGCCGGAGGCTTCGGCGAAAACCTCGAAGCGGCAGGATTTCCCTTCGGCGATCAGGGCCTTGAGTGCATCGGCGGCTTCTTTGGAGGTAGCGGCCAGCGCCTCGATGACCAGCGGCGCAGAGCCGGTATCGGCGGCGGCGATGCGCAGGGCTTCCGCGACGGTTTTCAAGGTGTCTTCGCCCCAGACGAGGCGAACCGTATCGCCTTCGATGGCGAGAAAGGCTTCGTCGAAGGCCGAGGTGGCGGCGTCGAGTTCGCCCAGAACCGTATGCTGCACATCGAGGCGATTACGAAAGCCGTCGCTGAGGCGCGACAGTCGGGCGCGCATCCGCCACGCCAGTATGGTGGTCGAAAACGCCAGCGCCGTAGCGCCTGCCGCAGCGGCAAAGGCAAGGGTTGCAACCGTCATGGTGTCGCCTAAAACGAATCAGTTGCCTGCCATAATAGTGCAACTTGATTCAACCGCCCAATAAAATGGCAATCCGGCCTTATACGGTACGGTTTTGACGGGCAAAGACGTAGGAGGCGACGGTCAGGATCAGGGCCGAGCCCAGCGCACCAGCCAGAATGACCGTATGCTGATAGTTCGCCGGCACGAGCCACGCCCCGATCAGCATGACAAGACCCATCAGCATGAATACCGGTCCGGCAAGGCGGTGAGTGCGGTCCCAGACGCGTTCGTCCGAAAGAGTCCACGGCGTCCGTATACCGACGATATAATTGTATCGCGTTTTCGGCAGGAAGTTGCCAAGCACGATGAACAACAGCCCCGGCAGCACTGTCAGCCAGCCTATGGCGATCTCTACGCCAAGCGCCTTGCCGACAATAAACAGGTGCGCCGCCGTTATGACCCCAAGGGTCAACATCCATGCCACCCCATAGACGCGCGCCGACCGTTCGACCTTGCCCTTCTTGGGCTGAAAATAGGGCAGGAGCCACAGAAGCAAGGTCAGCATCACGGCCAGCATCGGTCCTGCCAGCAGCGCGTCATCACGCGACATGAAGCCATCGGCCACGCCGTCAGGGCCGAAATGCGTGGCGATCGGCACATCGGGCAAAACACGGCGCGTCCACAGGCTGAGGCCTCCCAAACCGGCAATGATCAGCAGGCTGAATATCTTGGCGATGGGCCAGGTTTTCATAGGGCTTCCCCTTTGGTTGCGGCAGACGGAACGGTATGTCCGATCTTGAACGCGCTCATCAGCGCCAGAACCGCCTCTTCGAGCACCGACACGTTGAGGCGATAAATGAGCGTTGTTTTCTGACGCGTCACATCGATCAGACCGGCGGCTTTCAGCGTCGATAGATGACCCGAAAGCGTCGGTTTCGAGACCTCGACGCGGTCGGCGATTTCGCCCGCACTCATTTCCCGGTCGCGCAGCATTTCAAGGATCTGCCGTCGGGTCGGATCGCTGAGGGCTTTGTAAACTTCGGACATCTCATTTCCGGGCAGGGTTTAAATTTGCTATTTCGGCAAATACCAAATTAAATATTCCTCGTCAAGCCCTGTGGGTAAAATCGACGCAAGTGGGTTTTGTTAAGAGGCGCGATCCTATAGACTGAGGCCATGTCCGCCATCGCCTATCCCATCGCTCACAACGCGCTCGACATCGTGCTCAACTGGCCGAAAAACGGCCTGAGCGTCGCCGCGCGCGAGCGTGAAGCACATGATCTGAGCGGCAGGCCGGTGACCTTCGTCCGCGAAACGCTGGAGCCGGGGTTCCCGAGCGAAGACGCCGCGCGGGCGCACTATGCCGTCCTGCTGACCGAAGCCTTCGCCACCTTGATTTGCGGCTTCGAGCGCACCGCCAGACCACGCGCCCAGATGACGCCGGTCATGACCGAGGGCAAGCGCTGGCCCGCCATGCCGGTGGGACCCGTGCCGCTGTGGAAGCTGTCGATCGGTTACTGGAAGATCGGCCATGCCCGCGCCAGGCCCAAACCGCCGTCGGTCACGCCGCATTTACAAGCACGCGCCGTGCGCAAGAAGGCACTCGATATCGAGCTGACGCCGGAAGAGGTGCGCGCTCTGGCCCACGCGCCGCTGATGGCCTACCGCCCGCAGAAAGCGCTCGATATCGGCCTGTTCGAGTTCATTCCGCCGGACAATCCCGACATCATCATCCCGGACGAATAAGGCCTCTCCTCCCTACGTAGTGGGGAGGTGGATGGCCGCAGGCCAGACGGAGGGGGCGACTCCGAAGATTTGAACACGCTGAAAAGCTTGGCGTAATCCCCCTCCGTCTCCTCGTTTTAATCGGAGCCACGGCACGGGCCGCCCCGCTCCCCATCGCTACGCGACAGGGAGGAGAGATTTATTTCGGCGCGCGTTTGGCGAGGATACGTTGCAGCGTCCGGCGGTGCATATTTAGGCGACGCGCGGTTTCCGAAACATTGTGGTTGCACAGGGCATAGACGCGCTGAATGTGCTCCCAGCGCACGCGATCGGCCGACATCGGGTTTTCCGGCGGCGCGGGCGTATGATCCTGAAGCGCCAGCAGCGCCTTGACCACATCATCGGCATCGGCGGGCTTCGACAGGTAGTCGATGGCACCCGACTTCACCGCCGCCACCGCCGTGGCGATATTGCCGTACCCTGTCAGCATGATGGCGCGGGCGTCCGGACGCTTCTGATGCAGAACCTCTATGGCTTTCAGACCGTTACCGTCCTCAAGCCGCATATCCATCACGCCAAAGGCGGGGGGGCTGGCCTCGATGGTTTTCAGGGCGTCGGCCACGCTTTCGACCGCCGTCACGTTGAAGCCGCGCGATTCGAGCGCGCGCGCCAGACGCTGACGAAAGGGCGCGTCGTCGTCGAGCAGGATCAGGCTGCGGTCGGTCAGGGCCGCCACATGGGCTTCGATGTCGGACGCTTTCAGGGTGGCCGGTTGCTCTTGGTCGTTCATCTCTAAATCCTTACTCAATTAGCTTTGCTCAGCGGGGCGATATCATCCCCCCTCACATCGGTCGTCGGTACGATATCGATCAGGTCGCGCCGCCAGAAGGCGCGCACAAAAGCGCCGCCGGTGTCGGCATTGCCGTAGGTCACCGCCGCACCCGTATGTTCCAGCAACGTCTTGGCGATGAAAAAGCCCAGTCCCATGCCGCCATGCGTCGAGGTTTCAGGGCGCGAATCGAAACCGCGCGTCGAGATATAGGGGTCGCCGATGCGCGACAGGATTTCTGTCGAAAAGCCGGGACCGTCGTCCTGAATGCGCAAACTGACGTGGCGGGCGCGGATATCGACCGATATCCACACCGCCGTTCGGGCGAAATCGATAGCGTTTTCGACAAAGGCCGACAGGGCGTGCAGCCATTCCGGCCGTCGCTTGATGCTGATGCGATCGCCCGCGTCATCTTGGGCCCCGTCGAGCGTGATGGCGATATGGATCGCCTTGCCTTCGTGGCGGAACGGCTGGGCAACCTCTTCGAGAAAGGCGCGCAAGGGAATCTGGTCGTGGACCTGATCGCGGGTTTCGGGGCGCTGAGCCAGATTTTTCAGAATTTCGCGGCAACGCTGGCTTTGCGAGACCAGCAGTTCGGCGTCCTCAAAAAGCGCCGTGCCGGGTGTGACCGCGCGCATCATTTCACGCGCCACGACCTGAATCGTCCCCAAAGGCGTCCCCAGCTCGTGCGCCGCCGCCGCCGCCAGTCCGCCGAGCGCCGACAAGCGGTGTTCCTTTTCCAGTACGGCCTGAGTCGCCGACAGGGCCTGGGCCATACGCCGCGATTCCAGCGCCGCATGCCAGGCATAGCCCGACGTAAAGACGATGCCGATCAGGATGGCGGCCAGAAAACCCAACCGGTAGAGCTGCGGCATGACGAAGACCTGACCGTCCGCCCACGGTAGCGGCATCGACCAGACCACCAGCGCACTGGTGGCCAGCAGGGCGACGGCGACCACGCCGAAACCGTAGCGCGTCGGCAGGTTGGCCGCGGCGACGGTTGCCGGGGCGATCAGCATCAGACAGAACGGGTTGTCCAGCCCGCCGGTCAGGCCGAGCAGGACCGCCAACTGCCCGCAATCGAAGCTCAGTTGCAAGGCCGCATCCCAGTCGTCCAGTCGCTTGCGGCGGTCATTGAGCAGCAGCAGCAGATTGAGCCAGACGCTGGCGGCGATGACGGCCACGCAGGGCCACAGGGGGATTTCATACCCGAAGCCCAGCGCCACCACGGCGACCATCAGGCCTTGCCCCAGTATGGCCAGCCAGCGCAGTCCGACCAGGGTGCGCAGACGCAGGCTGTCGCCGTCGAGGTTCAGGGGCGACGGGGCAAACCCCGCCCAGTCGAACGCAGGTCCGCCCTCGCGCGGGGGTGCGGCAAATGATGACAGGAAGGTTTTAATCCGTTGGCGCACGGTGCGGGTTCGCCTATAGAAGCACTTAACGCCGCTATAGGCGCATCGGTACGGTTTCGCCATGCGACATCTGCGCGCGGCGGTTAAGAGGTAAGCTAGATGAACAGAATGCGCCTGACAATCATCGCCTTGCTGGTCGTCGGCTTCGGGGCTCTGGCGGCGATCTACTGGTCGTCGTTGCTGAACAAACCCGTAACGACCACGACGGTCGACAGTTCGGTGCGCATCGGCGGACCGTTCACACTCACCGATCAGTACGGTCAGCCGCAAACCGAGGCCGTTCTGAACGGTAAATGGACGGCGGTTTTCTTCGGCTTCACCTATTGCCCGGACATCTGTCCCCTAACGTTGCAAACGCTCGATCAGGCCAAGAAGAAGCTCGGCAAGGACGGCGACAAGCTGCAATTCGTCTTCATTACCGTCGATCCGGAACGCGATACGCCCGAAATCCTGAAAGCCTATCTCGACAGCGGCGGCTTCCCGAAGGGCGTCATCGGCCTGACGGGTACGCCTGAGCAGATCGCCGCTGCCGCCAAGGCCTACCGCGCCACCTATGACAAGGTCGGCGACGGCCCGGACTATACGATGAACCATACCTCGGTCATCTATCTGATGAACCCGAAAGGCGAATTCGTCAGCCCCCTCACCCACGGCCTGACGCCGGAAAAAAGCGCCGATGTGATACGTCGTGCGATGAAGGAATAAAACCTCACGCACTTTTGTTTCGCACTTGCGAAATGAACGGTGAATTTGACTCGTAATATATTCGCAGGACTCTTATGTTAACGTAACCGCTTCGGTTATGTAATTGAGTGCGCCCATGCTGTATCTGCTCCACGAGATGGCCTATTATTCCGCCGCCCCCATGCGCGGCCTTGCGCAGATGACGCGCGACTTCTGGGGCAACAAGGCCAACCCGGCCTCCGAGACACCGTTCGGAAAGAAGATGTTCGCCTCGGCGGAACTGTTCAGCACGGTTACCCGCCGTTACGGCAAGCCCGACTGGCGCATCAACAGCGTCACTATCAACGGCAAGGACGTCCGCGTTCAGGCGATCGAGGACTGGTCGAGCCCCTGGGTCAAGCTGGTCCGTTTCCAGCGCGACGCCACCGACCTGCGCCGCGCCGGTGTGAAAAAGCCCTCGCCCGCCGTGCTGATCGTCGCGCCTTTATCCGGTCACTACGCGACGCTCCTGCGCGGTACGGTGCAGGAGTTCCTGCTCGACCACGACGTCTATGTCACCGACTGGGTCAATGCCCGTCAGGTGCCGGTCCTTGAGGGCCGCTTCGATTTCTACAGCTTCATCGACCACATCCGCGACATGCTCAAGGTGATCGGCGCGCGCACCCACGTCGTCGCCGTCTGTCAGCCGGGGCCGCCGACTCTGGCTGCGGCCTGTCTGATGGCCGAGGACAACGATCCGTGTCGCCCGGCCTCGATGACCTTCATGGGGTCGCCGATCGACGCGCGCTTCAACCCGACCATCACCAACGATCTGGCGCAGGAAAAACCGTTCACCTGGTTCAAGTCCAACATGGTCCACAATGTGCCGCCGCCCTATCCCGGCGTCGGTCGCCGCGTCTATCCGGGCTTCGTTCAACTCTATTCGTTCATGAGCATGAACGAGGAGCGGCACAAAGACGCCCACTGGTCCTATTTCAATTCGCTGGTCTCCGATGACGACGACGGCGTTGAAAAGCATCTGGAATTCTACGACGAATATCTGTCGGTCCTCGACCTGAGCGAGGAGTTCTACCTGCAAACCATCGATCTGGTCTTCCAGAAATTCGCCCTGCCCAAGGGTGAGCTGGTCCATCACGGTCGTCCGGTGAAGCTTGAGGCTGTGACCGACATCGCCCTGATGACGGTCGAGGGCGAAAAGGACGATATTTCCGGCGTCGGTCAGACCCAGGCCGCGCATAAGATGTGTCCGAATATCCCCGACGACATGCGTGAGCTTTATGTACAGGATGGTGCTGGTCACTACGGCGTCTTCAACGGGCGGCGCTTCCGCGAAAGCATCTATCCGAAGATCCGCGACTTCATCGCCCGCACGGAAGACAAACTTTAGAGCATGCTACGAAAAAGTGGGAACCGGTTTTTCGTGCCAAGCATGCGACCACTAAAGAGTCCAGACCACGCTGCGTTTCCTTCTAAACGGAGCATGGTCTAGGGTGTTTGGGTTAAAGACCAAGCCGGGTTACTCTGCCGGTCAGGTGCTCGACGCCGACGGGTTTCAGCTGCGCCTGAAGGTCAATGCCCGCGCCAAACGCATCTCGCTGCGGCTCGACAACAAGACCGGTGAGGCGGTGGTCACCGCGCCGCGTCTGCGCGATCTGGGCCAAGCCGTCGAATTCGCCCTGACACGGCGTGACTGGATACTCGGTCATCTGGAAAAGCGCACCGTCGCGGGGCTGTTTCAGCCCGATATGGACATTCCCTACCTCGGCTCGCAACTACGCCTGAGCCACAGCGGCGACCGGGCCGCGGCGCGCCTGGTCGGCGGGGTGCTGAGCGCCGGGGGCGACGGCGAGGCCTATCACCGACGCATCGAGCGTTTCCTGCGCCAGGCAGCGAAAGACTTCGCCGAAACCCATACCGAACTTTATGCGCAAAAACTTGGGACGGCTGGCGTGACGGTGTCGCTGTTCGACGCCAAGGGGCGTTGGGGGTCGTGTACGCCGGGCCGCAAGGCCATCCGCTATAGCTGGCGGCTGATCATGTCGGACGAGACGGTCTTTTCTTATGTCTGCGCGCACGAGGTGGCGCACCTCAAGCATCCCGACCATAGCGACCGCTTCTGGGCCGAGGTCGAGCATCTGTTCGGGGATTACCGGCCGGCGCGCCAGTGGCTAAAGACCCACGGCACGGCGCTGTTCGGATATGGGATTTAATCCACCTCCCCCGGCGTGCCGGGGGAGGTGGATGCGAGCGCAGCGATGCAGACGGAGGGGGGCTCGCGTAAGATAAACGAGAGATGCGCTTGCCGTGTCTTCCCTAGCCCCCACCACCACATCCGCATCGGCGGTCCGATCGCTCGCTTCGCGATCTCGTGCGGTCCCATCGTTTGGCGAAAGCTATACTTTCGCCTGCACTATACCCCAGTAAACTGGGGAGGTATAAGGGCTATTATCCCTGCATATCGAGCGAATAACCCGCCGAGCGCACGGTACGGATCGGGTCGAATTCGCTGTCATTGTTGATCGCCTTGCGCAGGCGGCCGATATGGACATCGACCGTGCGCGCCTCGACATAGACGTCGTTGCCCCATACGGCATCGAGCAGTTGTTCACGGCTGAACACGCGCTTGGGATGTTGCATCAGGTAGTCGAGCAGCTTGTATTCCGTCGGCCCCAGATGCACGTCGCGGCCCGACCGCTGCACGCGGTGCGACAGTCGGTCGATAACGATCTCACCGAAGGTGACCCGGTCTTCGCTCAGGCCCGGACGGATGCGGCGCAGGACGGCGCGGATGCGCGCGACCAGCTCGACCATCGAAAACGGCTTGACCACATAGTCGTCGGCGCCGGTATCGAGGCCGCGGATACGGTCGGTTTCTTCGGAACGCGCGGTCAGCATGACAATCGGCAGATTTCGCGTCTCGCCCTGGGCGCGCAGGCGACGCGTAACCTCGATGCCGGAGACCTTGGGCATCATCCAGTCACAGACCAGAAGATCGGGCAGACGCTCTTCGATCATCATCAGGGCTTCGTCGCCATCGGCGGCGATCCCTACCTCATAACCCTCTTTTTCGAGGTTGTATTGCAGAAGGGTGGACAGGGCGTCCTCGTCTTCGGCGACAATGATGTAGGGTTTCACGCTCATGGGAAAAAAGCCGCTCCGGCTAAATATTTAGAAAGTTGAACTTTTGGGCCGATCCTCGACGTAGTCTTCGCCGGTGATCTCGTAATGGATGTGTTCGGCCATGTTGGTCGCATGGTCGCCGATGCGCTCAAGGTTCTTGGCCATGAACAGGATGTGGGTGCAGGCCGAAATGGTGCGCGGGTCGCCCATCATATAGGTCAGCAGTTCGCGGAACAGCGCATTATAGTGCTCGTCGACCTCGGTATCCGAAGACCACACAGCCATGGCCATGTCGAGCTTGCCCGACTTATAGGCGTCCAGCACGTCGCGCAGACGAGACGACACCAGCTTGCCCATCCGTTCGATCGAACGGGTCAGCGGCGACATCGGTTCGGCTTCGGCGATGACCATCGAGCGCTTGGCGATGTTCTTGGCCAGATCACCCGTACGCTCCAGCGAGGTGGCGATCTTCATGGCGGCGACCGTCTTGCGCAGGTCGGCGGCCATCGGCTGACGCAGGGCGATCAGGCGGATGCACTTGCGCTCGATGTCTTTTTCAAGCTCATCGAGCTTCTGATCGCGCACGACGACGCTTTGGGCCAGCGCCACGTCGCGACGCGCCACGGCTTCGACGGCGTCGGCGACTTGCGCCTCGGCCAGACCGCCCATCAGGACGACTTCGGCCGACAGCTGGTCGAGTTCTTCACCGTAGGTTTTTACGATATGCGTGTTCATGACAGGGTCCTTGGCCTAAAGCCCATATGTGGATTTTGTGACAAGCTTATTACAGCCCGACGCCTCACCCAAGGTTTTAGCGGCAAAACTGTCATTTTTCCCGTTTGACGGGTTCATATTCAAGCCAGACTAGGCCTTGGGACGGCGCGGCTGCGGGAAGTAGGCGCTGAAGGCCGTGTAGGTGATCAGATTGTCGGACGGGATGGTCACCGTGTCGGGCAGGTCGTAGGCCAGCAGGTCTTTGTCCGTCGTCGATGGCAGGGCGACGGATTCCACGACCAGCCCGCCGCGATGGCGGTTGATGATATGCTTGACGATCGCCAGACCGAGGCCCGTCCCCAGTTTGTCTCCAGACTTCTGACCTTCGACGCGATAGAAACGTTCGGCCAGACGCGGCAGGAATTCGCGCCGGATGCCCGGTCCGTGGTCCTTGACACGGATGACGGTATAGAAGTCGTCGCGCCGGTCGGGGCGCAGCAGGACCAGCTTCGACGCCGACGGATCACGGGCGGCGATCGCCTGTTCCAGTGTGCGGTCGGTCAGGATTTCCAGCTCGATCTGAGAGCCACGCGGGGCGTATTTCAGGGCGTTGTCGCTCAGGTTCTGCACCACCTGCAATATCTGATCACGATCAGCAATCAGAGGGTGGCTGCCCGGCGCGGGGCCGGTGAAGGTCAGGCTGACACCCTTTTCCTGCGCCAGAATGCTCAGGCTGTCCATCACGTCGCGCGCCGCCAGAGACAGGTCGGCCTCGCCCGACGGCGGGACGTGTTCGTTCATCTCGATACGGCTGAGCGACAAAAGGTCGTGGATCAGCCGGCCCATACGGTCGGCCTGCGCCGCCATGATATTGAGGAACTTGTCGCGCGCCTTGATGTCGTCCTTGGCGTGGCCGCGCAGGGTCTCGATAAAGCCGGTCAGCGAGGCCAGTGGCGTGCGCAGTTCGTGGCTGGCGTTGGCGAGGAAGTCGGCCCGCATACGTTCGATACGGCGGATATCGGTCTCGTCGCGCAGAACCAGCAGGCTGAGGCGACGCGCACCCTCGCGCACCGGCAAGGGCGAGGTCCAGGCGCGCCAGAACTTGTCCTGCGCACCAGAGGTCTCAAACACCGTATCGCGTCGGATACCGCCGAACAGGGCTTCGTCCACGGCTTCCAGCACTTCGGGATTGCGCAGGGACGAGACCAGAAGGCCGTTTTCGCCGGTGATGTGGAATTCTTCGCGCGCCGCCGTATTGGCGAAGATGATCCAGCGACCGGCGATGTCGTTGGGCTCGACCCCCGATACGATCATGACCGGATCGGGAATGGCGCGCAGGACTTCCTGAAAGCTGGGGCCTTCGGGTTGCACGCGCACCGGCTCCGTGGCGACGGGTGCCGGTTTGGCGTCGCGCTTGGCCCGTTCGATGTCGCGGTTCATGGCAAAGGCGCAGGTGGCCAGTACGGCCAGCGCCACCCAGATCAGCCAGGGGGCCTGCGGCGCGACGATAGCCAGCACGATCAGCACAATGATGCCCGTGGCGACACTTAAGGGAAAATAGCCTCTGATTTTTCTGGGTTTGTGGGCCATGCCGCCGTCGATATAATCCGAATGAGGCAAGTATAGAACGCTGGCGTGCGTTAATATCCTGTTATCCATACGCTTGGGCACCCTGTATTTTGCTACAAAGCCCTAAGCAGATTTCACGACAAGGTTGTGACAGGACGATAAGAAAGAGATACGGACAGACCGGTCTGTTTTAGTCCTTATAGCCCAATTCACGGCTGATCTGGAGCGTGACGTCCTTCACATAGCCTTTCAGGGTTTCGATCCGGCTGTCGTCCATATATTGCGCGGCGCTGGAAATCGAAACGGCGGCCACGATACGGCCCGATACGTCGCGGATCGGCGCGGCGACGCAGCGAATCCGGTCTTCGTTCTCGTCCATATCGAGCGCATAGCCCTCTTGCGCATAATGCTTCATGACCTCAAGCCAGGTCTTCATATCGTAGCGATAGTTCGGGAACTCACGCGTTTCGCGATTATAGACTTCGCGCAGCTTGTCTTCCTCGGCATCGATCAGGAGCGCCTTGCCAAGCCCTGTCGGGCGGATCGCCTGACGCTCACCGATGACGCAGCGGACCTCGATCCGGCGCGTGCCGGGAATCTTATCGATATAGTGAACCTGATGGCCGTCGAGGACGCCCAGATTGACCGTGTCGCCCGTATCGGCGGCCAGACGCACCAGATAGTCGTGCGACACGCGGGTCAGAGTGATCTGCTGCGACGCGGCGTGGCCCAGTTCGAGCAGCATGGTCCCCAGCGCATAGCCCTCCTTTTGCGAGAAGGACAGATAGCCGTAATCGACCAGGGTCGTTGCCAGACGATGAACGGTCGACTTGTTCAATGTCAGGTCCTTGGAAATCTTGGGCAGGGTATTATTGCCGCCTGACACCGATTTCAGCACATCGAGGCCGCGCATCAGGGTCAGGGCGCCGGTCACGCCCTTTTCCTTTTCGCCAAAGTCCTCGACCTCCGCGTCCAGTTCTTTCGGTTCGGCAAGTTTCAGCTTAGGCAAGGTACGCAGCTCCAACCCATGACAGGTATTTCAGGACATACCGATTTTATCGGCATGTCAAAACCATTCGTTTTATCGTGTTCGACTCGAATATAGTGACAATCCACTAAAAAGCAAAATCAGCCTTTCACGGGCGCGACCTCGACCGCATAGACGTGGTTGGCCCCGTGCAGGTTCGAGACATAGACCAGCCACTTGCCATCGGGCGTAAAGCGCAGATTAGGCTCCAGCCGGTAGTCGTGACCCGACATGTCGGCCAGTCGCGTCGCCTTGAACTTTTCGATGGTGATCAGCCCGTCGTCATAGCCCGACAGATCGGCGTCGACGATGGTTTCGCCTTGCAGCAGGGATATCCACTTGCCGTCCGGCGCGTGGGCCACCATGTCGGCGTCGCCCCCGTCACTGGCAAAGGTCACGCCATCGGGCGCGATGTTGAAATGCACCCCCCAGTCGTTCTGCTCCATGCGCTTCCACACGCGCTTGCCGGTGGCCAGTTCGAGGCCCGCGACCCAGAAGACCTGGCCACGCGGGGTTTGCAGATCGTACCAGATCCACTTGCCGTCCTGACTGAAAAATTCGTGGCCGAAGATTTCCATGTTCTGGGTGCGCGTATGGACGCTGGTCAGACCCGTACCATCGGATTTGATCAGCTTGATGCGATCGACCCGATGCCACGGTCCTTCCATGCAGAAGCGGATCAGGGTCGGGTCAGTCGGGGAAAACTGCGCATGGCCGATCCAGTCCTCGGTCTTGTACAGCACCTTGCGGTCGGCGGTTTTGATATTGATGGTGAACAGTTCCGCCGGGACGCGCTGCGACCAGCGCTCCCACATGCGCACGCCCTTGGCGCGGGCGAAGTTCAGCGGCTTGCCGTCGGGCCCTAAAGCCGCATATTCGGCCTGACCGAACTTCTCGACGCTGGCAGCGTCCTTGGGCTGGAGCGGCTTGGCACCATAGGCGACCTGACCCAGCAGCAGGGTATCGTCGGCATTGGACGAGGTGATGCGCCCGCTATTGATGCGGCCCAGCTTGCGGATTTTCTTGGTGTCGACGTGGATGGCGTAGATGGTTTTAGGCCGGTCCTCGGCCTCGCCTTCGCCGGGATCGGTCACCGCATAGACGACTTCACGCGTCGTGCGCATCACGAACAGCAGGTCGTTTTCCTTGCCCTTGATCAGGGTCGAGACGCTCCAGTCCTTCAGTCGCACGGCCTGAATGCCCGATGGGGCCTTGATGACCATGATATCGCCTTCCGGCGTATAGGCCTGACGATAGAAGTAGAGCACGCCCGACGCATCCTCGGTCGAGACGCGGATAATGCGATGGCCGGTTTTGGCGTCGATCCACTCCTTGGGTGCCTGACCTGCGGGTTTGGCCGCCGGTTGCGGCGCGGTTTGGGCATTGGCTTGGCTCTGCATCAGCAGGGGCAAAAGGGACGAGGCCCCGATCAGGCTTTTCAGCGCGGTACGACGGGTGGTCATCGGGAACTCCTACTTTTTAGCCGGATTGAAGTCGGGCTTCTGCTTGGCGACGAACGCGTCCCAGTCGGTGCGTGACTTGAAGTCGAGCCCGCCGTCCCACGCCGAACCCATATAGTAGACGAACGGCTTGCCCGGCGTGACGCGCAGCAGGATCAGATAGTTGTCGGCGTCCTCGGCAAAGCCCTCGACGATGGCCGGATCGGCGAGGATGCTGATCCCGAGGCTGCCGTGTTCGGGATTCGACGGTTCCCAGAACGAGAGGCGACCCGTCTTGGCATCCTTCAACACCACGCCGCTGCCGGCGTCGGTCTTGCGCTTGGAAATGCCGACGGCGACAATCAGCGGCTCTTTCGTATCGGACTGGATCGTCGAGGTCATGCGCGTGAAGTTCGAGCCCAGAGGTAAAGAGAATGTCCGCGTCTCCCATACCTTGCGCGCCACGTCGACCGGCCACGGACGGTAATCGACGGTGAATTTCGCTTCGTCGCCGCCCGTCTTCTCGATTTTATAGGTCGAGAAGTTGCGCGAGGTCCACAGCTTGTTATCGAACCAGATACCCAAACCCCCGGCACCGCGACCGCGACCGACGTCGTAATAGTCGAGGCCTTCGCCGCGATCGGTGTGGTAGTTCGGGAACTTCAACTGGCGGTCCATGAACGGATAACGGACGCGCTTGGCCCAGACATCGATGCCGGACCCCGACGGCGACTCGCGCGCTTCCAGCGCCGGGCCGTAGATGCGGTGGGCGACCTTGTCATTTTCCCACAGCAGGTCGTCGAGGCGGTCCGGCGCGAAACGAGCCACGGCACGCGGTTTTTGCTCGACTTCCGTCGGCGGGGTCAGCTTTTCGATGGCGGCGGGACGTTTCAGCACCGCCGGATCGTAGGCCAGAGCGCGCGTCGAGCGCATTTCGTCTTCGCGGCGGGCCTTTTCTTCTTCACCGACCACGGTTACCGGCGGCGGCGGTGTCGGCGTGGTCGCCATGACCGTATCCGGATGATCGCGGCCCTGCGGCGCTTCGGGCAAAGCCTGCACCTCGTCGTTGAGATCAGCGACTTCCAGACCGGCCAGCACATAGGCACCCGTGGCGTAGGGGCCGGTTTCCTCAACCTTGGTCGGCACCGGGCGATCGCCGGTCTTCTGCGCTGCGCCCAGCATCCCGTTCGGCAGAACCTGTTTGTTCAAAGCCGCCCAGCCGCGCGTCACATACGGCAAATAGGTCTTGCGGTCGAGCAGCCCGTGATTGATGCCCCAGGCCAGACCATAGACGAAGAAGGCCGAGCCGGAGGTTTCGGCTTCGGGGAAAGCCTTCGCATCGTTGAGATCGGCGCGCCACAGGCCGTCGGGCTGCTGAAGCTCGATGATGCGGCTCGACATCTTGCGGAAAATGTCGGTGTAGAAATCGCGGCCTTCAAAATCGGCGGGCATATATTCCAGCGTCCGCGCCAGACCGCCGATGACCCAGCCATTGCCGCGTGCCCAGTAGATCGGCTTGCCGCTGTCGCCCATGCGGGTCTTGAAGCGTTCGTCGCGCAGGAACAGGCGGTCGCTCTCGACCCACAGGCGACCGGCGGTGCGGCGCCATTCCTTGTCCATGGCCCTGATATATTTCGGATCGCCGGTGATCGCCGACATGCGCGCCAGAATCGGCGGGGCCATGTACAGCGCGTCGCACCACCACCAGACGAGGGTCTCCGTCTCTTGCGGGCGATTGAGGTGCGGCACCATGAAGTCGAGGCGCTGCTGAAGCGGCATCAGGGTGCCCTGCTGGCCGCGGCGGCTGTAGAGTTCCTGATAGAGGTCGCCGATGGCCACATCGTCGGCATTGAGCATGGTCCGGTCGGACCGCGCGCCGCGAAGGCTATAGTTATAGTGCTCGGCGACGGCGGTCAGGAAGCGCAGGGTGTTGCGGTTTTCCGAGACGCGGGCTAGACGCGCCGCGCCGACATAGTAGGTCGCGGCCACCCAGTTCGACGACGCTTCGGTGACATTGCTGCCGGTCGCCATTTGCAGCGGGCGGTTGGTCATGTCGGCGATCTGGGCCGAATTGACGTATTCTACGGCGGCCATCACGGCTTCGCGCGACGGCAGGGCATTTGGGTTGAAATCGAGCTTCGGACGCGGCAGAGGCGCCTGCCATGACGCTTCGATACCGGCGACCTTGGGTGCGGCTGCCGTTTGGGCATATACCGGCAAGGGCATCGTCAGCGTACTGATCAGGGTCAGAGAGAGGATGGCGTTGCGGCTGATGGTCGTCAATAGGGCGGCGCGCTTAGACGTCATGAATCTATGTCCCTGATAAAAGCGCCGTCCGTCGCGAGGGAAAGTCGCTCCGGACGGCAAATAGTGGGTAAGTAGTCCGATCCTGAGAGGTGGCAGGACCGGACAAGTCTCCAACAAGGGTACGCTTTACAAATCAGAAGGTCGTGATGATGCCCATGTAATAACGGCGACCGTTATAGACCTGGTCATAGACATAGGGCGTGCTGCCGTCATCGGTGAGCTTGATGTACTCTTCCGGGGCGTAGCGCGTCACGCTGTCATTGAGCAGGTTCTTGCCTTCGACGAAGAACTGCACGTAACGATTGACCTTGTACGAGGCGCGGGCGTCAAGCAGTTGAGCGCCCGTCTTGAAGACCGGATGAACGGTCTTGAAGTAAGCCGTCGTCGAGGTCGTACCGTCGATGCCATATCCGGTCGGGATGCGGTTGCCGCCCAGAGCCGAGGTCTGGCTATAGTAGTCGTCACGCCATTGATAGGCGACACGCGCGTTCAGCTTGCCGTCATCGTACCACAGGTTGACGTTATAGACGTTCTCCGAGAGGCTCTTCGGCGGCAGATATTGCTGCGAGAAGTAGTCATAGTCGCTCGACGACCCCGAAGATTTCGCGAAGGTATAGTTGAAACCACCACCGGTATAACGCAAGGGCCCCGGCAGGAAGGTGAAGGCCGTCCGGGCGGCGAGTTCGACGCCGGTGAATTTCAAGCCGCCGTCACCATCTTCATAGGTCGCAACGGTGTACTGATTGCTTTCCAATTCATAGCCGCTCAGTGTGACTTCTTCGGGCCGACCTGTTTTCACGTCGATCGAATAGGCCGTGATGCTGAACTGGCTGTCCTTGTTCGGATACCATTCGAGCGACAGGTTCGACACAACGGCATCATACCCCTTCAGCTCCGGGTTACCGATGCGGCCCGTACAGCGGTTGATGTAGGAGCCGAGGAAATTTTCATCGGACGAGCTGTCATCCGTCGTCGGATCGCCGTCATCGAACGCGCCCGGATTCTGCGCGAAGAAGGCTTCGAGGGCCTCACGATCCGCCGGATCGACCTTATAGCAGCTGGCCGCCGAAGTTCCGGTCAACTGAGTCAGGCTCGGGCGGGCGCGTTGCTTGGCGATGGAGTAGCGCACGGCCACTTGATCCTCGATCGGCCAGACAGCCAGGTTGAGGCTCGGCAGGATATCTTCCGAGGTACGATTCACGTCACCGACGCGGCGCGACACGAACGTATCGGTAAAAGCATAGCTCTTGACCGTACGGGCGGGCGTCGTACCCACAGCCGGAATGATGGTCGTCGTCGGTATCGCATCACGCTCGTAGAAGATGATCGAGGGTTGGGCCTGAACCTCGATCTTCTGATAACGGACCCCGATATTGCCCAGAACCTCCATCCCGAACAGCTTGGTTTCAAAGTCCGACATGATATAGGCCGACAACGTGCCTTCTTCTGTCGAATAGGTCGGGCGCTCGTACACCTTGCCATCCGAAGCCAGACAGCGATACAGACAGTCAGGATTGTGGCCGCTCAGATTGGCGTACTGGCTGAGCATGCTGTAGAAGGTATCGAAGTTCGGCACCATCCAGCTGTTGAGCAGATCGCCCCGGTCCGCGATACCATTGAAGTACCTGGCGCCGGGAAGGGGCACGACGGCCGCATCGATGATGCCGTTATATTGAGCCCGGGTAATGGTGTGGTTCATGTAAAGTGAGTTCGCGGGCGAAGTGCCCGGCGGAATTTGCGTCGTCCCGAACACGCAGGGTGCCGTTGACGGTGCAGTCGCCGGATCGCACCAGCGCACGACGTCGAGGGCCCGCGCATGGAACAATGTCACGCCGGGCGCGATCTGGAAACCGTCATAGCGCCAGGTCTGGTTATGTTTGTCACGCTTCTGGACGCCGAACTTGATGGTTTTCAGCGGGCCGAAGTCCTCAAACGTGCGCGTGACATCGAGCTGATAGTTCCACTCGCTGTTCTCGTCATAAAACGGCGTATATTCCATCGCCGTGGTCGCGCTCAGGCCGTTGGCGGCCGCGATCGGGTAGTAGGATGTCGGATTGAAAATATCGACACTGGAGGGTGCCTGATAGGTCCACAGGCCGCTTTCCGGAACCATTTTGAAGGTTACTGACGGCAGCTGCGCGAATATCTTGACGGTGTCATCCTGACGATCGTTGGTCGAGGCCGAGTACTGGATACGCCCCTTGGCAATCCAGTTGTTCCACTTGAAGTCAGCCCCGGCCTGCACATAGTGCTGTTCGGTGATGCGGTGCAGGTTACGGACCTGAGAATCCCACACCAGGCTGGCAACGTTAGGCGCCGTGGTGCCGCGCACCATGTCGTACTGAGTCACGAAATGGTTTTCGTTGACCTTTACATTCTGAACGTTGTTGGCGCCCAGCACACCGTTGTTGTTGGTCGTACCCGCCGGCGCGGCGATCTGAAGGTTATAAGCTGTATTCTTGAAATCGCGAAGGTTGGGGTTGTACGACAGGAATACGGTCAGGTTTTCATTGACGCGATAATCGGCGCGAATTTGAAGCGAAGTGATACGATCGTCACGATATTCACGGCTGAAGCGCGGCAGGGAGGGGAAGAAGTCTTCCCACTGAGCATAACAGTTCAGGCGACTGTTGATGCCCTGAACCGTCGACAGAGCGGTACAACCCGCCTTGGTTGTGACAGCGGCAGCCAGCGGGTCGAAGGCCTGGGTAAAGGATTTTTCCGCCGAATTGTCGTAGTCGCCCAGCGGGACGTAGCCCGTCGAGCTGTTCGACACGCGGGCGATGTCGGAGACGTTGACCACCTGATCGTAGGTGAAGTTGAACAGGACACCCAGACGTCCGTCGAAGAACTTGCGCGTAGCGATGATGTTGGCGCGCGGCGACCAGCCACCGTCCAGCGAGCTTTTCTGGTATTGCAGATTGAACTTGTACAGCGGCTTGGCGAAATCGAGACCCGTGCGCTGTTCGATGCGCACAGTGCCGCCGACGCCGCCCGGCGTCATGTCGGCGGTCGCGCCCTTGACCACGTCCACGCTCTTGATCAGGTCAGAGGACATATCGCTCAGCGCCGTTACCGAGCGACCGTCCTGGCCGGTCGACATCATCGACATGCCGTCGACTTCGATACGGATCAGGTCGGGCGACTGACCCCGGATAGCGAAGCCACCCGGTTCGCCCGAATCCGAAACGTCCATAGCCACCCCGGCGATACGCGCGATGGCGTCGCCGATGTTCTTATCCGGAAATTGACCCACGTCGTCGGCGACAATCGAGTCCTGATTGGTGGCCGAGCGCTTCTTGCGCTGGATGGCCGATTGTTCCGAACGACGGGCGCCGACGACGACGACGTCGGTGACTTCATCGCCCTTGGCGGCGACCGGCGCGGTCGTCTGCGCCTGACCGGCGGTAGCGACCGAAATGGCCAGCAGCGACGCCCCGGCCAGATATTTCAAAGATGTTCTGGTGATCATGAGTCCTTACCCCTTTTTGATGACCGCTTGAGCGGCTTATTCCTGTTATGCGTACCAATCGGATGATATCGAGATCATTGCCGGACAAGCTTCATGCCTTCCGACCCTGATACCCCCTTCATCCGGTTTAGTTCTTGGCCGGGTGGGCCGCGGCCCACTTCGTATAGGCCTCGATGGCCTTCTGCGGTGCGGCACCGTACCAGGAGTAGCCGTTGCGGCGCCCCTTGGAGATATTGTTGACGTCGTCCTGAATGGACTTGTCCCAGTCACCGAAGATCGGCTTACCCGTCTTGATGTCGTAGTTGCGCGACCAGGTCGGACCCGCCCCCGGCTTGTCGATCAGCTTGCGGCCTTCGTCCTTGCTAACCTCGGTGAAGGCCTTGTCGTAAATGGCATGCGCCTTGAGCCACGCCACACCGGCGTGGACCGAGGCCTGGATTTCCGGCGACGGATTCGGCTGACGCATCAGAAACAGCAGGATGTCGGTGCTTTCGGCGCTGGCCAGAGAGCGCATTTCGTAGTTGCGCGCCGAGATGGGAGCCAACGTCAGGGCATCGACCTGCTGCGGCCAGACCGTTTTCTTGCCATCGACGACGACCTGAGCGTCGAGGATCGGACGGATGGCCCGCGCGCTGGCAGTCCCGGCCTTCTGACGCAGATCCTTGGCTATAAAGGCGTATTCGGCTTTACCCTCGGCGACGTCTTCAAGGAGCATGGCGGCTTCGGCCACGGCATTGTCGTTGAAGGTAATGCCGTCGTGGAATCCGCCCTCGATGGGATAGTTCTGTGGCCAGCCGCCGTTGGGATACTGCGCCGTCAGGAGGTAGTTGACCCCCTTGACGATGCTGGCGCGATAGACATCGCCGTCCTTGCCCGGCAATTGCTGCTGAACGCGGGCGAGAAAGCGCATTTCGGTCGTGGTCGCGCCGTTGTCCAGCGTCCCGACAAAGGTCCAGAAGCGGTCGTGCGGCGCATCGAAGCTGCCCGTACCCAGTTCCATCGTCTCGGCATTGTTGGCGTAGCGCTGACCGCGCAGGCGCGGCGGCTTGGTGCGGTCCTGATTCTTGCTCCAGCCTCCGGCAGGCGTCTGGAAGCTGACGATGGTGTCGGCGATGGCGCGTGCTTCGGCAGAGCCGTACCAGGCGGCGTCCTTGTTCAACGGCATCTTGCCGCTGCCGGCGACGGGCGGCGGCGGCGGGGCTTCACCGGGCTGAAGCTCTTTGGCCAGTGTCTCGCGGTCCAGTTTCATCTGCGTGTCGGAGCGCTTGATATAGTCAGCCCACGCGGCACGGTCCTTCATCGGCAGCACCGACAGGCGTTCGATCGTCACCGACGGCGCGGGTTCGTTGGTGCCGATCACCGCACTGAAACCCGAGGCTGGCAGGGTAAAGGCCAGGATGGCAACTGCCAGTCCCAGATGATGCCGTTCCATTATCGTCCCTATTTTTTATATCGTTATTTCAAAAATGATATTGCTCTATAACGCCCTTGTAAACAGAAATGCTCGATTTTGACGCATTTTTTAAAATAGTTTTCATATGTGAATGTGTGCGTCGCATCAATTTCGGTGAGGAGAAAAATTGTTGTAAATGTCTCACAATCTTTCAGTTTTGCGCATCGACTTTGCGGTCACGGCTTGCCAGTATGGCGGCGAAATCGCGTTTACCTCATAATGACGCAGCGGTAATTCGGCATTTTTACCACGTGAACAGCGTCAGGTTTTGGGATCGCTAACACAAAGCGGTTTTATGTCATGGCGGAAATGCCCGCCGAAACCGTACCTGTGTCGAATATAGATACGACTTTTACAAATACGACATCGCTGTCAATCGATGCTCAGGAAACGCGCGACGCCCATCCAAGCCGGCTCGCTCTTGCTCAGGAGACTGAATAATGTCCCTTACCCCCTCCCTGTCCCGACGTCGGCTGCTGACGACCTCTGTCGCCCTTACCGCGGTAGCGGTGGCGAGCCCGCTCAAGGCCGCGCAAGCGCCGATCGACCGCAAGGCGCTGGTCACGCGGCACAATCCGACCCTGACCGTCGTCGATCCGTCGGCACCGCTGATGCTGGGTAACGGCAATATGGGCTTTACCGCCGATATCACGGGCCTCCAGACCTTCACCGAGCCCTATAGCAAGATCGCGCCGCTTTTGACCGAAGCCCAGTGGGCGTGGCACAGCTTCCCCAATCCGAACGGCTACACGGTCGCCGATACGCAGGTCGAGATCGACGTCCGCGGGCAAAAGCGCCGCTACGGCTATATCAAGGACTGGGCCGAGGCCAATACGCGCCCCGCGATCGCCTGGATTCGCGAAAATCCGCATCGTTTTTCGTTAGGGCGCGTGGCGTTCGATTTGAAAGACCGTAACGGCAAACCGGCGACGTTCGCCGATATACGCGACACGCGGCAAACGCTCGACCTGTGGACCGGCGCCCTGACCAGTCAGTTTGTGTTCGACGGCGAAACAGTAAAGGTCGTCACGCGCGTCCTGCCCGATCAGGACACGGTCTATGTCGAGGTCGTCTCAAAGCTGGTCGCCGACGGACGGCTTGCGGTCATCGTCAAATATCCGGGTGTGTCGAAGACGCTCAATCCCGACCCGGCGGATTGGACGAATACCGATAGCCACACCACGACCGAGCGCCTGCGCAAACCGTCCGAGGTGCGGCTGGAGCGTCGTATCGACGCCACGGTCTATTACGCCACGATCTCCGCCGAGGGCGGGCAGGTCGATCCTGCCGGGCCCCATGCGTGGCGGGCGACGGGCAAAGGGCCGGGCCTGGCGGTGATGGCGCATTTTTCACCGAAGCCGGATGTGGAACTGCCGTCCACGGTCGTCGCGGGCGTGCATACCGCCCGACACTGGAAGGACTACTGGACCGAGGGCGGCATGGTCGAGTTCAAGGGCAGCGTCGATCCCCGCGCCAGCGAACTGGAACGCCGGGTCATCCTGTCGCAATATCTGATGGCGGTGAATGCCGCCGGCGATTTCCCGCCGCAGGAGGAAGGCCTGTTCTCGAACAGCTGGAACGGCAAGTCGCACCTTGAGATGCACCCGTGGCATTCGGCGCATTTCGCCCTCTGGGGCCGGCCGCAGCTTCTGGAGCGCAGCCTCGGCTGGTACGTGAACTTCCTGCCAAAGGCCCGCGCCCGCGCCGCGCAACAGGGCGTCAAGGGCGCGTGGTGGCCCAAGATGATCGGCCCGGACGGCGCCGACAGCCCGAGCAAGGTCTCGCCCTTCATCATGTGGCAGCAGCCGCATCCGATCTATATGAGCGAGCTTTTGTGGCGCGCCGGAAAGGACAAGACGGTTCTGTCTCGTTACGGCGAACTGGTCGAGCAGTCGGCGGCGCTTCTGGCCTCGTTCGTGCATTTCGATCAGGCGTCGGGCCGTTACCGTCTGGGGCCGCCGATCATCCCGGTGCAGGAAAACTTCGCGCCCCTGACCACCTTCGATCCGATGTTTGAAGTCGCCTATTTCCGCTGGGGCATCGAAACCGCGCAAATCTGGCGCGAGCGGCGCGGCCTTAAGCGGCGCGCCGACTGGGATGCGGTGCTGGCCAAATGGCCCGCCCTGCCGCAGAAGGACGGGCTCTATCTGCCGGTCGCTTCGGAGCCGGGTTTCTGGGACAAGGCGGCGGGGACGTGCAAGTCCAATGCGCTTGATGAAACCTGTCAGAACCGCGACCACCCGTCGTTCCTGATGCCGCTCGGTTGGCTCCCCGGCAAGGGCGTAGACAAACCCACCATGCGCCGGACGCTCGATCGTATGAAACGCGACTGGGACCTGCGTCAGACCTGGGGCTGGGACTATGCCATGATCGCCATGACCGCCGCGCGGCTTCAGGCCCCGGATGAGGCGGTCAACTGGCTGTTTTTCGACGCCAAAAACAACAAGTACGGCAAGAGCGGCATGACCCCGCGCGTCCATCTCGACGCCCACGCAGCGGCCTTCGTGCCGACCGCGACCGGCGCGGGCGCTCAGGCGGATGCCGGTCCCGACGGTCCCGGTTATCAGCGCGCCGCCGAGACCTATTTCCCGTCGAACGGCTCTTTGCTTCTGGCGGTCGCTCTGATGGCAGGCGGCTGGGACGGCGAAACGCGCCGAGCCCCCGGCTTTCCGAAAGGCTGGACGGTCAAGGTCGAGGGCTTGCTGCCGTCCCTGTAGGGGTTAGGGGCGCTTTTCGCGCAGAGTGAAGAAGGCGATGGCGGCCAGGGCAAGCGAGCCCGTCACCGCCGTTGCCGTAGCGATTGCCGATGATGTTGATGACGACGCTGACAGGTCTGCCGACACCGGGGTGGGGGCCGCCTCTGAAGCCACCTCTGAAGCCATCTCCGGGGCCACCGCATGGCGACCGGCATAGACCTGCGTGATCTCGGCCCCGAAAAAGATGATCTGAACCGAATAGTAGATCCACACCAGCAGCACGACCAGCGATCCGGCGGCACCATAGGTCGAACCGATGGCGGCATTACCGAGATAAAGCCCGATCAGGCTCTTGCCAACGGCGAACAGGATGGCCGTGATCAGCGCCCCTACCCACACATCGCGCCAGCGCAGATGCGCATCCGGCAGATATTTGTAGACCAGCGCGAACAGGAAGGTCGTCACGATCAGGGACAGACCGATATTCAGCACCTGCAAGGCCACGATCGAGTCGTCGCTGCCGAACAGGTTGGCGGTGGCCGACAGGGCGGCGGACACAACCAGAGACAACATGAGCAGGACGGCTATGGCGACGATCATGGCAAACGACAGGACGCGCTGACGGAGGAAACTACCGATGCTCAACTTCGCTTTGGGGACGTCGAAAATGGTGTTCAGCGCCGCCTGAAGCTCGCCGAAAAAGCCGGTCGCCGATATCAGCAGGGTCGCCAATCCGATAGCCGCAGCGATCAGGCCCTGTTCCTCGTTGCGCGAATGGGCGATGACCTCCTCGATAGCCGCTGCCCCCGTGCCGCCGACCAGACCGCGTATCTGATGGGATATTTCACCGGTCGCCGCTTCCGTGCCGAACGCCAGCCCGGCGATGGAGATGACGAGCAGCAGCAAGGGCCCGATCGCCAGAACGCTGTAGAACGCAACCGCGGCACCCAGACGCGGCGCTTCGTCCTCGTTCCACTCCTTGAACGCCTGCGTGATCAGACTGATCGTCGATTTAAGCATGAGTGTCCTCCTCAGAGACACCCATGCTTATCACGCGCCGCGCAAATCAGCCGTGCGGTAAGGCAGTGGCTACGTAAGCAAGCCCTAAGGCCTATCGTTCCAGACTGACGCCCATCAGCCCGATCACCGCTTCGTTGACGTGAGTCTTGACGGTCAGGGATTTCAGCGTCTTGGTCGGATCGAGTGCGATATCCAGCACATTGGCCGCACCGCCCGCGATGTTTTCGCGATCCTTGCGGCCTTTGCTAGCCTCGCCCGGCACGGTTACCGCGCCGGTTTTCAGATCGAGCCGTACCGGGGCCTTGCCGCACAACTGGAACTGATAGTCGTCGATGAAATAGTCGCGCTCTATCGGCCACCAGTTTTCCGGATTGCGCAGGTCGAGTTTCGCCTCGCTGCCGTCCGTATAGGTGATGACCACCTCGCCATTGATCATTTGACTCTGCATATGGTTGGTCGATCCGGCCATCAGCAGATAGGCATGGCTAGCTTTGCCATTAAGCGGTACCGTCGCGGTTTTCGGGTAGTTGTCCCACTGCGAGGTGAACAGGATGTTCCTGGCCTCGCCTGCCGGGGTCGCGAAGCTCAGGCCGTTGGGCAGCGTGACCTTGCCGCCCCCGGCACGCAGAGCCTTGTCGTCGATTTCGGCGGTGGCCTTGACGTGACCGGCCCATGCCCCGATGCCCTGCGACGGCAGGGACAGCGACACATAGGGCGAGCGCGGCGACAGGTATTTGTTCGGTTTGAAAATTTCCGTGACGCGATCGTTGAAATACGGCGTCAGATCGACGGCTTCGGCCTTGACGGCTACCCCTGCCTGCGTCCATGTCGGCGTTTCCGGCACACAGACCGGGTGCGTATCCTTCGTGCGTTCCACCAATGTGAACCACTCGAACGCGCCCCGTTTGTGCGCCCGGAACTCCGGCTCGGGTCCGGCGATGGCCATGAGGTTGCGTTCGGGATCGATAGCCGCACCGGACCATGTGACCTTGACCACCGCCGCCTTGGTCAATGGGGCTTCGATGCGCAGTTTCGGCGCCCCCACGCTTTTGAGGGCGATCCATTTGGCCGGTTTGCCGTCTACAGTGACCGACACGGTTTCGTGTGTCGCCGGTATCTCCAGCACGAAGCGCTTGAACCGCGTCGCCGTCTGGCTGACCGTCCATTGCTCGCTCAGGTCGGTGCGCTTGAAGGCCAGCCCCAGATCCGGGTGAGTCAGTTTCGCGTGGTCCCAATCCTTCGGCAGACCCGGCGTCAGGGTCAGGGTGCCGCTCAAAGCGTCGGGCTTTACCCCGAACAGGCCCTCGACCACGGTGCGCGACATGACCCCGGCCCCGTCGGCGAAGTCGCGCTGGGCCTCGCGGCGGTAGACGTCGAGATAGTTCAGACTGCCGATATTACCCGGCGCGATCCCCATATAGAAGCTGGCCATGACCGAGCCGCGCGTCAGGTCGTAGGCCTCTTCGGACTGTCCCGCCTGCCAGTAGGCCAGCGCGGTATGCAGGTTCTCGCCCATCACCACATTATTGACCGACCAGCTGTACGGCATCCAGTCGGAACTGGGCAGGACGTGGTAGTCGCGGTCCTTCGGCACGCCCTCACCCGCGATTGGCAGGGGCTTGAGGTGGGTTTGCAGGTCCGCCGCCATCCGCGCGGCCTCGAAGGCGTCCGGCACGCCGGAATCCATCGTGTGATAGAAGCTCCACAGGCCATAGCTGGGGTGAAGCAGCTTTTCGCCGAGAATATCGCGGTATTCGGCAAAGGCCCCGCGATCCTCCATCCACAGATACTGACGCATGCCCTTGCCGATCAGTTCGGCCTCCTGCGCATAGGGCGTGGGGTCCTTTCCGATCAGGGTGGCGAGGCGCGCCGCCATGCGATTGTGATAGAGGTTATAGGCCGATTGATAGCTCACACCGCCGCCGCTATATTGAACGTCGTCGCTGGCCCATATCGAGGCATAAGCTTCGTACAAGGGCAGCTTGTCCGGGCCGTATTCGCGGCGGAACATGCGCTTTTCCCACGCCAGATGCCGCTCGATGACCGGCCAGACTTCGCGGGCGTACTCAACGTCGCCGGTCCACAGCAGGTGGCGGAACAGGGCGTCGATAAAGCCGGCATTCATGTCGTAGTGCGAATTGGACATGTCGCCGTTGGAATGCAGCGCGGCTTCGCTGCGCGCCAGATTGGCGTCGGCATCTGCGGGCGGCAATTTGTCCGGGATCGGACGGGTGTTCTGACGCGCGGCCCAGCCGCTGAAATTCCGCCGCGCCCGGTCGTGCCAGCCCAGCGCATCCGGCGCATAGTGGCCACGCCAGCCGAGCAGCTTGACGCGCCAGGCGATGGCCCCGTGCATCACGCCGCTCTGGGCCTCGTCCCAGATGGCGTCGGCCCCGACGTTCAGCGCCCCAACGGCGGCATCGAGATAGGGGTCCGGCGTTTCGATCTTCACGCGGTCGCGTAAGGCCGCGAAATGAGTACGTGTGGCGGCAAAACGCTTCGGCAATTCCGCCGCCGCATAGGTCGGATCGAGCGGGATGACCTTGGCCGTCGCCCCGGCATTGCCGCCGGGAGCGGTGACGGCGCGATAGGTGTCGAGATCGCCGGCCACAGGCCGTCCGGTCACCTGAACCGAGATATAGACCGGCCCATTGTCCGTAAGCGGAATATGTCCGATGGCGACCTTAATGGACGCGTCGGCGGAGGACGCAAACAACGCCTTGGCATCGCCCCATTTAGCCGCATCCGCCCAAACGATCTTTGCCGGAACAGACGTCACGCCGTTCAGTTGCGCGGCCTTGCCCGACACGGTGAAGCCACCGGCGCTCAGGGCATAGCGATCGTCGACGGCATATTCAGGTTTGAACTGGAAGTATTCGCTGATCGGCACTTTCTCGGTGCCGATATCGCCGTCGCGCGTACCGCGCTGACCGTTGCCGCCGCCATAGGCGAAGATCAGTTCCGCGCCCTTGGGCAAGCCCTTGCCCTGCGCCTGAACGATCACGCCTTCGGTCTGATGATAGGCCAGGACGGCGATCTCAAGTTTGCCCTTACCCAGGATCGGATCGCTGACCGTGTAGAGCAGCTCACCGGGACGGTAGCGCGTGACGATCTCCGCCGTGTCGCTCAGCCATTTGATGCCCTGTGCGGTTTTCACACCCAGTCGCAGATTGCCGCCGCGACCGGGCAGATACAGCGACAGTTCCGGCTTGTCGCCGCCGTCGACGCGGAAGGCCGTATTGCCGCCATAGAGCGCACGGTTGAAGAACTCTTCGCCGTTACGGATGACGAAATCCGCACCGTCCGGACGATATCGCAATGGCGTCGCGGTCTGGCCTTCGAGATTGGGCCTCAGGCCGCGCGTCGCCGAAAGGGCGGTCGTTTGGGCTGTCACCACCACGGGCGACAAGGCGGTCGCTGCCATGAGCGCGCCCAGCAGAAGGGTACCGCGGAGATATCTGGCCATGTGTTTTGTCCCTGTTTTGCGACCGGTTATAGTCCAGCCTGCGCAAACCTGTAAAATATCATCCTGATTATCGAGATGGTATTTTGGTGTTCGTTCAAAAAAAACCCCTCCATGAGGCGATGGAGGGGCGAAGCTGTAGTCCACAGAAGGGATGGTACACCCTCGACACAGGGCCATGCACAAAGCCCATGCGTCAAAGGGACAGAGACGATATCGGACCTCAAGGGCGACGTGGCTTTCACCACGTCTGGAGGGATACAGATCCGATGCGTCGTGTCATATATTATGATTATATATTGAATATCGGTACGTCAAATGAATTTCGCCTATGGCAATCGTTTTGACATGTGATTTTTGGACGCAAACGTTTTCACACGACACGTTTCCGCGCCGTGCGAAAAGTTTAACAGCTCAATGCCATTAAGGCCGCGTCTGGCCCGCGCCGCGCACCACATATTTGAACGTGGTCAATTGCTCGGCCCCGACCGGACCGCGCGCGTGCATCCGGCCCGTAGCGATACCGATTTCGGCGCCCAGACCGAACTCGCCACCGTCGGCATACTGAGTCGAAGCGTTCCAGATGACGATGGCGGAATCGACCTCGTTGAGGAAGATTTCAGCCGCCTCGGCGTCTTCGGTGATGATGGCTTCGGTGTGCTGGGTGCCGTAGGTTTTGATGTGCGCCATGGCGGCTTCGAGCCCTTCGACGACGCGCACCGCGAGGATCTTCTCCAGATATTCGGTGCGCCAGTCGTCTTCGGTCGCGGCTTTCATCGGGTAGATCGCCTGAGCCGTCTCATCGCCGCGCAGTTCGCAACCCTTGTCTTCCAAAGCCTTGGCGATGCCCGGCAGAAGCGTTTCGGCGACGGCCTTGTCGATCAGCAGGGTCTCGGTCGCGCCGCACACCGACACGCGGCGCATCTTGGCGTTTAAAGTGATATTGAGCGCCTTTTCGGGATCGGCGGCGGTGTGGATATAGGTGTGGTTGAGGCCTTCCAGGTGCGCCAGCACGGGCACGCGGGCCTCTTGCTGGACGCGGGCCACCAGCGACTTGCCGCCGCGCGGGATGATCAGATTGACGGCGTCGTTCAGCCCGCCGAGCAACAGGCCCACGGCGTCGCGATCCGGCGTCGGGACCAGTTGCACGGCGGCCTCGATCCCGGCTTCGGCAAAGGCGTCCTCGAACGCCGCGAAGATGGCCAGCGCCGATTTCAACGCTTCGGACCCCGTGCGCAGGATCGCACCGTTCGACGAACGGATACACAGGGCGGCGGCGTCCGCCGTCACATTGGGGCGCGACTCGTAGATGATGCCGATGACGCCGATGGGGGTCGAAACGCGTGCGATATCAAGGCCGTTGGGGCGCGTCCAGCGCGCCAGTTCCCTGCCGACCGGATCGGGCAGCGCCGCGACCTCTTCGAGGCCCTTGGCCATGGCTTCGACGCGGTCGGCATTGAGCACCAGACGCTCGACCATGGCGCTCGACAGGCCCTTGGTGGAGGCGGCTTCAACATCTGCGGCATTGGCCGCGAGAATGTCGGCCTGACGCGCACGGATGAACTTCGCCGCCGACAGGATGAGCGCCGTCCGCGCCTCTGGCCCTGCCAGACGCAGAGCCTCGGCTCCCGCCTTGGCCTTGGCGGCCAGATCGGTCATCAGATGGGTCAGGTCGAGGTTGGCAGCGGTGTCCATGGTATCCGTCCTTTTGAAGTCTGAACGCTTTACGTGCCTTGATGGCCCAGGTCAAAGCCGATCGTCGTCACGCGAGGCTTCGCTATGCTCGCGCGCCAGCAAAGCGTCGAAAGTACCAAAGTCGGCTTTAGCGCGCTTATCTGTGAAATAGGCCGCCGTGGTTAGGGCTGCCAGCTTTTCGGCGACAGCGGTAGCGATGAATTGATTCATGCTCGTCCCGTCTTCTTTGGCCAAACGTTCGACCTCCAACTTTACCGATACGGGCAGTCGGAGCGGATAAGTAGGTATCGCGCGAGTCATAGGGCTAGTCTCCGAATAAGATCTACAGGCTTCATAACGTCCAAACCGAAACGTCCGGCAGCAGGCAAGAAATCGCGCTGGTTAAACGTAATCACCGCGCTTGCCCCGCCATTGACCGCTGCTTCAAGAACAAACTCGTCGGCGGGATCACGTAGCTGAGGACGCCATAGAAAATGAGTCTCGACTGGATCGCACATAGCGATGACCGCAGTGACGAAGATATCTGCCTGCGCCCGGCTTAACTGAGCCGCCAAAACATGCTCTGGCATTAAACAAATAGCTTCGTATTCCAACGCGAGCGCTACATTGGCCAGTAGCTGAATACGTCCCTTACGGGCTTGACGTAAAAGCTCAGATGAACCGCCTTGCGTACTTCGCATCGCGGCAACCACGACATTGGTATCTAAAACGATCTTCATAAATTATGATATCACAGGCGATATCATAATTCAAACCATCACCATATCGTCGCGATGAATCACAACATCACCAGATGTATAGCCGAGGATCGACTCGATGTCCTTGCTCGCCCGACCTTTGATTTGCGCGATGTCGTCGGAACCATAGGCGGCAATGCCGCGCGCCACTTCGCGTCCGTCGCTGAGGATGGCGATCGAGTCACCTTTGTCGAAGATGCCCGTGACGGCGCTGATCCCCGACGGCAGCAGCGATTTGCCCGTCGTCAGCGCCTTGGCCGCCCCCGCGTCGATATGGATTTGTCCCGCAGGCACCACCGTCCCTGCGATCCATGCCTTATAGGCCACGCCCGAAGAACCCTGCGCCGTGAAGAGGGTGAATCGCGCGCCTTCGGCCAGTTTCGACAGGGGCCGGATCGCCTGACCGTTCATGATCGTCGTCGAACAGCCTGCCGATCCGGCGATGCGCGCGGCGGCGATCTTGGTCGCCATGCCGCCGGTGCCGACGCCCGCATGAACATTCGCGCCGCCCGCCATGGCTTCGATATCCGGTGTGATCGTATCGACCACGGCGATATGTTCCGCTAACGGATCATGGCGCGGATCGGCGGTATATAGCCCGTCGATATCCGACAACAGGACCAGCGCTTCGGCGCGTACCAGCATGGCCGCCCGCGCCGCCAGCCGGTCGTTGTCGCCGTATTTTATCTCTTCGGTCGCCACCGTATCGTTCTCGTTGACAATCGGCACGACGCCCAGCGTCAGAAGGGTTTCCGCCGTTTCGCGCGCATTGAGCCACCGCCTCCGGCGTTCGGTATCCTCGCGCGTCAACAGAACCTGCGCCACCTTAATTCCGTGTTCGGAGAATACCTCGTCCCAGGCGCGCATCAGGATCGGTTGCCCCGCCGCCGCCGCCGCCTGTTTCTTGTCGAGCGGCAAATTGCGCGTCTTGAGCCCCAGATAACGCCGCCCCAAGGCCCCTGCCCCGGAAGATACGATCATGACCTCGGCCCCGGCCTCGCGCAACGCCGCAACATCGGCGGCCAGACCGCGCAGCCACGCCATGTCGGCGGCCCCCGTCGCCGGATCGACGACCAGCGCCGAACCGATCTTCAGCGTCACGCGCTTCGCCGCCGCCAGATGCGCCGGAAACACCGATTTTGTGCCGCCCGAAGTCATGAAAGTCTTTTCTAACGCCGCTTAAAATGATAGGCCCCCCGCGACAGTTTTATCGCAGGCCAACACCTGCGCCTATTAGCGGACATACGCCTCTTCATGCAAGAAGCGTTTGAATGCTTTTAAGAAATGGTAACAAAATGAACTATATCGGCACGCGCGGCTTCAACGAACATCGTACCTTTTCGGGCGCTTTACTTGACGGCCTCGCCCCTGATGGCGGTTTGTACGTGCCGCAACACTGGCCGACCCCGGATTTCGACCTGAAAAGCGCCTCGGCGGGCGGCTATGGCGACCTGACGGTGAAGCTGCTCAACCTGTTCGGTGTCAATGTCCTCGGCGACCACGCCGTCAAGGCCGCCGCCCAGCGCACCGAAGACGCCTTCCTGCGCAACGGTGAAGTGCCGCTGACTAAGCTCGACGACAATCTATGGCTGCTGGAGCTGTATCACGGCCCGACCCACGCCTTCAAAGACATGGCCATGCAAATGATGGCCCCGCTGACCGACGCGGCTCTGGCGCAGCGCGGTGAAAAGCTGACTCTGGTCACCGCCACCTCCGGCGATACCGGTGCCGCCGCCGTGCGCGCCTTTGCCGGGTCCGAACACGTCAAGCTGGTCGTCTTCCATCCGCTCGGTCGCGTCTCGCCGGTTCAGCGTTTGCAAATGACCACGGTTCAGGCCGACAACGTGCTGAACGTCGGCGTCGAAGGCGATTTCGACGACTGCCAGCGCATCGTCAAGGCGCTGTTGTCGGAACCCGTCCTTAAGCAACAGGGCCTGATTTCCTCGGTCAATTCGATCAACTGGGGCCGTCTGCTCGGTCAGGTGCCCTATTATCTGGCCGCCGCCGCCCATACGGGTGCCGATAAGCCGGAATTCGTCGTGCCCACCGGCAATTTCGGCGATGCCTTCGCGGGATGGGTGGCGCGCAAGATCGGCGGCAATGTCGGTCACCTGCACGCCGCCGTAAACCGCAACGACGCGTTGAATCAGGCGATCAACAACGGTAAATATGTCCGCCGTCAGGCGACCGAGACCGCCTCGGTATCGATGGACGTGCAGGCGCCGTCGAACTTCGAACGCCTTGTGTTCGAAGCCTCGGGCCGCGACGCCGACGTAACGCGCACCCTGTTCAACGACTTCGCCCAGACCGGCGACGTGACCCTGTCCGCGGACCTGCAAGCGGCACTGAAAGCCGAAGTCTCGGCTTCGACCGTCTCGGAAGAACAGACCAAGGCGACGATCAAGCTTGCCTACGAAAAATATGGTCAGGTCATCTGCCCGCACACCGCCGTAGCGCTAGCCGCCGCGCTGGAACGCAAAGGCGACGCCCCACAAATCGTCCTGTCGACCGCGCACCCGGCCAAGTTCCCGGCCTTTGTCACCGAAGCTTTAGGTTTCGAGCCGAAAGCCCCCGACGCCATCACCGACCTCTACGGCCTGACCGAGACCCTGACCGAAATGCCCGCCGATGTCGCCGCCGCCGTCACCACGGTGCGCGCCTTCATCGAATGGATCGATTGATTAAGTGAAGATGAGGGCAGGGGCAGGGTCACGGACCCTGCACCCTTAACCTGGAGCAGGTGATTAGCCCGGCGCTAAATTGCTGAAATCTACCACTTTATAATCTCGACCCAATTTCTCCTGGAACCGCCGGAACTCTGCCTGCGTCAGAGCCGTCGTCGCCGTATTGATCAGCGGGTGGAAGTTGACGATCTCCGCGTCATGCAAACGCCGGTCAAGGATGAACTTCACCTTTTGCTCCGGGTCATTGATCAGGGCCAGGGCCGTCACCGATCCCGGTCTGACGCCCAGCGCGTCGTGTAGCCGCGCCTCGGAGCCGAACGACAACCGCCCCGATCCGATCAGCTTCGGCAGGGCTTTCAGATTGATCTGGGTCTGCTGTTCGGCGCTGATAAGCCAGAGCTGACCCTTGTCGTCCTTGAGGAACAGGTTCTTCGTATGCGCCCCCGGCAGCGCCGCCTTGATCTCGTCGCCCTCGCCGACGCGAAACACCGCCGGGTGTTCCAGTGTACGCGATGCGATGCCCCAGTCGTTTAGGGCTTGAAGCAGGGTGGCTTGCGTATAAAAGGTCTTATCGGAGTTCATAAGCTTGGCGTTTACAGGAGGTCTTGGCGCAATGGAATTGGAATGTTTTATCGTGCAGAACGGCGCGCGCGAAATCATCCCCGGCCGCACCGACCGCGACTGGATGGACGCCTTCGCCAACCGCTTTCCCTATCGTTGCCTGCCCTTGACCATGGCCAATTCGACGGGCTGGGAACTCATCGTCCCCGAAGACATCACCATCGAGTGGAACGGCGGCCATCTGGCGACCGACATTACCATTACGGCCGACCGTCCCGGCGCCTATGTCGACCACTTCGTGCAGAGCCATTTCAGCCACGGCATCGTGACTTTCCATACCGGCTACCTGTTCCGCACGCCGCCCGGCTGGGCGTTGTGGGCGTCAGGCGCGCCCAATCAGGTCAAGGACGGCATCGTGCCTTTGACGGGGCTCGTCGAAACCGACTGGCTGCCCTTCCCCTTCACCATGAACTGGAAGATGACGCGCCCCGGTATCGTGCATTTCGAGAAGGGCGAATCCTTCTGTTTCATCAATGTCGTCGAGCACAAAAAACTCGACGACATTCAGCCGGTCATCAAGCCGATCGAGTCCGATCCGGACCTCAAGGCGCAGTTCGAGACCTGGTCGACCAGCCGTGCCGCCTTCAACGAAAGCCTCGTCAACCGCGACCCTGCCGCCATCAAACAGGCGTGGCAGAAGTTCTATCACAAGGGCGAACTGCCCGATCAGACCGAGGCCCCTTCCGACCACATGAACCGCCGCCGCCTCAAGCCGGTAAAAATGGAAGGTATGGAATAGAAAAAAGGGCTCCAGCTGGAGCCCTTTTTTATTGTCTTGCCGCGGGCCTGACGATGCGCCCATCGAGGTTCTGCTTCACCTCACGCGCATCATAGGCGTTTGGATCGCCCTCCGGCTTGGGCCCTTTGCCGAGGATGACCTCAGCCGAGGCTTCGTAGCGGTAGAAGGTCGTCTCGTCTTCTTCCCACGCCCCCCACGGACCCCAGCCGGGGCCGCGATAGTAGCGCCAGAACACGCCGCCGTAATAGGGGCCGCGGAACGGATCACGATAGGTGGTCGTGGTCGATTTATCTTCCTTGGTATTCCGGCCCGACAGGGTAAACCAGTCGAAACCGTTTTCCAGCGCCAGCTCGGCGGCGCGATAGAGCATATAGTCCTCGACCGTCTCACGCGAGGTCGCCGAATTGCCGGCGAATTTCAAACGGTAGCGGTTGGTCTCGATCTTCTGGTCGCTATAGCCACGCGCCATCGACGAAGCCGGATTACCCGTAACGGGCTGATAAGGAGTCGCGGTGGTACAGGCCGTCAGAGTCACGACGGACACGGCCAGAACGGCACCGGATATCAACCTACGCATGCTCATAACAACTCCCTTGCCCCCAAGACAGACAACACTATTGGGTTAATCTTATCAAACGTCAATGTGGCTTTATTAGGAAACTATCGCCTAACATCGTTACAGAACAACCGTTTGCAGGGTTTGGATTATCCCGCGTAACCCTTCATCAGATCGGCCACCCAGTCGATGAACACCCGGACGCGGCGCGCCAGATTGCGCCTCTGCGGATATATCAGCGATACTGGCATAGGCGCGGCCCGGTGGTCCGGCAATATTTCGATCAGCCGCCCCTCGGTCAGAGACTGCGACAGGCCGATGCGCGGGGCCTGAATGATCCCCAGACCGCTGAGCGCCGCCTGGGTATAGGCCTGAGAATTGTTCACGGTCACCACGCCGTCCATCGGCACCGAACGATAATCATTGCCGTCGACGTATTCGAAGCCGTCGGGTGGTGCTCCCATCTGGCTGACATAATGGACCAGCCGGTGTCCACTCAGATCGTCCAGTGTCTGTGGGGTTCCGAACCGCGCCAGATAGGCCGGACTGGCCACATTGATCAGGGTCAGATGCCCCATAGGCCGTACGATCAGGCCGGAATCGGCAAGCACCCCTACCCGGATCACACAATCGAACCCTTCGCGCACCACATCGACGAAGCGATCGGTCGAGGACAGTTCGATGCGCAGGTCGGGGTGCTGATCGAGAAACGCGGGCAGGTTCGGCAGGATCAGGCTTTGCGACATGCCCAGCGGCATATCGACCCGGATACGCCCGCTGACCGCCGCCGTTTCGAACAGGCCGGACAGGTCGTCGGCATCGGCCAGCAGATCCTTGGCGCGTTCGTAAAAGACCTGCCCGTCGTGAGTCAGCTGCACCCGCCGCGTCGTGCGATAGAGCAGTTGCGTCCCCAGCCCGGCCTCAAGCGTTTGCACGGCGGTGGACAGGGTGGCCTTGGGTACACCGAGACTGTCCGCTGCCTTGGTGAAGGACGACAGTTCGGCGACCCGCGTGAACATCAGAAGGGCATCGAGACGAAACATGGGCACATTATTGTTCATTTATATGAACAGTCTAATCAAATCTGACGGATTTATCCAAAAATATCACCGGGATAAGGTGTTCATCGGATCACACACAGGAGACACTCATGACCATCGCGATCATCACCGGCGGCAGTCGCGGCATCGGGCGCAACGCCGCCCTGCATCTGGCCAAGGACGGCGTCGATATCCTCTTCACCTACCGTTCGAACCTGACCGAGGCCCAAAACCTTGTCGCCGAGATCGAGGCACTGGGACGCAAGGCCGTCGGTCTGCCGCTCGATGTCGGGGCGGTCGGCACGTTTGCGGCTTTTGCTGACAAAGTCAAAGAGACCCTGACGGCATGGGGCGTCGAACGCTTCGATTACCTCGTCAATAATGCCGGGATCGGTATCCATGCGGCGTTCAGCGAAACGACCGAGGCGCAGTTTGACGAGTTGATGAACATCCATTTCAAAGGCCCGTTCTTTCTGACGCAGATTCTGCTGCCGCTGATGAACGACGGAGGACGCATTCTCAATATCTCGACTGGTCTGTCGCGCTTCTCGGTGCCGGGTTACGCCGCCTATGCCTCGATGAAGGGCGCTATGGAGGTGCTGACGCGTTATCAGGCCAAGGAACTAGGCGCGCGCGGCATTGCCGTCAATATTCTGGCGCCGGGGGCCATCGAGACCGACTTCGGCGGCGGTCGCACCCGCGACAATGCCGATATGAACGCCTTCGTGGCGCACAATACGGCCTTAGGACGGGCGGGTCTGCCCGACGATATCGGCGGCGCGGTCGCGGCCATCCTGTCGTCGCGCAGCGGCTGGATCAACGCCCAGCGCATCGAAGCGTCGGGCGGCATGTTCCTTTAAAGGAAGTAATAATTTACCACGGACAGACACGGAAAGCACGGAAATTCATTGCTTTATGATCTCGCGCGAAGCGCTTTGACAAAGCGTGTCACAAAATGAATTAGGCCCTTCGGGCAGAAAGACGCCTCAGCTTTTCCGTGCTTTCCGTGGCCGTCCGTGGTTTATTTCTCTTTTTCTTCGCCCTCAACCACCTGCTCGACAGGCGGAGAAATCACCACATAGCCATCCGCGATATTCACCTCCGGCACGTTTTCGCGGGTGAACATCAGATAATAACTTGCCCCACCCTTCGGCTGAATATCGAGCAGATCCCCCGCGCCGAAATCCTCGACGGCCTTGACGCGCCCCAGGACAGACCCGTCTGTTCCGCGCACCTCAAGCCCCAGCAGGTCGGTGATATAGTAGTCGTCCTCGTCCTCGATCTCCGGCAGCTCCGCCCGGTCGATGTACAGCTTCAGGCCTTTCAGCTTTTCCGCCGCCGTACGGTCGGGGGCCTCTTCGGCGCGCACCAGAAGCTGCCCCTTGTGTGCCCGGGCAGCGGTGATAACCAGAGCCGGTTTTCCGTCCTGCGATAGCAGCGGGCTATATTCCAGCACGCTGACCGGATCGTCCATAAAGCTGAGCAGCTTGAATTCGCCCTGCACGCCGTGCACGGCACCGACCTGCGCTATGAAGATGAGATTTGATTTTTGCGTCATCCGTGCGGGATAGCTGAGGCGCGTCGTTTAATCAAGGTTGGCAGGTTTTCGGCACCGCCTGCTTGACGGACTTATTGGTCTTGACCAGCTTGCCGCTGCGGATCGTCATCGGCTGATAGGGCGGCTGAATCTGCATCCCGTAATTGGTGATGTGCAGCACGTAACAGCCTGCGAAGACCTCTTTCGTGCCGTCCTTGCTGACCGACTGCACGGCGACCGGCAGATTATAATAGATGTTCCCAGCGCCGGGATCGGAGGTCGCCTTGCCCGTCACGACCCAGACTTCGCGGGTGTTTTCGTAGCCCTTGGCCCATTTCTGAAACTCCGGCAGGTAGTCGCGCTCGTAATAGGTATAAGCCCGCGCCAACTCACCGCGATTGATAGCATTGTAATAGGACTGGATCAGGGATTGCGGTGTGGAGCGGTCGTCGAGATAGACCGGCAGAGCTGCGGCGGACGTGGCGACGGTAAGACCGGCAAGGGCAAGCAGGTATTTACGCATAGAGGACTCCTTTAACGGGAGATAAGCACTGACGCCATAAGCGGGCGATAGGAAGATTGCTAAGTCAGGTGGAAATACCGCAAGGCCCCCCACCGTTTCGGCTTCGCCGATCCACCTCCCCCACAAGTGGGGGAGTATGAATAAGAGCAGCCTTCGTGCAGCGCAAAGAAAAAAGGCCGGAGCGTGAGCCCCGGCCTTTCTCGGTTTCAAATCGCAGAAACTTAGGCTTCTTCAGCCGGGGTCTCGACGGCAGGCTCTTCAGCGGCAGCTTCTTCAACGACCGGAGCGGCAGCGGCAGCAGCCGCTTCTTCACGGGCGGCGGCTTCGGCGTCCAGACGGTCCTGTTCGCGCTGAGCGCGCTCGGCGGCACGTTCCTGAGCCTTCTTGCCCGGGGTACCCTTTTTCGGGTTGTTGCCGTGTTCCCACTTCACGAGGCCTTCCTTCGACAGGAAACGGGCGACGCGGTCGGTCGGCTGAGCGCCCTTCTTGAGCCAGTCGGCGATGGCTTCGACCTTCAGGGTCACGCGCTTGGCGTCGTCCTTGGCCAGCATCGGGTTATACGAACCGACCTTGGCGATGAACTTACCGTCGCGCGGGGCGGCGGCGTCAGCGATGACGATGTGGTAGTAGGGGCGCTTCTTGGAACCACCGCGGGCGAGACGAATTTTCAACATGATAAGATCCTTTGTTCGTTGAATTCAGTTTGTTATTTTTTGAAGGGCGGCTTGCCGCCACCCAATCCGGGAAGGCCACCTAAACCGGGCAAACCGGGGAGCCCTTTAGGAAGTCCGGGGACATCGGTCGGCATCTGACCGGCCCCCAATTGTTTCAGGCGCTCGAAATCGACGCCGAGATTGTCACCGATGGCGGCCGGATCGCCTTGCATCTTTTTGCCCATCTGCTGCATCTGGGCCATGTTCGGGCCGCCGCCCATACCGAGCATCTTGGCCATGTTGCCGAGGCCCTTGCCGCCGCTGCGCGCCATCATCTTGAAGGCGTCGGCCATCTGGCGGTGCTGCTTGAGCAGACGGTTGATTTCCGACACCTCGACGCCCGCCCCCGCCGCGATACGACGCTTGCGCGAGGCGTTGAGCAGGTCGGGCTTCTTGCGCTCGATCTTGGTCATCGAGGAGATGACGGCAATCTGACGGTCGAACATCTTGTCCGAGATATTCATCTCGTCCATCTGCTTCTTGACCTTCTGCACGCCCGGCAGCAGGCCCATGATCCCCTGCATACCGCCCATGCGCTTCATCTGCTTGAGCTGTTCGGCCAGATCGTCGAGGTCGAACTGACCCTTCGACAGCTTCTTAGCCATCTGCTCGGCCTTGGCCGCGTCAAGCTCCTGCGAGGCCTTTTCGACCAGCGCGACGACATCGCCCTGACCGAGAATACGACCGGCGATGCGGCGGGCGTCGAACACATCGAGGGCATCGACCTTTTCGCCGGAACCGGTGAACTTGATCGGCAGGCCGGTCGTGGCGCGCATCGACAGCATGGCCCCGCCGCGGCCATCGCCATCGACGCGGGTCAGGATCAGGCCGGTCAGCGGCAGGCGCTCATGGAAGGCGGCGGCGGTGCGCACGGCGTCCTGACCGGTGAGCGAGTCGGCGACGAGGAAGGTCTCGATGGGGTTGGAAATGGTCGCAATTTCCGACGCCTCGGCCATCATGCCTTCGTCGAGCGTCGTGCGACCGGCGGTGTCGAGGATCAGGACGTCGTAGCCCTGAAGCTTGGCCGATTGCAGGGCGCGGCGGGTGATTTCGACGGCGTTCTGACCCGCGACGATCGGCAGGACATCGACGCCGATCTGCTCGCCGAGCAGTTTCAACTGCTCCATGGCGGCGGGACGGCGAGTGTCGAGCGAGGCCATCATGACCTTCTTGCGCTCGAATTTCGTGAGACGCAACGCCAGCTTGGCCGAGGTCGTGGTTTTACCCGACCCTTGCAGACCGGCCATCAGGATGACGGCGGGCGGCACGGCAGCCAGATTGATCGGAGTCGGCTCTTCGCCGCCCAGCATGTCGATCAGGCCGTCATAGACGATCTTGACCACCTGATCGGCGGGCTTGACGGCCTTGATAATCGCTTCACCGGTGGCCAGCTCGCGCGCCTTGGTCATGAACTGACGCACGACCGGCAGCGCCACATCGGCTTCAAGCAGGGCGACCCGCACTTCGCGCAGGGCTTCGTCGACGTCCTTTTCCGAAAGGACGCCGCGGCCGCTCAGGCGGTCGAAAAGACCGGACAGGCGATCGTTCAGCGAGTCGAACATGCAGCTTCCTTCAGTTTAGGCCGGGCTTTCCACAAAACAAAAACACCCCGAGAACGCTCCGCGTCATCGGGGATCCTCCGGTTCCCGTCCGGTCATATGCCGGGGTCGTAACCTGAGAGGGTTTGTCTGTGAAAGGCGTTTCGGCCTGAATATCGCGTCCCTATGACGGTTTTGGTCATAAGAGTCAAGGGTGGGAGTCCTACGGACGCCCCTTGCCCTTTTTGATCGGCTCACCGACATCGCCGGGTTTGAACGGCGCTGCCAGCGGGTCCATCGGTTTGATGGCCCCTTCGGGCGTAAATTCCATCTTCGCCAGCACGGTCTGGCGCTGATAACCGCCGCCTTCCGGCAGGGCATGGCGGTGATAGGCGACGTACCAGCGGTCGGTGCCGGGGACATTGACGACGCTGTGGTGCGCCGTACCGACAGCGACACCATGTTTTTGCAGAACGATGAAGCCCTCAGTCGGCGTCGTCACCGGCCCCAGCGGCGAGTCGGCCACGCCCCAGCCGACGCGATAGTCCGGGCTGCGCGCATCGTCGATCGACCACATGAAATAGTACTTGCCGCCGCGTTTGAAGACCACCGGCGCTTCGCGGTGATCTTTTAGCTCTATGGTATGCACCGGCCCGTCAACCGTGATCATGTCAGCTTTCTGTTTGACCACGTTGCCCAGTTTGCCGTTGCCGTAATAGAGATAGGCCTGACCGTCGTCGTCGATGAAGGGATAGGGGTCGATCGTGTTGGTCTGTATGCCGGTGCCCTTGGCCAGCAACGGCTTGCCCAAGGCATCCTTGAACGGACCTTTCGGCGATTTGGACGTCGCCACGCCGATATTTCCTTCGGCGCAGAAATACATGTAATAGGTGCCGTTACGCTCGATGACATCCGGGGCCCAGGCCTGAATCTTCGCCCACGTCAGGCCGTGAGCGACATCGAGGATCATGCCCTGGTTTTTCCAGTCGACCAGATTTTTCGACGACCAGACAGAAAAGTCCGTGGTCTGCCAATTGGGTTTGTCCGACGTCGGATAAATATAATAGGTATCGCCGAACACACGGATCGACGGGTCGGCGGTATAGCCTTCCAGCACCGGCGGCGGCGCAGGGACCGGCGTCATAGCCTCCGTCGAAGGTGTAGCGGTTTCCAGATTTTTCACCAGCCAAGCCGGGGCGCTGAGCACCGTGCCATGACGTTGACCCTTGGCCACGGCGACGTCGTATGACACATCCGTCCACGTTGTCCAGTCGGTGGTTTCATAGACGCCATAACGTTTGTCGGCATAGTAATCGACATAGAGGCGGGTCTTCGTGCCCACCTTAACCAAAGTCGGCCCTTCGGCGCGCTGCCCCGACACCAGCGGCGTCGGCATCAGGGTGTAGGGACCGGTTATCTTATCGGCGGTCGCCCAGCGCACCGCGCCCCACTCTTTGGTCTTCTGTTTGTCGCCTTCCTTGAAGACAGCGATGTAGCGCTTGCCGTCTTTCACAATCGTCGTATCGATATGATCGAAACCGGGATCGATCAACACCTTGGGCGCGCTGAAGGTCACGAAGTCTTTCGTCGTCACGAAATAGGTGTAGTTGTTCATCCGCTCGGTCGATTTGGTCTTGGGGAAACGCCCGTCGATATCCGACGACCAGGTGATGATGTACTGCTTGCCGACCTCATCATAGACCGTCTCAGGGGCCCAGGCATTGTTCGTGCCCTTTACGCCTTCCAGAAACGGCAGGTATTTTTGCTCGGACCAATGGACCAGATCGGTCGAAGCCGAATAGCCGATCCCCTTGTCCTTCCATCCCGTCGTCCACACCATGCGGAACACGCCGTCCGGTCCGCGCAGTATGTGCGGGTCGCGCATCAGCTTGCTGCCGACGGTGGGTTTCAGGAACACCTTGCCCATATCGGTCCACGCCTTGCCGTCATCGCTGACCGACAGGTGCAGGCCATCGCCGCTGCCCTGAAACGAGGTGAACAGATAGGTGCTCATCGGCCACTTGGGTTTGGCCGGAGCCGGTGCCGGCGCTTGAGCGCTGGCCATAGCGGCACAAGCCAGCCACAGGCACGCTACGCTGCCAGACAGACGGGGGGTCAGGATAGGCATGGTTTCCTCTTGGGATTTCCTCTTATTGCCTGATCTTAGCCGAGGCTTTCTCGCCCTGTAAATCCTCAGACAATTAAAATCCGCTCGTCGTCAGGGATTTTGCAAAAGCCACTGGTTAAATGGCATGACTTCCAGTGCATCGGCCGACCAGGCTCTGTTGAGTACAGCAGGGGTGAGACGCGCCACTCGCGCCTTGTCGACATGGATACCCGGATCGTAAACAATTTCCCTCAGCATATGCGCGGCTGTCTGAATGTCGGGCTCGGCCCAGTATTGCGCCCGCTCGCGCTTCACCGCGCTGTAGGGACCGTCCGGATCATCGAGCGGAATCAGCTCATAGGGCACCGGATAACCGTTGTCGCTTTTCAGAAAATCCGTATTGCCCGACCAGTCGGTGGCGATCACCGCCACGCCCGCTGCCATAGCCTCCAGCAAAGCGAGGCCGAAGCCTTCCGAACGGTGCAGCGATAGAAGCACGTCGAACGAAACCGTAAAACGGTCCATATCGGCGTCGCTCAGGCGTTCGGTGAACAGGCGAATATCGTCGCGGCCCCCAATCAGACTGTTCAGGCGCGTTTCGGTGGCGGCGTCCATGCCCGACACCTTTAGCGTCAAGGCCGCCTTACCTGTCGGCTCCGGAAACGCCGCCAGCCAGGCCTCGATAGCGGCCCACGGATTCTTGCGGGCCGGGGATGATTTCACATCGAACAGGCTCAACGCCTCGCAACGATCCTCGCGCAGACCAAACCGCGCGCGATCGGACGTCGCGAGCGTCAGCAAGGGGTGCGGCATGACGCGCACACGTTCGGACAGACCGGTCTGTCCATTCGCTTCAAACGCAACGATCAACGCATCCCTGACGAAGGTGCTCGGCACCCAGATTTCGTGCAGCCATTTCGCCATGCGCACCCACTGCGCGGGCGCTTTCGGCGTTTCCCACGCCCAGTACCCGATCCGGTAACGCTGCGACCACTGCAACGGATCATGCGCCATCAAGGCCACCAGCACTTCCGGCGCATTGGCATGGATCAACCAGACGCCACTATTGTCGCCCGGCAGCACGGCCTTCTGATCGAGGATATGTTTGAACGCCGGGCGGATATCGTGCCGCTCGACTGCATAACCCGCCGCTTCCAGCGCGTCGGCCGTCATGCGGCCTGCGCGTCCGATCCCCAGACTTTCGTTGAAAAAACCCGACACCAGAAGCGATCCGGCACGTAAATCGTCGCGCTTCGGCCACGCAGGTATACGCGTCAGCGCAATCGCTTCAAGTCCACCGTGGATCAACGGCAGTCGATATTTCAAAGGGAGCGCCCGAATGCCGATCATAGGGGCTCATTATCCGAGTTCGCGGTGCGATTAAAGCCCCAGCCACTTGCGGCGTTGCGACCAGTAGGATTGAAACTGATCGGCCAGACGTTCGTCTTCGAAATTGACGACCTTGACCATCTGCATGCCTTGGGTATCCGAATGAATTGAAATCGAATCGGCGTCCTGCAACGACGCGGCTTCCACGAATTTGAAAAAAGCGCCGAAGAAGGCATCTTGTTCGGACGCGGTGGCAATGTCGAACTGCAAACTAATCACGGCCTCATCCTTTTTTCAAAATCGACGTTAAAAAACAAGTATTTAGCTGCGCCTTAAAATATGTGCGGCGCACAATTCTTTAATGAAACCCTAAAAGGGTGTCGGAGTCAAATAAGACTCTCCTAAAAACCTCAACTTACGTGATCACGCACTACCGGTCGCAGATTTTTGTTTCCTATTTGTCACAAGATCGAGTCGCCAACCCTTGCCGTTAAGTCAATAACGACAAGGGCTTAGGGACAAAATCGTGAAAACCTATTCCGCCGCGCGGATCGTCTTGTTGTCCGGCTGGAGCAGCTTTTTGATGTTGCGTGCCGCCTGCCGGATACGGTGTTCGTTTTCAACAAGGCCGATACGCACGAAGCCTTCGCCGTATTCGCCGAAGCCCAGACCCGGCGCCACCGCGACGTGGGCTTCTTCGATCAGCAGCTTGGCAAATTCGATCGAGCCCAGATGCTTGAACTTGTCCGGTATCTCGGCCCAGGCGAACATCGAGGCCGGCGGCGGCGGGATATCCCAGCCCGCGCGCTTCATCGAGTCGATCAGCACGTCACGGCGCGACTTGTAGATGTTGCGGATTTCCTCGACATTGTCCTGCGGCCCGTTGAGCGCCGCGGCAGCCGCCACCTGCATGGGGGTAAAACCGCCATAATCGAGATAGGACTTCACCCGCGCCAGAGCGGCGCAGATCTCGGCATTGCCGACGACCATGCCGACACGCCACCCGGCCATGGCATAGGTCTTCGACAGGGAATTGATCTCGACCGAACGCTTGATCGCGCCTTCGACCTGAAGGATCGACGGCGGCGGGTTGTTGTCGAAATAGATTTCCGAATAGGCGATATCCGACAGCACGATCAGGTCGTGCTTTTCGGCGATGCGGATGACTTCCTTGTAGAAGTCGAGATCGACCCACTGCGCCGTCGGGTTCGACGGATAGGAGACGATCAGCACCGACGGCGTCGGCACGGAATGCTTCACCGCGCGCTCGATGCCCGACAGATACTGCTCCGGCGACAGGGCGGGGACGTGACGGATCACCCCGCCCGCCATCAGGAAGCCGAAAGCATGGATCGGATAGGCCGGATTGGGGCAGATGACCGTATCGCCGGGTGCGGTGATCGCCATCGCCAGGTTGGCGAACCCTTCCTTGGAGCCCAGTGTCGCGACGACCTCGGTATCAGGGTTAAGCTTCACGCCATAACGGCGGTCGTAATATCCGGCCATGGCCTTGCGCAGACCCTGAACGCCCTTCGAGACCGAATAGCCGTGGGTCTTGGGCTTCTTGACCGTCTCGACCAGCTTGTCGACGATGTGCGGGGCCGTATCCATGTCCGGATTGCCCATGCCGAAGTCGATGACGTCGGTGCCTGCCGCGCGCAGACGTGCCTTCACCTTGTTGACTTCTTCGAAGACATACGGAGGGAGACGACGAATACGATAAAAATCGCGCATGACAGCACCTGAGTGAACGACCTGACGAGGTACGGGGTGAATGAGACGGCAAAAGCCGGATCGCTCATATGACGCATCGGGCGCGAATTGTCATCCTGCAAACAGCGGCTTTTTCGGAAATTTTTGCGTCTTGTGAAAAATATTCCACCCGCTTATGCGCAATTTTGTCTGTTATGTTCGGGTCTATGAGGGGGACGCCATGCTGATGCGCCTGAAAGGAAAACGACGCTGGATTCTGGCCGCGATCGGGCTGACCGGTGCAATATTGGCCGCAATCGCCTTCTGGTTCGAGCCGCGTAGCCTCGTCGTGTCCGAATTCGAGGTGACGACGTCCGGCTGGCCCGCCGATACCGCACCGCTGCGCGTCGTGCTGATTTCGGATGTTCACGTCGATGGCGTCCATATGCCTCCGGACCGCATTCGCAGGATCGCCGAACGGGTCAGGGCGCTCAATCCCGATGTCATCCTGCTCGCCGGTGACTATGTCGGCGGGCATGGTCTGCAAGCCGGTCCACCCAAGGCCGCGCGAGCGCTGCGTTCCGCGCACGATAACGAATTGCACGAAGAGGGTCTTGCCGCGCTGGGCGATTTCGGCGCACCGCTGGGCGTCTATGCGGTAATGGGCAATCACGATTGCTGGTGGGACTGCGACCGGGTACGGGAGATATTGTCAAAGACCCGCATCCAGTTTCTCGAAAACCGCGCCGTGAAAATTCCGCGCGCCAATGGCGATGTGTGGATCGTCGGCATTGAAGACGGCCAGACGCAAAATCCGGACTTCCAATTGGCGTCTGCCCATGTGCCGAAGGGCGCAGCGACGATTGCGCTGGCTCACAATCCCGGTCTGTTCGACTGGGACTCGAACCACATGCCGCTTCAGTTATCGGGCCACAGCCACGCCGGTCAGGTGCGCTTTCCGCTGATCGGCGCACCGGTGCGCATCACGCGCCATACAGAAGATACCGCCGACGGGTGGACGTCGAAAGGCGAGCGTCTGCTGATCGTCACGCGGGGCTTGGGCGAATCCGGTCTGCCCGTGCGGTTCGGGGCCGCGCCGCAGATCATGCTGCTGACCATCCGTCCGGGTAAGACATCCACGGTTAAACCCTCATAAAAACCTATCGTCTCCTGACGCGTCCCGTGGTAATGCGCGACCAAACCACGCAGAGCCTCACATGGATACCGCCCAACAGGACTTTACCGCCGCCGAGCGCCGCATCACCCTGATCGCGCTGATGATCGTCTTCCTGCTGTCGGCGCTGGATCAGACCATCGTCTCGACCGCCATGCCCAAGATCGTCGCGCAGTTGTCGGGCCTCGACCTCTATGCCTGGGTGACGACGGCCTATCTGCTGGCTTCGACGGTCATGGTGCCGATCTATGGCAAGCTGTCGGACATCTATGGCCGCAAGCCCATTCTGGTCATAGGCATCGTCATTTTCATGATCGGTTCCGGCCTGTGCGGTCTGGCGGGTGAGTTCGGCACCTTGCCTATCCTCGGCGGCGGCATGGTACAACTGATCGTGTTTCGCGCCATTCAGGGTCTGGGCGGCGCGGCTTTGATGACCTCGGCCTTTGCCGTGATCGCCGATATCTATCCGCCACGCGAGCGCGCCAAGCTGGGCGGGCTGTTCGGGGCGACGTTCGGTATCGCCAGCGTACTGGGGCCGCTGGTCGGCGGGTTTTTCACCGATCTGGGCACCGCCAACATTCTGGGTCTGCCGGTCGCGGGCTGGCGCTGGGTCTTCTACATCAACCTGCCGCTGGCGGGTCTGGCCCTGTTCATGATTCTGGTGAAGACGCCCAAGCTCTTGCACCGAACCGGCGGGCGCATCGACTTCATCGGCGCGGGGTTGCTGCTGGCGACCTTCCTGCCGTTTTTGCTGGCCCTGAGTTTGGGTGGCACGGCGGGGTGGTCCTCACCGCTGGTTATCGGCCTGTTTGTCGGGGCGGCTCTGGCTTTGGCGGCGTTTCTGTTCGTCGAATCGCGCGTCGTTAACCCGATCATCTCGCTGTCGCTGTTCAAAAATCGCACCTTCGCCACAGCCAATCTGGCGTCGCTGATCATCTTCATGGCCTTCATGGGTCTGGTGTCGTTCCTGCCACTGCTGCTGCAACTGGCGCAGGGGATGAACGCCACGGCCAGCGGCTTGTCGATGATGCCGCTGACCGTCGGACTGATCGCCTCGGCGACGATTTCCGGCCTGATCGTTAACAAGATAGGCAAGTACCGCCTGATCATGGTCGGTGGTGCGGCCCTGACGGCGCTGGGGGCCTTTCTGCTGTCGCGTCTGCCCGCCGAAACGCACGTCATCGATGTCGTCTGGCGCGTGTTGCTCATCGGCATAGGCCTAGGTCCGGCGCAGAGCCTGTTCAATCTGGCGGTTCAGAACGCCGTCGAGCGCCACGAGCTGGGCGTCGCCACCTCCGCCGGGCAGTTCTTCCGTCAGATCGGCTCGACCATCGGCGTGGCGGTGTTCGGCGCGGTTCTGACGCACAACCTGATGGTCATGACGCCGAAAGCGACGACCGATAGCGCGCAGGTCCAGACCCTGTCTCTGGCCGAGCTGGAGCAGATGGCGCTGGCCGGACAATCCGAAGGCGCAGCCCACGCCGACGTGCCGCCCGAAGTGCGCGACACCGTGTCCGATGCCATCAAGGGCGTGATGTTCGCGGGCTTCCTCGTCTGTCTGCTGGGGCTGATCGTGACGGCTATGGTGCCGGAATTGCCGCTCAAATCATTCAGCAAGCCGGAACCTCTGGGCGAGGCCCCCGGCGAACCACCACCGGAATCGACCTAAGGGCGCATTGGCTGCGCCGAACTACGTTTCCAAAAAGTGTATAACGGTTTTTGGAATCAAATGCGCGACAAAAAAATATTTAGAGCACGTTCCGATCCGATTGGATCGGAACGTGCTCTAAACCGCCTTGCAGAGATTGCGCGCTATCCCCATCCTATATAGAGCTTAAAAGACCAAATTTACGGCAGGATATCATGGCCAACAGCCCGCACATCATCGACGGCAGCGACGCCGATTTCGTCGCCAACGTCATCGAAGCCTCGAAAACCACTCCGGTTATCGTCGATTTTTGGGCGACCTGGTGCGGCCCGTGTCGCCAATTGGGCCCGGCGCTGGAAAAGGTCGTCACCGAGGCCAATGGCAAAGTCAAGCTGGTCAAGATCGATGTCGACAAGAACCCGATGGTCGCCGGTCAGCTGCGCGTGCAGTCGATCCCCACCGTCTACGCCTTCGTCGATGGCCGCCCGGTCGACGGCTTCATGGGCGCCAAGCCTGAATCCGAGCTGCGCGCCTTTATCGAAAAGCTGGGCGTGGCCGGTGACGATGCCGCGCCGTCGATCGAAGATGCGCTGGAACTGGCCGCACAATCCGCCGGTCAGGGCGATGTGGCCAGCGCCATGGAGGCCTATAGTTTCGTACTGGAACAAGACCCGCAGAACCTCAAGGCCGTTGCCGGTGTGGCGCGGCTCTATATCAAGGTTGGTCAGCCGGAACAGGCCAAGCAATTTCTCGACACCGTCCCTGCCGATACCAAGGACGCCGATATTCTGGGTCTGCGCGCCGCATTGGAACTGGCTGAAGACGCGCCGACCGATCTGGAGCCGTTTTTTGCGCGTCTGGAAGCGAATCCCGCTGACCATGAAGCGCGTCACGAACTGGCCCGCGGGCTGGCCGGTCAGGGCGAAATGACCGCCGCCATCGATGAACTTATGACCATCATCAAGGCCGATCCGGCGGGTGCTGGCGAAGCCGCCAAGGCGTTCCTGCTGAAAATCTTTGCCGCCGTCGGGCCGATGTCCGACATCGCCAAGGCTGGTCGCCGCAAACTCTCATCTCTGCTGTTCAGCTAAGGGGCTATCTATGTCCGATATTGAAATCGAAGCCCCGACCACGGATTCGCCCGTCCCCGATACGTCGGAAATCGACCCGCGTCTGCTCGAAGCCTTGGTATGTCCGGTGACGCGCCGCCCCCTGACCTACGACAAAACGGCGCAGGAGCTGATCAGCCCCTCCGCCGGTCTGGCCTTCCCGATCCGTTCGGGCGTACCGATCATGCTGGTCGATCAGGCCCGCCGCTTCGAGCCGTTGAAAAGCTAAGCGCACGCCAAAAAGTGTGCAGCGGTTTTTGGAATCGCGTGCGCGATGAATCTCTAAGGTTTACGGATATCCAGTTCGTCCTGCCTGTCCTCGAACGGCGGGACCGAACCGGGACCAACCACGTCACCGGCATTGTGCTGTTTGAGATGCTCGCCGAGGTCTTTCTGATCGACCTTTTTCGGGCGTGATTTCTGTGTCCAGATTCTAACCATGAGCGGCCTCCTTGCGGCCTTCGCCGTCTTCGCTTGCCGGGATAAAGGACGGTGGCGTAATGTTCTGCGTGTGCAGACGCCGGGGTGCGGTCGCGCTTTCATCGGCATCGAGACGGCTGTGACGAAGGTCCAGTTCATTAGCCTGATCTTCAGCCGGGAACAGCCCGGTGCCGGGGATAACCGCCGCGCCGAGATCGGCCAGATCGCCGCCGCCAAGATCATCGGCAGAGTCGCCATCCGGCGTCACCACCAGGGTGGCGTCGCCTTCGGGGTGCAGATCATCATCAAGGGCTTGAAATTGCTTCTGAAAGTTATCGGGCATCCGGTGTCTCCTGAAATCCTTTGCAGATAGGTTCAGATTTTCACACACCGCCTAAGTTTTCGCCGTGTTAGGGTTCGACCGGTATAAATTACCTATATAATCTGCCCACGGAGTAATTTCGGCAAATCGCCCGTTGCCCCGCCCGCGTCTTCCATGAAAAAGCGGCGTGCCGGACCGATGGCATTGACCACGCCCATGCCGACATCGCGCGCCACCCGCACAATCGGATTATTATTGGAAAACAGGTGGACGAAGCCGTCCATGATGATCGAGGTCGAGACGTTTTCGAACCGCCGCCATTGCGCGTAGCGTTCCAGCACGCTTTCCGCACCGATATCCTCGCCCAGACGCGCCGCCTCGATGACCACCTCGGCCAGGGCCGCGGCGTCTTTCAGTCCGAGGTTCAAGCCCTGTCCGGCAATGGGGTGGATGCCGTGGGCCGCGTCACCCAGCAACGCGATGCGCCCGCGATACATGTCTTCGGCCAAAGCCATCGACAACGGATAGATGAACTTCGGTCCGGTCAGCTCGACCTGCCCCAGAAACTCGCCGAAGCGCTGCATCAGGTGGGCATGGAACAGTTCGGGACGAACTTCCAAAAGCGCCTTCGCCTTGGCGTGGCTCTCGGACCAGACGAGGCAGGCACGATTATCCGTCAGCGGAAGAATGGCGAACGGCCCCGACGACAGGAAGTATTCGTAGGCGACGTGGTTGTGCGGATGCTCCATCTTGACGGTCGCCACAACGGCGCTCTGGCCATAGTCCCAGCCGATGGTCTTGATTTTCGCATGTTCGCGCAGCGGCGAGTTTCGCCCTTCGGCGGCGACCACCAGCGGGGCGCTCAGTACTTCGCCCGTATCGAGCGTCAAGACGACCTGCCCCGGCGTCTCCTTGATATGGGCGACTTTCGCGGGCGTGATCAGACGGATACCGGCGGCGACCACGGCCTCATGTAAGGCGGCGCGCGTGTGGCGGTTCTCGATCATATAGCCGAGCGGTTCATCGCCCGACCGGTCCGAAATCTCCGCCGCGTCGAAATGCAGGAAAAAGGGCGAAGGCTTTTTCGTCGCCGCGCCGGGCAGGTGCGCGTCGGTGACGACGATCTCGTTCATCCGGCACGAGAGCGGCTCCAGCGCAGCACCGACGCCCAGCGCCTGCCATTGCCGGAAACACGAATAGGCGATGGCCGAGGCCCGCCCGTCATAGGTCGCCTCGACCTGCGCGCTCAGGGGCATCCGCTCGACCATCACCACGTCCAGCCCGCCCTTGGCCAGCGCCAGAGCGACGGTCATGCCGGCCATACCGGCCCCTACGATGATAATGTCGTGTCGCGTTTCCATGCCGCTGTTTTAGACCCATGACAGCGTCTCCGCATTAAATTTATTTCAGTAGCCGCGATTTGCCGCAGCCCCTATGGTCGTCGCGCTGTTCGAGAGGGGATTAAAAATGACGATGACGCGTCGCTGGCATTTGCAAGGGCTGATCGCCGCCGCCGGTATTATCGCCACGCCGGTCTTTGCTGCGTCACCGTTTACCGGTACCTGGTCAGGCACCCTGATCGCGGGGGCGGCGCGGCTGGTCCTGCGGCTGATCATCGAAGAGGCCACCGCCACCCTGTTCAGCGTCAGCCAGGGCAATGCCCGCATCCCTGCGACGTCAATGGCGATCGACGGCAAGACGATTATTCTGAAATTCGCGGCGATCAAGGCGACCTTCGAAGGCACGCTGAGCGACGACACCCATATCGACGGCACCTTTTTTCAGGGCGCGCCGTTACCCCTCAGGCTGAATCGTGGGGAGACGCCGGAACCGGTCGCCGAGCCCAGTTTCGCGCCGCTGACACCCGAATTGCTTAGCGACAAACGCATGGCCGCCTATACCCCGGCCATGGGGGCAGGGTGGTCGAAGGGCATCTCTTCCGGTCTGTTCGTCAAAGGCGCGCGCTCCAGCGACGACGAGATCGCCGCCCAGCCCGTAGACCAATGGCACTGGGGCTCGATCACCAAGTCGATGACTGCCACCTTATGCGCGCGCATGGTCGAGGCGGGCGTCATCGACTGGAAAACCACCGTCGGCAAGGTTTTCGGCGCTAAGGACGCCGGTCCCTATGCTCAGGCGACGTTGCTACATTTGCTCAGCCACCGCGCGGGGCTACAGGCCAATATCGACCTGATGAACATGGTCTTCTATAGCCGCGACCCCCTGCCCGATCCGCGCGACGAACGAAACAAGTGGGCGCTGGCGGCGTTGAAACAAAAGCCCGTCGGACCGGCCGGCAAACAGAATGTCTACAGCAATAACGGCTATATTGTCGCCGGGGCCATGCTGGAAAAACTGACCGGAAAGCCGTGGGAAACCCTGATCCAGCAGGAGGTTTTCGCACCTTTGGGTATCGAAGCGGCGGGTTTTGGCGCGCCGGGACGTCCGGGTCAGGTCGATCAGCCGCTCGGCCACGCCGTGCAGGGTCACACCCGAAAACCCATGCCGGTCGGCGCGAAACTGCCGAACGACAATCCGGTGGCCTTAGGGCCTGCCGGTCGCGTCCATATGCCGATCGCATCGATGCTGAATTATCTCCGGGCGCACCGCGATCAGCCCGCGACCTTCCTGAAAGCCGAAAGCTGGCAAGCCCTGCACACCCCGCATTTCGGCGACGACTATGCGCTGGGCTGGGTCGTGCGGCCCGACGGCAGCCTGTGGCACAACGGCTCCAACACCATGTGGTACGCCGAGGTGCTGGTCGATATCAAAACCGGCACAGTCGCCTGCGCGACCGCCAATGACGCCGCGCCCGACACTCTGAAAGCCGTCGGAGAGGTACTTATGTCGGCCCGCGCGGCGGCTCTGGCTGAGCCGGTTTAAATCTTACGGCGCAATATCCAGCAACTGGATCTTGAACACCAGCACGCTGTTCGGGGGGATAGGACCTGAGCCCGCTTCGCCATAACCCAGTTGAGCCGGGACATAGAGCTCCCAGGTCTCGCCCTTTTTCATTTCGGGGATGGCGATTTTCCACGCCTCGACCAGGTTATCCAGCGTGAAGGCGGCCGGTGTGCCGCGCTCGAAGCTCGAATCGAAGACATTGCCGTCCAGCGTCTTGCCTTCGTAATGCACCTTGACCGTATCGCGCGGCGAGGGCTTGGGCGCATTGGGATCGGTCGCGGGCGTCAGAACCTTGTACATCAGGCCCTTGGGCAGCTTCTGCACGCCCGGTTCCTTGGCCTTGGTATCGAGGAAGGTCTGACCGGCTTGCAGATTGGCAGCCATCATCGCCGGGTCTTCCTTTTTCCCGCACGCCGTCAGAGACAGGGTGGACACAAGCGCAGTGGCTAAAAGAACGGATTTCAGCATCAATAAACTCCGGGTCAGTCCATCCGCAGCGCGTAGCCCGTAGCCCGCAGCGCTTCGGAAATTTCATGGGCGTGGCGCGCGTCCTGCGTTTCCACGAGAATATCGAATTCCGCGCCCTTGGCAGGCACGTCCAGCACGAGGCGGTTGTGCGCCACATCGACGATATTGCCGCCCTTGCGCGAGATCACGTCGGCCATAAGCGTCAGCATCCCCGGACGGTCGTCGCCGAGGATGCGATAGGTGACCAGACGCTTTTCGCGCACCAGTTCGCGTTGCAGCACCGAGGCCAGCAAACGCATGTCGATATTGCCACCACACAGGATCAGGCCGACCTTTTGCCCCTCGAATTTCTCCGGGTAGCGCATGACGGCGGCCAGACCCGCCGCGCCCGCGCCTTCGGCGACGGTCTTTTCGATGTTGACATAGGCGGCGATGGCGCGTTCGAAATCGGCTTCGTCGATGACCAGCACGTCGTCGACCAGCGGATTGGCGACTTCGTAGGAGAGGTTGCCGACTTCCTTGACGGCGATGCCTTCGGCGATGGTCGAGCCGCCCGATGGGGTATTCAGGCCCCGGCGCTTGGCGGCGAACGACGGGTACATCGATGCCTCAACGCCGATGACCTTGATCCACGGCTTGAGCGCCTTCGCGGCAACCGCCATGCCCGCGACCAGCCCGCCGCCGCCGATCGGCACCAGCAGCACGTCGAGGTCCGGCACGGCCTCCAGCATCTCAAGCGCCACAGTGCCCTGACCGGCCATGACGTCGTAGTCGTTGAACGGGTGAATATAGACGGCGCCCGCCTCTTCGCAGACCTTCTGCGCATAGGCCGAGGATTCGTCGTAATTGGCGCCTTCGATGACGACCTTGGCGCCGAAGCTCTGAGTCTTCTGTACCTTCACGAAGGGCGTGCCGTGAGGCATGACGATGGTCGCCGGAATGCCCAGACGCGTGGCGTGATAGGCGATGCCCTGCGCGTGGTTACCGGCCGACGCCGCATAGACGCCGCGCGCCCGCTCGTCTTCGGACAGGGTCATCAGCTTGTTGAGCGCCCCGCGCTCCTTGAAAGCCGAGGTATATTGCTGGTTTTCGAACTTGATCCACAGTTGGGCACGCGTCATCGCGCTCAGCTTCTGCGAATAGGCGCACGGCGTGTGAACCACATGGCCGCTGATGCGCTCGGCGGCATCCTGGATGTTCTGTAAACTGACGCTCATGGTATCGGGCAATCTCTTTAAAACTCAGGCTCCCTTACCAGAGGTCAGCCAGACGCCAAAGCCAAAATCAGGAAGCCTTGTAAAAAGCGGAATAAACCGTAATCGATGATACAGTTTCATATGTAATTATTTTTAGTTTTTGCATTTAGTGAAATTCAATGTGACACATTTTTAGTCCATATTTCGATTTTCTATAATACCAAAATTACCAAAACAAGCCTATAAGACACGATCTGTGCCATTCCGGTTTGATGAAAGCCGTCTAAAATGACCAATTCCGATCTTTCTTTCTATTCTACCGCCGCGCACGGTTTCGTTCGCATTGCCTGCGTCACCCCCAAGGTGCATATCGCCAACCCGCAGGCCAATCTGAAAGAACATCTGGCTTTGGCCGAGCAGGCAGACAGCGCAGGGGCCGATCTGGTTGTATTTCCCGAACTATCCTTAAGCGGCTATTCGCTCGACGATCTGTTCCTGCAACAGACCTTGCTGGAAGTTGTCAAAACTACGCTCGAAACGCTGATAATAGCTACCGCAAACCTGCGCCCGGTTATGGTGGCGGGTGCGCCTTTGCTGATCAATGGCGCGGTCTATAATTGCGCGGTCGTTATCCATCGCGGTCGAGCGCTGGGTGTCGTCCCCAAGACCTATCTGCCCAATTATCGCGAATATTACGAGCGCCGCTATTTCGCCAGCGGGGCCGATCTTGAACAGGCATCCCTCAGCCTGAACGATGTCGGCGTATCGGTGGGCAACGACCTGTTGTTTCACGCCCACGGCTTCGACGCCTTCACCTTCGGTGTCGAAATCTGCGAAGACCTGTGGGTGCCGCAAACGCCCTCAACGCGACTGGCGCTTAAGGGGGCGACGGTCATCGTCAACCTGTCGGCCTCTCCAGTCGTGATCGGCAAGTCGCGCGCCCGCAAACGCCTGTGTGCGGCCGCATCGGAGCGCCTGTTCTGTGCCTATGCCTACAGCGCGGCGGGGCCGGGCGAATCGACGACCGATCTGGCGTGGGACGGGCAATCCCTGATCTACGAACTGGGGGAACTGATCGCCGAAGGTGATCGCTTCACCTCGGACTCGATGACCCTGGCGGATATCGACGTCGAACGTATCGTGCAGGAACGCCTGCGCACGGGCACCTTCCACGACGCCCGCAAAGCCATGCCGCCCCTGCTGCACGCAAGCCTGCCCTTCGATTACGAACCGCATAGCCTGACCGACTTCCATCGCCCGGTGGATCGCTTCCCCTATGTGCCGAACGACCGCGAACGGCTCGACGAAGACTGCTACGAGGCCTTCAATATTCAGGTCCACGGCCTGATGCAGCGGCTGGAAAGCACCAAGACGCAAAAGGTCGTCATTGGTGTTTCCGGCGGGCTCGACTCGACCCACGCTTTGATCGTTACCGCCAAGGCCTTCGACCGGCTGGGTCTGCCGCGCGAAAACATTCAGGGCTATACCATGCCGGGGTTCGGCACTTCGACGGGCTCGAAATCCGACGCGCACAAGCTGATGAAGGCCTTGGGCATCACCGCGCACGAACTCGACATACGTCCGGCGGCCAAGCGGATGCTGATGGATATCGGCCACCCCTATTCGCGCGGCGAAGCGGTTTACGACGTCAATTTCGAGAACGTGCAGGCGGGGTTGCGCACCGATTTCCTGTTCCGTCTGGCGGGAGAACATAAAGGTTTCGTCATCGGCACCGGCGATCTGTCGGAACTGGCGCTCGGCTGGTGCACCTACGGCGTAGGCGACCATATGAGCCATTACAACGTCAATTGCGGGGCGCCCAAAACCCTGATCCAGCACCTGATCCGCTGGGCAGCGAAGACCGAATTCGACGCCAAGGCCGCGCGTATCCTGCGTTCGGTTCTGGAGCGCGAAATCTCGCCGGAACTGGTCCCCATCGGGGCAACGGGCGAAGTGCAGAAGACCGAGGACAAGGTCGGCCCCTATGAGCTTCAGGACTTTACGCTCTATTACCTGACGCGCTTCGGGCTCAAGCCGTCGAAGATCGCTTTTCTTCAGTATCAGGCGTGGAAAGACGCCAATAGCGGCGACTGGCCGCCTGATTTTCCGGAACATAAACGCCGCGCCTATACGATCGGCGAGATCAAAAAATGGGCCGAGGTCTTTCTGTTCCGCTTCTTCACCATTTCACAGTTCAAGCGTTCCGCCGTGCCGAACGGCCCGAAGCTGATTTCCGGCGGCGCCTTGAGCCCGCGCGGCGACTGGCGCGCGCCGTCCGATGCCACCGCCACCCTGTGGCTGGAGGAACTCAGGTCGCGGGTGCCGGATAGCTGAGGCTTGACATAAACGCCTCCGCAATAGACACCCGGAGCCTAAGTAAGGATACGGATCATGCGCTACCTCGTCACCGGCACCGCCGGCTTTATCGGCTTTCACCTCGCCCATCGGCTTCTGCGCGATGGCCATGAGGTGCACGGCTTCGACGGCATGACGCACTATTACAATCCGCGGCTGAAAGAGGCACGTCTGGCTGAACTCTCGGTGTTTCCGGCTTTTACCCAGCATATCGGGATGCTCGAAGACCGTGCCGCCATCGAAGCGGCATTCGATGCCGCCAAGCCTGAGATCGTCGTCCATCTGGCGGCACAGGCGGGGGTGCGCTATTCGCTCGAAAACCCGAAGGCCTATCTCGACTCCAATCTCGTCGGGTCGTTCAATATGATCGAGCTGTCCAAGGTACACGGCGTTCAGCACCTGATGCTGGCCTCGACATCGTCCGTATACGGTGCGAACCCCTCGATCCCGTTCCGCGAGACCGACAAGACCGACGAACCGCTGACCTTCTACGCCGCCACCAAGAAATCGACCGAGCTGATGGCGCATTCCTACGCGCACCTGTACAAGGTGCCGACGACGGCCTTCCGCTTTTTCACGGTATATGGCCCGTGGGGTCGCCCGGATATGGCGCTGTTCAAGTTCGTCAAGGCGGCTTTGGAAGGCCGTGAGGTCGAAATCTACGGCGAAGGGAAGATGTCGCGCGACTTTACCTTCATCGACGACCTGATCGAAGCCATCGTGCGTCTGTGCGCCATTGCACCGTCGGAAGCCAACCGCGTCCCGGGCGATACCCTGTCGCATCAGGCCCCGTTCCGCGCCATCAATATTGGCGGCGGTCAACCCGTCGGCCTGCTCGATTTCGTCGATACGGTCGAGGTGGCGTTGCAATCGAAGGGCATGAACTCGGCTCTCAAGCGCAAGATGTTACCGATGCAAAAGGGCGACGTGCCGCGCACCTATGCCGCGCCGGATCTGCTTCAGGCTCTGACCGGCTATTGTCCGTCCACGGATTTGAAAACCGGCGTTCAGGCCTTTGTCGACTGGTATATCGACAAACGCCCACTGTTCGAGGATTAAATCCCGAATAAACGTTCGCGCTCCGCCAGATTGCGGACCGAGATATTCATGTCCGTCACCAGCCCGTTGGCGATCGAATAGACCCAGCCGTGAATCGCCAGAGGCTGGCCTTCGCGCCAGGCATTGAGAATGATCGGGTTGGTCGCGACGTTACGCACCTGAGAAATGACGTTCAGTTCGCACAGGCGATCGACGCGGGCGTCCTGCGTCGGGCATTCGTTCAGTTCATGCCGGTGTTCGTGCGCCACGTCGCGGATCGGTGACAGCCAGTGGTCGATCAGGCCGTGATCCGTCGATTCGATCGAGGCGCGCACGCCGCCGCAGCCATAGTGCCCGACGACCAGCACGTGCTTGATCTTCAGGACATGCACGGCATATTGCAGCACGCTCAGATAGTTGGCGTCCTGCGGCGGCGCGAGGTTGGCGACGTTGCGGTGAACGAACAGCTCGCCCGGATCGAGATTGACGATCTCATTGGCCGGGACGCGCGAGTCGGAACAGCCGATCCACAGATATTCGGGGTTTTGCTGACGGACCAGACGCGAGAAGAAATCCGGATCGACGCGCGTCTTTTCCCGCGCCCAGTTGCGGTTATTCTCGATCAAATTTTGCACCATGTCCGGTTCCACCATATGACGTCACCCCTCTCATGTTGCATCGCATAAAAGCGTGAGCCTTTTGGATCAAGCTTTTTTAGCTTCAAATTCAGGTGACTTGCCCAAACAACGGCGCAAGGAACAGCCAGATGGCATTGATCCCGGCATCGAGCTTCTGGCCTGCGCCCGAAAACGACCCCGTGTAGAGATAGAGGATCAGCACGATCACCCCGATCAGACCCAGCGCAGCCTCCAGCACGGCAATCAGGGCCTTGCCTGGTTCGATCCGCTTTTGCGGCGCATAGGTGTCTTTTGTGTCGATCACAGGCCCCTCCCTAGATGTACAATCAAGCTTAACGCAAAAGCCCGCACCGCCAAACGCAAAAATAACATCGGCTGCATAATGCCTCTTGTCATGCAGAGCCGCTTCGATCAAATGGCGGCCCCGGCAACTATTGATAAGATTAACAGGGACGTACCATGGCCAAAAAACCGAAGCCGCCGGCGGTCGAAGCGCCGAAAGCGGGCCTGAAAACCATCGTGGCCGCCTCGGCCGCGGGTACGACGTTCGAATGGTACGATTTCTTCATCTTCGGTGCCCTGACCTCGATCATCACGAAGAATTTCTTCACCGGCCTCGACGATACGACGGGCATGATTCTGGCGCTGCTGACCTTCGCACTCGGCTTTTTGTCACGGCCTATCGGGGCGCTGATCTTCGGCCATATCGGCGATCGTAAAGGCCGCAAAGGGACGTTCCTCTATACGATCCTGCTGATGGGGGCGGCGACCGTACTGATCGGCTTTCTGCCGACCTACGGACAGGCAGGCATTTTCGCGCCACTGTTGCTGGTGGCGCTCCGCATCCTGCAAGGCATCGCGATGGGGGGTGAATATGGCGGCGCGGCCATCTATGTCGCCGAACACGCACCGGCGCACCGGCGCGGCACCTATACGGCGTGGATTCAGTCCTCGGCCTCGTTCGGTCTGGTCGCCGCGCTGGGCACGGTGCTGATCACGCGCTCAATCATCGGCGAAGACGCCTTCGCCGACTGGGGCTGGCGCGTGCCGTTCATCGTCTCGACCCTGCTTTTGGTCGTCTCGGTCTATATCCGCGCCAAGACCGCCGAAAGTCCGGCCTTCAAGGCCCTGCACGATGCCGGGGCCGTGTCGAAAGCCCCGTTCCGGGAGGCCTTTGGTCAATGGTCGAACCTGCGTCAGGTGCTAATCGCCCTGTTCGGCTTCATGATGGCGCAGGGTGTGGTATGGTACACGACCTTCTTCTATACGCAGGTGTTTCTGGAAAAGAGCGTGCGGCTGGAACCGGCGATCATCAACTGGCTGGTCATGGGCACCTCGATCCTCAGTTCATTTCTCTATGTCATGTGGGGCGCAATTTCCGACCGTATCGGGCGGAAAAAGGTCATGGTCTTCGGTATCGCTCTGGCGGTCGTCGGTTTCTTCCCTGGCTTTCATCTGCTCGCCAAATTCGCCAATCCGGAGCTCGACGCTGCCGTCAAACGCACCCCGGTCGTCATCTTCGCCGACCCGCGCACCTGCACCGTACAGTTCGACCCGGTCGGCAAGGCGCAGTTCACCTCGTCCTGCGATCTGGCCAAGGCTTTGGTTACGGCCCAAGGCGTCCCCTATGTCAGCAAGCCCGCCGAACCCGGCGCGAAGGCCGCCACGGTCCAGATCGGCAATGCGGCTCTGGCGGTCACTTCAGGCAAGGATCTGAGCAAGGACGAGCTCAAAACCCTGAAAACCAACGCCACGACCGACCTCAAGGCCGCACTGAAAACCGCCGGTTACCCGGAAAAGGCCGATCCGAAAAAGGCCAATCTGTGGGGCGTCTTCCTCGTCCTGTGCGGGTTCACGATCGGGGCGACGGCGCTCTATGGCCCCATGGCCTCGGCCTTGGTCGAGATGTTCCCGACGCGGGTGCGCTATACGGCCTTGAGCCTGCCCTACAATATCGGCACCGGCTGGTTCGGTGGGCTTCTGCCGGCGATCTGCTTCGCTATGGTCGCGGGGTCAGGCAATATCTTCTACGGCCTGTGGTATCCGGTCATCATCGGCGCGATTGCGGTCGTGGTCTGCGTGGTGTTCATGAAAGAGACGCACGGACGCGATCTGAATACGATTGAGTAAACTTTCGGCTTAACGTTCTCCCTCCTCCCTATCGAGCCTTAGGCGAATATGGGGACCGGGCCGCCGGAGCGGGTGGCAGCGAGCATAGCGATCGGGGCCGCCCGTGCGGCTGACGGAGGGGTACGACTCCGAAATCCCCAGCGCGTTGAACAGCTTGGCGTTATAACCCTCCGCCTCAACGCTGCGCGTCTCGGCACCTCCCCGCAAGCAGGGCGGAGGGAGACTAGATAAATATCTCTAGTTATTCGCCGTAATATCCCTCAAACGCATAGGGATTGAGAAACTGCCGCTCCCACATCAGGTTGCGGTCGATCTCGCTCAGTTGCGCCTCGTCGCACACCGCGTGCCATTGCGCCCGGATCGTGGCCACCTGCGCGTCGATCAGGGCCTTGGCCGCCTCGCGCGTCAGCTGGAAATTGCTCGCCGCATCGAGGCAGACCGACAGGCGGCTTTGACGGTTATCGCCGATGATGAGCATGGCTTGGGTCGCTTCGTTACCCGTGCGCCCTTGCGGACAGATATCGTAGGCGGGGGTCAGGGTCAGGCGTGACCCGTCCCAGAAGGCCGCATGGTTGCGCGCGTGATCGTCGGTATTGCCGCTCAATATATTGAATACCAACCGCCCGAACAGTTCGCGCAGGGTCTGGCCCGGATGGGTAAACCGATGGCGGATATGTTCGCACAGATCCTCATAGCTGGCGTAACGCGCCATCATCTCGTCCAGCCCGAAAATGGTCAGGGCCGAAACGTGCAGTTTCCGCGTCCAGCCGCCTTCAATGCGGTGGCGGTCGAAACGTTCGATCAGCAGCACGTCCTTGCCCGCCGCGTTGAGCAACTGCACCGGCGCGACGTCGAGCCCGACGCGTTCGGCCAGCCGCATGGCGACATATTCGCCGCGCACCACATCGAAGACGTCGGATTTCGAGGAAAATTTGGCAATAAACTTGTGCTCGCCTTCCATCACCTTGCCCTTGGGTCGCGCCCCGCCGATTGAGTCGCCATGGAACAGCGCCTGCTCAAGTTCCGGCGTCAGGGGCACGCCCTGCTCGACCTGTTCGGCGGCGTTCATCAGGTCTTCGATGGTCGGCGTGCCGCGTTCGCGGGCGACGAACTCCGTCGGTGAACGCTGAAAATCGAGCGCCCCGATGCGGTCGGACCCCGATTCCAGCATATAGGTCAGCTCATCCAGTTGCGTGACATCGATGGCGTCGCGCTTCTTGCCGAACTTGCGGTTGATGATGACACGCCGCCCCCAAGCGTCCGGCGCCCCGTCGCGCAGGCACCCCGGCATGGACAGGCCCGGCAACAGCGGCAAAGGCCCGGACTTCAAGGGTAGTTCCGGGCCATAGAGCGAGATAGCGGCGGGCCGTTCCAGATAGGAGCGGCCATAGTTAAACTGAAGCTCTTCACCGACGCGAAACAACCGCCCGGCGACAACGGGTTTCGTCGCATCCGGCAGCCATGTCCAGACAAAGGCTTCGGTGACGGGCTCTTCTTGGCGCGCATTTGAATCCGAAAACCGCTGTACACTTTTCGGAATGCGCTCTGGTTCAGAAGTCATCGTTTATCACCGGTTTAGGACGACGCACCGTCTTCGGCAGCAGGGTCAGTCGCGATTCGACGTCGTTGATTTGCAAGGTCAGACCCCCGCGTTCGGGCGTGAACAAAGGGACTCCGGCGATGGTCGCCGCTTCGAACACCGCCCCGATCGCACAGCCGGGATCGCCACGTTCGATGCGTTGCAAAAGCGTGCGCGAAATCCCGGCGCGCTCGGACAGTTCCTGCGTGGTGATCTTGCGCTCGATGCGCGCCATGCGGATCATCTGCCCCAGAAGCGTCAGGGCTTCCCGGCTGTAACGCGAATAGGCACGGTCGGAAACTTGCGGCATATTGATCCATTAATGATGCAAGAATAAATAATATGGATCATTTATAGATCAAAATCATAAATATGCAATTATGGTCCATAGATGAGCCACAACGCACTTAAATGATGCATTTATGATCCAATTTAAGGTCGGGTATTTTGCGAAATGACCCGTACACGGACCTGACTGCGGCTGATGACCCCCTCGGCATCGACGACGCTGACCTCGTAGAAGCCCTCTGCCTCAGGTCGCCAGTCGAGCCGCCCGTTTTCATCGGGTAATAGGGGCTGTCCATTGACGTACCAGCTTAAAGGCCCCTTGCCGCGCGCCGAGGGTTTCAGCCCCCGCACCACCGATAGCTTACCGCCTGCGGTCGTGGCCTCGACATAGACCACGGCCTTGTCCGGCGGGAACAGGATCGACGCGCCCTTTTGCGCCGGTTTCAGCGCCTTGAGCGCTTCGGGCGCGGCGGCGGGCGTCAGGGCCTGCGGCGCTTGCGAGGGGGCATTGATCTGATCGAAGACGTCGAACAACAAGGGCGCCGAGGCCTCACGCCCGGTCTGATCGACACGCGCGCCACCGTCGGGTCGTCCGGTCCATACCAATACGACATAGCCGCCCGCCACCCCGACGGCCAAGGCATCGCGGAATCCGTACGATGTGCCGGTCTTATAGGCCGGACGATTGGCGGTTTTCATCAGGTGCGCGGGCAGTCGTCCGGCGGGCGGCGGCGTTTCCCTCAGTATACTGATCACCCGCGAGGCCGCGTCGGCCTGCATCAGGCGCTGCCCGCCACGGGTGAGGTTCTGTTTGGCGTCCGCCTCGGTCCAAGTCAGCGGCTTGATCAGCCCCTTCTCGCCCAGCCCCGTATAGAGCAAGGCCAGATCGTCGAGCCTGATCCCGGCTCCACCCAGCGCAATGGCCAGACCGGCGTCCTTATAGCCCTCCTTGGGTCGCCGCAGCCGGACACCCACGCCATCGAGCCGCGACTCGAACGCCCCCACGCCGATGCGATTCAACACTGCTACGGCGGGGACGTTGAGCGAATGGGTCAGGGCTTCCTTGGCGGAGACCTCGCCATGGAACACCTTGTCGAAGTTTTCCGGCTGATAGTCGCCAAAGCGCGTCGCCACGTCCATCAGGCGCGTATCGGGCGCAATGATCCCCTCCTCGAACCCGAAGCCGTAGATGAACGGTTTCAGCGTCGATCCCGGCGAACGCATGGCCTGCACCATGTCGATCCACCCGCCCGCCCGGTCGAGCCCCCCCGAACCGACGCTGGCGCGCACGGCGCGGGTTTTCACTTCGATGACGAGGATCGCTGCCGACGAATTCGGGCCCTGCGCAATGGCCGTTTGCCGCGCCAGGGTCTCCAGCCGCGCCTGCAACGGCGCGTCCAGTGTCGTCACCACTGTCGCCTGCAACCCCTTGGCCTGTGAGGCCAGCCGTCCCGCCGCGTGCCATGCCAGGGCCGGAAAAGAGAAGCGTTTGACGACCATCGGTTCGCTTTGCGCCTCGCTGACCTGCGATGTGGCGATAATTCCTTTTTGCGCCATGCGTTCCAGCACGAGGTTGCGCGCTTTCATCGCCGTTTCCGGATGCCGGTCGGGACGGCGCGCTTCGGGCGCTTGCGGCAGGGCGATCAGCAAGGCCTGTTCACCGAGCGTCAAACTCTCCGGCTCGTGCCCGAAATAGGACAACGACGCCGCCCGCACGCCTTCAAGATTACCGCCATAGGGGGCCAGCGTGAGATACAACGACAGGATTTCGCGCTTGGAATAGCGCGCTTCCAACTGCCACGCGCGACCGACCTCGATCAGTTTCGACAGGTAGTTGCGCGGTTTGGGTTCCAGCAATCGCGCCGTCTGCATGGTGATGGTCGAACCGCCCGAGACGATGCCGCCCGCACTCATATTCGAGCCGAAGGCGCGTGCGATGGCGATCAGATCGACGCCTTGATGGAAATAAAAGCGCTCATCCTCGACCTTGAGCAGGTTGCGGATAAAGGTCTTGTCCGTGCGGTCCAGATCGGCGCGAATCCGCCACGTCCCGCCCTTGACCGGCAAGGCCCGCAGCCAAGCCCCATTGTGATCCAATGCCACAGCGGAGGCCTCTTTCGCCCGCGACATATCCGGCGGCAGGACCAGATCGACCCCGCACACCGCGACCTGAAGCGCCAGAAACGCGATCAGAAGCTTGATCAGGCGGGGGATAATTGCGTCGCGCCGAAGGGACATTTACAGTGGCTGCACGGCATGGCCTTGCGTCGCCAGAAGCGCCACTGCCTGCTTATCAAACGACGCAAAGGTCTCTCCCCCCAGCCAGCGCCCTTCATAGGCTATCACGCCATCGGCGAAATCGCCGCCCGCCTTCAAGAGCGACAGTCCGGCGTCGACGGCAGGACGGTTGGCGGCGACATTACCCGCCGCCATAAGCGCTTCGATGGCCTGAGCAGTATCGGCCACACCGAATCCATAGACGCGGCGCAAAACCCAGACGAACTCGCACAGGGACGGCAAAGCCACGGCGATGAGCTCGGCATCCAGCAGCAGCTTTGCCGCGGCCATACCCTGAACCGGATCATCGCGCACTACGGCACGGACAAGGATATTGGTATCAACCGTAATCCTCATTTTTCGCCAGACCAGCCTTTGGTTATTGCCGCATCCATTTCCTCAAGACTGGCAATCCGGGTTGTGCGACCCGCCAGAAGCCCGACGAAATCAGAAATAGACGCTGCCGGTTGCGCGGCACGGATGACGCCACGGCCATCCGGCAACAAATCGACCTCTATCTTGTCACCCGGCTTGATGCCGAGGTGATTGAGAACGTCCTTGCGAAAGGTCACCTGCCCGCGCGCCGTCACCGTTAGAGTCGTCATGACCTTGCTCCTTCGAGTTGATGATAATGCAAATTTGCCTTATCATCAACTCTTACCGCGCCGAGACCATCAGGCGACCGCCGCCGGTGCGGGCATAGAGATCGTTCCGATAAAGATCCTTTACCTCGGCGCCGGGGAGGTAGTAATCCCCCGGCGTCACGGCGCGCGCCACATAGGCCATGGCGAAGCCGCTATTGGCCGAGACGTCCAGTGCCGCCACGTAACGATCGTCGCGGGCCTCCTGCACATCGACAGCGCTGAGGTCGCCGACGAAGCGGAACGGCCCGTTCTGAGCGTCGTCGCGCGACAGGGTCATCTCGATCTCGAACCCGGCGGGCAGGGCGTCATCGACCACTATCGGCCGCGTTTCGGCGTAGTTCGTCCGCCCACTGATCAGGACCAGCACCTTCTGACCCTGAACGATCTGCGACGGGTCGATCCGTTGACCCTGCAAGGTGTAATAGGCCTTGTCGATCGTATAGCCTTTCGCTTCGGCGGGCGGCGCATTGATCGGCACGCCGGTCACGGTGATCGTCCGCCAGATCGGGCCGGAGCCGTTGTTGGTGAACTTCGCGTCCTTGATCGCCGCGACGTTGAAGCGTTGCAGCTTGGCATTCGCCGCATCGACGGGCGTCACACCTTCACCCTTGATCTTGATTGGTCCGGCGGCATCCAGCATACGGCTGGCGGCCTTGAGGACCTGCGCCTGTTCCTGCGTGTTCATGGCGTCCGGACCCTTGACGTTGCGTTCCAGCAGCGGAATCAGGCCCTTGGCGATTTCGGTTTCCCCGGCCTCATAGGCCAGAGCGATCACCGCCGCCACGTCGCGCAGCGGGCTTTGGTACCAGTCATAGGTCGCCTTGTAGCCCAGGCTTTGCGACGCCTGACGCAGCGCCGAACGGGCGCGGGCCTTGTCGCCCATCAGGGCCAGAGCCGCCCCGACCTGCGCCTTGGCGACCGGCGAACGCTCGGACTTGAACTGCACGTCGTGATACCAGCGCAGGCGCGCCAGATCGCCCGACCCACCCTTGGCCAGCACATAGAGCGCGTAGGCCGAGGCGCGCGAGCGGATTTCCGCCGACACGGCCTTGGCCGCCGGGGCCGTCCACCACGGACCTTCGTCGACCTTGAGGCGGTACGACACCGAGGTGAAGCCTTCCGGTTTCGACAGGTCGCGCATGGCGTTCATCGCCTTGTCGAGCGCGTCCTGCGGCACATAGATACCGCGTTTCTTCGCTTCGACGAGGAAGTCGGTGGCATAGGCCCCGATCCAGCCCTCGGCCTCGCCGTCACCGGCGCGCCACAGGCCGAACGCCCCGTCTTCGGATTGCCGGTCGAGGATCTTGTTGACCGCCGCCTTGATGATCCCGTCGGCGCGCGCCGCATTGACGCCCTGACCCGGCGTGACATAGAGCCACGGATAGGCGGCTGAGACGATTTGCTCCGTACACCCATAGGGGTAGCGGTTGAGCGCCGCGGCAATCGGGGCCGGATCGACGCCGCGGAACGGCGAATAGGATACCTGAACCGTCGCCGACCCCGGTTGCAAGCCATTCAGGAGGTCGTTCGGCAAGTTAAAGGCCGTGCCCGCTGCCTGTTGCGCCGTAAAGGTCCGCGTCTGCGGTCCCCAACCCATGCGGGTCTGGATCTGATAGTCTTCGTCGAAGCCGTAGCCTTGCCCGTTGAGCGCCAGATTGATTTTGGACACGCCGACCGTGGTAGGCGCTTCGATCAGGATGCCTTCCTGAATGCGCTGGCCCTGACCGATATTGAAGGCCTTCTTGAAGGCGGTGACGAGGCCGTTGAAGCCCTTGACCACCGTGTCGTAAAGACCCGGCTTGCCTTCGACATTGTTCAGCTCCAGCGTCGCAAAGGCCTTGTCACCCGGCGCGAGGAAGCGCGGCAGGGCCAGTTCAGCGACGACCGGCTGACGGACGGTCAGCTTGTCTTCGCTGGAGCCCACGGCGTCGTCGGTCCAGGCGACCGCCATGACCTTGAGTTCGCCATTGAACTTACCGATCGGCAACCGGACGCGTGCCGTGCCGTCGATACCGGTATTGACGACGCCGGACCACAGGGCGACCGTCTTGATCGGCGTCGTGGTCAGGCCGTCGCCGCCGATCTGATCGCCGCCGAAGACATCGGCGGGTGCGCCCATGTTCGGGTCGAGCAGACGGCCATAGTCGTCGCGGTATTCCAGCCCCAGTGCGCGCTTGCCGAAATAGAAGCCGACCGGATCGGGGGTCTTGAACTTGGTCAGGTTGATGATGCCCTGATCGACGACCGCGACCGAAACCCGCGCGGTCTTGCCCAGACCGGCCCCACCGACCTTGACCGGCACGTCGACAAAAGCCTGACCGGACTTTGAAAAGTCGGGTTTGAGCACCTTGTCTTTCAGGTCGAGCTTGACCTCCAGCTTGCGACCCTTCGGATCGAGCGGCACATAGATCAGGCCCATGGCGCGGCGCGGTTTCGAGGAATCGACCGGATCGCGCGGCTGCACGACGCTGACCATGATATAGGCCCCGCCGCCCCAGCGGGCATCGGTTTTCAGGCGAATGGTCGTGCCGCTATCGCCGACGCTGACCGTTTTCAGGTCGATCAGCTTGTCGTTGGCGACCGCGATCTGCGCCTCGCCCTTGTACGGCGATTTCAGCGTCAGACTGATCGTGTCGCCCTGTCCGTAGGTTTGCGACCCGGCGGTCAGGCGGACGAAATCAGGTGCCTCGGTGCCTTCAGCGGACGAACCCCAGCCGGAGGCGAAACGGATCACCGTTTTCGCGCCCGTCGCGGCCTGCGTCACCTCAAGACGGTAGTCGCCCCAGTCGAGATTGCGGTCGAACGTCACGCCGTTGACGGTGAGGTCGTAGTCCTTGTCCGACACGACCACGTCCTTCGATGTCCGCCGCCAGTTCCAGCGACCGTCCTGCTGATACCAGTCGTAGTTCCAGTTTTCCGAAATCAGGCGGACCTTGACGCCTTTCGCCTCGGTCTTGTCGCCCTTAGCGTTGAGGCCGATGATATTGACCACAGTCTTGGGCGTATTGCCGCCTTTGGCGTCCTGCGTATCGAGCTTGACGCCGAAATAAACGGGCTTCGTCCGGATACGGAGCGTCTCGACTTCGTTGACCGGACGCCCGCCCGGTTCGAACACCGAGGCCGTCATCAAAACGCTCAGCGGCTGGTCCGTATCGTAGCTGGAGCTGAACGGCAGGATGGCGTTGCCGTCGGCGTCGGTCGCCGTTTGCGGCAGATCGACATACTGCTCCTCGAACGGCGTCTGTTCATTGCCGAAGCGGTAGTCCCTGAACTTCGGGAACGGATTGCGGTCGGCGCGGACGCGAGCCGAACCGGACACCTCAAGCCCCGATCCCGACGCGCCGTAGAGAAAGCGCGCATTGACCTGCACGGCGCGGGTTTCATTGAGCGCCGTCAGCGGACGTTCGGCATCGGCCTTGACGTCAACCCCCAGCCGTTGCGGCGCAAAGTCTTCGACCGCGAAGCCGATAGCCCCCTGATCGTCGTCGATGCCCTCGATGAGCAGCTTGGCGCGCCATTGCCCGCGCGGGGCCGATTTCGGCAGGCCGATATTGGCGGTGGCGAAGCCTTGCGGCGTCTTGGCGAACGGATAGCGGAAGGCCTCGACGCCCGACGGACGATAGACGACCAAGGCGCCCTTGCGGTCCTTGATCGCCTTGCCGTCCGGGTCGCGGACCATGGCCACCAGACGCACGGTTTCACCGGGGCGATAGATGCCGCGATCGGTATAGAGGAAGCCGTCGACCAGCCCGGTCTGCGACCGCCCGTCGGTCAGCTTTTCATCCGAACGCCCACCAACGCCCTGCGACGAAAAATCCATCGGCGAGGCATTGAGATCGGTCGCCGTAAAGTCTTCGGCGGGGCCATAGGCCATGATCATGCGCGCCGCCAGAGCGTCCTCGCCTTTGAGCAACGCCTTGTCGAAATGGACGCGGCCATCGGCGGTCGATTGCGCGGCGGACAGTTCCTCGCCATTCTGCGCCACCAGCGTTACCTTGACGCTGCCCATCGGCTTGGCGGTCTTGAGCGAGCGGACGACCACATCGACGCCGTTCGACCCGGTATAGGTCGTTAGGGCCATGTCGGTGAACAGAATCCAGCGCCGCGCCTGGGCGGGTTGGTCATTTTCCTTCTTGTCGCGACCGCCCGAAGCGTCGCGCACCTTGACGACATAGGCCCCCGGCTTGAGGTCGCGCAGCACCGCGCCCAGCGGGAAGACCGTCGTCACGCGCTCACCGGCATTGCCCGCGACGCGGACCTTACCGGTCCATACCTTGTAGCCTTCGCCGCGCGGGCTGTCCTCGTCCCAGTCGTAATCGTATTCGCCTTCCGGCGTTGGATCGGGCGAGGAAATCGACTTGCGCACCAGATTGCGGTCACCGACGCGCCAGACCTCGAACGCGAGCGTCGAGACGTTGAGGCTTTCGACGGCCACGCCGTCGGCCTCTTCGCGCGGCAGGATGACGCCGTTACCGGCAAAGCCGACATAGGGCGGTTTTTCGCCGAAGCTGAAATCGACGTCGGCGTTTTGTTTGAGGGTCTCTTTACCCGCAGCGGGAAGGCCTTTGAGCAGGGTCACGCGGCGGTCGGTAAAGCCGAAGCCGCCGACGCACAATTCGGAATCCTTGACCGTCACCGCCGGAGCCGAGGGCAGTTCCGGCGACACCATGACGTAATCGCCATAGGATTTCGACGAATCCAGCGGCTTGGAAAATTCGATACAGGCTTTCGGCGATCCGCCCGACGTATCAAGTCGTTGTTTCCACACGGCGAATCCTGCCGGTTTCGCGCCACCCGAGCGCGGGGCGTTCTTGTCGCGCACCTTGCCGAAGATCGTGCCGAGCGTTTCGGTAATGGGGATGACGCCGTCTTTCGCGCCCGGCTTGAACCCGCCTTCGGTTGCCTTGGCAGTGAGGAAGCCTACGCAAAAGCCGGAAATCAGAACGGCAGCAGCGCCGGTGATGACGGTACGGTTACGCCAGTCGAACATGACAGTGCCCCCCAATCCACTCAATGGAATTTCCGGGAGTATGGACACAATCTGCGACCGCGTAAAAGCCCCAAATGAGGGGAGATTTATAAGTTATTGCGAAGGCGCGTTTACGCTTTTGTTAAAATTGCGATATGGTTAAGACTTTCGTAAAGGATGCGGCCTAACCCTCGGTCATACAGGACCGTATCCTGCTACCCTTTTTAATCAAAGGTCGCCTGTTTTGAGTCAGTTTTCCCGCGTACTGGCCCTTGTCGTCGACGATAACCACTATATGCGGGTCATCGTCTGTACCATGCTGCGCGCTATGGGGATCGTCCATATCCGCGAGGCCTCGGATGGGGCCGAAGCGCTGGAAATCGTGCGCGACTGGCGGCCCGACGTCATCATCACCGATCTGGTCATGGAAACCATCGATGGTATCGAGATGACGCGCCTGATCCGCACGGGGTCGGACAGTCCGCATCCTTACGTGCCGATCATCATGATGACCGGCCATACCGACCGTAACCACGTGATCGCCGCGCGCGACGCCGGGGTCAACGAGTTCGTCGCCAAGCCGCTCACCGCCCGCGCCCTGATCGACCGGATGAAAAGCGTCATCGATAATGAGCGCGCCTGGGTCAAATCGACCGCCTATACCGGCCCTGACCGCCGCCGCAAACGCGCTAACGACTACAAGGGCCCGTTCCGCCGCGCGTCGGACAAGGCGATGATGGGGTAAGGTTGTTCTCCTCTACCATATCATGAAATTTCATGATATAAGGTGTGAAGGAGACTTCTGATGACCGAACACCCTTCGCGCGAAAAATTTGCGGCCCAGATGGACAGCGTATTGCTGGCCGACCTGCGCGCGCTCGCCAAGACCGAAGGCCGTCAGCTTCAATCCTTGCTTGAAGAAGCCGTGGGTAAGTTGATCTCCGAACGGCAAACCCCTCCGACGATATCGGTCAAAGATGCCCTCAAGATGAGCATGGATCAGTTCGGCCCACTCTACAAAAAACTGGCTGAGTAGTGACACGCTATCTGACGCTGCGGGACGTTCTGGAAATCCACGATGTCCAGCTTGCGGCCTATGGCGGCGCCACGGGGTTGCGCGATCCGGGACAACTGGAATCGGCCCTGTTTCGGCCTCAGACGGGCTATTATGCGGACCTCGTCGTCGAGGCCGCCGCTTTGTGGGAAAGCCTTTCGCAAAACCATCCCTTTATCGACGGGAATAAGCGCACAGCCTTTGCGTCGATGCACGTTTTCCTCATCATAAACGGGTACCGCCTGACCGCGCCCCTCAATGAGGCCATCACTTTCGTCACCGAGCTTTATGAAACCCACAGCTTTCGCCTCGAAAAGCTGGAGCCGTGGCTACGAACCTATGCCCACGAAAACAGATAGCTGACTATTTCCCTTCTGAATTTGGTCATATTGAAACCGCAGTTGCCTCGCCTTATATGGCAATGACACACCTCCGGAGTCCGTTCCTATGCGTTCCGTCCTGCTTGCCGTTACAACCCTTGCCGCTCTTGCATCCAGCGTCTTCGCGCAGGATGTGATCGAGCCGAAAAGCAAGCCCTCTTTCGGCGATCGTCTCAAGCAGATGACGCCGCAGGAACGCGACGCCGAACTGTCGCGGATCTTCAACGAATTCGACAAAAACCGCGACGGCCACATCACCATCGACGAAGCGCCCCGTCTGCCGCCGGAGCCCGGTCAGGCCATCAATCCGGCGGCTGAACTCGAAGACGCCAAGTTCTTCATTTCGCTCTATGACACCAATGACGATCAGAAGGTGAGCCTCACCGAATACCGCGCCAAGGCCGCCGCCATGCTGCTGGGGCTGAGCGACAGCGCCAAAGCCTCCGGTGAAAAATTGCCGCAGGATCGCAAATAGGCACTTTCCTGTCGCCAAGCCCGCGTCGCTGGTTTAAAACCGACCGCATGAGCGAAGATGCCCCCACTGTAAAAACCTCGCCCTTCGGCTTCCGCGACGTCGAAGCGAAGGAAAAGGTCAACCTCGTCCACGGCGTATTCAAATCGGTCGCCGCCAAGTACGACCTGATGAACGACGTGATGTCGGTGGGCGTCCACCATCTGTGGAAAGACGCGGCCTGTGCCAAGCTCAACCCGCAACCGGGCGAAGTCATCCTCGACGTCGCGGGCGGCACCGGCGATATCGCGCGGCGTCTGGCGAAACTGGCCCGCGCGGCCAAGGCCCGTCGCGGTGGTAAATCGACCGAAATCCGCATCATCGATTATAATCAGGCGATGATCGAAGCCGGGATCGAAAAAGGCACGGAACCGGAAATCACCTGGTCGGTCGGCGACGCCATGAACCTCGCCATCGAGGACAATTCGGTCGACGCCTATATTATCTCGTTCGGCATCCGCAACGTCTCGGACGTACAGGGTGCGCTGAACGAAGCCAAACGCGTGCTGAAACCCGGCGGACGTTTCTTCTGCCTTGAGTTCTCGCACGCCACGACCGGCCTCGTCGAAAGCGTTTACGAGACCTATGCCTTCAAGGTCATCCCGTTCATGGGACAACTGGTCGCCGGAGACCGCGACTCGTACCAATACCTCGTCGAAAGCATCAAGCGCTTCCCCGATCAGGAGACCTTGGCCGGCATGATGCGCACGGCAGGCTTCACCCGCGTCGGCTACACCAACTTCACCGGCGGCGTCTGCGCCCTGCATCAGGGCTGGGCCTAACCCGGTGATTGGGTCGTTCATCCGCCTGATCAAGACCGGCTTTTTGCTGCTGCGCGAGGACGTGCTGATCCCGCGCGAGCTGTCGCACCACCTCAATCCGGTCGCGCGTTTTTTCGCCGCCACCTTGCGCTTTTTCTTCGCTCGTCGCGGGCCGCAGCCGCGCGTCGGTCTGCGCTATGCCCGCGCCTTCGAGAGCCTCGGTCCCGCCTTCATCAAGCTGGGGCAGGTCCTGTCGACGCGCGGCGACATCTTCGGCGACGAATTTATCCGCGATCTGGCGCACCTCAAGGACCAGTTGCCGCCCTTCGATCAGGCCACGGCTAAGCGCCTGATCGAAGAGGCGCTGGAGCAACCCGTCGAAAGCATCTTCATCGAATTCGGCGAAGTCATCGGCGCGGCTTCGATCGCACAAGCCCACCGCGCCATCCTGAAAGACGGGCGCAAGGTCGCCGTCAAGGTGCTGCGCCCGCGCATCGAGCAGATCATCGCCGACGATATCGCCATGATGACGCTGGCGGCGAAGCTGATCGCGATTTTTGCCCCCGCCACGCGACGTCTGGAGCCCGAAGCCTTCGTCGCCACGGTGGCGCAGTCCCTGCTGCTGGAGCTCGACCTGCGGCTTGAGGCCTCCGCCGCCGACGAACTGGGCGCGATCATCAATGCCGAGCCCTATATGTCGGCCCCGAAGATCGTCTGGCACTATGTCGCCAAGCGCGCTCTGGTCATCGAATGGGCGCCCGGCATCCCATTGAGCCGCCCCGAAGCCCTGACCCAGCCCGGTCTTGAGCCCAAGGCCATGGCCGACAACCTGATCCGGGCGTTTCTGTCACAGGCCCTGAACCACGGCGTGTTCCACGCCGACCTGCACGAAGGTAACCTCTTCTGTCAGGCCCCCGACAAGCTGACGGCCATCGATTTCGGCATCGTCGGGCGGTTGAAACCGCCGGAACAGCTCTATCTGGCCGAAATGCTGTGGGGTTTCCTGCGCCGCAACTATCGCCGCGTCGCCGAGGTCCATTTCGAGGCCGGTTACGTGCCCAAACACCACGATGTTGCCGCCTTCGCTCAGGCCCTGCGCGCCGTCGGTGAGCCGGTGCTGGGCCGTGCCGCGACGGAGGTGTCGATGGGCCGCTTGCTGGGGCAGTTGTTCGACATCACCGCGCAGTTCGACATGCATCTGCGCCCCGAACTGGTCCTGCTGCAAAAGACCATGGTCAGCGTCGAAGGCGTGGCACGACGTCTCTACCCCGAACACGATATCTGGGAAGCCGCCCGCCCCGTCGTCGAGCAGTTTATCACCAAGGAACTGTCGCCGCTGGCCGAGGCCCGCCGCCTGATCGACAAGGTCGTCGCGCGGTTAAAGGACGACGAACCCAAGGCCGATCCGCTGGCCCAGCTTCAGATCGCCACCCTGCGCGCGGAACTCAGCCATAGCCGGACGATTTCGACTCTGGCCCTGATCGCCTCGGCTCTGGCGCTGGGGACAATGGTCTGGATGGCGGTGTTTTAATTAAAGAGCGCCGCCTTTAATTAAGACGACGCTCTTCCATTAAAACGGTAACGGTAAGGTACCGTCGGGGGAAACGTCAGGGTATTTCTTACCGGTTAAGACCTCAGAAACACGGCCTTGGTTAATCCCTAAAAGGGACGCAATCTGATGCTGATAAAGTCCTTCGTTTAACCGCAAGAACTTAATCTTAGCGGCCATCTCTGGATTTACATGAGGGGATGGTTCTCTTTTCATGAGAATCGCTCCTGCTAAAATGGCAGGGGCTTGACAACGCCTACCTAGAGCAAGAGAATCCCTAGGCGAAAGCCGGTACGCCCGCAGCCCCTGTATGGATGCGGAGTGTCTCCGAAAAAGGCACCGAGGATTAGGCCCCTCGGTGCCTTTTGTGATTCGCAAAACACCGTCACTTGCAAGCATTGCGATTCCCCTCTTTGAATGCAAGTGATTCTTTTGACTCAACTATTTGAAATTTGAGTCTTATTAATCCTAGAAGCCGGGCTAACACCGTCCGGTTATGGGGTGAAGGGGTCCGTGACCCCTTCCTCTTTCAAAGCAAAAAGAAGGGCGGCCCCTTAATGGGACCGCCCTTCTTTTTTGGTCTAAAGCGAGGGGGCACAGCCCCCTCGACCCCAATACACGCTCGGTGTTAGTCGCGACGCGGGCGGCGCGGACGGCGTTCGCGCTTTTCGCCGCCTTCCGATTCCGACTCGTTCGATTCCGGCTCTTCACCACGGGCCGCACGCTCGGCAGCCAACTTTTCGGTCAGGTCTTCACCGGTTTCCTGATCGACGACTTTCATCGACAGCTTGGTCTTGCCGCGATCGTCGAAGCCGAGGAACTTCACCTTCACTTCGTCGCCTTCGCTCAGGACGTCCGAGGTCTTGCCGACCTTTTCGTTCTTGATCTGCGAGATGTGGACGAGGCCGTCCTTGGCACCGAAGAAGTTCACGAACGCGCCGAAATCGACGACCTTCACGACCTTGCCCTTATAGATGGCGCCGACTTCCGGCTCCGAGGCGATCGACTTGATCCAGTCGCGTGCGGCGTCGATCTTCGATTGCTCGGAGGCCGCGATCTTGATGGTGCCGTCTTCGCCGATGTCGATCTTGGCGCCGGTCTTTTCCACGATTTCGCGGATGACCTTGCCGCCCGAACCGATGACTTCACGGATCTTGTCGGTCGGGATCTTGATCGTTTCGATCTTCGGGGCGAACTCACCCAGCTCTTCGCGCGCGCCGGAGATGGCCTTGTTCATTTCGCCGAGGATGTGCAGACGGCCTTCGTTGGCCTGACGCAGCGCCTTGGTCATAATCTCCTCGGTGATGCCGGGGACCTTGATGTCCATTTGCAGCGAGGTGATGCCGTTGACGGTGCCCGCGACCTTGAAGTCCATGTCGCCGAGGTGATCTTCGTCACCCAGGATGTCCGACAGAACCGCGTAGCCGTCCTTTTCGAGGATCAGGCCCATGGCGATACCCGATACCGGCGACTTCAGCGGCACGCCGGCGTCCATCAGGGCCAGCGAGGTGCCGCAGACGGTCGCCATCGAGGACGAACCGTTCGACTCGGTGATTTCCGAGACGACGCGCAGGGTATAGGGGAAGTCAGCCACGTCCGGCAGCATCGGACGGATGGCGCGCCAGGCCAGCTTGCCGTGGCCGATTTCGCGGCGGCCGGGCGATCCCATACGGCCGGTTTCGCCGACGCTGTACGGAGGGAAGTTATAGTGGAGAAGGAACTTCTCCTTATAGGTGCCTTCCAGCGCGTCGATGAACTGCTCGTCTTCGCCGGTGCCGAGCGTGGCGACGACCAGAGCTTGGGTTTCACCGCGGGTGAACAGGGCCGAACCGTGGGTGCGCGGCAGGATGCCGACTTCCGAGACGATCTGACGGACCTTGTCGACGGCGCGACCGTCGACGCGACGGCCATGGTCGATGATGTCGCGACGCAGGACGTCGGCTTCACATTCCTTGAAGGCCGAACCGAACACGGCGGCTTCGACGCCGTCCGGGTTTTCTTCGGTCTTCACGAGGGCGGCAGCGGCCTTCTTCTTGGCATCGCCGACGGCGTTGCGGCGCTCTTCCTTGGCCTTGTGGCCATAGGCGGCGATGATGTCCGGACCGACGAGGCCCTTGATCTGGGTGACGACGTCCGAGAAGTCTTCGGCTTCGAATTCGAAGGGTTCCTTGGCGGCGTGGTCGGCCAGCTCGATGATCGCGTCGATGACCGGCTGCATGCCGGCGTGGGCGAACATCAGGGCGCCGAGCATCTTGTCTTCGCTCAGTTCCTGCGCTTCGGATTCGACCATCATCAGGGCGTCCTGCGTACCGGCGACGACGAGGTCGAGGGTGGACTCCTTGGATTGGTCAAGGGTGGGGTTGAGGACGTATTCGTCGTTGATATAGGCGACGCGGGCGGCACCGACGGGGCCCATGAACGGCACGCCCGACAGGGTCAGGGCGGCGGAGGCGGCGACGAGGCCCAGAATGTCCGGATCGTTTTCCATGTCGTGCGACAGGACGGTCACGACGACCTGAACTTCGTTCTTGAAGCCCTTGACGAACAGCGGGCGGATCGGACGGTCGATCAGGCGCGAAACCAGCGTTTCTTTTTCCGACGGACGGCCTTCGCGCTTGAAGTAACCACCGGGGATCTTGCCGGCGGCGAAGGTCTTTTCCTGATAGTTGACGGTCAGCGGGAAGAAGTCCTGACCCGGCTTCGGCGCGCGGGCGTAAACGACGGTGGCCAGAACGGTGGTTTCACCGTAGGTCGCCAGAACCGCGGCATCCGCCTGACGGGCGATGCGACCGGTTTCCAGTGTCAGCTTGCGGCCGGCCCACTCGATCGTTTTTCTTTTGATATCGAACATATGTTTTCTTTCTGTGAAACCCGCAGGCCCATTCCCGCCGGTTCATAAAGAGGACCATTCATGGCGGCCCTGTTTGGAAAACGGCAAACGATTTTGCCGTTGAGACCGGATGCTTATTTCTCGTAACAAGCGAACCGGCAGATACGATCAGGGCCTGACACGAAGGTCAGGCCCTGACGTTTGGTAAGACTTAGCGACGCAGACCGAGGGTCTCGATGATCGCCTGGTAGCGAGCGACGTCGGTGTTCTTAAGGTAGTCAAGAAGACGACGACGTTGCGAAACCATTTTCAGGAGGCCGCGACGGCTGTGGTTGTCCTTCTTGTGACCCTTGAAGTGTTCGGTCAGGTTGGCGATACGCTCGGAGAGGATCGCAATCTGGACTTCTGCCCCGCCCGTGTCACCTTCGGTGCGGCCGTGGGTCTTGATCAGTTCGGCTTTACGCTCGACAGTGATCGACATCGTATGCTCCTTTTCGCAGGGTCTGTGCCGCTGCCTAAGAGTTGAGGTTAAGGATGCGCGTGGGGTAAAAGACCCCCAGACGCAGTTCGCCCAAAGCCACGATCTGACCGTCCTTGTGCGCCCAAAGGGTGCGCCCGTGCTCTGATTTTCCCGATTGCCCTCGGATTTTCAAAGCCGCCTCCGCCGTTTCCGTGCGGGAGAAGGACAGGGCGATATCGCGACCCTGTTTGAGCTTAGCGGCCTCGTCTTCCGTCACAGGCAGCGCCGGGATGTCGTCCAGCGCCGTCTCAACGGCAAGCAAAGCCTCGAAAGCGGCGTCTCTATGCCTCAAATCCTCAAGCTTTTCCACCCCTGCGGACAAATTTAAATTGAAACCACCGACCCGTTCGCGGCGCAAAACGCTGACCACACCCAGCACACCGAGTTCCAGCGCCATATCGCGGGCGATGGAGCGGACATAGGTGCCCTTGCCGCAGTGGAGGAGGAACTCGGCCTCGTTGTCGGAGACCATGCGCTCCAGCGTCAGGTCATGGACCGTGACGGGCCGTGTCTCCAGCTCGAACTCAACGCCTTCGCGGGCCAGATCGTAGGCACGCTTGCCGTCGACCTTGATGGCCGAAAAGGCAGGCGGAGCCTGTTCGATCTCGCCGATAAATATCGGCAGGATGTCGCGGATTTCGGCCTCGGTCGGGCGCAGGTCGTTTTGCTCCAACACCTCGCCTTCGAGGTCGTAGCTGGCCGTGCGCAGGCCCCAGCGAACCGTGAAGCGGTAGACCTTGTCGGCTTCCATCAGGTAGGGAACGGTCTTGGTCGCCTCGCCCAGAGCGATCGGCAATATGCCGGACGCGAGCGGATCGAGCGTCCCGGCGTGACCGGCTTTCTGAGCATTATAGAGGCGCTTGATGAAGCTGACGGCCTGGGTCGAGCCCAGACCGTGCGGCTTGTCGAAACAGACCCAGCCGCTGACCTCGTCGCCTTTTTTCTTGCGGCCCATCAGTCTTCGTCTTCATCGTCCGTGTGACGTTCGCCGCGCAGATCGCGGGCGATTTCCGGACGCAGGAACAACGCGTCAATCCGCGCCGCTTCGTTGAAGCTTTCGTCGTGCAGGAAGCGCAGGTCGGGCGTGAACTTCATCTCGATGCTGCGCCCCAGAATCCCGCGCAGATATTTGGCGTGACGATTGAGCGCCTCGACCGCCGGGGCGATCTTGTCCTTCGGGATGGTCACGCCACCGAGACCGGCACCGAGCGGTTCGACGAACACGGTCGCATGACGCAGGTCCGGCGAGCAGCGCACTTCGGTGATGGTGATCGACACGCCCTGAAGGGCTTCGTCGTGCAGTTCTTCTTCGCGCAGGATATCGACCAGCGCGTGACGGACCAGTTCGCCCGCGCGCAGCTGGCGCTGGGACGGTCCAAGGGTTTCGGCCTTGTGGCCCTTACCCGATTTGTGAGTTTCGCGTTTCATCCGCGCTGTATAAGCTTTTTTCGCAGATTTTCTATCGAAAATTATCCGCCGACAAAGCCGCGCAGCGGGACATAGAGTCCCAGTCGGTTCCACGCCGCCGCCTGCATCAAGGTACGCAGCCACGTCACATAGGCCTGCGCCATGGCAAACGACAACTGCGCATAGGCCATGACCATGCGGGTCATCGCGTCGTGTTCAGGCTCATTGACGGACGTTTCCATAACCTCGACCGGCTGAAATTTCAGCGGTTCCGCTTCGGGTTCCGGCGCGACCGTAAACCCGTCCAGCATATGCGAGAGGTAGGCGCTCAGACCCTCGCCGTCATAGGTATTGAGCGCCGCCTCGGCCTGAACCTGACGCCCCGCGTCATGGGCATAATAGGCCAGAATCGCCTGACATACCGCCACATCGTAGCAATATTGGCGGCGGCCCTGATAGGTCAGAATGGTATGGGCGGCCGCGCGTTCTTCGTTGAGGGTGGCCAAGCGCGTCTTGATCGTCTGAATACGCGGTTTGTCGAGTGCCCAGTCGCGGCTGATCGTCCCGATATGAGCGTTTTGTACGCCGCATAACCGCGCCAGCCCCCGCTGCGTCAGATAATGCGAGCCGTCCGACAAACGCCCCATACCGATGCCGTTCACCTCGGCATATTGCACGATATAGAGGTTCGACGCCGGCGTTTTCACCCGGCGCTTGCGTGTCGATGTGGTCTTGGCCTTGGGCATGTCTGAACCCCTTTTCAGAGGCCGCGACTGTGCAACGCGAAGGCGATGTTCGCAAGTGCGAAATCAGTTAAAGACGATCGTTTTGCCGCCATTGATGATGACGCGGCGTTCGGCGTGCCAGGTCACTGCCCGCGCCAGCACCCGGGCCTCGATATCCTGCCCGATGGCGACCAGTTGTTCCGGCGTATGGCCGTGGTTCACGCGTTGGACGTCCTGCTCGATGATCGGGCCTTCGTCGAGGTCCGAGGTCACATAGTGCGCCGTCGCCCCGATGATCTTCACCCCGCGCTGATGCGCCTGATGGTAGGGCTTGGCACCCTTGAACGACGGCAGGAACGAGTGGTGGATATTGATGCACTTGCCCGACAGGGTGCGGCTCATATCGTCCGACAGGATTTGCATATAACGCGCCAGCACCACCAGATCGGCCTTGTGCTCGTCTATCAATCCGAGGAACTGCGCCTCCTGTTCGGCCTTGGTGTCCTTGGTGATCGGCAGGTGCACATAGGGCAGGCCGTTCCATTCGACGAAGGAGCGCATATCCTCGTGGTTCGACATGACCGCCGCGATCTCGACCGGCAGCAACCCTGAGCGCCAGCGGTGCAGAAGCTCGTACAGGCAGTGGCCGAACTTCGACACCGCGATGATGACCTTCGGCCGGACGCTGAGATTATGGATGTCCCATTCCATGCTGAACCGGTGCGCGATGGGCTTGAAGCCTTCGCGCAGGATCGACATCGGCGGCATCCGCGGCCCGGCCTGCTTGAACACGACGCGGACGTAGAACATGTCACCCTGCGCGTCGTTGAACTGGTTCGATTCAACAATCGAAATGTCGTTGTCATTCAGATAACCCGACACCGCCGCGACGATACCGCGCGTATCGGGGCACTTGATAATCAGGACGTAATGGGACGGGTCGAAAAAGGTCGTATCGGGCATGGCGGTGTTATAGGCGATAAACCTTGCGAAAAGTCAAAGGTTTCAAATGAAAGAAAAAGGCGTGGGGTCGCAGACCCCACACCCCATAACTATCAGAGACACACTAATCCCCAAAAGCATTCGGCCCGACACGAGGCCGGGCCAAATCCTTTTGAAAGACTAGAGGGTGCGCTTGATCTCTTCGACCGTGAAGCACTCGATGAAGTCCCCGGCCTTGAGGTCCTGGAAGCCATTGAACGCCATACCGCATTCCTGACCCACGACCACCGAATTGACCTCGTCCTTGAAGCGCTTGAGCGTCGAGAGGACGCCCATTTCCTGAATGACGACGTTGTCGCGCAGGATACGGACGCGGGCGCCCTTTTCCACACGGCCTTCGGTGACGCGGCAACCCGCGACCTTGCCGACCTTGGTGATGTCGAACACTTCCAGCACTTCGGCATTGCCGAGGAAGGTTTCGCGCTGGATCGGGGCCAGCATGCCCGAAAGCACGCCCTTGATGTCATCGATCAGGTCGTAGATGATCGCGTAGTAACGGATTTCCACGCCTTCACGCTCGGCCAGATCGCGCGCCTGCTTCGACGCCCGAACGTTGAAGCCGATGATTGGCGAGTTCGAGCCCTTGGCCAGCTGCACGTCGGACTCGGTGATCGCCCCGGCGCCCGAATGGATGATGCGGGCGCGGACTTCGTCGTTGCCGACCTTTTCCAGCGAGCCGATGATCGCTTCGGCGGAACCCTGCACGTCGGCCTTGATGATGAGCTGAAGCTCCTTGACCTTCTTTTCGGCCAGCTTCGACATCATGTCGGTCAGCGAGATGGCGCCCACCGGAGCCAGAGTCTTTTCGCGCTTGATGCGCTGACGGTACTCGGTGATTTCACGGGCGCGGGCGTCGCTTTCGACCACGGCGAAGGCTTCACCGGGATCGGGCGCGGCGTCGAGGCCGAGGATTTCCACGGGCTCGGACGGACCGGCTTCGGGCAGTTGCTCGTTGCGCTCGTTGATCAGGGCGCGGACGCGACCCCACGAAGCGCCGGCCACGATGATGTCGCCGCGCTTCAGCGTACCGCGCTTGACCAGAACCGTCGCCACCGGGCCACGGCCCTTGTCGAGCTTGGCTTCGATGACCACGCCTTCGGCGGTGCGATCCGGATTGGCGCGCAGGTCGAGGACTTCGGCTTGCAGCAGGATCGCTTCGATCAGGCTGTCGAGGCCGAGGCCCGTCTTGGCCGAGACCTCGATGATCTGGGTTTCACCACCGAGCGCTTCGACGACGACTTCGTGTTGCAGAAGTTCGTTGATGACGCGCTGCGGATTGGCTTCGTGCTTGTCCATCTTGTTGACAGCCACGATGATCGGCGTCTTGGCCGAACGGGCGTGGTTGATGGCCTCAATCGTCTGCGGCATGACGCCGTCGTCGGCGGCCACGACCAGCACCACGATGTCGGTCACGTTCGCGCCACGGGCACGCATGGCCGAGAAGGCGGCGTGGCCCGGCGTATCGAGGAAGGTGACGCGGTCGCCCGACGGCACACGAACCTGATAGGCACCGATATGCTGGGTGATGCCACCGGCTTCGCCGGTTGCGACATCGGCCTTGCGCAGGGCATCGAGCAGCGAGGTCTTGCCGTGGTCGACGTGACCCATGACGGCCACGACCGGCGGACGGACGACGGTGTCGTCGTCGTGGTCCTCGGCGTCGATGAAGCCTTCCATGACGTCGGATTCCGACACGCGCTTAACGGTGTGACCGAATTCGGTAGCTACCAGTTCGGCGGTGTCCGTGTCGATCACGTCGTTGATCTTGAGCATCATGCCCTGCTTCATCAGCATCTTGATGATGTCGACGGCGCGGACGGCCATACGGTTGGACAGTTCCTGAACCGTGATGACGTCGGGGATGATGACATCGCGCGAGACGCGGGCCTGTTCGGTCGTCGTACCCTTGCGCTTTTCGCGTTCACGCTCACGGGCCCGGCGAACCGAGGCCAGCGAACGCATACGATCGGCAGCACCCTCGTCGTCACCGACGACGGCTTGCAGGGTCAGGCGGCCTTCGCGACGCTTGGGCTCACCACGGGTTTGCGAGACGGCCTTGGTCGGCGCGCCGACCTTGCCGCGCTTGTTGCGGTCATCGTCATCACCGGCGCGGGCACCCAGCGGGCGACCGGCGGGGGTACCGCGCGAGGAACGGATACGGTCGACTTCGGATACCGCCGGAGCGTTCGGGGCAACCCCGGCAGGGGCGCGCGGCGGACGCGGCGAATTGGCCGAATAACGGACGGTCTCACCGGCGGGACGCGGGCCACGGTCGCCTTGCGGGCGGGGTCCACGGTCGCCCTGAGGACGATCGCCTTGCGGACGATCACGGTTGCCATCACGATTGAATGCCGGACGATCACCCTGCGGGCGGTCGCCTTGCGGACGGTCACGGTTGAACGGCGGACGGTCACCCTGCGGACGCGGGGTACGCTCACCATAGTTGCCTTGCGGACGATCACCTTGGGGACGCGGCGAGCGGTCGCCATAATTGCCTTGAGGACGATCCCCTTGCGGGCGGTCGCGGTTAAACGGCGGACGGTCGCCTTGCGGACGATCACCCTGAGGACGCGGACGGTCACCGTATTGCCCCTGGGGACGATCGCCTTGCGGATGTTCCGTGCGCGGACCACGATCGTCGCGGAAGCCTTCACGATGACCTTCGCGCGGCGCCCGTTGGGCCGGACGCGACAGGGCCTCTTCGATAGGGCTCTTCTGAACGGGCTGCGGGGCCGGTTCGGCAGCGCGCGGCGCTTCGACCGGGGCCGAAGGTGCAGCCGGGGCCGGAGCCGACGCTTGCGGCGCGGGTTCGGCGGCGCGGCGCGCGGCCTCTTCACGAGCGCGGACTTCAGCGGCACGGCGGGCGTCCGCCTCGCGGCGTTCCTGATCCTGACGCGCGGCTTCGACGACGCGGTTGCGGCGTTCGACCTCTTCCTGACGCAGACCACCGAGGTTAGCCCCCGATTGCGGACGAGGGCCGGAATTCTGAGACGGGCGCGGGCCGTTGTTTTGCGACTGTCCACCCTGTTGTGGCGGACGCGGCTTGGCCAGATTGCTGTCGGCGGTCGGACGCGGCGCCGGGTTCGCGCTGCCCGGAGCGCCCGGCGGCGGCGTACCGATACGGCGCTTGGTCTCCACCACCACCGTCTTCGAGCGGCCGTGGCTGAAGCTCTGCTTTACCGTGCCGGTGGACACGTTTCCACCGGTCCGCGGCTTGAGGCTCAGCGGCGCGCGGGTATTGTCGCCCTTTTGGGCATCGGTCTTATCGTCTTTCGGGTCGCTCATTCAGCTTGCTACTTAAACCTTGATGAAGCCGCGATCGGCTTCGTTTCGGACAATTTCGGAATACAAAAATCGAGCCGTGAAAAATCACCGCCCTGATAGTCGCATTCTCAACTCAATTAAAGGGCCTTTCGCGCCATTTCGCAGGAAACAGCGGTTGGAACCCGCTCAAGCGCGTAATCTCTTTCGAAAAGGCCTGAGACCGACGCCCTTCGACAATGGCGGCGTGTATGACATTTTCCAGCCCCAAAGCCAAACTCAATTCGTCGTTCGTGTAGATTCCGCAGATATTAACCGGCGGGGTTTGCGAAAATGCGACAGAAAGGAGCTTGTTGCGGCCGTCTTCGGCGCCGTCGGCGGCTTCGATCAGCCAGGCGGCCCGACCAGCGGCGTGGGGCTGGCTCCTGCCTAATTTAAGCGCTGTCGCGACTTTTTCAAACCCCGTCAGCAAATTTCCTTCGCGCCGTGCCAGACCGAGCTGATCGAGCACGCGTTTGCGGATGAGGTTAGGCACCATTTCGGCCAGCCCGTCGGGGGCTTTCACCTGACGTTTGGCGGCGCGCGAGAACAGGTTCTTTTTGATCGCCAGCGCCAGGCTGTCGGCATCGGCCTTAAGCCATAAACCGCGACCAGGCAGGTTTTCCTTGAGGTCGGGCACGGCGAAGCCGTCCGGCGACACAACGAACCGGATCAGGCCGTCGCGCGCGAACGCCGTATGCGAGGCGATATCGCGCCGCGTGGTTTCGGGATTCGGTTCGACGGCCTGAGTCAGGGTTTCCCCTGACTCAGTGGTGTCGTCATTTAGATCGATGACGGTCTCATTGTGAGCCGAAGGCCCCCGGCTGCACGAAGAATTTGGCGATTTATCGCGGGCCGTCTCATTGTTCGGAAGTGGCGACATCGGCGCCCTCCTCACTGCCGTCAACGGCGTCTGCATCTTCGTAGGTCTCGTCCTCTTCGACGATTTCCTCTTCCGGCGCTTCGATCCAGCCCGCGGCGATACGCGCGTTGAGGATCAGGTTTTCCGCATCGGGGAGCGACAGCGAGAAGGTTTCCAGAGCGCCCGCCACGCGGACGCGCTCGGCACCGTTCTGCTCGAAACCGCCGCGCAGTTCGTCGGTGGCCAGATCGGCGAGATCTTCGACCGTCTTGACGCCGGCTTCGCCCAGAGCGACCGCCATCGGCAAGGTGATACCCGGCACGTTCAGCACGTCGTCTTCGACGCCCAGTTCGGTGCGCTTGGCGTTCTGTTCGGCCTGTTCGCGCTCAAGAAAATCGCGCGCACGGGCTTGCAGTTCCGACGCCGTATCTTCATCGAAGCCTTCGATGACGGCAATTTCGTTCTGATCGACATAGGCCAGATCTTCGACCGTGGTGAAGCCTTCGGTGACCAGCAACTGGGCAATGACTTCGTCGACGTCGAGCGCTTCCTGGAACAGAGCGGTGCGCTCGGCGAATTCCTTCTGACGGCGTTCCGAGTCCTGCGACTCAGTAATGATGTCGACCTGCCAGCCGGTCAGTTGCGAGGCCAGACGCACGTTCTGACCACGACGGCCGATGGCGAGGCTCAGTTGTTCGTCCGGCACGACCACTTCGACGCGGTCTTCTTCTTCGTCCAGCACGACTTTCGACACTTCGGCCGGGGCCAGAGCGTTGACGATGAAGGTGGCTTCGTCCGGCGACCACTGAATGATGTCGATCTTTTCGTTTTGCAGTTCGGCGACGACGGCCTGAACGCGCGAACCGCGCATACCGACGCAGGCCCCGACCGGATCGATCGAGTTGTCGTTCGACAGGACGGCCATCTTGGCGCGCGACCCGGCGTCGCGGGCGACCGACTTGATTTCGATCACGCCGTCATAGACTTCGGGGACTTCCTGCGCGAACAGCTTGGCCATGAAGCCGCCGTGGGCGCGCGACAGCATGATCTGCGGGCCCTTGGTTTCGCGGCGGACATCGTAGATATAGGCGCGGATGCGGTCATTGACCTGAAAGGCTTCGCGCGGGATCGACTGATCGCGGCGCATGATGCCTTCGCCCCGGCCCAGATCGACGATGACATTGCCATATTCGACACGCTTGACGGTGCCGTTGACGATTTCGCCGACGCGGTCCTTGAACTCGTCGTACTGACGGTCGCGCTCGGCTTCGCGCACCTTATGCGTCACGACCTGACGGGCCATCTGCGACTGGACGCGGCCCAGTTCGAACGGCGGCAGGATTTCGGCGTATTCCTTGCCGACAAAGGCTTCCTTGTCCTCAGCCAAGGCGTCGGTCAGGGTACGCTGGGCGTATTCGTTCTCGATTTCCTCGTCGGCGACCACCGTCACGTAGCGGGTGATGGTCATTTCGCCGGTGCGCGGATCGACGAAGACGCGGATGTCGTGCTCGGCACCGTAACGCGAACGGGCGGCCTTTTGCACCGCCTCTTCGATCGAGGCCAGGACGACCGACTTGTCGATCGACTTTTCGCGCGCCACGGCGTCGGCGATTTGCAGCAGTTCCTGACGGTTGGCGCTGATTCCGGTAAAGCTCATTGCACTTTTCCTATTTAGTTCGGGTTCTTGTCGTCGGATTCGTCATCGAAATCCGCGTCGTCAAAATCGTCGTTGTCCGCATCTTCGAAGTCGTCATCGTCCTCATCAATGAGGTCCGCATCATCATCTTCGAAATCTTCGTCGTCCTCGTCTTCTTCCTGCTCGCGGCGGGCGGCGGCCTTTTCCGCGCCCAGCTTGAGCAGTTCGTCGTTGAGCACCAGCTTGGCGTCGATGATCCACGCGAACGGGATCATCGCGGTGTCGTCTTCGTCCTCAAGGTCAATGGCGATATATTCGCCGTCCTCGGTCCCAGCCAGGGTCCCGCGAAAACGCTTGCGCCCCTCGGCCAGACGGTCGAGTTCCAGACGCGCGACCAGCCCCTGATAGGTGTCGAAATCCTTCAGGCGCGTCAGCGGGCGATCGATACCGGGCGACGAGACTTCGAGGATATATTCGCCCGAAATCGGGTCGGTTTCTTCGAGATAGCCCGATACGGCGCGCGACAGGCGGGCGCATTGATTGACGCTGATCTCGCCGTCGGTCCTGCGTTCGGCCATGATTTGCAGACGACGCGCGCCGCCGGGTTTGTTCGAGCCCATCAGGCGGACGCGCACGATGTCGAGGCCCAGAGTCTCGGCAATCGGGTCGAAGGCTTCGATCAGCTTACGGTCTTCGGTGGTTTTCGCGCGCAACAGGTGTTCCTTTAGTTCTTCCAAACGAGACAACAGATTTGGGCAACAAAAAAGCGGCTGGCCTTCTGAAGGGCCGCCGCCGTGGCCAGTGGCCGTTCGGACGATGTTGAGGTGCTTATAGACCCTTGTGTCCGGATTGCCAAGGGATTTTGGATTTAACCACGGAAAACACGGAAAGCACGGACGGATAGTCAAGACTTGACTCTATCCACTGGAGAATGAAATCCGTGCTTTCCGTGGCCGTCCGTGGTTAAATTTCTTTCTTAAAACGTCACCGGATAGAGCGCGAAATATTCCTCCGGGACATGCAGGGTGAAGACTTGGCCCGTATAGGTCATCATCATAACCCAGGTCACATAGCCGCCGATCCCCACCGTCAGGACCAGCAGCATCCACGACACCGGACGCAGGGTTTTCTTGAAGATATCGAACAGGATACACCCCATGTGGACGAACAGGGCGAAGATCGCCAGCGCATAGTAGGGGATCAGGACGTACATCCAGCCCGTCTGCATCAGGCCCGCAACGATCAGATAGATATTGCTATCGAGATTGAAGACCTGACGCACGGCAAAGATAAACGCCACGTGGGTCACGGCAAAGAACGCGATATAGACGCCCGACGCCGCCTGTAGCTGATGGAGGAAATCCTTCTTCTTGGCCCAGGTTTCGCGCGCCAAGGCCCAGCCGGTCAGGATTTGCAGCAAAAAGGCCAGCAGCACGACCATTTCGACGACGGGGTGGCGATAGACCATCCGCGCCACAGTCATGAAAGTGATGTGCGTCTCTAAATCCTGCAAGCCAATCAGATGATTGGCCATGTGCAGACACAGAAACGCGAATACAAATCCCGCCGAAACCTTATGCAGGCCTTCCATAACGCCACTTACCCCCATTAACTATAGTTAACGATGGCGCATTCCGGGCGTCACGTCTATGCCCGAATGATCGGACAATTGTCGCTGTGGCTTTTGCGCGTCAGATTCGCGGTTTGCGATAAAAATCAAGGAAGACCGGGGCGCAATCGCCCAGCTTTTTCTCTTCGTAGCGGGTGGTGACGTGATCCGCCGGCGGCACATTCCATGCCTCCGGGGTCTGCGCGGTCCAGTCGAAGTCCGGATGCGCCGTGGCGCGCTCCAGCGTCCAGTCAGCGTAATCGGCCCAATCGGTCGCAAAGCGCAGCCGCGCACCGTCCTTCATCACCCGAGCCAGCGCATCCAGAGTCTCGGTCTGGATGAAGCGGCGCTTGTGGTGGCGGGCCTTCGGCCACGGATCGGGGAAGAGGATGAAAACCTTGTCCACGCTGGCCACGTTCAGCTTGTCGATTACCGGGCGGGCGTCACCGGGCATGACACGGACATTGCTCAGATCCTGTTCTTCGATATGGCGAAGCAGGGAGCCGACGCCATTGAGAAACGGCTCGAAACCGAGGATCAGGGCCTGAGGATTGCGCCCCGCCTGCGCGGCCAGATGCTCGCCGCCGCCGAAACCAATCTCCAGCCACAGTTCCGAAGCACCGTTGCGTTCACCGGCATTGATCGCCTCGATGCGCGCGTCGGTGATTTCGATTTCCGGCAGGAGCGTGTCGAACAGGTCGGCCTGACGCGGTTTCAGCGTGCGCGATTTGATGCGTCCGAAGGAACGCATGGGGCCCCAGGTGGGGGAGACGGCGGGCTTGGTTTCGTCGGTCATGCTTACCTTCCCTTCGCCCCGTGGGGAGAAGGTGCCGCAAAGCGGCGGATGAGGGGGAGTCGCGGCCACGACGGTAGCCCCCTCACCCCAACCCTCTCCCCGAAGGGAGAGGGGGTTAAAAGAAGCCGCCCTCTTAGAACTCGCGCTTCAAGGCGTCAACCAGATCGGTGCGTTCCCAAGAGAAACCGCCGTCGGCGTCAGGCGTACGGCCGAAGTGGCCATAGGCCGAGGTCCGCTCATAGATCGGCTTGTTGAGGCCCAAATGCGTGCGGATGCCGCGCGGGGTCAGGCCGCCGATCAGTTCCGGCAGAATCGCTTCCAGCTTCGCTTCGTCGACATTGCCCGTACCGTGTGTATTGACGTAGAAGCTCAGCGGCTTCGACACGCCGATGGCGTAGGAAACCTGCAAGGTACAGCGCTTGGCCAGACCCGCCGCGACGACATTTTTCGCCAGATAGCGCAGGGCATATGCCGCCGAACGATCGACCTTGGTCGGGTCCTTGCCCGAAAACGCACCGCCGCCGTGCGGGGCCGCGCCGCCGTAGGTATCGACAATGATCTTGCGCCCGGTCAGACCCGCGTCGCCGTCGGGACCGCCGATGACGAAATTGCCGGTCGGGTTGACCAGCCACTCGGTCTCCGCCGTTACCATGTCGGCGGGCAGGACGTCGAGCGCATAGGGCTTGATGATGTCTTCGATGTCCTGCGGGCTCAGGCCGTCCTTGTGCTGATGCGAGACCAGCACCTTGAGGATGCGGCTGGGGATGCCGTTTTCGTACTGCACCGTCACCTGCGACTTGGCGTCGGGTTCAAGGCGGTGTTCGCCCGCATGACGCGCTTCGGCCAGACGGCGCAGGATATTGTGCGACCATTGCAGCGGCGCCGAGGTCAGTTCGGCGGTCTCGTCCGAGGCGTAGCCGAACATGATGCCCTGATCGCCCGCGCCTTCGTCCTTGTTGTGACCGGCGTCGACGCCTTGGGCGATGTCAGCCGACTGAGCGTGCAGGTGGCAGGCATAGTCAGCCAGCTTCCAGTGGAAACCCTTTTGCGCGTAACCGATGTCCTTGACCGCGGCGCGGACCTTGTCTTCAAGGCCATCGATGATGTCGCTGATCTGATCGTCACCGGCGCGGACTTCACCGGCCAGAACGATGCGGTTGGTCGTGACAAGGGTCTCACACGCCACCCGTGCTTCCGCATCGGCGCGCAGGAAGGCATCGACCACCACGTCGGAAATACGGTCGGCGACCTTGTCCGGATGGCCTTCGGAGACGCTTTCGGAGGTAAAGATGTAGGACGGACGCATGAGGGTACTCCGGTTTCGTTTCCCGCCACTCATATAAACATATCTTTATATGATCAAGTCGTTTTGATCTGCGGACACGAAAAAGCCCTGTCCGTCCACCTGACAGGGCTTTTCGACTTTTAGTTACGCGCTGAGGGGGGATCAGGCGTCGTCGTCTTCGGCCAGCGCGCGCACCAGTTCGAGGATACGGCGGCGGTGTTTGGCATTCTTGATGCGCGGGAAGGCTTCGGCCAGTTCGATTCCCTCGGTGGTCATCAGAAACCCGTGCACGAACTGCTCGGACTCGGATTCCGAAAAGCCTTCGACGGCTTCGGATTCACCGTAACCTTCGAAGAAATAGGCGACAGGGGCCTTGAGCGCTCTGGAGATTTCGTAAAGCTTCGACGCACTGATGCGGTTAGACCCGCGTTCGTACTTCTGCACCTGCTGAAACGTCAGGGCGATGGTTTCCGCCAGACCTTCCTGGGACATGCCCAGAAACTTACGACGCATTCTTACGCGGGCACCTACATGTAAATCGACCGGATTCGGACTACGGTCCGTTTTTGAGATATCGTCCAACTTTGCCTCTTTTTATACAAGTTTCCCGAGGTCAGGAATGCGACCTCGGCCCTCTTCTCGGTTTGACCTCGACGCCGATCCGGACACCGGCGGCAAGGCTTCCTCATTGGTTTCTTTTGCTAACGGCTACGAAAGTCGCAATCGCCGCCGGAATCAAGCAAAAAAGAACCACAAGGAACAGGTGAGCATGGCGCGAAAAAGCATAGGGGGTAAGTTTTACCGGTGCCGGAAGGAATACATCGCGAAAGCCTGCTTCGCCGATGCTGATTTCCGACGCCTTTATAGTGCGTCCCAACGGGTCGATCATGGCCGATATACCCGTCGGGGTTGACCTTACCATAGGTAAACCTTCTTCGATAGCGCGATAACTCGACAGATTGAGATGCTGGACCGGACCGGTGGTCGGGCCGAACCAGGCATCATTGGAAATATTTACGATCCATTGCGGCCTTTGCATGTCATCTGTAGCTTTAAAGGTTTCAGATGAAAGGGCCGGGAACAAACCCTCGTAGCAAATCAACGGTAAAAACCGCGGCATATTATCGATCTCTACTGAGTGTGTACGCGGGCCGGCGGTAAATCCATCGCCGACATGAACCAATTCTTTGATGCCTACTTTTTCCAGCGCTTTTTCAAAGGGCAGAAACTCGCCGAATGGCACCAGCTTGAATTTCGAATAGGCTACGCGCACTTGCGTTTCACCGGCATGTCGGTGCAGCGACAGCAGGGAATTTCGCCACACGACGCCTTTTTGCGAATCGATATCCTGATGATATGCACCCCACAGGAGAGTTTGATTTTCTTTCAATAATCCCGCGAAAATTTTTGCAGTTTCAGATTGTGGGTCGAGCAGGTTGTCGGCGGAGTCGGGCAAGGCCCCTTCGGGCCAGATCACGATACGGGGATAGGCAGGCAGATCACTATTTGTGACTTTTTGTAAATTTTTGCGATTTATAGCGGCTTTCGTCATGACCGCGTAGCCGTCGAGCACGTCCATCAAAGCGCCCTCGGTCCATTTGGCGCGCTGACCGATGTCCGGCTGCACGATTCGCACCAGGGTATCGGTCGTGACGACCGAGGTGGTGGCCAGCCTGACCGACCCGTATATCAGACAGGTGAACAGCACCACGACCGAGGCCAGCAGCGGCGTCAGACCCCGCCAGCGCGTCCGGATTGATCCCTGCCCCCACACCGTGACGGCGAGGCTGGAAAAAACGGCGACCGTCACGAGGCTTAAACCGTAAACGCCGAACAGCGCCGCCAGCTGCGACAGGGCCGAGCCCGCTTTCCACGTCGCACCGGCAGGATTCCACGGAAAACCGGTCAGGATCGTGCCCCGTAACCACTCGAAGCCGCAGAACAGCCCGACGAAAAACAGCCAGCGCAAAACGTGATCGGGTCGGAACCGGCGATAAAGCGCAAAGGCTGCGCCCCAGAACAGGGCAATGCCCGACGGCAGCATGGTCACCGCAAATGGAGCCATCCAACCCTGATTTTCAGCGTCGACCAGAAAGGCCTCGGCGACCCAGAAACAGCCGACAAGGAAATAGGTAAAGCCCGCCCACCAGCCAATGGCAAAGGCTTTACGCAGGGGTTTCGGCTCCAGATCCTGATCGAGGCTCCACAGCAGGACGGCATAGCCCAGAAGCCCCGGCAGAAAACCGAACGGCGGCTGGGCCAGACCGATCAGCAGCCCCATAAGCGCCGCCTGACGTTTCGGGCCCACATAGCGCCGGTAAAGTCCCAGCGACACTCTTACTCTCTGGGCACCCCGTTCCGTCAAACTCATCTTATGTGTCGTCCGTTGCTAATTCTTCGCTGTGGCGATGCAGGCGCAGACGCCGGATATGCCGGGCATCGGCGTCAATCACCTCGATATCGATGCCCGCCTCGACATGAGGAATGGTTTCACCGGTTTCGGGGATTCGTCCCGCCAGAACCGTGACCAGCCCCGCAAGGGTGTCTATCTCTTCTTCACTGTCGTCGGGATAGAGCTTGAGATCAAGACGCTCTTCCAGCGTTTTAAGCTCGACGCGACCCCCGACCTCGATCGTGCCGTCGGGCATCTCAAACAGGTCGTCGGCCTCTTCGTCGTCATACTCGTCGGCGATATCGCCAACCACCGCCTCAAGCAGGTCTTCGAGTGTCACCAGCCCGTCCGTGCCGCCGAATTCGTCGATGACCAGCGCCATGTGCGAGCGCTCGACCTGCATTTTCAACAACAGATCCGACGCCGACATCGAACCGGGCACGTAGATCAGCTCGCGGCGGATACGCGACAGAACCGGCTCACTCCAGTCCGGCGTCTCGCGACCGTCTTCGGGGGCGAGGATTTTGAGCAGATCCTTGATGTGGATCAGGCCCACCGGATCGTCGAGCGTTTCGTGATAGATCGGCAGGCGCGAATGTTCGCTGTCGATACAGACGCGGATCAACTCGGCCAACGTAGCCTGTAGCTCAACACCGATGATATCGACGCGCGGCGTCATAACGTCAGAGACGCGCAGGTTCTGAAAGGCGCGGGCGTGGTCGATGAGGTCGGTCGAGGGATTTTCCTCGTGCAAACTCAGGCCTTTGTCCTCTTCGGACGGCCCGATCAGGCCGAACAGGTTGAGGAGGGTTTTCTTGGGCTTCGCAGCGGATATGTCGCTACTGTCAGGCTCCGGCATGGTTTGGTTTATCCGTTATTCAAATAAGGGTCGGCGATGCCGAGGCCCTTCAAAATCTGCCGTTCGAGGTCTTCCATTTCCTCGGCTTCGGCGTCGTTCAGGTGATCGTAGCCCAGAAGATGCAAGGCCCCATGCACGCTCAAATGCGCCACATGGTCTTTCAGCGTCTTGGACTGGTCCTTCGCCTCGCGCACGCAGGTCTCGAAACCAAAGGCGATATCGCCCAGATGCGGGTGCATCATGTCGGGCGCGGGGAAGGACAGGACATTTGTCGGGGCGTTCTTCTGACGGAACTCTTTATTGAGCGCCTTCATTTCCGCGTCGTCGGTGAGCAGGACGACGATATCGAGCTGCTCTTTGGCACCCAGATGCGCAAAGGCGGCCTCGATAGCGCCGGTCACCACGGCGGAAACCTCCGGCAGGACCTCGGTCCAGTCGTCGTGTTCGATCTCGATGTCGATCAGGGGGGCGAAATCGGTCATGTCTGTTCGCTGTCGTAGGCGCGCACGATCCGCGCGACCAGTTCGTGGCGCACCACGTCATCGGCGGTCAGGCGCGAAATGCCGACGCCCTTGACGCCGTTCAACAGACCGACCGCGTGGGCCAGACCGGAGTCCGAGGCGCGCGGCAGATCGACCTGCGACGGATCGCCGGTGACGACCATCTTGGAACCTTCGCCCAGACGCGTCAGCACCATCTTCATCTGTTGCTTGGTCGTGTTCTGCGCCTCGTCGACGATGACATAGGCGTTCGATAGCGTCCGCCCGCGCATATAGGCCAGCGGCGCGACCTCGATCTCATTGCGCTCGCGGCGACGTTTGAGGCCGTCAGCCCCCAGAATGTCGTCCAGCGCCTGCCAGATCGGCATCAGGTACGGATCGACCTTCTCATTGAGGTCGCCGGGCAGGAAACCGAGCTTTTCCCCGGCTTCGACCGCCGGACGCGTGATGACCAGCCGATCCACCGCGCCCTTGAGCAGCAGCGAGGTACCGTGCGCCACGGCCATGAAGGTCTTGCCCGACCCCGCCGGGCCGAGGCCAAACGTCAGGTCATTGCGCAGCAGTTCCTTGTAATAGGCCGCCTGCCCTTCGGTCTTGGGCGCAATCGCACCCTTGCGGCCCATGACGATGACATGGGACTGACCGTGGTGGTCGGCCCATACCGGAGATTTACCCGTAGGGTTCTGGATCAGGGTACGGACATCGACCTCGGAGATATCGACGCCTTCATCGTATAGTTCCGACAAGGCATTGATAATGACGTTGGCGCGCTGACGGTCGCGCACCTTGCCCGTCACCTGAAACCCGCCACCGGGGGTTTCGATCAGCACGTGGTACGCGCCCTCGATCAGCGCCAGATAGCGCTGCGACGGGCCGGACAGGGCCAGAACCTTGTCTTCGTCCAGTTCGATGAAGTCGTCCGTCGCCAAACTCACGCGTATACCTTTTCCAACTCGCCGATCAGCGAGTTATTGCCCAGCCCGATGATCTTCACTGGCACGATCTGACCAATCAGGTGCGCGGCGTCTTCGGCGAAGACCGAGTGCAGCCACGGCGAACGACCGATGGCCTGCTGGTTATGACGGCCCAGCTTCTCGAACAGGACGTCGATGGTCTGACCCACCAGTTCGGCCTTGAAGGCCTGCTGCTGTTCGACGATCAGGGCCTGAAGCGCCTTGAGACGGGCATCGGCGACGGCCTCATCGACCTGACCCGGCATGGACGAGGCCGGGGTGCCGGGGCGCTTCGAATATTTGAACGAGAAGGCCGAGGCGTAACCGACCGTGCGGATCAGGTCCATCGTGTCTTCGAAATCCTTGTCCGTCTCACCGGGGAAACCGACGATGAAATCGCCCGACAGGGCCAGACGCGGATTGGCGGCCTTGATGCGCCCGATCAGGTCGATATAGGCCTGACGCCCGTGTTTGCGGTTCATGGCGCGCAGGATCTTGTCAGACCCCGACTGCACCGGCAGATGCAGGTACGGCATGATCTTCGGATTGTCCGCGTGGGCGCGGATCAGCTCGTCGGTCATGTCGTTGGGGTGCGAGGTCGTGTAGCGGATGCGATCGAGGCCGGAGATTTCGGACAAGGCGTCCATCAGGCGCGGCAGGGTCGATTCCTGACCCGTGCCGTCGTCGCCGTTGAAGGCGTTGACGTTCTGACCGAGCAGCGTCACTTCGCGCACGCCTTTCGAGGCCAGAGACCGGGCTTCCTCGACGATCGAGGCGACCGGGCGCGACCATTCGGCCCCGCGCGTATAGGGCACGACGCAGAAGGTGCAGAACTTGTCGCAGCCTTCCTGCACGGTGAGGAAGGCCGTCACACCGGTGAAATGACGTTCGGTGGACAGGGCGTCGAACTTGTCTTCCGGCGCGAAATCGGCGCTCAGGCGTTCGCCCTTGGCGCGGGTCGTCCGCGCGATCAGCTCCGGCAACTGGTGATAGGCCTGCGGCCCGATGACCAGATCGACCGCCGGGGCGCGGTTCATGATCTCCTGCCCCTCGGCCTGCGCCACGCACCCGGCCACGGCAATCGTCATCCGGCCTTCGCCGCGGGCTTCCTTTTCGCCGCGCAGCTCCTTCAGGCGGCCGATCTCGGAATAGACCTTTTCCGCGGCCTTTTCGCGGATGTGGCAGGTGTTGAGCAGGACGAGGTCCGCGCCATCGGCCTGATCGGACACGGCATAGCCCAGCGGGCGCAGAAGATCGACCATGCGCTCGCTGTCATAGACGTTCATCTGACAGCCATAGGTTTTGATGTGCAGCTTTTTCAGCGCGGCGGGGGATGCGGTTTCACTCATGGGGTGCTTATGAGGTTTTGCCCTCGCTTTTTCAAGAGGAGCGACCGGAAATTGTCCACAAGGTCCGCTTCATCTTTTAGACAAAGGTCTTTAGGTGACGGTGATCGAACGGGATGATATCTCTTAGCGCACAAATAATGACAGGGACCGCGATGAAACTGAAAGCCTTGGCCGCAACGGCCTGCGTGTGGGCCGCTCTGGCGTCCGGTGCGAGCGGTGCCGAAGGTTTCGATATCGCGATTACGGTGGATGACCTGCCCGCGCACGGGCCGCTGCCGAAAGGTATGACGCGCGCCGATATCGCCGCATCCTATCTGGCGACCCTGAAAACACACAAGGTGCCCGAAGCCTACGGTTTTGCCAACCCGGCCAAGACGACCAGCGAACCCGGCAGCGCCATCGTGCTCGACCTGTGGCGCAAGGCCGATTATCCGCTGGGCAACCACACCTTTACCCATATGGGTCTGGCTAAAGCGCCTTCGCTGGAAGCGTGGCTGGCCGATCTGGAAGCCGGTGAACCCGAAGTCGCGAAACGCATGACGGGCTGGACGTGGAAGGTTCTGCGTTTTCCCTTCCTCAACGCTACCGCCGAAGACCCGGCGCGGCGCGCGGGTGCCATGACGTGGCTGGCCGATCATGGCTATGCGATCGCCGAGGTGACGGTGAGCTTCGACGACTTCGCCTATACCGACGCCTATGCCCGCTGTCTGGCCAAGGGCGATACGGCGACGATAAAGGCGATGGAGGTCCAGTACTTTAAACAGGTCGATGACGGTATCGTGCGGATGAAGACCTTGTCGCAAAAGGTCTATGGCCGGATGATCCCGCAGGTTTTGCTCACCCATCTCGGCGGTTGGAGCGCACACACCCTGCCGACGGTCATGCAGAAACTGGACGCGGCGGGCGCGCGATACGTGACCTTGTCTCAGGCGCAGTCGGATGTCGCCTACCTAGAGGCTGATCCTTTGCGCGGCAATGGTCCGATGATGGAGCGCGCGGCGAAGCGCAAGGGCATCGCTATCGACGAGGTGATCAAACCCGCGCCGACGGCGAATGTGAAAGAACTATGTAAATAGCTATTTGTCGTCGTCGAGCGGGACGCCGTAGAGTTCCAGCTTGTGGCCAACCAGCTTGAAGCCGAGCTTCTGCGCCAGGGCGGTTTTCAGGGTCTCGATCTCTTCGTCGAAGAATTCGATGACCTGACCGGTCTTGATATTGATCAGGTGATCGTGGTGGTCGTCGCCGGCCTGCTCATAGCGCGAACGGCCATCGCCGAAATCGTGGCGCTCGACAACACCCGCCTCTTCGAACAGGCGCACGGTGCGGTAGACGGTGGCCAGCGAAATATGCGGATCGACGGCGGCGGCGCGGCGGTACAGTTCCTCGACATCCGGGTGATCGGTCGCCTGCGACAGGACGCGGGCCACGACGCGACGCTGATCGGTCATGCGCATGCCTTTTTCGATGCACTGCTGTTCAATCCGGTCCATGCGGCCCTCCCGTTTTTTGGCTGACTGCGACAGCGCGTCGCACAAATTCAATTAAGGGGAGTTGAATTAAATCGCAAGGCTCAAGATACGCGCATCGACCGGCGGACCATTGCGACGGCTGTAATAGGATTTACGTTTGCCGACCGTTTGAAAATCAAGACCTTCGTAAAAGGCAATAGCGGCAGGATTGTCGAGCGCCACTTCAAGGAAAAGGCTGCGCGTGCCCTTGGTTTTCAGGTGTGCCAAAAGGTGGGTCAACAATGCTTGTGCGTGGCCTTGGCGGCGTTCGGCGGGATCGGTCGCAATGGTCAGAATTTCGGCTTCATCGGCAATTTCCGATGATAAAACAAAGCTTTGAAGACTGTTTTCGGTATATAGACCCCACAAAACATGGTGGGGTTTATTCAAATATTCCAAAAATTCGGAATCTTTCCAGCCAAAATCGAAGCTTTTGGCGTGAATTTCAACCAACCGGGGGTCAAATTCGCGTATTTGGTGAATATGCTTCATATTTTTCAGAACTGTTCAGGTCAAAAATCGAAGCTGATAACGGCCTTGTTCGATACCTTAGCGTCAGCGTCGCGCATGTAAAGCGGTGTCAGGTCTGAATAGGCGTCCGTATCGGCGAAACACAGCGCCGCCATGGCCGTGAGGTCCGGTAGAGCCGTCGGTATGACCTCCGCCAATGGGAATATATTTGCCAGATACCCGGCTCCGGAACCGACGATAAGATCGGGCGCGGTCAGGGCTTCGACCTCTCTCAGATCGTTGATATCAAAGGATTTGGCATCATAGACTCGATTGTCGGTATCGAGGGTTTGCAGATATAGCTGACCGCGCCCGGCGTCGTGCGCCACCATCCGTGTGCGGCCATCGAACGCCGCGCGGCGCCCCATCAGTTCGAGCGTGGAAAAACCGCGTAAAGGCAGGTTCAAACCGCTGGCCATACCCTTGGCGAAGGACAGACCGACGCGTAAACCGGTGAATGACCCCGGCCCTAACGTTACACCGATAACGTTAAGCGCTTTGGGAATAATTCCACTTCTTTCGAAGCTTTCGGTGACCGCCGGACCAATGAATTCCTGATGCCCGCGCGACATTTCCTCACTGCGGACAAAGAGCGGCGTTACGGTGGTACCGTCGTGCGAAAACAGCCCTACCTGACAGGCATTAAGCGCCGTATCGATGACCAGAGCGTAGCGCAAACTTACAAAACCTGCTCGATGGTCTGCACTTCGGGGACATAGTGCTTCATCAGGGATTCAACACCCTGACGCAAGGTGGCCGAGGATGACGGACAACCGGAACAGGCGCCGCGCATGTGTAGGTACAGGGTACCGCTGTCAATATCGAAATGGTCAAATTCGATGTCGCCACCATCCTGCGCCACCGCCGGACGGACGCGGGTGTCGAGCAGGTCTTTGATCTCGGCGACGATCTGAGCGACTTCGCCCTCATAGACGCGCTCGACCACTTCGCTGCCCTCGCTCAGGATCGGGCGCGACGAGGCGTAGAAGTCCATGATCGCGGCCAGGATCGGGGCCTTGATCTGTGCCCAGATGAGCGCCGCTTCCGGGTCGCGTTTGACGGTCAGGAAGTCCGAGCCGAAATAGACGCCCGACACGCCGTCGATCTGAAACAGGGCGTGGGCCAGCGGCGATTTTTCCGCCTCATCCTCGGTACGGAATTCCAGCGAGCCCTTGCCGAGTACATCGCGGCCGGGGAGGAATTTCAGAACGTCGGGATTGGGCGTGGCTTCGGTCTGGATAAACATGGCGGGCTTTCCGGTAAATCTAAAGCCCAAATGGGGGTAAAAGGTCGGAAAGGCAAGGGTTAGATGAAAGCTTCTCTTGGTTTCAACTATTTCAAAAAATGAAACCAGACACGCATAACTACCAGATTAAAAACGAACACAGACCAGATTGCGCCCGCAAAAATCGCATAGAACCAGAAGAAGAATAGTCGGAGGCCTCTTGGCGCATTCCTCATGACGATGCTGTTGAAATGATCGGGATATCGGAGCTTTAACAAACCGAAGCCAAATATTAGACTTGTGCCTATTAAGGCTGCGATTTCACTTTGGGACCAATCCATTTTCCCCCCTCACCCGGCGCTTTGCGCCACCCTCTTCCCATGGGGCGAGGGTTAGTTACATCAACTCCTCGATCGCCTCGTCGGACAAATCCCCCGGCACCACGGTGACCGGAACCGGACGCGTGCCGCCCAGCGTACCAACGCCTTCGCGGACCAGCAGATTGACCAGAGGCCCCGGATGGCTGCCCGACGCACCGATGACGATTATCTTGATCTCCGGATCGGCGGCCAGCACGTCTCGCAGGGCATCCTTGATATGGCCCGTGCGAATGATGATTTCCGCCGGACGACCGGACTTAACCGCCGCCGCGTCGGACAGGCCCGACAGCAGGGTTTCAGCCTCTTCGCGCTGTTCGCGTTCGATTTCGTCGCGCACACCGGCCCATTGACTGAAGTCCGTCGGCGGCAAGACTCGCAGCAGCGAGACCATGCCGCCGGTCACCCGCGCCCGCGCCGCCGCATAGGACAGGGCCGAGCGAAACTCCGGCGTATCGTCGGCGATGACGAGGAACTTTCTCACAACGAGCATTTCCAGAAAAAGTGGGAACCGGTTTTTCGCCCGGAAATGCGATAATCTATCATAATCTTGATACCCATTCACGCAGGACGGCATTGACGATGGACAGCTTGGCGAAGCTCCACCCTGCGCCGCCACCTTCGATATCAGCCATGATCTGATCTACCGGGGCGATGAGAGCCGATTGCGATTGCGCCCAGCCGTCAAGGTCGCCGGATTTGACCACCGCCGCTGTCACCGATTTCTGTTCGGCATAGACGTCTTCGATCAGGCGGCGGATGGCCATGCGGTCCCACGGATCGGTCGAGTACAACTCCCCGGCTCCGGCGCGCAAACGGTCGAAGCCGAAGCGCTCACCCGTCAGGAAGTAGAGTTTTGCCGTTTGCGCCACGTCGCCACCGTTTGCCAAATCTATGACATCCACCGCGCTGGTCCAGGCCAGCAGCACCGCCACGCGTTTCGCCAGATCAACCGGTGCCCCGGCGGCCACCAGCTTCTCGCACCGTTTGGCGACGCGCGCCGCCTCGTTCGGACTGAGCAGGTCGGGTGTATCGAGCAAGGTCGCGACCCCCGCCTGATAGGCGGCGATCACCTCGGTCAAGGTCTGCGGTTGCCCGACGAAACGCCGCGCGAGGAAATAGACCTGACGGCGCAGGAACAGGGCGATGGCGTTGTAAAGCGCGGTTTGCGCCGCCGCCGGGATCTGATTGTCGAGCGCCGAGACCTCGGCCCACAGGGCTTCGGTGCCGAACAAACGGCGCGCGCCTTCGAACGACAGGACCAGCCCGCCCGTATCGACCGCGGCGGCCTTTTGCAGACGCGCCGGAAAGCTGGGGCCTAGGATATTGATCATCTCGTTGCACAGAACGGTGGCGACGATTTCGCGGTGCAGGCGGTGCTGACGGATATCGTCGATCATGCCGTGCAGGGGCTTGGGGAAATAATCGACCAAGGCCTGTTCAAAGATCGGGTCGTCGATGGCTTGGGTCTCGATCAGGTCGTCGAACAGGACGATCTTGCCGTAGGCCATGACCACGGCCAGTTCGGGACGGTACAATCCGGCGTTCTGAGCCTTGCGTGCCTCAAGCTGGGCGTTCGACGGCAGGCCTTCGACCTTGCGGTCGAGTTTGCCGCGTTTTTCCAGCCCCGACATGAAGGCCTGCATGGATGCATTGTCTTCCGCCGCCGTCGATTCGAGCAGGGACAGCGTCAGGCTCTGGGCGTAGTTGTCCATCAGGACCAGATCGCCGACGTCATCGGTCATCGACGCCAGCAGGGTATCGCGGGCCTCAACCGTCATGCGGCCCGATTGCACGAGGCGGCCGAGCAGGATCTTGATATTGACCTCGTGGTCGGAACAGTCGACGCCCGCCGAATTGTCGATGGCGTCGGTGTTGAGCTTTACGCCATTGGCCGACAGGGCGATGCGCCCGGCCTGGGTGATACCGAGATTGGCCCCCTCGCCTACCACCGCCGCGCGGATATCGCCGGCGTCGACGCGAATGGCGTCATTGGCCTTGTCACCGACATCGAGGTGCGACTGGCTGGGCGCCTTGATATAGGTGCCGATGCCGCCGAAATAGAGCAGTTCGGCGGGGGCCTTGAGGATGGCCTGCATCAGCTCGAACGGCGACAGGGCGTCGGCGGTGATGTCCAACGCCGCCTTGATTTCCGGCGAAAGCTCGATCGATTTCAGACCGCGCGAGAAAATCCCGCCGCCCGCCGAGAGTTTCGCCTTGTCGTAGTCCTGCCATGACGAACGCGGCAGGGCGAACAGGCGCTCGCGTTCGGCGAATGATGACGCCGGATCGGGGTTCGGATCGATGAATATGTCGCGGTGGTCGAAGGCGGCGAGCAGTTTCGTCTGTTTCGACAACAACATGCCGTTGCCGAAGACATCGCCGGACATGTCGCCGACGCCGACCGTGGTGAAGGTTTCCGTCTGGATATCCTTGCCGCGTTCGCGGAAGTGGCGCTTGACCGCTTCCCATGCGCCGCGTGCCGTGATGCCCATGGCCTTGTGGTCGTAGCCGACGCTGCCGCCCGAGGCGAAGGCGTCGTCGAGCCAGAAGCCGTAGTCGCGCGCCACGCCGTTGGCGATGTCGGAGAAGGTCGCGGTCCCTTTATCGGCAGCGACGACCAGATAGGGGTCCGGCGCGTCCCAAGCCACAACGTCTTTCGGCGCGATGATACCACCATTGGCGTCGAGATTGTCGGTGATGTCGAGCAGGCCCGACAGATACATCTTATAGGCACGCACGGCCTCGGCACGGATAGCGTCCGGGGCACCCCCGGCGGGCAGTTGTTTCGGATAGAAACCGCCTTTGGAACCGACCGGCACGATGACCGCGTTCTTGACCTGCTGCGCCTTGACGAGGCCCAGCACCTCGGTGCGGAAATCTTCCTTGCGGTCGGACCAGCGCAAGCCGCCGCGCGCGACGGGGCCGAAGCGCAGATGGACGCCTTCGACCACCGGTGACCAGACGAAGATTTCGCGATACGGCTTGGGTTCCGGCAAATCGGCCAGTTCGCGCGAGGCGATCTTGAACGAGATGTAGGATTTATTCTGGTAGTAGTTGGTGCGCAGCAGCGCGCCGATCAGGGCCGACAGACGGCGCAGGACGCGGTCGTGCTCCAGCGACGACACGCCTTGCAGCAGGTCGAGGATATGGGTTTCAGCCGCCGCGGCATCGGTTTTGCGCGTATCGGCAGCATCACCGAGCTTGAATTTCAAACTGAACAGATCAAGCAGGGCGCGCGTCACCTCGGGGTAGGTGCGCAAAGCCTGTTGCTGGACGATACCGCTGGGGTCCAGACCCGATTGCGCGCGGTACCGGCTTAAGCTCCGCAACAGGGCGACCTCGCGCCACGGAATGCCTTGCAGGACCAGCGCATTGAAACCGTCGACCTCCGTCGCGCCTTTCCAGACAGCCATCAGGGCGTCTTCGAACGGGGTCTTGAAGGTCTCGAACGGCGTCGTGTGTCCGGCGGGCAGTTGCAGGATGAATTCGTGCACCCAGTGACGCGGCCAGCCTGCCGACTCGACCTTATAGCCGTACTCTTCCAGCGTTTTCAGACCCATACGGTCCAGCACCGGCAAGATGTCCGACAAGGGAATCGCGGTTTCGGCGCGGTCGTAGATCTTCAGGCTGAAGCGGTCGGTGGTGCCCTCGGTCTGATAGGCGCGGACGGCCAGAGTCGCTTCGTCGGTCAGGGCCGACAGACGCGCGATATCGGTGACGGCTTCGCCGAGGCTATAGCGTTCCTGATAGCCTGCCGGGAGGGCGCGGGCCCAGTTGAGATAACCGATATCGGACGCGCCACTATCCAGCGCCTCATCTTCGACGCGCTGCGCCCAGTTGAGCGTCAGATCGGTGATGCGGTCTTCGAGGTCTGACAAGTTCGGCTGCGGATGGTTGCCCGGCGTGACGCCGATAATATAGTGGACGCACGACAGCAGACTGCCGGTCACATAAGGATAGAGCGCGCTGACCCGGCCGCCGTAACCTTCGGCGAGGATCGCCCCAGCGCGGTCCTGCACCGAGACATGGTAGGATTCGCGTGGCATATAGAGCAGGACTGAAATGAACCGGTCGAACGGATCTTGCCGCACGAACAGCTTGACGCGCGGACGATCGGAAATGTGCAGAATGCCGCGCGTGATGCGCAGCAGGTCCGCGTCGGTCATCTGGAACAGTTCATCGCGCGGATAGGTCTCAAGGATATTTTTGAGCCGCTTTTCCGAATAGCCGCCATTGTTGAAGCCGATGCGTTTAGCTTCACTCAGCACGTGTTCGCATTTCCTGCGGATCAGCGGCACCTCGAAGGCCGGGCGGTCGTAGGCGTCGGAGGTGAACAGGCCGACAAAGCGCGTCTCGCCCGACGGCTTGCCGTCGGCGCCGTAATGCTTGATCGAGATATAGTCCATATAGACGCGGCGGTGGACACGCGATTTGAGATTGCCTTTGGCGACCGTGACCGGCTCGGAATTTTCCAGATGATGCAGCAGTTGCGGGCTGAGGATGGCGGGCTCGGAGCCCCGGCGCAGGATGGCGCGTTTATCGCGCAGGATGCCGTATTCTTCCTGCATCAGGCTCAACGGCTCTTCGGGGACGTAGCCGCCGGTGTCGTTGCGCGGATAGATATAGGTGCGGGCCCCGAGGAAGACGAAGTGGTTTTCCCCGACCCAGCGCAGGAAGGCGACGTCTTCGCCAAGGACGGCGGGATCGACCTGCACCACCGGATGCAGGCTCAGGCCTTCCAGCGTCGCTATCTCCTGCGTCAGCAATTTCTGCATGCGCGGGAAATCAACCACCGCCGCGCGCAGGTCGTTCAACGTCGCTTCGACGCCGTCGATGATCGCCGGGTGCTTTTCCGGCGACTGACGCGTGATGAAAACCAGCATCATCGATTCCGCGATATCGTCGCCGCTTGCTATGCGCTTGCCGTCGCGATCGCGCTGAACGGTGAGGACCGGGTGGAACATCGAACGGATGGCCAGCCCCTGATCGAGCAGTTCGCCCATGACGCTTTCGACGATGAACGGTGCGTCCGGCTGGGTGATTTCAATGAGATCGTAAGCTTTAAGGGCGGTGATCGCCTTATGCGCCGCAGCGCCCGGACGCGAGGCGGCGCGTTGCCAGACCCCGGCAAAGGCCGCGGCGATCTCTTCGGCGCTCAGGTCGGGCAGTTCCTCCGGTTCGTAATCCTCAAGGCACTGGTCGAGGAAGGTCGAGGCTTCGCGCGTAATCCCCTCCCCCAATACCTTCATAAAGGCTTCGGCAATCAGCGCCTTTTGTGTGTTGGCGTTGTCATCGACCGATGAGGCGAGGGTGAAATCATCCATGACGTTCCGTCCGAGCTTGTCCGCGTATGTGCAGGCGCGGATCATTATGTAGGCTCATTCCTATGCCTTGGAAAGCACCCTGAAAACAACGGCTGGACGAAAAATATTGTTTCTTGTGGAACGAAAAGGCCGTCCGCCTTGTTCAGGCAGACGGCCTCGGTTGAGCGCTCTCTATGGGGGGAAAGAGCGGCTCAATGCGGTCTCGCGCCGGCTATGGGGGGAACCTTCGCGCGGGCCGATAAAAGCTCCGAGAGAGACAGAGCGGTTCGAACATAATACCCCTTTTGGCGTATCTCCCTAATCAGGCCTGATCGCGCCGGAATCACATGTGTGTGAGAGAACTGTGTTCGTCTGTGTCTGGTTCAAAAGCCTTTGCCAAATCCGCGCGGAACATCTTATGAAGAGGAACTAATTTGAGGACAGGATTATGGCGGATTCCAAGGGCGTACTGATCGGTTATTCCAGCGAAGGGGCACAGAACCTGCTTCTGCAACGCGCCAACCGGCACGGCATCGTGGCGGGCGCGACCGGTACCGGTAAGACGATCACGCTCCAGATCATGGCACAGGCCTTTTCCGACGCAGGCGTCCCCGTCTTCGCCGCGGACGTGAAGGGCGACCTGTCCGGGATCGCACTTGCGGGTACGCCGAACGAAAAGCTGCTGGCGCGCGCCAAGGACATGGGCATCGACTTGCAACCGTCCGCCGCGCCGGTGGTGTTCTGGGACCTGTTCGGGCAGAAGGGTCACCCGATCCGCACCACCATTTCCGACATGGGGCCGCTGCTGCTGGCGCGTTTGTTCCAGTTGAACGAAGTGCAGGAAGGCGTGCTGAACATTGTCTTCCACGTCGCCGACAAGGAAGGGCTGTTGCTGCTCGACCTGAAAGACCTGCGCGCCATGCTGACCCACGTCGCCGATAATGCCAAGGCGATCAGCGCCCAGTACGGTCAGGTCTCGGCCACTTCGATCGGGGCCATCCAGCGCCAGATCCTGACGCTCGAATCCCAAGGCGGCGAACAGTTTTTTGGTGAACCGGCGCTTCGCCTCGAAGACCTGATGCGCACCGACATTTCCGGCAAGGGCTACGTCAACCTGCTGGCGGCCGACAAATTGATCGGCAGCCCGCGCCTCTATTCGACCTTCCTGCTGTGGCTGTTGTCGGAGCTGTTCGAGGTCATGCCCGAAGTCGGCGACCCGGAAAAGCCGCGCATGGTCTTCTTCTTCGACGAAGCGCATTTGCTGTTCAACGAAGCACCCAAGCCTCTGCTGGAAAAGATCGAGCAGGTCGTCCGCCTGATCCGCTCGAAAGGCGTCGGCATCTATTTCGTGACGCAGAACCCCGCCGACGTGCCGGATTCGGTGCTGGCGCAGTTGGGCAATCGCGTTCAGCACGCCTTGCGCGCCTATACGCCGTCAGAGCAGAAGGGCCTCAAGGCCGCTGCCGAATCCTTCCGCCCGAACCCGGCCTTCAATACAGTCGAAGCCATTCAGGCCCTGGGCGTCGGTGAAGCCCTGATCTCGCTGCTCGACGAAAAGGCGTCGCCCACCGTGACGGCACAGGCGAAAATCCGCCCGCCCGCCTCGCGTATGGGTCCGGCCACCGACGCCGAACGTCAGCAGATTCTGGCCAAATCCCCCGTTGCAGGTATGTACGACGCCCTGCGCGACCGTGAATCGGCGTTCGAGCTTCTGACCGCCCGCGCCGCCGAAGCCGCGAAAGACGAAGCGGAAGAGATCGAAGCCACCAAGGTGACCAGGACCGTCAAGGTCGAAAAAGAAGTGGTGCGCAAACCGTCGCAAACCGAAAAGGCCGTGACCTCAGTCGCCGTGTCGGTCATCCGCACCATCGGCGTCACTCTGGGCCGTGAACTGGTGCGCGGTCTGATGGGTTCGATGAAGAAGTCGACCACGCGGCGAAAATGATCCACCCCCTCCTCGCGCTGATCGGCTGGACCTTCGTGGTGCTTGTCTGGGTTTATGCCCGGCGCATCCCGGCTATGCTCCGTCTGGGGCTGGACCCGCAGGTCTTTGCCGACAAGCGCAACCTGGCCAAGCTGCCCGCCGATGTGCGCGCGATTGCGGACAATTATGGGAATCTGCTGGAACAGCCGGTGCTGTTCTATGCCCTATGCCTGAGCATCCAGATCAGCGGTCAGACCGATCAGTTCTTTGTCGTGCTGGGCTGGATCTATGTGTGGCTGCGCATCGCCCACACGGGGGTGCAGGCCTTCGGCAATCGCGTCATGCTGCGGTTTTTCGTCTTTGCGGCGGGGACGCTGGTGCTGGCGGTTATGACATTGCGTGCGGTAAGGTTGGTTTTCAATTTTTAAGAGGATTGCATGAAGCGCGGTCGCATATTTTACTCTTATCTCGCGTTCTTTGGTTTGAGCATCACAGGTACCCTCATTCATAACATCTATGTGGTTCTCGCCGCACCGTTTGTAGCGATTCTGATCGGCATAAGTTTCGATAACTGGCGCGATATGTACCGGGCGCATAAGCAAAAAGATCCCGGAAACCGTAGATCACTCCACCGGGACGATCCGCCACATGCGCAAAGTGTGCTTGACGCGGCCCGCTTCCTGACCGGCACGGTCGCCGTGGCCGATATAGAGGTCGGCGCGGATCTTGCCCTTGATCGCCCCGCCCGTGTCGAGCGCCGAGACCATGCGCTGATAGACGGGGAAGGAATCCTTTAACGTCCCGGCATCGGCATCGAGCCAATAGAGATCACCATACTGATGATGCAGGGGATCAACGGCGATGGCCGAACCGGCGGGCAGCGGCACGGCGGCAGCCCCCAACGGTTCCATCCGCGTCGTATCGATGACGAAGAAGGCGTAGCGCGGGTTCTGGTTCATCACCTCCTGCGCCACAGGACCACGGTTTTCGGCCAGCCATTTGCGGATATTGTCGCCCGACGACTGATTTTTCGCCAGAATGCCGCGGTCGGTCAGGGTCTTAGCGATGCCGACGAAGGGCTGTCCGTTATCGGCAGCATAGGCCGCCATGATGCGGGTGCCATCTTCCAGCGTCAGATAACCAGAACCCTGAAGCTGCATGAAGAAATAGTCTTCTGGGCGCATGAAATAGCGCGCGTATGGCGCAGGCTGGGTCTCGATTTCGGCGCGGGTATAGTAGGGTACGTAAAGATCACCGACCTTGCGTGCGGCGACCTTTTTCCCCGCCGCCGACGGCGGGCTCAGTTGCGTCGCATCGACCAGCACCAAATCGTCGGGCCGTTCGCGCACGGGCTGAGAAAATTCCGCCGAAGCGACAGTGGTGGCGGGGTATTCCGGCACGAAATAGGCCGTCAGCAGCCCCTCGCCCTCCAGCCGCTCGATTTTGAACCGCGCCAGCAACCACGCCTTGATTTCTTCCGGCGACTCGAAGGACTTGGTTTTCAGATCGTCGCAGGCTTTCGAATATTGTCGCCCTTTCTTATAGGCGCAGGTGCCGCGCACGGCCTCAAGCGCTATAAACGCATCCGACGTTTCCCACCCCGGCAAGGCGCTCAGGCGGTCGGATTTCGGGATCGGTTGCGGTTCGGGTTCCGGCTGATCTATTGGCGGCACGGGCGTCGGCCCGACCGGCGGCTTCGGCGTCTGCACACACGCCGCCAGCATAAGCAACAGCGATGCCGATACGGCAAGCCTTAACCTGTTGGCCCCCATGTCTGCCCCCGTTCCCTATGCCTTTGCCGCTTCGACGCGGACCAGAATCCACGGATTGGCGGCGGATTTCAGGTTTTTCTGGAAGGTCCAGTATTCGGCGGTGCGGCGGTGCTGTTTATGGACCTCGTCCGGCACACCCACCTCGGACGACGCGGTGCGCGTTTCATAGACCAGTTCCGACAGGAAACGCATCCGCACCTGAGCGCGGTCGTCCTTGAGATCGATCAGGTCCATATCGGCCTTGGGCGCATCGACGAACGAGACGGCGACCGCCTTTTGTTCGCCACGCGCGGCAACCGCCTTGCTGAACACGTCGAAAACGCTTTCCGACAGGCGCTCTTTCAGATTGTCGATTTCGCCACGATTGAAGGCCAGCACGATCTGCTCATAGGCTTCGCGCGACTTTTCGACGAAATTCACCTCGTTGAAATTGCTGTCTTTCGCTTTCAGGGCGTCGAGGTTCGGCAGACGCAGACGATCGACGACCCTGTCCTGAGCCGGGCGTCCAATCGGGCCTTCGCCCTCGTCGCCTTTGGGGGCGCCGAGTTTGTTTTCAGCCTTGTCCTCGGCCTTGAAACCGACGCGACGGCCCAGCACATTATAGAGCTGGAACAGAACCACCACGGCAATCAAGGCCAGTATCAACAAGTCCCAGGACATGAAATCGCTTCTCCGGCGCATAAACAAACAGGCGTAATCTTCCCTATATAGAACAAGTTTGGCGAAACGGAACACTTCGTTTGCCTTAACACCAGATTGCCATTCGTTTTTGTGCGTGTTAGGGGCGTTTCACAGCCAAATTTCGGTCGCGCGCGAAACCGTTGCAGCGCCCACAGGAGAGAGTTCATGAACGACAGCGTCACCCCTAACGAAACGCCGGAAGCCGCTCCGGAAACGAACACCGTGCCCCTGCCCGCCAACATGCAGGTCATGGCGCAGTTCGTTCGCGACTTCTCGTTCGAGAACCCGCGCGCCCCGAATTCGCTGCGCATGGATCAGCGGCCGGAAATCGATATGGGCGTGGAAATGAACGCCAAGGGCCGCCCCGATGGCCTGTTCGAAGTCGACCTGAAACTGTCGGTCACCGCGTCGAACCCCGAAGGCCCAATGTTCGCCATCGAACTGGTCTATGGCGGTCTGTTCCAGCTGGCCGGCGTGCCGCAGCCGATGATCGAGCCGACGCTTCTGGTCGAATGCCCGCGCTATCTGTTCCCGTTCGCCCGCCGCATCATCGCCGACGCGACCGCCGACGGTGGCTTCTTCCCGCCGTTCTTCGTCGAGCCGATCGATTTTGGCACGCTGTATATGCAGCAAAAGGGCCAGATCGGCGAAACCGTCGGTCAGGCATAACACCTTTAATACCTCCCCAGCTTGCTGGGGTATAGCGCAGGCGAAAGTATAGCTTTCGCCAAGCGATGGGACCGCACGAACCACGAAGTGGTGATCGGACCGCCGATGCGGATGTGGTGGTGGGGGCCTGCGCCGTTAGCATATAGCGCTCAATGGGCCAGCAGATTTAGGCACGATATCTACGCGAGCCCCCCACCGCCTTTTTAGCTTCGCTAAAAATCCACCTCCCCCAGTAAACTGGGGGAGTATTTATTGTGGGGTATAGCCCCACATATTCTTGTCTTTCAGATATTTAAGACAAAAGGCCATGTGCGCTTCGGCCTCTTCGGGATGGATATGCGACGGTAGCGGGCGCGGGCGTTTGCCGTGATCCATCACACGGATCAGTTCGCCCGTCGCCGACACCGCTCCGTGCATAGTCAGGTCGAGACCGCGCTCCTTGCCGCCCGACAGTTCCAGATAGACCCCGGCCAGCAGCCGCGCATCGAGCAAGGCGCCGTGCTTGTCGCGTTCGACCAGCGAAATATTATAGCGCTTGCACAGGGCATCGAGTGAATTGGCCATGCCCGGAAACTTATAGCGCGCCATTTCCAGCGTATCGATCCACTGGTCCGGATCGGTCTGGGGCAGGCGCAGCCGGTCCAGCTCCATATTGACGAAGCCGCGGTCGAACGACGCATTGTGAGCGATGATCTTGGCGTCGCCGATGAAATCGACCAGTTCTTGCGCCAAAGCAGCGAATTTCGGCTTGTCGGCGACCATCTCGTCGGTGATGCCGTGGACGCGAATGGCGTCGGGCTCGATCAGCCGTTCCGGATTGAAATAGTGGTGAAAGGTGCGCCCGGTCGGCAGCAGGTCCTCGATCTCGATGCAGCCGATTTCGATCAGGCGATGACCTTTTTTGGGGTCGATGCCGGTGGTTTCGGTATCAAGAACGATCTGGCGCGTCATGGTCTCTTTGTGAGTCGCTTTGCGGTTTTTGTCCAGACGTGAGGCTGTCGATAATCGCGCGCACCTGTTGACGGCTGGCCTCAAGGTTAAGCGAGGTATCGATGACGAAATCAGCGCGAGTGCGTTTTTCGGCATCCGGCGTTTGCCGCGAAAGGATTTCATGGAACTTCACCTCGGTCATGCCGGGACGGGCGAGAACGCGCGCGGCCTGAACCTCTGCCGGAGCGGTGACCACGATGACTTTGTCGAACGCCTTGTCGGCCCCGGTTTCGAACAGCAGCGGGATATCCGACAAGGCCAGCTTCGCGCCCGCTGCGGATTGTTGCGCCAACCAGTCATGACGATCATCGACCGTAGCCGGATGAACCAGAGCATTGAGTGTTTTGTATTTTTCGGGGTCGGTGCGCAAAATGGCCGACAGCTTCGTGCGATCGACCGCACCTTCGGTCAGGACATCGCCAAAGGCCTCGGTCAGGGCCGCTTTCAACGGTTCGAAGGTCGCATAAAGCCGATGAACGGTCTCATCGGCGTCCCAGACGGGCACGCCTTCGTCGGCGAACATCTTTGCGATGGTCGACTTGCCCATGCCGATGGAACCGGTGAGACCGAGGCGGATCATCCGGCTTCACCCAGATAGGCGAGTGCCAGACCGCGCACATCGAACGCCATGTCCGGCACGACACCATAAAAGGCTTCGAACGAGGGGCGGGCCTGTTCGATCAGCATCATCAGGCCATCCACTGTGGTCAGACCGGCGCTTTCGGCGGCCTGAAGCCAGTTGGTTTTCAACGGCCGATAGGTCATGTCCATGATGGTGGCCGACTTATCCAAGGCGTCGAACAGGGGCAGGGGACCGCCCGAGGCCGCATTGATCACGGCGACCGACCCGGCAAAGGCGCGGTCGACGTCAGTTAGAGCATAAGCGGTAACGCCATCTTTGAACGCAAACACCAGTTCTTCAGCCCGTGCCAAGGTGCGGTTGACGATGTGGATATCGGTGCAACCCTTGGCCAGAAGTGCCGCGACCACCGCCCGCGACGCGCCACCAGCACCCATGATCGTCACACCGCCTGCCGTCAGATCGCAATCGGGGGCCTGAAGCTTGAAAGCCTGAATGAGCCCGTGACCGTCGGTCGAATCGGCATGGACGCGGCCGTCGTCATCGAAGGTCAGGAGGTTGGCCGAACCCGAGGTATGGGCGAGATCGGAGTAAGAGTCGGCCAGTTTCAGGGCCAGTTCCTTGAACGGTGCGGTGACGTTCAACCCCTTGATGCCATTGGTCCGGCACGACAAAACCAGCCGCTCGAAGGCATGATCGTCGACCGGCGCAAACGGGGCATAGACACCGTTCAAACCCATATGTCTCAGCCAGGCGGTGTGCAGAAAGGGCGACAGGGATTGACGGATCGGCTGACCGACGACGCCGGCGACCAGGGCCGCGCCTGTGGGAAGGTTTTTCATGCGGGGAGCACCTCATAATGGCGAAGCTGACCGAGCAACGGCAGAAGCGGCAGGCCCAGCACGGTGAAATAGTCGCCTTTGATCGAGTCGAACAGGTGGACGCCGTAGGCTTCGAGCATATAGCAGCCGACGCTGGACAGGATTTCTTCGCCCGCGGTCTCTATATAGTGGGCAATGAAGTCGTCGCTCAGGCGGCGGACGGACATGTCGGCGGTGTCGACGTGCGACCACAGAAGCTGCCCGTCCTGCGCCACGGCGACGGCGGAATGCAGATAGTGGGTCAGGCCGGAAAAGCGGCGCAGGAGATTGGCGGCATCGGCCAGTGATTTTTGCTTGGAAATCAGGTCGCGTTCCAGTTCGAGAACCGAATCGGCGCCGATAACGAGGCCGGGATGTGTGCGCGACACATGCAGGGCCTTTTCCTGCGCCAGACGCAGCGCGACGGCCTTGGGGGTGAAGCCTTTCAGCAGGCATTCGTCCTTGACCACGTCCTCGTCGATATCGGCGGGAATCTTGGTGAAGCTCAAACCGCAATTGGTGAGCAGGGTGGCACGGATTTTCGAACCAGAGGCGAGGATAATGGCAGGTGTTGTCATGCGCTTTTCTTTTGCCGATGGCGCGCGATTGTCAAGCCCAAGCGGCTTCGCTGCCCCCTCCGTCATTTTGGCTGCGCCGAACTTCGTTTCGCTATCGCTCAAATGCCACCTCACCATCTTCGATAGGGAGGAGGGAGACTCGACTACAATCGGGGTGCAGGGGTCCGCGACCCCTGCGTCTTAAACCTTCAAACCCTTTTAAATCCCGCCCAGTCTTCCCGTCCGCTTCTCATTCAGCAAACTGATGATCGCCGCTGAGGTTTCCTCGACGCTGCGGCGGGTGACGTCGATGACGGGCCAGCCCTTGCGCTCGAAGAGGCGGCGGGCGGCGATGATTTCCTCGCGCACGGATTCGGAATCTGTGTAGGTGGTCGGGCGGTCGTCAGCGGCAAGGCTCATGATGCGTGCCTTGCGGATCTGAACCAGGCGGTCGGGCGAGGCGAGGAGGCCGACGATAAGGGGTTCCTGAAGGTCGTCCAGTTCCGGCGGCAGTTCACGGCCGGGGACCAGCGGGATATTGGCGGCCTTGAATCCGCGGTGGGCCAGATAGATGCAGGTCGGGGTTTTTGACGTGCGCGAGACGCCGATGAGGATGATTTCGGCCTGACGCAGGCGGTCGGCATAGGCTCCGTCGTCATGGGCAATGGCGTAGTTGAGGGCTTCGATACGTTCGAAATATTCGTTGTCGAGATTGTGCTGGGCACCGGTGCGCTTGGAAAATTCGGCGGCCCCGAGATAGCGGGAATAGGCGACGACGACGGAATCGAGGACGCCGATCGAGGGGATATCGCGTTCGCGGCAGAAACTTTCCAGCCTCAGGCGCAGTTCGGCGTCGACCAGAGTATGCAGGACGATGCCGGGATAGGCCTCGATCTCGGTGAGGGCGCGTTCCATCTGCTTTTCGGAGCGGATCAGCACATAGATGTGCTCGATGGGGTAAATCCCTTCGAAACGTGCCGCGGCGGCCTTGGCCAGGGCGTTAAGGGTTTCACCGGTCGAATCCGAGACCAGATGGACGTGGAAGTGGATACCAATCTTTGCCGTCGATGTCGTCATGAAATTAATCTGTGTACGCTTTCTGGGGAAAACCGAGGGATGACTCCGTCGCCTTTCCGGATAAGTTTCCCGTAAAGGCCATACCATGCCGCACGATGGGGAAACAGCGGAAAACCGGTGCCTTTTCGCGGTCATTTTTCCCCAGTCACGGGTAGCGTGAATCGTTTGTGACGGATTTGTGTGCAAATCTTAATGAAAAATTAACCGTGTATGACCGGGGTCCGTTTCAATTAAGAAAGTTTTAATCATTCCTAAGATTTGGTTAATTATCCCGCTTTTTCACAGGCTGTGAATCCTTAATTATTCGTTAACCCTGCCTTGTGAAAAAGCCGTGATAAAGGACCTCATTTCCTCCGCCTGCGGCATTTTTCCGCACTCTCCCGGCCCTTACTACCTCTTCTATTTTTCTAAAATTCTTTATAGAGGAACAGTTTAGGATTGAGGGGAAACCGCCCCCGGCCTATGGGTTGACCCATGACAGACTTTACGCCATCCATAGTCTCGGTCCTTCAGGGCCATACGCAAACCACGCCGCCTGTGTGGTTCATGCGTCAGGCCGGCCGGCACCTGCCGGAATATCGTGAGCTGCGCGCCACGACGCCGGATTTCCTCAGCTTTTGTCTGAATCCGGAAAAAGCCGCCGAAGCGACGCTGCAACCGGTCCGGCGTTACGGCATGGATGGGGCGATCCTGTTTTCCGATATCTTAGTCATCCCGATGGCCCTGGGTCAGGATGTGCGTTTCGAAGCGGGTGAGGGGCCTGTCTTAGGCGAATTACCGGCCATCGAGCGTATGGCTGATCTCGCGGGCTCGGCAGGGGCGTATCTGTCGAATGTCGGCCAGACCCTGAAGATTCTGCGCTCCCAATTGCCGAAAGAGGTCACGCTTCTGGGTTTCTGCGGCGGGCCGTGGACGGTGATGACCTATATGCTCAACGGGCGTAAGGCGCACGACCGGTCGCTGATCCGCTCTTTTGTTTACGAACAGCCCGATCTGGTGGCCAAGGTCATGGACGTGGTCATCGAGGCTTCGGCGCAGTATCTGAAAATGCAGGCCGATGCCGGGGCGCAGGTGCTCAAGATCTTCGAGAGCTGGGCCGAGGGCTTCCCCGATCCGCTGTTCGATCAACTGGTCATCGTGCCGCATCAGCGCCTGATCAAGCGTGTGCGAGACCTAGGCGTGACCCTGCCGATTATCGGTTTCCCGCGCGGGGCCGAGGCGCGTTGCATGGATTACGTGCAGGCCGTCGAGGTTCAGGGCATGGCGCTGGGGACCGCGACGCCGTTGAAACTGGGGCAAGAGATTCAGAAGCTGAAACCGATTCAGGGCGCGCTCGATCCGGTCGTTCTGCGTTCCGGCGGGCAGGCGCTGGACGATATGGTGCGGACGCTGAAATCCGCCTGGGGGCAGGGGCCGTATATCTTCAATCTGGGCCACGGGATTTTCCCCGATACGCCCATCGCGCACGTCGAACGCGCCTTGGAAATCATCAGAAGTTAAATGAAAAAAGTCGCTGTTCTCCTGTTTAATCTCGGCGGCCCGCTCGTTCAGGCGGACGTCAAGCCGTTCCTGTACAATCTGTTCAGCGACAAGTTCATCATTGGCCTGCCCACGCCGTTCCGTCAGATCATTGCGAAACTGATCTCGACCCGCCGCGAAGCCTCGGCGCAGGCAAACTATCGCTATATGGGCGGTGGTTCGCCCATAGTGAAGGAAACCGAGGCGCAAGCACGAGCACTTGAAGCCCACCTGAACACGACGCCGGGTATCATGTTCAAAGCCTTTATCGGTATGCGTTACTGGCACCCCTTCATTTCTGAGGCCATTGCCGATATCGAAGCCTGGGGGGCGGACGAAATCGTGGCCCTGCCGCTCTATCCGCAATATTCGACGACCACCAGCCTGTCGTCCTTTGTCACTTTCAAAGCCACTTACAAAGGCAAGGCTCCTATCAGCTATGTCTGCTGCTATCCGGAAAATTCAGGTTTTACAGCGGCTTATGCAGAAAATATACGCAGCGCCCTCTCAGGGCTCACCGACCTGTCGTCGTACAGGTTGCTGTTTTCGGCGCATGGGCTGCCGGAAAAGGTTATTAGCGGCGGCGATCCCTATCAGGCTCAGATCGAGGCCAGCGTCAGCCAAATCATGGCCCAACTCAACCTGGCCATCGACCATGTGGTCAGTTATCAGAGCCGGGTCGGTCCCCTGAAATGGATCGGTCCCTCGACCGATGAGACGATTGTCGTGACCGTCAAAGGCGGTAAGTCACCCGTCGTCGTACCGGTGGCTTTCGTCTCCGAACATATCGAGACTCTGGTCGAACTGGACATCGAATACCGACATCTGGCTGACAAACACGGCGCCAAGGACTATATCCGGGTACCTGTAGTGGGTGTAAACACAGCGTTCATCAAGGGTCTGGCGGATGAAGTGCATAAGGCTTTGAACACAGATGCAGATATCGTGGCCGATTACAGCTGTCAGGCCTGCCACAAACAGTGCGCCAAACAAAGGGGTTTTTGATGAACCATTACGACCTGCTGCGCGGTCTGCATATTCTGGCTGTCATCGCCTGGATGGCTGGACTGCTCTATCTGCCGCGCCTGTTCGTCTATCACATCCAGAACCGCGACAAGCCGGATGTCACCGCCGTCTTCGCCAATATGGAACGCCGTCTGCTGCGTTTCATCATGAACCCGGCCATGATCGCGGCCTGGGTCTTCGGGGCAGGCTTGATCTACGTCAACGTCGCCGACCGCTTCGGCATGAAGTTCTTCCACGAGCCGTGGTTTGTCGTGAAGATGCTCGGCATCGTCGGCATCACCGGGTACCATCATTTTCTGTCGGTGCGCTTCAAGAAGCTCAATCGCGGTGAGGATATCGGCACCGAGACGTTCTGGCGCATGGCCAATGAGATTCCGTTCGTGCTGGCGATCATCATGGTCATTGCGGTGACGACCGAGTTTTTCACGATTTAAACCAAGTGCCTCCCCTGATTTCAGGGGAGGTGGATTTTGGAGTGAAACGACAAAAGACGGTGGGGTTAATTACCACTGTTTTAACCCCACCGTCAGTCTCACTTACGTTCGACTGCCACCTCCCCTGAAATCAGGGGAGGACCTATTAAAGCTTGAAATTTTCGTGTTTGGGTGTATGTCGGACTCTGACGCGCGCGCCGGACATCGGCCTTAATGCGCGCACCCCTCTCAGGCACCGCGGTTCTCGCGGCTAAACGCCTTCCCTAATGATACACATATGGCCCTTGAAAAAGGGTACGACCATTGACGGGCTTTCGCCTTAAGTGACTGTATTCATGTATGAATAGGCCACGGGCATAGCTCTATATTCAAAAAGAGACTCCCCACAATGAGTGAAGATACCGAAACCGAATTCGACACCACGCTCGACGACGCCAACACCGAAGACAATGGCGGCGACGAGGGCGATGAAGACTCCGAAAATCCCAATCAGGAAAAGCTGTCGCTTCAGGAACTGAAGGACAAGTCGCCGGCCGACCTGCTGGCCTTCGCCGAACAGATCGGCGTCGAGAACGCCGCTTCGATGCGGATGCAGGACCTGATGTTCGCGGTCCTCAAGACCCTGGCCGAAGACGGCGTCGAAATCACCGGCTCCGGCGTCATCGAAGTCCTTCAGGACGGCTTCGGCTTCCTGCGTTCGCCGGAAGCCAACTATCTGCCGGGTCCCGACGACATCTACGTCACGCCGCTTCAGATCCGCCGTCACGCCCTGCGCACCGGCGACACCGTCGAAGGCCCGATCCGGTCGCCGCGCGAAGGCGAACGCTACTTCGCCCTGTCCAAGATCAAGACGATCAATTTCGAAGACCCTGAAGCCATCCGCCACAAGGTCCATTTCGATAACCTGACGCCGCTCTATCCCGACCAGCGCCTGACCATGGAAATCGATGACCCGACGCTGCGCGACCGTTCAGGCCGCATCATCGACATCGTTGCCCCATTGGGTAAGGGTCAGCGCTGTCTGATCGTCGCCCCGCCGCGCGTCGGTAAGACGGTCATGCTGCAAAACATCGCCAAGTCGATCGCTGCCAACCACCCCGAATGCTACCTGATGGTGCTGCTGATCGACGAACGCCCCGAAGAAGTGACCGACATGCAGCGCACCGTGCGCGGCGAAGTCATCTCCTCGACCTTCGACGAGCCGGCCACCCGTCACGTTCAGGTCGCTGAAATGGTCATCGAAAAGGCAAAGCGCCTCGTCGAACACAAGCGCGATGTGATCATCCTGCTCGACTCGGTGACGCGTCTGGGTCGCGCCTATAACACCGTCGTCCCGTCGTCCGGTAAGGTTCTGACCGGCGGTGTCGATGCCAACGCCCTGCAACGTCCGAAGCGCTTCTTCGGCGCCGCGCGGAATATCGAAGAGGGCGGCTCGCTGACCATCATCGCCACGGCCCTGATCGATACCGGTTCGCGCATGGACGAAGTCATCTTCGAAGAATTCAAGGGCACGGGTAACTCGGAAATCGTGCTCGACCGCAAGGTCGCCGACAAGCGCGTCTTCCCGGCCATGGACATCCTCAAATCGGGTACGCGTAAGGAAGACCTGCTGGTCGACCGCGCGGATCTGCAAAAGACCTACGTCCTGCGTCGTATCCTCAACCCGATGGGCGCTCAGGACGCCATCGAGTTCCTGATCGACAAGCTGCGTCAGACCAAGAACAACGCCGAATTCTTCCAGAGCATGAACACCTGATCCTTGCCAAATCAGGCACATCAGGCGCATTGTCACTTATCCGGGCCGGAGCAATCCGGCCCTTCTTTCTTTCTCCTCCCTATTGAGCTTGCGAAAATGGGGAGGTGGATTTTGGCGCGTAGCGGCAAAAGACGGAGGGGGCGGCAACGCCGCAGTCATCCCCCTCCACCGCTGCGCTTTGCTTGCGGTCCCCCTCCCCATCGCGTGGCGATAGGGAGGAGAAATGGAACAGTCATGAAGGTCACCGTCGATGTCGAATGCACCCCTCAGGAAGCCCGCGCTTTTCTGGGGCTCCCCGATGTCGAACCGCTGAATAGCTTCATGATCGACGCCATGAAATCGCGCATGGAACAGAACATCCATTCCATGCAGCCCGAAGAGATCATGAAAACGTGGTCGAGCTTCGGTGTGCAGGCGCAGGATCAGTTCCTGAAGCTAATGCAGACGGCGGCGTCCGCAGGCATGGGCGGTTTCAAAACCCCGAAGTAGGACTGAGTGTTTCACGTGAAACAGACCATTTTCGCTCTCGCCTCGGCGCAGGGTAGGGCCGGGGTATCGGTCATACGTTTGTCCGGCCCGCAATCGGCTGAGGCCATACGAGCGCTTTTGGGGCGTTTGCCTAAGCCGCGATTTGCGACCCTGGGGCGGTTGGTTCACGAGGGTGAAACCATCGACCAGGCCCTAGTGCTGTACTTCAAAGGGCCGCACAGCTTTACCGGCGAGGACTGCGCCGAGTTTCATATCCACGGATCGCGGGCGGTTCTGGATCGGCTCTATAGTATTTTTCGCAGCATGGGTTTGCGTCATGCCGAGGCCGGTGAATTCTCACGCCGGGCGTTCGAAAACGGCAAGCTGGACCTGACTCAGGCCGAGGCAATCTCCGATCTGGTTGAGGCCGAATCCGAAGCGCAGCGGCAACAGGCCCTGATGCAACTCGACGGCGGATTCAGAGAACGCTACGGTCAGTGGCGCGACAGCCTGATCAAACTGCTGGCACACATCGAATCCATCGTCGATTTTCCAGATGAGGACATTCCTGAAAGTCTCAGCGACAAAATCGTCGCCGATATCATCGCGCTGAAATCGGATATTGCTTCGGCCATTGATGAGTCCAAACGCGGGCGGCAAATTCGCGAAGGCTATCGCATCGCCATCATGGGCAAACCCAATGCGGGCAAGTCGAGCCTGTTCAACGCGCTGCTGGGAAACGACACGGCCATCGTCACGCCGATTGCCGGGACAACGCGTGACGTCATCGAGTCTCATATCCGCATCGGCAACTATACGGCCCTGATCTACGACACGGCGGGTCTGCGTGAGACGGATGATGTGGTCGAATCCGAAGGTATCCGCCGCGCGAAGGCGAGGGGCGATACGGCGGACTTGCGCCTTTGGGTGATCGACAGTTCCGAACCTCAAGCGGCTGATCTGAGCGGTATTCGCGCTGGCGACTACGTTGTGCTGAACAAGAGCGACCGCGCTAAGGCTGAAAAGATCGAGGCCGTGAAAGCGTTGATCCCGACAGACACACATCTGTTCGAGACCAGCCTGCTCACCGATACGGGTACGGAAGCGCTTCGAATGGCTTTGGAACAGCACCTCGAAAAAGCCCTCTCGCTGAACACCTTCCCGGCGGCGACGCGTGAACGCCATATGGAACGTTTGCGCGAAGCCGAAGCCTGTTTCGACCGGGCGCTGGGTATTGGCTTCGGGACGCCTGAACTTATGGCCGAAGATATCCGTCAGGCGCTATCAGCGTTCGACGCCCTGTTCGGGCGCACGGATGTCGAGCAGGTGCTGGATCATATCTTCTCCAGCTTCTGCATCGGCAAATAGCTGGCTCGGTGTTTCACGTGAAACACTCACAAAACGACGAAATTAACACTTCTCGATTCGACCCGTGCGGGACGATCTGATATAGGCTGCGGCTCAACTCTTCCGCATAAGGTATCGCGTCCATGACCCAGCTTTGGGATGTTATTGTCGTCGGCGGTGGTCACGCCGGTGCCGAGGCGGCTACGGCCTCCGCGCGCATGGGCGCCAAGACGCTTTTGCTGACGCACAAGATCGAGACCCTGGGCGAGATGTCGTGCAACCCGGCCATCGGTGGTCTGGGCAAGGGGCATCTGGTGCGTGAAATCGATGCGCTGGACGGGGTCATGGGCCGCATGGCCGATATCGGCGGCATCCAGTTCAAGGTGCTGAACAAGTCGAAAGGCCCCGCCGTGCGCGGTCCGCGCGCGCAAATCGACCGCAAGCTCTATCGCGAAGCCATGCAGGCCGAACTGAAAGCCACCGAGAACCTGACCATCATTGCGGCGGCGGTCGAAGACCTGATCCTCGAAGGCAACACCGTAATCGGTGCGGTCGATGCCAATGGCGTCGAATATCGCTCGAAGGCGGTGGTCCTGACGACCGGTACTTTTTTGCGCGGTATCATCCATATCGGCGAGAAGCGCATGGCTGCCGGACGTTTCGGTGACGAGCCATCCAATGGTCTGGGGCAGCGGCTTTATGACTTGAAACTCGACATGGGGCGTCTGAAGACCGGCACCCCGGCGCGGTTGGATGGCAAGACGATCAACTGGGATATTCTGGAAAAGCAGGAAGGCGATGCGGTGCCGACGCCGTTCTCGACCCTGACGGCCTCCATCGACCGGCCTCAGATCGTCTGCGGTATCACCCATACCAACGCCGAGACCCATCGCATCATCAACGACCGCATTATGGAATCGGCGGTCTATGGCGGTTATCTGTCCGGGCGCGGGCCGCGTTATTGCCCGTCGATCGAAGATAAGGTGGTGCGTTTTTCGGATAAGGACAGCCATCAGGTCTTCCTCGAACCCGAAGGCTATGACGACGACACCGTCTATCCGAACGGTATTTCAACCTCCGTTTCCGAGGCGACGCAGGAAGCCTTTCTGCGTACCATCGTCGGTCTGGAGAACGTGGTCGTCAAACGCTACGCCTATGCCATCGAATACGACTATGTCGATCCGCGCGAACTCTATCCGACGCTGGAGCTGAAGAAGCTGCCGGGGCTGTTTCTGGCGGGACAGATCAATGGCACGACAGGCTACGAAGAGGCGGCGGCGCAGGGCCTGATGGCCGGGCTCAATGCGGCCGCGAAAGCCGGGGGTCTGAACGCCATCGTACTCGGTCGTGACGAAGCCTATATCGGGGTGATGATCGACGATCTGGTCACCAAGGGCGTTACTGAACCCTACCGCATGTTCACCAGTCGCGCCGAGTTTCGCCTCAAGCTGCGCGCCGACAATGCGGATCAGCGTCTGTCGGATACGGCGCTGAAACTGGGTATTCTGAGCGAACGTCGCAAGGCGCATTGGTTGGAGAAGAAGGCGGCGCTGGCCGAAGCGCGGGCGCGCGCGGCGGAATTGAAGCTGACGCCGAACGAGGCCAATGCGCACGGCATCCGCGTCAATGCCGATGGTCAGAAGCGCGACCTGCTGCAATTGCTGTCTTACGATAGCTGCGACCGTGACACGCTGAAAACTATCTGGCCGGAACTGAATGGGTGGTCGGATGCGATCTTCGAGCAGGTCGAAATCGACGCGCTCTATTCGGGCTATCTGGGGCGTCAGGCCGCTGAGATCGACGCGTTCCGCAAGGACGAAAATCTGGCGCTGCCGGATGATCTGGACTACTTCGCGGTGGGCGGTCTATCGAACGAGGCCAAGGAAAAACTCAACCGGGTGAAGCCCCTGACGCTCGGTCAGGCCAGCCGCATCGAAGGCATGACGCCGGGGGCCCTGACGGCCCTACTGTTCCATGTGCGTAGCCTGAAAAAGAGCGTAGCCTGAGCATGAGTGAGCAATTCATGACGCCGGAAGAGATGGCGTCGCATCTGGTGTTTCACGTGAAACAGGCGGCTATCGACGACTTGACGCGCTTCGGCCAGATACTGTCTGAGCGCAATGAGGTGATGAATCTGGTCGGTCCGGCCACGATTCCGCACTATTGGTCGCGGCACGTGCTCGATTCAGCGCAATTGTTGAACCATGCGCCGGACGCCAGAACCTGGGCCGATCTGGGGGCAGGGGCCGGATTTCCGGGTGTGGTGCTGGCCATACTTTTGAAGCATTCATCCACAGACCCGGCCATACTATCCCCCGATTCATCCCCAGCCGGACATGTTTATCTCATCGATTCATTGGCCAAGCGTTGTCGCTTTCTGAGCGAAATCGTGCGAGAGTTAGGCTTGCCCGCCACGGTTATCAATGACCGCGCGGAGACTGTATCTCTCAAGGTCGATGTAGTGACGGCGCGGGCCATGGCACCGCTGCCGAAGCTGTTGGGTTTTGCCGAGGGCTTCTTCAAACGCGGCGCCGAAGGGTGGCTGCTCAAGGGCGAAAATACCGACGCCGAGATCATCGAGGCGCACCAACACTGGTCGTTTCAGGCCGAAAAGTTTCCTTCCCTCAGCGATCCTCGCGGTCGCGTGGTGCATATCCGGAGCGTACGACGTGCCAAATAAACCTACTGTCAAGCGTCCGCCGCGCGTTCTGGCCGTCTCGAACCAGAAGGGCGGCGTGGGTAAAACGACCACCGCCATCAATCTCGGCACGGCGCTGGCGGCGGTCGGCGAAACCGTGCTGCTGATCGACATGGACCCGCAGGGCAATGCCTCGACCGGTCTGGGGGTGCCACGCGCCGCGCGTACGACGACCATCTACGACGTCATCGTCGATCAGCAACCGATCGGCGAATGCGCCGTAAAAACCTCGGTGCCGGGTCTGTTCATCATTCCGTCCGATCCTGATTTGTCGGGCGTCGAGATCGAACTGGGGCAGGCCGAGCGTCGCTCCTATCGTTTGCGCGACGCGCTGGAGCAGCAACTGAACGAGGGCGAGGTGCGTTACACCTATGTCCTGATCGACTGCCCGCCGTCGCTGAACCTGCTGACCATCAACGCTATGAGCGCGTCCGACGCCGTGCTGGTGCCGCTGCAATGCGAGTTCTTCGCGCTGGAAGGCCTTAGCCAGTTGATGCGGACCATCGACCTGGTGCGCGGTTCGCTCAATCAGCGGCTGGAATTGCAGGGCATCGTCCTGACCATGTACGACCGTCGCAACGCCCTGTCGGGGCACGTGGCCAAGGATGTGCGCGGCCATTTCGGCGACAAGGTCTATGATACGGTCATCCCGCGCAATGTGCGGGTGTCGGAAGCGCCGTCGTTCGGCAAGCCGGCGCTGATCTACGACCTCAAATGTTCGGGCTCTCAGGCCTATCTCAAACTGGCCCGCGAAGTCGTGCAGCGCGAAAAGCAGCGCCGCGCGCAGGAAGCGGCCTAACCTCTTAATACTCCCCCACTTGTGGGGGAGATGTCACGAAGTGACAGAGGGGGGCCTTTGCGGTTTCTACAAAGGCCCCCCACCGTCAGCTTCACTACGTTCGCTGCCACCTCCCCCACAAGTGGGGGAGTATTATTTGCGGAATTAATCAGATGTCAGAAAAACAACGCGGCCTCGGACGGGGGCTTTCGGCGCTTTTGAGCGATAATCAGGGCAATGTGCCTGCCATGCCAGTTGCTGCCGATGGCGCGCCGGTGCAGACGCTGGAAAAGCCGATCGAGCTCTTGGTGCGCAATCCGGATCAGCCGCGCCGCTTTTTTTCCGAAGCCGAGATCGACGATCTGGCGGCTTCGGTGAAAGAGAAGGGCGTCCTGTCGCCGATCCTCGTCCGTCCGGCCCCCAATGCCGCCGGTCAGTTTCAGATCATCGCCGGCGAACGTCGCTGGCGCGCGGCGCAGAAGGCGGGCCTGAAAACCGTGCCGGTACTGGTGCGCGAGCTTGACGATCTCGAGGTGCTGGAAATCGGCATCATCGAAAACGTCCAGCGCGAAGACCTCAATCCGATCGAAGAGGCCCGCGCCTATAAAACCCTGATGGAGCGCTTTGGTCGCACACAGGACGCGGTCGCTCAGGTCGTGTCGAAATCGCGCAGCCACATCGCCAATATGATGCGCCTTCTGGCCCTGCCGGAAGCGATTCAGGATCACGTCATCCATGGTCGCCTGAGCGCCGGTCACGCCCGCGCCATCGCCACGTGCGACAATGCCGCCGAACTGGCCGAGAAGATCATCGCGCAGGGTCTGTCGGTGCGTCAGGCCGAAGCCTTGGCACGGCAATCGTCGGCGGGGCTTGAAACCAAATCGGCGCGCCCGAAAGCGCAGCCTGACGCCGACGTGCTGTCGCTGGCGCAGGATCTGGAAGAAATCCTCGGCTTGACGGTCAAGCTCGACGACAAGGGCGGGAAGGGCGAGATGAAGATCGCCTACGCCAATCTGGAGCAACTCGATGCGCTGTGCCGTCGCCTGATGGCATCCTAACACCGTGGTTCACCGTGGTGTTAGGTTACGGCCACTTTGTGCAAGGCTTATGACGTTTTGATGCCGTACTCGCGTCATCATATGCGGATAGCCTCTTTCTCAAGGCCAATAATGACCGTAAGAGAATGACATGACCGATATTTCAAAACGCACGCTTTTGCTCGGCCTGACGGCCGGTGGCCTGCTGCCGGTGGCGGCTCTGGCGCAGGGCCGCACCAATACCCAACCCTTCGTTCTGGCGCCGAAGTTCAGCGCGCAGGATCAGGGCCGTATCAATCGTGCCGTCGCCTATCTGCAGGGCCTCAATTCCGGCGCAGGTCGGTTCGAGCAGACCGACTTCAAGGGTCGCAAGACCCAGGGCGAGTGGTGGCTGCAACGTCCCGGAAAGATCCGTTTTGCCTATGACGCACCCTATTCGCTGCTGGTCGTCGCCGACGGTAAGCGCGTCAATATGTGGGACCCGCGCCTGAAGGCCTTCAATCAGTATCCGCTCGACGCCACGCCGCTGTCGCTGTTCCTGTCGAAGCAGATCCGGCTGGATCAAGGCGTCATTGTCACCGAGGTCACTTCGACCACCGACGGCTTCCGCCTCAAGGCGCGCGACCGTCGCCGCGACGTCGAAGGTTCGATCCTGATGACCTTCATCGAGCAGGGCGGCAACCTGACGCTCGGCGAATGGACGGTGACCGATGCGCAAGGCAAGGGGACGCGGCTCAAGCTCTTGACCTTTAACAAAAATGCCCCGGTCAAGGCCGATCTGTTCGTGTTGAATAAACCCAAGGATGCAAAATAACGCTTGAGATAGTCGATTTTCGCCGATAACACGGAAATGTGCATTGCGTTTTTCCACAACCGTGCCATTATTAACACAACATCTCATACGAATTCTCCGGTGTGAGATTGGACGGCGACGACCAGACTATGATCTCTTGAGTGCGTTTTTCCCTTTATCTCTTCGTGTTATGTGCCAAAATCTGACCCGGTCGGTAAACTGACCGGGTCTTTTTTGTTTTGAATCAAGTGTCTGGAATTTGTATGCGCCTGTCGGTCGTCTCGTGGAATGTCAATTCGGTCCGCCTCAGGCTCGATCAGGTGCTGCGCTTTCTGAAACAGGCCGATCCCGACATCCTGTGCATTCAGGAAATCAAATGCCAGACGCATGAATTCCCTTCAGAGGCCTTTGTCGAGGCGGGGTATCCGCACGTTCTGGTCAATGGGCAAAAGGGCTGGCACGGCGTGGCGCTGGTGTCGAAGTACCCGTTCGAGACGCGTGAGGTCCTGCCCTTCTGCCGCCGGGGCGAGGCGCGCGTGCAGGCGATCGAGGTCGCCGGGATCGAGCTATGGAACTTCTACATTCCCGCCGGTGGCGATGTGCCGGATCGCGCGGCCAATGACAAGTTCGACCATAAACTGGAATTTTACGAGCGCCTGACCGAGTACCTGAAACGTCGCGATGCCGACAAACCGCTGATGATCTGTGGCGACCTCAATATCGCGCCGGGCGAATACGACGTGTGGTCGCACCGTCAGATGCTGCGCGTCGTCAGCCATACACCGGCGGAGCTGGAGACCTTCGGCAATCTGATGACCGCGGGCGATTTCCACGACCCGTTCCGCGCGGCCTGCCCCGATCCGCAAAAACTGTTCACCTGGTGGTCGTATCGCTCGGCCGATTTCCGCAAGTCCAATCGCGGGCTGAGGCTGGATCACATCCTGCTCAATCCGGGCTTGATGGCGCGCCTGACCTCGCCTATAGCCGCCGTGATCCACGATACGGTCCGCGAATGGGAACGCCCCAGCGACCACGCCCCCATACAGGTTGAATTAGCTCTTGCTTAGTCGCGCATTTGCTTCCAAAAACCGGTGCCCACTTTTTGGAATGCGCTTATGTCTGATACTCCCATCGAAGCCCGTCTGCCCGCCGAAATTCTGGCCAAGGCCAATTTCCAGCACGGCGAATATGCGTGGAAGGTCCGCGACATCCCGGCGGTGATCAAGGCCGCGGTCGAGGTCAATCTGATGAGCCTCGGCGGTCAGCTTCAGATTCGCATCCCCGGCTGTATCGGTGAATGCGATTGGGTCGAAACCGATCCGGCGGCAATGGTGCCCGATGATCTGCCGTGGGACGTGCGTATCCGCATGGTGTCGGAGATGGCCCTGACCGATTGGGAAGACCTGAAAAACCACTTCAATTTCGAAGAACAGATCAAGCTGGCCTTTCCGGACCCCATCAAAGATTTTCTCGCCAAAGGCGGCAAGATCGAGGACGCGATCTGGTTCTGCTGGTACGTGATCGACGAAGATGGCGATCGTGAACATCGGGAGTCGCTGCCGCCTGTGGAAGATCAGGCCTGACGCAGTTCTTTCCGCACGACCAGTTTGAGGCCCGACCAGACCTCGCTGACGGCGCAGACCTTCACATCGACCCAGCCCATCGGCAGACAGACCGCACGGATGACGTCTTCTGTGATGTCGGTGGGGACTTTCGACGCTTTTTTGGGCCAGGATACCCAGACCATGGCGTCGGGCGACAGGGTGTCGCGCCACGCTTTCAAGCGGGCTTCCAGTTCTGAACGGTCGATGGTGAACAGATGCACCAGTTGCGGGTCGTCGGCGCTGAACTCGACACCCTCCGGCAAGGGCTCAAGCCACGTCGCATAATCGTCCGGCGCATTGACGGTGAGCGCACGCATCCCCGGCTTGTAGCCGAGTTTCTTGGCCAGAGGTGTGCCGGAATAGCCTAAAGTCACTTTTGCCGGACCTTTTTGTAGAAAGCATCTGCGTTTTTTCTCTGAGAGATAAATACGCCTGCCGGCCCTTTGTCAGCGCAGGGATGCCATTCCTCAGCGTTTCCAACGGGTTCGAAATTAACCCTCAAACATCCCGGTTCGGCCTCTCCTGTTGCCCACCTGAAATGTTCGGTCTTATAGCCGTTTTGCAGAGTGGCTGTCCCATCAGCTTTCAGGATGAGCGTTTCTTTTTGACCCTGATCCTCATAGACGAATGTCCCTGTCAAATCGTCTGTCTTGGCTTCCATGCAACCCGACAGACAAAGGCCGAGCAATGTCAGTGCTAAGGTTATCCGCATCGTTCCCCCAAATAGAAAACCGGCACCATCAGGCCCCGGTTTTATCAGAATTGCAAACGATACCCACCGGCATCGGTCATCAGCAGACGGGCATTGGCTGGATCGGGCTCGATCTTCTGACGCAGACGATAGACGTGGGTTTCCAGCGTGTGCGTGGTGACGCCCGCATTATAGCCCCAGACCTCGGTCAAAAGTTCTTCGCGCGAGATCGGCTTGCCGCCCGCACGATAGAGGTATTTGAGGATATTGGTTTCTTTTTCGGTCAGGCGAATCTTCTTCTGCACCTGATCGATGAGCAGCTTGAGCGCCGGTTTGAACTCGTACGGCCCGATGCGGAAGGTCGCGTCTTCGGACGTTTCGTGCGAACGGACCTGAGCGCGGATGCGGGCCAGCAGGACGGCGAAGCGAAACGGCTTGGTGACGTAGTCGTTGGCGCCGGCGTCGAGGCCCAGGATCTGATCGGAGTCGCTGGCCTGACCCGTCAGCATGATCACCGGAGTGGTCAGGCCGGACTTGCGCAGGACACGGCAGGCTTCGCGACCGTCCATGTCGGGCAGGTCGACGTCGAGCAGGATCAGGTCGGCATTGATCGTCTTGCCGAGGCGGATGCCTTCGGTGCCGTTGGCGGCTTGCGTGACCTTGAACTCTTCGTGCAGCTCAAGCTGCTCCGCCAAAGCTTCGCGCAGTTCGTCGTCGTCATCGACTATCAGCAGGGTTTTTTGTTGCACCATAATCCTGTAGCTTATGAGTTTAGTTTTTAAAGTCTCAAATCTCGCCCGCTGCTCGCGAAAACCGGTATCCACTTTTCGCTGCGGGCTTTTAGTGTAACCGGCAAATGGTCAAAATTTTTACCGCATACCCCGAGGGTTTTCTAGTCTTAAACTCAGATAAGGTGCGTTGCGCCCTCGGTAAAGGGGGCGTTATTCCTGCAAACGATAAAAGAGAGGGCGATTTACGCTCGCCACTGGGGATATGGCCGCTGAAATACGTGTTTTATCGGCCGGATAGATTGCCGGTGCCGGAAACGGTTCTGCCCGTCAAAGCTCTGTCGCCGGACGATGGCTGGTGCGATGATGTGGGGTCGGAGTCCTATAATCAACCTGTGAAATTGCCCTTCGAGGGCAGCCATGAAACGCTGTGGCGCGAGGATGGTGTTTACGACATCATCTGCGTGCTGGGCCATAATGACGACCCGCCGGTGAAGGGGTTGGGGTCGGCGATCTTCCTGCATCTGGCGCGCGAGGATTATTCGGGCACGGAAGGGTGTGTGGCCCTCTCGCAGGCGCATCTGCTGGAACTGCTGAAAAGCGCCGATGCGGAGAGTTATGTGGAGATTGTGGGATAAGGCCCTCCCCTGATTTCAGGGGAGGGCCTTGATCATCGACTGCCGAAAATGGCCGTACCTACACGGATTTCGTTCGAGCCGAAGCGCAGGGCGGTCTCGTAATCGTCACTCATGCCCATGCTGAGGTACGCGATGCCGTTGCGTTCGGCGATCTTACGCAGCAAGGCAAAATAGGGACCGCGCGGGCCTTCGACCGGCGGAATGCACATCAGGCCGGTCACGTTCAGCCCATAACCCCGCACCGTCGCGATAAAGGCATCGGCCTCCAGCGGCAAAATCCCGGCCTTTTGCACTTCCTCGCCGATATTGACCTGTATCTGGATGTCCGGCGCGCGGCCCTGTTTCTGGATCTCGTCAGCGATAGTGCGGGCGATCTTGTCGCGATCGACGCTTTCGATCACGTCAAAGAACCCCACCGCGTCGGCCGCCTTGTTGCTTTGCAGCGGCCCGATCAGGCACAGGGTCAGATCTGGATACTGATCTTTCACCGGTCCCCAACGCTCCATCGCCTCCTGCACGCGGTTTTCACCAAAACGTCGGTGGCCAGCCTCAAGCACCGGGCGTATAACCCCCCAGGGCTGGGTTTTGGATACCGCCGTGAGAATCGCGGCGTTCTCAGGGCGTCCGGCGCGTCGCAAGCCTTTTTTCAGCGACGTCAGGACGCTACCGTAGTTTTCAGCAGAGGTACCGGACTGGGATGACATATAAGACCCGCTTCGCCTTTTTGATGAACCGCGCCAGAGACATAGCCCGCCATGCGCATATGTCCAGTGCTTTGCCGCCCCTGTTCTTTTTTACCGACCCAAAGCGGACGCCGCATCCCGAAGAGATTGTCGCTCATCTGCCGGAGGGTGCAGGGATTATCTATCGCCATTTCGGCGACCGTCATGCGGGTGCGCATGCGCGGGTATTGAAAACACTGAGCGAAGACAACGGGTTGAAACTGCTGATCGGTGAAGACGAAGCCCTGGCCGAAGAGATCGTCGCCGATGGGGTGCATCTGCGCGAACAGAGCCTGTGGCGGGCAGCGGACCTACGCAAGGCGCATCCCGAATGGTTGCTGACGGCGGCCTGTCACGGATGCGAGACGCTGGACGCATCGGATATAGCGGATCTGGATGGGGTGTTTGTGTCGCCGATATTCCCGAGCGCAAGTCCCTCGGCTCAGGGCGTGTCACCGATTGGCCTCAAGGGCATCCAGCGCTTTTGCGACCTTAGCCCTGTACCGGTTCTGGGCCTGGGCGGGATCGGTGCGGATAATGCGGAATCGCTGATGCACTCCGGCCTTGCGGGCTTTGGAGCGATTGAGGCGTTTCATTTGTAGGAAAAAAGCCTGTCAGGCTTAGAACTTAAACGTTGTTTCCAGACGGACGCGCGGCTGGTCTTTTTCAAGAGCCGGGTCACGCGGTTGCAGCGCCTTGGTCTTCTCGCCGAAACCGACCGAACCGCCGACGCGAACCGACGGGGTGATCTTGTAGAAGGCGCCCGCATCGACGTCGTTCCAGCCACTGGGGCGGGCTTCGTCTTCGTTGACACCCAGTTTCAGACCCCAGCGACCCTTGAGCGACCACTGATAGACCTTGGATTGTTGCTTGGCGTTGGACGAAGCGTCGACGGTAACGCCCGTGAGACTGACGGGGGCGGTGGCCTCGCTCGTCTTGCCCTTCACGGTTTGCTGATTGAGCGCGAAGGCCGGCGCAGTGCTTGCGGCGACTGCCAGCACTGTCAACGATACCAAACCTGCGACCAACCGTGTCATCGTGTTTTGTCAACCAAAGGCGCGTATATGTGCGCGCCAAACCCTGAACCTGTTTCGGATTTTGCCTTATATAGGAATGATGACGGTTTTATGTAACCGTTCAGAGTCCCCATAAGGTTTAACCCAGCCACACCCTACACCTCTATTTTGGCGTATATGTGTTATTTCCCGATTAAGAGGGATGGTGAATGAAATCAATATAATTGATCGTTTTTAGACGGATGAGTCAGATTCCCCCAAAACATGTGTTGAAATGGTCACGCTCGATATTACGCGACGTTCTCCCGTTTGCCGCATAAGCGTCTCAATTGAATGCCAGTTTGCGCCGCAACGGGCCATTTTTGGGGGCTTGGGGCTATGCCCGGACAAGGAAGCTCTTGTCATACCCCCGCTTGCCTATGCTATAGAGCGGTTAATAGAGCCTTTTGGCCAAGAGACACTTGCGGAGTGGACGATACTATGACGATGACGAAAAAGGCGGTTCTGGTCGTGGCCGCCGCGGCAATGTCCCTGAGCCTGATGGGTTGCACCAGTTTCGGCAAGAAAGAAAGCACCCTCGACGCCAGCGCCGAAAGCAAGGGTTTTCTGGGTCTTGGCGGCAAGAAGCCGGCGTCGGAAACCGCCGACGCGACCATCGGCGTCAACGCCTATCTGTGGCGCGCGTCGCTCGACACCATTTCGTTCATGCCTCTGGCCTCGGCCGATCCGTGGGGCGGCATCATCATCACCGACTGGTACGCCAACCCGGAAAAGCCGGACGAGCGTTTCAAGGCGACCATCTATATCCTCGATACCCGCCTGCGCGCCGATGCCCTGAACGTGTCGCTGTACAAGCAGACCAATACCGGCGGTCAGTGGGTGGACGCCACGGTTTCGGCCCAGACCCAGATCGACATCGAAAACGCCATCCTGACGCGTGCCCGTCAGTTGCGCCTGTCGAACGTCAAGTAAGGCCTCTAACAGGCCATAACGTCAAAGGCTCCCGATACATATCGGGAGCCTTTTTTCTTTGTAATTAAACAAACATCTTTTCAGATGATTGAAACATTTTGCCCCGCCAAATTTCCAGAAAAAGACTAATTATTGTGCTCAATGTAAAAATAGACATTAGGAAAATATTTAAAATAAAAGCAAACGCCTTATCTTTGTAAATCACATCTATAATAAAAACCAAAAACAGGCTTGTGATGAATAAAAATATACACACGACGATTAAGACGTTTAGGGTTCGGATCATCGATCTGTGTTTATGATTTTCGCCTAAAGAAAACTCTTTAAAGACAGCCTCTTTGCTGATCAGATAAAATGATAAGGCCGCTAAAAAGATTGCCAGAGGCAAGGTCGGAAATCCAGCCACCTGTTTCCATTGATCGTAAGCATGAAACAATATGCCGAAATTGAGCAATAGCAGACCCGCTATGGCCTGAAGCACACCTGAAAAGGTATAGATCCTGACTTTGTGCATTGGCATATCCCCCTTATCCACCCTTGCTGGAATTCAGCTTTATATAGAGCCCGTACAGCGTCAATCCTTTGTACAAAGGGACAACAGTGTAAATTCGCGTGTCAACGACACCATGCTTTGACCTGAACGCTCTTTTTGTCTATTCGGGGAGCCATATTTTTTCGCGGCGAGATGCCGCCCTTCATGGCTTACCGATGTCACGCTACAATCCCAAAGAGTCCGAACCGAAACAACGCGCCCGCTGGGACGACGCTCAGGTCTTCCTGACGAAAGGCGCGGCTGAGGCCCAGGGCAAAGACAAGTACTATGTGCTTGAAATGTTTCCCTATCCGTCGGGCCGGATTCACATGGGTCACGTGCGCAACTACGCCATGGGCGATCTGGTGGCGCGGTTCAAGCGGGCGCGCGGCTTCAACGTTCTGCACCCGATGGGCTGGGACGCCTTCGGTATGCCGGCGGAGAACGCGGCGATGGAGCGTGGCATCCACCCCAAGGGCTGGACCTACGACAATATCGCCAACATGAAGACGCAGCTTCAGCGTCTGGGCCTCTCGATCGACTGGACGCGCGAATTCGCTACCTGTGATGCCGCCTATTATGGCAAGCAGCAGAAGTGGTTCCTCGACCTGCTGAAGCACGATCTGGTCTATCGCAAGGAGTCGCAGGTCAACTGGGACCCGGTCGATAATACCGTGCTGGCCAACGAACAGGTCATCGACGGTAAAGGCTGGCGTTCCGGCGCCGTGGTCGAGAAGCGCAATCTGACGCAATGGTTCCTCAAGATCACGCAATATGCCGACGAGCTGATCGAGGGTCTGGAGACGCTCGACCGCTGGCCGGACAAGGTGCGCCTGATGCAGGCCAACTGGATTGGTCGCTCGAAGGGCCTGAAGTTCAGCTTCAAGTTTGCGGATAATGCGCCCGCCGGTTTCGACGGGCTTGAGGTCTACACGACGCGGCCTGACACCCTGTTCGGGGCGGGCTTCGTCGCGGTTGCCGCCGATCACCCGCTGGTCAAGGCTCTGCCTGCGTCGCCGGAACTCGATGCCTTCATCGACACGGTGAAAAAAGGCGGTACGACGCAGGAAGAAATCGACACGGGTGAGAAGCTCGGCTTTAACACCGGCGTGAAGGTGGCGCATCCGTTCAAGGACGGTGAGACGCTCGATGTCTGGATCGCCAATTTCGTCCTGATGGGTTACGGCACCGGCGCCATTTTCGGCTGCCCGGCGCACGATCAGCGCGATCTCGACTTCGCCCGCAAATACGATCTGCCGGTGACCGAGGTCGTGTTGCCTGCCGACGCCGATCCGGAAGTGTTCACCGTCGGGACCGAGGCCTATACCGGTCCCGGCACGATCTTCAATTCGGACTTCCTCGACGGGCTCGATATCGAAGCCGCCAAGGAGCAGGCCATCGCGAAAATCGAAGGCATGGGTCTCGGCGAAGGCGCAACCATTTACCGTCTGCGCGACTGGGGCGTGTCGCGTCAGCGCTACTGGGGCTGCCCGATCCCGGTCATCCACTGCGAAGACTGCGGCGTCGTGCCGGTGCCGGATGCGCAATTGCCGGTGGTGTTGCCGGACGACGTGACCTTCGATGTGCCGGGCAATCCGCTCGACCGTCACCCGACGTGGAAGCACGTCAAGTGCCCGCATTGCCAGAAAGACGCGCGCCGCGAAACCGACACACTCGACACCTTCGTGGATTCGTCGTGGTACTTCGCCCGCTTCACCGCGCCGGACGCCAATGAGGCGATTCGCAAGGCCGATGCCGATTACTGGCTGCCGGTCGATCAGTATATCGGCGGCATCGAACACGCCATCCTGCACCTGCTCTATTCGCGCTTCATCACGCGGGCGCTGAACACCTGCGGCTATCTCGACGTGAAAGAGCCCTTTGCGGGCCTGTTCACGCAGGGCATGCTGACGCATGAAACCTATAAGACCGAAGCCGGTGAGTGGGTCGATCCGTCGGATGTCGATATCATTTTCGACAACAGCCGCCGTCTGGCCAAGCGCCTGTCGACCGGCGAGCACCTGAAAATCGGCGACATCGAAAAGATGTCGAAATCGAAGAAGAACGTCGTCGCGCCCGAAGATATCTTCGACACCTATGGTGTCGATGCGGCCCGCCTGTTCGTCCTGTCGGACTCGCCGCCGGAACGCGATGTGCAATGGACCACCGGCGGCGTCGAAGGCTCGTGGCGCTTTACCTCGCGCGTGTGGACCGAGTTCGATAGCCTGCCCGATGAAGAGATCGCGGGCGACGAGGCCGCTGCGCTGGACCTGCGCAAGGCAGCGCACAAGGCGTCGAAGGCCGTCACCGAAGGCTTCGAGGGCTTCCGTTTCAACGCGGCGATCGCCAAGCTGTACGAGTTCGTCAACGTCCTGCGCGCTTCGGACGTGCAGAAGACCGGCACGGCGGCGCGCCGCGAAGCCCTGACCATCCTCGCCGGACTGATCGCGCCGATTACGCCGCATCTGGCCGAAGAAGGCTGGACGCGACTGGGTCATGACGGCCTGATCGCCGATGCGGCCTGGCCGCAATTCGACCCTCAGCTTGCCACCGACGACGTCTATATCCTGCCGGTGCAGGTCAATGGCAAGAAACGCGGCGAACTTTCGGTCAAGCTGGGTGCTTCGGAGGACGAAATCCGCGAAATGGCGCTTGCAGACGAGAGCGTTAAACGACATCTTGAGGGCGTCACCGTGCGCAAGGTGATCGTTGTCCCAAATCGCATCCTTAACTTCGTCGTAGGGTAACCGCTCATGATCCGCAAAGCCCTCCTCGCCGTCTGCCTTCTGGCTGCGCCCCTCTCTTTGAGCGGGTGTGGCTTCACGCCGGTCTATGCGCAGAAGGGGCTGGGCGCGACGCTTGCCGGGATCGAGGTCAATACGACGGATTCACGCACCGGTTATTTCGTGCGGCAAAACCTCGTGGCCAGCTTCGACACCGCGTCGTCGGCGACCAAGCCTTACCGTCTGGATGTCAAGCTGGTCGAAAGCCGGTACGACGTCGGGATCGGCGCCAACGATACGGCGATCCGTTCGGAAATCTCGAATATGGTCACCTACGAGTTGGTCGATGTGCAGACACGCGCCGTCCTGACCAAGGGCAATTTCGTCGATACTACGACCTATGACGCCACATCGAAATCCCCCTATGGCAGCGTCATTTCGCAAAAGGACGGTCAGCAGCGTGCCGCGACCAGCATCAGCGACCGGCTGCGCAGCGACATCACGCTCTATTTCCACGGCCAAACCACGGCCCTTGCGAAGTAAATGAAGCTCGTCAAACGCCCTGAAATCGAGGGCTTTCTCAAAGCGCCGCCGCGCGACGTGATCGCCTGCCTGATCTACGGCAAGGATCGTGGTCAGGTCATCGAGCGCGGCGAAGCTCTGGCGCGACAAATCGTGCCGGACATCAAAGACCCGTTCAACGTCTCGATCCTTACCGATACCGACATCGATATTGACGCGGCGCGGCTTGAGGACGAACTGACGGCGCAGTCCCTGATGGGTGGCCGGCGGCTGGTGCGACTGAAATTCTTCTCGGAAAAGGCAGCGCTCGACAAGCAGGTCGCGGCGGCGCTCAAGGCCCACGCGGCGGGGGAGTTCAACCGCGACGCCTTTTTCCTGATCGAGGCCGGGGGGCTGGGCGGTGATTCCGCCACGCGCAAGCTGGCCGATGCCGACAAGGCCGTGGCGTCGATTGCCTGCTACGAGGACGAGACCGGCGATGTGGTGCGCATGGCGCGGGAGACGCTGGCGAAAAACGAAGTCGCCCTGACGCCCGACGCGATGGATATTTTCGCGGCCCGGTTACCCCGCGAACGCGGTGTGGCGCGGCAGGAGATCGAGCGCCTGTGCCTGTTCATCGGACCGGGGTCGAAAAAGACGCTTGATGCGAAGGAATTGCAGGATTTTCTCGGGGTCGAGCCGGAAGCCTCTCTGTTCGATGCGGCCTTGCAGGCCTTTGGCGCGAAGATGGGGCTGGCGCAGGCCGGTCTGCGACGCGCCTTTGCCGAGGGTGAAACCGGGGTCGATGCGGTGCGGGCGCTCAATGCCCACCTGATCAAGCTAAGGCTCATTCAGGCGCAGGTCGCCAAGGGCATCGACGCCAAGCAGGCCACCCGTGCCGCCGGGGTGTTCTGGAAACAGGAGGCGGAGTTCCTGCGTCAGGCGCGCAACTGGTCGGATTTCCATATCGACCCATTGTCGAAGGAACTGATCGACACGGATAAGGCGTGCAAGTCGACCGGCATGCCGGATTTGCTGATCGCCGAGCGGCTCTATATGAGCATCGCCGGACGGGCTAAACGGCTGGGGCTCTGAGGCGATGTATTATCCCGCCGTCTTTGCTGTGCCGGGTATTATCTTCCTGCTTACCAGTCTGACGTCTTACACGAATTCAACCCTCGCCTTTGCCGTTTTCATGACGGCTTTCCTGTCGTTGTTCGTCAATTCGCTGTGGCTGACCTCAGCCATTCTGATAGGCGGCGCGGCCATATGCGCGGGGATGGGCGATCCCAACAGTCTCAGCATAGCGGGTTCGACGGCTCTGGCGGTAATCCTGCTCGGCATTGCCATTGGCTTCAAATGCCCAAGGTGCCGGTTTATGATTCAGGCAGGCCGTAACCCTTTCACACAGCCTCACCGGAAATGGTGCCCGATATGCGGCCGCACCCGACGGGGCGTATGGCCGTTTCAACACAGTTTGAAGCCCGAATCCTGGGACGGTCAGTACCACGATGACGGCGGCGGCCCGGATGATGGGGACTCTGTCCGAGGGTGGCAAAGAGACCGGATCTACAAGCGCTATCTTAAACGGCGGGGGCGCTGAGCGCTTTATAGCGTAGCGATGCACTCGATTTCGATGGACGCATCGAGCGCCAGTTGCGTCACGGCAAACACCGAACAGACGGGCAGGGGCGCGTCGGCGAAATAACCAGCAAACAGGACGTTGAAGCGCTCAAGATTCGCCATGTCGGTGAGCATGACCCTAACCGAAACAAGCGCCGTCAGGTCGCGCTCGAACCGGGCCAGAGAGGCCGAGACATTGGTCATCATCTGCTGGACTTCGGCATCGAACCCATCGGCCAGATTGCCGTCGTCGTCATCGCCGATATGGCCTGACAGATAGATGGTGGTGCCAATTTGCACCGCCTCAGAAAAGGCGGCGTCGAAGGGATAGGCGAGGAAAACGGGTTCGGTCATAAGGACAGTATGGTTGGAAGCTTGAGCTTATGTCCAGCTTAAGAAGGGCACCCCACCACCACGCCCTCCGGGCGCGGTCCCCCTCCCCGCGCTGCGTGCAGGGAGGTATAAGGAAGCAGGCCTCACCACATGCTCCAAGTAACGGGTGCAGGGTCTATGACCCTGCCCGGCGGAGCCTCTTTTAACGCTTAATGCGGCGGGGGCGGGGCGAGGATATCGCGTTTGCCGACGTGGTTAGCCGGGCCGACGACGCCTTCCAGTTCCATCTTCTCCATCAAGCTTGCCGCCCGGTTATAGCCGATCTGAAGCTTGCGCTGGATGTAGGAGGTCGAGGCCTTGCGGTCGAAGGTGACGAAGTAGACGGCCTTGTCGTAGAGGTCGTCGCCGGAGCCGCCTTCGCCCATGCCGCCGCCATCGCTGTCGCCGCCGTCATCGTCGCCACCGGCGGTGATGTCGTCGAGATATTGCGGCGACCCTTGCGAGCGCAGATATTCGGCCACGGCCTCGACCTCACCGTCGGCGACGAAGGGGCCGTGCAGACGGGTGATGCGTCCGCCGCCCGCCATATAGAGCATGTCGCCCTGGCCCAGCAGCTGTTCCGCGCCCTGTTCGCCGAGGATGGTACGGGAGTCGATTTTCGAGGTGACCTGGAAGGAAATCCGGGTCGGGAAATTGGCCTTGATGGTGCCGGTGATGACGTCGACCGACGGGCGCTGTGTGGCCATGATCAGGTGGATACCGGCGGCACGGGCCATCTGAGCCAGACGCTGAACCGCGCCTTCGATGTCCTTGCCCGCGACCATCATCAGGTCGGCGACCTCGTCGATGATGACGACGATATAGGGCATGGGTTCGGGGACCATTTCCTCGATCTCGAAGATCGGCTGGCCGACCTCGTCGAAGCCGGTCTGGACCTTGCGGATGAAGTTCTTGCCTTCGGCGGCGGTCGCCTTGGCGCGTTCATTGAAGGAGGCCACGTTGCGCACGCCGATCTTCGACATACGGCGGTAGCGGTCTTCCATCTCCTTGACGGTCCATTTGAGCGCCACGACGGCCTTTTTCGGGTCGGTGACGACGGGGGCGATCAGGTGCGGGATGCCGTCATAGACGCTGAGTTCCAGCATCTTGGGGTCGATCATGATGAACTTGCACTGTTCCGGATCGAGGCGGTAGAGGATCGAAAGGATCATGGCGTTGACGCCGACCGACTTACCCGAGCCGGTGGTGCCCGCGATCAGCAGGTGGGGCATCTTGGCGAGGTCGGTGACGTAGGGCTCGCCGCCGATGTTTTCGCCCAGCACCATAGGCAGCATGTGTCCGGCCTTTTCGAACTCGGCCGAGGCCAGCATGTCGCGCAGGTAAACGGTTTCGCGCACGGCGTTGGGCAGTTCGATGCCGATGGCGTTGCGGCCCTGAACGATCGAGACGCGGCACGAGCGCGCCGACATGTTGCGGGCGATATCGTCGGCCAGAGCGACGACGCGCGCGCCCTTCACACCCGCGGCGGGGGCCAGTTCGTAGAGGGTGACGACCGGGCCGGGGCGGATCTGATCGATGACGCCCTTGACGCCGAATTCGGCCAGCACGCTTTCCAGCATGCGGGCGTTCTGACGCAGGGCGGCTTCGTCGAAGCTGGTGGCGCGCGGCTTGGGCTTCGACAGGATCGACAGTTCCGGCAAGCGGAAATTGCCGGGCTTGAGGAACTCGAAGCTCGACTGACGCTCATCCTGCTCGCGGGCCGAAGGCTTGGGCGTGCGCGGCGCTTCCATGCGGATTTTCGGCTCTGGTGTGGCCGATTTCGGAGCCGGGCTCAGCATCGGCGCGTCGGGATCGAGGTCGTCTATATCGAACGGCGGTGCGTCGTAGTCGTAGTCGGGCTCTTCGCCGACCGGCGTGCGCAGATTGACCTGTGGCTCGGCAGCCGGTTCGGCGTCGTAGGCCGCTTCGTCGATAAAGGGCTTGGGCGTCTTGACGCTTTTACGGGCGCCCTTCGGCTTGGCCTCGGCGCGCGCAACGGCGTCGGAGACCTTTTCGCTGATACCCGTGGCGTTGATCGCGCCCCTGAAGCCGCCCAGAATGAACCCAGCGGCGCGGACATAGCTATCGGCCTTCAGGCGCAGGGCTTGATTGAAGCACCACAGGGCGGCGGCGCCGAAGATCAGGCTGGCGATGACATCACCGGCGGGTAGGCGCATGAAGTCGAACAGGGCGTTCAGGATGCCATGTACACCGGTGCCCCAGAAGCCGCCGATCGACGGCGAAGTCGCGTCGCCTGTATGCAGCGGCGCCAGCGCCGCCGCCAGCATCAGCACGAACAGGGCGGCGAACAGGCTATGGATGCGAAGCGCGCGGCGGCCTTCGTCGGGATCGAGCTGCATCAGGCGCGTCAGGCCGAACCACGTCATCAGCGCCGCCATCGGCCAGGCCGCCAGACCCAGAGATTGCAGACCGAGGTCGGCGAGGATCGCACCGAACCCGCCGAGCAGGTTCTGCACCGGGGCATCGGTCGCCGTGTTCCAGCTGGCGTCGGCGGCGTTGTAGGAGGCGAAGGCCAGCAATGAAGCCAGACCGATCAGGCAGACCAGTGCGCCGCGCAGACGCGCCATCGGCACCGACCGCCAGATCATGAGGAAGTTGGTTTCGAGATGATTCCAGACGAGGGCGGTAACGGTGCTCATGCGACAAACAGGCCTGTGAAGGTTGACCCCGCTTTATGCCGCCAAAAGGGTTAAGAGCGGTTTACCATGACTGGAATTATCAAGCCGATTTCAGCAAATCCGCGATGCCGTGGCCAAGGATCAGCAGCGCAATCAGGCCCAGCAGACACCCCACGAACAGCTCGAAATATTCGCGATTGCGGCCTTGGCTGAGCAGACGCGTCAGGGCCAGCCCGCTCAGGCCGTAGGTGGTCATGGCGATGACATCCATGCCGATGGCCGTGGCGGCGAAGACCGGCATCTGAGTCGTCATCGGGCGGCTCAGATCGAGAAAGGGCGGCAGGACGGCGGTGAAGAACAGCGTGACTTTCGGATTCAGGAACTGCACCATGAAACCGTCTTTCCACGTCGCCCAGAGGCTTTGCGGCATTTGATCCGTTATCGGAACATCGAGTTCATGGGCATTGTGCGACTTGCGCGCGCGGATCGTTTTATAGGCGATCCACAGAAGATAGATCGCGCCGCCGAAGGTCATCAGGTGGAAAATGACCGGGACGGTGGTGATCAGGATATGTAGCCCGAACGCGGCCATGACGAACCAGATCAGGGTCGCGCTATTGATACCGAACACGCCCATCAGAACGCGCGGCACCGAGCGTTTCAGGCCCGTCGAGATGCAGAACAGATTGGCCGGTCCCGGCGTGATGGCCATGAGCAGCATCGCCGCCAGAAAGGCGGAGTATTTGGACGGGTCGACGGGCAAGGCGCTAAACATGTCGTCTTATTTCGTAAAAATGGAAACTTGTCGAGTGACGCTCAGCTTGTCTGTCGCCCAGGCCTCATGAACCGTTATCTGGGTGCTGTAACCAGTATCAAGCTTTGTGGGTTCCCTTTTGCGCCTTCGTTGTGTACACCGCGCGCATATTTCCCCAACCTCCCGAATGGACTGCCCATGCCCGCCGCGCCCGATTTCCCGCCCGCTCCCGATTTCGTCACGCCGAAACGCGCCCTGATCTCGCTGTCGGACAAGACCGGCCTGATCGAGGTGGCTCAGGCCCTCGCTGCCGCCGGGGTCGAAATCGTCTCGACCGGCGGGACACGCGCGGCGATCGCCAATGCGGGGATCGCGGTCAAGGACGTGTCGGACCTGACGCAGTTCCCTGAAATGATGGATGGTCGCGTCAAGACCCTGCACCCCAAGGTGCACGGCGGCCTGCTCGCCTATCGCGACGCGCCGGAACACGCCAAGGCTCTGACCGAGCACGACATCGCCCCTATCGACATCGTGTGGATCGACCTCTATCCGTTTGAGAAGACCGTCGCCTCCGGTGGTGGCTTCGAAGCGGCTATCGAGAATATCGATATCGGCGGTCCAGCCATGATCCGTTCGTCGGCCAAGAACCACCCCTATGTCGCCGTCTGCGTCGACAAGGCGGGGATCGACGAGGTCATCGCCGCGATCACCACCGAGGGAAAGACCGGTCTGTCTCTGCGTAAATCGCTCGCCGCCCGCGCCTTTGCCCGTACCGCCGCCTATGACAGCGCCGTGTCGTCGTGGTTTGCCGAACAGCTTGGCGACACCTACGCCGAGCGCAAGACCATCGCCGGGACGCGCCTGCAAACCATGCGCTACGGCGAAAACCCGCACCAGTCCGCCGCCTTCTATAAGACCGGCGAAGACCGCCCGGGTGTCGCCACCGCGACCCAGCTTCAGGGCAAGGAACTGAGTTATAACAATGTCGCCGACACCGATGCCGCCATCGAGCTGGTCGCCGAATTCGACGAACCGGCCTGCGTCATCGTCAAGCACGCCAATCCGTGCGGCGTCGCCGTCGGTCCGGACCTGCTGACGGCCTATAAGCGCGCGCTGGAATGCGACGACGTGTCGGCCTTCGGCGGCATCGTGGCGCTGAACCGCAAGCTTGATCGTGCGACCGCCGAAAAGATCGTCGAGGTCTTCACCGAGGTCATCGTCGCCCCGGCCGTGGACGACGACGCAGTCGAGGTCATCAAAGCCAAGAAGAACCTGCGCCTGCTGGTCACCGGCTCCCTGCCCGATCCGTTGAGCGGCGGTCAGGTCTTCCGTTCGGTCGCCGGAGGCCTGCTGATCCAGTCGCGCGACACTGCACGTATCCTCGCGCCGGACCTCAAGATCGTGACGAAGCGTCAACCGACCCCGACCGAGATTCAGGACATGCTGTTCGCCTTCACCGTCGCCAAACACGTCAAGTCGAACGCCATCGTCTATGCCAAGGAAGGCCGCACCGCCGGCATCGGCGCCGGTCAGATGAACCGTCGCGACTCGGCCCGCATCGCCGCTCTGCGCGCGCAGGAAGCCGCCGAAAAGCTGGGTCTGAGCGAGTCTCTGGCCAAGGGTTCTGCCTGTGCGTCGGAAGCCTTCTTCCCCTTCCCCGACGGTCTGCTTGAAGCCGCGGCGGCGGGGGCGACCGCGGTCATCCAGCCGGGCGGTTCGATCAAGGATGCCGACGTCATCGCGGCTGCCGACGAGGCGGGCCTGACCATGGCCTTCACCGGCGTGCGCGTCTTCCGTCACTAAACATAAAGGGCGACCCACCTATGACCCCGGTCGCCCTCTATATCCACTGGCCCTATTGCGCGCGCATCTGCCCCTATTGCGACTTCAACGTCACGCGGGACAGAGGGCAGATCGCGACACAAACCGCCCTGTTCGAGGCGATCCTCACCGAGCTACGCACGCAAGCATCGTGGCTGGGGCCGCGTGAACTGGCCTCGGTCTTTTTCGGCGGCGGCACCCCGTCCCTGATGCGGCCTGAATGGATCGCGACGCTGATCGATGAGGCGCGGCAACTCTTCCCGCCGTCCGGCCCTGTTGAAATTACGCTGGAGGCCAATCCCACTGACGCCGAGATTTCGCGTTACGAAGCTTTCCGCACTGCCGGTATCAACCGCCTGTCGATCGGTATCCAGTCGCTCGATGACGCAGCGCTGAAATTCCTCGGGCGCAACCATTCGGCGCGCGAAGCCCTGCTGGGTTTAGACACCGCCCTGTCGGTGTTCGATCGTGTGTCGCTCGACCTGATCTATGCCTTGCCGGGACAGACGCCCGACGACTGGGCAGCGGAATTGAAACGTGCGGCGGCTTTGGGTGTCGAGCATATTTCGCCCTACCAACTGAGTCTCGAACCCGATACGCCGTTCGGGCGCGCGGCGCGGCGCGGCAAGCTGAGCCTGCCCGCCCCGGAACTAGGTGAGGCGTTTTATTACACGACGCAATCGGTCCTCAACGATCTGGGTTTCGAGGCCTATGAGGTGTCGAACCACGCCAAGGGTCTTGCTGCCCGGTCGGCGCACAATGTAAACATCTGGGAAGGTGTCGACTATATCGGTGTCGGCCCCGGCGCGCACGGACGTCTGACTCTTGACGGTGTCCGCCACGCCACCGTCGCCGAAAGCGATCTGCGCACCTATATCGCGCGCGTCGGCGAGCACGGTACCGGCATCGACCGCGAGCGTCTGTCGTCAGACGGGTCCGCCGAAGAGGCCCTGATGCTCGGCCTGCGCTTGATCGACGGGGTACGGCTGGTGCGCATCCAAAACCTGCTGCTGATCAAACGCGATGACCTGATCACCGACGGTTTCCTCGACATCCGCAACGACCGTCTACGCGCCACCGACAAGGGCCGCGTGGTCCTCGACCGTCTTCTGCTTGAACTTTTGTCATAATTTCTGCCGAATTGCCGGTTAGGGTCGCGCACTCAAGGGGTAATCCATGCAAAAATGGCGTAAGTATCTGATCGTTTCGGCTATCCTGCTGGCCGTGGTCGGCGGCGTGGTCTGTTATGACGTCTATCGCGCCCAGAGCGTGGCCATCGAGACCTTGACCTATGCCGGAAAAAGCGATCTCAACCGCATGGAGGGCCTGATCGACGGCATCGCCATTACCAACAGCCTGTACAAGGACATCGAGCCGTTCGAAGTCGCTCCCGCTGCTGCCCCCGCCGATCCGGAGCGCAAACGCGGCCTGTTGAACCGCATCTTCGATAAGGGCGCGGCCCTGATCATCCGCAAGAAGCGCGAACCCGATGCCCCGCCGCTGAAAGGCCCGGACCTGCATCTCTGTGCGCAAGCTGCCGGAGAGCCGGAAGGCTTCGCGACCCTGATCCGCCACCTCAAGCCCACGCCCGTCAAGACCGACTGGAAGCCCGATCCGCGCATCCGCTATGGCAGCTTCAACGCCCGTCAGTACAATATTAGTGGCGATACCTGGCTGGTCGTCGCCCGCGAAGGCCTGCTCGGCTGGAAGGTCAAGGGTGTGAAACTGACCGACGCCCAGAAACGTCAGGTCGCCCGCACCTGCGTCGGGATTATTTGACTTCCCAGCGTCGTGCGCCAATAAGGACTCATGACCGATTTCTTTGCGCCGCCGCCCCGTCCTGTCGAAGGCGGGCTCTATATCATCGCCACGCCGATCGGCAATCTGCGCGACATTACGCTCCGCGCGCTCGATGTGCTGCGCGCCGCCGATGTGGTTCTGTGCGAGGACACGCGGGTGACGGGGAAGCTGCTGGCGGCCTACGATCTCAAGAAAAAGCTGATCCGCTACGACGATCATTCCGGCCCGCAAGTCATCCCCGAAATCCTCGCGCGCCTGCATACCGGCGAAGTCGTGGCGCAGGTGTCGGACGCCGGAACGCCGCTGATTTCCGACCCCGGCTTCCGGCTGGTCAATATGGCGCTGGGTGTCGGCGCGCGCGTCCATCCCATCCCCGGCGCGTCCGCCGTCATGGCCGCGCTCTGTCTGGCCGGATTGCCCACCGACCGTTTCATGTTCGCCGGGTTTTCGCCGAACAAATCCGCCGCCCGCAAAACCTTCTTCGCCGACTTCAAGACCCTTGCCTCGACGGTGGTGTTTTTCGAGACCGGCCCGCGTCTGCACGATAGCCTGACCGACCTGCTGGCCACCATCGGCGACCGCGATGCCGCCATCTGCCGCGAACTGACCAAGCTGTACGAGACCTGCGTGCGCGGGCGTCTCAGCGACCTCGTCACGCGCGAGGAACTGCATGAGCCCAAGGGCGAGATCGTCGTCCTGATCGGCCCTGCGGAGGCCGTAGAAACCTCCGAAGACGACCTTGATGCGGCCATCCTCGATGCGCTGAAAACCTTGGCCCCGTCGGAGGCCGCCGCGACGCTCGCCCAGCGCTTCGACCTGCCGCGCAAGGTCATCTATAAACGCGCGCTTGACCTGAAAAAATGAAACGCGTCGAGCGGGGGCAGAAGGCGCACAGACGCGGGCATCTGAGCGAATATATCGCGCTCGGCCACCTGATGCTGACCGGTCACCGCATCCTCGGTTTCCGCCTGAAAACGCCTGAAAGCGAAATCGACATTCTGGCGGTCAAGGGCAAGCGCCTGTGCGTTATCGAGGTCAAGCAACGGCGCACCCTGCTGGAGGCCCTGACCGCCGTCGGACCGGTGCAGCAACACCGCCTGTGGCAGGCGGGGCTGAAACTTCAGGACCGCAAACCGGCTTTGCGCAAATACCACCTGCACGTCGATCTCTATGCGATTACCCCGCAGGGCATCAAACACGTCCGCGACGCTTTTTCCGAAGGTATTTAAGCGCGGCCTCTTGCTCTCACGCACTGTCGGTTTACATAGAAGCTAACAACAGAGAGACACCCTATGACCCTGCGCGTCGCCGTCCAGATGGACCCCATCGAAAAGATCAATATCGCCGGGGACACGACCTTCCTGCTGATGATGGCGGCGCAAAACCGGGGCCACGAACTGTGGGTCTATGAGCCGCAGCATCTGTCGCTCGAAGATGGTCAGGTCAAGGCGCGCGCGCGCAAGGTTACCTTGCGTCCCATCAAGGGTGACCATGTCACCGCCGGGGACTACGAGACCCTCGACCTCGGTACCGATGTCGACGTCGTCCTGATGCGTCAGGACCCACCCTTCGACATCGCCTATATCACCGCGACCTATCTGCTGGAGATGATCCACCCGAAAACGCTGGTGGTCAACGACCCTAAGAGCGTCCGCGACTGCCCCGAAAAGCTGTTCGCTCAGCATTTTCAGGGTCTGCAACCGCCGACCCTGATCAGCGCCGACCCGGTCGCTTTGCGTGAGTTTCAGGCAAAGCACGGCGACACGATCCTCAAGCCGCTGCACGGCGCGGCAGGCGGCGGCATCATCAAACTTAAGGCCGACGATCGCAATCTCGACGCCCTGATCGAACTGCACGCCGCCATCGGGCGTGAACCCCTAGTGTTGCAAAAATTTATCCCGGCGGTGTCGGCAGGCGATAAGCGCATCATCCTTGTCGACGGCGAGGTGGTTGGTGCCATCAATCGCGTGCCGGAAAAGGACGCCGTGCGCTCGAACTTGCGCGTCGGCGGTACGGCGGTGCAAACGACGCTGACGCCGCGCGATCTGGAAATCTGCGCCCGCGTTGGCCCTGAACTCAAGGCGCGCGGCCTGATGTTCGTGGGGCTGGATGTCATTGGTGACTACCTGACCGAGATCAATGTCACGTCGCCAACGGGTGCGGTGCAACTAAAAGCGTTTGATGGAATCGACGCCGGAGACGCCCTATGGGACGCTGTAGATCGCCGGTTATCCACAGGTCAGGTTTGAAAACGCTGAGATATTTTCCGACGTTTTGCACGCGCTAACGGTATTATAAACCCGCACAACAAAAATTACCCTTTTTGTTCCAATTTTGTTCTTGATTTGTCTTTTTTCATTCCGTAGGGTGTGGATAAGAAATCAATATAAGGTGGTGTAATCAACTCGACTGTACCTGCGATGGTTGATGGTCGTGATTTGGGGAGGGGTTTATGCCGGCACGGGTCACGACGATTGCGTTCGAAGGGGCGAAGGCGCACCGCGTCGAAGCCGAGGTGCAACTGACCTCCGGCAATGTCGCTTTCGTCGTCGTTGGGCTGGGGGATAAGGCCGTCGCCGAAAGCCGCGAACGCGTACGCGGGGCTTTTGCCGGTATGGGGTTAAGTCTGCCGGGTAAGCGCATCGTCGTCAATCTGGCCCCCGCCGACCTGCCAAAGGAAGGCTCGCATTACGATCTGCCGATCGCCCTGGCGCTGATGGTCGTGATGGGCGTTTTACCGCAGGATGCGCTCGACGCCTATGTCTGCGCGGGGGAACTGAAACTCGACGGGCGTATCGGTGCAATGGCCGGGGCGCTTCCCGCCGCATTGGCAGCATCAAGTTTCGGCATGGGCCTGATCTGTCCGGAAGAAAACGGCCGCGAAGCCGCGTGGGCCGGGGATGTGCCGATTCTGGCACCGCGATCCCTGATCGACATTATTAATCATTTCAAGGGTCACGCGGTTCTGTCGCCGCCCTTACCTGGCGAGGTTGTGGCCGGTCAGGCCACACCCGATCTGCGCGAGGTCAAGGGGCAGGAGGCCGCCAAACGGGCGCTGGAAATCGCCGCGGCGGGCGGACACAACCTGCTCTTCGTCGGCCCGCCGGGCTCAGGCAAGTCGATGATGGCGCAACGTTTGCCCGGTATATTGCCGCCGCTGACCTCGGCGGAACTGCTGGAAACCTCTCAGGTCTGGTCGATGGCGGGGTTGCTCGAAAAAGGCAATCTGACGCGCGACCGGCCCTTCCGCGCGCCGCACCATTCGGCGTCGATGGCGGCGCTGACAGGAGGCGGCTTGCGTGCCAAGCCGGGTGAGGTATCTCTGGCGCATAATGGCGTGCTATTCCTCGATGAGCTACCTGAATATTCTGCACAGGCCCTTGATTCGCTGCGCGCGCCGCTGGAAACGGGCGAGGTCGTGGTCGCCCGCGCCAATCACCACATCCGCTATCCGGCGCGGGTACAACTGGTCGCCGCCATGAACCCCTGCCGCTGTGGCTATGGTGGTGTAGGTAAGGGTGCGTGCGGCAAGGCGCCGAAATGCCTGCGCGACTATCAGAGCCGGGTGTCGGGACCGATGATGGACCGCATCGACCTGCAAATCGACGTACCGGCGGTGACCGCCGCCGATATGGGTCTGCCGCCGCCTGCCGAAGGGTCCGCCGAGGTTGCCGCGCGCGTTCTGGCGGCGCGGCAAATCCAGACAGAACGCGCCCGGCGGCTGGGCCTGACCAGTGAGCAGGCGCTTAACGCCACCGCGTCGGGCTCGGGACTGGAGCAGATCGCACCGCTCGACACCGCCGCCAAAGCGCTATTGACTCAAGCGGCGCAACGCTCGAACCTGTCCGCGCGTGGCTGGACGCGCTGTGTGCGGCTGGCGCGGACCATCGCGGATTTAGAGGGCAGCTTGAGCGGTGAAGAAACGCCAATCCTGCGCCGCCATATCGCCGAGGCGCTGGTCTACCGCCGGACCTCGCCGATGGATGCCGAGGTGCCGCGATTTTCGCCGCAAAACGAATCGCTTTGAGCCGTCGTTAAGGTTTTTCGCCTACAGTGATCACAGCCTGAAAAAAGGTAATTGCGAAAAGAATATCTTCATGCGTCACGGCCAAGCGACATCTTCCCCTCCCGCCTTACTCACCGAGGCCGATGCCCGTGACGCAGCGGCCAAGCTGAAAGCGCGTGAAGATTTCTTCAAGCTGATGAGCCATGAAATCCGCACGCCGCTTAATGGCGTGCTGGGCATGTTGTCCCTGCTCAACCGCACCCAGTTGAGCGGCGAACAGCAATCCTATCTGCAAACGGCGCGCGATTCCGGTGAACATCTTTTGACCCTGGTCAATGATCTGCTCGACTATGCGCGCATCGAAGCCGGTCACATCGGTCTGGAAACCCACCGCGTCGAATTGGAACCCCTGCTGCAAGGCGTCGCAGAACTCCTGTCGCCCCGTGCTCATGCCGGGGGTATCGAAATCGCGTGGAAGCTGGATGCGCAGCTGGAGTCGATCCAGATCGACGAAGGTCGTCTGCGCCAAATTCTGTTTAATCTGGCCGGCAATGCCATCAAATTTACGCAATCCGGTGGCGTCCTGATCGATGTGTCGCTGACCGACAAAGGTCACATCCGTTTCGGCGTTCGCGATACCGGCGAAGGCATTCCCGAAGAGGCGCGCGCGCGTATTTTCGAAGAATTCGGTCAGGTCGATCCGTCGCATGCGTCGGGGCAGTATGGCGGAGCCGGTTTGGGGCTGGTCGTCGTCAAGAAGCTGGTCGAGGCGATGAACGCCACCCTGACGCTCGATTCCGAGATCGGCACAGGGTCGCTGTTTACCGTCGAATTCCAGATTCCCTATACCCTGCGCAAACCCGTCGCGGTCACCACGCCCGCCGATACGGTCATCGTCACCGCCAATCCTATCCTGGCCGACAGCGCGCAAAGTCATCTCGACAGCTTTCAGGCCACAATGCGCTCGGTCCGCACGCTCAAGGAAGCCGGCAAGCGCGCCCGCACCGTCGTACTGGCCGATCGTCAGGCGCTATCCGAACCTGTACCGGCACCAAACAACCGCAGCCTGATCCTGCTGGCGCCGGAAGAGCGCGACGAGATCAGCGCCTGGCGGGACAAGGGTTGGGCGGGGTATCTGATCAAGCCTCTGCGCCGGTCGTCGTTGAAAGAGCGTATCGAAACCCTGTCGCTGAAACCCGTCGCCGCCGAAGCACGTCCGGCAACCCCGGAAGACGAACGTATCCTCACGGCGTCGGGTCAGAACGTCACGGCCTTGCTGGTCGAGGACAATCCGGTTAATGCGCTGCTGGCGCAGATACTCCTGCAACGCGAAGGTTGCCGTGTCGAGCGTGCCGCGTCGGGCGAAGAGGCCCTGCACATCATGGCCGATCGTCGTTTCGACGTTGTCTTCATGGACCTCGGCCTGCCGGGTCTCGACGGCATCGGCACGACGAAACAGTTGCGCGCCGACGGCCATCTGACGCCGATTATCGCCCTGACGGCCAATGCCTACGAAGAAGACCGCCGCGCCTGTCTGGCCGCCGGGATGAACGACTTCCTGACCAAGCCGATCGAACTGGCGGCGTTGCGCCATCGCCTGTCGCAATGGTGCGGACAGCAGGCTGCCGCTTAAACCTTGCCAAATCAGTTAACTACCCCGATGATCGCCCGAACTGCGATCTTCGGGGATTTTCATGACTGACACGCCACCCGCCAAGAAAACCCTGTGGCAAGCCGTGCGCCCCTTCTTTCAGCGCAAGGTGTTGGCCATGATCTGCCTCGGCTTTTCGTGCGGCCTGACCCTGACCCTGATTTTCGACACCCTGTCGGTGTGGTTGCGCACGGTCGGCCTGTCGCTGGAAGTCATCGCTTTCTTCTCGCTCGCCACCTTCGCCTATAGCCTGAAATTCGTCTGGGCCCCGCTGGTCGACCGCGTGCCCCTGCCGATCCTGACACGGTTGCTTGGCCATCGCCGCGGCTGGATGTTGCTGACGCAAAGCCTCGTTATGCTCGGCCTGTGGCTGATTTCGGGCCTCAATCCTCAGGAAAATCTGGCCCTTATGGCGGCCATCGCTGTCATGCTCGGCTTTGTTGGCGCGACGCAGGACATCGTGGTCGATGCGTGGCGGATCGAAAGCGCCGATCAGGACGGTCAGGGCGTCATGGCCACCGCCTATGCCTGGGGGGCACGCGTCGCCCCGTTCATCGCCGGGATCGTGCCGTTGATCCTCGCCGAAACGCTCGGTTGGGGTTTCGCCTACGCCCTGATGGCCGCCCTGATGGGACTCGGCCTGATCGGCACTCTGCTGGCCAAGGAAGGCGTCCACACTATCCGCGTCATTCAGTACGGCGATCTGCCGCCGCACCCGGTGACCGAAGGCCTCGAATGGGGCGGGCGCATCCTGCTGATGGTCATCGCCGCCTCACTGATGGGGGCGGGCCTGACCGGTAATATCAATCTGTTCCAGTTTACCTTCCCCAGCCCCGAAGCCTTCGACGCGGTCAAATCCGTATGGACCTCGAAACAAACCGGCATCTTCGTTCAATTGCCTGCCGTCAGCGTCGGGCTGGGCCTGATGTTCCTCGCCTGCGTGCCGATGCCGAACGTGCCGACGCGTCCGGGGGCCTATCTGCGGCAAACCTTCGTCGAGCCCATCGTCGATTTCTTCAAGCGCTACGAAAATCTGGCCGTACTCATTCTGGCGACGATCTGCGTCTATCGCCTTGCCGATTTCCTGTTGAATATCAACGGTGCTTTCTATGTCGATCTCGGCTTCGATCTGGCGGTGATCGGCGAGGTGCGCAAGATTTTCGGCGTCGTCATGACGATTATCGGCGTTACCGCCGGGGGTCTGAGCATGACGCGCTTCGGCATGAAGTTTAGCCTGATCACCGGCGCGGTCATCTGCGCGGGCTCAAACCTCGCCTATGCCTGGCTGGCAACGCAGGGCGACAGTATCCCGGCCTTCTCGTTGACGCTGGCTATCGACAATATTTCCGGCGGTTTCGCGGGGACGGTGTTGATCGCCTATATGTCGTCGATGATTTCCGAAGGCTTTGCCGCCCCGCAATACGCGCTTCTGTCGTCGCTCTATGCCTTGCCGGGCAAGCTTCTGGCCTCGCAGTCGGGCCGTATCGTCGAAAGCGCGGCCAAGGGGGCCGATCAGGGGGGCTTGGCCGCGCCGTTCCTGCCGTGGCTGCATAATCTGCCCGCCGTATCATTCACCAAACCCGCTGAGACTCTGGGCGTCAGCCGCGAAGCTCTGGGCGCGGGTTACATGCTGTTCTTCACCTATACCGCCGTGATCGGGTTTGTGGCGGTAGTTCTGGCGGTGTGGCTGATCCGGGTGGGTGCCATCAAGGAAAAAGGCGAGGCCTGAACAGCCCCGCCCTTTTAAAATTCTTCAAAGCCTGACGGCTATTACCCGCCCATATTGGCTCGGATATCGTAGGCGGCGAAGGTCGCCATGGTCAGGATCTTAGTCACCGAGTCCGACAACTGACAGATCTGCACCGGCTTCGACAGACCGAGCAGCAGCGGACCGACGACGGTCGCGCCGCCCAAGGCCTGTACCAGCTTGGTCGAGATCGAAGCCGAGTGGATCGCCGGCATGACCAGAATATTGGCGGGTGCGGTCAGACGCTGGAACGGATAGTTGGCCCACAGCGCCGGATCGAGCGCCACGTCGGGCGGCATCTCGCCTTCGAACTCGAAGTCCACACCGCGCTTTTCAAGCTCGGCCACGGCCTTGGCTACGCGTTCGGAGCGTTCGCCCGACGGGTTGCCGAAGGTCGAATAGGACATGAAGGCGACGCGCGGGGTGTGGCCCATGCCGCGCACGGCCATGGCGGCTTCGACGGCGATTTCGACGAGGTCATCCGGGTCGGGCAGTTCGGCCACCGTGGTGTCGGCGATGAAGATGGTCTTGCCACGCGCCAGCACGATTGACATCCCCATAACGCGTCCGCCGGGGGCCGGATCGACCACGCGCAGCACGTCGTCGAAGGCCTGATCGAAGGAGCGCGTGACGCCCGTCACCATGCCGTCGGCGTGACCCGACAGGACCATGGCGGCGGCGAACGAGTTGCGGTCCTGATTGATCAGGCGGTCCACGTCGCGCTTGAGGAAGCCCTGACGTTGCAGGCGGTTATAAAGAAGCTGCGAATAGGCGGCGTTGCGGTGCGACAAACGGGCATTGACGATTTCGATGCCTTCTTCCGCCGGGTCGAGACCTGCCGCGCGCATATTGGCGGTGACGAGGTTTTCGCGGCCGCAGAGGATCGGCGTGCCCAGTCCCTGCGCCTTGAAGGCGTGGGCGGCGCGGATGACCGAGACGTCCTCGCCTTCGGCGAACACGATGCGCTTGGACGGGCGCGAGCGCACGGTTGCGGTGATATTTTGCAAGAAGCCCGCCGACGGATCGAGGCGCTTTTCCAGCGTCTTACGGTAGGCGTCCATGTCGGTGATTGGCTTGCGCGCCACGCCGGTATCCATGGCGGCCTGCGCCACGAAGGGCGGGATGTACCAGATCAGGCGCGGATCGAACGGCGTGGGGATGATGTAGTCCTTGCCGAATTTCAGGTGACGGCCCTGATAGGCGGCGGCGACCTCGTCCGGCACGTCTTCACGGGCCAGTTGCGCCAAAGCCTGCGCGGCAGCCAGCTTCATTTCGTGGTTGACCCGGCGGGCGCGGACATCGAGCGCGCCACGGAAGATGTAGGGGAAGCCGAGGACGTTATTGACCTGATTGGGGTAGTCCGAACGCCCCGTGGCGACGATGGCGTCGTCGCGCACTTTCGCCACGTCTTCCGGGGTGATTTCCGGGTCCGGATTGGCCATGGCGAAGATGATCGGCTGAGGGGCCATCGAGGCGACCATGTCGGGCGTGATGACACCCTTGGCCGACAGACCGAGCACCACATCGGCGCCGACCATGGCTTCGGCCAGCGTGCGCTTGTCGGTTTCGGTGGCATGGACCGATTTCCACTGGTCCATTTCGACCGTGCGGCCCTTATAGACAACGCCGTGGATGTCGCAAACCGTTGTGTTTTCAGGCTTTACGCCCATGGCCTTGATCAGGCCGATGGAAGACAGACCCGCCGCGCCGGCGCCGCACAGGACGACCTTGACGTCCTCGATATTCTTGCCGGTGATTTCCAGCGCGTTGATCAGGCCGGCGGCGGCGATGATCGCCGTGCCGTGCTGATCGTCGTGAAAGACCGGCACGTCGGCCAGATCCTGCAAGGCGGATTCGATGATGAAGCATTCCGGCGACTTGATGTCTTCGAGGTTCACGCCGCCGAAGGTCGAGGTGATGTTCTTGACCACCGTGATGAATTCGTCGGGGTCCTGCGTCGTCACTTCGATGTCGAAGCTGTCGATATCGGCAAAGCGCTTGAACAGGACGGCCTTGCCTTCCATGACGGGCTTGGATGCCAGCGCGCCGAGATTGCCGAGGCCGAGGATCGCCGTGCCGTTCGAAATGACGGCGACCAGATTGCCCTTGGAGGTATAGTCGTAAGCGGCATCGGGGTTTTCGGCGATCTTGCGCACCGGTACGGCGACACCTGGCGAATAGGCCAGGGCCAGATCGCGCTGGGTCGCCATCGGCTTGGTGGCCAGAAGCCCGATCTTGCCTGGCGACGGATACTGGTGAAAATTCAGCGCTTCTTCGTCGCTGACCTTGGTCTTGTCGATCGGCATTCGGGCTTCCTGCGTTTCCGCTTATTTGTCAGACAATTGAGTGTTTACCTAGGGTGTTAGTATTGCAGGAAGCCCCGGAGATAAACAGGTTTATCAATCACTTTTTCTCAAAAAACATTTTGTTTCGTTTCAACATATGAAACACCGTGCGGAATTCCGCGCAGTCTACTTATACCTCCCCGCTGGCGGGGAGGGGAACCGTGAGCGGAGCGAACGGTGGTGGGGTGGTTTGCCGAGGTTCAACGAACACCATCCCGGAAAGTAAGTTAGACACCCCACCACCACGCCTTTCAGGCGCGGTCCCCCTCCCCGCGCGAGCGCAGGGAGGATAAGCACCAAGCCTGTGGAAATCGGTTGCGCATGTCGTTTCCGGCTAGGCTTTCGCCTTAACACTTATTAACTTGTTCGCATGAACGCGACGACCTCTTCCCAAACCGATTCCGATCTTAAGGCTCAGCTTGACGGCGCGACGCCGGTCATGGCGCAATATATTGAAATCAAAGCGCAAAACCCTGACGCCCTGCTGTTTTTCCGCATGGGTGATTTCTACGAGGTCTTTTTCGACGACGCCGTAAAGGCGGCAGGGGCCTTGTCGCTGGCCCTGACCAAACGCGGGCGGCATCAGGGCGAGGAAATCCCCATGGCGGGCGTCCCCGCCCACGCCGCCGAGGCCTATATCGCCAAGCTGATCCGCGCCGGGTTCCGCGTTGCCGTCTGCGACCAGCTCGAAGACCCGTCGGAAGCCAAGAAGCGCGGCTCGAAATCGGTGGTCAAGCGCGGCATCGTACGCATCGTCACACCGGGCACCCTGACCGAAGATACCCTGCTGGAGGAACGCGGAGCCAATCGGCTGATCGCCCTGTCGCAGCGGGCCGGGGTCATGGCTTTGGCGTCGCTGGAACTGTCCACGGGTGAGGTCGAGTGTCTGGAAACGACGCCGGAAACCTTGGGAACGCACCTATCGGCGTTGCGCCCGTCGGAAAGCCTTGTTGCCGACCGCCTGTTGCAGGACGAAAATGTCTATGGCTTGCTCAAATATTGCGGCGGGGTGCTGCAACCCCAGTCGGCGTCGCTGTCCGATCCGGCAGCGGGTGAGGCGCGGCTGAAACGGCTTTACGGCGTCGATACGCTGGACGGGTTCGGGACGTTCAGCCTCGCCGAGGTCTCGGCCATGGGGATGCTGGCGGCCTATATCGACCTCACTCAGGCCGGCAAGGTCCCGGTCCTGAAAGCGCCGAAAAAGACGACGTCGCTGGCCTTTCTCGCCATAGACCCCTCGACGCGGCAAAGCCTTGAGATCGAGCGCACGCAGAAGGGCAGCCGCGAAGGCTCGCTGATGTCGGCCATCGACCGCACCATTACGTCGGGCGGTTCGCGACTACTGGCGGCACGCCTATCGCGGCCCCTGAACAGCCCGGACGAGATCAATACACGCCTCGACGCCGTGCAATGGTTTTTGGAACATCGTGGCCTGCGTCAAGACCTGCGTAATACCCTGCGCGGGATGAGCGATCTGGCGCGCGCCCTGTCGCGGCTCGGTTTGGGGCGTGGCGGTCCGCGCGATTTAAAGGTCATCAAGGACGGCCTCGAACTCGCCGGTGAAACCATCCGGGTGTTGAAACAGACGGATGCCGAAGACGCCCTCGATCCGCGTTGTCCGGTCGAAATCCGCAGCCATATCAAGGCCCTGACGGTGTCTGATTCCGTCGCCGACCTGTTGTTCAAGCTCGACATGGCGCTGGTCGAGGAACCGCCGCTGTCGACGCGCGACGGCGGCTTCATCAAGGCCGGGTACAACAGCAATCTCAACGAGTTGATCACGCTCCGCAACGACTCGCGTCAGATCATCCTGCGCATGGAGTCCGATCTTCAGCAGGAAACCGGCCTGCCGCTGAAGATCAAATATAATGCCGTGCTGGGCTATTTCATCGAGCTGACTTCGAAACAGGCCGATAGCCTCAGCGATAGCGATCGGCAGCGTCTGATTCACCGTCAGACCCTCGCCAACCAGATGCGGTTTTCGACGCCGGACCTGATCGACATGGACGCCCGTATCGCGCGCGCCGCGTCGGATGCCCTGACGCTGGAACTGGCCCTGTTCGAGGATTTGCGCGAAGAGGTCCGCCGCAACGCTCACCCCTTGCAGGACATGTTCGATGCCTTCTGCGCGCTCGACGTGGCGTCCGCCGCCGCCGAATGGGCCGAGGACATGGAGGCCACGCGCCCGATCGTCGATGACAGCCTTGTGTTCGACGCCAGGGCGGCACGGCACCCGGTCGTGGTCGTCGCCCTGCGTGCCGAGGGCAAGCCGTTTACGCCGAATGACGGTTGTCTCGACGCGTCGGGCCAAAGCGGGCCGCGCCTGACTCTGGTCACCGGGCCGAACATGGCCGGTAAATCCACCTTTCTGCGTCAGAACGCGCTCTTGGTCATCATGGCGCAGGCCGGGCTGTTCGTGCCTGCCGCGTCGTTGCGATTGGGTGTGGTCGATCGTCTGTTCTCGCGCGTCGGCGCCGGGGACGATCTGGCGCAGGGCCGCTCGACCTTCATGATGGAGATGGTCGAGACTGCCGCGATCCTCAGTCAGGCGACGCAGCGCTCGTTTGTGATCCTTGATGAGATCGGGCGCGGCACGGCGACCTTCGACGGTCTGGCCATCGCCTGGGCCTGCGCGGAAAACCTGCACGAGGTGGTCAAGGCGCGCGCCCTGTTCGCGACCCACTATCACGAACTGTCCCAGCTTGAATCCTTACTCGCCCATACCCACAATATCTCCATGACCGCGAAGGAGTGGAATGGCGACCTGATCTTCCTGCACGAAGCCAAGCGCGGGGCGGCGGATCGCTCCTACGGCGTGCAGGTCGCGAAGCTTGCCGGGATGCCGCCGGTCGTCGTGGCCCGTGCCAAGGACATTCTGGAGCGGCTGGAAACCGACCGCTCGCATCAGCTGAAACTCGACGACCTGCCTTTGTTTGCCACCGTACAGGCGCAGGTCAATGTTGCTGCGGCGCAACAACCGGCGGAATCCGAGGTGGAAAAGGCACTGAAAGCACTGAACCCGGACGATTTGAGCCCGCGCGAGGCCCTTGAGGTTATCTATCGTTTACGGAGTCTGGTTAAGATCGACGCCCATGCCCCCACTCGGTGATACCGCTGCCCTCCAGCCCAAGACCAGCCCGGCCCTGCTGACCCACAGCATCGACGGTGCGGCTCTGCGCGCCAAGCTGACCCAGGCCTATGAGGACTCGACCGGTGACGTGGCCGATCTGCGGCGTAAGGCCGTGGCCATCCTCAAGCGCGAATGGGACATGGCGCGCGAAAGCTTGCTGTCGCATGTCGAAGAGCACCGTGGCGGCCTGTCCACGGCGCGCGCCCTGTCGAAACAGGCCGACGAGATCGTCCACGCCCTGTGGGACTTTACCCTGACCCACGTCTATCGCGCGCGCAATCCGACCGAGGGAGAGCGTCTGGCTCTGATCGCCGTCGGTGGCTACGGACGCGGCGAACTGGCCCCCTATTCCGATCTCGACCTGTTGTTCCTGCGCGCGTGGAAAGAGACGCCGCATTCGGAAAGCGTCATCGAATTCATACTCTATAGCCTCTGGGATCTCGGCCTCAAGGTCGGCCACGCCTCGCGCACGGTCGAGGAGACCATCCGCATCGCCCGCGAAGACCATACGGTCATGACGGCCCTGCTCGAATACCGTCCGCTGGCCGGCGATACGGTGCTGGTCCAAAGCCTCAAGGAAAAGCTGAACCTCGACGTCATCCGCCACGGCGCCTATGATTTCGTCACCGCCAAGCTTGAGGAGCGCGATTTCCGCCACGCCAAGTCGGGCACCTCGCGCTACGTCGTCGAGCCCAATCTGAAAGAGGGCAAGGGCGGCCTGCGCGACCTGCACACCCTGTTCTGGATCGCCAAATATGTTTCGGCGTCCGGCCCTGCCCCCGTCCTGCGCGAAAGCCCGCGGCCGCAGAACCCCAATGGCTGGGGCGCGCTCGACGCCATGCTGACCGAGAAGGAACGCCTCGCCTTCGTGCAGGCCTTCGACTTTCTGTGGAAGGTCCGCATCCTGTTGCACGTGACGGCAGGCCGCGCCGAAGAGCGTCTGAGCTTCGACCTGCAACCGGAAATCGCCCGTCTGATGGGCTATGTCGACGCCGACGGCGAACCGGCGGTGGAACGCTTCATGCGCCGCTACTTCCTTGTCGCCAAGGAAGTCGGCGCCCTGACGCGCATCTTCTGCACCAAGCTTGAGGCGCAGAAGACCAAGCCTCTGACGCGCCTCAGTCACATGATTCAGTCGGGTATCATGTCGCTGACCAAGCCGGAGCATCCCGGCATCGTCATCGATTCCGGTCGCCTGAGCGTGCAAAATCCGGACGTGTTCAAAAAGTCGCCGATCGCCATGTTCATCCTGTTCCGCATGGCGGACAGGATGGAACTGGACCTGCATCCGGACGCCTTTACGGCGATCACGCGGAACCTGAAACTGATCAATGCGGCCCTGCGCCGCGACAAGAAGGTCGCCGAGGTCTTCCTCGACATTCTGGTGCGCGGCAAGAACCCGTATCGCACCCTGTCGCTGATGACCGAGACCGGGCTTCTGGGCCGCTATATCCCCGAATTCGGCCAGATCGTCGCCCAGACGCAGTTCAACATGTACCACACCTATACGGTGGACGAGCACACCCTGCGCGCCGTCGGCCTGATCCGTGAAATCGAGTTGGGCCAGCACCCGGAAGAGCATCCGCTGGCCACCGCGCTGATCCCCAATCTGGCCAACAAGGAAACGCTTTATCTGGCCATGCTGCTGCACGATACGGGTAAGGGCGGCGAACTGGGGCAGGAGATCGAAGGCGAGATCGCCGCACGGCGGGCCTGCGCGCGGCTGGGGCTCGAAGACTGGCAGATCGATCAGGTCGCGTGGCTGGTGCGTCACCATCTTGTGCTGTCGGACTATGCGCAGAAACGCGACGTATCGGACCCGGAAACCGTGGCGTCGTTTGCGCGCATTGTCGAGACACCGGAGCGTTTGCGCCAGCTTCTGATCCTGACGGTCGCCGATATCCGCGCCGTCGGGCCGGGCGTGTGGAATGGCTGGAAGGGCCAGCTGATGCGCGAGCTTCTGGCGGCCACCGAGTCGGCTTTCCGCGGCGGGCGCAACTCCGAAGGCGACGCGGTGACCCATGTGCGCGAGGACCTGCATGCCCGCGCCAATGCCCTGCGCGAACAGCTCGGCGGCAACAACCGCGACATGCGGGCGTGGCTGGAGACGATGGAGGAATCCTACCTCTTTTCGTTCACCCCGGACGAGATCAGACAACACGCCCAGCAGGCGTGGTCCACGTTTGAGTCCGAACCCTCGGCGCGGGCTCATATCGACACGGCGCGCAACGCCGCCGCCTTCTGCATCAGCGGTGCCGATCGTCCGGGCCTGTTCGCCGATCTCGCGCGCTGCTTCACCAATATGGGGGCCAACGTCGTGGGGGCGCAGGTCTTCACCTCGACCACCAAGCAGGCACTCGACATCTTCTACGTGCAGGACGCTCAGGGCAAGCCGTTCGGCTACGACGACCCGTCTCGCCTGAGGCAGCTTGAGCAGTCGCTGGAAAAGGCGGCGCTCGGCGAAGTCGCGCCGCCGGTGGTGCATAAATCGACCCTGGCTGGTCGTGCGGCAGCCTTTGCCATTGCGCCGACCGTGGTTTTCGACGACGATTCCAACGCCCACATGACGATTATCGAGGTGTCGGGCCGCGACCGTCCTGGGCTTCTGGCCGACGTCGCCAGCGTGATCAACAAGGCGCGTCTCGATATCGCTTCGGCGCACATTGACTGTTACGGCGAACGCGCGGTCGATGCCTTTTATGTCGTCGATCACTTCACGCGCGAGCGCCTGAACAAGGGACAAAAGGACAAGATCCGCCGCGCCCTGAGCGACGTGCTCGACCCTCCGGCCCCGCGTCCGAAATCGGCCCCGACCCGCGCCAAGGCGTCGCTGGCGCGGTAAGCCCACAAACGAAAAACGCGCACCCGATCATGACCGGATGCGCGTTTTTTTGCAGACAGCCCTTATTTAGAAGCTGTAACCCAGCGTCACGAAGGTCTGGCGCGGGGCCGAGGTGTGGAACACCAGAATGGAACCCGCGGCGTCGTCCGGCGCGAAGACGCTCGAGTCGAAGTTCGAGGCATAGCGCTTGTCGGTCAGATTGGTGACGTTCAGCGACAGCTTCGCGCCCTTCATGAAACCGACGTGGCGGAAGTCGTAATTGACGCCCAGATCGAAGGTCGTGACGCCGCCGAAGCCCTGATCGTTGGTGTAGGTGTAGTAACGACGGCCCGTATACTTGCCTTGCAGCGAAGCGGAGACCCCGTAGCCCTTCACCGTCACGGCGCTGGACAGCATTTCCTTCGGCGTGTCGACCTGTTGCTTGCCTTTGGTGGCCTTGATCACGCAGGTCGTGGTACACCAGTTGAGGTCTTCGTTATAGGTCGTCTTGTTGAGCGAGGCCGAGTTGTACCAGGTCAGCCACGACAGCGGCTTCCACAGGACACCGGCTTCGACACCTTTGCTGGTCACGCCGCCGGCATTGTGGAACGAATTGCCGCAGCCGGGGTTCTGCTGCTGGTTCGTCGGGCAAGGGTTGTACTGGAGCAGGCGGTTGTCGAAATCGACGTCGTAGGCCGCCAGCGACACCTGAAGCGTGTCACCGATATAGCGGTAGCCGACATCGATGCTCTTGGAGGTTTCCGGCTCAAGATACTTGCCCTGCGCATCCCACACGGTCTGCGACACCGATTGCGGCCCAAGCTTGAAGCCGCCCTGGAACATGGCGATGTTTTCCGAGTAGCTAGCATAGACTTCGTGGCCGGGGGTGATCGTCCAGCGCGCGCCTATCTGCGGCAGGAAGCTGTCCTTGGCCTTCAGCGAACCGCTGGCGAACTGGGTCGAAGCGGCGGCGGCGGTCTTGGCGATACCCGGCAGGGCCTTGGCGTCGGACGTCGCGTCGGTGCTCTTGAAGCCGAAGTCGATGCTTACCGCGTCGTCGAACAGGGTGACGGTGTCCTGCACGTAGAACTGCTTGGTCTTCCACGTCGTTTCCTGCACCCACTGGGCGAGGTCGGGCTGGCCGTCCTTATCCATGAAGTGGGCGAGGCTGAACGGACCCGTGACGTTCTGCCACAGATAGCGTGCGGCGGAGGACACGTTATCTTCGGTCCAGAAACCCGCCTGCACGTGGTGATTGGCGACGGTCCAGCTCACGCTGCCGATCACGCCGTCGCGGTCGATGGTGTAACGCGTGTCGCGGATCTGTACGGGGATGTCGTCGGCGGTCGAGGTCGTGCCTTGGGTCGACCAGCCGGTGATGAAGTTGTTACCGGCACCCTTGTCGGTGTGCTTATAGACCTTGCCGCTGACGGTCAGGCCCGTGGCGATCTCGTACTCACCGGCGAGGTAGTACAGCTCGTCCTGACGCAGGATCTGACCGTTGGTAAAGGTGACGTCCGAGTTCTTTTGCGGCGACGGGGCGGCGACGCACTTGGTCGGTGCGGTCGGGCCGGTCACGGTGCAGTAGGCGCGGTTGAGATAGGACTGCCAGTCGGGGGCATAGCCGCCCCAGTCCGGGCCGAGGCGCGACAGCATGTCTTTCGACAGGTAGGCGTCGTCGGCCTGATTGGTGCTCGACAGGTCGGCAAAGGCCGTGATCTTGCCGCGCTCGAACAGGTACTGCGCCTTGCCGTTGAACTGGCTGCCCCACGACTTGTTGTAGGCACCCTGATTCACGAACAGGTCCTGTTCGGTATAGTGGGCCGACAGATAGGCCGAGAAGCCGTTATATTCGCCGGTGTCGAAACGGACGAAGGTGCGGGCGCTGTCTTCGCTGCCGAAGGTCTGGCTGGCCGAGACGCCCAGTTGCTTATGCGGATTGCTGGAGGTGTAGATCAGGGCGCCGCCGAGATTGCTGGTGGACGGCAGGCTCAGGCCCGCAATGCCGGTCGCCAGATCGGCGCGGCCGAGGTTTTCCGAGATCAGGGCGCGGCTGATGGTCAGGCCGTTATAGTTGTTGTAGGCACCGTCGCCCAGCGGCACGCCGTCGAGCGAATAGCCGAGGTGGGTGGTGTTGAAGCCGCGCACCTGAAGCGACAGGGACTGCTCATTGGTGCCCAGTGCGTCGATCGACTGCGCCATGACGCCCGGCAGGTAGTTGAGGGCCTTCTGGATGCTGGTGCCCGGCGGCACGACGTCGAGATTGGCGGGCAGAAGCGTCGAGACCGAGCGCGTCTGACCCTTGCCGACGACGACGACTTCGGTGACGTCGGCGTCGTCGCCCGCCGGAGCGTCGGCGGCGTGCGCGGCGCCGACCAGCAGGGCGCCCGACAGAATGGTGCTGGACAGCAGGACGGCGAGGCCTGTGGAAAGAGGTTTAGCGCGCGATGACACGGTCATGTGAAGATAAATCCCGGAAGCGATACCGTCCGGAACGCGGACGGTTCTGATTGACAAACCGGGGTGGGTGCTCAGTCGCGACGATCCGCCGAGCCAACAATACCGCTTGGTTTTGCAGAGACATTCCTTAATGACTCGTGAAACCGCCCCCGGCGTCGCCCCCCTTAGTCGTGGTTTGCGAAACATTTGTGAAATCGGTTGCGAAGCCGACATCAGTATTGCGCAGTGTGGCCTTTGTGTTGCGTGCGGTGATACAACCCATCGATCAAATCATCGGGGAGAGGGTCGTTATGGCGAAGTTTGTTCTGGCAATGAATGTGTCGATCGACGGTTATGTCGATGACATCGGCGGCAATTTTATCATGCCGCCGCCCAGCGAGGCGCATTTCGACGTCTGGACTCAGGCCGTCGAGGGCTATGCGGGCAGCCTCTATGGGCGCAGGATGTACGAGGTCATGCGCTATTGGGACGAGGATCGCCCCGAATGGGATGCCGCCCGACAAAGATTCGCTGTGGCGTGGCGTCGCTTGCCGAAATGGATCGTCTCCGGCACGCTTGGGGCGGTTGGTCCGAACGCCACCCTCATTTCCGAAGATATCGAGGCACAGATTCGCGCGCTGAAAGCCGGAACGGACGGGACGATCAGCGTCACCGGCCCGCAACTGGCCGGGCTTGTGACACAGCTGGGCCTGATCGACGAATATCACCTGCACGTCCGCCCGTTCGTGCTGGGCGGCGGCAAGCCGTTTTTCCACGATGCCCGCCCGCCGCTTCGGCTGGTTTCAAATACGCAGATCGATGACGATACGGTATGTCTGGTCTATGCGCCAAAGCCCTAAACCTCGGTTCCCCCTTCCGTCTTTTTAGCTCACGCTAAAAATCCACCTTCCCCGTAAACGGGGAAGGATGTAAGGCGGTGGATGGGGCTCGTCACCGCCTCGGTCGTTTCCTGTTCAAGGCTGTTACGTGTCCGATTCCTCTGCTTCCCCGCCGCTCGAACCCCAGAGCCCCAAACCCCAAAGCGTCGCCCGCTCGTCGCTCGTCTTCGGCGGGGTGACCCTGATCAGCCGCGTCATGGGCTTTGCCCGCGACCTGGTCATCACCGCGGCCATGGGGGCGTCGGGCAATATCGCCGCCGACGCCTATTCCACCGCGCTGCAATTCCCGAACCTGTTCCGCCGCATCTTCGCCGAAGGCGCGTTTACCGCGGCCTTTGTCCCGGCCTATTCGGCGACACTGGAAAAGGACGGTCCCGAGGCCGCTGACCGGCTGGCCCGTGACGCCATGGCGACGATCACGCTGGTCGCCATCGTCCTCAGCGTCATCGCGCAGATCTTCATGCCGCAGATCATGGCGGTCTTTTCCGAAGGCTATGCCGAAAACCCGGAAAAGATGCGCCTGACGGTCATACTGACCCAGATCACCATGCCCTATCTGCCGTGCATGACCATGGTGGCGCTGCTGTCGGGGGTGCTCAATGCGCGAGGCCGGTTTGCCCTGTCGGCGCTGGCACCGACCCTGCTCAACCTGTTCATGCTCATCTTCGTCTGGTTCGCGAAAGACCCGGTCACCGCCGCCTTTGCCGCCTCGTGGGCGGTGATCGCCGCCGGTCTGGCGCAGGCCGCGCTGCTTGTCTGGGGGTGCCGCAAGACGGGGGCAAAGATCGGACTGGCGCGCCCTAGCCTGACGCCGGAAATCCGCAACCTGCTGATCCTCGCCGTGCCCGGGGCCATGGCCGCCGCCGCGACGCAGATCAATGTCTTCGTGTCGTCGTGGCTGGCCTCGGCCATCGACGGGGCGCGGACCTGGCTCAACGTCGCTGACCGGCTCTATCAGTTGCCGCTCGGGCTCGTCGGCGTCGCCATCGGCGTAGCGCTGCTGCCCGCCCTGTCGCGCTCGGTACAGGCGGGCGATCACGAACGGTCGCAGACCGTGATGGACGAAGCCGTGCTGCTGTCCATGGCCCTGACCCTGCCGGCGGCTGCCGCGATCATCGCCATGCCGTTTTTCCTGATCGACGGGCTCTATACGCGCGGTGAATTCCTGACGCACGATGCGCGGGAAACGGCTTCGGCCCTGCTGCACTATGGTTGGGGCGTACCGGCCTTCGTGCTGGCCCGCGTCCTGACCCCGGCATTTTTTGCGCGCAAGGACACCTTTGGGCCGATGAAGTTCGCGGTGGTCTCGGTCATCGTCAATCTGGCCTGCGGCCTGACCCTGTTCCCGCTCATCGGAGTCGCTGGTCTGGCCATCGGCACCTCAGCGGCGGCCTGGGTCAATGTGTTTCTTATGCTGTTCACGCTGGCGCACCGCAAGACGTGGGTGTTAGGCGCGAAACCGGCCATCGGTCTCATCAAGGTGCTGATCGCCGGGGGGTTGATGGGGGCGTTCTGTGCCGCCTGTTCCTACTATCGCCCGTTGATCGAAGGACCGATCGCGCAGGTCATGCCGCACGGGACCAAGGAAATCGCCATCGTCGCCGTTTGTTTTGCCGGGCTTTTGCTCTATATCGCCCTTCTGTTCGTCACGCGGGCCATTCGCCCGTCCGATATCAAGAAAGCGCTTAGAACGAAATGACTTTAGTTAGAATCGTCATTTCGCTCTAAGTTTTTGTTTAGTCGCGATATTATTGACAAAAACCCCAAAGACGTATTTTGGCACTTTTTGTCATATCGCTCTGAAAAGGGCTAGGATCACTTACATGCGTATTCTTTCAGGCATTCAGGCCTCCGGCTCCCTGCACCTCGGCAACTATCTCGGCGCGCTGAAAAAGTTCGCCGACATGCAATCTCTGGAGGCCGAGCGCTTCTATATGATCGCCGATCTGCACGCGATCACCGTCTGGCAGGACCCGGAAAAGCTGCTGTCGCAGACCCGCGAGATCGCCGCCTGTTACCTGGCGGCGGGTGTCGATCCCGCCAAGTCGACCATCTTCGCGCAGTCGGCGGTCCCGGCGCACACCGAAATGGCGTGGCTGTTCAACTGCGTGGCGCGTCTGGGCTGGCTCGACCGCATGACGCAGTTCAAGGACAAGGCGGGCAAGGACAAGGAACGCGCCTCGATCGGGCTCTACACCTATCCGGTGCTTCAGGCCGCCGATATCCTGATCTACAAGGCGACCCACGTGCCGGTCGGTGAGGATCAGCGCCAGCACCTTGAGCTGACCCGTGACGTGGCCAAGAAGTTCAATCACGACTACAAGACCGACTACTTCCCCCTGCCGGATACGCTCTATCAGGGGCCGGGCGCGCGGATCATGTCCTTGCGCGACGGCACGGCCAAGATGTCGAAATCCGACCCGTCGGATAATTCGCGCATCAACCTGACCGACGACGCCGACACCATCGCCTCTAAGATCAAGAAGGCCAAGTCCGACGCCGACGCCCTGCCGTCGGAAGAGGCGGGTCTCGCTGAGCGTCCGGAAGCCAAGAACCTTGTCGGCATCTATGCGGCGCTGGCCGGGGTGTCGGTCGAGGCCGTGCTGGCCGATTTCGGCGGCAAGGGTTTCGGCGCGTTCAAACCGGCACTGGCCGAGGTCGTGGTCGACAAAATGGCGCCGATTTCGGAGCGCCTGCGCGCGCTGCTGGCCGATACGGCGGAGATCGACCGTGTACTGACCATCGGTGCCGAGCGTGCCAACGAGGTCAGCGCCCCGGTGGTTAAGGACGTGAAGAAGATTATCGGCTTGTGGGGGTAAACGATCTCACAAAAACGCAGGCGTTTTTGTGGTTTGATCATATCGTCAAATCAAGGCTCGGGGCGGCCCTTCGCCTCGATTTGGCTTTTGATGCTAAAGGAAGAAATCATGCGTAAGTTCATCCTGCTCACCTGCGCCGCCCTGACGCTCGCGGCGTGCGGTTCCAAAACCGAGGTCAGCACCGAGTCCCAGACCGACGGCGTGACCAAGGTCGAGACCAAGACCAATATCGACGGCGTGAAAACCCACGCGGCAATGGAACTGACGCGCTATGCCGTGCGCGCGGCCTTGGGTCAGAACCCCAATACCGCCGCCTATGTGACGATCAAGAACACCGGCGCGACCGATGACCGGCTGGTTTCCGCGGCCTGCGAGTGCGCCGATAAGGTCGAACTGCACACCATGAAAATGGACGGCGACAAGATGATGATGGCGCCGCTGCCCGACGGCGTTGTCATCAAGGCCGGTGAGACCATCGAACTGAAGCCCGGCGGCAACCACATCATGTTGCTGGGCTTAAAAACCCGCCCCGAAGACGGTCAGACCCAGGCCGTCAGCCTGACCTTCGAGAAGGCTGGTTCGGTGACGGTCGAGATGCCGGTATCGAATGCGCCGTTAAGCGACCACGGGGCTCACTAATACTTCTTCGATGAACGCGGTCATGGCCTCCATCGACTGCCGCATGGCGTCGGCGTTGAAGTCCATCACCGCGCCCTTGTTGTCCTTCTCGTCGAAGGCATGGCTGGCGTCGAGGCTGAGCGTGTGCATCGGTACGCCCTGTTCGCTCAGGCGCTCGAAGACCTCGACCGAGCGCTTATAGGGCGTCAAATGATCGCGCATGGCCAGGACCACCGTGGTCGGGATGCTATAGAGCCACGGGTGCTTCACGCTGCGCGCCGGGAAGTTGATATAGGGATAGACCATGAATATCCCTTTGACCCTTTTGATCAATTCGGCGTCGGGATCGGCCAGCCGTGCTTCGCCACGCTTGCTGAGTGTCTGCGTCATCAGGTCCATGATCGACCAGCCGCCGTGGCTGAAACCCGCGAGCATAATCAGATCGCCGATCACGTCGGGTCGTTGCGACACGCCCCACAGCGCCGCCAGCACATCGCCGGAGCGCTCATAACCTTGCAACGCCGCACCGGTGCAGACGAGGGTCACGCCCTGCATCCGGCCCCAGCCGCGCACTTTCAGGGAATCAACGACGAAGACGCGGATACCCGTCTCGGCAGCAGCCTTTGCATAGGTATAGATATGCGGGCGGATACCGCCGCAGCCGTGGAACAGGAGCATCGCCGGACGCGGGGTTGTATCGGCCGGACCGAAATGTTCGGTACAGGCGTCGAGCCGCGCCCATCGCGCGGCTGTGGTTTCCAGCATGGAAAAAACCTCGAAAATCACGTCCCCGCGTAGAGACTAGATTAAAACAGAAACGCCTTCAACCGTTCGAACGCCAGATGGCGGTGGCTCAGGCTATCCTTCTGCGCCTCGTCCATTTCGGCGAAGGTGATGTCGTAGCCGTCTGGCTGAAAGATCGGGTCGTAGCCGAAACCGTTATCGCCGCGCGCGGCGACGATCTGACCGTGGACGACGCCTTCGAACACGCAGGCATGGCCTTCGGGCCACGCCACGGCCAGAGCTGAGGTAAACCACGCGCGCGTCGAGAAGGTGTCGGGGTTGTGGACCTCGGCCTGCACCATCTTGTGATGGATGATCTCCATGGCGCGGGAAAAGTCCTTGTGCGGCCCGGCCCAGCGCGCGCTGTAGATCCCCGGATCGCCGTTCAGCGCGGCGATGCTCAGGCCGGAATCGTCGGCCAGCGCCGGCAGGCCGCCCTTGGTCGCCGCGTGGCGGGCCTTGAGGATGGCGTTGGCGACGAAGCTGTTTTCGGTCTCGTCGGGTTCGGGCAGGCCGAGCGATCCGGCGGTGACGATCTCGAACCGGCCCCCCAGCAGGGTGTCGATTTCGCGCGCCTTGCCCGGATTGTGGGTGGCGGCGATCAGCTTGTCGCCGGGGATCAGGGTCAGGGCCATGCGCGTTCCTCCGTTTGATCCTGTTTAAACACACGAACCCGGATGAAAAAGGTGTAATTTGGGGCGCGCGGCTTTTTGTGGCATTGACGTAGCAGGATATGGTTGGGATGACCGTATCAAAGGAATGACGATGCGTTTTCTGGGCCCCCGCTCGATATCCAGCCTGCTGAAAACCGCGCTCGACGTGGTCTATTACGGCCTGTTCGCCATGATCGTGGCGGTGGTGCTGGCGGCACTGTGCCTGTTATCGGTGCCGACACTGGCGTCCGAAGTCGTGGCGCGGATGAACGTCGCCACCGATATCACCGGCACCGAACAGGCGATCCTGATGCTGGCCTTCGGGGTATCGTTGAGCGGTTACCTGATGATCATGCTGTGGACGCGGCAGGTCTTTCGGACCCTGGCCGAAGGCGATGTTTTCCACCCCGACAACACGCGACGCCTGCGCTGGATCGGCTTCGGTCTGGCCGGGGTCGAGATCTATTCCTACGTCTCGCGCAGCCTCGCCGAGCACCTGCTCAACATGCCGGTCGAGCCGGTCTACGGGATGCGCGCGGTGACGGCGTGGTTTTCGGTGTTGGTCGTCTTCGTGCTGGCCGAGGTGTTCAAGGAAGGCGCACGGCTCAGGGCGGAGGCGAACCTGACCATATGATTACGATCTGCCTCAATGAGTTACTGGCGCGGCGGCGGCTGTCGATCGTCGAACTGTCCGACCGGACGGGAATCGCGGTGCGCCATCTGGAACTGCTGCGCGATCAAAAGGCCGTGGCGGTAAGACTGCGCACGCTCGATGTCCTGTGCCGGGCGCTGAACTGCACGCCCGGCGATTTGCTCGGTCGCCGCGACGAGGACGAAGGGTAAAACATCCTGCCCCGTTTACGGGGAAGGATTTTATCGGCCCAGCGCCGCCAGTTGCAGAGCGAAGATTTCTTTCGCGCCCTTGTCAGCCAGATCGAACAGCGCGTTGAATTCGGCGCGTGAGAAGCCGCGCTTTTCGCCGGTGGCCTGCACTTCGACGATATGGCCCGACCCGGTCAGGACGAAGTTCGAGTCGGTTTCGGCCGACGAGTCCTCATCGTAGTCGAGGTCGAGCACCGGCGTGTTTTCATAGACGCCGCACGAAATCGCCGCGACCTGATCGATGATCGGGTTGCCGGTGATCAGCTTCTGGTCTTTCAGCTTGTCGCAGGCCAGCGAGAGGGCGACCCAGGCCGCCGTGATCGAGGCGCAGCGCGTGCCACCGTCGGCCTGAATGACGTCGCAGTCGATGGTGATCTGACGTTCGCCCAAAGCTTTGAGATCGACCACGGCGCGTAAGCTACGCCCGATCAGGCGCTGGATTTCCTGCGTGCGGCCCGACTGCTTGCCGGCAGCGGCTTCGCGGCGTGAGCGCGTGTGGGTCGAGCGCGGCAACATGCCGTATTCGGCGGTGACCCAGCCCTGACCCTTGCCCTTGAGGAACGGCGGCACGCCCTGTTCGACTGAGGCCGTGACCAGCACCTTGGTATGGCCGAAGCTGATCAGGCACGAGCCCTCGGCATAGCGCGTCACGCCGGTTTCGATCGTCACCTTGCGCAACTGATCCGGCTGACGGTTCGACGGACGGAGGGTTTTCAGCGCGTTGAGGGCTTCGAATTGCGACATTGGCGGGGCTCCAGATTATCCGGTCTGCGTAACAGGATAGCCCCACGGGCGCAAAAGGTTTTTGGGTTGACACTCGATGGTCAATAAGTCAGACAAATGCCAATAAAGGGAGATGTCACATGATCGCGTTACGTTTGTCCGCCGCTATCCTTGCGCTGGCCGTTGCCCAACCGGCGTGGGCCGAAACGCCCAAACCCAAGCCGGGTGCTAACCCGATCATTACCGACGTCTTCACCGCCGATCCCGCCGCGTTGGTGGTGGGTAAGCGCGTCTATCTCTATGTCGGGCGCGACGATTCTTCGGTCAACACCTACCGTATGCCCGACTGGCGCGTCTATTCCTCGACCGACATGAAGCGTTGGGAAGCGCACGGCGTGGTGCTGAAACCCACCGACTTTAGCTGGTCCACCGGCGACGCCTATGCCTCTCAGGTGGTGGAGAAAAACGGTAAGTTCTACTTTTTCGCCACGGCCAAATGGCGCGGCGACGAGACCATGCGTGCCTCGATGGCCATTGGCGTGGCGGTATCGGACACACCGACCGGTCCCTTCGTTGACGCCATCGGCAAGCCGCTGATCACCAACGGCATGACCCCGCAGGGCAAGCACGGCTGGAGCGATATCGACCCGACGGTTCTGATCGACGACGACGGCACGGCGTGGATGATGTGGGGCAATGAGAACCTGTTTCTGGTCAAGCTCAAGCCGAACCTGACCGAGCTGGACGGCCCGATCCGCGAAATCCCGATGGCCAACTATACCGAAGGCCCCTGGCTGCATAAGCGCGGCAAGATGTATTACGTGACCTTTGCGTCATGGGACAAGTCCAAGGACGGCGAATATATGTCCTATGCCACCGCGCCGTCGGTCGAAGGGCCGTGGACCTATCGCGGCGTCCTGACCGGCATGGCTCACAACAGCAATACCATCCACCCGGCGATCATCGAATTCAAGGGCAAGTCGTACTTCTTCTATCACGACGGGGGCCTGAACATCGGTGATCAGAAGGGCGGCAGCTTCCGCCGCGCGGTGCGGGTCGAGTATCTTTATTACAACGAAGACGGCACGATCAAACCGATCGTTCAGACCGACGAGGGCGTGTCGAAACCGGCGAAGAAGTAGGGTTCAAACGGCGTCGATAATGGTGCCGTCGGCCTGCATCAGGCGAAGGTGATGCGGCACTTGCTGTCGCCATGCCTGATTGAAGCGTTCGCGAAACGCGGGCGCTTCCGGCCATTGCTTGAAACAGGTGCTGTGAACGGCGTTGTCAGAAATGTCCCAGAAGGGATCGGCCCTATCGTGGATAAAGGCGGGAAACATCAATATTTCGTCTGTGGCTAACAGGATGTTCTGACAAATCGCGCAGGTCGATTTACCGGCAAAGATGATAGCCATTTAATCCCGCTTCTCGTCCACCTTGCGCGAGACCTTGCACTCTTTATCCATGCAGGCATAGGTATTGCCGTCTTCGTCCACCGGCTCCTTGCCCTTGTGCTTGAGCGACTTGGTGACGCGCCACGGGCCACGCAGGGGCTCGTAGTCGCTGCCCTTTTTCTTCGCCTTGGGCTGGTAATCGCTGGGCAGGTGATCGGCGGTCTTCTCCGTCTTGGCCGGGCCATAGACCGGTTTATTGGTCAGGGTCACCGCCGGGGCGGTCACGGCACCCGCCGCGAAAGCCAGCACGGATGCGGTCGTCAGGGTCGTTACGAACAGACGGATTTTCATAAGGGCCTCCCACCTCAATGCGCAGAGATTTCGCCGCAATCGTGGCAATTTATAGGCCGAAAGCGTTTCACCTTTCACAAGCCCGGTAACGCCTCTATATCGTTAGGATCATGATCTCGAAAACCTCGCTTTCGTCGCTTCTCAGCACCACGGCCCCCTTGGGGGAGCTGGATGCACGGGCGCGCGAAGTCTTCCGGCAGGTGGTCGAAACCTATCTCGAAACCGGCGAGCCGGTGGGGTCGCGCACCCTGTCGCGCGGCGGAATCGCCCTGTCGCCGGCGTCGATCCGCAACACCTTACAGGATCTGGCGCATCTGGGGTTGTTGAGCGCGCCGCACGTCTCGGCGGGGCGGATGCCGACGCATCAGGGTCTGCGTCTGTTCGTCGACGGCCTGCTCGAAATCGGCGATATCGGCGAAGCGGCGAAACGCGAAATCGAGGCGCGGCTGACGGGCAGGGGCATGACCTTCGACCACGCCCTGAAAGAAGCCTCGAACCTGTTGTCGGGTCTGGCCGGTGGGGCCGGGGTCGTGATGACACCGTCCTTCGAAGCCGGGGTCAAGCACGTCGAATTCGTCAAGCTGGGCGTCGATCAGGCGCTGGCTGTGCTGGTCTTCGACGACGGGCGGGTCGAAAATCGCCTGATGACGCTGGAGGCCGGGGTGACGCCCTCGGTGCTGATCGAGGCGTCGAACTATCTCAATGCGCGGCTGCGGGGCCGGACCCTGATGGAGGCCAGCCGCGAGTTGCGCACGGAACTGGACAGCGAACGCGAGCAGCTCAACGTTGCGGCGGCGCATCTGATCGAGGCCGGGCTGGCGGCATGGTCGGGCGGCGGAAGCGATAAGCGGGCGTTGATCGTGCGCGGCCAGGCCAATCTGCTGGAGGCCTCGGCGCTCGAAGACCTTGAGCGCGTGCGGGCCCTGTTCGAGGATCTGGAGGAAAAAGAGGAGCTGATCAACCTGCTCGACCACGTCAAGGTGGCGCAGGGGGTGAGAATTTTCATCGGATCGGAATCGAAACTGTTTTCTTTGTCGGGTTCGGCTGTTATTGCAGCCCCCTACATGCGGGCAGGCGGCCAAACCCAGAAGGTTATGGGCGCCATCGGGGTCATCGGCCCCGCCCGGTTGAATTATGCGCGCATCATCCCACTTGTGGACTATACCGCGAAAATCCTTGGGCGTTTGTTAGATTAGCGCCCTCAAATCGATAGAGATGTCATGACCGAAGAGACCCAAAACACCGAGTCCCCGTTTGAAAACGACGCCATCGAGACGCTGAACGCGGCTCTGGAGCAGCTTCAGGTGGAGAACGCGGCGCTCAAGGAACAGGCCCTGCGCTACGCCGCCGAGGCCGAGAACGTCAAGCGCCGCTCCGAGCGCGAAATGAACGATGCGCGCGCCTTCGCGATCCAGCGTTTCGCCCGCGACCTGCTGGGCGTGGCGGACGTGCTGCAACGCGCGCTTCAGGCGACGCCTAAGGAGATCGCCGATCCGGCTTTCAAGAACTTCGTCTCGGGCATCGAGATGACCGACAAGGAGCTGATCGGCGCGTTCGAAAAGAACAACGTCAAGAAGATCACGCCGCTGAAAGGCGACAAGTTCGACCCGAACTTCCATCAGGCGGTGATGGAACAGCCTTCCACCGAGGTCGAGGGCGGCAGCGTCCTGATGGTCATGCAAGCGGGCTACGAGCTGTTCGGCCGCGTCATCCGTCCGGCCATGGTCGTCACGGCGGCCAAAACGGCAGCGGCCTCTAACGGTGCCTATGCCGCCAATGGCGACGCGTCGGGCGGTAATGTGGACACGCAGGCCTAAGCGTTAAACGGTTTTACCTAAGAGGCGGAACGGGGCGCAGGTCCGGTTCCGCCTTTAATTTGTCTGCTTGACTTCAGATTACAAATGTAAGATATGTATTTTACAAACGTAATCTGGAGGTGTTTCATGTCTGTCAGTTCTGTCCGCGTTCTGTCTGTGCTTACCCTGTTCGCCGCCGTGCCGACCATGGTGCTGGCGCGTCCCGCCTATACGCCGCTGGTTATTTTTCAGGACGCCGCGCCGCCGGTGAAACTGCTGATCATCGGGCTGGTGCTGTCGATCATCGCCGCGCTGGTTGTTTGTGGGCGCAAGCTGATGCAGGGGCCGCGACTGGCGGGGGGATCGGCCTATCTCAGAGGTTTGCGTCTGGGTGGACCGCTGGCGGGTCTGGTCGGGGCCGCCTTCGGGGCGCTCAACATGGCCGTCGGTCTGGCCAATGTGAAGGACACGCCGCCGCTGTGGGTGCTGGCACCGGGCGGGGCCGAGATCATGGCCCTGATCCTGCTGGGCCTGATCGCCGGATCGGTGGCCGTGATCAGCAACTGGGCCGTCGAGGCGCGTATCGATCGCACGGTTCTGGGGGCCTAGGCATGAGCGCGCCGCACGTTACCGACGCTGAAAGCGCCATCCTTGAAGCTCTGTGGCGATGCGGGCCGCTGACGCCGGCGCGACTGATCGACGAGGTTAAGGCGTCGCGCGACTGGGGCGACGCAACGATCAAGACGCTCATCGCACGCCTGATGCACAAACAGGCGCTTCGCTCTCAGCGCGAAGGCGGCACGCTCAGATATTATCCCCTCATCGCGCGGGACGCCTATGCTGAGAGCGAAGTTCGGGGGCTAATCACACGTCTGTTCGAAGGCGATGCCCACGCGTTCAGGGCGTTTGTCGATGCGCACATCATAGGCAGAGATTAACGCCCTGTGCCTTCAACTGAGGATATGACCCTTGCGGCCATATCCTCTCTTTTGCTTATAGATACGTCTTGAACCAGCCAATCTCTTCATACTCCCCCGCCATGCGGGGGAGGTGGCAGCCCGAAGGGCTGACGGAGGTGGCCTTTCAGGGTTTCAGTCGCGACGCTGCTAACCGACATACGCCATCGGCAACTTCGTCAGCGTCGTGCAATACCTCCGACGCATTGATCCGGTACACGAAAACGCCTTCCGCTTCCAACCACGCGTCGCGTTTTAGATCACGCGCGGCATTTTCATCTAACCCATGATGCTGCCCGTCGACCTCCACAGCCAGTTTCGCGCGGACGCAGTAAAAATCGAGAATATACGGGCCGAAAGCCTATTGTCGTCGGAACACAGGCCCGCCGTCTTGCCGGGTTTTTATACGGTCCCAGAGTATGTGCTCCGGCAGGGTCAGGGCACGGCGCATCTGACGGGCCAGACCATGCTTGGGTTTCAAATACGGCAAGGCCCCCCTCCGTCATTTGCTCCGCAAATGCCACCTCCCCCGCGTGGCGGGGGAGTATGAATTAAAGATACGTCTTGAACCAGCCGAGCAGGTCGGACCAGCCTTCCTTGGCGGCTTTTTCGTTGTACAGGTTGCGGTAGTCGGCATGGAAGCCGTGCTTGGCGTCCTTGAACAGCTTGATATGGCTGGTCTTGCCCGAAGCCTTGAGCGCGTCGTTCATCTTGGCCACGCTATCGAGGGTGATGCCGCCGTCCTGCTCGGCATAGAGCCCCAGCACCGGGCGCTTCAGGCGCGACACCGTGTCGATCGGCCATTCGCGCTCTTCCTTGCCGAGAAAATCGGTCTTGGCCGGGCGCTCCAGACGTCCGTACCACGCCACGCCCGCCTTGATGTCGGGGATCGAGGCCGCCGCCATCCACACCACGGCCCCACCCCAGCAGAAGCCGGTGATGCCGATACGCGAGGTATTGGCGAACTTGTTCAGGCCGCCGAAGGTGCCTTTGCCCTGACCGACGTCGGGGTTCGATTTCAGCCAGTTGATCAGGGTTTTCAGGTCGCCCATGACCTGAGCATTGGTCGCGGTTTCGACCACCTTGCGGATTTCGGCGGTGTCTTTCAGGGCGGCAGCATTACCGGCGCGGGCGAACGGGTCGAAGGTCAGGGCGACATAGCCTTCGTGCGCCAGTCGGCGGCAGACATCGCGCAGATAGTCGTGCAGACCGAAGATTTCCGGCACGACCAGCACCACCGGCAGGCGCTTGGCCTTCTCCGGGAAGGCGATATAGGCGGGAATCTGATAGCCGGTATCGGTGCCGATGGTGAGATCCTTGGCAATCAGGCCGTCGGCGGCGGTCTTTACCGTCTCGGCATTGACGGCCCCGGCCCCCAGCGCATAGCCCGCGAAGAACAGACCGGCGATCCCGCGGCGGCTGAGGTGGAAGTCCTGCGGTTCGTTGCCTTCGGGACGGGTGAGGTTGAAAGAAGGGCCCGTTTGGCGCTCAGACATGGTCGTTTCCTTGGATAGCTTTGGGGGCTTGAAAGATTTGCTTATCGTCAGGTTTTAACGCATCGTGAGGCGAAAACAAGCGGTCTGGGTTAGAGGCGCAAAGCATGAAAAGGACGGTTTCGGGTATTGCTTATCTGGTTGCCTGTATGGTGTTTTTTCTGGCATCAGATGCCTTTGCCGGGATCGAACCGGACAATGGAGTCTTTGGGCCACGACCGGCAACGCAATCAGGTGCGGAAACTGCGAAGGCTTTGTCACCGCGTCTTCGATCATTTCTTCAAAATCACTATAAAGAAACACAGGAATATCCGAGTAAATATTCCGGCCCCTTGCGGGTGTCCGTTCGAACCATGCCTGGCCACGGAGGCCGGTCTCTGGTTCTGGTCTATGCCTCCGGTGGCGGCATATGTGGCACAAGCGGTTGTTATCTGCTGATACTGGAGCGGACCGGCACATCGTACCGCGTTATCGGCGACATACAGGGCTGGCCGTCGATCCGTCGGCTGACTGGCAATAGGGCGTATCCGGACCTGTCGATCTGGACTCAGGGCGGTGGCGTTCAGCCGGGCTATAGGTCTCTGATCCGGTTTGACGGTAAGGCTTACCGGCTTATCGAGGCGACTCATCCTGCGGCCAAAGGTCAAATCCTGTTTAGTCCGCAGACACCGGATCAGTTGCTCTATCCCTGACCTATGCGCAACCGTTTGTCGCCCATCTGAAAAACCACACTAAATTTGCTGCCATTCGGGGCTTACCCCCTCTTGCACAGGCCGCATCGGCCCCCATATCGGTGTCACAGTCGGGATCGAAACGGTTGGTTTTCCCTGCCACGCTCCCGAAAATTCGTCATTTTTCATCTCAACGGGGATGGACAAGCGGGGTGCTTATCTTCAAAAGGCCCCGAAAGACCATTGCCTATAACGGAGCAGACCCAGACTCATGGCTAAAATCATCGGTATCGACCTTGGTACGACCAACTCGTGCGTCGCCGTCATGGACGGCAAGAACCCGAAGGTCATCGAAAACGCCGAAGGCGTGCGCACCACGCCGTCGGTAGTCGCGATCGTGGACGACTCGGAGCGCCTGATCGGGCAGCCCGCCAAGCGTCAGGCGGTCACCAACCCCGGCAACACCTTCTTCGCCATCAAGCGCCTGATCGGCCGCAACTACTCCGATCCGATGGTCCAGAAGGACAAGGGCATGGTCCCTTACGACATCTCGAAGGGCCCGACCGGCGACGCCTGGGTCAAGGCCCACGGCAAGGACTATTCGCCGCAGCAGATTTCGGCCTTCATCCTCATGAAGATGAAGGAAGACGCCGAAGCCTATCTCGGTGAAACCGTCACGCAAGCCGTCATCACGGTTCCGGCCTACTTCAACGACGCCCAGCGTCAGGCGACCAAGGACGCCGGCAAGATCGCCGGTCTCGAAGTCCTGCGCATCATCAACGAGCCGACCGCCGCCGCTCTGGCCTACGGCCTCGACAAGAACGACGGCAAGAAGATCGCCGTTTACGACCTCGGCGGCGGTACGTTCGACGTCTCGGTGCTGGAAATCGGCGACGGCGTGTTCGAAGTGAAGTCGACCAACGGCGACACCTTCCTCGGCGGTGAAGATTTCGACATGCGCGTCGTCGACTATCTCGCCGACGAGTTCAAGAAGGAAAACGGCGTCGATCTGCGCTCGGACAAGCTGGCCCTGCAACGCCTCAAGGAAGAGGCCGAAAAGGCCAAGAAGGAACTGTCGACGGTCGCGCAATACGACCTGAACCTGCCCTTCATCTCGATGAACGCCTCGGGCCCGCTGCACCTGAACCTCAAGTTGACCCGCGCCAAGCTGGAAAGCCTCGTCGAAGACCTGATCCAGAAGACCATCGCCCCGTGCCAGCAGGCGCTGAAGGATGCCGGTCTGAAGGCCTCGGACATCGATGAAGTCGTCCTCGTCGGCGGCATGACCCGTATGCCCAAGGTCGTCGAAGCCGTGAAGGCCTTCTTCGGTCGTGAGCCGCACAAGGGCGTCAACCCGGACGAAGTCGTGGCCCTCGGCGCTGCCATTCAGGCCGGCGTTCTGCAAGGCGACGTCAAGGACGTGCTGCTGCTCGACGTGACCCCGCTGACGCTCGGCATCGAAACGCTGGGTGGCGTGTTCACCCCGTTGATCGAACGCAACACGACGATCCCGACCAAGAAGTCGCAGACCTTCTCGACTGCCGACGACAATCAGTCGGCCGTGACGATCCGCGTCTTCCAGGGCGAGCGTCCGATGGCCGCCGATAACAAGACACTCGGTCAGTTCGACCTCGTCGGTATCCCGCCCGCACCGCGCGGCGTGCCGCAGATCGAAGTGACCTTCGACATCGACGCCAACGGCATCGTGCAGGTCCATGCCAAGGACAAGGCGACGAACAAGGAGCACTCGATCCGCATTCAGGCCAATGGCGGCCTGTCTGATGCGGACATCGAGGAAATGATCAAGAACGCCGAGGCCAACAAGGCGGAAGACGAAAAGCGCAAGTCGCTGATCGAAGTCCGCAATCAGGCCGACGCCCTGATCCACTCGACCGAAAAGGCCCTCAAGGACTTCGGTGCCAAGGTGGCCGAAGGCGACCGCGTGGCGATCGAAGTGGCTGTGACCGACCTCAAGGCGGCCAAGGATGGCGAAGACGTCGAGGACATCAAGGCCAAGCACCAGACGCTGCTGACCGCCTCGATGAAGCTGGGTGAAGCCATGTACGCCGCGCAAGGCGATGGCGAAGCCGGTGACGACGCGGCCGACGATTCGGACGACGTGGTCGATGCCGAGTTCGAGGAAGTCGACGGTAACGAAAAGAAGGCCTAAGCCGGTCTTCTAAGAGAGAAGGGGGAGTCTGATTTCGGTTGGACTCCCTTTTTTTGAGTTTTCGGTGATATCGGCTATGGTGCCGGTGAGGATGTTGCAGGCAACCCAGGCGGGGGCTTGGGAAGACAAGGCTTGTGTGTAATGGCGCGTGATTATTACGAAATTCTGGGTGTGGCTCGCGACGCGGACGACGCGACGCTGAAATCGGCCTTCCGCAAAAAGGCGATGGAGCATCACCCTGACCGCAATCAGGGCGACGATCAGGCCGAAACGCGGTTCAAGGAAGTCAACGAAGCCTATTCGGTCCTGTCCGACGGCAATAAGCGCGCGGCCTATGATCGCTTCGGCCATGCCGGTGTCAATGGTCAGGGCGGCGGTGGTGGCTTTGGCGGCGGCGGGCCGCAAGGCTTCGGCAATGTCGAGGATATCTTCTCCGAAATGTTCGGTGACATGTTCGGTGGTGGTGGACGCCGTCAGAACAATGGCCCGCAACGCGGTCCCGACGTGCGCTACGACTACGAAATCACGCTGGAACAGGCCTATCAGGGCGCCGATGTCGAGCTGAACGTGCCGACGACCCTGACCTGCGAAGTCTGTAACGGTTCGGGCGCCAAGGCCGGGACCAAACCTGTCACCTGTACGACCTGCGGCGGCCATGGCCGTGTGCGCACCTCGAACGGCTTCTTTCAGGTCGAGCGCGGTTGCCCGACCTGCAACGGCTCCGGCCAGATGATCAAGGAGCCGTGTACCAACTGTCACGGTCACGGTCAGGTCCGCGCCAACCGCAAGCTCAATGTCCGCATCCCGGCAGGCGTCGATGACGGGGCGCGTATCCGTTTGAGCGGCGAAGGTCAGGCCGGGGCCAAGGGCGGTCCCAAGGGTGACCTGTACATCTTCCTCAGCGTCGGCGATCACGAGATCTTCGAGCGCGACGGCGCCGATCTGCACTGCATGATCCCCGTGCCGATGACCACTGCCGTTATGGGTGGCGAGGTCGAGGTGCCGTGCCTGATGGGCGGTGAAAACTGCGACGGCACCTGCAAGCTAGGGGTTCAGATTCCCGAAGGCGCGCAGACCGGCCACAAGGTCAAGATCAAGGGCAAGGGCATGCCGGTGCTCAATTCCAAGCACAAGGGTGACCTGATCGTCGAACTGTTCGTGGAAACGCCGAAGGGCCTCAGCCCGCGTCAGAGAGAACTGATGCAGGAATTTGCCGAGATCGCCGAGGCGCAATCCTATGCGCAGTCTCAGGGCTTCATGCACAAGGCCAAGCGCTTCTGGGACGATATCACTGGCACGGCCTGATCCGGAACGGTTTATCCGGGATAATCTGACGCTCGCGCCCGCGCCGTCGGTGCCGGAAATCAGCCTCTATCAGGCCCATGCCCGCAGCGGTTTACGGCGGCTGGTCGGCGATGACGGGCCGTCGCCCTACTGGGCGTTCGGCTGGGCGGGCGGCACGGTGCTGGCGCGCTATATTCTCGATCATCCGCAGGTCGTCAGAGGCCGCCGGGTGCTGGATTTAGGTACGGGTTCCGGGATCGTCGCCATTGCGGCGTTTAAGGCCGGGGCGGCGTCCGTAACGGCGGTGGATATCGATCCTTTGGCAGCGATTGCGGCAGGGTTGAACACCGAGGCCAACGGGGTTTTGTTCGATATTCAGACTACGGATTATCTCGACGGATCGCCGCCGGATTGCGACGTGATGACGGTCGGCGACGTGTTTTTCGACGCCGAATTGGCTGTCCGCGTCGAGGCATTCCTGACGCATTGTCAGGTCGCCGGGATCGAGGTTTTGGTTGGCGATCCGGGGCGCAAACCGTTACCGCTGCATAATCTCGATGAAGTGGCCGGGTACGATGTGCCCGACTTCGGACAGCCGGGCGTCGTCCCGGCCAAGGTCTACCGGTTCAGATCAGCGGCGTCTTGAGGAACGATTTCAGCGAGAACCCGCCCGGACGATCTTTGGTGACGGGATAGCGCACATCGCTGATCCGCCAGCCCTTCTTTGTCAGGACGAAGTCGAATAGGATGACCGTCGGTGTGCCGATATTCTTGAACGCAGCCGTCACCAACTGGCGTTTTTTGTCGAGCATCTTCGTCGTGACCGCGACCTCGGTGATCTCGTAATCCTGAGCATCGATGAACGGATCGAAGTCGAGGATCGGCATTTCTTCGCCCGGCTGGGTCGTGGTGCCTTTGTCGTACAGCGCGCGCAGATCGTCGGTCATCCAGTCGCGCAAGTGTACCTTTTCGACCGGGTTGCCGGTGCCGTGCGTGCCTTCGGCCTCGTAGATCAGGTAAAACTTCTGAATCAAGTCGCGCGGTGGCTGAACGGCGGCAAGGCTTGGTGAAGCGACAGCCAGAAGGCCAAGAAGGAACAGGCGGCGATCCATATCAGCGCTCCGGTGGTTGGGTGAGGTAACCGCGTAACGAGAAGCCCTCCGGGGCGTCCTCGTCGCCGGGATAGCGGACATCGGTCACGCGCCACTTGCCGCCGGTCAGCACGAAATCGTAGTGGACGGTCATTGGCGTGTCGAAATTCTTGAAGCGCGCCGTGACGACCTGATGCGTGGCGTCGATGACCTCGGTCGAGAGGCTGAACTCGGTCATCAGCACGTCCTGGCCGTTGGCAAAAACGTCCCAGTCGAGCAGCGGCAGGTCGCCGTCGCGCTCCTCTTCACCCTTTTGGTACAGCTTGTAGAGGTCCGGCACGAAGAGGTCTTTCAGGGAGATCTCCGGCTTCGGAAACTCCATCGTCTCGTTTTTGATGCTCAGATACGAGGCGTAGAAGGCACGGATCATCGCCTCCGGCGTCTTCGGCGCCGCATAGGCGGCGGTGGCCGACAGGGCCAATACGGATATCAATAGAGCGCGACGGTGCATGAGCGGTTCTCCCCGCGCGACCCTAACGCGGTTATGCGCTCGCTGCCACTTACAAACGCCGTCATACGTTGCGCTGGTCGCATCGATTGTCTAAGGGTGACGCGAATTAAGGAGATTGATCGCATGACACGTTTCGCCGTTGCCGGGGCTAAAGGCCGCATGGGTCAGGCCGTCATTCGCGTCCTGACCGAGCGCGGGTTGGACATCGCCGCGACTTTCGACAAGGGCGACGAGATCGACCTGAGCAATGCCGATGCGGTGATCGACTTCACCACGCCGAACGCGACTCTGGCCATCGCCGAGGCCTGTGCGGCGGCGGGCGGTAAGGTCCACGTAATCGGCTCGACCGGCTTCATGCCGGAGCAGGAAACGGCGCTGAATGCCTATCACGGGCGCAATGTCGTCATCCGCTCGGGTAATTTCTCGCTGGGGGTCAATATCCTGATGGGCCTCGTCAAGCAGGCGGCGGCGAAACTCGACGCGCTGGAGTGGGATATCGAGGTCACCGAAGCCCACCATAAGCGCAAGGTCGATGCGCCGTCGGGGACAGCCCTGATGCTCGGCCACGCGGCGGCGGACGGTCGTGGCGTATCTCTGCACAACGCGAAAGTCGCCGCACGCGACGGCCTGACCGGTCAGCGCGAGCCCGGCACGATCGGCTTTTCGGTCATTCGCGGCGGCGGTATCGTCGGGGAACACAGCGTGTTGTTCGCCGCGGAAGACGAACTGATCACCTTGTCGCATTCGGCGCGGGACCGGACCCTGTTCGCGCGGGGTGCGGTCGAGGCTGCGCTGTTCGGCGTCAAGCAGTCGCCGGGGCTTTACGACATGCAGGACGTGCTGGGGTTTAACTAAACCTCAGCCTTTTTCTTCGGTGTCAGCGAAATGGTGTTCTTGATCACGCATAAAAAGCGGATGATCAGGAACGCCGCCACAAACATCAGAGCGGTTTGAATCTGCGTTTCTATCGCCAGAGGATCGGGCAGGACCGGTGTCAGGCCGAAGGCCAGTGGCCACAAAGCATTGATAATCAGGGCCAGTCCCGTCGCCAGCAAGGCCTTGATCAGATAGGCGGTTTTTTGCGACTGAATGACGCCGATCAGCAGGCTGAACACCACGACCGGTATCCAGTTCAGCCCGTTCAGAGCCGCGACGATCAGGTCGCTGAGCACCAGAGTCAGATCGATCACACTCGCCATAGTCCACCTCGTTACCTGTAAAAGCGTTTACGCACGGCTTTTCTTATCAGGGACGACACGGGGTCAGGCCTGTGTTTATGGATAGCAGTGTGTGGTGGTTCGCCGGATGGGTAAAGGCCGCAAGCGTGCTTTTCGCGTTACAGGTGAAACGAAATAACGTCGTAATCAGGCCTTGCCCGTCGAGCCGAATCCGCCCGCGCCGCGTTCGGTATCACTGAGGCTTTCAACCACCGACCATTCGATACGCGCATGGCGGGCGACGATCATCTGAGCGATGCGGTCGCCCCTGCGGATTTCAAAGTCTTCTGAGCCCAGATTGATCAGGATGACGCCGACTTCCCCGCGATAGTCGGAATCGACCGTGCCCGGTGAATTGAGGCAAGTAATGCCGAATTTCAGCGCTAGACCGGACCGTGGACGCACCTGCACTTCGAAACCGAGCGGCACGGCGACCTTGAGACCCGTCGGCACCAGAGCGCGACCCAGCGGTTTCAGCGTCAGCACCTCGCCCTCGGCGATGGCGGCACGCAGGTCGAGCCCGGCCGAGCCTTCGGTCTCATAGGCCGGCAGGGCAAGGCCGGCAGCGTGCGGCAACTGGATGATGTGAGCGGTCGGCGTATAGGTCATGTCAATTTCGCGGCTATGTAATGGATAAGGTCGGCGGCGGCCTCGGCCTTGGTCATGTTACGGCCCGAGGTGGGGCCCGAGGCGTCGATCAGGATCATATTGGTCGTGTCGGCGTCGAACACGTCCTTTGAGACGTCGTTGGCCATAATGGCGTCGGCGCCCTTGGTGCGCAGCTTGGTCTGGCCATAGACCTCGACATTGCGCGTTTCGGCGGCGAAACCGATGACCAGCTTCGGGCGTTGTGTTTCGTGCTTGCCGACGCTGGCCAGGATGTCGGGGTTCTTGACAAGGGTGACGCTCAGTTCGTCGTTGACGCCCTTTTTCTGTTTGTCGCGGGCGATGTCCTTGGCGCGCCAGTCGCCGACGGCGGCGACGCCGATGAACACGTCGGCGGGCAGGTGCGCGTGGACGGCTTCGAACATCTGCTGGGCGGTTTCGACATCGATGCGCGTCACGCCGTCGGGGGTGGCCAAACTGACCGGGCCGGAGATGAGCGTCACCTTTGCCCCGGCTTGCGCGGCCGCGGCGGCGATGGCGTAGCCCTGTTTGCCGGAGGATCGGTTGGTGATGCCGCGCACGGGATCGAGCGGCTCGAAGGTCGGCCCGGCGGTGATCAGGATGTGACGGCCTTTCAGCGGTTGAGTCTTGGGTTTCAGCGCGCCCTGGATGGCGGTGAAGATGGCTTCGGGTTCTGACATGCGGCCCAGACCGAACTCGCCGCAGGCCATGTCGCCCTCGTCGGGACCGACGAACAAAACGCCATCGCTTTGCAGAGTGCTCAGGTTACGTTGCGTGGCCGGGTGATGCCACATGCGCACATTCATCGCCGGGGCCATCAGAACGGGCTTGTCGGTCGCCAGCAACAGCGTCGTCGCCAGATCGTCGGTCTGCCCGGCGGCGAGCTTCGACATCAGGTTCGCCGTGGCAGGCGCGACGACGACCAGATCGGCTTGCCGCGACAGGGTGATGTGCCCCATCTCGGCCTCGTCTTTGAGGTCGAACAGGTCGGTATAGACCTTGTCGCCCGACAAGGCCCCGGCGCTCAAAGGCGTCACGAACTGTTGCGCGGCTTGGGTGAGGACGACGCGGACCTCCATGCCGCCCTTTTTGATCAGGCGGATCAGCTCCAGCGACTTATAGGCAGCGATGCCGCCGCCGACGATCAACAATATGCGGGGGGTTGCAGAGGTCATGGGAACGGCTTTAAATCGTGTCTCAGGGTGTGGCAATAGATATGGGGCGGGAATGAAAATCCTACAACAGGCTTTGGCCGGTTTGATGCTGTTGGCGCTGGCAGCCTGCGATGCTGGTCCCTCTGCCGTCCTGACCGACGGCAAGGGCGAAGCGCCTGCCGCTCAGGTCGCCCCGCGTGAGACGCCTGCGCCGGTGGCTGATACCCCGCCGCCGGTGGTGGCCGAGGCACCTGCCCCTGAGATCGGGACAGCCGAAGTCGGGGCGGTCGAGCCGGTCAAGCAAACCGCGATCCGTCTCAAGCCGGGGCCGGCAGAAAAGGCGACGAAGACGAAATTCGGCGATTGGCCGCTGTGGTCGTCGAACCGTCAGTATACGGCCTATGAGAATGCCACCTACCATTTCGAGAAACACGGCAGCGAGGTCGGCGCCAAATCCTACGAGGAATGGCTGGCCATCGTGCATGGCTTTATCCATGCGCCGCCACCAGGCGTGCAGACCCTGTCGCGTAATAATGGCGACACGCTGTTTTATGATCCCAACCGCAATGTGTTTGCGGTGATGACCAAGAAAGGGGCGCCGCGCACCCTGTTCCGGCCCTATGAAGGCGCGGCCTACTGGCAAAAGCAGAAACAGATCGAATCCGAACGCCGGACGATTACACGCGACAGCTATGGTGGTAGCGAAGAATAATTGCCCGCTAAACCGATACGGTAAAATAGGTTCGGATTTGATGCCGCAGAATCACCACATCAGCAAACCCACATGGCTCGCCTGGTCGCCTGTTTTTATTATGGTGATGGCTACCTTTATTCATATCGGTTTGCCTGACACTCTGACCTGCGCTTTCATAAATGAAGACGGCAGGGAGACCGTTTGTGGCTATGCCTACAGCCATCCATTCGTGCGGGTTTCTTTGTTGGCGACGCGCATCGTTAGTTTCATCTTATGGGGTTGGACGGCTGTTCTGGCGGGTAAAAAGAAGCTTTCGACGGCGGGCTGGATTGGCTTCATCACTTCAAGTTTGCTGGTCTTAGCCGAGTTATTGCTCTATCTGGCGTTACCTGAGGAGGATGCCCCCTGATGACGACCATAACCGATCAGATTCTCGACCGCGGCGCGGTCATGCTGCTGGCCAATAAGGGCGAGCCCGTGCGGCTGGAAGGCTGCGAGCTGGAAGAGACAGACCTGTCCGACATGATCCTCAACGGCTGGGTATTCGCAGACTGCATCCTGCGCAAGGCGAAGTTCAAATCGGCAAAGCTGGAGCGGACGCAGTTCATCGGCTGCAAGGGCGGGCAGGCCGATTTTACCTCGGCCGACCTGACCGAAGCGCAATTTACCGGCTCTGATTTCAACAATACGCCGTTCAAGGGCGCGGTCCTGCCGCAGGCCGTGTTCAAACGCTGCAAGCTGACCGGTGCCAATTTCAATGACAGCCGTAATCTGGATGTGACCTTCGAGGAATGCCGGTTGAACGATGCACGGCTGCGGGGTTTCAGCTTCAACAAGCAGACTCTCAAGGCCCTCGATCTGCACAATGCCGATCTGCAACGCTGCGATTTCCGTCAGGCGGTGTTCGAGGAATGCAGCTTGCGCGACGCTCTGCTCGATCAGGCGCGCTTCGAAGGGGCCGATCTGCGCGGCACCGATATCGGCGGGGTGCGGCTAGAGGACGCCAAACGCTTCAAGGGCGCGACCATTTCGCGGGCGCAGGCGGCGGAATTGCTGTCCGAACTGGGGTTGAACGTCCGCTGATGCCCGTTACCGTCTATATCGATGCCGATGCCTGTCCGGTGAAGGACGAGGTCTACAAGGTCGCCGGACGCTATGGTCTGCGCACCGTGGTTGTGTCGAACAGCTTTATCCAGATACCCAAATCGCCGCTGATCGAGCGAATGATCGTCGATGCCGGGCCGGATATCGCTGACGATTGGATCGCCGATCAGGCCGTGGCGCACGACGTCGTCATCACCAACGACATCCCTCTGGCGGGACGCGTGCTGGCAAAACAGGCCTATGCCATCGCGCCGAACGGCCGCGCTTTTACACCGGATTCGATCGGCGCGGCGCTTTCCCAGCGGGCGTTGATGGAGCATATCCGCTCGACGGGCGAGATCACCGGCGGGCCGCCCCCCTTTTCCGCCGCCAATCGCTCGCAGTTTTTGCAAACGCTGGATCAGATCATTGTCAAGGCCAAAAGGCTGGCTTTATAAAGAGGCAACGGTTCCGGCTCGAAACCTTAGGGTTATTTCGTGATCCTCCTGAAAAAGGAGACTGTCATGACCGATCCGAAACCGAAAATTGCGCCTGAAGACCTGCTGACCAACGAACGCGATAATGAGTCGTCCATCGGTGACCTCGATATCGATACGAATGACGCGGACGATATCAATCAGAATATCGAACCCACCAAAGAACAGGATGACGATCTGAACTTCGGTCAAGGCAAGCCTGTAGACGAAGCCGACGATCTTAACCTTGTCCGCGAGGGCGGCAAGGGTGAGGAAGACCTTGGCTACACAAGGTAATCCATGCTGAAAGCGTATTTAAGACTGGCCTCCGGCTGTGTTAGCCTCCGTGAAAATCACAGGAGGATGCCATGAAACGTTTGTTGTCGCTTGCTGCCGCTCTTACTCTGACCGCCTGCTCACCCGCGACGGAACCACCCGCGCAACCGACACAAAAACCGCCGGAATCGCCCCCCGCCGCGGTCGATCTGCCCGAAGGCGTGCGGGCGGCGGCCATCGCGGCCATTCCGGGCCTGACCATTGCGGAATTCGAGCGCAAGGAACGCGAAGGCCGCGTCTATTACGACGTCGAAGGCACCCGCCCTGACGGCTCCGAAGTCGAACTCGACCTGTTGCAGGAGGGCGAAGCTTATAAGGTTGTCGAGATTCAGCGCGATATCGACTGGACCACGGCCCCCGATCTGGTCCGAGCAACGGTGAAGGGCCTGACGCCGGTGCGCGTGATTGAGAGCACCCAGACCGACGCCTCGGTGATCTATGAACTGTTTGCCGCGGGCAAACCCGAAAAGCCGTCGCTGGAAGTGCGCTGGAAAGACGGCAAAGCCGATGTTTTGAAAGAAGAGTGGCCGCATTAGAGCGCGTCCCGATCCGGTTGGATCGGAACTGTGCTCTAATCTTTTATCTTGTCGCGCATTTGATTCCAAAAACCGTTTCACACTTTTTGGAATGCGCACTAAGCTGCGGTATCATAAGCATTAAATGCTAAGACGGCACGTGTTGGACGCGTCGCCTTAGGTTCTTTTGCCCCATTGTGGTCACCATTCGGGCGCGTGAGGCGCGAAAATAAGGCCGTCATAAAGATAAGCCTTGCACTTAATTATTGAACGTTTTAGGGAAAAGCGTTCATTTTGCCTCATCGAGGCGTTAAGAGACCCAGAAGCCTATGACCGCCTGCCGACTGCGATCCGCCACCGCCCTGTGCGGCACCCTCCTCGCCCTGATCGTGACGCCCGCCGCAGCGCAGGACGACGTCACCGAGGTGGTGGTTACGGCGCAGAAAAAGCCCGAACCTCTGGCGAAGGCCCCAATTTCCGTGGCGGTGGTGACGGGCGAGCAAATGCGCGTGGCCGGGGCCTATGACCTCAAGGACGTGCAACTTCTGACGCCGTCGCTGTTGATCACCTCGACCGCCAATGAGGCCCAGACCACGGCGCGTCTGCGTGGCGTCGGCACGGTCGGTGACAATCCGGGCCTTGAATCCTCGGTCGGTGTGGTCATCGACGGCGTGGTGCGCGCCCGCACGGCCACCGCCATGAGCGATCTGGGGCAGGTCGAGCGCGTCGAAATCCTTAAGGGGCCGCAGACCAGCCTGTTCGGCAAGGGGGCCTCGGCGGGTGTCATTCAGGTGGTCAGCAAGGCCCCGGCTTTCCAACCTGTCCAGACGCTGGAGCTAACGGCGGGTGAGCATGGCACCTACGCGGTGGATGCCTTTGTTTCGGGGCCTCTGTCCGAACGTCTGGCAGGCTCCCTGAGCCTCGTCCACCGTCAGCGCGACGGCCAGTACGACATCCATACGGGCGATGGGCCGCGCACGGATAATGAGGACGGCGACCAGAACTACTACTCGGCGCGCGGGCAATTGTTGTACATGGCGGCGGACCGGCTCAAGGTGCGTCTGATCGCCGACTATACGCAGCGTGACGAAAACTGCTGCGCCGGAACCGCCGTATCGGTCGGCGCCGCGGCGGCCTATGTGGATCAACTATCGGCCGGCGACGGCGTGGTCAAGACGCCGGACGTGCATGACCGTCAGGCTTGGCTCAATCGTTCGACGGCGCAGGACATCGTCGACATGGGCGTGTCGGTCGAAAGCGTCGTGCGCCTGAGCGACAGCGTCGAGCTTACCGCCATTACCGCCGCCCGCAGCTACGACCACAAGCAGGGTTACGATGCCGATTTCAGCGGCGCCGATATCTATTATCGCGAACCGGGCGGGGCTTTCGGCAACCGTTTCGAGACGATCAGTCAGGAGGTCCGCCTGTCGGGCGATACCGGCACGCTCGACTGGCTGGTCGGGGCCTATCTGTCGTCCGAAGACCTGACGCGCCACGATCAGTACCTCTACGGCGTCGATTTTGAGCCCTATCTCGGCCTAATATTGTCGAGCGGCACCAATATCAACCGCGTCTCGGAACTGACCGGTCTGGCGGTCGGGCAGTCCTATGTGGCGGGGCAGGGCGCGGCAGATGTCCATCGTCAGCGCGAACGCAATGCCGCGATTTTCACCAATCTCGACTGGGATATCACCTCGGACGTCTCCGCGGTGCTGGGCCTGCGCTATAACCGCCAGACCAAGACCCTTTTGTCCAGCTACGCCAATTCCGACAACGGCATCGCCTGTGCCTCGGCGCAGGCCAAGGGCTCGGCCTCGCTCGGCACCCTGTGTCAGTCCTTTTCCAACCCGGCCTTCAACCACCTCGAACTCGGTCAGAAAATGAGCGACGAGGCGGTGACCGGGACGTTCAAACTGAGCTGGCAGGCGACGGATAAGATCCTGACCTATGCCTCGGTGTCGCGCGGCTGGAAAGGCGGCGGATTCAACCTCGATCGCGAACAGACCGCGACCTATGCCGCCGATACCAATACAGCCTTCGCACCGGAAACCGTGACGGCCTATGAGGCCGGTTTCAAGGGCCGGTGGTGGAACGGGCGTCTGGCGCTCGATGCCGCCGCTTTCCATCAGAAGTTCAAGGATTTCCAGCTCAATACGTTCCTGGGGACGACCTTCCTTGTCACCTCGGTGCCGGAGCTGACCTCGCGCGGGGTCGAGGCAGAGGCACGCCTGCGCCTGCGCAATGGCTGGCGTTTCGTGACCGGGGCGACCTATGCCGAAAGCCAGTTCGGTCCGGATATCGTCAGCGGCCTGCCACGCCTGACCGATGCGCGCGCCTCGTTCGCGCCGAAATGGTCGGTGACGGCGCAGGTCGACTATAGCCGTGAGCTGTTCGGGCTCGATTTCGATGCCTCGCTCGATACGCGCTATAACTCGAACTATAATACGGGTTCCGACCTCGCGCCGATCAAGATTCAAGGCGCCTATACGCTCGCTAATGGCCGCCTGACCTTTGCCCGCAAGGATGGTTCGGTGGCGCTCGATATCTGGGGCCAGAACCTGACCGATGAGGACTATTATCAGGTCGTGTTCAGCGCGCCGATGCAGACGGGCACGTTCAATGCCTTTATGGGCCAGCCGCGTACCTTGGGCGTGACGTTGAGACTCAAGCGTTAAACTTTGCTTTCCGGGGTGTCTATGCTAAGGCCCCCCTCCGGCGCTATGCGCCACCTCCCCCGCGTGGCGGGGGAGTATTCAGCCTTCATACCTCCCCACTTGTGGGGAGGGGGACCATGAGCGCAGCGCATGGTGGTGGGGGCCTTGCAGAGCCAGCCACATGACCGAATTGCCAGAACATACCGCCTCTGAAACCCCCGCGCCTTACCGCGTCTCCGTCCTGACCATGTTCCCCGAAGCCTTTCCCGGGCCGCTGGGCGTGTCGGTGCTGGGGAATGCCGAAAAAGAATCTGGACTTTGGGCGCTTGAGCCTGTGGACATTCGCCCCTTTTCGAGCGATAAGCGCGGCTTTCTCGACGACACCCCTGCCGGAGGTGGTCCCGGTCAGGTCTTAAAGGCCGACGTGATCGCCAAGGCTTTAGATAGTTTATTGGGGGATAGTCTGGGTGAAAACGACGACCGCCCCAAGCTCTATATGAGTGCCCGCGGTCGCCCTATCACTCAGGCAAAAGTCCGCGAATGGTCGAAGGCCTCGGGCCTGATCGTTCTGTGCGGGCGGTTCGAAGGGGTGGATCAGCGCGTACTCGATGCGCGCGGGTTCGAAGAGATCAGCGTCGGCGACGCCGTCCTTGCGGGCGGAGAATCGGCGGCGATGGTGACGATCGAGGCGGTGGTGCGGCTTATTCCGGGGGTTCTCGGCGCATCGGAAAGCCTCGATACAGAGAGTTTTGAGGATGGTCTCCTCGAACATCCGCAGTACACGCGACCGCGGAATTTCGAGGGCCTCGACATCCCCGAAGTGCTGTTATCCGGCGACCATAAAAAAATGGCCGTGTGGAAGCAGCAGCAGAGAGAGGCAACCACGAAAGAACGCCGACCGGATCTCTGGGACGCGTATCTTTCCAAATCACAGGCAAAAGGCACGCCAAAGGCGTAAGCCTCACTATCGGAGTACTATCATGAACCTGCTTCAGCAAATCGAAGCCGAAGAAGTCGCCAAGCTGCGCGAAGGCAAGACCTTTCCCGCCTTCCAACCGGGCGACACCGTCCGCGTCAACGTGAAGATCAAGGAAGGCGACCGCGAGCGCGTCCAGGCCTATGAAGGCGTTGTGATCGCCCGCGCTGGCACCGGCATCAACGAAACCTTCACCGTCCGCAAGATCTCGTTCGGCGAAGGCGTCGAGCGTAAGTTCCCGCTGCTTCTGCCGGCCATCGAGTCGATCGAAGTCAAGCGTCGCGGCGTCGTGCGTCGCGCCAAGCTGTACTATCTGCGCGACCGTCGCGGCAAGTCGGCCCGGATCATCGAGCGTTCGCAAAACTCGACCCGCGGCTCAAAGGGCGACGAACTGCGCGCTCAACTGGCCGCCACGGACACGACGGAAGGCTAAGCCTTTCAAACGTCTGAATATGAAACCCCGCTGGTCGCCAGCGGGGTTTTTTTATTTCTTTTTCGGTTTGGGCGTCAGGGACAACCCCTGCTCGGCGCTATAGGTGATGGTGTTGCCACCCTTCGACAGGGCCTGAATCAGCCGCGCTTGCAACAGCATCGGATTGTCACTGTAGAGCCGCGCCGAATTGGCGAGGCTGCGCAGGACGGCCTGTTCGCCGCGTGCCTGTTCGATCTGGCGCTGGGCATCCTTTTGCGCCTCAAGCACTCCGGCAAAGGCGCGTTTCAGGTGCGGCGGCAAAAGGACATCGCGGACGGCGAAGTCGCTTAAGGTCAGACCTAGCGCCGTGCCGTGTGGCATTAGCACGGCGGTCAGGCGTTCATCCAGTTCGCCTTTCTGTGCCAGCAAATCCTCCAGCGTCAGTTCGGCCACGGCACGGCGCAGCTCGATTTGCGCCAGATTATGCAGGCTGGCGTGGAAGGATTCGTGCGCGGTGGTGGCGGTATAGGCATCGCTGATCTGATAAAATCCGGCCAGAGTCAGGCGGATATTGACGTTGTCGCGCGTCAGGATATCCTGACCGGGCAGGACGATCAGGCGTTTGCGTGTATCGACGATCTCTATGAACTGAGTGCGCGGGTGCCAGGTGTGAATCCCGGCCTCCAGCCGTTTCACGAAGACGCCCTTCTCGTACAAAAGACCGCACTGATAGGCATAGACGGTCATCCGCTGATAGCGCGAATTGAGCCACAGGGCACCGATCAGAACGGCGACGAGGATGACGAAGGTAATGACGGCGGGTGGCTCGATGTTTGTCATGATCTTAAAATCAAAAAGCTGAAACCTTGCGGGACCGGCGTCGCGAACGGCGGGGGAGGCGCAAAACCTTCAGGCCCGATTGTCCGCTTTGTGACACCGGCCCGCAAGGCGGGGGATGCAACCAAAATGCAGAGCACCCCTGATTTATACCGTCACATCGGCGATCTATAATTATCCGGACGGCCTTTATTCAGAGGCGCGAACGGACAATGGAAGGCGGCGCGTTTAAGGTCAAGTTACGACACCTGTGAAGGTGACACGGCGAAGTTTTATGCCCTCATTTGGTGAAGCTCCGCATTAATAATGGGTTTTTCCTTGACGTAGCCTGCGAAACTCTTTTGAGTTCATTTCAGAAATACACGTTAAGGTCTCTTTTTTTGAATAAGCCGACATTTATTGCATACATAGATGAAGCTGGTGACGAAGGTTTTGGAAAGCTAAAGGCTTCTCCCGGAGCAAGCGGTCAATCTGCTTGGCTTATCTTAGGTGCATGTATTGTGCGTTCAGAAAATGATATATTTCTCCCTAAATGGCGAGATGAGATATTATCAAGCTTCAATGGAAGCAAAGCAAAAGATCTTCATTTTAGAAATTTAAAGCATGACCAAAAAGTAGTCGCTTGTCAGATTTTGTCTGGTAAGAAAATTGGTATATGCCTTGTCGCGTCAAATAAAATTACGATAGCTGATCACCCAAAAAGAGAAATTTTTAAAAAACCTCAACATTTATATAATTATTTGGTTAGATTTTTGTTAGAAAGAATAACCAATGCGTGCGCATATGCGGCAAAGAAAAGCAAAATAGACTCTTGCTCGATCAAGATTGTTTTTTCGAGGAGAGGTGGTACAAATTACCAAGTAATGAAAGATTACCTTGCGTTAATAAGAGATGGAAAGGAGAAAATATATTCAAACTATAAAATTGATTGGTCAATTTTAGACATAGATTCCATTGAAGTGGAAAATCACTCTAAAAGAGCGGGTTTGCAAATTGCAGATGTCGTGACAAGTGCAATGTTTTGCGCTATTGAGCCAAATGCGTACGGCAATTTTGAGCCGAGGTATGCTAATTTATTGCAAGGCAAATACATAAAATCAAAGGGAAAAATTTTAAATTTTGGCGTTACTCTTATTCCACCGTTAGGAAAAAATCCTATTTGTAACGAGCGCCGCAACTTTTTACTTCAATTAAAATGAGGGTGGCGAGCCCCTGGCTCCTGATACACATCGCAGTGGATGCTGCCGCCGTAAGGCAACTCGGAGTTTAACCCAGCGCTTGCTCGCCAATAACAATAATAGCGAATCTGGTACGTTTTGCAAGAGTCAATTGAACAAAAAGGGAACATACGTGCTCTTTTTGTGAAAAATGGAATAAAAATTTTTCACTGAATCAAAAAAGTCACGTTGTTGATTTTTGAAGTGGTAGATTTTTTAATCGGCATTTAAATTGGCGATGACAATATCCAGCACCATAAAAAGAGAGACGCCATGAACCGTCGCGATGCCCTTCTGTCCGGTCTGGCCCTGACCGCCCTGATGTCGACCCCCGCCTGCGCCCAGACCAAGCCCTCGACCTCGGCCGAAGGTTATGACGCAACGGTGTTTGCCGAAGGTATCGAACAGCCCTGGGGCATCGCCTTTTTGCCGGACGGGCGGTTACTGGTGACCGAAAAAGCCGGGACGCTGAAACTGATCAGCGCCGATGGCAAGTCGGCACAGGTAGTTACCGGGACGCCTGAGGTGGTCGATTACGGTCAGGCCGGTCTGCTCGACGTGGCCATTGACCCGAAGTTCAGCGAAAATGGTCTCGTCTATCTGAGCTTTTCCGAGCCGGGTGAAGGCGACACGGCCGGGACGGCGATTGCGCGCGGCAAGCTGGAAGGTACGGCCCTGACCGGCACGAAAGTCATCTGGCAGCAGAGCCCGAAGGTCGAGGGGCCGAACCACTGGGGCTCACGTCTGGCCTTCTCGAAGGACGGGCAATACCTGTTCGCGACCCTGGGCGAACGCGCCTCTTATCGCAGCAAGGTGCAGGACCTCGGTACGACCTTCGGCAAGACGATCCGCATCAAGCCGGACGGTTCCATCCCGGCTGATAATCCGTTCGTGAAAACCGCAGGTGCCAAGCCGGAAATCTGGTCCTATGGCCACCGCAACATGCAGGGCGGTACGATCCACCCGGTAAGCGGCGAGTTCTGGACCAACGAGCACGGGCCTCAGGGCGGCGACGAGATCAACATCGCCCGTGCCGGCAAGAACTATGGCTGGCCGCTGGTCACCTATGGCGAGGAATATGGCGGCGGCGTCATTGGCACCAAGCAAAAGGCGGGTATGGAAGAGCCCCTGCACTACTGGGTGCCGTCAATCGCGCCGTCGGGCATGTGGTTTTACGACGGTCCGCACAAGGCGTGGCAGGGCAAGCTGTTCATCGGCTCGCTCAAGTTCAAGTATCTCGACATGATCACGCTGGATGGTGAGAAGGTTGTCAAGGAAGAGAAACTCCTGACCGAGTTCAAGGAACGGGTCCGCGACGTGGTCATGGGGCCGGATGGCGCGCTCTATGTAGCGTTCGATAATGCCGAAGGACGTATCGTTCGGATTGTCCCCAAAGGCTGACTTTAGTTGTCGCGCATCTGATCCAAAAATCCCAGATAGTGTCATGGGCACTTTTTGGGATGCGCTTAAAACGCGCCCGCTTCGATGCGGAAATCGTTGGTCAGCAGAGTGCCGCAATCGGGCCGGTCGCCGAGGCAGATAATCGCCATCGAGCCCTTGGGGACGAGAAGCACACCGTAGAACAGCTTGCCGCCGTTTACCTCGACGTGCCAGACGGCCATCTTGACCGGCTGCGGCCCATTGAGCGTGATCACCTCGCGACCGGTGATGGCCGTAACGTCCTTGGCGATGGCCAGGTCGTCGGCGGAGCCCGGCGTGATCATCTGCTGCACCGCGGCGTCGAGCTGGTCGGCAGGGATAGGCGTCTCGGCCTTGCCGCGCGAGACATTGAAATAGTATTTACCGTCGGACGAGTCCCACATGAAGGTCCGGGTGCCGTCCTCGTTTTGCGCGGTTTCGCCGGTCACCGGGGTGCGGAAGCTATACCAGCCGTCAGGGTCGGCAAACTTCATGCGATTGCCGTCGAGCACCATCTCACCCTTGACGGAATCCGCCAAAGCCATCGGTGATTCGATCAGGCTTAACGCAACCAATACCAATCCGACTAACCGTTTCATGGATTTACCCCAGCCTGTTCGATCCAAGCATGCCCGTTTTAATGCGCTGCGGTAAACCCCTGTTCAGGGGTAGTCGCCCGCCTTGCAGCCTTTGTAAGCTTACAACGCATCCGGGCCGTAATTGGCGACCGAGGCCGCCGCTTCGCTGGCCGCGGTCCCCGCTTCCGGTAATTTCTGTTCGACCATCGGCGTCGCGGGAACCATCGTCTTTTCGGTCAGGGTGGCCGGAGCGTGCAGATCGTCGCGGACATAGTGATACATGCGCTCATCCGAACAGGCGCAGATCTTGATATGCTCGGTCCCATCGCGCCAGATGACCAGCGGGTAGCGGATCGGCACACCATTATTGGCTAGCAGCGGTTCCAATTGTGCAATGAAGTCGCGGCTGGCGCCGACCACCGCCGTGCGCGCCAGATCACCGTCGGCGGGGCGGAAAGTGGGTTGCCACGCCTCTTCCGACGCCGCACGCCATTGGCGATAAAGGGGGTACGACCGGTTAAGCCAGATTTCGGCGATGGTCGAACGTTCGGTCGGCGTCGTCTTGGTCTTGCCTTCGACATCGATGGGGGCGAAGGGAATGATGCGGATATCGGCAGAGATCGCCTCGAATTTCGGCAGTTCCTGCTCTTCCCACACCTTGCACGAGGCGCAGTTGCGGTAGGTGATGACCCACATTTCCGGGCCTTCCTTGCCGGACGCGGCAAAGCCCGACGATTCCAGCAGCGTCTGGATTTCCTTCTGGTTCTGGGTCACCGTGATCGGGCTCCAGCGGATGAAGAAATTCCAGTAGGCCCAATAGCCGATGCCGCCCAGAACCGTCACGGTCAGCAGGATCAGGATCGCGTACAGAATATGTTTTTTGGTCATGCGGCCAGATGCCCCTCTTGAACACCGCACTATAAGCGCGAACGAGGGCCACTGTTAAGGCTTTGGTTAACGATTTCAGCCGCCGAGCAGGGCGAGCGCGCCGATTATAGTCCCGGTGAGGGCGGCAAACCACAAAAGACCGTACCACAGGGGCGATTTGATCTGTCGCCGGTCGAGACTTTTGTTCGGATTATGCGGGTCGGTCGAGGCCATGCGCTTCGATAGCAGCAATTTTCACGGGAGAAAACACACTTGATCCGTGAACGAACACGGGCATGATCGCCCCATGCATATCGTCGAGGAACTGATTGAGGAACGCGCGCCGAAACTGGTAACTTCGGCGGCATGGCCGCTGGTTAAGCCGTTGCTCTACGGCCTGCTGGGCTACGGCAAGGCGGTCGGTATGGCGGACGCCATCGCGGAAATGTCGGGTGAGGCGGCGCTGGACTATGTATCGCGGCTTCTGTCGCTCGATGTGGTGGTTCGTTCTATCGAGCGCATTCCGAAAACCGGGCGCTGCGTGGTGCTGTGCAATCACCCGACCGGTATTGCCGACGGCGTGGCGGTTTACGACACCCTTAGGCGGGTGCGCGACGACGCCATCTTCTTTGCCAATGCCGACGCCCTGCGCGTCAGCCCGCGCCTGAGCGAAGTCATTATCCCCGTCGAATGGGTCGAGGCCAAGCGCACGCGGGAAAAGACCCGCGCCACGCTGGTGGCGGCGCGTGACGCCTTTGAGTCTGAGCGTTGTGTCGTCCTGTTCCCTGCCGGACGGCTGGCGCGACGCGATGCGCAGGGCCGCCTGAGCGATCCACCCTGGGCGACGACCGCGGTGTCGCTGGCGCAGAAATATCAGGCGCCGATCGTGCCGATCCACGTGGCCGGGCCCAATTCGGTATGGTTCCATACCTTCAACCGTTTTTCGCCGGAACTGCGCGATATTACCCTGTTTCATGAATTGCTCAACAAGGCCGGAAAGCGGTTCGACCTGACGGTAGGGCCGGTTTTGCCGCCGGACAAACTCGATATGGAAACCGGCTTGCTGTGTAACCGTCTCAAGGCCTATATCGAGCGCGACCTGTGCAACGATCCGGATAAGGCAGCCCTGTGAGCGACATCTTTCTCAAAGACGAGGCAGAGACCATCGCCTACGGCGCATGGCTGGCCGACCAGTTGAACGCGGGCGATGTCGTCTATCTGCTCGGCGATCTGGGGGCGGGGAAATCGACCCTCGCGCGCGGTCTGATTCGCGCCCTGACCTCACCCGACGAAGACGTGCCGTCGCCGACCTTTACCCTGGTGCAGACCTACGAAGGCCGTGATGTCGATATCGCGCATTTCGATCTCTACCGCCTGACCGATCCGGAAGAGGTTCACGAGGTGGGCCTGTTTGAACTGGCCGACAGCCATATCTGCCTGATCGAATGGCCGCAAAGGCTGGCTCATTTGGGCTTTGACGCACCGTGGGTGGTGCGCCTAAAACAGCAGACCAACGATCAGGGGGAGACGGGCCGCGTGGTCAACCTGACGCGGCCTGAGGATGGAAAAATATGAGTCGTGAGGATTTACGCGTTCGGTTTTTGCAGCAGGCGGGTTTGAGCGACTGGCGGCGCGACGCCTTGCCGGGCGATGCCTCGACGCGGCGCTACGAGCGGCTGGTACACACGGACGGTTCGACCCTGATGCTGATGGATCAGGCCCCGGCGCTGGAGTCGCAACCGTGCCCCCCCGATGCCACCGAGGCCGAGCGCAAAGCCCTGGGTTACAACGCTTCGGCGCGTCTGGCGGCAGGAAAGATCGAGGCCTTTGTCGGGGCGGCGACCTATCTGTCCGAACACGGATTATCGGCGCCTAAGCTGCGCGATTTCGATGCGCAAAACGGCTTTCTGATCCTCGAAGATCTTGGCGACGGTCTGTTCGCGCGCCTGATCGAAGGCGGTGAGCCGGAAGCGCCACTCTATCTGGAGGCCGTGGCGGCTCTGGCAAAGCTGCATGAGGTGACGCCGCCCGCAGACGTGGCCGGGTGGCCCCTTTTGACCTATGACGCGCTGGCTCTGAAAACAGGTGTCGACCTGTTTGTCGAGTGGTATCCCAAATATGACGCCTCGGTGGTGCTGTCGGATCATGCCGCGGCCGATTGGGCGGCTTTGTGGGCGCCCTTGCAGCAACGCGCGGCGACGGGCGCGACAGTGTTTATCCATCGTGATTATCACGCCGAAAACCTGCTCTGGCTGAAGGATCGCGAGGGCGTGGCGCGCGTCGGGATGATCGATTTTCAGGACTGCCTGAAGGGTCACCCGAGCTGGGATCTGCATTCCCTGCTTCAGGATGCGCGGCGCGATGTCTCGCCGGAACTGGAAGTGCTGTGCCTGGATCACTATTTCAGTCTGCGGTCAGATGTCGACCGGGACGCCTTCATGCAGAACTACACCGCGCTGGCGGCGATGAACGAGGCGCGCATTCTGGGTATCTTCGCCCGACTGGTGACTCGCGATGCCAAGCCGCGTTATGAGGGCTTCATGCCGCGCATGTGGCGGCATCTGAGCCGTAATCTGAACGCGCCGGGAATGGAAAACTTGCGGGCTTGGTTTATGACGAACGGTTTTGAAGGAAAGCTATCGTGATCCGTACCGCATTGGTATTGGCGGCCGGGCTAGGCACGCGCATGCGGCCCCTGACCGACGACCGCTCCAAGGCCCTTGTCGAGGTTAGCGGACGGGCGCTCATCGATCATATGATCGACCGGCTGAAAAGCGCAGGCGTTGAACGGTTTGTGGTCAATGTCCACTATTTCGCTGATCGTCTCGAGGCACATCTGAGAGACCGCCACGACGTCGAGATCGTCATTTCCGACGAGCGCAATAAGCTGCTGGAAACCGGCGGCGGGCTCAAAAAGGCGCGGCCCTTGCTCGGTGATAGCCCCATTCTGGTCGCCAATATCGATAGCGTCTGGATCGAGGACGGCGGTGCCGATACAGCGATCCGTAATCTGATCGACGGCTGGGATTCGGAGCGCATGGACGCCCGGCTATTGTTGGCCGATATGGGTCGGTCGTCGGGCTTCGACGGGGCGGGGGATTTCTTCCTGTCCGATGACGGACGATTGACCTTCCGCGGCGACGCGAAGGCCGCGCCATTCAACTATATGGGCGTCCATATCACCAAGCCCGGCATCGCCGACAACGTGCCGGACGATGCCTTTTCCCTGACGCCGATTTGGCGCGCCAAGGCCGCCGAAGGGCGCTTGTTCGGCACACGGATGAGCGGCGACTGGATGCACGTCGGCGATCCGACCGCGCGCGACGCCGCAGACCAGAGGTTGGCCCGTGGCTAAGACAGACCTGTTCGTCCATGCAGCGCCGCGGTGGTTTTCGATCCCCTCCGGGCGACCGTTTCTGGACGATCTGGCGCGCGGCCTGTGCGAGGCTCTGGGGGATGAACTGTCGTCCGCGCAAATCCTGACACCGACGCGACGCGGCGCGCGGGTCATGGCGCGGGCCTTTACCGATCAGTGCCGCGAAGGCGCTCTGTTGCTGCCGCAGGTGCGCGCCATCGGCGATCTCGATGAAGGCGAACCGCCGTTCGATCTCGAATATCTGGCCCTCGATCTGCCACCCGCCCTGTCGCCGACGCGGCGGCGGTTCGAACTGGCCAGACTGGTGCGCGCCCATTTCGAATCGAGTCAGCCGCTCAATGCCCGGACGGCGCTGGAACTGGCCGATGCCCTGAGCGGCTTTTTCGACTCGCTGGCGCTTGAAGAAATCGATGCCGGGCCGAAACTGGAACGTCTGGTCCATGACCCCGACAAGACGCACGGCGCGCTGGAAGCCTGGGCCGAGCACTGGCAGATTTCGGCGCGCTTTTTGTCGATCGTAGTGGATATGTGGCCGCGCCGTTTGCATGACCTCGGCCTGATGGACCCCAGCCAACGACAGGCCAAACTGATCCGCAAACTGGCCGACACTATCGAAAGGCACCCGCCTGAAACGCCGTTGCTGCTGGTAGGGTCGACCGGGACGGCACCGTCCATGGCCGACCTGATGGGGGTCATCAGCAAGCTGCCTCAGGGCGCGGTCATCCTGCCGGGGCTCGACGCGTCGCTGGCCGATGATGTGTGGGCGCAGATCGAGGATTCGCACCCTCAGGGTGCCATGAAACGCCTGCTGGATCGCCACGGTGTTTCACGTGAAAACGTGCGGACCTGGCCAGCGTCGGGCGAGGCCGATCGCGCGCGTCTGGCGCGGCGCCGCCTGATCAACGAAGCCCTGCGTCCTGCCGAAGCGACCAAGGACTGGCGCGCTCAGATCGAAGCGCTCAAGGCGGGATCAACGACGGCGATCACCGACGGCCTCAAAGGGCTCAACCATCTGGAAGGTCGCAACGACGAAGAGGTAGCGGCGGTGATCGCGCTGCTGATGCGCGAGGCTTTAGAGACACCGGACCAGACCGTCGCCCTTATCACCCCCGATATTACTCTGTCGCGGCGGGTGTCGGCGCGCCTGTCGCGTTGGGGACTGGCGGCGGATTCATCGGCGGGCGAGTCGCTAATCCACTCACAGGCGGGCCGCTTTTTTCACGATCTGATCGACCTGTCGCTTGATCCGATCGATCCGGTAAGCCTGCTCAGTCTGTTGCGCAACCCCGTGTCGAAATATGCTGACCATCCGCACCTCGACGAGCTCGATATGAAAGGTTTCCGGGGAGCAAAACCCAAGGATTTCGCAGAAGTACGCGCGCGTCTGGTCGCTGCCGAACGCTTCGAAGCGGCGGCGCTTTGGGAAAGCTATATTTCGCTGATCGCGTCCGATGAATCTGAAAAAACAGACCTGTCTGACTATGTACGCGCCCTAACGCGACGCGCGGAAGCTCTGGCGGCGGACGACGGGCAGGTTTTGTGGCAAGGGGCTGCCGGTGCTGCCTTGTCCGGCCTCGTCTCGGACCTGCTGAACGAGGGCGTGGGCTATGGTGTCGAAGATGCGCAGGTCTTCGCCGATATCCTGCGCCGGGCGCTGCGCACCGCCACGGTGCGAACGGGGGGACACACCCATCCGCGCCTGTCGATTTTGGGGGCCATTGAAGCGCGGATGTTCTCGGCTGACCGGGTCATACTGGCCGGTCTCGAAGAAGGGGTATGGCCTCAGGCCGCCGAAATCGATCCGTTTCTGTCGCGGCCGATGCGCAGGGCTTTGGGCCTGCCCTCGCCCGAACGACGCACCGGCCTGTCGGCGCACGACTTCGTTCAAGCCGCCTGCGGACCCGATGTCTGGCTGATCACACGCAGTCGCCGCGAAGGCGAACCGCAGGTGCAATCGCGCTGGCTGTGGCGGTTGGAAACCCTGGTCGGCGGTGCGGGCGAACACCTTCCCGGCGACACGAAGTGGCTAGACTATGCCCGACGCATGGATGCGGCTCTAACCCCCGTGCCGGACAGTCTGAAACCGGCAGCACGGCCCAATCCGGCACCGCCCGTTGCCGTCCGCCCCTTGCAGCTTTCGGTCACGCGGGTCGAGACTCTGGAACGCGATCCCTATGCCGTCTATGCCAGCCACATCCTGAAACTGAGACCGCTCGACCGGCCCAATGAACCGTTCGAGGCCCTGCGTCGCGGTACGGCCATCCACGCCGTGGCTGAAGCTTTCGCACAAGCCGATACGCCGCTCGGCGCTGCGGGTGAGGCCCTGTTCTGTGAGATGCTGGAGGCGCAATTGCGCGCCGAAAACCTCAGCGAGGCGCAACTGGCCTTGCAGCGTCCCCTCTTCCCCGATCTGGCGCGTGAATTCGTCAGGTTCGAAGCCGGACGGCGCGAAGCCAAACCGCGCCTGCTGATCGAGCGCGAGGGCAGACTGGGCTTTACCATACCGCGCGGCGATTTCGTCCTCACCGCCAAGGCCGACCGCGTCGAGGTGCATGATCGCGGCATGGACGTGCTCGATTTCAAGACGGGTCAACCGCCGTCGCCCAAGGCCGTACTGGGCGGGTTTTACCCGCAACTTACCCTGACGGCGGCGATTCTGAAATACGGCACCTTCGACGGGCTGGAGGACGTTCATCGCACCAAGGGGCTGGGGACGCTCAGCTATGTCCGCCTGTCGCAGGACGCAGTGAAAGAGCGGATCGTTCACGATAAGAAAAACCCTCTGACGACGGACGAAATGGCCGACAAGGCGCTGATTCGGCTCAAGCAGCGCGTATCGCAATACGAAAACCCGTCGCAGGGCTATGTCTCGTGGCGCGCGCCGCAGTTCCGACTGGAGCGTGGCGGCGACTATGATCAGCTGGCGCGACTCTACGAATGGCACGTGCTGGGCGACAAAGACGTGGGCGATACGCGCGAGGACGACGAATGAACCCGCAAAATGCCGCCGCCGATCCGGAGGTTTCCTGTTTCCTGACCGCCAATGCCGGGTCGGGCAAGACCTCGACCCTGGTCAACCGCGTGGCGCGACTGCTGCTGCGCGGCGCGAAGCCGGAACATATTCTTTGCGTCACCTACACAAAAGCTGCCGCCGCCGAAATGCAGGGGCGTTTATACGAACGACTGGGCGGCTGGGCGGTGGCCGAGGACGTCAAACTGGCCGAACAGTTGGTCGCCATCGATGAAAACCCCGCCGATCTGTCGAAGGCGCGGGCGCTGTTTGCGCGGGCGCTGGAAACGCCAGGTGGGCTGAAGATCCAGACCATCCACGCCTTTTGCGAAAAACTGCTGCGACGGTTTCCGCTCGAAGCGGGCCTGAGTCCGTCGTTTCAGGTCCTTGACGATCTGGTGGCGAAGGATCTGGCGCAACAGGCGCTCGATGCGGTCCTGACCCTGCCGGATGCAGCCTATCGCGACCGGTTGATCCGTCAACTGAAGGCGCAGAAGTTCGAGCAGCTTCTGGGGCAGTTTATTCATCAGCACGACAAGATCGCCGATCAGCTGACGCGCCTGCAAGCCGAGGCTGGCAATATACCGCTCAGTATCTATGTTTTCCAGTGTTTGGGACTGGACGCGCCCGCAACCCCGGACATGGTCGTTGATCGGTTTGCGGAAAACCTTGACTGGGACGAAGTGGCCGAACTGGCGCGGTCTCTGGCCACCATCAGCACCAAGGGCAATCAGGAATTGTCGGTCACCCTGCTGAGCCTGCGCGAGGCCGTTCTGAACGGCAATCCGTTCGATTTCGATGCGATGTACAGGATTTTCTACACCGGGACGCACGGGCCGCGCAAAGAGCTGTGCTCTACCAAAAGCGCGCAATGCGACCGCGACTGGCTCGATCGGACGCGCGTGCGGTTCGCCGAGGTGGTGGCCCAGCGCAAGGCCGCGGAAACGGCGATGAACACGCTCGATGCCCTGCGGCTGTTCACCGATTTCAGCGACATCTATCAGACGCTGAAACGCCAGACCGGCGCGCTCGATTTTCAGGATCTGATCGGACGGACCAAACGTCTGTTGGCGGAGGGTTCGATGTCGCAGTGGGTGCTGTTCAAGATGGATGGCGGGTTGGAACACGTTCTGGTCGACGAAGGACAGGATACGTCCGCCGATCAGTGGGATATCGTCAAGGCCCTGACCGAAGAGTTTTTCGCGGGCGAAGGCTCGATCTCGTCGCTGGCCAATGCCGACCGCACAGTATTTGCCGTGGGCGATGAAAAGCAGTCGATCTATGGCTTTCAGGGCGCCAAGCCCGATCTTTTCTTAGGGATGCGGCACTATTACCAGCTACGCGCGGAATCGGCAGGTAAGCCCTTCGTCGTCCCGCAACTGGTGCAAAGCTGGCGCTCCCTGCCGCAGGTGCTGGGGGCGGTGGATGCGGTGTTCGATCAGCCCGATCTTTCTGAAGCGCTGAATTTTACGGCGGAAAAGATCATCCACGAGGCCAAACGCGAAGAACGAGCCGCTACGGTCGAACTATGGCCGCCGGTCTTCCCGCTACCTGTACCCGACCACGTAGACGACGACGCCGATATCGAGCCGGTCGATGCCTCCGCGGCGGCCCCGGCCAAGCGCCTGGCGCAACAACTGGCTTTTCATATCCGCGCGGAAATCGATCTGGGGCGCAGCGTTATCGACAAGGGTACACGCTCCGCGCGGGCGATGCATGCGGGCGATGTGCTCATTCTGGTGCGTAAGCGCGATGCCCTGTTCGAGCACATCATCCGTGAGCTGAAAATCGCCGGAGTCGCGGTGTCCGGTGCGGATCGGCTCAAACTGGGCGACCATATCGCTTTTCAGGACCTGCGCGCCCTGATGCGTTTTTGCCTGCAACCGACGGACAGTCTGTCCCTGGCCTGTGTCCTGCGCAGTCCTCTGTGCGACCTCAGTGAAGACGATCTCTACGATCTGGCGCGAACGCCGGACACGCGCCTGTGGCAGGCGTTAGGGCGGCGCGCAAGCGAGAACCCGCGCTTTTCCGCCGCGCGGAATTTTCTGGGCTGGGTGTTGAGCGAAGCGCCGGACCGCACGGCCTTCGACCTGTTGGGGCGCATTCTCAATCGCCGCGATCCAGAAGGCCGCACTCAGCGCCAGCGTTTCATCACGCGTTTGGGCGTCGAATGCGAGGACGTGCTGGACGAGACGCTCAATCTGGCGCTCAAAGGCGAGGGCGTCGGCGATATCGGCGTCATCACCTTCCTCAATCTGTGCGAATTCAACGCGTCGGAAATCAAGCGCGAGCAGGAAGAAGGCGGCGACCGCGTGCGGGTCATGACCGTACACGGATCGAAGGGCCTGGAAGCGCCGTGGGTCATTCTGCCGATGTCGCCGGGGTTCAAATCGACGCAAAAGGACGATCTGCTGGTCCTGTCGGACGAGGCCGATATCTTCCTGTCGTCGCGCGGCAAACACTTCGATCCGGAGGCGGTCACGCAGATCAAGACCGCCCGCAGCGATCGCGAGGCGAAAGAGGGGTTACGCCTGTTCTACGTGGCCCTGACGCGGGCGCGCGACCGCCTGACCCTGTGCGGCTATCGCGGCAAGACCTCGCCCAACGGTCTGTTTCCCGACTGGTACGATCTGGCGGCGGACGGTTTTGCACGACTGCCCGATGTGGTGGCCTTCGATATGGAAACGCGGGTCGATTTCGGAGTGGCTAAGGATGCCGAAGCGACGGACGGCACGCAGGTGCTGGTCTATGGTCAGCGGTCGGAATCGATGACCGCCGAGGCACGGGCGATCCCACAGACGGAACCCTTGCCGGCCTTTATCACGGCCTCGCCGACCGATGATCCGGAAACGGACATTATCTGGCGCTCCGTATCGCAACTGAGCGACGACGACCGGACGCAAACCGATCGCGCACCGTCGCCGCTGGCCGGGCGGCCCGGTCTGGGCCGTTTCGGGCGCGGCATCAAGATTCACAAGCTGTTTGAAATCCTGCCCGAAATGCCCGTCGAGCGTCGCAAGATCGTGGCGACGCAATGGCTGGCCAAGCAACCGGACCTCGACGATGCCCAGCGCGAGGAAATCCAGGCGGCCGTGTTCGGGGTGTTGAACGACGCGCGCTTTGCCGAGGCCTTCGGCCCCAAGTCGCGACCGGAAGTCGCTCTGGCGGGGCGAATTGGCACGAATGCGCAGGGCGATGCCGTCTTCATGTCGGGACGAATCGACCGGCTGGTTGTCGAGGACGACCGCGTACTGGTCATCGATTACAAATCGAATCGCCCGGCACCGGACTCGGCGGAACATGCCGCGGTTGATTATCAGCGTCAGATGGCGGGCTATGTGGCACTGCTGCGACAAATCTATCCGGAAAAACGCATTGAAGCGGCGCTTTTGTGGACGGACGGGCCGAAACTGACGCCCTTAAGCGAGACTTTAGTAAATCTCAGGCTGGCGGAAATCGGCGGCCATTGATTTCTTATCGCGTCTTACCTACCTTGGGGGACGAACAAGCGTATCCGCCCCTGATACAGACGGGCAGTTAGGAATTCTCATGTCCAGTGCAACGGTAAAAGTCACCGACGAATCCTTCGAAGCCGACGTCCTGAAGTCGGACAAGCCGGTTCTGGTCGATTTCTGGGCCGAATGGTGCGGCCCGTGTAAACAGATCGCGCCGATCCTCGACGAACTGGCCGAGGCCTATGGCGACAAGCTGACCATTTCCAAGATCAATATCGACGATTCGCCGATGACACCGTCGAAGTTCGGCGTGCGCGGCATCCCGACCATGATGCTGTTCAAGGACGGCAAGATGACCTCGATGAAGGTCGGCGCCATGCCGAAGTCGAAGCTGGTCGAGTGGCTGAACGAAGCAGGCGTCGCTTAACCTGTACCTCCCTGACTTGTCGGGGAGGGGGACCGCACGAGCATGCGAAGCATGTGAGATGTGGTGGTGGGGATTCTTGCTTCTAACGACTGTGGCCGTTGAACCTCCGCAAGATACCCCACCACCACGCCTTTCAGGCGCGGTCCCCCTCCCCAGAAAAGCTAGGGAGGAATAAGAAGTTCAGATCGGCCACGTTTCAGGCGAGAGCGCGAGCACATCGCCGGCCAGATAGAGCGAACCACAGATCAGCACCCGTGCGGGTTCCGGTCTAAGGCGCTGAATAGCTTCCAAAGGGCTTGTGGCCACCGTGGCCTTAAGCCCTTTTTCGTGTGCGGTCGCGGCCAATTGTTCGGGCGGTATCACAGCGTCGGACGAAAAACTGACACAGGTTATATCGAGGTCGAGACCTTCGAAATGGCCGAAAAATTCACCGGCGTCCTTGGTGTTGATCAGACCACAGATCAGATGCAGCGGCTTAGGGTCACGTACATTAAGCGCTTCGATATGGGCGCGCAAAGCACGGGCGGCATGGGGATTATGCCCGCCGTCGAGCCATAGTTCGCTGTCGGCGGGCAGAGCGGCCACCAACGGTCCGGACCGCAGGCGCTGCATCCGGGCGGGCCAGACGGCGGTTTGCAAGCCTCGGTCGATGGCATCAGGCGAAAATCCCAGTAGGCGCGCCGCCTTAATGCTTAAAGCCGCGTTGTCGATCTGATGCGCGCCTGACAATTTGGGCAGACTGAGATCGAGTAGCGCATCTTCGTCCTGAAAGACCAGTCGACCATTTTCCTCATAGGCATTGAAGCCCTGACCAGCGGTATAGAGCGTGCAGCGACCCTTTAGCGCGGCGCGCTCGATGACGGTTTCGGCCTCGTCTTGCTGACGGGCGCTGATAACCGGGAAACCGGGTTTGATAATCCCGGCCTTTTGTTTCGCGATGGTCGTCAGGTCGTTGCCGAGAAAGGCCTGATGGTCGTAGTCGATCGGCGTGATGATCGAAATCTTCGGTTCCCGGACGATATTGGTCGCATCCAGTATGCCACCGAGCCCGGTTTCCAGCAGCAGCAGATCGGCCTCGACCTCTGACAACGCCAGAAACGCCGCGGCGGTGGTGGCTTCGAAAAAAGTCAGGGGCGCGCCATCATTGGCCTTTTCGACACGATCCAGCACGTCGGCGAGATAATCGTCCGTGATCAGAGTGCCTGCCAGCCGGATGCGCTCAGCGAAGCGCACCAGATGCGGCGAGGTATAGACGTGGACGCGCAAACCCTGCGCCTCGGCCATGGCGCGCAGCAGGGCAAGGGTCGAACCCTTGCCGTTGGTGCCCGCGACGTGGACCACCGGCGGCAAGCGGTCCTGCGGACGGCCCAGAGCTTCGCAGACCCGGAGCATACGCTCCAGCGTCAGGTCGATTTTCTTGGGGTGAAGCGCCTTGAGGCGTTCCAGCGGGGCATCGAAGGGTAACAGGCGGTCGGTCATTAGCTACTTCCCCCTCTCCCTTGAGGGAGAGGGTTGGGGTGAGGGGGAACAGGTTCAGCGAGCGCGGTGGACATTTCCCCCTCACCCGGCCCTGTCGGGCCACCCTCTCCCTCAGGGAGAGGGGATAACCGGCTTTAGCACCTGTTTTAAGTCAAAGGGAGGGCTTTCGATGCGTCCTTGTCCGGGCGACGTACCAGCCAGAACACCGATCCGATACAAAACCCTAAAACGGCATCCAGAAGTGAGGTGCTTAACAGATCGCCGATTGCGGTAACTGAACCCACCGCAAATCCCAACAGAGTAGATGGTAGGGCGAAGTGCCAATACCGGTTCAGCCCCTGCGATTGCATCACCGCCTGTACGGGTAAGCCTATAACCAGAAGACTGAATAGTATTATCGCGAAATAAAGGACGGAACCAAACAAAACAAAAATCCAGATTTCATCGTCATTCGGATTATCGAGTGTGCCGTAAAGGATATGATTCCTAATCGCGACGAAGGTCGGCAGCACGATCACAACGACCATTGCGGCCAGAATGCAGGCCCATACTGACTTTATTAGTGGCCAGTATATGTTTCGTTTCACAGGTTCCCCCTCAGTCACCTGCCCTTAGCCATGGGGTATGGGGTCTGTGACCCCACGTCCTATGCCGCCCGGCGCTTGCCGTCCATCAGCATCGACATCAGCGCGCCCAGCACGTCGGGTAGTTCCGAACGCGAGACGACGCGATCGACCATGCCCTTGTCGACGAGGTATTCCGCACGCTGGAAGCCTTCGGGGAGCTTCTCGCGAATGGTGGTCTCGATGACGCGCGGACCGGCAAAGCAGATCAGGGCACCGGGTTCGGCCAGATGGATGTCGCCGAGCATGGCGTAGGAGGCCGAGACGCCGCCGGTCGTCGGGTCGGTGAGGACCACGATATAGGGCAGTTGCGCCTGTTTCAGTTCCTGAATGGCCAGCGTCGTGCGCGCCAGCTGCATAAGGGACAGGGTGCCCTCCTGCATGCGCGCGCCGCCGGACGCCGTGATGGCGACCATCGGCACTTTGCGCTCGACGGCGTAGCGACAGGCGGCGATGAAGGCTTCACCCGCGGCCATGCCCAGCGATCCGCCCATGAAGGTGAAGTCCTGCACCAGCACGACGCAGGGCACGTCGGCGACGCGACCGTAGCCGATCTGCATAGTGTCTTTGGCGCCGGAGGCTGCGCGCGCGGCCTTGAGGCGGTCGGCATAGGGCTTGCCGTCGGAGAAGTGCAACGGGTCTTCGGGTACGGCGGGCGTATCGAGGGCCTCGTATTCGCCGTCGTCGAAGGTGTAGCTGAGGCGGGTTTGCGCATTGATGCGCATGTGGCGTCCGGCCGGCGTCACCCACAGGGCGGCTTCGAGGTCCGGGCGGTAGATCATCTCGCCGGTGTCGGGGTCCTTGACCCAGAGATTTTCGGGGGTTTCGCGTTTGGACACCAGTTTGGACACGCCGGGGGCGATCTTGGCGAGCCAGCCGCCGCTGTCGCGACGATCCGTGGGGCGGACGGTATTCGGCAAGGTGCGTCTACTCTTGGCTAATTTGTCGGCGATGGCCATGTACAGTCGTAACTCCGGTACGCTTAAAAAGCTATGTGTTGTTCTGACCTGCGTCGGCAAATAAAGGGTTAACGAGACCTTTACCGCCGACGGTCGGAGCCACGCTTAGTTTCTGGCGTTATGAACAGCCTGAGCCAAAATGCCGGCGGTTTCCAGCACTTTCGCCTCGATGGGGGAATTTCCCGGTAAAGATTTCGCGAGTGCGTCCACCAGAACGGAGCCCACCACCGCCCCGTCGGCGATGCGGGCGACCTCAGACGCGCGTTCCGGCGTCTTGATGCCGAAACCGACCACGACGGGCAGTTGAGCGGCCTCCTGAACGCGTTTGACGGCCCCGGCTATCCCTTGCGCGTCGGCTTCCTTGACGCCCGTGACGCCAGCGACCGAGACGTAATAGACGAAGCCCTTGGTGCGTTTCACCAAGGTTTTCAGGCGCTTTTCATCGCTGGTCGGGGTGATCAGGCGGATCAGGGCGACATCGGCGGCATCAAGCGCGTCGGTCAGGCCTTCGGCCTCTTCCGGCGGGCAGTCGACGACGATGACGCCGTCGATACCGTGGTCGGCACAGGCCCTGGCGAAGGCAGGATAGCCCATATTCTCGACCGGGTTCATATAACCCATCAGGATCAGCGGCGTGTCGGCGTCGATTTCACGAAAACGTGACGCAAGTGCGAAGACCTGAGCGATCTTCGTTCCGGCCTTGAGCGAGCGTTCGGCGGCCAACTGGATGATCGGGCCTTCCGCCATCGGATCGGAGAAGGGAAAGCCCAGCTCGATGATGTCCGACCCGGCCTCGGCGAGGCCTTTCAGGACGTTGAATGAGGTTTCAAGGTCCGGATCACCGGCCATGATGTAGGAGACGAAGGCCGCCTTGTTTTCCGCTTTCAGCTTGGCGAAGCGGGCATCGATACGCGCAACCGTCATGTCTTACATTCCACTCATGGTCTGACCGATGGCGCTGGCCACGGTGAAGATGTCCTTGTCGCCGCGACCCGACAGGTTCAGCACGACGATGCCGCCCTTGCCGACCTCTTGGGCCAGTTCACCGACGCGGGCAATGGCGTGCGAGGATTCGAGCGCCGGGATGATGCCCTCAAGCTTCGACGTGAGCTGGAAGGCGTCGAGCGCTTCCTTATCGGTCGTATAGACGTATTTGGCGCGGCCCGTGGCGAACAGGTGGGCGTGCTCCGGCCCGATGCCCGGATAGTCGAGGCCCGCCGAAATCGAATGACCTTCGAGGATCTGTCCGTCGTCGTCCTGAAGCAGGTAGGTGCGGTTGCCGTGCAGGACGCCCGGACGCCCGCCGTTCAGCGACGCGGCGTGGCCGTTATAGACGTCGAGTCCGTGACCGGCGGCTTCGACACCGACAATTTTCACGCTCTCATCGTCGATGAAGGGATGGAACAGACCGATAGCGTTCGAGCCACCGCCAACGCAGGCGATGACAGCGTCGGGCAGGCGGCCTTCCAGTTCGAGAATCTGCTGCTTGGTTTCCTTGCCGATGACGGTCTGGAAGTCGCGCACCATCTCTGGATAGGGATGCATCCCGGCGGCGGTGCCGATCATGTAATAGGTGTCGTGGACGTTGGTGACCCAGTCGCGCAGGGCTTCGTTCATCGCGTCTTTCAGCGTGCCGTTGCCGTTGGTGACCGGCACGACGGTGGTGCCGAGCAGGTTCATGCGGAAAACGTTCGGCTTTTGCCGCTCGACGTCCAGCGCGCCCATATAGACCGTACACGGCAGATCGAACTTGGCGCAGACGGTGGCCGAGGCCACGCCGTGCTGACCGGCACCGGTTTCGGCGATAATCCGTGTACGTCCCATGCGCTTGGCCAGCAGGATCTGACCGATACAGTTATTGATCTTGTGCGCGCCGGTGTGGTTCAGTTCCTCGCGCTTGAAATAGATTTTCGCGCCGCCGTAATAGTCGGTCAGGCGCTCGGCGAAATAGAGCGGCGAGGGACGACCGACGAAGTGTTTCAGCAGCGAATGGTACTCGGCCCAGAAGGCGTCGTCGTTTTTGGCGACGTCCCACGCCTCACCCAGCTCCAGAACGAGCGGCATGAGGGTTTCGGGGACATATAGCCCGCCGAAATCCCCGAAACGGCCCTTGTCGTCGGGCAGATTATAGCGGTTCGACAGAACCGGCGTTTCAGTGGACACAGCTTAGACCTTTTATTAAATTGCCTTTACGGCCTTGAGGAACTGAGAGATCAGGGACGGGTCTTTTAGTCCGGGCGCGCGCTCGACGCCAGAGGAAACATCCACCATCGGCGCTTTCGATTGCGAAACGGCCTCGGCCACGTTCCACGGGGTCAGACCACCGGCCAGAAGCCACGGCGCTTTCGCCGGATACCCCTCCATCAGCGTCCAGTCGAAACGCGCCCCCACACCGCCGGGCAGGGCCGCATCCTTCGGCGGTTTGGCGTCGAACAGCAGATGATCGACCACACTCTCATAAAGCGCGGCATTGAGCACATCGGCACGCGATTCGACGCTAATCGCCTTGATGAGCGGGGTCTTGAAGCGGTCGCGGATATGGCGGACGCGCTCAAGCGTTTCGTGCCCGTGAAGCTGGATCAGATGCGGTCTGGCGCGGGTGACGATAGCCTCAAGCAAGGTATCGTCGGGGTCAACCAGCACGCTGACGCATTTGACGTCGCGGCCCTTGTGTAAAGCATAGGTGGTCGCATTTGCAATCAACTGCGCCATCTGATCAATGTTGAGATGACGCGGCGACCTGGGGAAAGAAATAAACCCCAACATGTCAGCGCTATCATCTATAGCCTGACGCGCGGTATCATCATCCCTTATACCGCAGATTTTTGTCTTGATCGTCATGGGTTGCCTTGATTTTCCGGTCAGATGCGATGAAATTTAAGAAAAATCAACCATTAAAAGCCATCCTCCATTAATCCCATAAATCATATGGGACTCAGTAACCAGGCCAGGCCCGCACCTAAGCCTTAAACGCATTTTCTATCTTATGGAAAATGCTTCGAGCCCTGTCCGCAGCGTACCCCCAGACCGGAAACCGGCGGGGCCTTACAGAGGGAAACACCTATGGCATCCGTTCTTTTGAGCGACTTGTCGAATAGCGCCTATATGAAACTAGCTCTGGCACATCCGGGGGAGCGGCCAGAGGTATCGACCCTTTACCCCTGTAAATCCATCGAAGAATTCAACGGTTCGGTCGTCGATTTTCTCGACGCGCACGACAACCCCGACCTGTTGGGGGCGGCGGTGTCGGCCTGCGGCTGGGAGGTCGAGGGTGGCTTTTCCATGCCGAACCACGGCTACCGCATGGAGCGCAAGGATCTGCGCGAACTGCTCAATATCCAGCGTCTGCACATCGTCAATGACTGCGTGTCGCGGGCCATGGCGGTCGAGCGCCTGTTCGACAGCGAGGTGATCAAGGTCTGCGGCGGCGACGGCGAAGACGGCCTGACCAAGGCGCTGATCGGTTCGGGCCGCGGTCTGGGGGTCGCGGGCATCGTGCAGGACGATCTGGGCAATCCCACCATCCTGCCCTGCGAAGGTGGGCACGCCGATCTGGCGACCATCAGCCCCCGCGAGGCCAGTGTTTTCGCGCTTCTTGAGGCCCGCTACGGCCACGTGTCGCGCGAACGCGTGGCGTCGATCAACGGGCTGGCCGAAGTCTATGAGTGCCTTGGCCGGATCGACGAGGGCGACACGCGCCGCGTCAATGTCGCCGAGGTGGTGGCCCTGGCCCATATCGGCGACGCGCGGGCCACGGAGGCGATCAGCCTGTGTCAGGGATGGCTGGCGGCTATGGCGTCCGACACGGCCCTGATGCTGGGGGCGCGCAGTGGGGTCTATCTGTCGGGCGAATTGCTTGAGTTGATCGGCGAACTGATCGACTGGAAAGCCTTCGAGGCGCGCTTTACCGACAAGGGACGACTGACGGCCTATATGCAGGACATTCCCGTCTATCTGACGCGCACCGCCGATCTGGAACTGATCGGTTTGACGACCCTGTTCAGGTAAACTCTAGTACCCACACATTGAATCTTTGCACCTTGCCCGGCACATCGGAGGCATGGGCAACGCATTCAATATCCTCATCAACGGCAAGGCCGGGACCGTCCTGAATCTGGGACAACCGGCCATAGAAAGCGCCGTCGAATCGTCCGGCATCGCGCTTAAGGAGCTGTGTTTCAGCGAACCCGACGACATGGAGGCCAATCTCAAGCGCTTCAGCGAGGACGAGGCGCCCCTGCTGGTCGGCGGGGGCGACGGCACGCTGCTGTCGAGCGCGGAATATCTGTCCAAACACACCCAAAAAGCCTTCGGTGTCCTGCCGTTCGGGACGATGAACCTGCTGGCCAAGGACCTGTCGATCAACACCCTGTCTGAGGCCCTTACCGCCTATGCGGGCGAGTTCGAGGAAACGGCGATGGACGCCGGTTTCGTCAACGGCCATATGTTCCTGTGCTGCGCCTCGATCGGCACCATGCCTCAGGCCTCGGTCTATCGCGAAAAGAACCGCGGTACCAATATCATGCTGTTGATTCCGCAGTTGTTTTTCTTCGTCATCGACAATTTCGAAAAGCGCAAGAGCGAGCGCATCGTGCTCGATATCGACGGCAAGATGACCAAGTTCCGTTCCCCGGCGGTGGTCGTCTCGATCAACCGTTTTGCCGATTCAACACTGCTGACCCAGAACAATTTCAAGCGCGTCAGTTTGCAGGGCGGCGAACTGGCCGCCTATATTTCCACAACCAAGACCCGCGCCTCGCATCTGCGTTTCGTGACCAGCCTGCTGTTCGGGCACTGGCTGAAAGACCCCGATCTCAAGGAAATATTTGCCAAGAAGATCAAGCTATGGAGTGGTCACAAGAAACAGCTGGTCTCCATCGACGGCGAAGTCGTCAAGATGCCGACGCCACTTGAATTCACGCTGAAAGCTCGTCACGTTCACCTGCTGGTGCCGAAGGGGGCGCATATATGAAGATCGCCCACATTTCGGACCTGCATTTCGGCGCCCATGACCGTCGCATCACCGAAACCCTGCTGGCGCAACTGTTGGAGGCCAAACCCGATCTGGTGCTGGTCAGCGGCGACATAACCCAGCACGCCTTGACCGTGGAATTCGTCGAGGCGCGCGACTTTTTCAATCTTCTGCCCATGCCGGTGTTCATGATCCCCGGCAATCACGACCTGCCCGGCATGGATATCATGCGTTTCATCGCCCCGTGGCGACGATACAAAAAGTACCTGCGCGAAGACATGAACCCGGTCCTGCGCAGCGATCTGGTCGATATCAAGGGCATCAACAGCGCGCGCATGATCCTGCCGGCGACGAACTGGGCCTATGGTTCGATCAGCGCCGCACAATGCCACGATCTCACCGAGACCTTTGCCACCTCGACCGCGCCCTGGCGGTTGCTGACCGTGCATCATCCTCTCCTCAATCCGAAGGACTTTCCCCTCGACATCACGGTGTTCAATGCCGACAAGCTGCTGAAAACCATAGATGAAACGAAGATCGATATCGTTCTGGCCGGACACCAGCACCACGCCTATGTCGAGACGCGCCTGACCGGGGGCCATACTACCCTGTTCGTCTGTGCCTCGACCGCCATGTCGACGCGCATCCGCAAGCAGCCGCAGGGGTTCAATATGCTGACGTTCGAGGAAAAGTCCGTGCGCATCGAGATGTGGCAGATGGGCAAGGAGCGGTTCGAACTATTTTCCGTCGTCAGCCATACGAAATGAGGGCCGCATAAGGCGCTTAAAGCGCTGAGGTGTGGTAGTGAGGGCTCATGACTCTTATGCGAGCTTCCTCTGACTCGTCGCTTCCACTTCGTCCAATACGGCCCGTAAATCGGGGGAGTATGATTTGAATTCAGCCCGTCAGGCTCCTCGTTACGGGTGCAGGGTCCGTGACCGGGCTACCCCTCCGCCGGGGACAGCTTCCAGCGGATGCGTGTGGGCGTATCCAGACGACAAATCCCGCGCAGGCACAGGGTCGTCGACTTCTTCGGCAGGCCCTTGTCGAACACCGCCGACTCTTCGATGACCACCTCCTTCGCGTCGTGCCTGAGCCACCAGCCGCGCCCGCCGGGACCGCGCAGCAGGATCGAGCGCTTGTCGCGCGCCAGAGACGCCTGAACCTCCGGATGCAGCAGGAACCGCAGCGCATAGGGCGCGGACGCCGCCAGCTCTTTTTTCGGCTCGACGGGGATCAGTTTTTCCTCGCCGCGCAGTTCGTCGCGGCCCGGATCGACATAGAGGCGACGCTCGTGCTTGAGGCCGAACTGCGGCCGCCAGCCTTCGTGTTCCATCTCCAGCAGCGAGCCGGAATCGTCGGATTCGATGCGGCGCGAGCGGATGCGATAGCGCAGACCTTCCAGCGTGAAGTGCAGCAGTTCGCCGAACTTGCCGGTTATCGGGCTGAGGATGACGCCTTCGCCGATGGTCAGGCTGTTGGACGCCGACACCACGCGGAAGCCGTGCTGATCGGACTGCGACGACGACCAGCCGGGGGTGACGAACAGCTTGTCGCGTCCGCCGGAGACCTCGAAATTCATCGGGTGGTCGCAAGCCCCGTAACCCAGCACACCGGGCTTCGGCTCACCCGCATCTACGAACACACTAAGCGAGCGCCCCAGCATCCGGTGATAACGCCCGTGTTCCAGCGACAGCGGCAGGTTCGACAGGGCCAGTGGCCGCTTGTCCTCGTGCAGCAGCGCCGGGGCCACGGAGTCGCCGTCCACCGACTCGCCGCCCTGAAAGGCGCACAGCGAGCCGTCGGGATGCGACAGGGTGCGCACGAAACGGCTCAGGCGCTCGATGGCGACTTCGAGATATTCCGGGATGGCCAGACCGCGCTGATTGAGCGCGTCTTCGATCAGCAGCAGGTCATAGAGCAGTTCCAGCCCGGCCTGCGGACTGCGCGAGGCGTGCGAGCCGTCGGCCATGATGGCGCGTTTCAGCGCCTTGGGCAGGATACGCAAACCCTTCTTGCGCATCCGGTCGCCGACGTGACCCGACAACACGCAGCCGACCAGCACCAGCGCCGTAGCCTTTTGCGTGTACCACGCCAGATGCCGCGGCAGACGCCACAATTGCCGCGTCTGTTCGGCCATCGAGCGCGCCAGAATCTGCGCCTCGTCCTCGGACGCATAGGCGGCCAGACGGCGGGCAAAAATACTCAGATTGATCAGGCGGCGCGCCATGACTTCCTGCGACCAGACGAACGGCGTCCAGGTGCGGAAGGTTTTTTCCCACAGGAGGAACAGGCGCAGGCCTTCCTTGACGCCGTCCTCGCCCTGGGTCAGCAGGTGGCGCAGCCAGCAGAAACGGTGCAATTCGATGGCGAACGACCGCGTCGGCGACGGGCGATTCCATGGGTCGCCGGAGCCCTGAATGCTCATCCGCGCGCCACCGAGCGTATAGCGGCCCGCCATCATCGCCTTGCCGGTCGTGGCGACCGCCGGGCGGATTTCGTGCGGGGCGGCGATGAAGCCTTCGATCGACGGCCCCTTGAGCGTCAGGCCGTAGCCCGGCATCCCGTAGACCTCGGCGGCGATCTGACGCCGCGCCCAGGCCCGCACCACCCGCCACCACGGCGCACGCGGCACGACCTGACCGGCAATGGCGATGGGCTGCTCGTAGGCCTGCATTTAGTTACAGGCCTTTCAGGGTCTGGATATTGGACGCATAGGCCGACGGCCCGCCCTTGAAGACGGCGGTCCCGGCAACCAGCGCCGTTGCCCCGGCAGACACACACGCCGCGGCGTTTTGCAGATTGACCCCGCCATCGACCTGAAGGATCGCCGGGTGGCCCAGCGCGTCGAGCTTTTGACGCACGGTCTCGATCTTACGCAGTTGCGTGTCGATGAAGCTCTGCCCGCCGAAGCCCGGATTGACGCTCATGATCAGGATCAGGTCGAGATCGTCCATGATCCATTCCAGCCCCTCCAGCGGCGTCGCCGGATTGAGTACGACCCCTGCCTTGGCCCCGAGGTGACGAATCTGACGAAGGGTCCGGTGCAGGTGCGGTCCCGATTCCGGATGCACACTCATGATGTCGGCCCCGGCATGGCGGAAGGCTTCGAGGAACGGATCGACCGGCGCCACCATCAGATGAACGTCGAAGGTCTTCTGCGTATGCGGACGCAAGGATTTCACGACGTCCGGCCCGATGGTGACGTTCGGCACGAAGTGGCCGTCCATGACGTCGATGTGGATCCAGTCGGCCCCCGCTTCATCGATGGCGCGGACCTCTTCGCCCAGTTTCGAGAAATCCGAGGCGAGGATGGAGGGACAGATCAGGGGCGTCGTCATGGGCGTAACTTTAAACTGGATTGCGCTTGAGGTGGGCGATGAAGAACCCGTCCTGACCTCCCTTACGCTGATGCGGCAGCAATCTCAACCAGCCTTCGGGCGCAATTGAGGCGGCGGGAATATCCGGGTGCTGATCGGGAGTATGTTTGACCAGCGTAAAGGCCTTGTTCCGGCGCAGGAAGGCGAGAATCTGCGTTTCACCCTCCTCGCGCTCCAGCGAACAGGTACAGTAGACAAGGTCACCGTCCGGGGCGACCCGATCGGCCAAAGCATCCAACAGCCGGTGCTGCACGTCGGCCAGCTTGGCGACATCGGCGGGTTTCGACCCCCACAGCACGTCCGGCTGACGGCGATAGGTGCCGGTCGCCGAACAGGGCGCATCGACCAGCACCACGTCGAAGGTCCGCGGATCATCGAACGAGGCCGCGTCGGCATTGTGGATTTCGGCGGTCATGCCGAGACGTTTGAGGTTTTCCTCGACGCGCTTGAGGCGGTTTTTCGAGCGGTCGATGGCCACCACCGACGCGCCCTTCGCCACCAGTTGCAGCGTCTTGCCGCCCGGTGCCGCGCAGACATCGAGCGCGGTCTTGCCGGTCAGGTCGCCGAGCAGATTGACCGGCGTGGCGGCGGCGATATCCTGCACCCACCACAGGCCGTCTTCATATTCGGCCCAGTGGCGCAGATCGCCGCGCAGGCCTGAACGCATATTCAGTTCGCCAATAGCCTCGCCTTCCAGCTTCTCCAGTAGACGGTCGCGGTCGGCGCTATTACGGAAGCTGAGGTCGGTCGCCGGTTCCTCGGTCAGGACATTGGCCATGGCAGCGACATTATCCTCGCCATAGGTTTGCAGCCAGCGCTGCCACAGCCAGTCGGGCATCAGCTTCTTCGGATTAACGTCGCGCAGGCCGCCTTCGCGGATCAGGCCGCGCAGGATGGCGTTGATCAGGCCCTTGAACGGACGGGTCTTGTTGTCGCGTTCAGCGATCTTGACGGTGGTCGAAACGGCGGCGAAGTCAGGCACCTGCATGAAGAATATCTGCGCCATGCCGATGCGCAACAGGGCGCGGACGGCTTCGGGCGGCATCTTCTGGGTCTTGTTATGGATGATGTGGTCGAGGTGCCCCAGACGGCGCAGCACCAGCAGCGCCAAAGCGCGGGCAAAGGCGCGCTCGCTGTCCGACAGTTGGAGGAATTCCGCGGTGGACCCCGCTTCGTCGAAGCCGCCGCGGTGGTCGAGTGCCGCCTCGATCAGCTTCAGCGCGCCCAGACGGGCATTGAGGCCGATATCGTTGTCCATCGACTCATCCGGCGCAGGTTTCGGGGCCTTGATGGGCCGGTCACCGGTAGGCGGCTTTTTGAACGGGGCTTTTTTGAACGCAGGTTTTTTGAAGGTCGGCTTTTTGGGCGGGAGGGACATATCTTACTCTAAGATGCTGTGAAAATCCCCTCGCCCCCCATTCTTCACTTGTTTTTTGGGGAGAGGGTTAGGGTGAGGGGGCCCTATAGCAGCAAAAGTCCCTCACCCCAACTGTTTCGCTCAGCTTAGTTCGGCGTTGTCGGCACGCTCGTAAAGCCACCCGACGCGCTCTTGCCGCGCCCGCCCATGCGCACGGCCAGATCCATCAGCGCCCGAACGCGATTGTCCGTAGCCGGATGGGTCGAGAACAGGTTATCCATCCGGCGGCCCGACAGCGGGTTGATGATGAACATATGCGCCGAGGCCGGATTGCGCTCGGCTTCGTGGTTGGGGATGCCGTGCGCGAAGGTCTCGATCTTGCGCAAGGCGCGGGCCAGACTTTCCGGATCGCCGCAGATTTCGCCACCCAGCTTGTCGGCCTCGTATTCGCGCGTCCGCGAAATGGCCATCTGAACCAGCATGGCCGCTATGGGTGCCAAAATCGCCATCAGGATCGCGGCGATCGGGTTGATGCCATCCTCGTCATCGCTGTTGCCCGCCCCAAAGAACATGGCGAAGTTGGCCAGAGACGATATCGCACCGGCGATCGTCGCGGTGACCGTCATGGTCAGGGTGTCGCGGTTCTTCACGTGAGCCAGTTCGTGCGCCATAACGCCACGAATTTCCGCCCGGTCCAGCGCGCGCAGAAGGCCTGTCGTCGCGGCCACGGCGGCGTTTTGCGGGTTACGCCCTGTAGCGAAGGCGTTCGGCTGATCGTTATGGATGATGTAAACCGCCGGCATGGGCAGGCCCGCGCGCTGGCTCATCTCGGCGATATCGTCGTAGTAGTTGCGGATCAGGCCGGTGGCCTGACGCGGATCGACGGGCTCGGCCTGATAGGCCTTCAGAACCATCTTGTCGGAATTCCAGTAGGCGAAGGCGTTCATGGCCAAGGCAAGGCCCAGCGCGATCAGCATACCCGCAGGCCCGCCGATAGCCAGACCGATCACGCCGAACAGCGCGGTCATCCCTGCCAGTAGCATAAAGGTCTTGAACGGGTTCATCGGGGTGTAAGCTCCATAAAAAGTTGCGGGTTGTGAAGATCAACCCATGCGCCTAGATATAGGAATATCCGCGTTGAATTTAAGGCGATTACAAAGATGTCATCCGAAAATCACGACGAATCCGTCCCGCAATCGTTTGAATCGGAAGAAAAAATCGAGGTGCCTGCGAAGATTCTGACGCCTGCCGCCCAGCGCGCCCTCGCCGAGGCCGAACAACGTCGCGCTCAGGCCGAAGTCGAACGCCTGAAAGCCATCGAGGAAGGTGGCCCCAGCGGCCCTGAACCCACGCGCTACGGCGACTGGGAACGCAAGGGCATCGCGGTAGATTTTTAAAGCTTGGGAAACCAGACACCCTTTACATCGGGCGCATTCATATTGGGGCGTACGTGATACTCATCCAAGGTTCTGACGTCTATATCAGGGACAACCGTTTTTACTCTTCGTGCACCGAAAACAGGAAAAACGATTTGGCTGATGATACTTAAGGCGTCCGCTTCCGTATAGGCCGTAACGCCACAACCAAGATTTAATATTGACAGCTCTTCTGTCGGCTCGAACGTGAACCAATAGCGCGTAAGCACTATACCAACTCCGCCAATATCTTCTGCACCGCTTCGACCGGATCGGCGGCACGGGTGATCGGGCGACCGATGACCATATGCGACGCTCCATTGCGGATCGCATCGGCAGGCGTCGCGATGCGCTGCTGATCGTTGGCGTCGGCCCAGCCTGGGCGCACCCCCGGCGTCACGATCAGGAACTCAGACGGCACGCGGGCGCGGATCATCGCCGCTTCGTGCGGGCTGGCCACCACGCCGTCCATCCCCGCTTCGACCGCCTGATCGACGCGGCGCTTGACGAGGTCTTCCAGCGCCATGCCGTAGCCCATTTCATCGAGATGTGCCTGGGTCAGGCTGGTCATCACCGTCACGCCTAAAAGCTTGGTGTTGCCCACCCGCCCCTTGACCGCCGCCGCCATGACCTGAGGTTCGGCATGGACCGTCAGCATGTCGCAGACGCCTGAGGATATGGCCTGTGCCGCGCCTTCGACCTGCGCGCCGATATCGTGCAGTTTCCAGTCCTGAAACACCGCCTTACCCTGCGCGCCCAGTTCCTCGACCAGCGCATAACCGCCCTTGCCGAGCAGGGTCAGGCCGATCTTGTAGAAGCTGACGTGATCGCCCAGCCGCGCGACCAAAGCCCGCGCCGATTCCAGATCGGGCTCATCGAGGGCGACGATAATGCGGGGATCTGCGGGCAAGGACATGAGAGGCTCCGAAAGTTTTTTCTGTAACCAGATGCGCAGGTTTGGTACACAAATCCCTTGCGCTGGCATTCAGGGGAGCGTCATGGGCCTGGTTGAGCTTTACGTCAACTTTTTCATTACGCTGTTCGCGCTGCTCGATCCCATCGGCAATGTGCCGATCTTCGCCGCCGCGACGCGGACGCAATCGGATTCGTCGCGCCGCTGGCTGATCGTCTATATCTCGGCCTTCGCCGCCCTGTTCCTCAGCTTTTTCTTCTTCACCGGCCTCGGCCTGTTGCAGTTCTTCGGCATTTCGATGGACGCGTTCAGGATCGCCGGCGGGATATTGCTGTTCCTGTTGGGGCTCGATATGACGCGCGGCGATTTCCTGTCGATGTTCGAGGAAACCGAATCCCTCACCGAGGAAACCCTCGACGCGCATGGGATGCCATTGCGGGGCCGCGACCGCGCCAAGAAGTCGTTCGAGAAATTCGTCGTGCCGTTCGCGATTCCGCTACTGATCGGGCCGGGCGCGATCTCGACCGTCATCATTCAGGCGGGCGAGGCGCAGAAATACGGACTGACCGGCATGGCGGTAGGCCTAGGTGCGATTGTGTCAGCCGCCGTGGCGACCATGCTGGCCTTCTTCTTCTCAGGCTCGATTTCGAAGCTGCTGGGCCGCGTCGGCATGGTGGTGGTCATCCGCGTGCTGGGCCTGATCCTGTGCGCGCTGGCGATCCAGATCATCATTTCCGCCGTCAGCGTTATCACGCACGACATCATCGTGCCTGCAGCGGCACATCCGTATAGCGGGGAGTAAATGCCATATCATACCCCTATCACGTGGAGAAGGGTCTTACTAATTATCCAAGTCGGCTATGGTTGGCGTACTATCATCAGATGATTGGTTAGTTAGAGCCTTATTTGACGCCAAAATGTTAGCGACACGAATTCTATTTATTTCTCCAGGTGATAGCTTTGGCTCTTTGTTATTTTCTAATGAAGCCTCCGGCTTTTGTGATGCCGGTTTTTTGGCATTCGAAGGTTCTGTTATATTCGTAGCGAATATAGATTCTTGTTTTTCGTCAGCGATAAGCTTTTTGCGAAGAACGTGAAGTGAAAAAAACGCAAATGCCAAACAAATTATAATTATAAAAATAGTTAAATTTTTATCGATATTACACAATTTAATAATATATAATGTTAATAATAAGGATATCGGTATGTAAAAAATTGCTATCGCAATAATATATAGAGAGATTTTTAAATTGTATGTGTGACTTATGCCTTCTCTTGGAGGCATAATAACATAATTATTATATTTAGGCCTCACATCAACTAAATCTACAGGCAACCCTAATTTACGAGCCTTTTTACGTTGATATCGAAGAGAACCGCGGGACCGTGGTTGAATTCCACGATCCATCATTTCGGCCTGTATAAACAGCCAAATTATGATGCAAACTACGATCACTATAAAGTGCATAGGATTATCTATACATATTTAATTTATAACGGTCACCGCATCATACGCCGTAACTGGTTCGAAATCAGTTCCAGCGACCAGTCGTCCGGCAGAATTTTCAATAAAGCGGAGAGAAACTTGTTCGGCGCGCCCGGCACACAGATGGCGCGATTGGCCTCCGCCGCCTGATAGCCTTCGCGGGCCACCTCGTCGGCGCCCATCCACATCCATTCCGGCGTGTTCTGGCTGATGATGCGGCGCGAGCCCGTCACATCGTGGAATTCCGAATAGGTATAACCGGGACACAAAGCCGAAACGTGGACATTGTGATCGCGCGCCTCAAGGTGCAGGCCTTGCGAAAAGCGCGTCAGATAGGCCTTGGCCGGAGCATAGAGCGTATCCCCCGGCGACGCGGGCAGGTACGAGGCCAGAGACGCCACATTGATGATGCGCCCGAATTTCTGCTCGATCATCCCGGGCAGGACCAGATGCGCCAGTTCGGTCGGTGCCTGCATCAACACCCGCATGAAGGCTTCGTGCGCGGCAAAATCATTACCGACAAAGCCTTCCGGCAGGCCGTAACCGGCGTTGTTGACCAGCCCATCGACCTTGCGTCCCAGAGATGTCACGAAATCGACCAGCTTTTGCGGCGTGCCCTCTTCGGCCAGATCGGCGGCGATGAAGTGCGCCTCGACGCCGAAGCGCAGACGGATTTCTTCGACCAGCTTTTCCAGCCGCTCCTGACGACGGCCGGTCACCACCACGTCCCAGCCGTGCGAAGCATAGACGCGAGCAAAGGCCAGCCCAATGCCCGAGGTCGCCCCAGTGATGAGAACAAGGCGGCGCATCAGATGTTCCTGATCAAATCGGCGACGGTGATTTTCGACAGGGCGGCGGTGGCGGCGGAATTGGCCTCCTTCATCGCGCCCGACACGGCCTTGGGGATGGCCTGACCGACGGGGCAGCCATCGGCCCCCGGCGGGGCGCTACCCAGATGCGCACAGCCGTGCACGGCGTGCAGCACTTCGTCGAGCTTGATCTCACCGGCGTTTTTTAGCAGCCACGTACCGCCCGCTACGCCGGAGCAGGTATTGACCAGCCCGGCCTTGGCCAGTTGCGTGGTCATGCGGCGGATGACGACCGGATTGGTCGGGATCGACGCCGCCAGCACCGACGAGGACACCGCCTGTTCGCGCGAATAGGCCCCTTTGTGCGCCAGATAGGCGAGGGTGTGCGCGGCAACGGGAAATCTTTGACTGTCGGACATGGTTGTACACTTGTTACGATAATTTATGGCTTATTCCTAGAGGAATCCGGCTATTAGCTGCGAGGAATCCGGTTGTTAGCAGCGTTTGATGCACGCAGTCGCACGCACAGGATTTCGCCTGTGCAGTATTGTGGATTGAAACCTTCATGAAATGGGCGTAAGGAGCCCGCCGTTCAAGCGAGGACCGCGCATTTTGCGGGGCCTCAGGAGAGTTTACATGATCGGGGTTCCCCCTTCCGAAACCAGCGCCCCTTCTGCGGCTTCGGATACCACCGGCACGACCGGCGAAGCGGACAAAAGCGCCGCACACAAACCCACACATCACGAGTCGAACGGGCAGCCCCACAGCAACGGGCACCATGCCGGTTTCTGGGCGCTGGCCATCGGGTCGGTGGGGGTCGTGTTTGGCGATATCGGCACCTCGCCGCTGTATGCCTTCAAGGAAGCGCTGGCCGCCGCCGCCCATGACGGGGTGACGCGCTCGGAAATCCTCGGGGTCGTGTCGCTGGCCCTGTGGGCGATGATCCTCGTCGTGACGATCAAATATGTCGGCTTCATCATGCGCGCCGACAACAAGGGCGAAGGCGGGGTCCTGTCGCTCATGGCTTTGGCGCAGCGCGCTATCGGCAAGCGCACGGCCATCGTCTTTACGCTGGGCATCATCGGCGCGGCGCTGTTTTACGGCGATGCGGTGATCACGCCGGCCATGTCGGTCCTGTCCGCCGTCGAAGGCCTGCGCACCATTCCGGCCCTCGAAGGCCGTATCTCGACCGAGATGGTGTTGCTGATCGCCGGGATCATGCTGATCGGTCTGTTCAGCTTCCAGAGCAAGGGCACGGCCAAGGTCGGCCTGCTGTTCGGACCGGTCTGTCTCGTCTGGTTCACCGTCATGGCTATCCTGGGCGTCATGCAATTCGTCGGTCGGCCGGAAATCCTGATCGCCATCAATCCGTGGTACGCGGTCGAGTTCCTGATGGAGCACGGTCTGGCCGGATTCATCGTATTGGGCGCGGTGTTCCTGACGGTGACGGGGGCCGAAGCCCTGACCGCCGACATGGGCCACTTCGGGCGTTGGCCGATTCAGGCCGCGTGGCTGTTCTTCGTCCTGCCGTGTCTGGCGCTGAACTATCTCGGCCAAGGCGCACTGGCGCTCAACGTCCTGTCGGCGTCTCAGGCCTCGGGCGCACCGTTCGAGGAACTGAACTGGTTCTTTGAGATGGCGCCTTTGGCCCTGCGTCTGCCGCTGGTCCTGCTGGCCGGTCTGGCCACCGTCGTGGCGTCTCAGGCCGTCATCACCGGTGCGTTTTCGCTGACGCAACAGGCCATCCAGCTCGGCCTTCTGCCGCGCCTCAACGTCAAGCGGACCTCGGAAACGCAGGAAGGCCAGATCTTCGTGCCGCAGCTCAATTCAATGCTGCTGGTCGGCGTTATGGTCGTCATGGTCACCTTCCAGACCTCGTCGGCCCTGGCCCACGCCTACGGCCTTGCGGTGACCGGCACCATGGTTGTCACGACCCTGATGGCGGCCATCGTCATGCGTCAGATGTGGAAATGGGGCTGGCCGCGCGTTCTGGCCTTCATCATTCCGTTCGCTATCCTCGATCTTGCTTTCCTCAGCGCCAACATGCTGCGCTTCTTCTCCGGCGGCTGGCTGCCGGTGCTGATCGGAGCCTGTCTGTTCACCGTCATGGCGACCTGGGTGCGCGGCTCGCATATCCTGCTGGATAAGTCCCGCCGCGACAGCGTCTCGCTGACCGACCTTGCCGACATGCTCAAGAGCCGCCCGCCGCACCGCGTGTCGGGTACGGCGATCTTCCTGACCTCGGACCCCGACGTCGCCCCGGTCGCCCTGATGCACAATCTCAAACACAACAAGGTGCTGCACGAGAAAAACATCATACTGACCGTCCAGACCAAGAGTGTGCCACGCGTCAACGAGTCCGAGCGCATCACCATCGAGTCGCTCAATGACGACTTCAAGAAGCTGACGGTCAGCTACGGCTTCATGGAAAGCCCGAACCTGCCCAAGGCGCTGGGCATCTGTCGCAAGCAGGGTCTGAAGTTCGACATCATGGCGACCTCGTTCTTCCTCGGTCGTCGTTCGGTGGTCGCTTCGGCCAATTCGGGTATGCCGCTGTGGCAGGACCGGCTGTACATCTTCCTGATGCGCAACGCGACCAACCCGACCGAGTTCTTCCATATCCCGCCGGGTCGGGTCGTTGAACTTGGAACGCAGGTATCTGTATAAATGAAGCCCCTTCCCTGATCTCAGGGGAGGGGCTTTTCGCATTATCCCTTGCATCGCGGCCCCTCTGGTCTTAAACGCGCGGACAATAGTTTTCGCCCCCCAACCGGAGTGGTTTGCCTCATGTCTTCGCCCCCCAAGAACTTGGCTGAAAAGCCCGTCAAGAAAGTCGTCCTCGCCTATTCGGGCGGTCTGGACACCTCGATCATCCTGAAGTGGCTGCAAACCGAATACGGCGCCGAAGTCGTTACCTTCACCGCCGACCTCGGTCAGGGTGAAGAGCTGGAACCGGCGCGCAAGAAGGCCGAACTGCTCGGCATCAAGCCGGAAAACATCTATATCGAAGACGTCCGCGAAGAGTTCGTGCGCGACTACGTCTTCCCGATGTTCCGCGCCAACACGGTCTATGAAGGCCAGTACCTGCTCGGTACCTCGATCGCCCGCCCGCTGATCGCCAAGAAGCAGATCGAGATCGCCCGCAAGGTCGGCGCCGACGCCGTCTGCCATGGCGCGACCGGCAAGGGCAATGATCAGGTCCGTTTCGAGCTCGGCTATTACGGCCTTGAGCCCGACATCCGCGTCATCGCCCCGTGGCGTGAGTGGGAATTCGCCTCGCGCGAATCCCTGCTCGCCTTCGCCGAACAGCACCAGATTCCTATCGCCAAGGACAAGCGCGGCGACGCGCCGTTCTCGGTCGACGCCAACCTGCTGCACTCGTCGTCCGAAGGCAAGGTGCTGGAAGACCCGGCGGTCGAAGCCCCGGAATTCGTCTATCAGCGCACTATATCGCCCGAAGCCGCGCCGGACACCCCCACCGTCTTCACCATCGACTTCGAAAAGGGCGATCCGGTCGCCATCAATGGCGAGGCCCTGTCGCCCGCCGCCCTGCTCACCAAGCTGAACCAGTTGGGCCACGACAACGGCGTCGGTCGTCTGGACCTCGTCGAAAACCGCTTCGTTGGCATGAAGTCGCGCGGCGTCTATGAGACCCCCGGCGGTACGATCCTGCTGGCGGCGCACCGCGGCATCGAGTCGATCACGCTGGACCGCGGCGCCATGCACCTGAAGGACGAACTGATGCCGAAATACGCATCGCTGGTCTATAACGGCTTCTGGTTCTCGCCCGAGCGCGAAATGCTGCAAGCCGCCATCGACTATTCGCAGGCCAAGGTTACCGGCCGCGTGACGGTGAAGCTGTACAAGGGCAACACCACGATCATCGGGCGCGAAAGCCCCTATTCGCTGTACGATCAGGACCTCGTCACCTTCGAAGAAGGCAAGGTCGCCTATGATCACCGCGACGCGGCGGGCTTCATCAAGCTCAACGCCCTGCGCCTGCGTGTCGCCGCTAAGCGTGACGCCCGCGACGCAAAGTAATGGGGTGTGGGGTCCCTGACCCCACGAACCTTTTAACACTAAAAAAACCCTGCTCAGTTGAGCAGGGTTTTTTTAGTGTTAAAAAGACTTGGGGCCCCAAGAAGCGTCTTTGGCCCCAAACCCCGTAATTATTTCTTTTTCAGCTCTTCCAGAATGCCGGCCAGCAGGTCCTTTTCGGACGGGCCGGGGTCTGCCGCAGGGGCGGGCGGCGGCGGGGGCATTAGCTTGTTGATGGCCTTGACGACCAGAAAGATCGCCGCGCCGATGATCACGAACTGGATCAGGGTGTTGATGAACAGACCGTAGGAGATGGCGGCTTCGGCGGTTTCGGTCGCCGGATTGGCGGGGACCAGCACCCATTTGAGGTCGGAGAAATCGACCCCACCGGTCAGGACGCCGATCGGCGGCATGATGATATTGTCGACCAGCGAGGTGACGATCTTGCCGAACGCGCCGCCGATGACGACACCGACCGCCAGGTCGATGACATTGCCGCGCATGAGGAAGGTCTTGAATTCGGATACGATGCTCATCAGGAGCGCTCCTGCCGTAAAGGTTAATCGTTGTCGTCGCCGCTGAGGTTCAGGCGCTCACGAAGTTCCTTGCCGCTCTTGAAGAACGGCACGTGCTTGGCGGGGACGGAGACCGCTTCGCCGGTGCGCGGGTTGCGTCCCGCGCGGGCCGGACGCGAGCGCACCGACAGGGCACCAAAGCCACGCAGCTCGACCCGACCGCCTTTTTCCAGCGTCTCGATCATCGATTCGAGGATTAGATTGACCACCCGTTCGACGTCTTTTTGGGTCATGTGCGGATATTCGGACGCCAGTCGCTCAATAAGTTCCGATTTTAACATCTTATCCCCCGAACACAGCAAGGTTCGACAATATGAAAATGCGCCGCCGCAAATAGTTGCGGCCAAAACAAAAACAAAAGATGCGCGGCAACGCACCGAACCACAATTCGCACCCAAGGATGCGTTTCAAAAACTGAGCATGATCGAAAATGAATGTCGGATCAAGGTGTTGTTGAAAAAATTAACACGGCCTGTGCGGTAAATTGTTTCAGATGGCTCCCGAGCCGTCACCGGTGTCTGTTGCGGGGCACAAAAAAAGCCCCCGTGTTTCAGGCTTTGCGAAAAGCCGTCCACACGGGAGCTTCATTTCATATCAAAACCGAGACACCGGCTCCCCGTTAAGGGTGCAGGGTCTCGACCTTGCTACTCCTTGGTCTGACCACGCAGGGCGGCGCCCAGGATGTCACCCAGCGAAGCGCCGGAGTCCTGCGAGCCGTACTGCTCGATGGCTTCCTTTTCCGAGGCCATTTCCAGAGCCTTGATCGAGACGGACACCTTGCGGGCGGCCTTGTCGACATTGGTGATCTGGGCATCGATACGGTCGCCGACGGCGAAACGCTCGACGCGCTGCTCGTTACGGTCGCGCGACAGGTCCGACTTGCGCACGAAGGCGCTCATCGGGGCGTCGTCTTCACCGAACTTCACTTCGATACCGCCCGAAGTCACTTCGGTCACAGTCACGGTGACGGTCTGACCCTTCTTGAAGGTGTCGCCGGTCATCGGATCGCCGCCGAGCTGCTTGATGCCCAGCGAGATGCGTTCCTTCTCGACGTCGACGTCGAGAACCTTGGTCTTGACGATGTCGCCCTTCTTGTACTTGGCGATGGCTTCTTCGCCCGCGACGTTCCAGTCGAGGTCCGACAGGTGGACCATGCCGTCGATTTCGTTTTCGAAGCCGACGAACAGACCGAACTCGGTGGCGTTCTTGACTTCGCCTTCGATGGTCGAACCGATCGGGTGCTTGGCGAGGAAGTCGTCCCAGGGGTTGTTCTGGGCTTGCTTCAGGCCGAGCGAGACGCGGCGCTTGCCGGCATCCACTTCAAGGACGACCACATCGACTTCCTGCGAAGTCGAAACGATCTTGCCCGGATGGACGTTTTTCTTGGTCCACGACATTTCCGAAACGTGGACGAGGCCTTCAACGCCCGACTCCAGCTCGACGAACGCGCCGTAGTCAGTGATATTGGTGATGCGGCCCGAGAACTTGCCGCCGACCGGGTACTTGGCTTCGACGCCGTCCCACGGATCCGATTGCAGTTGCTTCATGCCGAGCGAGATGCGCTGCGTGTCCGGGTTGATCTTGATGATCTGGACGCGAACGCTGTCGCCGACGTTGAGGACTTGCGACGGATGCGAGACGCGCTTCCACGACATGTCGGTGACGTGCAGCAGGCCGTCGATGCCGCCGAGGTCGACGAACGCACCGTAGTCGGTGATGTTCTTGACGACGCCGTCACGGATTTCGCCTTCGGCCAGCTGACCAACCAGCTCGGTGCGCTGTTCGGCACGGGCTTCTTCGAGGATGGCGCGACGCGACACGACGATATTGCCGCGCGGACGGTCCATCTTGAGGATGGCGAAGGGTTGTTCCTTGCCCATGAGCGGTGCGATGTCGCGGACCGGACGGATATCGACCTGCGAACCCGGCAGGAAGCCCGAAGCGCCGTCCATATCGACGGTGAAGCCGCCCTTGACGCGGCCGACGATGGTGCCCATGACCGGCTCGCCTTTGTTGAAGATGACTTCAAGGCGGGTCCAGGCTTCTTCGCGGCGGGCCTTTTCACGGCTGATGACCGCTTCGCCCATGGCGTTTTCGACGCGCTCAAGGTACACTTCGACGGTGTCGCCGGTCTTGATATTGGCGGCTTCCGAGCCGAATTCCTTCAGGCTGATGCGGCCTTCGGTCTTCAGGCCGACGTCGACGATCGCGAAATCCTTTTCGATGCCGACGACGAGGCCGTGAACCACCTGGCCCTCGAGCATTTCGCGGCCGTGCAGGGATTCGTCGAGAAGCGCGGCGAAATCGTCACGCGAAGGGTTAAAATCGCTCATAAATTCTCAGTTTCGGTTGGCGCGTGCAACGGGCGGTGTGAAGGGCGGCGTCCGGACAGGGACAGACGCAAAGCAAACTTCGGCCAGTAACAGGCGACTTTGGGGGATGGGTTTTGAAAGTCAGAGTCCTGCCAGTACAGACTGTGAAGCGAAGACCGTGATCCCTGATCTGTAAAGCGCGCCGGTTAGATTTAACGCTCAGAAAGCGTCACGGCGGTCTTTCACGATATTTCGCGCAAGCTCGATGGCCGCCTCTATACCTAAATCGGTGGTATCAAGCAAGACCGCATCTTTGGCCATTTCAAGCGGGGCCGAGGATCGCGACGAATCGCGCTCGTCGCGCAGACGGATGTCGTCGAGAATGGCCTCGAACGTCAGGTCCGGCGTGTCCTTGACCAGTTGCAACCAGCGGCGCTTCGCGCGCACTTCGGGGGCCGCGGTGACGAAGATCTTCACCGGGGCGTGCGGCGCGATAACCGTGCCGATATCGCGTCCGTCAAGGACGGCGCCAGACGGCTGATGGGCAAAATCGACCTGAAACTGCTTGAGCGCGGCGCGCACCTGAGGGATGGCGGCGACCTGAGAGGCCCATTCACCGGCCTCGCGTCCGCGCAGGGCTGGGTCGTCCAGAACGGAAAGATCGAGTTTGAGCGCCAGATCGGCGAGCGCGTCGACGTCGTGCAGTGTCAGGCCCTGACGCTGACGCAAAACGCCGACGGCGCGATAGATCAGACCGGTGTCGAGGACGGGCAGGCCGTGGTCTCTGGCGATAACGGTCGCCAGCGTCCCCTTGCCGGAGGCGGCGGGTCCATCGAAGGCGATGATAAGCGGTGTCTGGGTCATGCTACGCGTTATAATGTGGGATTGCCTGACGGCAAGCCCTATTGCGGCAAGCACGCCGCAACATAGCCCTTTTCGACCTCGTAACGGGCGCGCAGAACGCCTTTCACGGAGATCGACGGGGCGTAATAATGGGCGCCGCCGTTTTTCATCTTCACGGCGACCGGGGTGCTACCGCTGGGGCAGTCGGCGGTCATCTGACCGTTATCGGGTACGGCGGCGCGAAGGCGCTGTGGTGTTTCGGGGCGGCACATGCGCACTCCGTTGGGATGGACGAAGACCTTGCCATTGGCGGTCTCGGTCGTTTTTCCGGCCATGACCAACGGCAGTTCGCCAGCGTCGCAGCTCACCATGACGGTGGTTTTGCCCCCGGATTCGAAGGATACGGACGGTGCGGCGTCGGCGGTCCCGGCCAGCGAAATCAGGACGGAGGTCGCAAGAAGCGTCGTTAAGGCGGCGGTGTGGCTGGACATGATGTTTTGACCCCTCGTCTTCCATCAAGATTGCACGAACGCTGTATGAGTCAAGTATCCACAGGGCGTTTACGGGGTGAACGGACCGTCACTCGGCGCGGCTGAGGTGAAAATTTCATCCCTATTCGTCAAAGGGGTTTTGACAGGCGGGCAATCTGGTGGCAAGGGAGCCAACCACAGAGTTATTTTTAGATGAGGACGATCCGTGGCTGATCCCGCCTTAGGCACCAAACAGATTTGCCCCAACTGCACGGCAAAGTTCTACGACCTGAACAAGCGTCCGGCGCACTGCCCGAAATGCGCCAACGAGTTCGACCCTGAAGAGGCGCTGCGCACGCGCCGCACCCGCGCCCGTCCGATCGAGAAGGACGAGTACGATCAGGACGAGATGGAAGATCAGGTCAAGGACAAGGCCGGTGACGACGAGGACGAAGACGAGCCTGAAATCACCGCGCCGGAAATCGACGAAGTCGTGGCCGACGATCCGGTCCTGATCGACGAAGACGAAGACCTCGATCCGGCCGACCCGGCGCGCGTGGGCGGCAGCCCTGACGCCGTCGATATGGATATCGAAGACGCCGATCTGGTCGATGACGACGCCGACGACGTGCCGTTCCTCGAAGACGAGGACGACGATGCTTTCGATGAAGAAATCGACGGTTTGCCGGGTGAAGGCAACGAAGACGATATCTGATCGGGTATTTAGGGCGGAATGATTTTTTATCAGGATCATTCCGTTTAGGCCGCCATTGAGGCGGCGGCCAAGGTGGCGTAGCCACCGCCCGGTGAGGGACTAAAAGTAAAAAAAGCCGCGAAGCGTTGTCTTCGTGGCTTTTTTTATAGTCACCTCGATGTTCCGTTCACGGGGCTGTGAAAAACTCCAAAAACTTCACAAAAAGGGCTTGCAAGTCAAAATGCCTTGCCCTAGAAGTCGCGACCTCGACGGCGGCAACGGTGTCGGGACCATCCTTAAGATGGGGCATTAGCTCAGCTGGTAGAGCGCTTGCATGGCATGCAAGAGGTCAGCGGTTCGACTCCGCTATGCTCCACCATTAAAAAAGGCTCACCTGAGGGTGGGCCTTTTTTAATGGTCAGAAGACTGGACCCGGATCGGTATTGCCGCAAAATCGCCCGAAAAAAGCCACTGTTGCAAATATACAACATTCTTATATTTGCACCTTGGCTTCGGAGGCGCATACTTATCAGCGTGGAGTCACATTAAAGGTCACAGGGTCGTTCGCGACCGTCATACCGAGTATTGACCATGTCTCTCAAGACAATCGCCTGTAGCCTAAGCCTGATGGCCCTTATGAGTGGGGCGGCCCTGGCGCAGGAAGCTACCGTTCCCGCGCAGAAACTGCCCCCCGAACAAACGCCGCCGACGGCGCCGCCCACCGAAACCCCCGCCGAAACGCCGGTCGCCAGTGCGCCGGATGCCACCGAGGTCGCCACCGACGCTGCCGGTCTGAGCCCCAAGGCCTTTGTCGAAAAAGCCTATCAGGCCAACGAGTTCGAAATCGCGCTGAGCCAGATGGCGCTCGACAAGGCGATCGACCCTAAGATAAAGGTGTTGGCGCAGCAAAGCCTCGATGCCCACACCAAGGTGCGTGAAGGTATGATTTCCGCGGTTCAGTCGTCGGAATCGGATATGAACTTCCAGCAGGTGTGGACCGATGAGCAACGCCGCACGCTTGCGGAACTGGACGTGACCAAGGGGGCCGAATTCGATGCCCGCTATCTGGAAGTCAGCACCCACAACCGTAGCGAAGCGGTGGAGCTGTTCGAGGCCTATGCCGCCACCGGGACCGACGCCGCGGTGAAGACCTTCGCCACCCAGTCGCTGCCGACCCTCAATTCGTCCGAACAGGCGATCAGCGCGGTCGAAGCGGCGAAATAGCCCATCCGGGTTTTAGAACAGTCGGTATTCGCTTTTTACGAATACCGCCTGTTTTTTTATACACATCGTCCTACATGGAGAAAAAGGGAGATGTGTGATGACTGAAGTCACCGACAACAAGGAAAACGACCGCTTCGAACTGAACCGCGAAGGGTTCGTCGCCTATGCCGACTATCATGTGCAGGGCGAGGTCGTCTTTATCGACTATGTTTACGCGCCGCCGGAACTGCGCGGATCGGGTGCCGCCGGCGAGTTGATGCGCGGGCTTGTCGAGATTATCAAGGCGCACGGGCAGAAGATCCGTCCGATCTGCGGCTATGCGGCGGCGTGGTTGCAACGCTCGCCGGTCGGGCGTGAATTGCTGGCTTAGGGTATATATTTCAGCGTCAGCCACAGACTGCGGCGGTTGTCGTAGCTGATAATATTGTCCGCAGTGCGCTGGATGGGAATATCGGCATCGAGCGCATTATCCAGCGTTACGATCACCGACCAATGGTCCGTTACCAGTTTATCGAACCGTACCCGCAGCTTGCTGGCGGGACGCAGGCGTTGCCGGTTCAGATCGTCCTCGAAGCTTTCGCCGGTAAACACCCAGTCGAGACTGAGATCGTTGGCCCCCGTGAATTGATAGGTGGCGCCGAAGGTCGCCATATAGTCGGTAGCCTGAGCCGGGCGTTTGCCCTCCAGCGTCGGATCGCCCCCGGTCATCCGGGCATCGGTCAGGGTGGCCGACGCCTTCAGGGTCAGGTTGAGGGTGGCGATCCAACCGGCGGAAACCTCCAGACCGGTCGCCTGAATTTCACCGGCATTTTGTCTTTGACGCAGGACGCCACCGGCCGGGATAAAACCCGCCGTGGGGAAGGTGCCGGGACCGAAACCGATGGTAATATTGCTGATCGGGTCGCTGAGGACATTATAGAACAGCCCGACGTCGATCCCGTAGGAATCGTCGTTGTAGCGCCAGCCCGTCTCGATGCCTTTCAGGGTTTCCGGTTTCAGGGCGCTATTGGCTTCGGTGACATCGTTGCCGACGCGGAAAGGCCGGTAAAGCTCGTTCAGAGACGGCGGGCGGAAGCCGTTATAGGCCGCGATCCGCCACTGGTTTTGCGCGTTGACCCGCCGTGTCAGGCCCAGCCGCGCCGACACGACGGTTTTTTCCGCCTTATCGGGCCGCAGGTCGAGGACGGTCTGACCGGTGGGCAGGTCGCGTTCCTGTCGGAAGGCGTCGGTCGCCTGCCAGCGGTCGACGCGTAGCGCGCCGGTCAGACTCCACGGCCCGAAACCTTGCATACCTTGCGCATAGGCTCCGATCAGCCGCGTCTCGCCGCCCGCTACGCGGTAACGCGTCGCGGCCCCCGACACGTAACGGAAATATTCGCGGGCCTCGCCGCGATTGAGGCGGGCATCGACGCCGATTTCCCATTCGCGGTCGTCATCCTGATGACGCAAGGCGGCGTTGACGCCATAGCCTTTCGCCGGCGTGCCGATCTGATCGTTGGCCAGCGCCGTGCCGGTGCGTCCGGTCAGCACCGAAACCGAACGGTTGGCGAGGTCGGAGTCGCGATACCAGGCCTGAAGGCGGAAGCCTTTGCGCGACGCTTCGGGTCGGCGCGTGAGGGACACGGCGAACTGGTTGCCGCTCGACAGGGCGGTTGCGCCGTCGAGGCCCGTATCGCGCCGGCTCTCATAGTGTCCGGCGACAAACGTCAGATTGCCCAGAGATGGATTATCCGCCACCAAAGGCCGCTCCCAGGTGGCCAGAAGAGACCGGTCTTCGCCATAGACGCCCTGATCGGCGGCCCCGCGCTGGGGGTCGCGCACCGCCGCGTCGCCATAGCGGGTGGCCTGCGTGTAGTAAAGCATCGCGCCGCCGTACCCCGCCGTCAGGCTGATGCCGTGATTGCCGCTCTCGCCGATATCGATCTGTCCGGAAAAGGTATCTATGGGCGGTGCGAGGCCGAGATCGACCACGCCGGTCAGGGCACCCGCCCCATAGGCGCCGCCACCCGCCCCGCGCACCACGCGGGCACGGTCGATGGCGTCGGACGGCAGGGCGGCCCAGATGACCCAGCCGCCAAACGGATCGTTTTGCGGTACGCCGTTGAAGGTGACCAGCGCGCGTCCGGCACCGGACGGCCCGATGGCCCGCAGCGACAGGCCCTGCACGGTCGGATTGGCGGTCAGGCTGGACGAGCGGCGAAACAGCGAGGCCTGCGTGGCGGTTTTCAGTGCCTCATCGAGCGACGCCGCAGCATCGATATCGGCCTTTTGCACGGTTATGGCGGAAAAAGCCGCATCGCCGCGATAGGGCTCCAGCCGCCCGCGGACGATGACCTCGCTGATCTCATGCGACGAAGCGGCTCCCGCCGTCAGCCCTCCGACAACGTAAAGCGCGGCTATATCCATGCGAAATCGCGTCATGCAGGCTCCTTGGACGGGCAGATTACAGGTTCAACGTCCCCTTGTCTTTCCTCCGCCGCTTGATTAGCCTTCAATATGAAATTTCGTAAAGAGGAGGCGGCGTGCGCCAGTTGATAAGGGCGATCGCGGCGGTGGTGCTGCTGACGGTGCCGGTAGCCGACGCCGTATCAGCTCGTGATTTCGGGCAGGTCATCTGGCCGCACGAACAGAGCGACCTCAAACCCGATCCGGATGCGCGGTTCGGGCGTCTGGCCAATGGCATGACCTATGTCCTCTACCGGTCGAGTGCCCCGGCGCAGGGGATTTCCATGCGCTTTCGGATTCGCGGCGGTTCGATCGACGAACGCGACGGGCAGGAAGGGCTGGCGCATTTCGTCGAGCACATGGCCTTCAAGGGCTCAAAAGGGCTGGGAGAGGGGGAGCTGGTGCGACTTCTGGCGCAGAATGGGTTTGATTACGGGACCGACGCCAATGCCTTTACGCATTTCGAGACGACGGAATATGTCCTCGACCTGCCGGGGTGGAGCGACAAGCTGGTACAGACCGGTCTGTTCATCTTCCGCGAGACGGCCTCGAACCTGACCTTCGATCCGGCGGCCATCGATCGCGAACGCGGCGTGATCGCGGCGGAAGAACGCGAGCGCGCCACGCCCGACAGCCGAGCGTCTCAGGCCTGGGACCGCGCCGCTTTTGCCGGTTTGACCTATGCCGATCGCTGGCCCATCGGCAAGGCGGAGGTCATCGCCAAGGCGTCGCGCGACGATTTGCTGACCTTTTATCAAGCCTACTACCGTCCCGAACGGGCGACCCTGATTGTGGTAGGAAAGTTCAGCTTCGACACCATGGAAAAGAAGATCGCCACCGTGTTCAACGACTGGCAGCCGGTCGGCGCTGCCCCCCTGCCACCGAAGCTGGGGGCCTATCAGACTAAGGGCCTGCGCGCCTTCGTCCACGCGGAAAAAGGCCTGCCGGAACAGATATCGCTGAGCTGGTTCCGGCCGTGGATCGACGCGCCCGATGCGAAGGCTACACGGCGGGTGGGGCTTCTGAAAGCGCTGGCGGTGGATATCTTCAATCACCGCCTGTCGGAAGGTGGGCGTCTGGCCGGATCGCCGTATCTGGGGGCGCAGATGGGCTATGACAATGAACGTCTGACCGCCAACCAGACGATGGTGTCGGTGGTGCCGAAATTCGGTCAGTCGCGCGAAGCCCTGACCGAGGTCGTGCGCCGCATCAATCAATTCCGTACTCACGGCGTCACCGAATCCGAACTGGCCGAGGCGCTGGTGCGCTTCGAAGCCGCCAATCAGCGCGATCTGCTAAGCCGCAAGACGCCGAACAATGTCGATCTGGCGTCGGGGCTGCTCGACTATGTCGACCACGACGACGTCTATATGTCGCCGGAGCAGTTCATTGCCTTGTGGAACGAGCTGAAACCGGCGTTCACGGTGGCCGGGGTCAATGCGCAGATCGCCTATCTGTTCGGCGGTGACGGGCCTTTGATCAGCCGTCAGGGGCCGGAGCGCGACAGCCTCGACGAGGCGGCGCTGACCGCGACCTACGCGGCGGCCAATGGTGAACGCGTCGAGGCGGTGACCGACGTTCAGGCCACCGTCTGGCCCTATGCGGATTTCGGCAAGCCCGTGCGTCACGTGACGAGGACTGTGGTCAAGACGCTTGGTTTTACGCGCTATACCTATCCCAACGGCGTGACGCTCAATTTCAAGCCGTCGGGGCTGGAAAAGAACCGCGTGCTGGTCACCGTGCGTTTCGAGGGCGGGACAAGACTGTTTTCGCCCGACGGCCCCGATCCGTTGTATCGGGCGTGGGTTTACGACCCCTTGCCGTGGGGATTGGGCAAGCTGAGCGCCGACGGGATCGGCCGGGCTCTGGGGGGCAAGGCCTATGGGCTGGGTTACGATCTGGACGAGGATGCCGCCTACCTGACCGGCGACACCGACAAGGCGGGTTTTCCCTATCAGATGCAGTTGATGATGGCGTGGCTGACCGATCCGGGCGACCGCGTCGAAGCCTTCGAGAACACGCGCGGCAACCTGACCTATATGGTGAAGGGTCTGAGGTCGACGCCGGACGATATGCTCGGCTACTATCTGTTGCCGACACTCAATTGCGGCGATCATCGCTACGACCTGCCCGCCGCCGACGAGGTGCGCGACCTTAAACCCGCCGACGTGATCGGCGTGGTTCGCCGCACGGTCACCAATGTGCCGATCGAGGTGACCATCGTCGGTGACCTCAGCGAAACCGCCGCCCTGTCGTGGATGGAGCGGACCTTTGCCACCTTGCCGAAGGTGCCGGCGGCACCGGTGCTGGCCGCCCGGGGCGAGCGTCTGACCTTGCCCGTGACGGCGCACAGCTATCGCCTGTTCCACGAAGGCCGTGCCGATCAGGCCGTGGCCTATGCGGTGTTTCCGACGACCGATGCCCTGAGCGACGTGCGTGAAACCCGGCGGATCGAGTTGCTCTCGGCCATTCTCAGCGACCGCCTGAACGAAGAGGTGCGCGAACGGCAAGGGGCCAGTTACGGGGCTTCGGCGGGCAGTTACGGCTCGATGATGTTCAGAGGCTACGGCTATATTTCGGCGCAGGCCGAGATCAATCCGGACAAGGACGAACTGTTCATCCGTATCCTGATGGAAACAGCGCGCGACCTGCGAGAGCGTCCCGTCGGTTTCGATGAGCTGCAAAAGGTGCGCATTCCCATGACGGAGCGGCTCAATGACAATTACAAAACGCATCAGGAATGGCTGCGCGTCCTGCCGGGGCTGTATGGCTCACCACGCTGGGATTACGAGGTCGGGGTGGCGAAACAATATGACGCCATCACCCCGGCGGAATTGCAGGCCACGGCGCGCAAATATCTGACGCCGGAGCGGATGCAGCGGTTCAGCATCTTGCCGGAGAAAGACGGACAGACCGAGCCGCTGGTGCCGGTGTGCCGAAAGGATTGATCTGTCTTATACCTCCCTGGCTATGCCGGGGTATAGTGCAGACGAAAGTATAGCTTTCGCCAAGCGATGGGACCGCTTTGCGAAGCAAAGGGGTGGTAGGGTATCTTACTGAGCCTCAACGATCACTGATGTAAGAAAGCAAGAACCCCCACCACCACATCTCAGGCCTTTGGCCTTCGTGCGGTCCCCTTCCCCAACAAGTTGGGGAGGTATGAGAATGGTATCACCACTGCGTCGGTTTGGGATTCCGGTCGAAGCCCATCTGATGCCAGTAGGGATAGATCGGCTGGGTACGGCTCACCGCATCCAGACGCGCGACCTGTTCGGCGGACAAATCCCAACCGACCGCGCCGAGATTGGCGATCAGTTGCGCCTCGTTGCGGGCGCCGACGACGATATTGCTGATCCCCGGACGTTGCAGCAGCCAGTTGAGCGCCACCTGCGGGATCGTCTTGCCGGTCTCTTCGGCCAGTTCGGCCAGCACATCGACAACCGCATACAGGCGCTCAGTATCGACCGGCGGACCGCCGCCTTCGCCGCCCTGAGCAATGCGGCCTTCGGCGGCGGGTTGATCGCGGCGAATCTTGCCGGTCAGGCGACCCCAGCCGAGCGGCGACCAGACCATAGTGCCGACGCCCTGATCGAGCGCCAGGGGCATCAGCTCCCATTCGTATTCGCGCCCGATCAGCGAATAATAGCCCTGATAGGCGACGTAGCGATTGAGGCCCAGCCGCTCGGACACCGCCAGCGACTTCATCAGGTGCCAGCCGGAAAAATTCGACGCACCGATATAGCGGACCTTGCCCGAGGTGATCAGGGTGTCGAGGGTGGACAGAACCTCTTCGACCGGCGTCAGGGCGTCGAAACCGTGCATGAAATAGACGTCGATATGGTCGGTGGCGAGGCGTTTCAGACTGTCCTCGACCGAACGCAGGATGTGATAGCGCGACGAGCCTTTGTCGTTCGGGCCACTGCCCATGGTGAAGGTCGTCTTAGTCGAGACTAAAACATCGTTGCGTCGGCCCTTGATCGCCGCACCGAGGATTTCCTCGGAGACGCCGCGCGAATAGACATCGGCGGTGTCGAAGAAGTTGACGCCGTGCTCAAGGCAGACATCGACCAGCCGCGTGGCCTCGGCCACATCGGTCGCGCCCCATTTGGAAAACATGTCGCCCTTGCCGCCGAAGGTGCCCGTGCCGAAGCTCAGAACCGGCACCTTGAGGCCCGACCGGCCCAACTGTCTGTATTGCATGGAAATAACTCCGTAGGAGGCAAATCTGTTGCGGTGCAACCTTTTAGATAATCCTAATCCATATAGGCCCTATCAAGCGGGTTTACAGCGGGGGCGGAATGATTTTATGGTGGGGATTACTGCACCGCATAAAATCAAAAAATATCCGAGGATTAGACTATGGGCCAGATGATCGACATCACCCGCCCCGATGGGGGTTCTCTGTCCGCCTATCTGTCCGGGATCGACCCGGCGCGCCCCAGCGTCATCGTGCTTCAGGAATGGTGGGGCCTCAACGACCATATCAAATCCATCGTCGATCGCTTCGACGCCGATGGTTTTAATGCGCTTGCACCCGACCTGTTTCATGGCCGCGTGACGAAAGACGCCGATGAGGCCAGTCACCTGATGAATGGGCTCGATTTTCCGGGCGCGGTCCACGAAGATATCGCGGCGGCTCTGGCCTATCTGAAAGGCATCAATCAGACGGTTGCCGTCATGGGCTTCTGCATGGGCGGGGCTTTGACGATTGCGTCGGCCGCGCGGCTGGAAGGGTTTTCGGCGGCGGTCTGTTTCTACGGCGTACCGCCCAAGGAATTCGCCAGCCCCGCCAATATCATCATCCCGTTTCAGGGGCATTTCGGCAAGAAGGACGACTGGGTCACGCCGGAAGTCGTGGCCAAGATCGAGTCCGATATGCGGAGCGCGGGCCGTCATCCGGAACTGTACAGCTACGACGCCGACCACGCCTTCTTCAACAAGACGCGGCCTGAGGTTTACGACGCCGGGGCGGCGGAACTGGCCTGGGAACGGATGATCGATTTCCTCGGCGATAATCTCTGATTTTAAGCCGTATCTTTTACGGTTACAGCCTTGCGTGCCGTAACAGTTGCGCCCGCCGACGCCGCGATGATCAGCGCGATGGCCAGCCATTGACGCCCCGTCAGGAATTCATGCAGCAGGACGAGGCCTGAGAGGGCGGCAACCGCGGGCTCAAGGCTCATCAGGATGCCGAAGGTCTTGGTCGGGATGGCCTTGAGCGCGAACATCTCGATGGTGAACGGTATCGCGCCGGACAACAACGCGACCCCCAGTCCCATCAGCAGGACGGGCCACGTAAACAGGGCCGGGGTTGCGGTACTGAGGCCGACCGGTACGGTCAGGATGCACGAAACGGCGATACCGAGGCTGACGGCGACGCCACCGGGCATCTGAGAGCCGACCTTTTGACCGAGCAGAATATAGGCGCCCCAGCAGGCTCCGGCGATCAGAGCGAAGATGACCCCCAGCGGATCGAGATGCGCCGCATCGCCCTGTGGCAGAAGTACCCACAGACCGGCAACGGCCAGTACAATCCAAACGAAATCGAGTTTGTGCCGTGAGCCCATCAACGCCACGGCGAGGGGGCCGATGAACTCGATGGCTACGGCGATGCCGAGCGGAATCCGCGCGATCGATGCATAAAAGACGAGGTTCATCACCCCGAGCACGATACCGTAGAGGGCCAGCGTTCGCCAGCGTCGTCCGGTCGGCCACAGGCCGGCGCGCCACGGCCTGAACACAGCCAAGAGGATGATTGCCGCAAAGCCCTGCCGGAGGGCGACGGTCGCCATAGGACCGACATCGCTGAACAGGTGTTTGGCAAAGGCCGCGCCGATCTGCACCGAAGCCATAGCGACCAGCAGGCTCAGGACCGAAACGACAGGCGCGGACGGATTACGCGGCATCGGTTGTGGCGGCTGCGGATTTTGGATTACCCAAAATCAGAATGGCCAGCCCGATCAGCGCGCACACCGCCATGACCGCGACAATCGGGGTCATGGTCGTGGCGTGCAGGTTCGATACGACCGCCGACACGACGGTGGCCAGCCCGATCTGGGTAAAGCTCATCAGGGCGGAGCCCGAACCGATGTCGCGCGTCAGGCTCGACAGGGCCGTGGCCGAGGAGTTCGGACCGATGAAGCCGATGCACGACAGAAGCAGGAAGATCATCGCTACGGTGCCGTAGACGTTGAAGACGTTCAGCCACGCACCGATGACGAAAAGCGTGGCGATGATGCACTGAACCGTCAGGGCGACGCGCAGGATCTGTTTCGACGGGAAGTAGCGGTTGACGATGACATTGACCTGACTCGATCCGATGAAACCGACGCTGAGCAGCGCGAAAATCAGGCCGTAGGTTTCAGGCTTCAGGTGGAAGATATCCATGAAGATAACCGGCGAGCCCGACACATAGATGAACAGGGTACAGAAGCTGAAACCGCCCGCAAACAGATAGGTGACGAAGGTCCGGTTGCGGTAGATCCCGGCAAAGGTTTTGATGATCGGCCACGGGGCCAACGAGACGGAGGTATCGGCGGGCTTGCCGGCAGGCAGTAACAGCATGGCCAGAGTCAGGATCAGGGCGACGATCGCGGCGAGGAACGCAAACACCCAGTGCCAGCCGAGCGTCGCGGCGACGACCCCGCCGATGGTGGGGGCCAGAAGCGGTGAGACGCCGATGGTCAGGATGATCAGCGATATGATCTTGGCGGTGTCTTTTGGGGGGAATAGATCGCGGACCAGCGCCATCGCGGCCACCGAGGCGACGCAACCGCCCAACGCCTGAAACAGCCTGAGCCAGATCAGGGTCTCGATATTGGGCGAGACGATGCAGCCGAGCGAGGTCAGGACGAACAAACCGAGCCCGAACAGCAGCGGCGGCTTGCGTCCGAAGCGGTCGAGCAGGGGGCCGTAAAACAACGGCCCCAGCGCCATGCCCGCAAAATAGGTCGACAGCGACAGGCCGACATGGGCGGTGGTGGTGCCGTAATCCTTGGCGATCTGACCGAAGGCGGGCAGATACATATCGATCGCGAACGGGCTGATCGTCGACAGGGCCCCTAAGGTGAAGATGACGAGAAACGGATTTTTCGGCGGATTAGGCACGGAATCGGGCGCAGACATAGGACACACACAAAGGCTTCAAAGAATGAAAGGCTAGATGTGGGTAGCGCGCCTTAAGGTCAAGTTTTGTCAGTGACGCGATGGTCAACAAATGTAACCACTATGGTCGACTGAGCATCAGGGTCGGACGCTGATGTCGATCTCGCCCCGCCACATGGCCTTGACCTTGTCGCCGTCGTGCAGGGCGATGATCGGCATCTTGCCGTCGTACATTTCCTCGGCGATCAGGCCGAGCGCCTGACAATAGTCGAGAACGTCGGCGAGGAAATCGGCCTTGTAGCCCTTTTGAGCCGCAATGCCGAAGGTCGTCTGCCGTGCGCCATAGTCCTGCGAGTTCTTGCCCAGCACGTGCTCGATCAGTTTCTTGCGTCCACGCGGCCCGTTGAGCCGGTGCAGGGCCGAGGTCAGGATCGAGGCCGCTTCGCGCGCATCGACGGGGCGTGTGCGGCTCAGGCAGTTGTCGCAGGTGCCGCAATCGTCCCCCGCCGCTTCGCCGAAATAGCGGCGCACGCCCTTGCGGCGGCAGTCGGGATTGTGGACGAACTGGAAGAAATCGAGCGCCTTCTGCTTCTGGATGCTCAGATCGGCGCCGGTCTCGCCTTCACGCATCCCCAGACGCCGCAACGACCAGCCGAGATCGGTCGAGCTGTACAGGCACACACCTGACGCCGGTTTGCCGTCGCGGCCCGCACGCCCGACCTCCTGCCAGTAGGCCTCCAGCGACGAGGGCGGATCGGCGTGGATGACGAAGCGCACATCGGGCTTGTTGATGCCCATACCGAACGCGATGGTGGCGACCATGATCTTGGTGCGGTCGGCGAGGAAATCCTTCAGCCGGTCTTCACGCAGTTTCGGTGCCAGCCCGGCGTGATAGGCGTCGGCCTTGTAGCCTTCGGCCGACAAGAGCCGCGCCAGCTTTTCGGCCCCGTCGCGCGAGCCGGAATAGATGATGCCCGACGCGTTCTTCTGCCGCCGCAACATGTCGAGGATCATCTTCTGGGCGCTGCCGGTGCGCTTCATCAGACGCAAGGACAGGTTCGGGCGGTCGAAGCTGTCAATGATCTCGACGGCGTCCTCGATATGCAGCGCCTTCTTGATGTCGCCACGCGTATGCAGGTCGGCGGTGGCGGTCAGGGCCAGGGTCGGCACGTCGCGGAACAGGCCCTTGAGCTGACCCAAAGCGCGGTATTCCGGGCGGAAGTCGTGGCCCCACTGTGAGACGCAGTGCGCTTCGTCGATGGCCACCAGATTGACGGGAAGACGCGACAGCTTATCGAGGACAAAGCTCTGGTTCAGGGCTTCGGGCGACATGTAGAGGAGGTCGATCTCGCCGTCGCGGCAGGCGTCCCACAACTGCATCCGCTCGTTCATCGACACCGAGGAGTCGAGACGCTCGGCGCGGACGCCGCGCGCCTTCAGCGCCTGCACCTGATCGCTCATCAGCGCGATCAGCGGGGAGATGACCAGCCCGAAACCGGGTCGCATCAGGGCGGGTATCTGATAGCACAGGCTCTTGCCGCCACCGGTCGGAAGGATGGTCAGGACGTTGTCGCCGTTGAGGATGGCGGCGATGACACGCGCCTGTTGCCCACGAAAATCGTCGTAGCCGAAGACCTTTTGCAGCGTCTCACGCGCCGCCTCGATCCGCTTGAGAGCAGGGCCGGACACACCGGGATCGGCGTAACCATTCGGGTCGTTGGGGTGGTCGAGGAGCATTTAGCCTCTATAGGCTGCTTCGGGGGGCAGGGTTCAAGCATAATTTTGACGAAATTAACCGTCAGAACGCACGATGGGGACGGACAATGCTTATACAAACGCGGCACTTTTGAGTCGCGGGTCATGGAAAATCGAGACTCACGCACAAAACTCTGGGTGCGGCGACGGGGCTTTGATATATCCTTAACCAAGTGTTTGCATGAAGTGGCGGCGAAACTAAGCGTAAAAGCCGGCGCGATGGGGATAATGAATGGCTCTCAGCTTTAATATGAAGCGTCCGCCCGTGAAGGCTCTCATCTATTGGACTACGGTCATCTGTGTCTGGGCGCTCATCTTCGTGGTGGGCTTCATCGCCGTGTTCGCCATCGACCTGCCCGACACCTCGTCGCTGTATAAGACGGATCGTACACCGTCGATCACCTATCTGGATCGCTCTGGCGCCCTGATCGCTGTGCGGGGTTCGCAGTTCGCGCCGCCGGTCAAGATCGACGATCTGCCCGACTATGTGCCTGCCGCCTTCATCGCCATCGAAGATCGCCGCTTCTACCACCATTTCGGCTTCGACCCTATCGGCATGGGCCGCGCTCTGGTGCGCAACGCGTTCCGTAAGGAAGGATCTAATCTCGCGGGCGGTTCGACCATCACGCAGCAGTTGGCGCGCAATCTCTTCCTGTCGTCGGATCAGAACATCAAACGCAAGATTCAGGAACTGATCCTTGCCGTATGGCTGGAGGTGAAGTTCACCAAGAAGGAAATCCTCGCGCTTTATCTCAACCGCGTCTATTTCGGCGCGGGTGCTTACGGAATCGAAGCGGCGGCGCAGCGCTATTTTAACAAGCCTGCCAAGGACCTGACCATCGGCGAGTCCGCCATGCTGGCCGGGATGATGAAGGGGCCGTCGCGCTATTCGCCCCTGTCGGATCAGGAGCGGGCGCGCAAGCGGACCCAGATCGTCCTAAACGAAATGGTCGACGCCAAGGTCATCACGGTCGCGCAGCGCGACGAGGTGGCCAAGACCGGCATCAAGGTGACCCGGACTTTGGCCACCGAGCACGCGCAGTATTTCGTCGATTGGCTGGATGGCGAACTCGGTACCATGATCGACCTCAGCAAGATAACGGATGATCTGATCGTCGAAACCACCCTCGACCTGCCGATCCAGACCGACGCCGAGCGCGCGGTCAAGGCGATGATGGCGCGCGACGCCAAGAAAAAGGTCGAACAGGCGGCGCTGGTGGCGGTCGACGGCGAGGGCCGTATCCGTGCCATGATCGGTGGCGTGTCCTATTCGGACAGCCAGTTCAACCGCGCGGTCGAGGCCAAGCGTCAGGCGGGCTCGGCCTTCAAGCCGTTCGTCTATCTGACGGCGATGGAAAGCGGGAACTATACGCCGATCACGACCGTGGTCGACGAGGAATATTCGATCGGCGACTGGAAGCCTGAAAACTATACCAAGAAGTATTTGGGCGAGATCACTCTTACCACGGCGCTGGCGCAGTCGGTCAATACGGTGGCGGCGCGTCTGGCCAACGATGTCGGACGCTCCAACGTCGCCTCGACGGCGCGGCGTCTGGGGATCGAGTCCAAGATCAACACCGATCCGGCCATGGCGCTCGGCACCGCCGATGTGGCGCCGATCGAAATGGCGCAGGCCTATGTGCCCTTCTCAAACGGCGGTTATAAGGCCAAGGCCCACGGCATCGTCCGTATCCGCACCGCGTCGGGCAAGGTGCTCTATCAGTCCAAGATGGGTGCCAACGACAACCGCGTGCAGGTCATCAACAATCCGGCGCTCGACTATATGAACACCATGATGCGCGAAGTCGTGCGTTCCGGGACGGGCTCCGGCGTGCGCCTGTCGCAGTTCGATATCGCGGGCAAGACCGGCACGACCTCCGATTACCGCGACGCCTGGTTCGTCGGCTATACGGGTGGCTTCGTCACCGCCGTCTGGGTCGGCCGCGACAACAATACGCAGATGGCCAAGGTCACCGGCGGCGGTACGCCCGCGGCGATCTGGCGCGAGTTCATGAGCAAGGCGCTGACGCGGATCAAGGTCAGCCCGATCCCCGCCGGTCCCGGCGGCGGTCTCAATGAAACGGCATCGAGCGCGGTCGATGAATTGCTCAATACCGAGGCCAGCGCCGAAGCGCCGAACATCATCGTCGAGCCGACACCGGAGCCGAAGAAGGAAGAGGCGCCGCCTAAGAACATCGACGACGTGTTCGAGGAAGCGCAGAAGCAGTCACGTTAAACTGCTGTTAAGGTGTTGTAATACCTCATTAACCATCTGCCTGTGGATGATCTGTGAATTTCGCAAATTTGTCTCAGGACGGTTTAAATCTTCAGAGGTTGTTTAACAGTTTGCCGCCAAATGGGTCCTTAACGGCGTTTTAGCGCCTTGGAATCATTAAGGTTTGGGTAAGGGTTATGGCTGTCGGCCACAATCTTCCCGGCCTGCGGGAAACGGCATTGGACACCCTTCTTGAGACAGGTACGGCTTCAATCCCGGCGGCGACGCCGGTTTTGGCGCGTGCGTCTTTAGGTCTGGGTTCGGCGCAGTTCGGTTGCGATTACGGTATCTCCAATACGCGCGGTCGGGTGTCCGAGGATGAGGTTCGCCAGATCCTGCAATACGCCGCTCAATGCGGTCTGAAAGCCATCGATGTCGCGCCCTATGAAGGCGACGTCGAGCGCATTCTCGGCCGTTGCTGGCCGTTCCCGTCACCCTTCAAGCCGCAGATCCGCACGGTTCGCGTCGAAAAAGGCCTCGACTGGATCGAGTCGCGTCTGAAGCGCTCGGTCGATCATATGGGTCTGGCCCGCGCCGCCGTCGGCATGGTCGATTGTGCCTCGGACCTGATGGGGCCGCTCGGCGATGCCCTGTGGGCGCGAATGGAAAAGCTGAAGGCCGAGGGCGTGTTCGCGCGCATCGGTATCGCGGCGCGTTATGAAGACCAGCCGGTCGCGCTGGCCAAACGCTTCAAGCCCGACCTCATTCAGGTGTCGGCTTCGATCCTCGATCAGCGTCTGGTGCGCGAAGGCGCGCTGGAAGCGCTGGCCAACATGGGCGTCGAGGTTCAGGTGCGCTCGGTCTTCCTGCAAGGCCTGCTATTCACGCCGCGCGAGGCTCTGCCATCGAATTTGCAGGCCCTGGGGCCGCAATTGTCGCGCATCAAGCGCCACCTGATGGAAACCGGCACCGATCCGCTGCACGCGGCGCTGAGTTACGCTATGCACCTCAAGGGCGTGTCGTCGGTCATCGTCGGCGTCACCTCGGCGGCGGAACTGCGCGCGGTGATCGCGGCATCCGACCGAGACAAGCCCGATCTCGCCTGGCAGGCTTTCGCCATCGAGGATGAGATAGCGCTTGATCCGTCGCTGTGGCACGCCGATCTGAGCGACGATCCGCGCCTGCGTCAGCGCCGCTCGGTTATCCGCGCGGCGTAAGCCCTTAAGCTTTAAGTCTATAACACGGCAAAACACGGAAAGAAGGAAAGCACGGATTTATCCGGGTTTTGATTAACCGACTCCATTTCCGTGTCTGCCGCGTAGCGGCTTTCCGTGCTTTCCGTGTTGCTAAAAGCACCCTATAAACGCGCTCCATAGAGTGAGGTTTATATGCCCGAACTGCCCGAAGTCGAAACCGTCCGTCGAGGCCTTGAGCCCGCGCTGGACGGCGCGCGTCTATCCGGGGCAAGGGTGCATCGTGCGAACCTGCGCTACGCCTTCCCGGAGCGCTTTGCCGAACGTCTCGAAGGCGCGACGGTGCTGCGACTTGAGCGCCGCGCCAAGTACTTGCTGTTTCACCTCGATACGCAGGAGGTATGGGTCACACACCTCGGCATGACCGGACGCTTTCAGGTCATCGATCTCGATGGCGAGACCGTGCCGCTCGACGGTAACTATTATCACGCTATGCGCCCCGATCCCAAGCACCTGCACGTTCAGGTATTGGCGGAAAAAGACGGTGCGACCCGCCTTATCGACTTTTACGATCCGCGCCGGTTCGGCTTTATGCTTCTGCTCAGGCCCGACGAACTCTATGCGCAGGGCTGGTATAAGGGACTAGGTATTGAACCCCTATCGGACGCGCTCAACGCCGACTGGCTCCATGAGACTCTGACGGCGCGCAAACCGAACCTCAAGACGCTCCTGATGGATCAGACCCTGATCGCCGGGCTCGGCAATATATATGTGTGCGAAGCGCTGTGGCGGGCGCGCCTGTCGCCGGACAGGTCGGGGCCGTCGTTGCGTCGTGCCGACGCTGTCGAACTCACGGCGGCCATCAAGGCCGTGCTGGAAGAGGCCGTGGCGGCGGGCGGCTCCTCGATCAGCGATTTCGCCTCGGCCAGCGGGGAACTGGGCTATTTTCAGCACCACTTCCGCGTCTATGACCGCAAGGGCCAGCCCTGCCTGCGCGAGGGCTGCGATGGGGTTATCCAACGCAAAACCCATTCTGGCCGTTCGACTTTTTATTGCCCGGTGTGCCAGATTTGATGGGAATCCCGGCTATACAGAGCCATCCACAGACGCAGAGGCGAAAAAAGTCCGCACTGTGGATGAATCTTCGCTGACAAGCGTTGACCTGCCCCTGCCCATCGGTTATATCCCGCCCCCTTGAAATTCGCGTCGTGGCCCGCTCAGATGGCTGGCGCCGCGGCTCCCTTAACTTATCTCACCGAGGTGATGAATGGCTAACAATCCCGGCGCCAAGAAAGCGATCCGCAAGATCGCCCGCCGTACCGAAGTCAACAAGGCGCGCCGTTCGCGCGTCCGTACCTTCGTCCGCAAGTTCGAAGAAGCCCTGGCTGCCGGCGACGCCGCCGTCGCCAAGACCGCCTTTGTCGAGGCGCAGTCGGAACTGATGCGCGCCGTCACCAAGGGCGTGGTCCACAAGAATACCGGCGCGCGCAAGGTGTCGCGTCTGGCTGCCGCGCTCAAGAAGCTCGACACGGCCGCGGCCTAATACCGCTTCCGGAGGCCTGTCTGGCCGCGCCTGAGATTTATCCGGCGGCGGAACAAGGTCTCTTCTTAAAAAGATAAGGGGTCCGGATCGTTCGATCGTGTCCGGCCCCTTGTTTTTTCCCGGCTTTGCACTCTTTTTACGCCTCCGCCCTTCGTGTCGGAGCGCTTTTTTCTGCGCAAATTTTTTTTACCAATCGGTCAAAAAGACGCAGGAAAGGCGGTTAATAAATTTCTCCTTGCCGGGGAAGAGGTTATCAGAGTCAACCAAAAGATTCGCTCCTGTGAGTAAATATCCTCGTTGACCTGACCGCCGGGAAAGCTAAGGTGAACCCACCTCACCCTTCCATCCCAACACGGATGAAATGGTGGCGCTCGGTTAAGTCCGGACGCCAGAGCCTTGATTGTTGCCGAAGTGCTTGTTTTTCCTGATCTAAATGGAGGTTGGGACGGTGGCCAAAAAGGACCTGAGATTGACCGGAAAAACCGTTGTTCAGGACGGGCCGGCGCAGACAAAATACCAGTAACCGGACAGGGCCGGTCTTTCGGTGCAGGGGCGTGAAACCCTTAAGCCAGACGAGAGAAACGGTCCGGTCCATGCGTATGAGTTGGGGAATATGATCGGGGCTTTTATAACATGCCAGGCATAAACAGCTGGTCACCGATCCTGCCTGAAACGGTATGGTCTAAAGTGGCGTCCACCCTCCGGCACGAACTCGGTGAGGGTCCTTATAATTCATATGTCGCACCGTCCGCCCTGCGTCAGGGGCCGATGGGTGACCCAGTGCTGGTAACGCCGACCCTCTATGCCCGCGACTGGTTCGCGCGCAATGCCCTGAAGCGCGCCAACGAGCTGTGGTCGCAGATCGACCCGGAATCGCGCAGCCTCGACCTCAAGTCGCGCGTCGAATTCGACGATCAGGCCAGGATCGTTCAGGTCGCCCCCGAATCCGTCATTCCGACCGCCGCGCCGTCGGTCCTGCCGTCGGCACCGGCCCCCGTCGTCAATTTTCAGGACGCTGCCGCCCGCGTGGCCGGTCTTCAGGAGCGCCTGACCTTCGACACCTTCGTGCCGGGCCGCGGCAACGAATTCGCCTATACCATGTCGCGCCAGGTGGCGAGCTGGGCTGATGGGCACTTCAACCCGGTGTTTTTTCATGGCCCGTACGGCTACGGAAAGACGCACCTGCTCAACGCCATCGCCTGGGAGGCGCGGGCGCGTCGTCCGGACGCGAAGATCGTCTATCTGACGGCGGAAAAGTTCACCTCGACCTTCGTCAAGGCGATCCAGGACCGTTCGACGGCGGCTTTCAAAGAAGAACTGCGTGGGGCCGACCTGCTGCTGGTGGACGATGTCCACTTCATCGGCGGCAAGACCTCGTCGCAGGAAGAGCTGTTCCATACCTTGACCGCGCTTCTGGAAACCAATAAGCGCGTGGTGTTCACGGCGGATCGCCCGCCGTCGCACCTCAACGAAATCGAAGCGCGTCTCAGGTCGCACCTGTCTTCCGGACTGGTCTGTGCCCTCGACGTCGCCGATCAAAGCCTGAGACTGGGCATTGTCGAGCGGAAGCTCGATCAGCTATCGATGCGACTGGGCGCCGCCCAGAAGCCTCACCACGATGTATTGCAATTTTTAGCAGACCGCGTACCGGGTTCCATCCGTGAGCTGGAAGGGGCCGTGAACACGCTGGCCGCTTCGGCCGGTGCGCGTCTGGGGAGTTTGACTTTGGACGAAGCTATGGCCTTGCTGCAACCCAACCTGAAGGTATCGGCGGAACGCCGCGTGACGGTCGACGAGATTCAAAAGCTGACGGCGGATCACTTCGCCCTGAAGCAGGCGGATCTTTTGTCGGAACGTCGCACGCGCAGCGTCGCCCGCCCGCGTCAGGTGGCTATGTGGTTGTGCAAGCAGAACACCACCCGTTCCTATCCGGACATCGGTCGCCGCTTCGGCGGTCGCGACCACACGACCGTGCTGCACGCCGTCAAGAAGATCGAGGAACTGCTGCAATCGGACGAACAGATCGCCAAGGACGTCGAGGCCCTCACCCGTAAACTGCGCGGCTGATTTCGACCTCAACAAGCGGTTGACGCCGCTTAAGAAACCTTTAAGGTCTTGCGAAGCGCCGGAGCCCAAAAGCTCCGGTCTTTTGCACTCAGGACCGCTACAGACGGTTCCGGGCAATCTACGATTTGGAACGCTAAGATGCAGCTGATCATTGAACGTGGCGCGCTTTTGAAGGCCCTGAGCCACGTGCAGAACGTGGTGGAACGCCGGAACACCATCCCTATTTTGTCGAACGTCCTGCTGTCGGCCGAAGGGTCGCAGGTGTCGTTTTCGGCCACCGACCTCGACATGGAAATCGTCGATGTCACCGAGGCCATCGTCTCGGTGCCGGGCCAGATCACCGCCCCCGCCCACACCCTCTATGAAATCGTACGCAAGCTGCCCGACGGGGCCGATGTCGAACTGCGCTATCAGGCCGGTGAAGACCCGCGTCTGACGGTGCAGGCCGGACGTTCGCGCTTCGCCCTGCCGGTCCTGCCTGCCGGCGATTTCCCCGTCATGTCGGGCGACCACGAAGGCGTCACCTATTCGCTGCTCAAGGAAGACCTGAAGCGCCTGATCGACAAGACACGTTTCGCCGTCTCGACCGAAGAGACGCGCTACTATCTGAACGGCCTTTACCTGCACACCATCACCGAAGACGGCTCCGCTTACTTGCGCGCCGTGGCAACTGACGGTCACCGTCTGGCCCTCGCCGAAATGCCGGCCCCTGAGGGTTCGGTCGGCGGCGCGGGCGTCATCATCCCGCGCAAGACGATCGATCAGGCCCGTCGTCTGCTTGACGACGGTGCGGGTTATGTCGAAATGACCGTCTCGCCCGCCAAGATCCGCTTTACGCTGGGCAATGCGTCTCTGACCTCGAAGATCATCGACGGCTCGTTCCCGGACTATGGCCGCGTAATCCCCAAGAACAACGACAAGTCGATGATCGTCGACACGGGCGTTCTGGCCCGCGCCGTGGACCGTGTCTCGACCATCTCGGCGGAAAAGAGCCGTTCGGTGAAGATGTCGATCGAGCCGGGTCGTCTGACCCTGACCGTGCGCAATATCGAAGCCGGTCAGGCCGTCGAGGAGGCCGAGATCGAGTACGATTCCGACGCGCTGGAGATCGGCTTCAACGCCCGCTACATTCTTGATGTCATGGGTCAGATCGCCGGTGAGCAGGTTGAACTGCGCCTGAACGACGCGGCCTCGCCGACGCTTGTACTCGACACGGCCGATCAGGGCGTCCAGTACGTGCTGATGCCGCTGCGGGTGTAGCGATCAGCACTGATTTTACGTTTTGAATTCAACCCGCTGGCATATGTCGGCGGGTTTTTTTAGGGTAATAACGTGCACAACAAAAAATCAATTCAGCTTGTCCGCGACATTCTAGGTGCCAAGCACAACTTATCGCAGGATGCTGGTATTTATGCTTACTGGTGGGTTGGGCCTAGGGAAATTTTGTTGCATGCGGATAGGGAAATTTGGCTCAAAGGTCCGGGTGGGATTGAGGTAAAAGTTGAATATCATGATTGGTGGCCGAAAAAATTAAGTTATCCTTGTTTGTATGTTGGAAAAACTACAAATATACACAGACGATTCAATCAACACATCATGCCAAAAACCAAGCCAAATGGAAGGCTTCATGATAAGCATAAAAATTTTAGAAAGGTAATATCTTATAATTCAACATGCCAATTGCGATTTGTAATAGAACATATATTTCCTAATTTGGAATCTTCGTTGGATATTATTAAAAGTAATGTCGGATTTTCGTATAATTCCGGTTTCAAGGTTAATGCAATTGCAGAACGTTTTTTTGAGGAAGATCGGCTTATTGGATCGTGGCGTCCTTGGTTCAATATCGATGCTGAACGATAATATATCCACCAAAATTGTAGAGCTATAGAGCGAAGTGCGAACAGGCTTTGCGCGAGTCGGTGGGCATGGTAGGTCGAAGTCAACTCATCTGATCCAGCGCGTTTCGGGCTTTTTAAGATTTTGACCACGGAAAACACGGAAAGCACGGAAAATGCCTTTGGGTCGGACGTCTGCGCGAAGCGGCAAATAATCCGTGCGGCCAGCAAGCGGTATAAAGGCCCTGCGGGCTCTGTGCTGACACGCAAAGACGTCCGTGCTTTCCGTGTTTTCCGTGGTCAAGCCTTCATTGTAGCGAGCCCAGAACTCAGGGCGAGTCGATGAAAACGCGTCTGCACACCCTCAGCCTGACCGAGTTTCGCGGCTATGAGCGGCTCGATGTCGATCTGCAAGGCCGGTCGCTGTACCTGTTCGGGGCGAATGGCGCGGGCAAGACCAACTTCCTCGAAGCGATCAGCGTCCTCAATCCCGGTCGCGGCCTGCGCAATGCCGCCGTCGGCGATCTGGGGCGGCGGTTGCCGCATGAAGTCAAGGGCCGGGCCTGGGGCGTGTCGGCGATCCTCAAGACCGAGGATGAAGAGGTACGGCTGGGCACCGGTTCCGACCCGCGCAACCTCGACAAACGCGCCGTGCGTATCGATCAGCAGACCGTCGTCGCGGGGCGCTTGCTCGACCATCTGAGGCTCGTCTGGCTGACCCCCGCGCAGGACCGCATTTTCTTGGAGGCCCGCGCCGAGCGCCTGCGCTTTTTCGACCGGCTGGTCTTTGCCGCCGACCCGCACCATGCCTCGACCGTCGCGGCCTATGAGAAGGCCCTGCGCGAACGTTTGAGGCTACTGACTCAGGGTCCTGCCGATGCCGTGTGGCTCGATGCGCTGGAGGAGCAGCTGGCCAATGCCGGGGTCGGCATGATCGTCGCCCGCCGTCTGGCGCTGGAGGCGCTACAGGCCGAGATAGAGAGCCATCAGGGTGCCTTCCCCAAGGCCGATTTGGGTCTGACCGGCGAAGAGCAATCGGGCGTCGTGGCGGTTTACGATCACCGCACCCTGAACGGCTGGTTGCGCGAAGGTTTTGCCCGCGCCAGAGCCCGTGATTCGGCCGCCGGGCGCTCGCTTTTCGGGCCGCATCGCACGGACCTGAGCGTCTTTCACCGCGACAAGGATCGTCAGGCAGCGGATTGTTCGACGGGCGAGCAAAAAGCGCTTGTTCTGAACATGATTTTGGCGCAGGGCGCGCGACTTTCGCGTGTCAAAACCGCACCGAATCCTGTAGTATTGCTTGACGAAGTCGCCGCGCACCTCGACCCGATTCGCCGGGGCGCGCTGTTCGACGAAACCGATCATCTGGGCCTGCAAACCCTGTTTACGGGCACGGATGAAAACCTCTTCGACGGACTGTCCGGGCGTGCGCTCGGCGTTCGTGTCGACGGAGGCCAATGGACGGAATTTAGGAACTAGGCATGGCCGAAAACGAAGAACATCCCGAAATCGTAACGAACGCTTACGGCGCGGATTCGATCAAGGTCCTTAAGGGGCTGGACGCGGTGCGCAAGCGCCCGGGGATGTATATCGGCGACACCGACGACGGGTCGGGCCTGCACCACATGGTCTACGAAGTCGTCGATAACGCCATCGACGAAGCTTTGGCCGGTCACGCCACCCGCGTCGAGGTGATCCTCAATGCCGACGGGTCGTGTTCGGTGTCCGACGACGGGCGCGGGATGCCGGTCGATATCCACGCCGAGGAAGGCGTGTCGGCCGCCGAGGTCATCATGACCCAGCTTCACGCCGGGGGTAAGTTCGACCAGAACTCCTATAAGGTCTCCGGCGGTCTGCACGGCGTCGGCGTTTCGGTCGTCAACGCCCTGTCGGATTACGTGGAACTCAAGATTTTCCGTAACGGCAAGCAGTACGAGGCGCGCTTCGAACTGGGTGAGACGGTTAGTTCGACCGTCATCACCGGTGACGCGCCTCTCCGTGAAAACGGCAATCCGCTGACCGGCACCATCGTCACCTTCCTGCCGTCGCTGAAGACCGGTCCCGACACCGGCACCTTCACCTTCATCGACTTCGACCGCAAGACGCTGGAGCACCGCCTGCGCGAACTGGCCTTCCTCAATTCCGGCGTTCATATCCGCTTCGCCGACCTGCGCGAAGCCGAGCCTTACGACATCATTCTGCACTATGACGGCGGTATCGTCGAATTCGTCAAGCACCTCGACAAGTCGAAGACGGCGATCATCAAGGCCCCGATCGACGTACGCGGCGGCCGTGACAAGGTCGAGATCGATCTGGCCCTGCAATGGAACGACTCGTACCACGAGACCATGCTGTGCTTCACCAACAATATCCCTCAGCGCGACGGCGGCACCCACCTGGCCGCCTTCCGCGGCGCGCTGACACGGGTCATGACGGCCTATATGGAATCATCCGGCCTCGCCAAGAAGGAGAAGGTCTCGGTTTCCGGCGAAGATGCCCGCGAAGGCCTGACCTGCGTCCTGTCGGTCAAGGTGCCGGACCCGAAGTTCTCGTCGCAGACCAAGGACAAGCTGGTCTCTTCCGAAGTGCGCCCCGCCGTCGAAGGCCTCGTTTACGACAAGCTGTCGCAGTGGTTCGAGGAGAACCCCGTCGAAGCCAAGCAGATCGTCACCAAGATCATCGAAGCGGCCTCGGCCCGCGAAGCGGCGCGCAAGGCCCGCGAACTGACCCGCCGCAAGTCGGCGCTCGATATCTCCAGCCTGCCGGGCAAGCTGGCCGACTGTCAGGAACGCGACCCGGCCAAGTCCGAAGTCTTCATCGTCGAAGGTGACTCCGCCGGTGGTTCGGCCAAGCAAGGTCGTAACCGCGAAAATCAGGCCATTCTGCCCCTGCGCGGTAAGGTGCTGAACGTCGAGCGTGCGCGTTTCGACAAGATGCTGTCATCCGAGCAGATCGGCACCCTGATCATGGCGCTGGGCGCCGGGATCGGCCGCGACGAGTTCAATATCGAAAAGCTGCGCTACCACAAGATCATTATCATGACCGACGCCGACGTCGACGGTGCGCACATCCGGACCCTGCTCCTGACCTTCTTCTATCGTCAGATGCCGGAAATCATCGAGAAGGGTTACCTCTATATCGCCCAGCCACCGCTGTATAAGGTCGCCAAGGGCAAGTCGTCGCGCTACCTCAAAGATAATAACGAACTCGACGCCTTCCTGATCGAGGAGGGCACGACCGAGGCCGTCCTCGAACTGCGCAATGGCGAACGCATCGCCGGACCCGACCTCGAAGCGCAGGTCCGCGCCGCCAAGACCTTCAAGGCCACGGTCGATCGTCTGGCCATGCGCGCCCCGGCCTTTGCGCTGGAACAGGCGGCGCTCGGCGGCCTGTTCGGCGAAGCGCCCGACGCGGCGGTTCTGGCCAATGTCGCCACGCGCCTCGACCGCCTCAACGAAGACGGCGACGGCCCGTGGTCGGTCGAAGCCGGCGAGACCAGCCACGGCGGCTACGTCTTTACCCGCGTCCGCCGTGGCGTGTCGGAAAAGATCGTCCTCGACGACGGCCTGATGCACTCGCTCGATGCCCGCCGCCTGGGTGAGCGCGTCGAAGGCCTGAGCGACATGTTCGCCGAGGTTGCCGTCTTCCGCCGCAAGGAAAAGGCTTCGGACATCCGCGGGCCGCTCGACCTCGTGGCGGCGGTGCTCGATGCCGGTCGCAAGGGCATGACCATCCAGCGCTATAAGGGTCTGGGCGAAATGAATGCCGAGCAATTGTGGGAAACCACGCTCGACAAGGACGCCCGCACCCTGTTGCAGGTTCGCGTCAACATGACCGACGAGGCCGACGATCTGTTCGTCAAGCTGATGGGCGATCTGGTCGAACCGCGCCGCGAGTTCATTCAGGACAACGCGCTGAACGCCGAGGTGGATGCTTGATTTCACGAAAAAGTTGCCCCGCAAGCGGGGTACTTTTTCGTGGTGAGAAAGCTATCGTTCGGAGTCTATGTTAAACCACGGCCGCCACTTACCAATGAGCAGATCTTCTCTAAAGAAGCGCTCTGCGATTGCATTATCGGGAAAGTGTGTATCCCAAGAAAAGCCGACAGAATTCTTTATGAGATTAAGTGAGTTGGGCTCTCTAGGAAAGATGTGCTCAATTCCAAATCTCAACTGACAAGATGTTGTAAGTGGTTTGCATTTGATATTGTTCTCAGGTCTGCCGTGCAATCGCCCAACAGACCCGTTTTTTATGTGCAAGCCGAAGCGTTTCTTTAAACTCGTTGATTTGCCGACATATAGGCACGGGTACGTTAATTCTTCTGGCCACCAATCTCTATATTCTACGTCAACGGGTCTTCCGCTTGGCCCTTTTAAAACAATATGTCGATTGCTGTTTAATAGTTGTGCTTTCGGCGCAATCCACCAAAATGCGTATATGCCTGGTTCATCTGGTATGGGGTTCAGGCGACAATTTAGAATATCCCCTACTGAGTAAATTGACTCAGGATCCTGCATCTGCATTCCTAATCGTTGCTGTATTGGATGATATCTAATGAATAGCAGTACAATAATTGTCCTTGCGACCGCGTTAATAGTCGATCCAAAGCTGCGGCTGGCTCTTGTTGTACGCAAACGAGGCTCTGCCTTTTTCATGCAGGCGGGTGGCAAGATCGATGCCGGAGAGACGCCGTTCGACGCCTTGCAGCGCGAATTGCGCGAAGAAATTGGGCTGGAAATCACGCAGGAACAAGCTGAATATCTAGGCGAATTTCATGCCGAGGCGGTGAACGAGGCCGGGCATCAGGTCCATTCCCACGCCTTCTATGTCGAGATAAACAGACCGGTCTTTGCGGCGGCTGAAATCGAGCAAATCCGCTGGATCGATCCAAGCAATGTCGCGGACTTACCGCTGGCACCCTTGTCGAAACTTCAGCTTATGCCGATAGCAGCTCAAAGGTTGGCGTATGTTGAAAAAGATCATGCTTATAGAGCCGCTATAAAAGAGGCGATAGTTGAGGCTGACAAAGGCATTTTCATTTCTGGCGGTAAGGTCAGGGAGTGGCTGGAGGAGCTTCGAACGAATCCGAATGCTCTCGAACCTGAGCCTGATATCTTCAAGAAATAGAGGAACTTGCATTGGTCATAGCCGTCCTGTTCCCAGTCAAGGGGTGTGGGGTCCGTGACCCCACGAAGCCTGATCAAAGAAAAAGCCCTGCTTAAAGAAAGCAGGGCTTTTTCTTTGACTAGAAGACTTGGGGCCGCAGGCCCCAAACCCCTTAACTGTCGAGGAACGAGCGCAGCTTACGCGACCGCGACGGATGCTTCAGCTTGCGCAGCGCCTTGGCCTCGATCTGACGGATACGCTCACGGGTGACCGAGAACTGCTGACCGACTTCTTCCAGCGTGTGGTCGGTGTTCATACCGATGCCGAAGCGCATCCGCAGAACGCGTTCTTCACGTGGGGTGAGCGAGGCCAGAACCCGCGTCGTGGTTTCACGCAGGTTCGACTGGATCGCCGCGTCGATCGGCAGGACGGCGTTTTTGTCCTCGATGAAGTCGCCGAGGTGCGAATCCTCTTCGTCGCCAATGGGGGTTTCGAGCGAGATCGGCTCCTTGGCGATTTTCAGAACCTTGCGCACCTTTTCCAGCGGCATGGCGAGCTTTTCGGCCAGTTCTTCCGGCGTCGGTTCGCGACCGATTTCGTGCAGCATCTGGCGCGAGGTCCGCACGATCTTGTTGATCGTCTCGATCATGTGCACCGGGATACGGATGGTGCGGGCCTGATCGGCGATCGAGCGCGTGATCGCCTGACGAATCCACCAGGTGGCATAGGTCGAGAACTTATAGCCGCGACGATATTCGAACTTATCGACGGCCTTCATCAGGCCGATATTGCCTTCCTGAATGAGGTCGAGGAATTGCAGGCCGCGATTGGTGTACTTCTTGGCGATCGAGATAACCAGACGCAGGTTGGCTTCGACCATTTCGGTCTTGGCCTGACGGGCTTCGCGCTCGCCCTTCTGCACCGTCTGGACGATGCGGCGGTAGTCGTCGACGGCCACGCCCATGTCGGTGGCCAGACCGATGATGTCGCCCCGGATGCGGGCAATCGATCCGGCTTCGTTATCGGCGAACTTCTGCCAGCGCACGCCCAGATCGCGGACCTTGTCGGCCCATTGCGGGTCGAGTTCGCGCGAATAGTAGTGCTGGAGGAATTCCTGACGCGAGATGCCGTAGCTGTCGGCCAGACGCAGCAGACGGCCTTCAAGGCCCATCAGGCGCTTGTTGATCGTATAGAGCTGTTCGACCAGCGCTTCGATACGCTGGTTGTTGAGCTTGAGCGTCTTGAGGTGGCGGGTGATCGTCGCCGTCACCTCGTCATAGGCGGCGCGGTCGGCGGGATCGAGCGGCAGGCCTTCCAGCTTCGCCGTCAGCATCTTTTCCTGCGTGCGGCGGTAGGTCTCGAACTCCGCCGCAATGGCGTCGAGCGTGGCCATGACGCCTTCGCGCAGTTCGGATTCCATCGCCGACACGGTCGGACCGGCACCGTCGTCGAAATCGTCCTCGTCTTCTTCTTCCGGCTGAGGTTTCTTTTCTTCCTCGTCCATCGGCACGTAGTCGTCGTCTTCGTCGCCATCACCCTTAGGAGCCTTGGGCTCGACGGGCTTGGCTTCGACGATTTCGGTCTTGGGCGGCGCGACGGGTTCCGGCGCTTTCACGACGGGCGCGGGAGCGCGCAGCGCAATCGTGCCGTCGCCTTCGTCTTCGTCGACCTCTTCACCAAGCGCGCCCGGAGGCGGGCCTTCGGCGGGGCCGCCGCCGTAGGTGCCTTCGAGGTCGATGATTTCGCGCAGCAGGATGCGGCCCGACCCCAGTTCTTCGCGCCATACCATGATGGCTTCAAAGGTCAGGGCGGATTCGCACAAACCGCGGATCATGGTGTCACGACCGGCTTCGATCCGCTTGGCGATGGCGATTTCGCCTTCGCGCGACAGCAGCTCGACCGAGCCCATTTCGCGCAGATACATGCGCACGGGGTCGTCGGTACGGTCGTAGTTCGAGGTCTTGGTCGTCTCGATGACGGCCCCGGCCTCTTCGCGCACGGCGACCTCACCGCCTTCGGCGACGTCCTCTTCCGAATCGACGACGTTCACGCCCATTTCGGTGAGCATGGCCAGCGTGTCTTCGATCTGCTCGGAGGTAAACTCCTCCGACGGCAGGACCTTGTTCAGCTCGTCCATCGTGACGTAGCCGCGGGCCTTGGCCTGCTTGATGAACTTCTTTACCCCGGCGTCGGTAAGGTCGAGAAGGGGACCGTCGGAGGACGCGTCGGCTTCAGGCTTGTCCGTAGCTTGGCTCATTTATTTCTCCGCCCAGCGGTGCGCACCGCGTGAGACTCTAAACATGTGCGGCATTTTTACCGCAGATGGCTTATATTAACGAAGAAGCTCAACGAATGATTAATTAATCGTCCGCATCCGCTTCAAAAATCTGTCCGCTTTTCAAGGCTTTGCGCAAGGCGTCGCGTTCCAGCTTGGTCCGTGAAAAAATTTCTGCGTCAAAAGAAGCCGAGGCCTCATTTTTCGCAGCCGTTAATGCACGATCCAACGCCGTCAAACGCGCGAACGCGTTGAACGCTTTGAGCCAGCGACTATGGGCATCTGCGAGAGATATGTCCTGTGCGAGGATTGGCGATGCCGCTCTGAGGGCTGCCTTTTGTATCTCGCTCAATAATGCGCCATAACCTTGATTTTGCAGATGGCGGTTCACACTGGCGGAGTCAAGGGGGCTTGTGGAAAAACTTAAGCCCACCAGCGTTTTGGCCAGTCTTTCCAGCGCCGGATCGCCCAGACCGTAGGCATCGAGCGCTTCGGCTTGATCCATCATCCAGTCGGGATGGTCGAGCAAGCCCTGCGCGAGGGTGGCGGACATCGGATCGAGCGCTTTTGACAGGGCCTGCGCCGCGCGACCGCCTTCGGGGGTCATCTGGATCGGCGGCTCTACATATTTACCATTTTTGAAGCTGCCGCGAGGCTGGAACGGCGCGCGTTGAAAACCCTGCGCCGGTTCGCGTCGGAATAGGGCGTCGAAGCGATCCATCAGGTCCTGACGGTAGCTCTCGGCGAGGTCCTTGTCCTCGATTTGCCCGGCCAGCGCACGCAGGCGTTTCTTGAGGCCCGCCTTGCGTTCGGGCGTATCGAGCGGCTCCAGATCCTGTTCGCGTTTGAACAGAACCTCCACAAAGGGCTGTGTGATGGTCAGAGCTTCGCGCAGGGCCAGCGGGCCTTTTTCGCGCAGCACGTCGTCGGGGTCTTTGCCGCCGGTGATCAAACAGACCTTGAACGACTTGCCGGGTTTGAGTTTCGGCAAGGCGCGATCCAGCGCTCGGTCGGCGGCGCGCATCCCGGCCTTGTCACCGTCAAAACAGAGCGTCGGCTCCGGGTGACGCCGCCACAGAATTTCGATCTGCTCCTCGGTCAGGGCGGTCCCCAACGGCGCGACGGCGGCGATCTGCGCCCGCTGACAGGCCAGCACGTCCATATAGCCTTCGACGACGACCAGCTCCGGGCCGGTTTGCGCCGAACCGAGGATTTTCAGCGCCTTGGACAAACCGAACAGCAGCGATCCCTTGTGGAACAGCGGCGTTTCCGGGCCATTGAGATATTTGGCCTTCTCGTCCGGATCGAGCGCCCGCCCGCCGAAGGAAACAATCTTCGACCGCGCGTCCTCGATGGGGAACATCAGCCGGTTGCGGAAACGGTCATAAGGGGCTTTCCCCTCCACCTCGATCAGCAGCCCGCATTCGACCAGCTCGGAGACCTTGGCGCCTTTTTGCACCAGCGCGTCTTTCAGCGCCGTGTGGTCCTTGGGCGCATAGCCCAGACCGAAATCGGCGACGTCCTGATCGCTGAGGCCCCGTCGTTTGAGATATTCGCGCGCGGCCTGCGCGCCGGGCGTCTTGTCGTGCAGGCGGGCGGCGAACCATTTGGCGGCCAGGTCCATCCAGTCGCTCAGGCCCTGACGCTTCATCTGCGCCTGAGCGTCCTGCGGCGTCTGGACGGGCAGGGCCATGCCGGCTTCGGCAGCCAGTTTTTCGATGGCTTCCACGAAGCTCAGGCGTTCGGTTTCCTGCAAAAACGAGATGATGTCGCCGTGCTTGCCCGACGAAAAGTCATGGAAAAAACCTTTCTCGTCATTGACGTAGAAGGACGGCGTTTTTTCCTTGGAAAACGGCGACAGGCCAACCCATTCGCGGCCGTTACGGCGCAGCTTCACCGCCTTGCCGATGACCTCTGACGGCCGCAAGCGGGATTTCAGTTCTTCCAGAAAACGGTCATCGAAGCGCACAGATTACATATACGCGCTTGGGCGGCGAAGGAAAGGGGCCTTACGGCTTGCGGAAATAGAAGACAGCGCTATGTGCATTACCGTGGTCCTGCAAGCTGGTGTGCATCTCACGGATTCCCGCAGCTTGCAGGGTGGCGAAAATGAAGTTCAGATTATAGCTGTTCATCTGCATTTCGGGATCTGCTTTTCGTCCCAGAAGACGCGGCACAAGGCGACGGATGTGCCGTTTGAGCATCCATATACGCGCTATGAGACTGGGCGACGTTTGGCCGAAGGGGTCCGGGTGAATCGTATTGTTGAACAGAATATGCAAGGCCCCCACGCCACCCGATGCCATATGATCGATCAGGCGCTTGAACAGGACACGTCCCCGTATTTCGGGGATGTGCTGAAGAACGATGTACGAATGGATAAAATCATATTTGCCTTCAAGTTGCGACAGGTTATCGTCGGATCTCGCGAAGCGCACATTGCGCAGCCTACGTGCCTCGACATTGCGCTGGGTCTCCGCCAGCATGGTTGACGAAATGTCCATCCCCGTCACATCATCCATCCGAGCCGACATAGGCAGGACCAGTCGCCCGGTGCCGCAGCCGAAATCCAGTCCGCGCTTCGGCATAAATTCCGAGTCGATATGACGACGGATGCGGGCGAAGACATCCTGCATATGATGCTCGCCGGAGGTGAAAAATTGACTTAGCCCCTCAGGCGTCAATCGATCCTGCCGCAGGGCGTCATCGGTAATAACGGCGAAATAGGGGTCTTGTTGCCCCCACTGTTCCCAGTCGGCATCTGTGCTGCGCGATAAAAGCATTGAAATGTCCCCCAAACCCATCACCGCATTCAGCCAGGATCATCGGCTTCGTCTTCGGAGATAGATCAGGGTTAAAAAACATCATAAAACGACGTTCTTGTAAGCGCACAAGCAGCACATATTTCCCATCCGCAGGAATAAAAGTGGCCTTAAGGTTTGCGGAAAAAGAGGAACGCGCTCCATTCACCGCCGTGATCCTCGAAGGTGGTGTGAATTTCACCGACGCCGGCTGTTTTCAGCATGAAGAAGAGAGTGTTCAGGTCGTAGATATTCATCTGCATTTCCGGCTCCGTCGCCGCCTTACGGCCCATAAGACGCATCAGCAGACGATGGACGCCCCGTTTGACCGCCAGTATGCGATCATGGAAGCTGGAGGGCGTCTGGCCGAAATTCGCGGCGTGGAACGTCTTGCCGAACAGGATGTGCAGCGCCCCTACCCCGCCGGGCGCCAGATGTTTGACCAGACGCTGAAACAGCACCTGTCCACGTTCCGGGGGGATGTGCTGGAAAACGATATAGGAATGGATGAAATCATAGCTACCGCTGAGTTGCGACAGCGCGTCATCCGATTTGAGCAGATGAACATTGTGCAGGTCGCGAGCGTCGATGTTGCGACGTGCCTCATCGAGCATGGACGAGGAAATATCCATGCCGGCCACTTCGTCCATCAGGCCTGCCATAGGGATGACCAGCCGTCCGGTGCCGCAGCCGAAATCCAGGCCGCGCCGGGGGGAGAAGGCCGGATCAATATAGCGCCGGACGTAGGCGAAAACGCCTTCGATATGCGTTTGTCCTGAGGCAAAGAAATGATCAAGCGCGTCGGCGGTCAGCCGTTCCCGCCGCATGGAGTCATGGGCATAGACGCCGTAGTAGGGGTCTTCACGGCCCCAACGTTCCCAATGGTCGTCCGTACTGCGCGCCGGGCTCATTTGAAGTAATCCTCTCCGGCTTCGATCGCCCGATGATATTCCAGCCGACGGTAGAAGGCTTCCGGGTCTTTCGGCTTCACCACCCAACTGGGGTCGTGATTCAAAAGATCATAAAGCCGCGTCAGTGTAAACCGCACCGACGACCCTCGCGCAAACAGCGGCAGGGCGGCGATTTCGGCGTCCGACAACGGGCGCTCTTTGTGATAGGCCTTGACGAAGGCGCTTATCATTTCAGGGATGGCTTGGCCACCGGGCGTGAAGCCCCACGCATTGAACGACACCGCCAGATCGTAGGCGTAGAAATCGGTGCAGGCGTAATAATAGTCGATGACGCCGGTGACCTGACCGTCGTCGTCCATCAGGACGTTGTCGGTGAAATAGTCGGCATGGATCGCGCCTTTTTCGAGCGTTTCCGGCCATACGGTTTTCAGATACGCCACTTCGGCGCGGAAATCGGCCAGAATGGCTTCGGCACGCGCCGATTGCGCCGCGCGCGGCTCGCAGCGTGCGATCAGGTGGTCCCACACCGCGATCCCCATCGAATTGTCGCGGTGCTGGGGGAAGTCGGCACCTGCGGTGTGCAGCTTCGCCAGATACTCCCCCGCCGACGCGGCGTGCCGCACATCGGGATTGCGCGGCCAGCGTCCGGGCAGCCACTTGATCAGGGCGCAGGATTTACCGTTGATGCGCCCGATGCTCTCGCCCGACCGCATGATGGCTGGCCCCGGTGCGGGATAGCCCTTTCGGTCCAGATGCAGCGTATAGTCCATGAAATAGGGCAGGTCCTCTTCGGGCGTCGCCGCCTCGAACAGGGTCAGGGCATAGAGACCCGTTGTCGTCTCGACCTTGAAATTGGTGTTGGAGACGCCTTCCTCGATCCCTTCGAGGTGGAGCAGGTCGCCGATCTGGTACTGGCTCAGATAGGCGCGGGCCTCGTCCAGAGATACTTTTGTAAATACGGCCATGCGCCCCAGGTGCCCTTATTCGCGTTAGCCCTGCTATAGGCGAGGCAATCCCCTTTCGACAATAGGGACATGAGATTTTGCAAGCCATTCGCAAACTTTGTGCGGTCGCGTTGACCGCTGTCAAACCCTTGCTCTATAAGGCCATCACCATATCTGTAAGTCGCGCTAAACCACCGGGTGAGAATCTATCGCTTGGGATTGCGGTGTAAATCCAATAGCGCAAACCGACTTCAAAGGAGTTTTCCGTGGCCAAAACCGTATCCTCCGTGCTCGACCTTGTCGGCGATACGCCCCTGATCCGTCTCAACCGCGCGTCGGAGCAGACAGGCTGCGAGATTCTGGCCAAGGCGGAGTTCCTCAATCCGGGTCAGTCGATCAAGGATCGCGCCGCCCTGTGGATTATCCGCGACGCGGAAAAGAAGGGCCTGCTGAAACCCGGCGGTACTATCGTCGAGGGTACGGCGGGCAATACCGGCATCGGTCTGGCTATGGTCGCCAATGCGCTGGGCTATAAGGCGGTCATCGTCATTCCGCGCACGCAGGCGCAGGAAAAGAAGGACGCCATCCGTATGCTGGGCGCGAAGCTCATCGAAGTCGATGCCGTGCCCTATTCCAACCCGGACAACTATGTCCGCTATTCCGGGCGTCTGGCCGAAGAACTGGCAAAGACTGAACCGGGCGGGGCCATTTGGGCCAACCAGTTCGACAATGTCGCCAACCGCAACGCCCATATCGACGCCACGGCGCCGGAAATCTGGGCCCAGACCGGCGGTAAGATCGACGCCTTTATCTGCGCGGTCGGGTCGGGCGGGACGCTTGCGGGCGTCGGTATGGGCCTGCGCGGGTTCAACCCCGATATCAAGATCGGTCTGGCCGATCCGTACGGCGCGGCGCTGTACAGCTACTACACGACCGGTGAACTGAAATCCGAAGGCACTTCGATCACCGAGGGCATCGGTCAGGGCCGCATCACGGCCAATCTCGAAGGCTTTACGCCGGACTATAGCTATCAGGTCGCCGACGAAGAGTGGCTGCCGGTGCTGTTCGATCTCGACCGCTACGAGGGTCTGGTCGTCGGCGGTTCGTCGGCGCTCAACGTCGCTGGTGCGATCAAGCTGGCGAAAGAGATCGGCCCCGGCAAGACCATCGCCACTGTGCTGTGTGACTACGGCAACCGCTATGCTTCGAAGATATTCAACGCCGAGTTTCTGGCCTCCAAGGGCCTGCCGACACCGCCGTGGAGCGAGGGGTGAATTTAGAAATCCGCGCATTAGCCCCCTCTCCCCTATGGGGAGAGGGTTGGGGTGAGGGGGCAAGTCACGCGCTTGTGGTTTCCCCCTCATCCGGCGCTTTGCGCCACCTTCTCCCCACGGGGGAGAAGGGAAAGCACTTAGATTCCCTGCGCCGCAAAGACCGGACGGTCTTGCGGGCTGGCGGTCGCGTGACCACCGTCGCGGGCCTGAGCGCGCAGCCAGTCCATGAATCGCGTCTGGGCCAGCGACGGCTCGCGCGTCTGCGGCCACACCAGATGGTAACCGAAGCTGACCGGGGCGTCCTTTTCGTTGAACAGGCCGCGCAGGCGACCGGCGCGCAAATCGGCCTCGGCGATGGTACGTTTGGCGAGCGCCACGCCGCGACCGGCGACGGCGGCCTCGATGACCATGTGGCTCTGATTGAAGCGCGGGCCGCGCGACGGATCGACACCGTCAACGCCATGTCCTTTCAGCCACATCGCCCAGTCGGGATCGGACGGGTCGAGGTCGGAACTGACATCGTGCAGCAGCGTGTGATGCATCAGGTCGGCGGGCTTGCGGATGGGCGCGGCGTCGAACAGGGCAGGCGAGCAGACCGGCAGGACAGCCTCGACCAGCAGATGCTCGACATTGACGTTGTTGTAGTTGCCGGTGCCGTAGCGGATGGCCAGATCGACGTCGGACACGGCGAAGTCGGTTGTCGCCATGTCGGCGGACACCCAGACGTCGATGTCGGGATTGGCGGCGGAAAAGTCGCCCAGACGCGGCATAAGCCACTTGGCGGCAAAGGACGGGGCGACGGAAACCGTGACGCGGCCCTTCTGCTGGGTCTGACGCATGACACGGGTCGCCTCGAACATCTTCTCGAAGGCTTCCTTGAGGATGATCGACGAGGCCTTGCCCGCGTCGCTAAGGACTACCCGGCGGCCGTCGCGCACGAACAGTTCGACGCCGACATGCTCTTCCAGCAAACGAATCTGCTGCGACACCGCGCCGGGCGTGACGAACAGTTCTTCGGCGGCGTGCTTGAAGCTTTCGTGGCGCGCGGCGGCTTCAAACACACGCAGCGCCGACAGTGGCGGCAAACGGTCACGCGACATAATGACTCCCGCATCAGTTTAGACTATCGGATAGCCTGACTGATCTTTCTGTAAAAACCCTCAGATGCGGCCCTATATACCGCATCCTCTGTTTAATAAATCTAATCCTTGCGTTTCGGAGACAAAAAATGAGTGACGCGAACCCATCGAAGGCCATCGAAGTGTTGGACGCCGGTCAATCCTGGGAAACCGACGTCGTCGTGATCGGTGCTGGCCCCGTCGGCCTGTTTAGTATTTTCGAACTGGGCCTGCTCGACATCAAGGCCCACGTTATCGACATTCTGGACAAGGTCGGCGGTCAGTGCGCCGAGCTTTATCCCGAAAAGCCGATCTACGACATCCCGGCGTGGCCGATCATCACCGGTCAGGAAATCACCGATCGCCTGCTGGAACAGATCGCGCCGTTCGGTGCCAAATATCACCTTGGTGAGATGGCCGTGGCTGTCGAAAAACTGGAACAGGAGGACGGTACCTTCAAGTGGAAGGTGACGACGGATCAGAAGACTTCGATCGTCGCGCGCTGCATCCTGATCGCTGCGGGCGGGGGGTCGTTCCAACCGAAAAAGCCGCCGATCCCCGGCATCGACGGCTTCGAAAACCTCGGCGCGGGCCTTGGGGTCCACTACGCCGTGCGCAAGATGGACGCCTTCCGCGGCAAGAAGATCGTAATCTCCGGCGGCGGCGACTCGGCGCTCGACTGGACGCTCAATCTGCAACCGATCGCGGAACGCGTTACCCTGATGCACCGCCGCGACGACTTCCGCGCCGCCCCGCACAGCGTGGCTCAGATGCGCAAGCTGGTCGAAGAGGGCGCTATGGACCTCGTCATCGGTCAGGCCACCGCGCTCCGCGGTGAAACCGGCCATGCGCTCGATGCCGTGACGGTCGAGGACAACGACGGCAACGAGATTCACCTTGAAGCCGACGCCTTCCTGCCGTTCTTTGGTCTGACCATGAAGTTAGGTCCGGTCGCCGAATTCGGCCTGAACCTGCACGAGAACCTGATCCCGGTCGATACCGAGAAGTTCGAGACCTCGACGAAGCAAATTTTCGCCATCGGTGACATCAACTACTATCCGGGCAAGCTGAAGCTTATCCTGTCGGGCTTCCACGAAGGCGCGCTGGCGGCGCAACAGGTCTTCCGCTACGTCTATCCGGACAAGAAGTTGCGCTTCCAGTACACAACCTCGTCGTCGGACCTGCAAAAGAAGCTTGGGGTTAAGTAAGCAGGGGCTCGCCCCTGCACCCGTTAGTTGGCTCATACTTTCATACTCCCCCAGCGTGCTGGGGGAGGTGGATGCGAAACCAAAGGTTTCGCAGACGGTGGGGGGCTCGCGTAAATACCGCGCATAAATCGGCTGGCCCGATGAGCGCGAGGGTGCGACGGCGAAGGCCACCACCACCACATCTCACCTGCCTAACGGCAGGCTCGTGCGGTCCCCCTCCTCGCCAAAGGCAGGGAGGTATAGAATATGAAAACCCCGCCTCAGACTGATCTGAGGCGGGGTTTTCATATCCAATTTCAAAGCTTACGCTTCGCGGAAATAGCTTTGGACGCGTTCCACCTCTTCGCGCGACCCCAGAATCACGCTCGTCCGCTGGTGCAGCTTCCCCGGCATCTGATCGAGGATACGATCCGGGCCGTTGATCGCCGCGCCGCCGGCCTGTTCGATCAGGAAGGCGATCGGATTGGCTTCGTACAGCACGCGCAGCTTACCGTTGCTGACATTCGGACGCGTGTCGCTGGGGTACATGAAGATGCCGCCGCGCGAAATGACGCGGTGCACGTCGCCTACCATCGAGGCCAGCCAGCGCATGTTGAAATCCGTCCCGCGCACGCCGTCCTTACCGGCCAGACATTCGTCGATATAGCGACGGACCGGCGGGTGCCAGTGGCGGTGGTTCGAGGCATTGATGGCGAATTCGCGCGTCGAGACCGGGATCTGCACCTGATCGCGGATCAGGAACCAGTCGTTCTTGTGACGGTGATAGCCAAAGATCGCCACGCCTTGCCCGAAGGTGAGGACCAGCTGGGTTTCCGGGCCATACAGAACGTAACCGCCCGCGACCTGTTCGCTGCCGGGACGCAGGAAATCGGCCTCGGTCAGATCGGCACCGGTTTTCGGGGCATCGAGGATCGAAAAGATCGTGCCGACCGTGCCGTTGACGTCGAGATTGCTGGAACCGTCGACCGGATCGAAGATCAGCAAATAGTCGCCCTTGGCGTCCACCTGAATCAGCGTGTCCATTTCCTCGGAGGCGATGCCCGCGACCGTGCCGTGCCAGCGCTCGGGCTGGATGAACAACTCGTTCGACAGCACGTCGAGCTTCTTCTGCACCTCGCCCTGCACGTTTTCCTGATCCAGCGCCCCTTGCAGATTGTTCAGCGAGCTGGTGCCGATGATGTCGCTCAGTTCGGCGCACGAGGCGGCCATGGCGAGGATCAGGCGGTTGAGTTCGGGGCTGATCGGTAATTTGGCCGCGTCGAGATACTGGCTTAAGGTCTGGGTCATGAAATGAGGTCCGGTATTATTAGCGCATTCCAAAAAGTGTGTAGCGGTTTTTGGAATCAAATGCGCGACAAGAAAGTTGGGAATTATCCGCAACGACCTATCAGGCCCTTTCGTTTGGTGCAAGCTTGCCGGGTGGTCACGCGATTGATCGGCCTTCCGGCCATTAAGAGAATGCGCTAGGATTGTTGAATGGAGGGGCCAGAACTATGAAATGGATTTTATGGACGCTGATAATCTGGCTTTGTGCGGCGACAGCCGAAGCAAAGCTTTTGGATGATCCGGTCGAGGTCCTGTATGCCATGCCGGATGCCGTTGATCATGTGGTGGAAATGCGTATCAGCGGCTACCTAGATGCATCGGATCGCATCGTGGTTCAGCGCCGTAAAGAGTGGGTAGGGGGTACATATCTGGATCGGGTGGGGTTATTTGGCGCACGGGAAAGCGTGCTTATAAACGTGAAGCGCCACGAAATTTGGCGTTATGGGCGTTTCAGGTCGCGCTATGGCGAGTACAGGAAAAATGATTTCGCCTATCTCGTATACAATGCTTTGCGCGACAATGATTTACCAACACCCGTACGGACAGAAGGGACCGATAAGGTGCTGGGGGAAACCTGTGCAGTCTGGCGTCTGCAACGGGATGAAATGACAGAGACCTTTTGCGCCACACAGGATGGCATCATTCTTTGGTATAAGACTCAGGACGCCTATGGGGGGAGCGAGGCTCGGGCAACGAAAATCAAGCGCCTTACACCTCCGGTCGAGGATATGGTCTTGCCTGCGGATATAACGCTTTTATCGACATGGGGAGAATGGTTGCCTGACCCAAAAGGTACGCAAAACCATGAAACCAGATTGCGCTGGACACAGACCTTGCCACTGGACCAGTCTGAAAGCTGGACATCTACCGTCAGGCATTTAGGTGGCATCGAGGTGCAGGATCGGATCGATGCGACAGGTGAAATTACACGGACGTACAAAAGTCGGTGGGGCGCAATAATCGTGCGGCAGGACGCGCAGGGTATATTCGAGTTGTCCATTGATCACAGCGTCGAAATCGAACCCTATGCGTCGGACAACCCTGATACTGAGCCGCCACAGATGCGCCTGAACGAGCCGTGTTGGCGCAAGGGCTGGACGACGGAACATGGCGGTGGCTATGAGTGCCTGACCAGAGACGGGGCGCGGCTGGAATTTTATGCGGACAGCTATTTTCCGGTGCTTGAAAAGATAACCGCGGAGCCGCTCGCTTTTCGGCGCGGGCACCTTAAGCCAACGGATGTGATGCCGCCCGCCGATCTGCTCAGTCCGGATTTTAAACGGCTGACGCCGTTTTAGGTTCTACTCCACCGTCACCGACTTGGCGAGGTTGCGCGGCTGATCGACGTCGGTGCCCTTGTGGACCGCCGTATGGTAGGCCAGAAGCTGGATCGGCACCGAATAGACCAGCGGGGCGATGAACGGGTCGCAGGTCGGGCCCGTGACGATTTTCAGCGTCTTTGCGGCATCGCCGGACAGGGCCGGAGCCTTCTGCGGGGCGTCGGTGATCATGATGACGCGGCCGCCGCGTGCGGCGACTTCCTGCACGTTCGAGGCTGTCTTTTCGAACAGTTCGTCGTCGGGCGCGATGACCACGACCGGTGTGTTTTCGTCGATCAGAGCGATCGGGCCGTGCTTCAGCTCCCCGGCGGCATAGCCTTCGGCGTGGATATAGCTGATCTCTTTCAGCTTCAGCGCGCCTTCGAGCGCCAGAGGATACATGGCACCGCGCCCCAGATAGATGACGTCGCGGGCGCGCGACAAATCAAACGTCATCTTGAAGATTTCGGAGTCCATGGTCAGGGCCTGTGAGATCAGGCCGGGGCTTTCCAGCAGAACCTGCACCAGACGCGCTTCCTCAACCGCATCGATGCGACCGCGTTGCGCGGCGGCGGCCACGACCAGCGACAGGAGCGCCGAGACCTGAGCGGTGAAGGCCTTGGTCGAGGCGACGCCGATTTCGGGGCCGGCGTGGGTCGGCCACAATATGTCGGCTTCGCGGGCCATGGTCGAGGTATGGACATTGACCAGCGCGGCGGTTTGTAAGCCTTCGGCCTTACACCAGCGCAACGCCGCCAGCGTGTCGGCGGTTTCACCCGACTGCGACACGGCCATGGCCAGCGTCCCCGCCGTCATGGCCGGGGTGCGGTAACGGAATTCCGAGGCGACCTCGACATCGACGGGCAGGCCCGCGATCTTCTCGAAGGCGTATTTGGCGATGCAGCCCGCGTAATAGGCGGTGCCGCAGGCGATAATCTGGATGCGGGTAACTTGGGTGAAATCGACGCTGGCTTTGATGTCGGCCTTGACGCTCTGGGCGACCGGATCGAGATAGGCCGAGAAGGTCCGCTGACAGCTTTCGGGCTGTTCATGGACTTCCTTTTCCATGAAGTGGCGGAACGAGCCCTTTTCGACCAGGGCCGCCGAGGCCGAGACCGTGGCGATCGGGCGGTTCACGCGGAAGCCTTTGGCGTCGTGGATGTCGGCGCTGTCTTGCGACAGGATGACCCAGTCGCCTTCTTCGAGATAGGTGACGCGGTTGGTGAACGGCCCGACGGCCAAAGCGTCCGAACCGAGGAACATCTCGTTCTCGCCCCAGCCGACGACCAGCGGCGAACCGCGACGCGCGCCAAACAGGGTTTGCGCCTCGCCGTTGACGATGATGGCCAGGGCATAGGCGCCGTGCAGGCGGTCCAGCACGGCTTTGAACGCTTCCTTAGGGGACAAGCCCGTTTGCAGCGTCGCGTCGAACAGATGGGCGATGACCTCGGTGTCGGTGTCGGACGTAAAGACATGTCCGGCGGCGATCAGTTCGACCTTAAGCTCGGCAAAGTTCTCGATGATGCCGTTGTGAACCAGCGTCACCTTGCCGGAAGCGTGCGGGTGGGCATTGGCGACCGTCGGCGCGCCGTGCGTCGCCCAGCGCGTATGGCCGATGCCAACCGTGCCTGAGACGGGGCTTTCATCGACCACGGCTTCGAGGTTGCGGATCTTGCCCGCCGCGCGACGGCGTTCGGTGCCATTATTGGTGACGACGGCGATGCCCGCCGAGTCGTAGCCGCGATATTCCAGCCGCTTCAGGCTTTCGATCAGGCGCGGGGCCGCTTCGGAGGTGCCGATAATACCGATAATGCCGCACATGTGATCGTCTCCGTGAGCCTGTATATGGCGATTTATGCCATAATATTCAGGGGTTCGCGTTAAATTGCGTGTTTTTAGTAGCAGATTAATATTTCAAATGCTATGAAAGAGTCTCAAATCCGCTGTCACCATTTATGTCCTTGTACGACAAACCGGTTAAGAAGCGGTATTTCCGGGAGACGGCATGAGCGACAGTAAGTGGGAAAGGTTGCAGGCGGCGCTGAACGCCACCGGCATTTCCATCCGCGAAGTGGCCGAGGTGGCCGGGCTGGCGCAATCGAGCATCTTCCGCGCCCTGTCGGGTCAGACCAAGGCCCCGCGTGCCGAGACGGTCGATAAGTTAGAGGCCGCCTTCATCGCCCTGGTGACGTCCAAGATGACAGGATTTCGCGACACCCTGGCCGACTATGGCTACAACCCTTTGAAACATCGCAACGACGAACTGGCGACGCACATGACCGAACTCAACCGCACGCGCAAATATTTCGGCACCGACGGCATACGCGGCCGGGTCAACAGCTTTCCGATGACGGCGGAAATCGCCTATCGCCTCGGTATGGCGGCAGGGAAGATGTTCATGTCGTCTGACAATCGCCGGCATCTGGCGGTGATCGGCAAGGATACGCGCCTGTCGGGCTATATGATCGAGCCGGCGCTGGTGGCCGGGTTCACCTCGGTGGGCATGGATGTGCGCCTGTTCGGGCCGTTGCCGACGCCCGCCGTGGCCCTGATGACGCGCTCGATGCGCGCCGATCTGGGGGTGATGATCTCCGCCTCGCATAATCCGTATGCGGATAATGGCATAAAGCTGTTTGGCCCTGACGGCTATAAACTGTCGGACGAGGTCGAACTGGCCATCGAAGCGCGCATGGACGGCAATATCCTCGACGGTATTGCTGAACCGCACTGCCTCGGTCGGGTGCAGCGTGTCGATGATGCGCAGTATCGCTATATTGAAATCGCCAAGGCGACCTTCCCCAAGCACCTGCGCCTCAAGGGCCTGCGCATCGTCATCGACTGCGCCAACGGCGCGGCCTACAAGACAGCCCCGGCGGCCCTTTACGAACTGGGGGCGGAGATTTTCACCATCGGCGTCTCGCCGGACGGTCTTAATATCAACGAGAAGTGCGGCTCGACCAAACCTCAGGCCATGGCAGAGAAGGTCAAGGAACTGCGCGCCGATATCGGTATTGCGCTGGATGGCGACGCCGATCGGCTGGTCATCTGCGACGAAAAGGGTCAGATCGTCGACGGCGATCAGATCATGGCCATCATCGCCCAAAGCTGGGCTGAAAAGGGCCTGCTGAAAGGTGGCGGGCTGGTTGCGACGGTCATGTCGAATCTCGGCCTTGAGCGCCTGATGACGTCGAAGGGTCTGACGCTGGAACGCAGCAAGGTCGGCGACCGCTACGTTATGGAAAAGATGCGCGACGGCGGCTTCAATATCGGCGGCGAACAGTCCGGCCACGTCATTCTGCTCGATCACGCTACGACCGGCGACGGCCTGATGGCGGCCTTGCAGGTACTGGCGGTAATGGTCGAATCCGAACGCCCGATGAGCGAACTGGCGCGGCAGTTCGAGCCGGTGCCGCAATTGCTGAAAAACGTGCGCTTTACGGGCGAGAATCCGATGAACCGCGCCGAGGTCAAACAGGCTATTGCCGACGGTGAAGCCACCCTCAAAGGGTCGGGCCGGGTGCTGGTGCGCCCCAGCGGGACCGAACCGCTGATCCGCGTCATGGCTGAAGGCGACGATGCCGCTCAGGTCAAGGCCGTGGTCGAACAGATAGCCGGGGCAATGACGGCTTAGGTTTAAACCTAATGCGAGAGTTCGATTGTAGCCAATATAAAGCTGAGTTCTCGGTCATCGTTCGGGTTGTCCGGCATGGTTCGGTTTGACGTAATCCGGAATTCAAGAGACTCATGCGCCGAAAACTCGGTGTCGATAGAAAACTCCGTCAGATGAGGATCAATCCTTACCTGTTTCAGAACCGTGCCATTCACACTGATCACCGTGTCGTCAGGTAGTTCGACAAGTGCTTCGGGAACCCAAGCTCGCACAATAATCCGATTTACGGGTGCCTTCGGCACAATAACAAAACGTGCTTTGGGACCGCTCCACAAATCGTCGTAAATGCCGCTGACTTCACTGGACAGCGCGTTACCAAAGAGGGGCAGTCTCAAAAGGGGATTGAACTTGGCTATATGGTTGCGTTTCCACTCGATTTGCTCCGGAAGTTCCGAAGATTCCGAGATAAGGCGTTGCCATTCCTTCATCTGGCTTAGATCAAGGGCGCGCACACAGGCATCGGCAAAATCCGTTTCCAATTGACTCGACGCCCGCAGATGGTTTTTGCCAAAACCGACCGCCACGTCGGATGCGGGCACTTCTCGCCCGATCGCCATCTTGCGGTTGAGCATGGCCTCGTCCCAGGGCGCATAGCTCATCCAGGCGAAGACCAGTTCATCCGTGCGGAAGACCGGTTGGCGGAACCAGTTGTGACGGCCCGTAGAATAGGCGCCGGTTTTCCAGCGGTGCAATAAGCGCGAACGAACAAGATTGATATCCAGGCTGTCGAAACCGTAACGGAGACTGTCCACAAGCCGGCGGTGCGGGTCCAGACCGTCGAAGCCCAAACGGTCCTTGTCCACCATGACGAAGGCTTCGCCCGTCAGGCCGTAAATACCTTCCTGTTCGGCCTTTTTGATCAATTCCCGGATATTCGGACACAGCAGGAACTCGGTCGTATTCAGGGCGATTTTCCACCCGGACAAATAGGATTCGATCTGCATCACCTCGAAATCGACGTCATTGGCGTCGAAGTTGAGGTTCTGCGACCTGACGATGCGCCAGTGTGGTGCCAAAGACCGGATGATATCCAGCGATCCGTCGGTTGAGGCGTAGTCGATAATGGTCACGGTATCGAACATGTCGATATGGTGTTTGATCCAGAACGGCAGCAGGCGCGCTTCGTTCTTGATGTGCGAAATGAGATTCAACATAATTTTTTCACATGAAATCTATGGATAGCGTGGGAAAATAGGTGGCGCTCAAATCAGGGGCGGCGCGCCGTTGCTTAATCTTGTCGTCTATTTCGGTCTTGAAATTCCAGGCGCCGATCAAAAAAGTGCATGGGCCGTCTATGGATATTAGCGCATCGAAAGATTCGATCTGCAAGGCCGTGCCGGGAATATAGCGACCGATCTTGAGAGGGGCTTCGTCGATGACGCGATCGAAGCGAGCGCCGCTGGCTTGTAAAACCGTAATGGCCTTGGCGGCGGCACCGACGAGGACGAAGGTGCGGCCCGCTTCACGGCTAAGGGTTTCCAGCGCGCGGATGGAGGCGCAGGTGGCGTTGGCCCGCTGAGCGAACCGGTCGGCGCTGGCGTCGGCGGGTCGTTCCGTGGCGGCAAGGGTTTCAAGATAATATTCGCCCTGTGTCAGGCAGGCGGCGGTTCGGTCCACGTCGGTCTGGCTTTGCCCGAGAACCGCAAGGATCGACCCGCCGTGGATATTCGTTTTGATGAAAGCAAAGGCACTGAACCCGGCGCGTCGCGCGAGTGTCGTCAGCGAATTCGGACAGAAGAAGGAGTAGTGTTCGTGGTAGAGGGTATCGAATTCGAAATTGCGAAACATATCCGCTTGCGACACCTGAATCAGTGCCACGCCGCCGGGTGACAGGGCCTGTTGCACGCCCGTCAGGAAGGCCAGCGGGTCCGGTCCATGTGCCAGAACGTTCATCCCCACGATCCGGTCGAACCTGAGCCCCGCTCCGGTCTGGGGCCAAAAGCCTTCCATGACCTCGAGCCCGTCCTGCCGGGCGATGGCGACCAGATTGGCCGCGGGCTCGACGCCCGTCGGTGTGAGGCCCGCCTTCGCCAGGGCGCGGAGGAAAGAGCCATCGTTGGAGGCAATGTCGAGCACAGTCGAACCAATACCGGCGTCTTGGGCAATCGCTTGCGCCAGCCAGTCAAAGTAGCTTGCCAGCGTGCGCGTGGTGCCACTGGCGTAGAGATAATGCTCAAAAAGGTCTTTCGGCGGATAGAAGACCGTCTGCTGCGCATGGCCGCAGGCTGGGCAATAGTCGAGGCCCAGCCGCTCGCGCCGTACGGTTTCTGACGGCGAGGTGCATAGCAGGTTCGCCGCCGCTTGCGGCCCGAAATCCAGTATGGTGCGCATACCCGTCGTACCGCAGGCCAGACAGGGAGACGAAGACTCCGAACGCGATTTTACTTCCATTGATTTTCCCTGGCGAACCGTTCGCACCGCTGACGCAGGCTTTGGTAAAAGGCCGACGTCTCAGGCATCGCGCGGCGTATTTCCCGATCGTTCAGTACGAAGGAATAGGTGCCGCTATCAGAACCGAAATTCAAGGGTACGGCCCAATAGTCGGCGATCTCGGACGCCAGAAGGCCGATCGTACCTGACCAACTGCCCAGGGCGACGGTTCGGGGTGTAAAGTCGGGCGACAATATCAGCTCGTCGGACAAAAGCTCGACATAGCGGGCCAAATCTTCGAGAAACAACAGGGAACGGAAGGTCGACGGATTTTGAACATTGACGACGCCTTTTTCGACCGCCGTGCGGTTCATAGCATTAAAGGCCAGTTCCCAGCGCATGACCGGCGACCATCCGCTGACGGTGGCCATGCGCAGGCCCACGGCCCTGACGCCCAGATGCGGCATCAGCATGTCGAAGGCGAGCTTTCCCGCATCGTAGGGATTGGCGCTGATTTCGTTCGCGACGAGGGAATAGGTGTCTTCGGCGGACGACAGGACCGAAGCGGATGACGCGTATATAATAGGCTTGCTCAGGGCGGCAGCCCGTTTGAAGAGATGCGCCAGATCGAAGACGTTGTTCTCGAAGCTGCCCCACGGGTCGTCCTGCGATATTTTCACGGAGCTATGTCCGGCGAACCACAGAACGATATCGCAACCGGTGAGGACGGTGTCATCCAGATCCTGATATCGGGTCTGTACGAAGCGGTCGTAACGGGCCGCCTCACCCGGACGGATATCGCAGCCGACGACGGTATGGCCCAACGCTCTCAGATAGGGGGAAAGAGCGGAGCCCACATATCCGGCTGCCCCGAGAATCAGGAAGGTTTTGGGCATAGGAACAGGTCTCCGGGCAGGGTCGGGCGGACTTGCGGACGCTTGGTTCCTAAAGGATGCTCTGACCCGTCTTCGCCCAGTCGGCAAGGAACGTCTCAAGGCCCTTGTCGGTCAGGTCGTGCTGGAACATGGCCTGAATGACGGCGGGTGGCAGGGTGGCGCAATCCGAACCGGCGATGGCGGCCTGAGCGACGTGGGTGGTGTTGCGGAGCGACGCTGCCAGAATCGCGGTTTCGAAGTCGTAATTATTGAAGACCTGACGAATGTCGCGGATCAGTTGCATCCCGTCTTCGCCACGGTCATCGAGCCGTCCGACGAACGGCGAAACGAAAGTCGCCCCGGCCTTGGCTGCCAGCAGCGCCTGCGACACTGAGAAACACAGGGTGACATTGGTCATCAGACCCTGTTCCGAAAACACCTTGGTTGCCTTGAGGCCATCGACCGTCAGCGGCACCTTGATCACCACGTTGTCGGCGATCTGAGCCAGTTTTTCACCTTCGGCGACCATCTGGCGGAATTGCGTGGCGGCGACTTCGGCGGAGATCGGCCCATCGACGATATCGCAGATTTCCTTGATCACCTCGGCCATGTTGCGGCCCGACTTGGCGATAATCGTCGGGTTGGTCGTCACGCCATCGATCAGACCGGTTTCATTCAGTTCGGCCAGAAGCTGGGTGTCGGCGGTATCGGCGAAAATCAACATGGGGTCTCTCCGGTTTTGTTTCGTTTCTATATCGGGCCTGCAAAGGCATTCCAAGTTTTTTGTCTAATTCACTTGTCGAAGGCCGAGGCGGACAATAGGTTGTGCGCAATTGCGTCGCTTGAGGGCGACCGAGGCAGGTTTAGCCGCAACACCCTTGAAAGGGCTCTGCGGACACAGGAGATTTCATGACTACAAAGCTTGATCCCGTTACCGGACTTGTCGTTGCACTGTTCGGATCGCCTGGTGTTGCGCTGGTCATGGCTGGCGGCATCCTGCTGTTCGGCATCGGCCTGATCGTCTATTCCGGGTTTCGGGAATACCGCCCCCTGATGAACGATATTCGCGACCGCTGGAACCTGCTCGGCGCGCTCCAGGGGAGCAATATGCGCAAGGCGTTTCACGAGCAGTTCTCAAAACTGGATGTGCGTTTTTCCGGGACAGCCGAAGACGGCAAGGCCTCGGCAGCGCTGGTCCTGGGTTGGGCCAATTACCGCAGCCTGCTGGTCGATAATGAAGGCCACGGGTTTCTGACCTCGATTCGGGCCGCCGAAGCCTTTGATCGTCTTGACGAGCCGGCGCGCTCGCTGGAATGGTGGGCCAATATCCTTGTCGCCGTCGGTCTGGTAGTGACCTTTCTCGGTATCGTCGCGGCGTTGTCGGAAGCCACGGCGGCCATGTCGGGCGGCGAAGGTGGCGGTGCAGCCATGCAGTCGGCCCTGATGGGGCTTCTGGCCATCGCCGCTACCAAGTTCTGGACCTCGATCGCCGGGGTTCTGGCCTCGATCATCCTGCGCGTCGTGGCGCGCTTCCGCCGCAAGGCGATCGAATCGGTCGAAGCCAGCTTCTTCATCACGCTCGATAGCTGCGTGCAGTTCATGCCGCCCGAAAAGGTATCTCTGGAACAACTCAAAAGCCTCAAGCGTCTCGAAATCGCGCTTGACCCGACGAAGGCGGCCTGATCATGCGCTTCAGGCATAGACGCGCCGACGAACTGGAAGAAGGCGAAAGCTATTACGTCTCCATGACCGATCTTATGGTTGGCGTCCTGTTCATCTTCATCATCATGCTGGCCTATTTCGCCCTGCATTTTCAGGCGACGACGACCGAGCTGACGTCGGCCAAGGACGCCCAGACGACGGCTTTGCTTCAAGTCGCCAAAAATCTGGAATCGAAAACCGTCATGCTGGAGATCGATTACGATACCCACGTCGTCTGCATCCCCGGTCAGGTTCTGACCGAAGACGGCACGGGTACCGACAAGCGCTGTTTTGCTTACACAGGCACCGTGCCCGTCAATCCGGCCGACGAAAAGAAAGAGAAGGTTGAGGCGGCGCAGGCAATGTTCAGCGCGGCACTGAGCGGCGACCTTCAACGCAAGAACGTCACCGCCGCCGTCAGCCTGACCGACGGCAGCACGGTCTATGATGCCGATCGTCTGTTTGTGCCAGGTACCGCCAATCTCAGTTCCGAAGGACAGACCATGGTTGCCGAGACGGCAGCGTCACTGGCTCAGCGTCTGCCCTGCTTTGCCTATGGCGCCCCGGCCAGCAATTGCGAGGGCGATGAGAAAATGTCGGCGGTTGTCATTCTCGGGACGGCCAATATCAATGCCGCAACCGCAGAAGGACGCGCGGCCCAGGCCCTGTCGCTGGAGCGCTCGGTCGTCTTCCATAAAGCATTGATGGCGGCTCAGCCGGTTCTGGGTAAATTGACCAACCATCCGGCGGGCGGTGAGCCGCTCTTGCGCGTGGTCTCTATCGGCAATTCAAGCGATACGGCGCCTGCGGCCGGTGTGAACAAGACGGTGGTTATCCAGTTTCAGATGGCCCAATAGGCCAGGATTCAGGTTTTGTTGGTCAAGCGGGGGATTTGCGTGTATGACGCCGCGCTTCTCCCCAATTGCCGAGTGCCGCCTTGTCCCAATCCCCCGCTACATCTGATGCCCCGAAAGTCGGTTTCGTTTCGCTCGGCTGCCCCAAGGCGCTGGTCGATTCCGAACGCATCCTGACAAAGCTCAAGAGCGAGGGCTATGCCACCGCGGCGGAATATGCCGGGGCTGATGTGGTGGTCGTCAATACCTGCGGTTTTCTTGATTCGGCGCGGGATGAGAGCCTGAACGCCATCGGCGAGGCTTTGGCCGAAAACGGCAAGGTCGTGGTTACCGGCTGTCTGGGGGCCGAGGCTGACCTGATCCGCGCGCGTTTCCCTAATGTCGCGGCGGTCACCGGCGCGCATCAGTACGACGACGTCATGGACGCGGTGCGCCGCATCGTCCCGGCCAAGCCCGATCCATTCCGGCCTTTGGTTCCTGAGAACGATCCGGGTGTCCGATTGACGCCGAAACACTATGCCTATCTGAAGATTTCCGAAGGCTGCGATCACCGCTGTTCCTTCTGTATCATCCCGTCCCTGCGCGGTGATCTGGCCTCGCGTCCGGTCGCCGACGTCCTGCGCGAAGCCGAGGTGCTGGCCGCGAACGGCGTCAAGGAACTGCTGGTCGTGTCGCAGGACACCTCCGCCTACGGGCTCGATATCCGCTACGCCGAAGGGCAGTGGCGCGGCGACTATTACAAGGCCTCGTTCGAGGATCTGTCACGGGGCTTAGGTGAACTCGGCATCTGGGTCCGGATGCACTATGTCTATCCCTATCCGCACGTCAACAGCGTCATTCCGCTGATGGCGGAAGGCAAGATCCTGCCCTATCTCGATATCCCGTTCCAGCATGCCTCGCCCAAGGTGCTGAAAGCCATGCGCCGTCCCGGCAATCAGGACAAGACGCTAGACCGTATCCTGAGCTGGCGCGAAATCTGCCCGGATTTGACCTTGCGTTCGACTTTCGTGGTGGGCTTCCCCGGTGAAACCGAGGCCGATTTCAACCTGCTGCTCGACTGGCTCGAAGTGGCGCAGATCGACCGCGTCGGTGCCTTTGCCTATGAGAACGTCGAAGGGGCTGCGGCGCGCGATTTGCCGGACCACGTGCCGGAAGAGATCAAGCAGGATCGCCTGGCGCGCTTCATGGCGGTGGCCTCGCGCATTTCGACGCAGAAGCTGCAAGCCAAGGTGGGCAAGACGGTCGATGTGCTGGTCGACGATATCCGCGCCGATGGCGTGGCCGTAGCCCGCACCAAAGGCGATGCGCCGGAAATCGACGGCCACATCTATCTGAAGGGCTTTACCGGCCTGAAAGCCGGTGAATTCGCCAAGGCACGGGTGACGCGCGCCGATGCCTACGACCTGTGGGGCGAGCCGGAAGGGCTGATGAAGCTCAACCGCATCCCTACCGCGCGCCCCACCGGCCGCACGCACCGGATTATTTCGCGCTTTTAATTAAGCGCGGGCGGCTTTCTCGCCGCGGATCACCGCCGAGATGGCGTTGACGGTCGCCGCGATGCGCAGCGCCGCCTGCACCTGCACATTGGTCACGTCGTGGGCGCGCAGGACTTTCTCGTGGCTGTCGAGGCACAGGCCGCAGCCGTTCACGGCCGACACGGCCAGCGACCACAGCTCGAAATCGACCTTGGGCGCGCCGGGATTGGCGAGGATGTTCATGCGCAGCTTGGCGGGCAGGGTGGCGTATTCCTGATTGTGCATCAGGTGCAGCGCGCGATAATAGACATTGTTCATGCCCATGATAGCGGCAGCGGCCTTGGCGGCGGTCAGCGCTTCCGGCGTCAGGCTCGTGGTAGCGGCAGCTTCGAGGTTCTGCACCACTTCCGGCACGCCCACGGCATAGGCGGTGGCAACGAAGGTGCCCCACTTCTGTTGGTCGGTCAGGACGGTTTCGGCGGCAAGCGAGGACAGGTTCAGCGACAAATCCTTGGCATAGGCGGGGATCAGGTCGCGCAGGGCGTCGATAGACATTTGGGTTATCCTTAAATTCAGAGCTAATTTTACTCTCTCCTCCCTACGCAGTGGGGAGGTGGCTCCGAGTGAAACGAGGAGACGGAGGGGGATTACGCCAGACTTCTCAGCGCGTTCAGACATTCGGAGTCATCCCCCTCCGTCAGTCTGCTCCGCAGCCTGCCACCCGCACCGGCGGCCCGGTCCCCATGCTTACGCACAGGGAGGAGGGAGGTAGGCGCAAAAAGGGCGGCATACGCCGAAACACACGCCGCCCATTCGTCGTTAAAAGCGTTTCAGCTTACAGAGTTGCTCCACCGACGGTGCGGTTGCACGGGCACAGTTCGTCCGTTTGCAGACCGTCGAGGATGCGCAGGGTTTCTTCCGGCGAACGGCCGACGTTCAGGCCGTTGACGGTGATGTGCTGAACCGTGTTGTCCGGATCGACGATGAAGGTCGCACGCAGAGCGACGTGGGCATTCTTGTCGAGGACGCCGAGCGCCGAGGCGAAGACGCCGCCGTTGTCGGCGAACTGATAGATGGGCAGCTTGTTCAGGTCGGCGTGGTCGCGGCGCCAGGCCAGCTTGCAGAACTCGTTGTCGGTCGAACCGCCGAGGACGACGGTGTCGCGGTCTTCGAAGTCACGCGCCAGACGGGCGAAGGCGGCGATTTCGGTCGGGCAGACGAAGGTGAAATCCTTCGGATAGAAGAAAATCACTTTCCACTTGCCGGCGAACGACTCGTTGGTGACGTCTTCAAACGCCGAGGCACCGTTTTCTTCGTGGTTGTTGAAGCCGGGCTTTACGCCGACGATCTTGAAGTCAGGCAGGGTTTCGCCAACACCGATCATATGAAATTCTCCGTTTTGAAAATGGGTTCGGTCGTCCGGAAACGCCGATGGCAAGCTCATAGCTGGGACTGGGAAAGAAATCTAATTAATTGTTTTTGAATTTTATATAAATTCAGCTTATATGGCTGTCATGCTCCCGACCCTCCGCCAACTGCAATATCTGAAGCTTTTGAATGAACACAAAAGTTTCGTCGCCGCTGCCGAGGCGGCCTTCGTGTCGCAACCCGCCTTGTCGTCAGGTATCTCCGAACTGGAAAAGGTTCTGGGGGTGCGACTTATCGACCGGGCGCGCGGTCAGGTGATTCTCACCGCTATCGGCGAAGAAACGCTGAAACGCGCCGAGGACATTCTGGCGCGGGCCGAAGATTTGGTCGAGGCAGCGCAGGGCGCGACACGACCCCTGAGCGGACGATTCCGGCTGGGGGTCATCCCGACGGTCGCGCCGTTTTTGTTGCCGAAAGCCTTGCTGAAATTGCGTGAGGCCTTTCCGCAACTGCGCCTGTTTCTGCGCGAAGATCAGACTGCGCGCCTGATCGCTAGTCTGAAAAGTGGGGCGCTGGATGCGGCGGTCATCGCCTTGCCGTATGATCTGACGGGGCTCGACCACGTCTTCATCTGCAAGGACGAGATTTTGGCGGCGACGCCGGCCAATCACCCTTTGGCGCAGCAGACAACGATCACGCCCGAAGCGCTGAAATCCGAAGAACTGATCCTGCTCGAAGACGGCCACTGTCTGCGCGAACACGCGCTGGCTGCGTGTCAGTGGAACGCGCCGGGAGCATCAGATGTCAACCAATCACTCAGCGGTGGTTTCGCCGCGACGTCGCTCAATACGCTGGTGCAGATGGTCGGATCGGGTCTTGGCGTTTCGTTGTTGCCGGCGATGGCGGCGCAGTCTGGGCTTCTGAGCGACAATACAGTGATCGTACGCCCGCTGACCGGCGATCAGGCCTATCGCGATATCGTCGTCATCTGGCGCGCAGGTTCGTCGCGGGCGCCGGAGGCGAAACTGTTAGCTGAAACTCTCAGGTCTTAAGGCACGATCCAGCAGCCGAAGCGCACGACCGGATTGGCGATGTCTTTCAGAGGCCAGCCATAGGTTTCGGCATGGGCCTTGAGCACACGGCGCGGGCTGAGTACCCAGCAGCGTTGCGCCAGATGCCAGCCTTCGTGGGTATGCGATTTCGGGATGAAGTAGATGTCGCGGGCATCCATCTCTATCGTGTCAACCTGATCCAGCGGCAGGGTCTGATTGTCCGGGGCGATGAAGATGCGCTTATCCGGGTCATAGCGGAACAGCGGCTTCTTCACCAGCGACAGCCCGATCATACCCCCCAGAAGCACGAACAGGACCAGCAGGGTCAGGCCCTTGCCGTCCATCACCATGAAGGCGCCCCAGAACGGGGTGACCAGCATCAGGCCGATGGTATGGATGTTCAGAATCGTGCCGCTCCACTGTACATCGATCAGGGGCGTTTCAAGCGGGTCGTTCAGGTTCATGCGGAGAACCTAGCTTTTTATCTAGGGCTGATCCACTGTCAATTTGCGTCCTGCGCCTTGAACCCTCTGAAACCACACCTCATATCCGGAACAGGTGTGGTTAGGGGCGCATATGTCACGGTTCGTAGTCTTTGACAGTCCATTCCTGCTGGGCTTCGACCAGACCCGCGGGTTGATCGAACGTGTCAGTCGCACCGCAGATAACTATCCGCCCTATAATGTCGAGGCCCTGAACGCCAACCATTTGCGTTTGTCTGTGGCCGTGGCAGGCTTTACGCAGGATCAATTGCGCCTGTCGCTTCAGGGGCAACATCTGACGCTTCAGGCGATGAAGGAGGGCGTGAAAGGTGATGAGGCCTCGTCGCGCGAATTCATCCATCGCGGCATAGCCCAACGTGGCTTTTCACGCAGCTTCGTGGTGGGGCAGGGCTTCGATGTTGCCGGGGCGCGACTGGAGTACGGGCTGCTGCACATCGACCTGATCCGGCCGGAACCGTCGGACGAGGTGCGCATCATCCCTATAACGGTTTAGGCGGCGCTGGTATTCTGGGCGTGGTCCTGATTGAGCAGGGCATAGAGCGCGTCGGCATTATCGACCTTGCGCAAGGCGTCGCGCAGGGGTTTCTGACGCAGGACGCGCGAAACCTTCGCGAGCGCGCGCAGATGCTCCGAACCGGCATCCTCCGGCGCGAACAGAGCGAAAATCAGATCCACCGGCACGTCGTCGATCGATTCGAAATCGATCGGGGTGTCCAGGCGCACAAAGACGCCATGCATACGCGTCAGGCCTTTCAGCGTTGCGTGCGGTACAGCCACGCCCAGGCCCACGCCGGTCGAACTGAGCTTTTCGCGGTCGAGCAAACCCTGAAAGATGATATCGGAATCTATGCCCAACCCCCGTTCGGCCAGTTCGGCCACGGTTTGCAGGGCATGACGCTTGGAATTGGCGCTGACCGGTCCGGCCACGCCGTTCCGCTCAAGCACGTCGGTAAGGAACATTACACATCCATAGGCTACAGGCGGACGCAGGCGCACTGCGCGGTCATTCGTCGATTTGGGCGTCGATTGGGCGTCAATATCGACGATACGCGACCGCGCAAGCCCTTACAGGCACGGTTAACCCAAGTCAACCGTGCCTCGAATCCGTTTTTATCAATTTTTTATGCTGTTTCAGGCGCTCTTGGCCAGCTTGGCCGTGGTGCGTTCCGGGTCGATCCAGCCGATGTTACCGTCCGGGCGGCGATAGATCACCGACAACCCACCGTGCTTGGCGTTGCGGAACATGATGACCGGATAGTTGGACAGGTCCAGTTCCGCCACCGCCTGAGACACGCTGAGCGTGCGGATCGGGGCTTCGGTTTCGGCAATGACCATCGGCTGCGGGTCGCTGGCGTGGTCCATGCCGTCGTCGATCTCGTCCTCATCGTCGACATCGTAGCCCTGAATGACGGTCAGGGGGGCCATTTCGTGTTTGGTCGGCTGATTGGTCGGATGATGGTCCTTGAGGCGGCGCTTATAGCGGCGGATGCGCTTTTCCATATTGTCGAGCGTGCCATCGAAGGCCGCATGGGCATCGCCGCCGAAGGCGTGCGAGATCAGGGTCTGACCCGAGGCCAGTCGCACCCAGCAATCGGCCTTGAACAGATGGCCCTGCTTGGAAATGGTCACCTCGGCATTGCCGCCTTCGCGGTCGAAATACTTGGTGACGCCGGCATTGAGTTCCGTTTCGATGCGCTCCTTGAGGGCGGCACCGACTTCGACCTGTTTTCCGTTGACTTGGATTTGCATAGCGATATGTCGCTCCGTTCTTACCAAAAAAGAACCAGGCCGCCGATCTGGAGGGGTCGGCGGCAACGGCACCCGCCAATCCGGCATTAGGCCGAAAGGCGCGGGGACTATTGACTGTACGCCTCTGAGCGGGGATGCATAATCAAGAAATTGTGTAGGGGCTGCGCCGTAAAGTCGCGCCATTCCCCTTGAATATTATGATTAATTTCACGGTAAGGGGATGCAATCGGTATCAGGCGTTGTGCGCCCGTCTCACGGCGTCTGTCTCAGCGCGTTTGTCGCTTGCGTTCGACCGAAGAGGGGATGCGCAGGGCTTCGCGATATTTAGCCACCGTGCGGCGCGCGATATCGACACCGGCCTCGTTGAGGATTTCAACGATACGGTCGTCCGACAGGATTTCGCCGGAGACCTTCTCCCCGTCGATCAGCGACTTGATCTTGTGACGCACCGACTCTGCGGAATGCGCCGAGGTGCCGTCCGAGGAATTGATCGACGAGGTGAAGAAGAACTTCAGCTCAAAAACCCCACGCGGCGTGGCTATATATTTGTTGGTCGTCACGCGCGAAATAGTCGATTCGTGCATGCCGACGGCTTCGGCGACCGTCTTGAGGTTCAAAGGGCGCAGATATTCGACGCCATAGACGAAGAAGCCGTCCTGCTGACGCACGATTTCCGAGGATACCTTGAGGATGGTGCGGGCGCGTTGATCGAGGCTCTTGATCAGCCAGTTGGCCTGATTGAGGCATTCGGTCAGATAGGATTTTTCGTCGGTCGAGCGCGCGGAGCCGGACACCTTGGCGTGATATTTCTGGTCGATCAGGACGCGGGGCAGGGTGTCCGAATTGAGATCGACGCGCCAGCCGCCGGACGGGTCCTGACGGACAAAAACGTCCGGCACCACGCCCGCCGAAGGTTCCGCGCCGAAGGCCGCACCGGGACGCGGTGTCAGGGCCTTCAGTTCGCGGATCATCTCGGTCAGGTCTTCGTCATCGACACCGCAGACCTTGCGTAGCGCGCTCAGATCTCGGCGCGCCAGAAGCTCCAGATTGTCGATCATCGCGGCCATTGCCGGATCGAAGCGATTGCGCTCGATCAATTGCAGTTTCAGGCATTCCGGCACCGAGCGCGCCATGACGCCGGTCGGCTCGAAGCCCTGACAGACGCCCAGCACCTTTTCGATAAGGGCCATGTCGCAGCCGAGACGATCGGCGATCTCGTTCAGATCAGCGCGGAGGTAGCCGCCATCATCGACGCCGTCGATCAGGATTTGCGCGACGGCCATTTCGGGCGGGGTAAAGCCCGCGATCAGGGCCTGATCGGTCAAATGTTCACTGAGAGATTTTTCGCGTTTAAGGGCGCGTTCCAGCGTTTCATCGTCGCCGTCGAAGCCGCCGCCCTTACCGGCGCGGCTCCAGTCGACCATCGGACCGTCGCCCATCTCGGCTGCGGCCGGTTCGCGTTCGCGCACGGTCGGTTCGTCGTCGCCATACATATCGCCGGTCGAGGCATCCATGTCGGAATTGGCCTGGGCCGTATCTCGGTCGGTCAGTTCCAGTTCGCCGCGCTCTTCGCGCGGGCCGTCGGAGGCCTCGGCGTCGCCGGAGTCGCCGATCGGGTCGGCGTCTTCGCGCTGAAGCAGGGGGTTGCGCTCAAGCTCGGCCTCGACGACCGCTTCCAGCTCAAGGTTCGACAATTGCAGAAGCTTGATAGCCTGCTGCAACTGGGGCGTGATGACCAGCCCCTGACCCTGTCTGATTTCTAAGCGTTGCCCTAATGACATGGGACCGACGCTAAGCGTTAACACCTTAAATAAGGTTAACCGCTGAAAGAACGGTATTATTTAGGCGAACGTCTCACCGAGATAGACGCGGCGAACTTCCGGGTTGTGACGGATTTCATCCGGCGTGCCTTCGAACAGCACTTCGCCCGAGTGGATGATCGAGGCGCGGTCGATGATGTCGAGCGTTTCGCGAACATTGTGGTCGGTGATCAGGATGCCGATGCCGCGCGCCTTGAGGTAACCGATCACGTCGCGGATATCGGCGATGGCCAGCGGATCGATCCCGGCGAAAGGTTCGTCGAGCAGGATGAAGGACGGCTTACCGGCCAAGGCGCGGGCAATTTCCACGCGGCGGCGCTCCCCGCCCGACAGCGCCGTGGCCGGCGATTTGCGGATGTGGGTGATGTGCAGTTCTTCGAGCAGACGGGTGACCTCGGCCTCGACCTTGACCTTGTTCTTCTCACTCAGTTCCAGTACGGCCAGCAAATTCTGTTCGACCGTCATGCCACGAAAGATCGACGATTCCTGCGGCAGGTAGCCGAGGCCCATCCGTGCACGCTGATACATCGGCTGGCTGGTGATGTCGTGACCATCGAGGCTGATCGTGCCGTAGTCGGGCTCAACCAGGCCGGTGATCATGTAGAAACAGGTCGTCTTGCCCGCACCGTTGGGTCCGAGCAGGCCCACGGCTTCGCCGCGACGCAGGGACAGGGACACCGTTTTGACGACGGCGCGGTCCTTATAGGACTTGCCGATGCCTTCGACGCGCAGGCCGGTGGCTGAATCGGGTACCGTGTCGAAGGTGGAATCAGTCAGACCCGTTTCCGGGAGAAGGTTTACCGTAGACATGGATCAGGGCTTCTTCTTCGCGGGTGAAGATTCGGGGTAGAAGACGCCGCGGACCCGGCCCTTGCTGCCGCCCGTCGGGGCGCCGTCCATGGTCGATTTACCGGCACCGACATTATAGACGAGGCGGCTGCCCTGCATGACGTTCTGACCCTGTTTGAGCACGACATCGCCGGTCAGGACGAGGGTGTCGGTGCTCTTGGTATAGACGGCCTTGGCACCGGTCATAACCTGATCGCCCGTCACATAGTAGACATTGCCGTTGGCTTCGACGCTCGACACATCGTCCCATTTGCCGGTCGTCGGGTTCTGGGCGTAATTGACCCGTACGCCATCGGCGCGCAGGCGACTGTCGTCCTGAAGAAATTCGACGCGACCCACGAAATTGACGGTGTGTTTGTTACTATCCGCATCCATCGTGTCGGCGCCGTAAGCGACGGGTTTTTCGCTGGTCGGCACAAACTGCGCATGGGCCACGCCACCCATCAGGCCCACACTGGCCGCCATGGCGGCGATCGTCCGGATATTAATCGTCATACCCATAATCCTCAAAAACATGTCTGCCTCAAAAAATCTTGTTAATCCGAAGCCTTTTCGGACAGGGTGCCGGTGACCTGAGCGTCGCCCTTACCCCTGAATATTACGCGATTACCATTGTCCAGAACCTGAAACGATTGTCCGGACACCGTGCCGCTGGCCCATTCACCCTGCACCGGTGCATTTCCGGTCACGACCGAGCGTTGCAGATCGACGCTGGCCGCCTGAGTGGTCAGGGTAAAACCGCCGCCCGATCGCAGGCGAACATCCTTATTGACCTGAAAGGTACGCTTCTGGTCGTCATAGACACCGGCGGCGGCCTCAAGGTTGGACGGGCGGCTGTTTTCAGAACGGATTTCCAGTCGTGGCGCGGTCAGCAGCACGGTCGACGAATTGCGACCCTTGCGCACGGCCTCGACGCCGCGCAGCTCGAAGCGGTCGCCGTCGTCGCTGCGGTCCATATAGAGCGGATTGGTCATGCGGATGTCGTCGCCCGTCGTATTATAGACGTTCATCGAATTGATGATGCTCTGGGCGACGATCCATACGACGATCAGGACGACCAGCCCGATGATCAGAGCCGGAAACAGCAGACGCAGGCCCGCGATCTTGCGCGAACGCTTTTTCCACGCCAGAGCCTGGCGATTCAGACGATAGACGGACTCGTTCTGATCGAGGTCGGCGGGCAGAAGATGATCGGTAGCCTGCGGCATGAGGGGGCTTTCTTAGCTCCAGGAATGCGCGAAGATATCAGTATCTTCCCAACCTGCCAAATCCAGTTTGACGCGCTGCGGTAAAAAGTCGAAACAGGCCTGTGCCAGCTGGGTGCGTCCTTCGCGTTCCAGCATAAGATCGAGCCGGTTTTTCAAGGCGTGCAGGTGCAGCACATCCGACGCCGCATAGGCCAGCTGTTCGGGCGACAGGGTCGCCGCACCCCAGTCCGAGCTTTGCTGAGCCTTGGAAATATCGACGCTGATCAGTTCGCGGACCAGATCCTTGAGGCCGTGGCGGTCGGTATAGGTGCGCGCCAGCTTGGACGCGATCTTGGTGCAGTAGACCGGCGTCGTCGTCACGCCCAGGTGCAGCTCGAACATGCCGATATCGAAGCGCCCGAAGTGGAACAGCTTCAAGACCCTGGGGTCGGTCAGCAGCGCCTTGAGGTGGGGGCAGTCGTAGGCAGGGCGGTTCAGGCGCACCACATGCGCATCGCCGTCGCCCGCGGACAGCTGAACGACGCACAGGTCGTCGCGGCGGAAACGCAGGCCCATGGTTTCGGAATCGATGGCGACGATGGCGCCCAGGTCGAGATCGGCGGGCAGGTCGCCCTCGTGGTAGTGGATGGTCACGCCGGTGGTCCTTGAAATCGGAAAGCGTTACAGAATGATGTAGGTGCGCATTTGAGTCCAAAAACCGTTGCACACTTTTTGGAAACGCCGTTCGGCGCAGCCAATGTGCCTTGATGCGGACAGATCACGCGAAACAATAGCTTATGGCCTAAGCCAAGACGCGAGCAAGGTCAATCGAAGGCACTCGCCCAGTACGACAAACTGTTCGATAAACTTGCCGGTGATGCGCACGGATTCAGGTTGCATCGACCCTGCGCGCGTGCTTGACCTCTTCAGGATCAAGGAGAACCGTCATGTCCGACCGCTACGACCTGATGCTGGTGATTGGCCGCTTTCAGCCCTTTTGCGATCTGCACCGAGCGGCGATAGAGTCGATGGCCTCACGCGCCGAACGCGTGCAGGTCGTGGTCGTTGGCGACGACATGCCGCGCTCGGCGCGCTACCCGTTCACGGCGGACGAACGCCTCACCCTGCTGAAAGCCGAAGGGTATGATGCGGTGGCTTTGCCCGAAGTCCTGACAGCGGAGGCGCGTCTGGCGCAGATCGAGGCTTTGACGGGATCGGCCCTGACCGTGCTTCTGCCGTTCGATACCGATTATAAAAGCGAGGTGCCGGTTTCGGCGATCTTTCCGATCGATGCGGTCGAGGCTGAAAGCGATGCGATCCGCACCGCATGGCTGGAGGGGCGGACGGCCGACGGTGTGTCGGACGCGATGCGACGGATCATGGCCGAGGTGGCCGCCAGTCCCGCCTTCGCCACTCTGGCCGAGGAGCAGGCCTATCTGGTAAAATATAAACAGGACTGGGCGGCGGCGCCCTATCCGCCGGTGTTTGTCACGGTCGATACCCTGATCCTGCATGACGGGAAGGTGTTGTTGATCAAGCGCGGCGGTTTGCCGGGACGTGGTCAGTGGGCTTTACCGGGCGGGTTCCTCGACAAGGGGGAAACCCTGTTCGAGGCCGCCCTGCGCGAACTGCACGAAGAAACGGGGCTTCGTCTGTTGCCGGAGGACGGTCGCGCCCGATTGAAAGGCCAACGTGTCTTCGATCAGCCCCACCGCAGTGCGCGGGGACGCACCATCACCCATGCCTTCTGTTTCGACCTGAGCGGTCTCGACCTGCCCGATATCGTGGCAGGCGACGACGCGGCGGCGGTGAAATGGACGGGCATAGATTGTGCCCTGAAGATGCGCCGGCACATGTTCGAGGATCACTACCTGATCCTTGAACATTTTTTAGCCTGACGGTTTCGATCTAGGCCTTGGTTGTCAGGGTACGGATTTTCACGATGCCCGCCATGACGCCTTGAGGGAAGAACAGGAACACAATGGCGGCAAATAGATACATGACGCCATACAACAGGATATAGTCGAACAGTTTTTGCTTGAACGCGACCGTGTCCTGCAATTCTTCGTGCGGCGCGTACCACAGGGTGTGATTGATCAGGCCTGCCGCGTCGGCCATAGCCGAAACGAGACAATAGAGCCCGACGCCGAGAAACACCAGATTCTGCCATTCCGTGCGCTCGGAAGGCGCTTCTGACCCGGCGTCCGGGGGCGTCTTCGTCCCTGGCGTCAGGGCCTGGCTGACCATATCCGCCCGGTTCCAGAAGATGTAAAAGGCCACAGCCATCATGATCGGGATCATGGCGTAGCTGGCAAAGAAGCGAAAATCGGTCGTCACCTCGCCCATCGCGGACAGCTGAAACACGGCGGCGACGAAGGGTAACAGCTGAAACAGCAGATAGACGGCAAAAAGACGGCTGGCGATGTAGGCGATATCCTGCGGACGCATTGTCATTCCCCCTCCAAATATGCGATGACACCGCAACCTACAGATTGGCTTCGTTTTTACAACCGGAACGTTTTGATTCCATGAGCGATATTTTTCCCCACGATGTTGCCGAAGCGCAGGCGCGCATCGCCGGGCGCGTCCATCGCACGCCATTGCTGTCGTCCGAAACCCTGAACCGGGCCCTGGGCCATCGGATTGTCTTTAAGGCCGAAAACCTGCAAAAGATCGGGGCGTTCAAGCTGCGCGGGGCGATGAACACGCTTCTGCGCTTACGCGAAGAGGGCCGGTTGCCCGAACATGTCTGCGCTTTTTCGTCCGGCAATCACGCGCAGGCCGTAGCCTATGCGGCGCGCGAACTGGGCGTCAGGGCGACGATTTTTATTCCAAAACAGGCCTCGCGGATCAAGATCGCCGCCACCCGCGCCTGTGGGGCCGAGGTGGTGGTGACGGAAACGCGGCAGATCGCCGAGGCCTCGGTCGCGGCCCTGATCGATGCGGGCGCAGCCTTTATCCACCCCTACGACAACCCCTATGTCATCGCAGGTCAGGGTACGGCCTGCCTTGAGGCCTTACAGGACGGTGTGGAAGCCGATGCGGTCTTCGCGCCCTGCGGCGGCGGGGGGCTGATGTCCGGGACGTGGCTGGCGACGCGGCTGGCGCGACCGGAAGCGAAGGTCTTTGCCACCGAGCCTTTGATCGCCAATGATGCGGCGCAGACCCTGCGCAGCGGGGAAATCGTCAAGCTCAGCGACACGCCGATGACGGTCGCCGATGGCGTGCGCACGCTGTCGGTATCGCCGCGCACCCTGCACTATCTCAAGCAGCTCGACGGCCTCTATGAGGTGTCGGAAGAGGATATCCTTTACTGGACGCAGTGGCTGACGCACCTGCTCAAATCGGTGATCGAGCCGACCTCGGCGATGAACATGGCCGGTGTCGTGCGCTGGCTGAGGACCCAGGAGGCGCCGCGCACGGTGCTGGTCATACTGTCGGGCGGCAATATCGCGCCGGAAACCCAGACTCAGATATGGAAAACTGATTATTTGCAGGGCTTTCCTAAGCTGTAATCGCTTAGGAGCCTCCCCATGTCCGAACTCAATGCCCGTCTGGCCGCGCGGCAGGATTCCCTCAAACTCTGGCTGTTCGATAATGCCTTGCCGATCTGGCGCGATGTCGGCGTCGATCGCGAAAAGGGCGGGATATATGAGACGATCGGGCTCGATGGTCGTCCGGTCGACGTCAACCGCCGCACCCGGGTGGCGGCCCGTCAGGTCTATTCCTATGCGCTGGCGCAAAAGATGGGCTATGACGGCGACACGGATGCCGTCATAGATGCGGGGCTCGACTGGCTGTCGGGACCGGCGGCGACGCCGGAGGGCATGGTCTATGCCGTCCTGACGCCGCAGGGCGAGGTGGTGAAGGGCGAGTTCGATTTCTATGACCACGCTTTCGCGCTGCTGGGTTATGCCTCGGCCTTCAAGGTGCGCCCGCACGATCGCTCGCTCGAAGCCAAGGCGGTGCGCATCCGCGATACTCTGCTGACGACCTACAAGCACCCGGTGCGCGGGTTCGAGGAATCCAGTCCCCGTACCTTGCCGCTCAAGACCAACCCGCACATGCATATGTTCGAGGCGTCTCTGGCCTGGATCGAAGCCGGGGGCGACAGCGTCTGGAAGGACATCGCCGCCGAAATCGCGCAACTGTGCCTCGACAAGTTCCTGCACCCGGAAAACGGCAGTTTGCGCGAATATTTCGACGGTGACTGGAACCCGCTCGAAGGCGAGATGGGCCGCATCATCGAGCCGGGGCATCAGTTCGAATGGGCGTGGCTGCTGGTCCGTTGGGCACAGATTTCCGGCGACGATAAGTTTATCGCTCCAGCCAAACGTCTGGTCGAGATCGCCGAAACCTTTGGCACCGATCACGACCGCAATGTGACCATGTTCGAGCTGTGGGACGATTTTTCGCCCAAGGATCGCAAGGCGCGCCTGTGGGCCCAAACCGAACGGATGAAGGCCTATGTCGCCCTGTCGTCGGTGGCGGCCTCACCGGACGAAAAAGCCGGTTATATCGAGACTCTGATCACCGCCGCCGAAGGGCTGGAGCTTTATCTCGATACGAAGGTGGCGGGGCTCTATCTCGACAAGATGAATCCCGACGGGACTTTTGTTGATGAACCCGCTCCGGCGTCGAGCCTGTACCACATCATCTGCGGCATCGATGAGATGTTGAGCGTAAAACCTTGACGCAAGTCGATCATGAAACAGTTTGTAGGCCTGAGTGTCTTGTTTTGGTTACAAATTGATTTTACACCGACCTCCTCTGTTTACTGAGGAAGTGTCATGAAGATTACGATGATCGGCTCGGGCTATGTCGGGCTCGTTTCCGGGGTCTGTTTCGCCGAATTCGGCCACGACGTGATCTGCATGGACAAGGACGAGGCCAAGATCGCCGCGCTCAAGAACGGGCAGATCCCGATCTTCGAGCCCGGTCTGGCCGAAATGGTCGCGGCCAATGTCAAGGGCGGCCGCCTCAGCTTCACCACCGATATCAAGGATGCGGTAGCGCAATCCGATGTCGTCTTTATTGGCGTAGGCACCCCGTCGCGTCGCGGTGACGGTCACGCTGATCTGTCCTACGTCTATGCCGCCGCAAAGGACATCGCCGAAGCGCTCGAGGGGTTCACCGTCGTGGTCACCAAATCGACCGTGCCCGTCGGTACCGGTGACGAGGTCGAGCGCATCATCCGCGAGGCCAATCCGAACGCCGATGTGGCGGTCGTCTCCAACCCTGAATTCCTGCGCGAAGGCGCGGCCATCGACGACTTCATGCGCCCCGACCGCGTGGTGATCGGCATCGAGGACGAACGCGCCCGTCAGGTGATGTCGGAAGTCTATCGCCCGCTGTCGCTCAATGCCGCGCCCTTGATGTTCACCAAGCGCCGCACCTCGGAACTGATCAAATACGCCGCCAACGCGTTTCTGGCGATGAAGATCACCTTCATCAACGAGATCGCCGATCTGTCCGAGGCCGTGGGGGCCAATGTGCAGGAAGTGGCGCGCGGCATCGGCCTCGATAACCGCATCGGCACCAAATTCCTCAATGCCGGACCGGGCTACGGCGGCTCGTGCTTCCCAAAGGATACGCTGGCGCTCGTCAAGACGGCGCAGGATTTTGAAAGCCCGGTGCGTCTGATCGAGACGACGGTCGCCATCAATGACGACCGCAAGCGGGCTATGGCGCGCAAGGTGATCAAGGCGCTGGGCGGCGAAGCGCGCGGCAAGACGGTCGCGGTGCTGGGCCTGACCTTCAAGCCGGAAACCGACGACATGCGCGATTCTCCGGCCATCACCATCGTGCAGGCCCTTCAGGACGCCGGGGCCATCGTGCGGGCCTTCGATCCGGAAGGCATGGACAATGCCAAAAAGATCATGCCGGACATCACCTACTGCGATGACGCCTACGATGCCGCCACCGGCGCCGATGTGGCCGTCATCGTGACGGAATGGAACGAGTTCCGCGCCCTAAACCTCAGCCGGTTCAAGACGCTTCTGACCCAGCCGCTGCTGGTCGATCTGCGCAATATCTATCGCAAGGACGAGGTCAGCCGTCACGGCTTCACCTATTACTGCATCGGGCGTCCTAACGAGGAAGTTAAGGCGTGAGCCGGTTTGACCTTCAGGCGCTGAACGCGCTGGCCGTGGCCGCCGGGACGGAAATCCTGCGCATCTATGCCACCGATTTCGCTGTTATCACCAAGGGCGACGAGTCACCGGTGACCCTGGCCGATCAGGCGGCGGAAGCCATCATTCTCGACGGTTTGAAAAACCTCGCGCCGGACGTGCCGGTCGTGGCCGAGGAAGAGGCTGCCGCTGGACGTATTCCGCATACGGACGGTCTCTTCTGGTTGGTCGATCCTCTGGACGGAACCAAGGAGTTCGTCTCTAAAAACGGCGAATTTACCGTCAATATCGCCCTGATAGAAAACGGTGTCCCGGTGCAGGGCGTGGTCTATGCCCCGGCGCTCAATGAAATTTTCTGGGGTGACGCCGACGGTGCCTTCAAGGCGGTGGTCACGGACGGTGTCGTCGGCGAGACAGAGGCGATCCGCGTGCGCACGGCGGGTGATGGCGTAGTCGCCATCGGCAGCCGGTCGCACGGCGGCGATGAGACGCAGGCCTATTTGAAACGCTTTGCGGTCAAGGCCTTTGTCGCGGCGGGATCGTCGCTGAAGTTCTGCCGACTGGCCGAAGGGGCCGCAGACATCTATCCGCGCATGGGCCGGACGATGGAGTGGGACACGGCGGCGGGTGATGCCGTATTGCGTGCGGCGGGGGGGCGCGTCGAAACGCTGGACGGTCAGCCGCTCGGCTACGGCAAGCGCGGGCGCGACGGCGAAACCGACTTCGCTAACCCGCACTTCGTCGCCTTCGGCGATCCGGCCATTAGCTAATCCAGACTTGCATTTTCAGGCTGCAAGCGCCACTTCTGGCGCAGGATAGCGGCAGAGCCGTTTAACGGAGTACATCTTATGGAAGCCAATTCCGTCGTCGAATTAAAGTCGGCCAAATTCGGCAATCACCTGCCGATTTCGGTCATTGCTGGCCCCTGCCAGCTGGAAAGCCGCGACCACGCCCTCGAAGTCGCCTCGGCGCTGAAAGAGATTTCTGAGCGTCTCGGTTTCGGCCTGATCTTCAAAACCTCGTTCGACAAGGCCAACCGCACCTCCGCCAATGCCCAGCGCGGTATCGGTCTGAAAGACGCCCTGCCGATCTTCAATGAAATCCGCGAGACGCTCGGCTTGGCCGTTCTGACTGACGTCCACGATGCCCATCAGTGCGCCCCGGTCGCCGAAGCCGTCGACGTACTACAAATCCCGGCCTTCCTCTGCCGTCAGACAGATCTGTTGCTGGCGGCCGCGGCGACGGGTCGCGCCATCAACGTCAAGAAGGGTCAGTTTCTCGCCCCCTGGGACATGAAGAACGTGCTGGACAAGATCGTCAATGGCGGCGGCAACCCCAATGTGCTGCTCTGCGATCGCGGGACGAGCTTCGGTTATAACACGCTCGTGTCGGACTTCCGTGGCCTTCCGATCATGGCCCAGACCGGCGCGCCGGTGATCTTCGACGCCACGCACTCGGTGCAGCAACCCGGTGGCCTTGGCGGCTCATCCGGCGGGCAGCGTGAATTCGTGCCGGTGCTGGCGCGGGCGGCGGTTGCCGTGGGCGTAGCGGGCCTGTTCATCGAGACGCACCCGGACCCGGACCGTGCGCCGTCTGACGGCCCCAACATGGTGCCGCTGGCCGCGTTCGAAGGCCTGATGCGCGATCTGATGGCGCTCGATCAGGTGGCCAAGGCCATCACGGCGCGCACCGCCTGATGAAGCCGATCATCCTCATTCCGGCGCGCATGGCCTCGACCCGGCTGCCCAATAAACCGGTGGCCGACCTCAACGGCGAGCCGATGATCGTAGCCGTGTGGCGGCGCGCAGTCGAAGCCGAGGTCGCGCCCGTGTGGGTGGCGACCGATACGGTGGAGATCGCCGAGGCGATCCGCGCCGTCGGCGGCAATGCGGTGATGACGCGGGTGGATCATCCGTCGGGCTCCGACCGGATTTTCGAGGCCATCACGAACATCGATCCGGATGCGGAATATGATGCGCTGCTCAATGTGCAGGGCGACCTTCCGACGGTGACGCCGGAGACGATCCGCGCCATCCTCAAGCCGCTGGAGACGCCGGAAGTCGATGTCTCGACCGCCGTAGCGGTGATCCATTCCGAAGAAGAGCGCACCGCCTCGTCGGTGGTCAAGATGGTCGGCACCCCGATCGGCGAACGCCGCTTCCGTGCCCTCTATTTCACGCGCACCACCGCGCCGTGGGGTGAGGGGCCGCTTTACCACCATATCGGCCTCTATGGCTGGCGGCGCTCGGCGCTGGAGCGCTTCGTCAAGCTGCCGCCGTCGCCGCTGGAACTGCGCGAAAAGCTTGAGCAATTGCGGGCGCTTGAGGCCGGGATGCGTATCGATGCCGTCGAAGTCGATGAGGTGCCGCTGGGGGTCGATACCGCTGCCGATCTCGACCGGGCGCGCCTTATGCTGGCGAAGGATTAAACGCATGCCGTTGGAAACCGCGATCGAAGCGACCTCGGCCCTGCAAGCCGCGCAACAGACCATCGAGATCGAGGCTCAGGGTCTGGCTGCCCTGCGCGAGGCGCTGGACGGTGAACTGGGGCAGGTGTTCGAACGGACTGTGGATACGATCCTCCGGGCACAGACGAAACGCGGACGCGTCATCGTCACCGGCATGGGCAAGTCGGGCCATATCGGTCGCAAAATCGCCGCCACGCTCGCCTCGACCGGTGTGACGTCGCACTTCGTTCACCCCGCCGAAGCCAGTCACGGCGATCTGGGCATGGTCGGTGAGGACGATGTCGTTCTGGCGCTGTCGTGGTCAGGTGAAGCGCCGGAACTGGCCGATATCATCGCCTATACGCGCCGTTTCAATGTGCCTTTGATCGCTATTACCGCCGGTGCGACCAGTGCTTTGGGGGCTGCGGCCGACTACCCGCTGGTCCTGCCAAAAATGCCGGAAGCCTGTCCAAACGGGCTGGCGCCGACGACCTCGACGACCATGCAACTGGCTATGGGTGATGCGATCGCCGTGGCGCTATTGTCGCTGCGTGGTTTTACGGCGCAGGATTTCCGGCAATATCATCCCGGCGGCAAGCTGGGCTCGCGTCTGCTCAAGGTGCGCGACCTGATGCACGGCGGCGAAGCCATGCCGCTGGTGGCAGAAACGGTTCTCCTGTCTCAGGCCATCGTCGAAATGTCGTCTAAGCGGTACGGCATGACCGGGGTTCAGGACGCTGAGGGCCGCCTGACCGGTATCCTGACCGATGGCGACCTGCGCCGCGCCTTCCGTGAGGGCTTTGCCGATCGTCCGGTAGCCGAAGTGATGACGAAATCGCCGCGCGTCACTACGCCGGACACCCTGGCCTCGCAATTGCTGGCCGATATGAACGCCAAAAGCATCACTGGTATGTTCGTCGTCGAAAGCGAGCAGCCTATCGGCGTCGTGCATCTGCACGAAATCCTGCGCGCGGGCGTGGCCTAAAACAGGTTGGTTTTGCTCCAGTCGGTATGCAGAGTCGCAATAGCGTTCCTGCCTTTCAGGCCAAGCGCGCGACGTTCTTCCGTTGATTCGCAAAGCTGTTTCACAGTGCGCGCCGCCTCGCTAATATCCGGCTCGGCCCACTGGGCATCGGGTCCATTGTAGCGCGCATTGGCGGGGGTCAAGTGGCAGGAGATCAGCCGCGCCGTCTCCGTGTCCATGAACTGCATATTGCCCGACCAGCCGGTGGCGATCACCGGCACACCTGCCGCCATCGCCTCGGCCAACGGCAGGCCGAAGCCTTCGCCTCTGTGCAGAGAGATGAGCAGGTCCGCCTCGGCGATAAGGGCCTGCGTGTCGGTATCATCAAGCGTCTCGCAGCGGAAAATTATATCCGCCCGTCCTCTGGCCAAATCCTGCAAGCGCTTGAAATTGAGATGATGCTCGGCCCCGGCATAGGTCTTGACGATCAGGCGCGCGTCCGTGGGATCGGGAAAGGCTTCTACCCACGCCCGGATCGTGCCTTCGGGGTTCTTGCGTTCCCAATCGCTGCGCGGATCGAACAGGGTCAGGGCCGTTACGGGGCCTTCAGGTCTTTCGGCAATGTGCTTTAACGGCACCGGATGCGGCATGACTTTCAGCTTGTGAGCCTCATCCACACCCGCGCGGGCAAACGCCTTGACGAAGGCGTCACGGGCAAAGGCGCTGGGCACCCAGATTTCGTGGAACCATCGGGCCGCCTCTACCCAGTCCGCCGGAGCCAGATCGCTTTCCCACACCCAGTAGCCAATACGATACATGCTTGCCCACTGCGCCGGATCACGGGCGAACAGGGCGATGCGGGCTTCGGGCGGGTTGGCGTGGATGATCCACACCGGTGCGGGTGCGGCAAAGGCTTCGGGTGTGCGTGTCAGGAGTTTTCGGTGCAAAGGGCGCAGATTTTCACGTGAGACGGCATATCCGGCGGCCTCCAGCGCATCCGCCGTCAGATGTCCGGCCCGCCCGATCCCCAGTGGCTCGCTGAAGAAGCCCGTGACGCATACCCTGTCGGTTGCCGGGCGCGGCATAGCCCGTGCCGACGACCATCCCCGGACGGCCCGCTTCAGCCGGAAAGCAAATCCGAGACGGTGGATATAACTCAGCAAGGCGGACGCGAAGGACAGCATGACGCCACCATACAGGCCGCTCCGGCAGGCTGTAAATCCTTAGAGCACGGTGCCGGTTCGGTTGGATCTGCACCGTGCTCTAAGGGTTTGTTTTGTCGCGCATTTGATTCCGAAAACCGTTACACACTTTTCAGACTGCGCTCTAAGACATAGTGCGCTACCCACAGGGAGAGCGTGTAACCAGACCACATTTTGTCTTGCACCTGTGTATTTAGACGCTAACGTCGCCACGCTATCAATCAGGAGGCACTTGGTGTCACATCCGAAAGTTCGTAAAGCGATTATCCCGGTGGCCGGTTTTGGCACCCGTGTATTGCCAGGCACAAAAGTCATCCCCAAAGAACTGTTGAATATCGTCGACCGACCGATCCTGTCCTACATCGTCGCCGAAGCCCGTGCCGCAGGCATCGAGCATTTCGTATTCGTGACGGGACGACAAAAAGGGGCGATCGAAGACTATTTCGATCACCAGTTCGAACTGGAAGCGCAACTGGCCGCCAAGGGCAAGGACGCCCTCCTGCAACAGTTGCTCGATGAACTGCCCAAGTCCGGTGAAATGAGCTTTGTCCGGCAGATGCAGCCGCTGGGGCTGGGCCATGCCGTGAACTGCGCACGCGACATCATCGGCAACGAACCTTTTGCCGTGCTGTTGCCCGACATGGTCATGGACGCTAATACGCCCGCCCTGACTCAGGCGATCGAGGCCTATGACAAGGTCGGTGGGAATATTATTCTGGTCGAAGCCGTGCCAGAGTCCGAAACGCATAAGTACGGCGTCGTCGCCGTTCAAAAGGGTGCGGATAAACTCAATCGTATGACCGGCATGGTTGAAAAGCCCGCCAAGGGCACGGCGCCGTCGAATCTCATCGTCTCGGGCCGCTACGTCCTGCAACCGGAAGTTTTCGGGCTTCTATCGGCACAGGCGCCTGGGGCCGGCGGCGAAATTCAGCTCACCGATTCCATGGCCGAGTTGATGAAGACGCAAAGTTTCCATGCGCTGGAATATGACGGTGTGACCTATGATTGCGGCGACAAGATCGGTCTGCTACAAGCCAACGTCGCTCTGGCGCTAAAACGTCCTGATCTGGGCGAGGCGGCGCGGGCCATATTGACCCCTTATTTTGCCTAATAGAAAACCTTATTTTTTTATCGGATAGATTTTATGACCGTGCTTTTGCCGCGCACCGATCTGGTGCCCAATACCTTTGAATTCGAGACCGAAGCCTTCGTCAAAACGACCGGTTTCCGCGAATACGACGCCCGCTGGGTCTTCGGTAAGGAAATCAACCTCCTCGGCATTCAGGCGCTGGGCCTTGGTCTCGGTAGCTATATCCACGAGCGGGGCGTCAAGCCGCGCATCGTTGTCGGTCACGACTACCGCTCCTATTCGATCAACATCAAGAACGCCCTGATCATCGGTCTGATTCAGGCCGGTTGCGAAGTCCTCGACATTGGTCTGTGCCTGTCACCGATCGCCTATTTTGCGCAGTTCGACCTCGACGCGCCGTGCGTGGCGATGGTCACCGCCTCGCACAACGAGAACGGCTGGACCGGTGTCAAGATGGGCTGTCAGGCGCCGCTGACCTTCGGCCCGGACGAAATCGGTCGCATGAAGGACATCATCATGGCCGGCGCCGGCGTCGAACGTCCCGGCGGCTCGCTCAAGCTGGTGCAGGGCGTGCAGGAGCGCTATCAGGCCGACGTCGCCTCCAAGGCCCAGCTCAAGCGCAAGCTCAAGGTCATCTGCGCCTGCGGCAACGGCACGGCGGGCGCGTTTGCACCGCAAGCCCTGCGGGCGATGGGCGCGGAAGTGATCGAGATGGATACCGTCCTCGACAACACCTTCCCTAAATATAATCCGAACCCGGAAGACCATCACATGCTGATGGAAATGGCCAAGGCCGTGAAAGAATACGGTGCCGATCTGGCGCTCGGTTTCGACGGCGACGGCGACCGCTGCGGTGTGGTGGACAATACCGGCGAGGAAATCTTCGCCGACAAGATCGGCCTGATGCTGGCGCGCGATCTGTCAGCCCTGCACAAGGATGCGACCTTCGTCGTCGATGTGAAATCGACGGGTCTGTACAAGACCGACGAAATCCTCAAGGCCAATGGCGCGACGACCGTCTACTGGAAGACCGGCCACTCCTATATCAAGCGCAAGACCTCGGAACTGAAGGCGCTGGCGGGCTTCGAGAAGTCGGGCCACTTCTTCTTCAACAGCCCGATCGGCCTGGGCTACGACGACGGTATCGTCGCCGCCGCGGCTGTTCTGGCCATGCTGGATCGCAATCCGGACAAGTCGCTCAGTGAACTGAAAGATGCCCTGCCGGTCGCCTATACCTCGCTGACCATGTCGCCGCACTGTGGCGACGAGGTGAAGTATCAGGTACTGGAAAAGATCGTGCAGGAATATGTCGATCTGCACGCCAAGGGGGGCGAGATTCTCGGCCGCAAGATCGTCGAGGTCATCACGGTCAACGGCGCGCGCGTCCACCTCGAAGACGGTTCGTGGGTGCTGGTCCGCGCCTCGTCGAACAAGCCGGAACTGGTGGTCGTGGTTGAAAGCCTCAACTCTGCCGACGACATGCGCGACCTGTTCCGCAAGGAAGTGAAGCCGCGTCTGGCCGCCCATCCGGAAGTCGGCAGCTACAATCAGGAAATCTAGGTTTCCTGCATCGCATAGAACGCGCCCGATCGGTCACGCCGGTCGGGCGTTTCTATTGATTAGAAGTCCTGAACTGTCAGACCATGCTTTTACGTTTGTGAGTCCGGCGTTCAAACCGTAAAAACCGCCTTCATAACAAGGCGACCGGATGCACCACTCCGTCGCGACGGAGACTGTGTACGAGGCATGGCTATTACCCCGGATCGTTTGACGCACCTGCGCCGGCTTGAGGCCGAGTCGATCTTCATCATGCGCGAAGTGGCGGCGGAGTTCAAAAACCCCGTCATGCTCTATTCGATCGGCAAGGACTCGTCGGTCATGCTGCATCTGGCGCTGAAGGCGTTTCACCCCTCGACCCTGCCGTTCCCGTTGTTGCACGTGGATACGACGTGGAAGTTTCGCGAGATGACGAAGTTCCGCGACGAGACCGCGGAACGTCTGGGGCTGAAACTGCTCAAGCATACCAATCCCGATGGCGTGCGGGACAATATCAATCCGTTCGACCACGGCTCGAACACCTATACCAATATCATGAAGACCGACGCGCTCAAGCAGGCCCTGACCGAGCATGGCTTCGACGCGGCCTTCGGCGGCGCGCGCCGTGACGAGGAAAAGTCGCGTGCCAAGGAGCGCATCTTCTCGTTCCGCACGCAGAACCACGGCTGGGACCCCAAGAACCAGCGTCCAGAACTGTGGAACCTGTACAATGCCCGCATCAAGCCGGGCGAGTCGATCCGCGTCTTCCCGCTGTCGAACTGGACCGAACTCGACATCTGGCAATATATCCTGCTGGAAAATATCCCCATCGTGCCGCTGTACTTCTCGGCCCCGCGCCCGGTCGTCCATCGCGGCGGGCAGTGGATCATGGTCGATGACGAGCGCTTACCGCTCAATGGCGAGACGCCGCAGATCAAAAACGTCCGCTTCCGCACGCTGGGCTGCTATCCGCTGACGGCGGCCATCGAATCCGAGGCGACGACTCTGGAAGAGATCGTGGCGGAAATGCTGGTGGCGCGGACCTCGGAACGGTCCGGCCGCCTGATCGATCACGATGAAGCCGGATCGATGGAAAAGAAAAAGCGTGAGGGATATTTCTGATGGGCGCGCCTGAGAAAATCGATACGAGCGTGTTCACCGACTATCTGGCGACGCATGAAAAGAAATCTCTGCTGCGTTTCCTGACCTGCGGCAGCGTCGATGACGGTAAATCGACCCTGATCGGGCGGTTGCTCTACGACACCAAACTGATCTTCGAGGATCAACTAGCGGGCCTTGAGAAGGACTCCAAGCGCTTCGGCACGGTCGGCGAAGAGATCGATCTGGCGCTGCTGGTCGATGGCTTGCAGGCCGAGCGCGAGCAGGGCATCACCATCGATGTCGCCTACCGCTTCTTCACGACGGAAAAGCGCAAGTTCATCGTCGCCGACACGCCGGGCCATGAACAATATACGCGCAATATGGCGACGGGGGCGTCGAACTCCGACCTCGCCGTCATCCTGATCGACGCGCGCAAGGGCATCCTGCCACAGACGCGCCGCCACTCGTTCATCGTGTCGCTGCTCGGCATCAAACACGTCATTCTGGCGGTCAACAAGATCGATCTGATGAACTATTCGGCAGAGGTCTATGAGCAGATCACGGCCGATTACCGCGCCTTCGCCGCCGATTTTGGCTTTGAGACTTTGGTGTCGATTCCTCTGTCGGCGCGCTTTGGCGACAATGTGCTGGACCGCAGCGAAAATCTGAACTGGTACGACGGCCCGACTCTGGTCGAGCATCTGGAAACGGTCGAGATCGACCGTGACGAGACGCAGAAGCCGTTCCGCCTGCCTGTGCAGTGGGTCAACCGTCCGAACCTCAATTTCCGCGGTTTCTCCGGCACTATCTCGTCGGGGACCATCCGTCCGGGTGATGAGGTCGTCGTCGCCAATTCGGGCAAGTCGTCGCGCGTCAAGTCGATCGTCACCTATGATGGCGACCTGCCCGTCGCCGGGGCCGATCAGGCGGTGACCCTGACGCTGGAAGACGAGATTGATATTTCGCGCGGCGATATCCTGACCGCGCCGGACGCACGGCCTGAGGTCTGCGAACAGTTTCAGGCAAGTCTGATCTGGATGAACGAAGACGAGTTGCTGCCGGGACGTCCCTATCTGCTCAAGATCGGCGCAAAGACCGTATCGGCGACGATCACGGAAATCCGCTACAAGACCGACGTCAACTCGTTCGAGAAGCTGGCGGCCAAGACGCTGAAACTCAACGAAGTGGCCACGGTTCTGATCGCCACGCAGTCGCCGATCGCCTTCGATCCGTATGCGGATAATAAGGCGACGGGGGCGTTCATCCTCATCGATCGTATCTCGAACCTGACGCTGGGCGCGGGCATGGTCGATCATGCGCTGCGTCGGGCGACGAACGTCCACTGGCAAGCGCTGGAGGTGTCCAAAGCCGCCCGCGCCGACATCAAACGGCAGAAGCCGGCGGTTTTGTGGTTCACTGGTCTGTCGGGTGCGGGCAAATCGACCATCGCCAATCTGGTTGAAAAGAAGTTGCTGAGCCTCGGCTATCACACCACTCTGCTCGATGGCGACAATGTCCGCCACGGTCTGAACAAAGACCTCGGCTTTTCGGATGCCGACCGCGTGGAAAACATCCGCCGCGTCGCCGAGGTGTCCAAGCTGATGACCGAAGCCGGTCTGATCACACTCGTATCGTTCATTTCACCGTTCCGGGCCGAGCGCAGACTGGCGCGCGACCTGCTCGAAGCGGGCGAATTTGTTGAAATCTATGTCGCGACGCCGCTGGCGGTGGCCGAGGCGCGCGACGTGAAGGGCCTGTACAAGAAGGCCCGTGCGGGCGAGATCCCGAACTTCACCGGCATCGACAGCCCCTATGAGACGCCGGAAAACCCGGAAATCGTGGTCGGCAAAGATGGTGAAACGCCCGAAGCCGCCGCCGAACGCATCTTCGCATGGCTCTATGACGAAGGGTATCTGCCGACCGAACCGACTTATGTGATCTAAGTTCTGATTTTTAACTCACAGCAAGTTGATGCGTCTTTTCGCATGTGCGAAAGGTGGCGCATTGCCAACTCGCCCCCTGCGTGTTTTCCTTTGGTTTTTAGACTCCGAAGGCACGCACCATGCTGGACGACGCTATCTCTTTCGATGCGGGCCTCGACTGGCGCCCGCAGACCTATATGCCGGATGGCGTCATTGCGCTGGAACCGGATGTGGTCTTTAGCGCGCACGATTGGCGCAAGGACATTCGCCAGTGGCGCCTGAATACCGACACGGTTTTCGGCCTCTCGCTGTCGGCGGATGCGGTCAGGTCGGTTCAGGCTTCGACTTCGGATATCCTGTTTCAGATCAAGCTGCGCAACGCGGTATTTTCAACCTCTCCTGAGGTGCGTGTTGTCCTTTCGGTTGGCGGCGTAAGCCTGCCCGCCATGACGCTGCTGGTTGATCGGCAACAAACTATGTCGGCCTGTTTGATCCCGCTTTCGCTGTGGGGGCGTGAGGGCGCTGAATTGAGCGTGCGTCTGGTGTTGCCGGATGGCGGGACATTGCCAGAGAGTTTAGGCGTCTATTCGCTTTATGCCGTCGACCGCCCGGTGTTCGAACGTTCGATGACGTCCAAACTGGTATGGCTCTTTTCCATCGCCCGGTCGGGAACCACGTGGCTGGGCGAGATTTTCTGGAGCCTGGGGGACGTTGCCGTCATCGATGAACCGGCTCTGCCGCGTATGCTGGGGATACTGGAATGGGACCCGGAGTATGTTTTCGGCGGGTTGAAAGACTTCTGGCGGGACAACCCCTTTAAATCGCATGTGCGCGGGACCGAGTTTGGCACGGATATCCCGCCCGGCCGGGAGTCCGCCGTCTTTTCGCGTCAACTGGCGGCCAAGTCGATGGAACGCAACGCCATATGGGCTCCCCACAGCCTCGCCTTGTTGCAACAGGTGTTTGTCTCGGCCATTTGCGAGCAGGTCGTCCGCGAATACGGCGTCGGCTGGTACAGTCACGCCGTTCTGAAATGTCCGAATGACACGCAGATCGCCGACCTTGTCTCGCTGTGGATGCCGGACTCGGCCATGATCCTGCTCAGGCGCGACGGACGCGACGTGATGAAGTCGCGCTTTTCGCCGTTCGCTTCGGCGACCTTGGCGGAATCGACGGATGTCGCTCAGCGGCGCTATGCCATCGCCTGGTATGCCCATGTCTGGAACATGCAGATCGACATGATGCGCCACGTTCAGACGTTGCACCCGCGCACGGTGCTCAATCTCAAATACGAGCATGGGCGTCAGAACGGAGAGGTGATGATCAAGCTGCTGATTCAGTATCTCGGCAAGCCGGTTTTGGGGGAGCAGATAAGAGGCTTAAATCAAAAGCATCGTCTGGAGGCCATGCCGCAAAATACGCGGGGCGCGGACAAGCCGCGTCAGACCGGAGAGGTCGGCGGGTACAAGCGCTATTTCAAGGACGACGAAACCAAGCTGATGACCAAGATCATGCGGCGTAATCTGACGGATATCGGCTATATTTCACCGCCGGCGCAGTTCGGTCGCGTGCCGGTGAAAGGATACGGCACCCTGCCCGTCGCCCGCATTCAGGCGGAACCCGTCCAATCGGTAGAACCCGCCGCACCGGTGATTTTGCGCCGCGTCATCCGCGAGGATGCGATGGAGCGGCGCAAGCGCCTGTACTTAATTCGATTGCGTCGGGAGCGACGCAAGGCCCATTGAATTCAGGCGTGAATTTGGCTAATCCTTGAACGTAGATTATTTTTCTGCCTGACATTTTATTCGCTTAAAAATTACCGGGATCGGGGATTTATGTTCAACCATATCATCAGGTCGCGCGCGCCGCTGCGTTTGGGCCTTGCCGGCGGCGGGACGGACGTTTCGCCCTATTGCGACACCTACGGCGGTGCCATCCTTAACGTCACCATCGACAAATATGCCTATGCCAGCCTCAAGCCGTCGCCCGATGGCAAGGTTGTGTTCAATTCGATCGACCTCAATACGGTGGAAAGTTTCGACGGCGACGCCCTGATCCCCGATGCGGCGAAACTGGCCCTGCACCGCGGCGTCTATAACCGCATCATGACGCAGTATAATGGCGGCAAGCCCATTCCGCTGGTTCTGTCGACCCACGTTGATGCCCCGATGGGGTCGGGTCTGGGCTCGTCCTCGGCTTTGGTGGTGGCCATGGTCGCGGCCTTCTGTGAACTGCTGTCCATTCCGCTCGGCGAATACGAAATCGCCCGTTTGGCTTTTGATATCGAGCGCGTCGATCTCGGCCTCAGCGGCGGTCGTCAGGATCAGTACGCAGCCACCTTCGGCGGCTTCAACTTCATGGAATTCAGCGCTGACGAGCGCGTGGTCGTCAACCCGCTGCGCATCCGCTCGCACGTCCATAATGAGCTTGAGTCCTCGATCCTGATGACCTTTACCGGGGCGTCGCGCGAGTCGGCCAAGATCATCAATGCTCAGTCGAAATCGGTCAGTTCGGGCGGCAGTTCGCTCGACGCCATGCACCAGCTCAAGCTGGAAGCGACCCAGATGAAAGAAGCGCTGCTGTTCGGCAGTATGCGCAAGGTGGCCGACATCCTGCAAAGCGGCTGGGAAGCCAAGAAGCGGACATCGCCAGCCGTATCGACGCGGGAAGTAGAAGAGCTATTCAGCCTTGTGCTGGGCAATGGCGCCATGTCGGGCAAGTTGTCCGGGGCCGGTGGCGGCGGTTTCGCCATGTTCATCGTCGATCCGGACCGACGCCACACGCTTCAGGAACTTATCAAGACGCGTACGACCGCCACGCCGGTGATCGCGAAACTCATCGTCGAGGGCGTGACGACCTGGACCAGCAAGGGATAATTTAATGAGAAAAGTTCTGATTACCGGTGCCGCGGGCATGGTCGGGTCGCATATGTTCGAACTGCTTAAGGATCAGCAGGTCGAAGTGGTCGGCACCTATTACCGACCGACGGTCAATTTCGACGAAATCCGCTTTAAGGACGAGCTGATCGAGATCGATGTGCGCTATCGTTCGCAGTTGGAAGCCCTTATCCGTAAGCAGCGTCCGACGGAAATCTATCATCTGGCGGCGCAAAGCCTGCCGGTGCGTTCCTGGGCACAGCCGGAAGAAACCTTCGACGTTAATGTCCACGGTACGATCAACCTGTTCGAATCGATTAAGGCCATTCGCGAAAACGATCCCGACTATGATCCGGTGGTCGTCGTTGCCTGTTCTTCGGCCGAATACGGTGCCAGCCTGACGCCAGAAAACGTGCCGATCAAGGAAGGCGCCGAACTGATGCCCATGCATCCTTACGGCGTCAGCAAGGTGGGGCAGGACTTGTTGACCCTGCAATACTGGTATTCCAACAAGATTCGCGGTGTGCGCGCCCGCATCTTCAACACGACGGGTCCACGCAAGCGTGACGACGTCGTCTCGGATTTCGCCCGCCGCTGTGCAAAGCTGGTGAAGACGGGGGGCACCAAGCTGATCGTTGGCAATCTCAAGAGCCAGCGCGCCATTCTCGACGTGAAGGACCTGATCGCCGCCCTTCTCACTCTGGGTGCCAAGGGGCATCCGGGTGAGGCTTATAATATCTGCAATCACGAGTTGGTTTCGATCGCTCAGATTGTCGATCTGTTCAGCGCGGCGGCGGGCGTGGCCTTCGAGCCCGAAGTCGATCCGGCGCTGCTGCGTCCGACCGATGAAGCGGTTATCTTTGGCAGCCGGGAGAAGATTTCCCGTGATACCGGCTGGTCGCCCCAGATCGACTTCCGCGATACGATCAAGACGGTCTTCGAGTACGAGTTGTCGAAGGTCTGAGAGCGACATCAGAGCACATAAAAAGGGCGGCCTTTGCAGAGGCCGCCCTTTTTTGGTTTTGATCTCTAAGATCAGGCCTCCACGATGTCGATAATACGCTTGACCGTCCGGACGCCCATATCGAAGGAATTGTATTCCTGAGCGAAGGCCAGCGAGTCGCTCGACATCTTTTCCCAGCCCTTCTTGTCTTTGTAGAGCTTCTTGATCTTCTGGGCGAACTCTTGCGGCGTATTGGCGATCAGCACGCTTTCGCCATCGGTCAGGTACATGCCTTCGGCGGCGCAATCGGTAGCGACGACGGGGACGCCGTGCGCCATCGAGGTTGATACCTTGCCCTTGACGCCCGCACCGTACCGTATAGTTGCGGCAAAGACGCGACAGCGGTCGAACCACGGGGCCAGATCTTCGACCATGCCGGTGATTATAATGCGGTCGTCGGCCAGGGCTTTCATACTGTCGGTCGGTTTGGCCCCCACGGCGAGATATTTCGCCTCCGGAAGCTCGTCCTTTATCAACGGCCAGACTTCCTTGACGAAATATTCGACGGCATCGATGTTTGGACCGTGGCCGTAACCGCCGAGGAACATGATGTCCTTGCGCGCGTCGAAGCCGATCTTGGTCCCAACATAGTCGGTCATGTACGGGAAGATGACGACCGGCGCGGTGGGCAGAAGTTCGTTCAGCAGGTCCGATTCGACCGGCGAGTGAACGATGGTGCAGTCGACCTTGGAGATGAGGTCCAGTTCTTTTTCCTTGACCTCCATGGCGTGGGCCATGGCCTTCTCGTCGCCGGAAATCTCGGCTTCGCGTTCGAGGCGGAGGAAGTGCAGGTCCATGTTGTGGAAGACGATCTTAGCCTGCGGTGCGTAGTTGCGAATATCGTCGAGGCACTTTTCAGCGACCCCGAAGCGATATACCTGAACGATATCGAACAGGTGACCGTATTTCTGCATATAGGTCGAAAAGCGCGTCTCATAAGGCGCATAGGCGCATTCGACGCCCATCCGTTGCAGGGCTTTCACCTGACGCGGTTCGTACAGGAAGTTGTCCTGCGGGACGAAGTGCACCTTGTAGCCCAGTTCCTGATAGATGCGGATCGTCGTGGTCGTCGTCACCGATCCGGCGTCCATCCACGGCGTCGGGTTGGTCGCGTCGATGATCAGGGCACGCTTTTCCACGGTGCGCTCGCGCTCCAGCCAGGGTTCGTGCGCATTTTCGCGGTGCGTGCTCAGATCGTCTTTCCAGCGCGCGAACAGCTTGTCCTTATTGATGACCTGATAGGCCTTAACGCCGGTCGTGACGTCGGTGCCCGACGTCTTGCCTTCATAGTGGATGATGCGCGACAGCGGCTGATACCACGTTTCATAACCAGCATGACGGATACGGAACGCCAGATCGGAGTCTTCGGCATAGGCCGGGCAGAAATGCGGATCGAAACCGGCCAGTTCGCGCCAGAGCTTCATCGGCAGGGTAATCGAGCAGCCAGAGATATAGTCGATCTGACGGGCATAGGTATAGCGTGGGCGGTTCGGGTCGTCGTTACGCCCGTAGTTCCAGGCCGAACCGTCCTTCCAGATGATGCCGCCCGCTTCCTGTTGCGAACCGTCGGAATAGAACAGCTTCGAGCCGACCATCCCGGCCTTGGGGAACAGGGCGAACGAATCGATCATTTCGTCGAGCCATTCCGGCACCACGCGGGTGTCGTTATTGAGCATGACGATCCAGTCGCCATGCGCCAGTTCGCCGGCACGGTTACAGTTCAGAATGAAACCACCGTTGACGTCGTGCAGCAGGTAACGGATGAAGTTGAGTTGCGGTAGATATACACCGCTTTCGTCGGGGCCGCGGTCGTCGCCGATAATGATCTCCATGCTGTATTTGGTTTCGTGCAACAACAGGGAGTGCAAGCAGTTGAGCGTGTAGTTCAGTTGCCCATAGATGGGGATGACGATCGAGACGTCGACCGGTTCGTTCGGATCGGTGACGATTTTAGCTTTAGGTTTTAGACCGTTGAGGTAAGCGACCGCTCCGGCATAGTCAGGCGCTTCGCCCAGCAGGTCGAACTGTTCCATGAAGGCCTCGCCGACGGCGCCTTCTATGGGGACGGCATCGTCGGGGCGGATATCGTAAAGGCCCAGCGTGCTGCGGTCGACCGCCGGATTGCGGGCGGTGATCCATTCCTCGCCGGTACGATCTTCGAGATCGATCGAACCGGGTACGAAGACCGGCTTGGGCTGCGGCTGCGGCGCATAGAAGCGCGCAACGCTGTCGCCCTCGAACATGGGCGTAATCGGCGCAGACGGCAGGGCGACGCGGCGTTCATTGTGACCGATACGGTGATAGTGGCTGAACGGTTCAACACCCGAGGCCTTGATATCGGGATAGAAGGCCAGATATTTGCGGACGTTGAAGTTGCGCGAAGGATTGAGACCGGCATTGAAGCCTTCGGTAATATAGTGCCAGAGCATATCCTTGCCGGTCAGCGGTGTATCCAGCTGAGACTGATAATAGCTGGCGTCGAACAGCTCATGCGATTTCAGGTAGGTGGCTGCACGATAATCGTGCAGAGCACGCACCGGTCCCTTGCTCAGGGTGAGGCGGATAAGCCAGCCCAGATCGGTAAGGGGCGAACTCTTTACCTCTATTTTCGACTTTTCCGGCGTGGCCAGCATAATGGCGCGGGCAGTGTATTGGCTTTGGGCAATCAGGCTGAGATTGAGGTTATGAACATGCGTGCGCAACTGCATCAACTCGCGCTCACGAATCCGCTTTTCTTCTTCCAGAGCGTCATGAGAGGCTTCCAGTTCACGCACACGGTTGCGCATGTTGGTCATGCGCCGTTCGATCTCATCGGCCGAGAGATCGGACTTGACGGAACGGCCCGCACCGAAAGCTCTGGGCGCGATCCCGACCGTTTTGCGCGGAATCTTAGGCGCGTTCGTTTTTGTTTCAAGCGTCGGAGCGGCTTTGGCCGGGGTTTCCACCTCCGATGTTTCCGCTTTTGCCACCTTTACGGAGGACGTCGCGGCCTGGCTGGTCGTTCTGAGCTTGATCGTCTTGGTGGCGGGCCTGGCTGCCGGCTTTTCAGGCTTTGGCGGCACGTCGACCGCCTTCACAACGGCTACAGTCGCGGTGACGGGCTTTTCTGCCACACTGGTCTTGGGCGTCTTGGAAACCGGTTTCTTGGAAGGACTTTTAGCCATTACGCCGCGCTCATGAAATCGTTGAAATTTTTTTAAGGAATATCCGGTCGGAAGCGCGCCTGTGTGCGGCGGGCCCCCTTGCTGGGATCATAATAGGATTTCGGTCTGGTCTTCAACAAAAGACATCAGGTTGCCGCCGGTAAACAGGTGGCCCCGCACCCCGGCGCGCGTCGCCGCTTCGACATCCGATAGGTTGTCGCCGATCAACAGGGAGCCTGACAGGTCGATATTATGGTCGAGCGCCGCCTTGAGAATCATGCCGGGGTTCGGTTTGCGATCCGGATGGTTGGCGATGCGGTAGCGCTCGATCTCCGCCGCTTCGTGATAGGGGCAGAAATAGAAGCCGTCGATAAAGGCGCCCTGACTGTTCAGTGTATCCTGAAGATGGTGGTGCAGGCGGATCATGTCGCCTTCGCTGTAATAGCCGCGCGCGATACCGGCCTGGTTCGTAACGACGATGACCGCCAGCCCGCGGTCGTTCGCTGCACGGATGGTTTCGGTTACGCCATCGACCCAGACGAGATCCTCGACCTTGTGCAGATAATTGGTGTCGATATTGATGACCCCGTCGCGATCAAGGAACAGGGCCGCGCGCTTTTGGGCGGGCAGATCCTTTCGCGCGGTGGCCAGAGTTTCCGGCAGGCCGATGTCGAGGAAGTAACCCGTGGAGGTCAGGCCGCCCAGCCGACCTTCGGCGGCGAGGCGCGGAAACAGGTCGGCCTCGATTGACGAGGGGCCGTCGTCGAGTTGCAGGATGGCATCACGACGCAAGGCATAGATGCCGCCATTAATGTGGCCCGGCTGGGCTTCGGAGGTCGGGTCTTTTTCACGGAACTGCGCGATGCGCTTGCCGTCGAAATCGACCGAACCGTAACGACCGGCATTGTCGACGTGACGCAGGGCCAGTGCCGCCAGGAGACTGTTGTCGCTTTGCAGGACGTGATCGAGGGCGCGGATATTGGTATCGAACAGGGTATCGCCATTGGCCGCCACGAAGGTGGGCGCCAGGCGTTCGCTGGCGAAACGGAAGGCGCCGCCGGTGCCCATCGGTTCGGGCTCGATCAGGACGCTGATGCGGGCCTCGCCGAACCGCCGGTTGTCGTAGCGCGCCTGAACCTGCTCGCCCAGATGCCCGGCCAGCATGAGAATGTCGTCGAACCCCTGACGCGCGGCGGCGCGCAGGAAGTAATCGAGGAAAACATCGGTATCGGTAATGGGCATCAGCGGCTTGGGCGTATTCTTGGTCGCCTCACCCAGGCGTGTGCCCTTGCCGCCGACCAGAACGACCAATTGTTTGGAAAAAGACATAAATTTATCCGGATAGGCGCGAAATATAACCGCATTCTTAGTGGAGCGGAAGGTGTTCCGCAACTGCGAAATGACGCCTTGCACCGATTACGGCTATGTCATATACGAGGGAAGGTCTCCTTGTCAGGAACGTTTTATGGCGACGAATAATCAATTTTTTAAAGCAATTAATGATCTCAGAGCTGGTATTGGACTATCTCATGTCTGGCTTTACCAAGCTTATCACGATATTTCAGCCAAGTATAAGCGAACGCTTTTAGGCTCTTTCTGGAACACGGGTTCCATGATTGCCATGTCCGGATCGATGGCGATTGTATTTGGAGCCCTGTTCAATCAGGATCTAAGTGTCGTTTTCCCTTGGATCATGAGCGGCATGATTGCCTTCAGCCTGGTCGGGCATGTATTTAACGAAGCGCCTGAGGTATATGTACAGAATGGCGGCATTATCAGCAATCATGCCTACCCGTTCACTTATTATAGTTTTGAGGCGGTGACGCGAAATTTGTTTCTGTTCGCTCACAATCTTGTCGTGTTTTACATTATTCTTGCGCTCCTGCGTGTGCTGACCTTGCCGCACTGGACGATTGTTCCCGGGATGCTGATCGTCGTATTTAATATGTTGACGTGGGGGGCGTTAGTTTCGATGGTTTCCGCGCGGTATAAGGATTTGCGGTTTTTGCTTCCTTATTTATCGCAATTAGTGATGTTCATGTCGCCAATCATGTACCGGCCATCCATGATTCCTGCGCATAAGATGTTCATCGTAGATTACAATCCCTTTTACCCCTTTATAGAAATGGTGCGTTCCCCTATGCTGGGCACGTTCATGCCGGCCAAGTACTGGGGGATGGCATTGGGGATAACGGTTGCAGGAGTTCTGCTCTGGCTGTTGTTTTTCAGCTTGAATCGCCGTCGTATTCCGTTCTGGATTTAAAGGGGGCGTAATGTCTGCTAAAATTGAACTCAGTGGCGTAAGCCTGGACTATTGTATATATTCTATCAAAGCACAATCAATACGCAATGCCGTTCTGAACATGGCCATTGGCGGGCGTATGCTGAAAAGCGGACAAGACGTGATTCACATTCGCGCCTTGGATAACATTAGTTTCCGCCTTACTGATGGCGACCGTATGGGCATTGTAGGTCATAACGGGGCCGGAAAAACGACCCTGTTGCGCGTTCTGGCCGGTATCTATGAGCCCGATGTTGGCAGAGTCGATGTAACGGGTCGCATATCCTCTATGATCGATATTGGCCTTGGGCTCGACGCAACCTTCACGGGACGCGAAAATATCCTTCATATGGCGCGGCGCCGCGGTTATACGACCAAGCAAATTCTTTCGCGCATGGAGGAGATCATCGAATTCTCCGAGTTGGGCGCTTTCGTTGATCTGCCTGTAAAGACTTACTCGGCGGGCATGCAATCGCGCCTGGTATTTGCTGTCTCCACCAACTTTGAGCCGGATATTCTCTTGCTTGACGAGTGGATTGGTGCCGGTGACGCCGGCTTCCAAGACAAGGCAAAGTCTAAAATGAACGAAGTCCTTGAGAAGTCGCGCATTATGGTTGTCGCTACCCATAGTTGGGGCCTTGTCCAAGAGGTTTGTAATAAGGTTTTGGTGCTTGATGGGGGGAATCAAGCCTATTTTGGTGATGTCGCCGGTTGGGATTTTGAAAATAAGCAGCCGACATCTGTCTAAAATATAATTTTAGTATGGCGCCCGGAAATTTATATCCGGGCGCATTTTATTTTTGCGGGGGTTTAGGGTGAACATTGTCGGCGATACAGTGTGGGATAAACGCGCCTATGTTGAAGATCTGATATCAACAGAAGGTGAAAATGCCACTGAAGACATACTTTTAGCCTTTGTAACAGCGTGTCCTGATTTTGACATGGCGTATAGTGATCTGGGCAAATTTTATTTGTCCCAAGACATGGTCTCGAAAGCCGAGGAAGTATTGGTTTTAGCGTGCGAAAAATTTCCTAATTCTGTATGGATGTGTTTTCATTTAGCCGAATCATATAAGAAGCTCGGAAAAATAGATGGGGTAGTTAATACTTGCCGGCAAGCAATTGCGGTGGACGGAAATCATGTTCCTTCGTACGAAATGCTTGCTGAAATATATGAACATACAAATAATTATTTAGAATTGAAAGAATTGCAATCGATTTGCCAATCAAAAGGTGTTTTTTCAGAAAATATAAAAAAATTATTCTTACTGGGGAGGATAAAATTTCAAAGATTAACTCTTGATATTGTTTCTCTTATATATGAACTTGAAAGCGCGGAAGACAGGCTTCATGTATTTATATATTTAATTGATTTTATAATTGACAATAATAACCAAGCGTTTGCGTCACGTATATATAAAGACGTTTTAGTTTCTTGCCCAAATAAAGGATTGTTCATAAAAGCATTTAATTTTTTCTACGAAAGGCATTGCACCTTCGCCTGTGATGAGATTTTAGAGCTTGCTAAAGAATCATCCATCGACCTCGATGTAATTATTTATTTAAGCTCTAAATTGAATTACTTGACGCACGGTGCGCCTATAGATTTTCATAAAGTAACGAATGTCGAATTGAGGCGTGAGCTTGAAAGAATGTACACAAATAGTGTGCATATCAATTCTGTAGATGGAAGACGTTATCTGCAAGAGGCCTGCCTTGCTTTTAGCAGGGGGGATTTTGCATCTGCGAAGATACTTGTAGAGCGTTATGAGCTTTATTTTCATAAAGTTCATAAATTGCAATTGGAATTTCTTTCTGAGAGTTTATACTGGATTCTTGTAATAAATCTATCATCGACTATTCGAAGTGGGGTTGATTTTAAATCACTAATAAGTTTTTTTAATAAAATTGATATCGAAACACTGGCGCTTATAGAGAAGGAATCTGTACTATCACTTTGCAATAGCATAATTGAAATTCTTTATAATAATAAAGAACTTCATGTTGTGGCAAATTCGATTGGAAAAGCTTGTGAGGAGGCCATTTTTTCTAAAGAGTCCGGGGTGAAAATATTTACAAGCGACCATCCCGCTGACTCGGCCGGGTTCGAACGACGCGGTATTTTTAATAAAGCCTATTTTAAATTTAAGGGAGTGCACCCTGATGCCAGAAATCCGGACGTTGATTATTCCACTGAGGCATGCGTCATTTTCAGAGGAATGCTAAATTCGCAATTTCTGCAACTGGCTCGCGCAAATCGCATTACATTTAAAGGGTATTATCTCATCGCGGTGGTTTGGGCAAACACGGAATCTGCCTTAGTGGCCGAATTAAATACAGTTTTTGATGAGGTTATTGTCCTGGATGCTCCAACTATAGATAATAGGGGGAATGTAAATAAACAAATTTCAATGGCCAGCATCGGATTGAAAAGAGCGGTGGATTTGAAGTTCAAATATACTTTGCTTGCGCGATGGGATTTCTATTTTGACGATCCATCCATATTAAATCGAGCTAAGTCTCAAGTGTTAGTGTCAGGGAATTCTCGCAAGATAATTGTCAGTGATATTTTTACATCTAAATATTCCTGGGATATCCATCCTGCTGATTTGATCATGTTCGGTGAAGTGGAGACGTTAAAATCTTACTGGACCGTACCGGCAGTGGACGCCGAATCGCCTATAGTCATGGAGATCCAGCTAGGCCTGGGCCTGAAAGCGCGATCCGAGGATTTCAAAACCTATTATGCGGCAGAAGAAGAGAGGGCAAATGCGAATGCATTGATCCTTGCCGACCATTACATCGTAAAGGAATTTGAGTGGTTCAATGCGGGATGGTACAAGTATCCTGTACTCGATCCTCTAACTAAAGGAATTCTAGAACTGAAGTGTTTTACCAGTCGGGACATGGAACACGTTTTGAATAAGACAGATCCGGACGGCGTGAAGGGGAGTTTCTTCTGGGAGTTGCAATCTTATTTTCGGCAGGGACAATGGGCGCGTACGGGGGACCGACCGCTATTTTCTAATGTACCTGATGACACCTGGCGTAATTATAGTCCGTCACGACAAGCGTCTAAAAATCAAGTTTCCAAAATATCCGAAGTCAGGATATCGCTTTTCAAACGCTGGTTTAAAAGCATCTTTCATGGCCCAAAGGGTCTGGCAACCTAGATCGGAATGACTTTAAATAGCTACATCATTTCGATTTGTGTCGCGATATTGTCGTCGAAAACCGCTCACACTTTTGGCTTCGCCGATTTTTTGTTTCGATATATTGCTCTGGATAGGACAATAAACAGTCATGCGTAAAAACTGGGTAATTTTTTGCGGCCTTCTGCGTAATCGCGATCAGTCGGTGAAAAAGCTCGAGCAACTTCGTGACTGGTTGAGCAGCGGTCGCCTTGACGGAGTCGTATGTTGCTGGTGGCGTCGTGAATCCGATTTGAACCCAGATATTGTCGATTTCGCGCTGAAAAGCGGCTTTCGCGTCGTTCAGATCGAGGAGCCAAAACTTAGAACGGTCGGTCACACCCTGCATCAGTCCCTGACCTGGTGGTACGCCTTGCAGGCTGTGCCCAGGGGGGCTTTCGTTCTTAAGATGAGGCCGGATCTGGGACCCTCAGGCGACGATTTGCTGGAGCGGGTCGTTGGCGCGAACCTGACGATCAACCTCCCGGAAGGATGGCCAAAGATATTCGAGTATAAGATTTATGTTGCGAATGCCTTTGCCATAGCCCCGTACTACATTCACGACATTACCTTCTATGGTTTGCGCGAAGATCTTTTAAAGTTAGCCAATTTCGATCTGTCATCGGAATATATATGTGCCTCACTGGCGCCGGAGCAGTTTTTTTACCGATCACCGTTTGCCGAAGGCTTTCCTATCTTCGATGCCTACCTTCAGGCCTATTCACCTCTGCTGTTTGGTGAGGCAGACCTGTCGCGCCAACGGATCGATGTGTTTCTGAGCTCGGATTTCTATCTGGATGTTTTTGCCGCCTATATGCGACTATTGTCGGTTTATTTCCATCTCGGTCTATACGGCTCATCGGGGCAACCGGAAGCGTTGAAAAACATCAGTCTGGAAGACTTGCTGAAAGGAGATGTGCCGGGTGACGGCTACAATTTCCTTCAAGGGGCTTTCGTGGCGACAATTGATTCCCAAGAAGTCGTTACAGCTGTTTTGACCGATGGTCTCAAATCTTCTGCAGTGACTTCACGGCTAGAGGCCGCTGTTCAGCGGACGGCGGATTATAATTATCTCGCCTCGTTTCAAGCCAACCCCCTGATGCCAGTAGAAGGCGCGAAGGCGCTTCATGAGGCATTGGCTGAATTCCCAATGCATAGCGACACAAAATACGACCGTAACGCCGATCCTGAAGCGCGTCATTTCAAGGTGTTCGGCCATCACGACCGGATCAATGTGACCGTCGATAACGATCCCATCCGAGACCTGGAAGCTGAATTGTCGCGTATGCGCCGCGAAATTGACCAGTTGCGCGGCATAAACGAAACGGCTTAAGTCGTTTCGTTTATGGTTTGTTGCTCGGCGCAAAGGCCCACTTTGTAAAGTCGCCAAAACCGGCGTTGCGATAGGATTTGAGGTGCGCTTCCGCTTGGCTGCGGGCCTGCTCCACAGCTTCCAATCTTTGCTGCAAAGCGTTGTGTTCAGCTCTTAAGGTATCGAGCAGTGTCATCGCGCGACTGGTTTCCGCGTTTAGGCGCACCTGCTCTAACGTAAAACGTTCGCTTTGTTCGCTTGCCGCTTTGATCAGTCCATTCCGCTCGG